>CAWBNZ010000001.1:0-292124 GCA_963790235.1 uncultured Actinomycetota bacterium
CGGTCGCCCTGAGCGCGCGCTCGAGCTCGGCCGATCGGTGCAGCGTTCGACGCTGCCGCCTGCCGTGCAGGTGGAGCTCGCGATCGCGATGTCGGGCGCGCGCCTCGACCTCGGACAGCTGGATGCAGCGCTGCTCGAACTCGAGATTCCGCAACTCGATCGGTCCACGGCGTTCAGCTGGAGCCCGGGTCTGTTCGACGCGTACGCGACCGTGCTCGAGGACCTCGGACGCGCCCGGAGGCGGAGGAGTGGTACGCCGCAGCCGACGTCGCTGTCGCCGCGCTGCAGGATGGCGACGACGACGATGACGACGTGATCGAGATCATCGACATGAGCGACCCGCTCGACGACGACGAGGGGCGGCGTCGGAGCGAATGACTGACACGCCGCTCGCCGAGGCATCGAACTGGTGCTCGCCGACCTCGACGGTGTCGTCTACAAGGGTGCCGACGCCATCCCATATGCCGTGGAGAGCATAAACGCGATCGCGTCAGCGATCCGGGTGGCGTACCTCGACGAACAACGCGTCTCGAACGGATGTCTCGGTGGCCGCGCATCTCACCGAGCTGGGGTTGCGCGTCGACTCCGGACGACGTCGTCACGTCGCCGCAAGCCGCAGTGCGACTGCTCGCCGGGCTCGTGCCCGCGGGATCGAAAGTGCTGGTCGTGGGTGGCGAAGGCCTCACGGTTGAGGTCGAGAAGGGCGGGTTCGTCGGTCACGCGGTCCGCCGAGGACTCCCCGGCGGCCGTCATCCAGGGGTTCGCGCCGGAGGTCGGCTGGAAGGATCTCGCAGAGGCGGCGTTCGCGCTGCACGGCGGCATCCCGTGGGTGGCGACGAACACCGACTGGACGCTGCCGCTCGCCCGCGGCACCGCGCCGGGCAACGGCACGCTCGTGTCGGCGGTGCATACCGCGGTCGGCATTCTTCCGGTGGTCGCGGGCAAGCCTGAGGTCGCGATCTACGACGAGGCGATGAATCGGTACGGGTCGCGTGCCGCTCTCATGATCGGCGACCGCCTCGACACCGACATCAAGGGCGCCAATCGCGCGGGCATCCCGTCGGTGCAGGTGCTCACCGGCATCGACCAGGCCAAGCAGGTGCTCGCGGCGGTGCCCGATGAGCGTCCGACGTTCCTCCTCGATGACCTTCGCGGGCTGCACGAGCCGTACCCGGCGACGGTGGTGGATGGCGAGGTCACCACGGTCGGTACGGCCGCCGTTCGACTGGCGGGCAACCGACTCACCGCGGAGCGCGGTGCGGGCATCGACCTGCTGCGTGCGGCATCCACCGCGATCTGGAGTTCGGGCAAGCCGATCTACGCGCTCGATGTCGCGCCGGAGCTATATTCGTGACCGTGGACGACGAGACCGAGCAGCCGAGCCGACGCAGTGGATGCCGAGGCGCGCGCCGACGCGGATCGCGACGACGAGACCGACGCGCTGCTGTCGCGCCTGCGCCTGATCGAGGACCAGCCGCTCGACGCCCGTGCCGCTGCGTTCACGCAGGTGCACGACGAGCTGCGCGCCGCCCTCGAGGGTGGGGACTCGCCCGGCCACCATGGCTGAGTCCGCAGTCGCTCGAGGACGGCGTGGCTACGGCCATGAGCGACGGACTTCGGCTCGACGCGGCGATGGCCGAGCGTGGCATCGCGAGGTCGCGCACGGTCGCCGCGAAGCTCATCGCCGACGGGCTCGTGACCGTGAACGGGTCGCCGGCACTCAAGGCGTCGCTCAAGGTGCTCCGAGTCGGCGACCATCGAGGTCGCGGGCGCCGACCACTACGTCAGTCGCGCCGCCCACAAGCTCATCGCGGCGCTCGACGGCTTCGGCGTCGACCCGGCGGGACGGCTCGCGCTCGACGTCGGGGCGTCGACCGGCGGGTTCACCCAGGTGCTGCTCGAGCGTGGCGCGCGGCACGTGATCGCGCTCGACGTGGGGCACGAGCAGCTCGTGCCCGAGCTGCGGGCCGACCCGCGGGTGTCCGTCGTCGAGGGGTTCAACGCGCGCTCGATGACGGCAGCCGCGCTGGCCGCGGCCAGCGGGATCGGTGAGGCCCCGAGCATCCTCGTTGCCGATCTGTCGTTCATCTCGCTGCCGACCGTGCTGCCCGCGCTCGTCGAGACCGTCGGCACTCGACGCCGACTACGTGCTGCTCGTGAAGCCGCAGTTCGAGGTGGGACGCACCGGCATCCGGGAGGGGATCGTGCGCGACGCCGGCCTGCGAGCCGACGCGCTCAACGGGGTGCTGTGGGCGGCGTGGGATCTCGCACTGCCGACTGCTGGCGTGCTGCCGAGTCCGATCGCGGGCGGCAGCGGCAATCGGGAGTTCCTGGTGTGGTTCAGTGCGGCATCGGGCACGAACCCATCCGAGTGGCGCGACGAGGTGCAGCGCATCGCGTAGTGCTCGGCTCCACCACAGGCGGCAGCGGCCGTGATGGTTGCGCATCCATTCGGCAGGGCGACCCGCTCGCGGCATCCATCAGACAGAATGGATGCAGCGGCCCGACCAGTGCGCGCTGCGTCGACCGAGAGGGTGTGACCGTTTGACCGACCGGCACATCCTCGTGGTTGCGCACACCGGGCGGCAGGATTCGCTCGACGCTGGCATCGACGTCTGCCGCCAGCTGATCGCCGCCGGGCTCACGCCCGTGCTCTCGGACGACGAGTTCGACGAGATCATGGCCGCCGCACCCGACCTGCAGCCGATCACCATGCTCGGCGACGCCGTGCAGATCGGCGATCTCGAGCTCGTGATCGTGCTCGGCGGCGACGGCACGATCCTGCGCGCGGCCGAGTTGGCCCGTGGATGCAGCGCGCCACTGCTCGGCGTCAACCTCGGCCATGTCGGCTTCCTCGCCGAGAGCGAGCGCGAGAACCTCGATGAGACGGTCGCTCGCGTGCTCGCGCGCGACTACCTCGTCGAGGAGCGCATGACGCTCAACGTGCGGGTCAAGGTCGACCGCGAGGTCGTCTACGAGTCCTGGGCGCTCAACGAGGCCACGGTCGAGAAGGCGAGTCGCGAGCGGATGCTCGAGGTCGTCATCGAGGTGGACGGGCGGCCGCTGTCGTCGTTCGGCTGCGACGGTGTCGTGATGTCGACGCCCACCGGCTCGACCGCGTACTCGTTCTCTGCGGGTGGTCCCGTGGTGTGGCCTTCGCTCGACGCGCTGCTGCTCGTACCGCTGAGCCCGCACGCGCTCTTCGCACGTCCGCTCGTGGTCGGCCCCGACTCATCCCTCGCCGTCGAGGTGCTCGACCGCACCCAGGGCACCGGCGTGCTCTGGTGCGACGGTCGCCGCACGCACGACCTGCCGACCGGTGCGCGCGTGGTCGTGCGTCGCTCGCCCGATCCCGGTGCGACTCGCGCGGCTCAACCAGGGCCCGTTCACGGATCGTCTCGTGCGCAAGTTCGCGCTGCCGGTCAACGGCTGGCGCGGGCCGATCGACGAGGACGCCGCGCGGCTGGTGGTCGAGGAACCGTGATCGAAGAGATCTCCATCGTCAACCTGGGGGTCATCGGCGAGGCTCGCCTGCCCCTCGGACCAGGATTCACGGCGCTCACCGGTGAGACCGGCGCCGGCAAGACCATGGTCGTGACCGCGCTCGGCCTGCTGCTCGGCGAGCGTGCCGACAGCGGCTCGATCCGCAGCGGCAACGGCCAGGCGATCGTCGAAGGACGTTGGCAGGTGGATGAGCACGGCCCGGTCGCCGACCGCGTGCGCGACGCCGGGGGAGACCTCGACGGTGGCGAGCTCATCCTCGGTCGCTCCGTCGCGCAGGACGGTCGCAGTCGCGCCACCGTCGGCGGTCGCGGCGCCCCGGTCGGCGTGCTGAACGAGATCGGGCAGCAGCTCGTCGTGGTGCACGGGCAGTCCGACCAGCTGCGGCTGCGGTCATCCACGGCCCAGCGCGAGGCGCTCGACCGGTTCGCCGGGTCGGCACTGGTCGACGGTGCTCGAGGAGTACCAGGCGGTGTTCCAGCGCTGGCAGGACGACCAGGGCGAGCTCGAGGTGCTCGATCGCCGAGCGTGACCGGCGTGCGCGCGAGGCCGAGGAGCTGCGCGCGGCGATCGCCGAGATCGAGGCGGTGCAGCCGCGCAGCGGAGAGGATCGCGAGCTCGCCGAGCGCGCGGACCGGCTCGGCAACCTCGAAGACCTCCGGCTCGCGGCGGCGCAGGCGCACGACATCCTGTCGTCGGAGACCTCGGATGACGGCAGCGACGTGCAGGGACTCCTCGCGCACCGCGCGGCGGCAGCTCGACCGCGTCGCCGGGCACGACCCTGCGCTCGGGCCGATCTCGGAGGCGATGGCTGCGGCATCCTTCGCGGTGACCGAGCTCACGGTGCAGCTCGCGGGCTATCTCGCGACCCTCGACGCCGACGGCGCGCGCGAACTCGAGACCGTGCAGGAGCGCCGCGCGACGCTCGCTGGGCTCGTGCGCAAGTACGGGCCGACGCTCGACGACGTGGTCGCCTACCTCGACACCGGCAGCGCGCGCCTGCTCGAGATCGACAACGACGACGACCGCATCGCCGCGCTCGCGGAGAGCGTCGACGCGTCGCGCACGCAGGTGATCGAACTCGGCGGACGACTGAGCGAGGTGCGTCGCGAAGCGGCGCAGCGGCTCGGCGACGCCGTCACCGGGGAGCTCACCGCGCTCGCGATGCCGGACGCGGCGGTGCTCGTGACGGTCGAGGACCGCCAGGACTACTCGGCGACCGGCAAGGACACGATCTCGATCCTGCTCAAGCCGCATCCCGGCGCCGATCCACGTCCGCTCGGCCGCGGCGCCTCGGGCGGCGAGCTGTCGCGCGTGATGCTCGCGATCGAGGTCGTCATCGCCGGCAGCGACCCGGTGCCGACGTTCATCTTCGACGAGGTGGATGCCGGCGTCGGTGGCGCATCCGCGATCGAGATCGGTCGGCGGCTCGCCGCGCTCAGCCGAACGGCCCAGGTGATCGTCGTCACGCACCTCGCCCAGGTTGCCGCGTTCGCGGGCAACCACCTGCGCGTCGTGAAGTCGAGCGACGGGTCGTTCACGGCGAGCAGCGTGCAGCAGCTCGACGACGACGCCCGCGTCGCGGAACTCGCCCGCATGCTGTCGGGGCTCGCCGAGTCGGAGACCGGGCTCGCGCACGCGCGCGAGCTGATCGAGACCGCGCGCGGCGGCTGAGCGCCGAGCACCATCGGGCGCCGAGCCGCTACGGCGGCGGCAGCACCAGCTTGTAGTCGTAGTCGGTGTCGAAGTCGTACGTGACCGCGACCGCGACGGCACCGTCGGCATCCACGCCCTTCGGCACGTCGAACTTGTGGGTGGTCGGCGCCAGGTCGGCCGTGCAGGGGAGTTCGGCGACTTCACGAACGTGATCGCCAGGTGGTGCTCATCGATCGCCGAGATCGACGTCGGCACGGGAGGGCACGACGAGCTGCCGAACGTGACGATGGCGAACTCGCGGCGGCCGCTGATCCAGATCGCGCTCGGCAGCGCCGTTGAGCAGTCCGCCTGAGCCGTCGAACCCGGGCGGGCTGCCCGCCGACGTGTCGTTGGCGACGCTGACGGGCGCCGAGCATCCCGCGAGCAGGCTCAGCGCGACGAGCGCGATCGCGACGGCGGGAAGGGTGGCGGGCCGGGTCACCATGCACGAACTGTAGCGGCTCGGGGTCGGTTGCGCAGACGCGAGCGACGTCGCATCCGCGCGTCACGCCGAGCACCCCGCTGACGTGCGATACGATGAAACCCCGTGGTGATCAATTCAGAAGCGGGCCCGTCCGACGCAGCAGTGACCAAGCACATCTTCGTCACCGGGGGTGTCGTCTCCTCCCTCGGCAAGGGCCTCACCGCCGCGAGTCTGGGCAATCTGCTCACCGCGCGGGGTCTGCGCGTCGTCATGCAGAAGCTCGACCCGTATCTGAACGTCGACCCGGGCACGATGAACCCGTTCCAGCACGGCGAGGTGTTCGTCACCGATGACGGTGCCGAGACCGACCTCGACATCGGGCACTACGAGCGCTTCCTCGACATCGACCTCGACCAGGCCGCCAACGTCACCACCGGCCAGATCTACTCGACCGTCATCGCGCGCGAGCGCCGCGGCGAGTACCTCGGCGACACGGTGCAGGTCATCCCGCACATCACCGATGAGATCAAGCGCAGGATGCGACTGCAGGCGCAGGGTCCGTTCGATGACGCCAACCCGCGGCCCGACGTGATCATCACCGAGATCGGCGGCACGGTCGGCGACATCGAGAGCCAGCCGTTCATCGAGTCGGCGCGGCAGGTGCGCCACGAGCTCGGTCGCAAGAACGTGTTCTTCGTGCACGTGTCGCTCGTGCCGTACATGGGCGCGTCGGGGGAGCAGAAGACCAAGCCGACGCAGCACTCGGTCGCCGCGCTGCGCTCGATCGGCATCCAGCCGGATGCGCTCGTGCTGCGCTCGGATCGTCCTGTCTCTGAGAGCAACAAGCGCAAGATCGCGCTGATGTGCGACGTGGATGAAGCGGCCGTCGTGAATGCGGTGGACGTGCCATCCATCTACGACATTCCCGACGATGCTGCACGACCAGGGCCTCGACGCCTACATCATCGACCAGCTCGGCCTCGTGGCCGGCGACGTGGTGTGGGACGGCTGGAGCGACCTGCTCACCGCCGTGCACGACCCGAAGCACACCGTGACGATCGGCCTGGTCGGCAAGTACATCGACCTGCCCGATGCGTACCTGTCGGTGACCGAGGCGCTCAAGGCGGGTGGATTCGCGCACCAGGCGAAGGTCGTCGTGCGCTGGATCGCCTCCGACGAGTGCCAGACGCCCGAGGGAGCTGCGCGAATGCTCGTCGGATCTCGACGGCATTCTCGTTCCGGGCGGGTTCGGCGTGCGCGGCATCGAGGGCAAGCTCGGTGCGCTCAAGTTCGCTCGCGAGAACGGCGTCCCGGTGCTCGGGCATCTGCCTCGGCCTGCAGTGCATGGTGATCGAATACGCGCGGGATGTCGCGGGTCTCACCAACGCGTCGTCGTCCGAGTTCGACCCCGACACCCAGTACCCGGTGATCGCGACGATGGCGGAGCAGGTGGACATCATCGACCACGGCGACCTCGGCGGCACGATGCGCCTCGGCCTGTACGAGGCAGACCTCGCGCCCGGATCGATCGTCGCCGAGCTCTACGGCGCGCCACGCGCCGCCGAGCGTCACCGTCACCGCTACGAGGTGAACAACGCCTACCGCGGGCAGCTCGCCGAGGCCGGACTCGTGTTCTCCGGGCTGTCGCCCGACCGCAACCTCGTCGAGTACGTCGAGCTGCCCCGCGAGGTGCACCCGTTCTACGTCGGCACGCAGGCTCACCCCGAGCTGCGGTCGCGCCCGAATCACGCGCATCCGCTGTTCCGCGGTCTGATCTGGGCCGCGCTCGAGCGCCAGCAGGCCAGTCGCCTCTTCGAGGTTCCCGAGCCCGCCGGTGCTTGATCGGTTCGAGGGCGCTGGTCTCGTCGACGACGTCGTCGCGCCCGACCTGATCTCGAGTGACGTCGTGTTCGACGGCAAGGTGTGGGACATCCGCCGCGATGTGTTCACGCTTGACGATGGAACCAACGAGCCGATCACCCGTGAGTACGTCGACCACACCGGCGCCGTCGCCGTGCTCGCGATGGACGAGCGCGACCGCGTGCTGCTCATCAAGCAGTACCGGCACCCGGTGCGCATGCGCGACTGGGAGCTCCCCGCGGGCCTGCTCGACGTCGTCGGCGAGGATCCGCTGCTCGGCGCCCAGCGCGAACTCGCCGAAGAGGCCGACCTCGTCGCCGAGCAGTGGTCGCTGCTGTGCGAGTTCATGACGTCGCCAGGCGGCAGCAACGAGGTGATCCGGGTGTACCTCGCTCGTGGCGTGAGCGCCGCACCCGAGGTGTTCACCCGCACCGAGGAGGAGGCCGGCATCGAGTTGCGCTGGGTTCCGCTCGATGAAGTGGTGGATGCCGTGCTGACCCGCAGCGCCCAGAACTCGATCCTGAGCGTCGCCGTGCTCGCGGCGCAGGCCGGCCGCAACCGCGGCTGGCAGACCCTCGCCGACGCGAACGAACCGTGGACCAGGCACCCGAGCCTGCGCTGACGCCGATCGGCGTCGGCGATGAGTCGCGACCGTGCGCCACGCCGATCGGTCAGGCGATTGATCGGTACCTCCGGCACGTCGCGATCGAGCGCGGCTTGTCCGCGAACACGCTCGCCGCGTACCGCCGCGACCTCGGGGCCTACGAGCAGCATCTCGCGCGGAGCGGCATGACGTCTCCGGGCGAGGTGACGAGCGCCGCGGTGGTGGCGTTCGCGCACGAACTGCGGGCTCGCGAGGAGGCGCCGCTCGCGGCATCCTCGGTCGGTCGCATGCTGTCGTCGGTGCGCGGGTTCCACCGGTTCCTCGTCGAGGAGGGACTCGCCGAACTCGACGTCTCGGTCGACACCAAACCGCCCAAGCTCGGGATGCGACTGCCCAAGGCGATCTCGATCGAGCAGGTCGAGGCGCTGCTCGCCGCCACCGACGGCGACGAAGTGCACCAGCTGCGCGACAAGGCACTGCTCGAGCTGCTCTACGCGACGGGTGCCCGGGTCTCGGAGGCGGTCGACCTCAACGTCGACGACGTGATCGAGGGGGATGTCGTGCGCCTCTTCGGCAAGGGCGGCAAGCAACGCATCGTGCCGGTCGGCACCTTCGCGCGCGCCGCGCTCGAGTCCTACCTCGTGCGGGCGCGTCCCGTGCTCTCGCAGCGCGGAGTCGGCGACCCCCGCCCTGTTCCTCGGGGTGCGGGGCAGCCGACTGTCGCGGCAGAGCGCGTGGCTGATCATCCGGGCGGCGGCCGAGCGGGCGCAGCTCGGCATCGAAGTGTCGCCGCACACGATGCGGCACTCGTTCGCGACGCACCTGCTCGCCGGCGGTGCCGACGTGCGCGTCGTGCAGGAGCTGCTCGGCCACTCGTCGGTCGCGACGACGCAGATCTACACGCTCGTGACCGCGGACACGCTGCGGGACATGTACACCGTGGCGCATCCGCGCGCTCGCTAACCCTCAACCTATGGTCGAGGTGAACCCGTCCGCGGCCCGCGCGGTGCTCCCGGAACCCACAACGACCCGGACGTAGACTGCCACCCATGACAGCGCACCGCGAGGATTCCGCGGTCCTGACCGGGCTCGAACCGCCCGCCATGGGGCCGACCGGCCGTCCGCTGACCGTGTTCGCGACACCCCCGAAACTCAAGACGCACGGGCCTGCCCGCATCATCACGCTGTGCAACCAGAAGGGCGGCGTCGGCAAGACGACGACGACCATCAATCTCGGAGCGTCGTTCGCCGAGTATGGCCGTCGCGTGCTTGCGGTCGACTTCGACCCGCAGGGGGCGCTGTCGGCTGGTCTCGGGGTTCCGACCCACGACGTGCCGACGATCTACGACCTGCTGCTCGGCACCGTGAAAGACCCGCGCGAGACCGTGATCGAGACGTCGGTGCCCGGGCTCGACGTCATCCCGGCCAACATCGACCTGTCGGCGGCTGAGGTGCACCTCGTGAATGAGGTCGCGCGCGAGACGATCCTGGCGCGCGTGCTGAGGAAGGTCTCGGATGACTACGACGTCATCCTGATCGATTGCCAGCCATCGCTCGGCCTGCTCACCGTCAACGCGCTGACCGCTGCGCACGGCGTGCTGATCCCGCTCGAGTGTGAGTTCTTCGCGCTGCGCGGGGTCGCGCTGCTCATCGAGACGATCGAGAAGATCCGCGACCGGCTGAATCCGGCCATCGAATTGGACGGTATTCTCGCCACCATGTACGACGCGCGCACCCTGCACTCCCGTGAGGTGCTCGAGCGGGTCGTCGAGACGTTCGGCGACAAGGTGCTCGAGACCGTCATCGGCCGCACGGTGAAGTTCCCGGATGCCTCGGTGGCCGGAGCGCCCATCACGACGTTCGCTCCCGAGCACTCGGCCGCGGAGGCCTACCGCCAGCTGGCACGCGAGCTCATCGCCAGGGGTGCCGCCGCTTGAGTCTCGTCGATGAGGTGGAGTCCGACGCCACCGCCGCGTTCTCGGTGAGCCTGAGCAACTTCGACGGACCCTTCGACCTGCTGCTTTCGCTGATCGCGAAGCACGAACTCGACATCACCGAGATCTCGCTGTCGATCGTCACGGGCGAGTTCATCACCTACCTCAAGGGCATCGACTCCGAGGAGGAGCTCGACCAGGCCAGCGAGTTCGTCGTGGTCGCTGCGACCCTGCTCGATCTCAAGGTCGCGGGCCTGCTTCCGCAGGGCGAACTGGTGGACGCCGAGGATGTCGCACTGCTCGAGGCCCGAGACCTCCTGTTCGCCCGGCTGCTGCAGTACCGCGCGTTCAAGGAGGCCGCCCAGTGGTTCTCCGGTCGCATCGAGGCCGAGACATCGCGCCACGTGCGGTCGGTGCGCCTCGAGGAGAAGTACCGCAAGCAGACCCCAGAGCTCGTGTGGACGCTGACTCCCGAGGACTTCGCTGCGCTCGCCGCGCTCGCGATGGCGCCGCGCGAGATCCCGTCGGTCGGGCTCGATCACCTGCACGCGCCGCTGGTCAGCATCCGGGAGCAAGCCGCCTACGTCGTCACGCTGCTGCGTCGCGGTGAGCCGATGACCTTCCGCCAGCTCATCGCAGGAGCCGAGGTGAAGGGCGTGATCGTCGCACGCTTCCTCGCGGTGCTCGAGCTGTACCGTGCGGCATCCCTCGCGTTCGAGCAGGTCGAGCCGCTGGGCGAGCTCACCATACGCTGGACTGCTGAGCACTGGAGCGACGACAGTCTCGCGAACCTTGGAGCTGACTATGGAAACTGAGATCGAGCGCCCCCTCGACCCGACGGCCGAGACGGCCGTCGGCGCTGGCGCCGCCGGCGAGGCCAGAAATGGCCTCGCCCCTATGGCGGAGCGCGCGCTCGAGCGCGCGATCGAGGCGATCCTCATGGTCGCCGACGAGCCACAGAGCCTCATCTCGCTCGCGACCTCGCTGTCGTCGCCGGTCGCCGCGGTGCGCCAGTCGATCGAGCGCCTCGTCGAGGACTACGACGGTGTCGACGGCACGACGAAGCGCGGCTTCGAGCTGCGTGAGGTCGGCGGTGGCTGGCGAATCTACGTGCGCCCAGAGCACGACGACGTCGTGCGCGACTTCGTGCTCACCCAGAACCCGACCAAGCTCAGCCAGGCCGCACTCGAGACGCTCGCCGTGATCGCGTACAAGCAGCCGATCAGCCGTGGAGCGATCGCCTCGATCCGGGCCGTCAACGTCGATTCGGTCGTTCGCACCCTGCTCGGTCGGGGGCTCATCACGGAGGCGTACACGGACAACGAGACCGGCGCCATCCACTACGAGACGACCGATCTGCTGCTCACTGCAGCTCGGCGTGAATTCGATCGACGAGCTGCCGCACATCTCGCCGCTGCTCTCCGACGGTTCCGATGGCTTCGATGACCAGCGATAGCGAGAGCTCCTCTGGCGGCTCGAATCCCGAGAATCCGGAGGGTCAACGGCTGCAGAAGGTGATGGCCGCCGCGGGCGTCGCGTCCCGGCGGGTCTGCGAGGACCTCATTGCGCAGGGCAGGGTCACGGTCAACGGTGTCGTCGTGGATGAGCCGGGCCGTCGCATCCTGCCGACCGATCGAGTGACCGTGGATGGCACGGCCATCCAGCTCGACGTCACCAGGCGCTACATCATGCTCAACAAGCCCGTGGGAGTGCGTGAGCTCGATGGCGGATGAATCGGGCCGCCCCGACCTCACGCGCTTCACGCGCGAGTACGAGGAGCGCCTGTTCAACGTGGGCCGCCTCGACGCCGAGACCTCTGGCCTGCTGCTGCTCACCAACGACGGCGAACTCGCGCATGTGCTCGCGCACCCGTCGTTCGGTGTCACGAAGACCTACATCGCGAAGGTGCAGGGCAGCGTCTCGGCGCAGACCATCTCACAGCTCACGAAGGGCATCGAGCTCGATGACGGCCCGATCGCCGCGGACAAGGCTCGCGCGCTCGAGACGTCGAGGGGCACGACGCTCGTCGAGCTCACGCTGCACTCCGGCCGCAATCGGATCGTGCGGCGCATGCTCGATGCGGTCGGGCATCCCGTGATCGACCTCGTGCGGCGCCAGTTCGGTCCGCTGCATCTCGGCAGTCTGCCGTCTGGGCGCACCCGCGACCTCAGTAAGCTCGAACTCGGCCAAGTGCTGACCCTCGGTCGCACGCCCGGTGGCGCAGCCCCGGACGGGCCTGAGTCCCTGAACAATCAGCCACGACAGCCCAGTTCCGATGGGTGACGCCAAGCGAGGAGCACGACCGTGAGCGACAGCCGCATCCAGGGCCAGGTGCGCATCGTGGGCGCCGGGCTCCTCGGCGCGAGCATCGGCCATGCGCTCGTTGCGGCGGGCGTCGACGTGGTGCTCGCCGACGCATCGCGCACCAACCTGCGACTCGCGGTCGACTACGGCGCTGGGCGCCTGCCCGCGGACACCGACGCGCCGCGACTCGTGATCGTTGCGGTGCCGCCGGATGCCACGGCCGATGTGGTCGCGCACGAACTCAAAGCCTGGCCAGATGCCCTCGTCACGGATGTCGCGAGCGTCAAGGGCAGCATCCTGTCAGAGCTCGGCGGCGCGGGCGCCGACACCTCCCGGTACCTCGGTTCGCATCCCCTTGCCGGTCGGGAGCGCGGGGGAGCGATCTCCGCGCGCGCCGACCTGTTCATCGGCCGGCCGTGGGTGATCACCGCGCATGACGGCACCACGACCGCCCAGCGCAGGCTGCTCGAGGATCTCGCCCTCGAGCTCGGCGCCGTGCCGGTCTCGATGTCGGTCGACGAGCACGACGACAGCGTCGCACTCGTCTCGCACGTACCGCAGGTGGTGTCGTCGCTGCTCGCCCGCCGGCTCGGGGGAGCGACCGACCCGGCGGTGGGCCTCGCGGGCCAGGGGTTGCGCGACACGACCCGGATCGCGGCGAGCGATCCTGAGCTGTGGGTGCAGATCCTCGGCGCGAATGCCGAGCGCGTGAGCGACATCCTGCGGGCATACCGCGACGACCTCGACACGATGATCGATGCGCTCGACAATCCGGATGCTCCCGGCGCGCGCCGCACGATCGCCGATGCGCTCGCCGCGGGCAACGCCGGCGTCGCGCGCATCCCGGGCAAGCACGGCCAGTCCCGACACTTCAGCAGCCTCGTGGTCAAGGTGGATGACAAGCCGGGCGAGATTGCACGCCTGCTCACCGAGATCGGCGAACTGGGCATCAACATGGAGGACCTGCGCCTCGAGCACTCGCCCGGCGCGCAGATCGGCCTCGCCGAGATCGCCGTGCTGCCCGAGGTCGAGGAGCGCCTGGTCGCGCGAGCTCGAGGCGCGCGGCTGGAAGATCGCGGAGACATTGGCGTGACAGAGAAAATCGTTGTCGCAATCGACGGCCCGGCCGGCAGCGGCAAGTCAAGCGTGAGCCGTGCCGCGGCCAAGGAGCTCGGCTTCGACTACCTCGACACCGGCGCCGCATACCGCGCGCTCGCGTGGCGCTGCCTCGACGAGGGCATCGACACCTACGGTCCTTCCGATGTGATCGAGAGTCTGCCGTCGTTCGAGTACTCGATCGGCATCGACCCCGACGACTTCTTCGTGCGCGTCGGCGGCGAAGACGTGACGAGGGACATCCGCGAGCCGCGAGTGAGCGCGATTGTGAGCAGTGTCGCCCGCATCCCGGAGGTGCGCTCGTTCCTCGTCGATCTGTTTCGGCGAGTGGTCGCGGGTAGTTCAAAGCCGGGGATCGTCGTCGAGGGACGCGACATCACGACCGTCGTGGCCCCGGACGCCGCGGTGCGGATTCTGCTCACGGCATCCCCGGAAGCTAGAATGTCGAGGCGATCAGCTGAGCTCGCCGGAGTCTCCGCGGAGTCCACGGCGCGCGACCTGAGTTCGCGCGATGCCCAGGACTCAACGGTCGTCGACTTCATGAACGCCGCCGAGGGCGTCACCACCATCGATTCGACGGGGCTGGACTTCGACCAAACGGTCGCCGCCGTCGCTCAGCTCGTCAGAACGAGCACTCAGACTTAAAGGAATCTCCACCATGGCCGATGTCACCGAGGATGCGTTCGACGACGACATTCCAGAACTCGATGCCGCGCTCGCCGAGCGCATCGCCACCATCGACGAGACCGACGCCGAACGCCGCGCGAGCGCGCTGCGCGCCGGCCTCGACGACTACGACCTCGATGACGAGGATGTCGCACTCCTCGAGGTTGTCGACGAGGGTGTCGAGGGCATCGTCTACCTGCCGGCGCTGCCGGTACTCGCGATCGTCGGACGACCGAACGTTGGCAAGTCCGCGCTCGTGAACCGCATCATCGGGCGCCGCGAAGCCGTGGTCGAGGACACCCCTGGCGTCACGCGTGACCGGGTGAACTACAAGGCCGAGTGGATGGACCGCAAGTACACCGTGGTCGACACCGGCGGGTGGGAGCCCGACGCGAAGGGCATCAACGCCGCCGTTGCCGCACAGGCAGAGATCGCCATCGACCTCGCCGACGCGGTGCTGTTCGTCGTGGATGCCACGGTCGGCGCGACCTCGACCGACGAGCACGTCGTACGGCTGCTCCGAGCCACCAAGAAGCCCGTCATCCTCGTCGCCAACAAGGTGGATGACGTGCGCCAGGAACCAGAGGCCGCCGCCCTGTGGAGCCTCGGCCTCGGCAACCCGTGGCCGGTCTCCGCGATCCACGGACGCGGCGTCGCCGACCTGCTCGACGAGGTCATGAGCGTGCTGCCCGAGATCTCCGCCGTCGCGAAGGAAGAGGTCGGCGGCCCGCGCCGGGTCGCGATCCTCGGTCGCCCGAACGTCGGCAAGTCGAGCCTGCTCAACAAGACGGCGGGGGAGGAGCGCGTCGTCGTCAACGAACTCGCGGGCACCACGCGCGATCCCGTCGACGAGCAGATCGAGCTCGGCGGCAAGTTCTGGCGATTCGTCGATACCGCGGGCATCCGCCGTCGCGTGCATCTCGCGCAGGGCGCGGACTTCTACGCGACGCTGCGCACGAGCGCCGCGCTCGAGAAGGCCGAGGTCGCCGTCGTCGTGATCGACGTCACCGAGCCGATCAGCGTGCAGGATCTCAAGATCATCGACCTCGTACTCGAGTCGGGCCGCGCCCTCGTGATCGCGTACAACAAATGGGACCTGCTCGACGACGAGCGCCGGATCTACCTCGAGAAGGAGATTGAGGTGGACCTCTCGCACGTCACGTGGGCACCGCGGGTGAACATCTCGGCGAAGACGGGGCGTCACCTCGAGAGGCTCGTGCCGGCGCTCGAGCTCGCACTGCAGTCGTGGGACACCCGCATCCCGACCGGCAAGTTCAACGCGCTGCTGGCCGAGCTCACCGCCGAGCATCCGCACCCGGTGCGCGGTGGCAAGCAGCCACGCATCCTGTTCGGCACGCAGGCCGCGAGCCGACCGCCAACCTTCGTGCTGTTCACGACGGGCTTCCTCGATCCGCAGTACCGCCGGTTCATCACGCGACGCCTGCGCGAACTGTTCGGCTTCGAGGGCTCGCCGATCAACGTGAACATGCGAGTGCGGGAGAAGAGGAAGCGGTGAGGATCGCTGTTCCCAACCTCGTCGAGGACGCGAAGTCCCAGCTGAACTCCGTCCAGCTCGCGCGCGGCTTCGCGGCGCTCGCGGTGGTGGCGTTCCACGCCGAGACCATCCAGGAGAAGTACTTCCAGGTCAAGGTGCTGCCGCAGTTCTTCGACGGTGGAATCTCTGGCGTCGACCTGTTCTTCGTGATCAGCGGCTTCGTCATGGTGCTCACCACGCGCGGCCGGCACGGGAAGCCGAAGGAAGTCGGCAAGTTCCTGTGGAACCGCTTCTTCCGCATCTACCCGACCTACTGGGCGTACTTCATCGCACTCGTTCCGGTCGCCTGCTGTTCCCGTCGTTCATCAACGCGTCGCAGGGCGGGCGGATCGACTTCGTCTCGTCGTTCTTCCTGCTGCCCACCGACATCCTGCCCGATCCTGCTCGTGGCCTGGACGCTGACGCTCGAGCTGTGGTTCTACGTCGTGTTCGCGATCATCCTGTTCCTGCCGGAGCGCTGGCTCATCGCGGCGCTGTCCGTGTGGTTCGTCGCGCTCGTCGCGATCAACTGGGGCGGCCCGATCTCCGCGAACCCGTACCTCGAGCTGCCCACCAACGCGATGGCGATCGAGTTCGTGTTCGGCGGCGCGGTCGCACTGCTGTTCCGGCACCTCAGCCGGGTCGTCGCCGCGATCGCCGGCGTCGCGGGTGTGGCCGTCGTGATCGTGCTCGGCAACCCGGTGCCGGCGGACCTGTACGCGGGCCCCGGCCTCGAGCGGCCGTTCACGCTCGGAGTCGGCTACGCGCTCATCCTGCTGTCCATCACAGCGCTCGAGCACCGATCGGGCGGCGTTGGGGTGCTCAAGCGCTTCACGGTGCTCGGCGACATGTCGTACTCGGTGTACCTCGGCCACATCCTCGTGCTCTCCCTGCTCGGGCGGGTCTGGGCGTCGATCTCCGGCGGATTCGGCACGAACCTCCTCGCCGTCATCGCCTGGTGGGTGCTGAGCATCGCGCTCGTACTCGCCGTCGGCTACCTGAGCTACCGGCTCATCGAACGACCGGTCATGGCGCTCTCGAAGCGCTGGCGCGTGAAGGTGTTCAAGCCGACGCCGAAGCCAGCATCGGTGGATGCCGCAGCGCCCGCGACACGCGAGACGCAGCAGTAGCACCCACGCTCGAGGTACTGCGCGTCATCCACAACCGCATTCGGGCGTAGGCGCTCCCTGCAGGAGTTCCTGCACGATTCCTGAGTATCGATGGTGAGTGTCCTGTGGGGTGCCGCAATCTGTAAGGCAGGACTCGCGCAAAAGGAGCCCTTTCGCCGGACATTCACACGAACCGTCCAGACTCGGCGCAGAGGCTGTTCACTTCGCCCGAAGTCGTCCGATCCGCCGCGCCATGTGCGCAGGCGATCACACCAGTGAAAGTTGTGCCCGAAATGTCGCCCGTAACTCGCTCACCCCGTCCCGCCCGAATTCTCCGCCGCACCGCTCTCGGTCTGGTTGCCGTGGCGGCCGTCGCCGGAATCGCTACCACCGTCTCCGTCACCCAACAGGCGATGGCCGACGAGCTCGATCGTCAGCTCGTCACCGCATCGCTCACCGAGACCGCGAGCGTGCACTCCGAGCAGCTGGATGTTTACTCCGGCGTCCTCGCCGCCCGCACCGACTACGCCGCGAGGGTCGCCGCTGCTGAGGCGGCCTACCTCGCCACGCCCGCCGGAGCACAGGAGACCGCCCGCACCATGGCTGCCACCCAGTACGGCTGGGGCGACGACCAGTTCAGCTGCCTCGTGAACCTCTGGGACCGCGAGTCCGGCTGGAGCGTCAATGCGCTCAACGAGGCGAGCGGAGCCACTGGCATCCCGCAGGCGCTGCCCGGCGACAAGATGGCCATCGCCGGAGTTGACTGGCAGACCAACCCGGCAACCCAGATCGCGTGGGGCCTCGGCTACATCTCCGCGAGCTACGGCACGCCGTGTGCAGCCTGGAACCACTCCGAGTCGAACAACTGGTACTAGGTCTTCGGCTTGAGCCCGAGCCTCAGCGCTTCGAGCGCATCGCGCGCGTCACGGTGACCGGCCCGCCAGTGGGCGTTGTTCCGGCGGCCAGGGTTCGTCCCGGAGCGGTTCGACCGCGGCCTTGCGCATCGGAGCGCCGGCTTGCAGAAATCCGTCGCCGCCAGTGCACACTGGTCGCATGGATACCGCAGCGCGCGCGAGCGACGCGAGCGACCGAGCCGTGACCGCAGCCAACCGCGCCCGCGACGACCTCGTCGCGCTGCAGCAGCGCGGCGTCACGTGGACGCTCGGCGGCGGTCGGCCCATGCTGCCCGCCACCGACGCCGCGACGACGCGCTGCCGTGCTCGTGCTGTTCGGCGTGCTCGACGGCGACGCCTCCGAGGCCATCGGCACCGGTTCCGACGCGATCTCGACGTGCTGCTGCTGCGCCGAGCGGCCACCCTCGGCAGCCATCCCGGACAGATCGCGTTCCCCGGCGGACGGCTCGAGGGCGACGAGGATGCCACGACCGCCGCGCTGCGCGAAGCCGTCGAGGAGACCGGACTCGACCCGTCCGGGGTGGAGGTGCTCGGCACCCTGCCCGACGCACCGCTCATGGTCAGCGACCACCTCGTCACGCCCGTGCTCGCGTGGTGGACGAAGCCGTCGCAGGTCGCGGCGGTCGACCCGGCCGAGACGGTCGACGTGTTCCGGGTGCCCGTGGCCGAGCTGCTCGACCCGGAGCACCGGATGACCGCGGTCGTCGCGCGCGGCGGGCGCGAGTTCCGTGCGCCCGGCGTTCCGAGTGGGCGAGGTGCTCGTCTGGGGCTTCACGGCCATCCTGCTCTCCAGCCTGTTCGACGAGCTGGGCTGGGCGCCGGCGTGGGACGTCAGCCCGCGACGATCGAGCCGTAGCGCGGCGTCACGCCGCCGCTGGCGGTCGGGCAGACTGGAGGCATGGCCAACGAGCTCCCGCGACGCCCGCATGAGCTCGGCGACGAGTGGGTGTACGGCCCCGACGGCGTGAAGTACTGGGGGCGGTTCGGTGCCGCCGGCCTGCTGGTGTGGCATCGCGAGCTCGGCGTGCTGCTGCAGAAGCGCGCGATCTGGAGCCACTTCGGCGGCACGTGGGGGTTGCCAGGGGGAGCGCGCAAGCAGCACGAGTCCGCCGCCGAGGGAGCGATGCGCGAGGCGTTCGAGGAGGCGACGGTGCCGCTCGAGGTGCTGCGCGTCATCCACGAGTCCGTGTTCGATGCCGGGTTCTGGACCTACACGACCGTCATCGCCGAGGCGATCAAGCCGTTCGTGCCGGTGATCGCGGACGCCGAGAGCGATGAGCTGGAGTGGGTGGCGGTGGATGCCGTGGTCGAGCTGTCGCTGCATCCCGGGTTCGCGGCATCCTGGCCAGAGCTGCGCCCGTTCCTCGTCTAGACGTCCCGCACGATCGGTCTGGCGCATGGGCCGCGGTCCGACATACTTGAGGCATGATCCCGTTCGTCACTGACGTCTTCACGACCACCCTGATCGTCGGAGCCGTGCTCCTGATCCTCCTGATCGTCCTGATCGTGATCCTGCGCGGCATCAAGGTCGCCAAGCCCGACGAGGCGATCATCGTCACGTCGCGGCAGAAGAAGATCCGCTCGGGCGACGCGGTCGACGAGAACGCCGGCCAGCGCGTCGTGTTCGGTTCGCGGGTGTTCGTCAAGCCGATCATCGAGGCGTTCTTCCGCCTGAGCCTGCGCAGCCGCCAGCTCAACGTGCAGGCGACCGCGCAGACGCGCGACGCCATCACGATCCGCGTGAACGCCGTCGCGGTCGTCAAGGTCGGCGGCTCCGAGGAGATGGTGCGCGCGGCCGCCCAGCGATTCCTGAACCAGCAGGACCAGATCGAGTCATCCACCGAGGAGGTGCTGTCGGGTTCGGTGCGTTCGATCGTCGGCCAGCTGACCGTCAACGAGATCATCACCAACCGCCAGGCGCTCCAGGGCCAGGTGCTCGAGACCGTGCGCGAGTCGCTCGACGTGCAGGGCCTGCAGATCGACACGCTGCAGATCAAGGAGATCGACGACGACAACGGCTACATCAAGGACCTCGGTCGCGCCGAGGCCGCCCGCGTGAAGCAGGTCGCCGAGATCGCCGAGTCGGTGGCCCGGCAGGCGTCGGAGGAGGCCCGCATCGCCGCCGACCAGGCCGTCGCCGAGTCGCAGCGCAAGCTCGACCTGCGCAACGCCGAGATCCAGAAGGAGACCGACAAGGCCCGCGCCGAGGCCGGTGCCGCCGCGCCGCTCGCCGAGGCGATCGCGCAGCAGGAGGTCGTCGCGCAGCAGGAGATCACGGCCGGCAAGCGCGTCGGACTGCGCAAGCAGGAGCTCGACGCCGAGATCCGCGCGGTCGCCGACGCCGAGGCCTACTCGCTCGAGAAGAAGGCCCAGGCGGATGCCGCGGCCGCCGTCGCCACCGCCAACGCCGACCGCGACGCCCGCAAGTCCGCCGCCGAGGCCATCGAGGCCGAGGGTCTCGCCGAGCGCAACCGCCGCATCTCGGCCGCCGAGGCCCTCCGCGCCGAGGGTGAGGCCGAGGCCGAGTCGATCCGCGTGCGCGGTACCGCCGAGGCCGAGTCGTCTCGCGCGCAGGCCGAGGCCCTCGCCGAGCGCTCGGTGGAACTGCTGCGTCAGCAGGTCATCGCCCAGCTGCCCGACATCGTGCGCGCGGCGTCGGAGCCGCTCTCGGCCATCTCGAACATGACCGTGATCTCGAGCGACGGCAGCGGCACCGACCAGATCGGCAAGAACGTCGCCGGCCAGCTCGCGACCGCCACGCAGATCATCAAGGACCTGGTCGGCATCGACATCGCCGACATCGTCACGGCACGCGCCCAGGGCAACGCGATCGGCGAGCAGCTGAACGCGCCGACACCGCCGCGCGCCGCGACGAAGCCGAAGGCGACACCGCCCGCGCCATAGTAAGCTTGCTCACCGTGCCGGGCTCCGTTCCGGCAAAGTCACGGGCTGTGGCGCAGCTTGGTAGCGCACTTGACTGGGGGTCAAGGGGTCGCAGGTTCAAATCCTGTCAGCCCGACTCAACGTTGAACGCCGGTCCGACTTGTTCGGGCCGGCGTTTCACGTTCCGGCGGTCTCATCAGGCGGGGTCCCCGTTGCCCGTTCCGCCCCACCGCGCAGCGGTGAGGCGGCGGTGCAATGGGGCGCAGCCCGACCAACGCCCGTGAAGGCGCCAATGGCGGCTTCACGAGTGATGAGCCGCCATGCATTTGGATACTGGGCGGGCGCGGCCGGAGCCTACAAGCCTTCGTTCGGTTCGATGGGCGCTGACTCGGCAACAGTGGCAACGGTAGCGGGCGCGGATGGGTCACGCACCATCTGCTTCGGTGTCATCAGCCACACGGCGACGAGACCCGCGACCACAGCGAGCAAGAGGAACGGGCCGACGACTGGGATAGCACCGAGCAGCACAGCGGCCACGATGCCGCCGGTCCAGAACACCCAACCGGCAACCTTGCCAAAGGGCCGACGGAAGGTGCGTGGCCCGGCTGGAACGGCTGTGACCGCACGGCGCGCTACGGGGGCTGCCGCCTTGCCACGTCGTGCCTTCGACCCTCCACCCACGTTGTAGGAGACGCCCTTCGCGACGTTGACCGTCGCTCCGCGGCGAGAGTTGACTGTGACGCGGCCAACCTTCGCCGAGGTCGAGATGCCGCTTTTCGAGACGTTGAGGGTAACGCCCTTGACGATCTTGATCCGTCGATTCATCTTGAATGCCATGCCCGACAGTAGCGCGCTCGACTCATGCGCCGGAAGTGAAGCGGACCCCGCTTTGGAGGCGTACCGAACGCCATCAATGCGAACGCAGAGCCCTTGCGCGGCGTTCGCTGGCATCCCGTCGCAGAGGCTGAGCCAACAACGGGCTACGCTCGGCGGCATGACTGACCGAGTGTGGCGTTTGAACAGCGAGAATCTGCCCGGCGAGTGGGTCGCATCGTATGACCTCCGAGAGATGCCGCGCATGGGCGACCATGTAGGGATACAAGGTCTGATCGATGGAACCTAGGGATAGGTCAACACAGGTCGCAGCACGCATCGCGCTAGATCATTTGAGGACCGGGACAAACGGGGAGACTCGGGCTCCCCTGGAGTCAAGGGGTCGCAGGTTCAAATCCTGTCAGCCCGACCAACGCGAAACGTCGGTCCGCCTTGTGCGGGCCGGCGTTTCACGTTGTGGCGAATGCCCCGGCACGCACGACCGCACGCTGAGCCCCCGCTACTCCACAATCGTCGTGAAGTCCGAGTCCCGCGACTCCTTCGACAACCGCAGCGCCACGAGCGTGATCACCGCCGCCAGCGACAGGTAGAGCCCCGACGAAGAAGATCGACCCGTCGGCGGCCTGCCACAGTGCGACGGCGATGAACGGCGCGACCGCGGCGCCGATGATGCTCGACACGTTGTAGCTGACCCCGAGCCCGTGTAGCGCACGTTGGTGGCGAACAGCTCCGGCAAGCTGGGCTCCCATCGGTCCGAAGGTGAGGCCCATGAGCGAGAACCCGAGGATGAGCCAGGCCATCACTCCGACGAACCGTCCGCCGGCCAGGGGCACGAACAGCAGCCCGAACACGATGATCCCGATCGTGACGACCGACAGCAGCGCGCGGCGACCGAAGCGCTCGGCGAGCGGGCCGGAGACCATCGTGAAGATGCCGAAGAAGACCACCCCGACGATCAGCATGATGAGGAACTCGGGGCGGGTGTAGCCGAGTCCGGCGACGAAGGCGTCTGGGTTGAACGGCTTGCCCGCGGCATCCGCGGCCGCTTGTCCTGCCTCGACGCTCGAGGCGGTCGTGCCGAACGTCAGGGTGAAGGTGGACATCAGGTAGAAGAGCACGTACGTCGCGAGCATGATGAAGGTGCCGAGGATGAGCTGGCGCCAGCTCGTGCGGAACACGCGGCCGAGCGGCACGCGCGCGATCCCGCCCGCCTCGACCACCTTCGTGAACGTGGGAGCCTCCACGAGGCGGAACCGCACGTACAGGCCGACGATCACGAGTGCGGCGCTCGCCAGGAACGGGATGCGCCAGCCCCAGGCTGCGAACTCCTCGGTGCTCAGGGACAGGCTCAGGCCGAGGAACAGGCCGTTCGCGAGGATGAAGCCGATCGGCGCGCCGAGCTGCGGGAACGTGCCGAAGATCGCCCGCTTGCCCGGGGGCGCATTCTCGGTCGCCAGGAAGCGCCGCGCCGCTCCATTCGCCGCCGAGTCCGACACCCTGGGCAAAGCGGAAGAGCGTGAGCAGGGCAGGGGCGAGGATCGTCCAGCCCGGGGTCGACGCGCCGGGCAGGCAGCCGATCAGGAAGGTCGCGATGCCCATGGTGAGGAGGGCTGCGATGAGGGTGGTCTTTCGCCGATGCGGTCCCCGAAGTGCCCGAACACGATCGAGCCGAGCGGGCGACCGATGAACGCCGCGCCGAATGAGGCGAAGGATGCGAGCAGTGCCGTCGCCGGGTCCTGGTTGGGGAAGAACAGCGCCGGGAACACCAGCACCGCCGCGGTCGCATACGCGTAGAAGTCGTAGAACTCGATCGAGGTGCCGACGAGGCTCGCGATGAGCACTCGTGAGCGAGGGTTGGCGGGGGACTGGGTGGGAGCTGAGGTCGCGGTCATATCGTTTTCAGCGTAAACCCCGGCGACTCCGCCGAGCCGCCGCTACTGCTCCGCGTCGGCGACCCGCCGCTCCAAGCTCTCGAGCAGCAGCTCCAACCCGTACTCGAACTCGTCAGCGAACGAGTACCCGCCATCCCCGAACAGCTCTGCGCGCGAGCGTGCAATGAACGGGTACAGCTCCGCCGGCGCCGCGACCTTGATGGCGAACGCTTCCTCGGCGCCGTCGCCGGGTTCGAATGGCAAGCTCGTCTCGGTCAGTGCGAATCCGTAGACGTACGCGTCGATTGCAGCGAACGCGTGGGTGGCGAGCGTGGCGCTGAAACCGTCGGTCATCAGCGCGCCGAGCAGCCGGTCGTGGTGCTGCAGCAGCGCTGGGCCGGGGTTGGGGCGCGATTCCAGCGTCCCGAGCGCCCACGGATGAGCGGTGAGCACCGATCGTGCCGATCGGGCGCGCTTGCTGATCAGCGCCGCTCGCCAGGTATCGCCAGCTTGGGGCAGTTCGATCACCTCGAACACCCAGTTGATGAGGTCGTCGAGCAGCGCCTCCTTGCTCGGCACGTGATGGTAGAGCGACATCGCCTCGACGCCGAGTTCCTTCGCGACACTGCGCATGCTCACGGCGGCGACACCGGCACGGTCGGCGACGGCTGCGGCGGCGACGGCGATCCGCTCCCGGCTCAGTGGTGTGCGAGGCGCCATTTGCCCATCCTTGCGCACTTACGCCTGTAAGGCTAGGCTGCAGACCGAAACTTACAACCGTAAGTCCCGCACGCGCCTAACCCCTGTCGAGAGAAGAAGCCATGACCATCGCACCGAAGTCCGCGAAGCAGTTCGATGCCCGACCGATCCCCGTGCAGGCCAGGCTCGCGGCGGCCTGGACGAGCCTCATGTTCCTCGTCATCTACATCGACTACTTCCACCTCTACCAGCCCGGCGAGATCGACTTGATCCGGGATGGCGTCATCTTCGAGTTCGACATCAGCGGCACCTTGATGAGCATCTTCTTCGTCGTCATCGCGATCCCGGCCCTGATGATCGTGCTCTCCGCGGCGCTGCCCGCTCGCGTGAACCGCGTCACGAACCTCGTCGTTGGATCGCTGTACATCCCCGTCATGGTGTTCAATGCGGCGGGGGCGACCCCGGACTACGCCTTCTACTACGCCCTCACCATCGGAGTCGAGGTGCTGATCCTGGTCTTCATCCTGCACTCCACGTGGACGTGGCCCGAGCCGCGCCGCCCCGGCCGAGTCGACAGTCGGCATCCGCAGCGCCGGGAAGCGCGCGATCGCCGGACTGGGCCTCCCTGCGATCGTGCGACCCTTGCTGCATGGACCTCGAGGTGTCGCCCCGCCTCACCATCCCCGCCTCCGAACTCGAGTGGAAGTTCTCGCGTTCGTCTGGCGCGGGTGGGCAGCACGTCAACACGTCTGACAGCCGGGTGCAGTTGACGTGGAACATCGCCGACTCGACGGTCGCTCAGCGATGATCAGCGTGCGGCGCTCATCAGCCGGCTCGGTCGGCGAGTGAGCGGGGGAGCGATGACGGTGACGGTCTCGGCGCGACGCTCACAGCTTCGCAACCGCGAAGCCGCGCTCGACCGGCTCGCCACGCTGGTCCGCGACGCACTGGCGCCGCCCGCGGCGCTCCGCCGGGCAACCCGGCCGACGCTCGGCTCGACGAGGCGTCGTCTCGCGGCAAAGCAGCAGCGGTCCACGATCAAGCAGCAGCGTCAGCGGCCGCCCGGCGAGTAACTATCGGCCTCGCGGAATGCCGACATCCGCGTGCAGCGTTAGACCCACCATGACCACCACCGCCGACCGTCCCGCCCTCGCCTCCGGCACCTTCGGGATCGGCGGCGACCTCCCCGTCCATCGCCTCGGCTACGGCGCCATGCAGCTTCCCGGCCCGGCGTGTGGGGACCGCCGCGCGACCACGACGAGGCGATCCGGGTGCTGCGCCGCACGGTCGAGCTGGGGATCGATCTGATCGACACCGCCGACTCGTACGGGCCGTTCATCGCCGACCACCTCATCCGCGAGGCGCTGCACCCGTACGCGCGACGACCTGGTGATCGCGACCAAGGTCGGGTTCACGCGGCAGGGTCCGAACCGGTGGTCGGTCGTCGGGCGCCCCGAGTACCTGCGCCAGCAGGTCGAGCTCAACCTCCGGCACCTCGGGGTCGAGCGCATCGACCTGCTCCAGCTGCACCGCATCGACCCGGAAGGTGCCGCTCGAGGACCAGCTCGGCGAGCTCGGCGCGCTGCAGCAGCGAGGGCAAGATCCGGCACCTCGGGCTGTCCGAGGTCAGCGTCGACGAGATCGAGGCGGCTCGCGCGATCGTCGACATCGTCTCGGTGCAGAACCGCTACAACCTCGCCGATCGCGACTCCGAGGACGTGCTCGACTACGCCGAGGCGAACGACATCGCGTTCATCCCGTGGTTCCCGCTCGCGACCGGCAAGCTCGCCGCAGGCCGGTGGCCCATTGGATGCCGCGGCCGCAGCGCCACGACGCATCCGCCGTCGCAGCTCGCGCTCGCGTGGCTCCTGCGCCGGTCGCCGGTGATGCTGCCGATCCCCGGCACCTCGAGCGTCGGACACCTCGAGGAGAACACGGCGGCGGCGCTCATCGAGCTCACCGACGATGAGTTCGACGGGCTCAGCGAAGGCGCCTGACAGGACGACGGTGGGTCCGTGCCCGCCTTAGTCCCGCATGCCGAGTTCCTGTTGCATGCGTTCCACCATCGTTTTGCGGGCGGTCGAGATGCGCGCGACAAGCTCGGCGCGACCGGTCTCGGAGTCGCTCCGACGGGTCGAGGGATTCCCGTAGGTCGAGGCGGCCTCGCCGAAGGCTCTCGCGGCCTCGAGCACCGCCGCGGGTCCGACGAGGCGGAGGGTGCCCAACGCCTGGAACAGCTCAGCGAAGAACGCAGCGTCATCGCCGGCATCCGTCGAATCTCGAGGCGTGATTCGCTCGGCCAATTTGATCAAGCCGTTGTACGCCGCGAACCGCTGCTCGCGCACCCATCGCGTGTGCTCGCGCCGGCTCTGGATCCAGGCGCCGAGCAGGCCGAGCAGGGAGGCGCCAAGCGCGCCCACCAGCACGGAGAGGAGTGCATCCGCGGTCATGGCCCAGAGGATATCGCGTGGATGCTGCCGCTGTCGTGTCCCACTCGATGTAGTGTTCGGGCGAAGATCTACACGCCGAAGTCGTCGCTCGTACGGATTGAGCGCGGGCAAAGTATTCGGGGGAGGCCCACGTTGCTCGACCAGACCGACGGAAGCCGCCGTCGCGCGCCGTCGATGCAGGATGTCGCTCGGCACGCCGGTGTGTCGGCCCAGACCGTGTCGCGGGTCGCGAACGGCATGACCAACGTCGAGGATGCGACGCGCGAGCGCGTACTCGCGTCGATGCGTGCCGTCGGGTACCGGCCCAATTCGGCTGCGCGCGCCCTGAAATACGGGCGGTTCCACACGGTTGGCGTGATCATGTTCACGCTGGAGACGCTCGGAAACGTGCGGACGTTGGATGCGATCGCAACCGAGGCCGCAGCATCCGACTACAGCGTCACGCTCATGCCCGTGCCCGATCCCACGCTGGGCGCGGTGTCCGGCGCGTACCGGCGCCTGAGCGAGCAGGCTGTTGACGGCGTCATCATCGTCTTCGAGGCGTCGCTGCTCGATCGAGTGGAGATCACGCTGCCCCCGGGCCTGCCCGTTGTGGTGATCGACTCGGACGCCGCCTCCGGGTACGCCGTCGTCGACACCGACCAGGCGCTGGGCGCTCGACTGGCGACAGAACACCTGCTGTCGCTCGGGCACCGTGGGATCTGGCACATCGGCGGCCCCGACGACATCCTTCTCGGCCACTCATCGCGCGCAGTCGTGGCGAGCTACCCTCGAACGCGCCGGCATCACGCCACCGCCGATCATCCACGGGGATTGGACGACCGACTCGGGCTACCAGTCGATGCTGCAGACTCGCGGGGGAGGCCGACCTCACCGCGGTCTTCGCTCGCGAACGACCAGATGGCCCTCGGAGCGATGCGGGCCCTGCACGAACTCGGCCGTGGCATTCCCGTCGGACGTGAGCGTCGTCGGCTTCGATGACATGGATGAGTCCGGTGCCTTCTGGCCTCCGCTGACGACCGTGCACCAGAATTTCCGCGAGGTCGGGCGCGTGGCTATGGAGCGGCTCCTTGCGCAGATTGAGGATCCGAACGCGGCAGCCGAGCACCACGCTGATCCCCACGGAACTCGTCGTGCGGGAAAGCACTGCCCCCGCCCGCTGACCGCCCTGCGTCTCTTGCCATCGGTCTCTCGATGTGCGAGGTTGAAGAGCGATGTTTGCGAAAACATCGAAGGACGCGACGATGCGTCTTGACGATTGGAGAAACTTGAAGAGACTACTTGGACTGGCTCTCGGAGCCGTCGTGATCGCAGTGGCCGCTCCCATTCCCGCTCTGGCTGGCCCGTCGCACGGGCCGAAGAGCACGAGCGAGTTCCGCGGAGTGAACTGGGCGGATCCGCGCGACAACTACGCCGACGATGAGGTCGTACCGTCGGGGCTGAGCACCGAGGATGACTACCGCACGACCTACGACAAGGCGTCAGACATCGTGCTGGAGTTCCGGCACGAGCTGAAGGCCAACACGGTGCGGTTGCCCATCAACCCGTCGAGCGTCGGCACCGATTGGTGGGAGTCGTACCAGGGCGCGATCGACGCCGCGACCCGCCACGGGTTCAAGGTCATCCTCAGCTACTGGGAGGCCGACAACGCGAAGGACGGCCGGGCCGACGACCAGGCCGCGTTCGATGCGATGTGGGAGACCGTCGTCGCCGAGTACGGCAAGAACCCACATGTCTACTTCGAGATCATGAACGAGCCGTTCGGCTACACCCTCGACGAATGGGTGTCGGTCGCCGACGGCTGGCTCGATGACCACGCTCAGGTGCCACGCAAGCGCGTCATCGTCTCTGGCACCGGCTACAACGACGACGTCACCGGCGTCGGTGCGGCGACGGAGCTGGATGGCACGCTGCTCTCGCTCCACTTCTACGGCTTCTGGGCCGACCACACGACCGAGGAGGAGTGGAAGGCGAATCTGCTGCCGCGCATCGGCTCGTACGGATGGCGCACGCTCGTCTCCGAGGCGGGCTCGCCGATGACGACCGGCCTGAACTACGGAAACCACGAGGGCGATGTCTCAACCGTCGTACCTCGGCGCGCTGACCGAGGTGGCTCGCGATCAGGGCATGGGCCTCGTCTACTGGCCCGGCCTGCGGACGAACGACGCGTACACGCTGACGAACCTGGTCGGCGACGGCGACCTCGAGGTGACCAACGAGAGCGGGCTGGCGCAGATCCAGTGGGGCTGGGGACTTCTCAAGAAGGAGCAGCTCAACGACCTGCCTCCGACGCCTCCCGGCGAGCCGCTCGTGAGCGTGCAGCACGGCGTGTGCGTCGACGTGCCGGGCTTCTCCACGACCCCGGTACGACGCTGGGCCTCTGGCACTGCAACGGAGGCGGGAACCAGTCGTTCAACTGGACACCCGAGAAGCAGCTCACGGTCTACGCCGACCTGTGCGTTGCTCCCGTCGGCGCAGTTTCGGCGGGAAGCCAGATCATGATCACCGACTGCACTGGCGCCATCGAGCAGCAGTGGGAGCTCAGTGCCGACCTGACCATCAGCAGCGTCGCGGTTCCCGACCTGTGCTTGGCGACCACCACCGACCAGTGGAGCCTGACGCTCGCGACCTGCGACGCCACCGCACCTACGCAGCAGTGGACTCGCGGATAGCGAAGCAACCGAACCCGCGGGGTCTGCCCTTCTGAAGGGGTAGGCCCCGCGTTTCTTGCCAGGAGAAGCCCTCGGCGGCGCGGTGCTCGGCTCGAGCGCCTGAGGCGCAGGCCGAGGGACGACCCGATCCGAGCCGCTGCGACGGATACGGCCCGCCGGCCGCGCACGACGGGTATCTTCTGCTCGGCGCCGGCTCCCCGGATCTTCGCGGCGGTCGGCGACGCGCTTGGCGCGCCATTCGCGCCGTCACCGCAGGACTAGGAACCGAGCACGGCAGTCGAGCCCGAATGGCGCCGGTCGGCCGTGAGTCCGTCCGAGGGGGTCGTGCCCGCCGCGTCTGCGGATGGAGTGCCGGACACGTCGATCGCCCGCTCGGCAGTGGACCACGCCCACGCTGCCCAGAGAAGGATGCCGCGAGCTTCGACGCATCTTCGTGCACCACCAGCACGCTGTTGGTGAGGAGATCGGTGACAACGGAGTGCCCGAAGAACACCGCCGTGAGCACGAGCAGTGGCAGATTGGCATCTTTCGCCAGTTCACGCCGGAACGAGACCGCCCACGTCAGCGCGAGCGTGAGCCAGAGCAGCAGCAGTGCCTCTTCACCGCTCGCGATCGCGCCGTCGTGGAGCATGAACAGGTCGTCGGTGCCCAGCAGCAGCGAGATCGCGCCAGCTCCGCCCGCGAAAGCCGCCACACGTCGCTGTCCTCGTCGGTGGCTCACCTGCGCGCCCACGAGCAGCACGGCCGCGCTCACGAACCAGCCGACGATCCCCACGTTGGAGAGCCAGCCCGTGAAGAACGGCAGCGGCAGGCCATCACGCGCGACCGCGGCAACATCGCGCACGGCGAGCATGACGATCGGGTAGGTCTCGATCACTGCTGTGAGCGCCATGACCACCACGATCGAGATGCCTAGGAGCAGCCAGAACTTCGTCCAGTGTCGGGTGCCACGTTGTCCCTCGGGACGATCCTGGGTGCTTGGCGTGATCATCGCATCACGGTAGGGCGCTGCAATTCGGTGTGCACCCCCGTTGACGCCGTGGCGGCGGCGGGTATCCTGCACGCGGTCTCGCCACAATCGTTCTCATGGCCGTCGGGCAACCTCCGTAATCCAGGCGACGATCTGACATCCTTGACCTCATGACCGCCGCACGGAAGCTGGCGCTCGACCGCCTCGACGCGGTGCGGGCGGCCCTTGCGGAGGTCGAGTTGCCGCTGCCGCTCGACGGGGCGCGCGAGGCGGCTGAGGCCGCGGCATCCTCGGTTCGGCAGATCGACGACTACATCCGTCCGCGCCTGACCGACCTGGATGCCCCGTTGCTCGCGGTGGTCGGCGGTTCGACGGGTGCGGGCAAGTCGACGATCGTGAACGCACTCGTCGGTTCGCCGGTGACTCGTGCGGGCGTGATCCGGCCGACGACGCGGCAGCCGATCCTGCTTCACGCCCCGGAGGACGCCGGCTGGTTCGCCTCCGACCGGATCCTGCCGGGCCTCGCGCGGGTCCGTGGCCGCATGGCAACCGCGGACGAGAGTGCCTCGGTCGTCGGTGACGCCCCCGACGCCTCGCGGATGGGGGAGCTCGTGCTGCTCTCCGACGAGCGGGTGCCGGCGCACGTCGCGATCATCGACGCGCCCGACATCGACTCGATCGCCGACGAGAACCGCGCACTCGCCAATCAGCTGCTCGCGGCCGCCGACCTCTGGATCTTCGTGACCACCGCCAATCGCTACGCCGACGCGGTGCCGTGGCGCCTGCTCGATGACGCGGCCGCGCGCTCGATCACCGTGGGCGTCGTGCTCAACCGCGTGCCGGCGGGCGCGGCCGACGAGATCCGCGAGGACCTCGGCCGCATGCTCACCGACCGCGGCCTCGACGGTGCCCCGGTCTTCACGATCGCCGAGCAGCCGCTCGACGAGCGTGGCATGTTGCCGGTGGATGCCGCGGCCCCCGTCACCGCCTGGCTCACCGACATCGCCGGAGACCGCGCCGAGCGTGCTCGCATCGCGGCGGCAACCCTCGGCGGCGCCGTGTCGGAGCTGGGTGCACGCATCGCCACCATCGCCGCGGCGCGACGGGTGCAGATCGAGTGGGCGGATGACGCAGAAGACCTCGTCGACTCCCACTACGCCGCGGCTATGGCAGGCGTCGACTCCGCAACCCAGGACGGCGCGCTGCTGCGCGGCGAAGTCCTGGCCCGCTGGCAGGACTTCGTGGGCACGTCGGACGTGTTCCGGCACGTCGAGTCGTGGTTCTCGCGATCGCGCGACGCGGTGACCGCGTGGTTCAAGGGCGTGCCGCAACCGATCGTCGACGTCGAGACCACGATCGAGCACGGCCTGCACGCGGTCATCGTCGACCAGGCGGGCCGAGCCGCCGCCGCGACGTGGCAGGAGCTGCAGCGCAGCCAGCCCGGTCGCACCGTCACCGACGGACGCGCCGAACTGGCCACAGAGAGCGCAGGGTTCAGCGCGGAGGCGTCGAAGATGATCCGCGACTGGCAGGGCTCGGTCATGCAGCTCATCAACGACAACGTCGGGATCGAAGCGCACCAAGGCGCGCATCATGTCCCTTGGCCTGAACGGCGTCACGGTCGCGCTCATGGTCGTCGTGTTCGCCTCGACGGGCGGTCTCACGGGCGGCGAACTCGTGATCGCGGGCGGCTCGGCGGTCGTCGGCCAGAAGCTGCTCGAGACGATCTTCGGCGAGGATGCCGTGCGACGCCTCGCGAAGCTCGCGCGCAAGGATCTCGGTGACCGCGTGCGCTCGCTGCTCGACCACGAGGCGTACCGCTATATCGAGCTGCTCGAGCACGTTCGCCGTGGCCCGACGCCCGGCCAGCTGCGCGCCGACGCCGAGGCGCTCACCGACGAGGTCGCGCGCTCGGCCAGGCGCGCCGAGCGGGACCTCGGATGACGCTCGACACCCAGCTCGCGGCCCTGCGCGAGGTGCACCTGCTCGGCGCGGGCCGCGTTCCGGATGCCCAGCTCGCCGAGATCGAGGCGCTGCTGACCCGCGCCGAGGGTCGCCGCGCACTCTCGGCCGACCACACCGTCGTCGGGCTGTTCGGCGCGACCGGGTCTGGCAAGTCGAGCCTGCTGAACGCGCTCGTGGGGGAGCCGATCGCCCGCAGTCACGTGCGCCGCCCGACCACGTCGGAGCCGCTCGCGGTGAGCTGGGACCCGGCGGGAGCGTCCGCGCTGCTCGACTGGCTCGAGGTGCGGGATCGCCACGTGCGCGACGTGCCGATCGATGCGCGGGCGGCCCAGCTCATCCTGCTCGATCTTCCGGACTTCGATTCGGTCGAGGCAGCGCACCGCGCGACCGCCGAACGTCTCGCGGGCCAGGTCGACGCGCTCGTGTGGGTCGTGGATCCGCAGAAGTACGCCGATGCCGTGCTGCACACCGACTTCATCGCGACCCATGCGCGCCACGGCGCCGTGACGATCGTCGTGCTGAACCAGGTGGACCTGCTGCCCGCGGCCGACGTGCCGCGTGTCGTGGAGTCGCTGCGCGGGCTGCTGGCCGACGACGGACTGCGCGGCGTGCGCGTCCTGCCGACGAGCGCGACGACCGGTGAGGGAGTGGATGCGCTGCGCACCGCGATCGGCTCCCTCGCCGAGGATCGCCTCGCGCAGGCGGCGCGGCTCGCCGCCGACGTGACGTCGCTCGCCGCAGCCGTTCCGCAGCCCGGCACCGCCGCTCGCGCAAGCAAGGGCGACACGAAGTCGCGTGCCCGCGACCTGACCGAACGACTCGGCGACGCCGCCGGTGTGGATGTCGTGGCCAGCGCCGTCGCCGGCTCGCACCGCAAGCGGTCGGCCCAGGCCACCGGCTGGCCCCTCGTCGCATGGATCCTGCGCTTGCGGGCCGACCCCCTCACCCGACTCGGCTTGCGCCCGAAGAAGGGCGTCACGCGCGACCCCGAGCTGCACCGCTCGAGCATGCCGCCGATGAATGCGGCGGCGCAGGCGAAGGTGTCGCTCGCGGTGCGGAGCTACGCCGACGCGGTCTCGGAGGGACTCACCGAGCCGTGGCGCGCCGGCATCCGCGCCGAGGGCCTGCGTGCGGTCGAGGGGCTACCTCCGCAGCTCGACCTTGCGATCACTCGGGCGAACCTGCCAACGAAGGGGTCGTGGTGGTGGGCGATCTTCGCGATCCTGCAGTGGGTCGCTCTCGCCGCGGCGCTCGGCGGCGTGCTGTGGCTGCTCGGGTTCGTGGTGCTGCCGAACATCGGGCTGCGACCGCCCGAGGTGCCGCAGGTCGAGGGCTGGCCGCTCACGACGCTGCTCATCGTCGGCGGGGTGCTGCTCGGCATCCTGCTCGGCCTGCTTGGTGCGGCGGTTGGCGCCGCGACAGCGTCTCGGCGACGACGCCTCGCGCGTAAGGCGCTGCTCGGCCAGGTCGCCGCGGTCGCCCAGGAGCGGGTGGTGGCGCCCATCGAGTCTGAGCTCGAGCGTTCGCGTCGCTTCGACGCGGCACTCACGGTGGCAAGGAGATCAGGGTGAGCGCACGTTTCGAAGAGCTCGACTACCAGCCGACGCCCATGGGCGACCTCACGCTGCGTCGTCGGCGCGAGCCGACGCTCGACGTCGACGTGTACGAGGTCAAGCTCGGCGACGAGTACCTGATGTCGAGCTTGTTCACGGTGGCGGAGGAGGAGCTCGCGCGGCTCGGGCTCGCCGCAGTCCACGGGCGACGCGCTCGACGTCGTGGTGGGCGGCCTCGGGCTCGGGTACACGGCGGTGGCGGCGCTCGAGGATGAGCGGGTGGCATCCCTCGTCGTCATCGATGCGCTGCCCGCGGTGATCGACTGGCACGAGCGCGGCCTGCTGCCGGTGTCGCGGACGTTGACCGACGATCCACGCACGAGGTTCGAGCTCGCCGACTTCTTCGCGGTCATGCGCGCAGAGCCGGTGGATGACCGGCGGTACGACGCCATCCTCGTCGACATCGATCACACCCCGCGCCACAGCCTCGACCCGAGCCACGCCGACCTCTACACGGCGGCCGGCCTGCAATCGCTGCGCGCGCACCTGAGGCCAGGGGGAGTGTTCGCGCTGTGGTCGGACGATCCGCCGGATGCCGCGTTCATGGCGACCCTCGGCGAGGTGTTCGCCCACACCGCAGCCGAGGTCGTCGACTTCGACAATGCGCTCACCGGGGGAGTGTCGTCGAACACGGTGTACGTCGCGCACGACTGAGCGCGCGCTTGACCTTGCCCTTCGGGACGGTCAGTGCACGAGTCGCGCGACGACCGTGACCGTGCGCCCGTCCGTCGGCGGCTCGACGGGATCGACCGACACGATCTCGAAGTCGACCTGAGTGGGCGGCGTGGCCTCGAACTCCTCGGGCGTCATCTCCCAGACGTACTTGCCCTCGAACGCGTCGAGGATGTCGAACGAGCCTCCGGCCACCGGATAGCCCTCGGTCGCCTCCAGCTTGCCCAACCGACGCGCCGCGCACACGACGAACCGCTCGATCAACTCGGGTTCGGGTCCATCCGGGATCGGCTCGATCTCAACCGTGTAGGTCTGCTCCGTCATGCTCGGGACTCTAGCGGTACCGCGCCGAGGTTGTCAGCCCCGCATCGCGACCCCATGCCGCCAGGCGGTGAGTGTGATGGCGAGCGTCGTGACCGCGGCGAGGCCGAGCATGCGCAGGGGAGTCAAGGATAGTTCCTTGCGTAGTGAGGTTAGGCACCCTCTCCTGTGACGCGAGTGACCCGAACAAGTAGTCGCGCAGGGATGGCACAATGAGGCGTGACCGAGTCCGCCACCGCTGCGATCGAGCGGTTGAGCCGCACCATTCCGGACTTCCCGAGCCCCGGCATCCAGTTTCTCGACCTGACGCCCGTGCTCGCCGACGGCGCCGCACTCGCGGCCATCAGCAATGAGCTTGCCGCGCCGTTCCTGGGCCAGATCGACATCGTCGCTGGCGTCGAGGCGCGCGGCTTCGCTCTTGCGGCTGCGGTCGCCGCGCGCAGCGGGCTCGGGCTGCTGCTCATCCGCAAGGCGGGCAAGCTGCCGGGGGAGCGGATCGCCGAGTCGTACGCGCTCGAGTACGGCGAGGCGACGCTCGAGGTGCACGTCGGTCAGCTGCCGCCGGGGACGCGGGTGCTGGTCATCGACGACGTGCTCGCCACGGGCGGCACGCTGCGGGCGGCTCGCACCCTCATCGAGCGCGCGGGGTGGACTCCGGCGGGCACCGCAGTCGCGCTCGAGATCGCCGCGCTCAACGGCCGTGCCCGCTGCGGCGATCCAGCTGTCGTTGCGCTCGCGCAGGCGTGAGATCCGCCGTGCCGATCAGACCCAAACGCGGCTCGTCCGTGGCACGATCGATCCATGAGCCCCACTCTGAACATCACCGGCGACGCAGCGGCGGACGACCTGCTCTGCGACCGATCCGCTCGCACTGCTCATCGGCATGCTGCTCGACCAGCAGGTGCCGATGGAGACCGCGTTCGCCGGCCCGGCGAAGCTCAAGGAGCGGCTCGGCTCGCTCGACGCCGCCACGATCGCGGAGTACGACCCGGAGCAACTCGCCGCGATGTTCAAGCAGCCGCCGTCGATCCATCGGTTCCCCGGCTCGATGGCGGGACGAGTGCAGGCCTCTGTGCGCAGCGGTCGGTCGGACTGGAGCGGTGACGCCGTCGGCCATCTGGACTCGCGGGGCAACCCACCGGCGCCGAGATCCTCGCCCGGCTCAAGGCTCTGCCCGGCTTCGGCGACCAGAAGGCGAAGATCTTCCTCGCGCTGCTCGGCAAGCAGTACGACGTGGATGCCGCGGGCTGGCGTGAGGCCGCAGGCGACTACGGCACCGAGGGCTCGTACCGCTCGGTCGCCGACATCGTGGATGCGGCATCCCTCACCAAGGTGCGCGAGTTCAAGCGCGCCGCGAAGGCAGCAGCCAAAGCATGAATGCGTCGAACGAGCCCGGCCCAGAGGCTCATGCTCCTGGACTCCGCGTCGCTCTACTTCCGCGCGTTCTTCGGCCTGCCGGAGACGATCACCGCGCCCGACGGTACGCCGGTCAACGCGGTGCGCGGACTGCTCGACTTCATCGCGAAGCTCGTCACCGACTACCAGCCGACGCACCTCATCGCGTGCTGGGACGACGACTGGCGCCCGCAGTGGCGCGTCGACCTCATCCCGACGTACAAGACGCATCGCGTGGCCGCCGAGGTCGAGGTCGATCCCGACGTGGAGGTCGTGCCGGACCCGTTGAGCGTGCAGGTGCCGATCATCATCGAGGTGCTTGCGGCATTCGGCATCCCCGTGGTCGGAGCGGCGCACCACGAAGCCGACGACGTGATCGGCACCCTCGCGACCGGAGCGCCAATGCCAGTGGATGTCGTGACTGGCGACCGCGACCTGTTCCAGCTCATCGATGACCGCGCCGACGTGCGGGTGATCTACACCGGGCGAGGAATGAGCAACCTCGAGGTGCTCACCGACTCCACATTGACGGCGAAGTACGCCGTCTCGGCCGCGCAGTACGCGGACTTCGCCGCGATGCGCGGCGACACGTCGGACGGCTTGCCCGGTGTCGCCGGTGTGGGGGAGAAGACCGCAGCCAACCTGCTGGCCAGTTACGGCAACCTGGACGGGATCATCGCGGCTTCTGCGGATCCGGAGAGTGCGCTCTCGGCATCCCTTCGGGCGAAGTTGCTCGCGGCCTCGGACTACCTCGCGGTGGCACCGACTGTCGTCGAGGTCGTGCGTACGCTCGAGCTCCCGGACGTGGACTCACGCATCCAGCCGCTTCCCGGCGATCGGCTGAAGCTCGTCGAGTCCCTCGCGTCGGCGTGGGGTCTTGGCGACTCGGCGAAGCGCGCGCTTCGGGCGCTCGGCAACGAGGTGGCCTGAGACCCTGGAAACGGACCTGCCGGACATGCAGACGGCCGCCCGTTCCTCACTGAAGAGGTACGGGCGGCCGCAGTTCTGCTACAGCGGGCGGACGTTCTCCGCCTGGAGACCCTTGGGGCCCTGCACGGTGTCGAACTCAACCTTCTGGTTTTCGTCGAGCGTGCGGTAGCCGTCCGTGGCGATCGCGGAGTGGTGAGCGAAAACGTCGGCACTCCCGTCGTCAGGAGCGATGAAACCGAAACCCTTTTCGGCGTTGAACCATTTCACGGTGCCTGTCGGCATGTGTTTCTCTTCTCTTGATGTGTTGCGCTTCCCGAAAATGGGGACACGCGCAAAGTGCAGTTATCACACTTCGCTAGTACAACCATGCACCATGAATGGGCGGCGCGCATCCAAAAGGTGTGAATTGTTACGTGGGATCAGGTCCCACCTGCGTAACGACGGATGTCCGAAACGCCCTACCTCAGTAGTGGTCGCGTGTCTGAAGCACCACGATGTGCGTGTCGGTCACGAGATAAACGAGCCGGTTCGCCTCGTCGATTCGCCGCGACCACGCGCCCGAAAGGATGTGCTTCAGGGGTTCCGGCTTGCCGGTTCCGGTGAACGGGTCTCGCAGGATCTCCTGAATCAGCCCGTTGATCCGCTTCAGCGTCTTCCGATCCTGACCCTGCCAGTAGGTATAGTCCTCCCACCCGTTCCGGTCGAAGGCGAGCTGCCGGCTCACGCCCCGAGTAGCTCGTGGGTTTCGAACTCTCCGCGACGGGCGCGCTCGAGCGCCGCGAGCAGCCGCTCAGCGCCCTTCGAGTTCCGCAACAGGTACGCGGTTTCGGTGATCGCGTCGTAATCGTCTTTGGAAATGATCACGGCGTTGCCGTGTTTGGAGACGACCTCGACTGGGGCGTGGTCGTCATTCACCTGCTGGATGAGGCCAAACAGGTTGCGTCGAGCATCGGACGCCGTAATCGCAGTCATGGAGCCACTCCCTTCAAGTGGTACAAGATAGCGTACCACTCGGAGCGTCACCCCAGCGCGGGCTTCACGTACGTCACGATCGACTCGAGCAGGCGTGCGTTGTACTCAACGCCGAGCTGGTTCGGGATGGTGACGAGCAGCGTATCCGCGGCCTGCACCGCGGCATCCCGAGCCAATTCCGCGGCCACGACGTCGGGTTCTCCGATGAAACTGCGACCGAATCGGGCGAGTCCGCCGTCGAGGTGGCCGACCTGATCCTTCGCCTCGGCCTGCGCTCGAACGCCGAAGTAGCGACGGTCGAGTTCGCTCACGAGCGGGAACACGCTGCGGCTCACCGAGACGCGCGGCTCGTGATCCCAGCCCTGCTCCGCCCAGGCGGCGCGGTACATCGCGATCTGCTCGGCCTGGAGCTGGTCGAACGGCACGCCGGTGTCCTCGGTGAGCAGCGTCGAGCTCATGAGGTGCATGCCCTGCTCGGCGACCCACACGGCGGTCGCGCGCGTGCCGGCGCCCCACCAGATGCGGTCGGCGAGGCCAGGGGAGTGCGGCTCAACCGGCAGCAGTCCGGGCGGCGCCATCTGCGGGTTGGATGGCGCGACTCCCGCACCCGTGATCGCCCGACGGAACACCTCGGTGTGCCGTCGCGCGAGATCGGCATCCGTCTCGTCGTCCTGCGGCACGTAGCCGAACACCTCAGAGCCGCGGAGCGCGGGCTCGGGGGATCCACGGCTCAGGCCGAGCTGCAGCCTGCCACCGGCGATGAGGTCGGCGGCGGCAGCATCCTCGGCCATGTACAGCGGGTTCTCGTAGCGCATGTCGATCACGGCCGTGCCGATCTCGATGCTCGAGGTTCGGGCGCCGATCGCCGCGAGCAGCGGGAACGGGGAGGCGAGTTGGCGGGCGAAGTGGTGCACGCGAACGAATGCACCATCCACGCCGAGCTCTTCTGCGGCAACCGCGAGCTCAATCGTCTGCAAGAGCGCGTCGGCCGCGGTGCGGACCTCCGAGCCGGGCACGTCCTGGTAGTGGCCGAACGAGAGGAAGCCGATGCGTTTCACGGTTCTATTCTGGCGCGCCACGCCGATATGGTGAGCGCATGAGAATCGTCTGGGCCGTGCTCCGTATCGTCTTCGCCGCTGCTGTCGCCACCGCGATCATCGCGCAGCTCATCGCGAGCGTCGGCAGGACCGAAGCCGACGGGCGCACCGTGTCAATCGTCGTCGCGAACTTCCTGAGCTTCTTCACGATCGAGTCGAACGCACTCACGGTCGTGGTGCTGCTCATGGGTGCGTTCTTCCTGGTCACGCGCAAGGGTGACGACACGACGTGGTTCACGGTGCTGCGCCTGGCGCTCACGACCTACATGGCCACGACCGGCATCGTCTACAACCTCCTGCTTCGCAACGTCGAACTGCCGCAGGGCGCCGAGCCCGTGTGGTGGTCGAACGAGATCCTGCACGCGATCGGCCCGATCTACGTCGTGCTCGACTGGCTGCTCGCGCCCGGTCGCATCCCGCTGCCGTACTGGAAGAGCATCCGCGTGGTGGTCATCTTCCCGATCGTGTGGGCGATCTACACGCTGATCCGCGGACCGCTCGTACCGAACGAGATCGCGGGCACGCCGTACTGGTACCCGTACCCGTTCCTCGACCCACACAACTCGCCGAACGGCTACCTGTCGGTCGCGTTCTACGTGATCCTGATCGCGACGATCATCGGGCTCGTGGCGGCCGCCGCAATCTGGGTCTCGCGCCGCAAGCTCGTCACGATCCTGCCGGGTCAGCCGCAGCCCTGACCCTCGCGACGAGGTCGAGCCATGGGCCGTCCAGGTGGGCCTCTGGCACGGTCGCGTTCCGGCGCAGTCTCGGTCCCCGCGCCTGGATCCGCCAGGTGAAGCGATCGCGCGAGGTGGGATCGCTCGGCGTGCTGCCCCACGGGCAGGCCTGGATGAGTGGCATCCACTCGTCCCGTTCGTCGTCGCCGACCGCAGCCTGCCACTCCTGCCGCAGCCCGGCGAACCCGCCGCTGCGCACGACGGTGATGACGAGGATGCCGTCAGCCGACCGCGAGCCCGTCACTGTCCACTCCAACCCCGGCCCAGCCAGCGCGCACCGCGTCGACCTCGACCGATGACTCACCGTAGCGCTCGCTCGCAGCGCGCACGGTCGCGGCGGCGAACCCCGCGAAGTCGACCCGCGCGGTGATGTCGGACTGCAGCGCGTCGTACCAGATCTGTCCCGCACGCTCCCACGCGTTGCCGCCAAGCGCGTCGGCGGCAAGGAAGAACGCGCGGTTCGGGATGCCCGAGTTCAGGTGCACGCCGCCGTTGTCGTCGTCCGTGTCGATGTAGTCGTCGAAGTGCGCAGGCTGCGGATCCTTGCCGAGCACGTCATCGTCGTACGCGGTGCCGGGCGCACTCATCGATCGCAGCGCGTTGCCCTCGACCTGGTCGGTGAACAGCCCCTCGCCGATCAGCCAGGATGCCGCGGCCACATCCTGCTCGAGCGCGTACTGCTCGACGAGCGCACCAAATACATCTGCGACCGACTCGTTGAGCGCCCCGGACTGCCCGCGGTACACGAGCCCCGCGGTGTACTGCACCACCCCGTGCGACAGCTCGTGGCCGATGACGGTGAGCGACTTCGTGAACCGGTCGAAGATCTCGCCGTCACCGTCGCCGAACACCATGCGCTCGCCGTTCCAGAACGCGTTGTCGTAGAGCTCGCCGTAGTGCACGCGTCGCGTCGAGCGGCAGCCCGGCGCCGTCGATCGAGTTGCGGCCGAAGACCTCGGAGAACAGCGCGAACGTCGCACCGAGTCCGTCGTAGGCCTCGTCGGTCGCGAGGTCGCCGGTCGGCTCGTCGCCCTCGCGGCGCACGACGCGACCGGGCAGGTGCTCGATGCGGCCGGCATCCGCGATCGTGCGATCCGGCGCGTCGGTGAACTCGGCGACGAGCTGGTCGTCGGCGTCGAGGCTGAAGCGCAGCCGTGCCGCGCGCATCGGTTCGTCGTGGGCGAGCGCCCTCGCCGCGGCGGTCGCGGCGAGCGCGAACCGCGCGTCATCCAGTCGAGCAATGCGGGTGAGCAGGTACGGGGGAACGATGCCGTGCGCCATACTTCCCACCATAGGCGCGACGTAGGACGCACGGTCTACCGGCTCAGTCGGGCCGCTCGCGATCGCGGAGCTGCTCGAGCTCGCGACGTTCGCGCTTCGTCGGGCGACCCGCACCGCGCTCGCGTCGAGGAATGAAGAACAGCTTCTCGGCCTCGGGCAGTGCGGGCGTCGTGTCGAGGTAGGCGGTGGCCGCGAGCGCGGGGGAGACCCGCTTCACGATCGTCTCCTTGACGACGAGGATGCGATCGAACCCCGCGATCCGTACCCGCACCTCGTCGCCCGCACGCACGGGCTGCGCGGCCTTCGCCCGATCCCCGTTCACGCGCACGTGCCCCGCGCGGCAGGCGCGGCGTCGCCGCCGAGCGCGTCTTCGTCACGCGCACGGCCCACAGCCACGCGTCGACCCGGGCACTGGATGCGGGAGCCGCCACCATCACGATCGGCCCACGTCAGTACCAGTTCCACACTTCGGAGTGATTCCACGCACCGCACGGAGTGCCGTACCGGTTCTTGATGTAGTAGAACCCCCACAGCACCTGGGTCTGGAAGTTCGTGCGCCAGTCCGCTCCGACGTCCGCCATCTTGCTGCCCGGCAAGGACTGCGGAATGCCGTACGCCCCGCTCGACGCGTTGAAGGCGTTCGTGCGCCAGCCGGATTCACGGTTCCACAGCATCGTCAGGCACCACTGCTGGTCGCCGCCCGCTGCCCAACCGAACTGCGGGAACACGGCCCACGCGAACGCCTGCGCGCCGGCGGGGTTGTTGTGCTCATTGCCGATCGACCCGAGGTCGGTACCGCCGCCACCTCCGCCCGACCCGCCTGCCCCGGGTCGTCCGGCTCGTTCGACGCTTGCTGGCCGATTCGGTACAGGCGCTCCTGCTCGGACGAGGTGCCCTGCAGCACGGCGAGCTGGTCGTAGAGCTCAGACAGGTGCGCCTGCTGGTCGGCGACCGCGGCATCGGCGGTCGCGGCGGCGCGCGCCGCGTCATCCGACGCGATACGAGCCGCCTCAGCGAGGTCCGCGAGCAGGTCGCGCGTCGCATCCGCCTGTTCGGCGAGCGCGCGAGCGGCGTTGCGCTCGAACTGCGGCGAGCCCGATGATCGCGTCGAGCTGGCCGCCGACCCGCTCGAGCATGCCGAGGCGCGCGAGCAGCTGTCGTCCTGGTCGGCAAGCAGTACGAGCGTCAGGTCGGGACCGGAGCTGCGCACCAACGCGGCCACGACCTGAGCCGCTCGCGCCGAGGAGAGATCGGCGCGCGTTGCGGCGGCGGCCGCCTGGTGCTCGAGTTGCTCGAGGGCGGCTTCGGCATCCGCCCGTGCGGAGTCGGCCGCGGCAGCGGCAGCGGCCTGCTCGAGAGCGCGATCGTTCAGGCGCGCCGATTCAGCCCGCAGCGCATCGAGCAGGGAGCCGATGTTCGCGACCATCGCGGCGGCCGCCGCAGCGTCGGCCTGGGCCTGCTGCACCTCGTCCCACGTTGGGTAGTCGATCGGGCGAGGCAGCGCGTGAGTTGGGGGAAGCGCAGTCGCAATCCCCGCGGGCGCGAGCAACGCGACGATCGCGAGCATGCCCGCGGCGACCTGCACCCCGATTCGAGCCACTGGGCAAGGATACGCCGGCGTTGGTGCTGAAGTGAATGCTGTGACTGGTGTGACTGGGCGGTCATCCCGCCGTCGCGAGCGTCGCCTTCCAACTCGCCAGCCCCCGCACGACGTCGCTGCGATCGTTCGCGAGGCGCTCCATCGCGTCTTCCGGCACGAAGTAGTTCACGGCGAGGAATCCCCGCACCCGCTCCGACTCGTCATCGACGAGGGAGCGCAGGATGTCGCACGAGGCCGTCTCGTTGCGTGCGACGCACGCTCGCACACCCTCGTCGGCATCCCGCGCGAGCTCCGCCATCACGTCGTCTGGCGTGTGGTAGCTGCTCGCCACCGACTCGCGGATCTTGGGATTCTCGTGGGCTGCAAGCACGCGCAGCCGCTGGATCTTGCTCTCGGTCCACTCGGGCGCAGGATGCAGCGCAGCGGCCTCGTCCGAGGTGAGCTTGGCGGGCGCCATCGCCCGCATCTGCGCCAACTGGGCCGGGGTGTTGAACCGGATGCACGACATACGATCCACGGTACCCGTCAGTCGCGCCGCCGCTCCTCCGACGAGCCGTCGATGTCGAGCATCGGTTTCATCGCTGGCAGGACTTCCTCGCCGTCGAGAACCTCGTCGTCGCCATCCTCGTCGGCTCGTCCATCGCCCTCAAGGCCGGGGGCCTTGCCGTTGGTCTGGTCGAACTCGGTGATCACTTCGTCGCGCTCATCCATTGGTCCGCTCCTTCCACTCGCTCCACAGAACCACGGTCTGGGCGTCTCCGGTCAGGGGTGGATGCCGGAGCCCGCACGAGGTACCATCACGCGCTCGCGCTCGTCGCAGCCTTCGCCGGCCGCGGGAACCACGGGATGATCGGCGACGTCGTGGCCTGGTAGTCCGCGTACTCGGGGTACTTCGACTTCGTGATCGACTCGGTGAAGATCGTTGACCCAACGAAGAGGCCGGTGAGCAGCGCGGCGCCGAGCACGGTCCACTGCAGCAGTGATCCGGCGGCAAGTGCCCCGAACAGGAAGATGACCCACCACTGCGCCTGCTCGAAGAAGAAGTTCGGATGCCGCGACCACCGCCACAGCCCGGTCGTGAGGAACCGCTTGGGCGGCACCCCGCCGCCCGCCACGACCTTCGCCTTCTGAATGTGGAACACCCACTGCTGCTGGTCGGCCGTCGTCTCGCCGACCAGCAGCAGGAGGAACACGACGGCGAGCACCCAGTCCCAGATGCCGAGCGGGGTGCCCGCGCCATCCTGCGATGCCTCGTAGGCCGTGAGTGCGGGCAGGGTGATGAGCACGAGGATCGCGTTCTGGTAGAGCGTGATGAAGAGCAGGTTGAACAGCTGGAATTGCCACGGCTTCATCCGGGCGCGCAGCACCGGCCAGCGGTAGTCCTCTTCACCGGTGTACCCGCCCTTGCGCGCGAAGTTGAAGGTCAGCCGCGCACCCCAGAACGTCACGAGGATCGCCATGAGGTTGAGGCGGCCGTCCGAGAGCCCGGCGAATCCGGCGAAGACCCACACGTAGATCACCGGCACGATCGACCACAGCTGGTCGACCCAGGAGTTCGTCTTCGAGACGAGCGATGCGATCCAGACGAACGCACAGACCGCAGAGGCGATCAGGATGACGGTCAGCAGCGGTGCCATTCCGGCATCGTATCGCCACGCCAAACCCGCCGAGCCGCATGAATCGGGGGGAGTCGTCTCGCTAGACTCGACCACCATGGGCACGGAGCGAGTGGGTGAGCTGAGTTCCCGCATCCTCACCGTTCCCAACCTGCTGAGTTTCGCGCGGTTGCTGCTGGTGCCGGTCTTCCTCGTGCTGATCATCGCCGGGCATGACGGCTGGGCGCTGCTCGTGCTGATCTTCTCGAGCGTGTCCGATTTCTTCGACGGACTCATCGCCCGCAAGTTCAACCAGCAGAGCCGGCTCGGCCAGCTGCTCGATCCGGCGGCCGATCGCCTGTTCATCTTCGCCGCGCTCATCGGGCTCGCCGTGCGCGGCATCATCCCATGGTGGCTGCTCGCGATCATCGTCGGGCGTGACGTCATGCTCGGGGTGCTCGGCCTCGTGCTTGCCAACCACGGCTATGGACCGCTGCCCGTGCACCATCTCGGCAAGGTCGGCACGCTGTGCCTGTTCTACGCGCTGCCCATCCTCATGCTCGGGCATGCATTCCCCGACCTCCAGGTCTGGACGGATCCGGTCGGCTGGGCCTTTGCGATCTGGGGTGCGTTCCTCTACTGGTGGGGCGGCACGATCTATCTGGCAGAAACGATCAGATTGGTTCGGATTCCATGGGTGGAGCCCGCCACCGCATCCGATACTGTGGACAGCTAAGGAGGTTCCGATGGCAGACGACCAGAACGATGATCTCGCCGCCGCGAACTCACACGATTCCGTCGCACACAACGACGACTCGACTGTCACCTACGGTGACGAGTTCGCCGCGCAGCTCGCTGCGCTCGACGGCGACGTCACGACGGAGGAGCAGGAGGCCATCGCGGCGCTGCCGTCGGGCTCAGCGCTGCTCGTGGTGCGCCGGGGCCCCAACGTGGGTGCGCGCTTCCTCCTCGATGGCGACGTCACGACGGTCGGGCGGCATCCCGATGCGGACATCTTCCTCGACGACGTCACCGTCTCGCGGCGTCACGCGGAGTTCCTCCGCCACGCCACGGCCTTCCAGGTGAAAGACCTCGGCAGTCTCAACGGCACCTACTTCGACGGCGTGCGGATCGACACCGCGCTGCTGAGCGACGGTGCAGAAGTGCAGGTCGGTAAGTTCAGGCTCACGTTCTACGCGTCTCGCCTCGATCTCGCGCATCTGGCCCAGTAGTGGCACGGGAAGCAGTCCAGGCGAGGGTGCCTGGAGGAACGAACCTCCTCAGTATCGGTCAGGTGCTCGCGAAGCTCAGCCCTGAGTTCCCAGATCTGACGCCGTCGAAGCTGCGGTTTCTCGAGGAGCGGCAGCTCGTTGCGCCTGCGCGCACCGAGTCGGGGTACCGCAAGTTCTCGCCGTCTGACATGGATCGGTTGCGGTTCGTGCTCACGATGCAGCGCGATCACTACCTGCCGCTCAAGGTGATCCGCGGGTTCCTTGCGGAGCTCGACGCCGGCCGCACGCCCGTGCTGCCGGGCGGGGCGACGGCTGCGCCATCCATGCTCTCGAGCGAACGCAAGTTCACGCGCGACGAGCTCGTGCGCGAGGCTGGCGCCACCGCGATGCTGCTGCAGGATGCCGTGACTGCCTCGCTCATCGTGCCGGCCGACGTGTTCGGCGAAGACGTGCTCGACCGTGCTCAAGTCGCTCGTCGAACTGCAGCGCTCCGGCATCGAACCCCGCCACCTGCGCGGCTTCCGCGCGGCGGCCGAGCGGGAGCTCGGCCTCATCGAGAACGCGCTCATGCCGGTTGCGCGCCGCAAGGACGCGTCGAGTCGGGCGCGTGCCGCCGAGATGGCCCGTGAGATCGCCGGCCAGCTCGAAGTGGTGCGCTCGAGTCTCATCCGTTCCGCCCTCACTCGCCTCGAGTCCTAGGGTTCGAGCTCACACCGGTGTAACTTGGAAGCCGTCGGCTTCCGACACGCCCGAGTCACGTGCCGGGTCAACGGGGCTCGGCTGTGGGTACCGTTGGGCGAGCAGTGAACACTCACTGTCAACCTCAAGTCGAAGGTTAGAGGCGATCACCATGAGTGAACCCAGCCGTAGCGGCGGCGACGCTTCGAAAACGCAAGACCGCTACGACCTCGGCCTCCTCTTCACCGACGGCCTGCCAGAACTGGATGACGCGGCCGGCTACCGGGGCGCCATCGCCGCCCGCGCGGCCGGCATCAGCTACCGCCAGCTGGACTACTGGGCCCGCACGCAGCTCGTCGAGCCGACGGTGCGTGGCGCGGCCGGGTCGGGATCGCAGCGGCTGTACGGCTTCCGCGACATCCTCGTGCTCAAGCTCGTCAAGCGACTGCTCGACACGGGCATCTCGCTGCAGCAGATCCGCGTCGCGGTCAACCAGCTGCGCGAGTCGGGCATCAACGACCTCGCCCAGACCACGCTCATGAGCGACGGCGCGAGCGTGTATCTCTGCACGTCGAACGACGAGGTCATCGACCTCGTCAGCCGCGGCCAGGGCGTCTTCGGCATCGCGGTGGGCAAGGTGCTGCGCGAGGTCGAGTCCTCGCTCGTCGAGCTCGACTCCGTCAAGGGCGAAGACCCGATGGACGAGCTCGCGAAGCGGCGCGCAACGCGCGCTTCCTAGGGCCTAGCCCAGCTGCTCGTCGATCGATTTCGAGCGGTCGGTTACGACGTCGCCGGTGTGCGAGGTCGTCACCGTCTCGATGAGCACGATGCCGACCTCGTCGGCGGCGACCGGATTGTGGCGCACGCCCTTCGGCACGACGTAGAACTCGCCGGGCTCGAGCGTCACGTCGTCGCGGTCCTCGAGCTGGATCACGAGCGTGCCGTAGACCACCTGGAAGAGCTCGTCTTCGTTGTCGTGGGCGTGCCAGACGAACTCGCCGAGCAGCTTCGCGACCTTGACGTACTGGTCGTTGACCGTGCCGACGACCTTCGGGGACCAGTGCTCGGTGACGGTGTCGAGCGCGGCGCGGATCGAGACCGCGTGGGTCGGTGTCGCGGCATCCACGGGACTAGGCCGGATCGTTCGCGAATTCGCCGAGGCGCCCCGTGCGCATGATGCGCTCGAGCAGCTGGTCGAAGTTGCGGGCCATCTCCTGCGCGCTCTCGCCCGGCCAGACGTGGAGGGGCTTCGCGGCGCCCTGCGCCTGCTGCAGCGACGTGCGCTCCGGCAGCTGCGGCGAGAGCACGAGCGGGCCGAACATGTCGCGGAGCTCCTTGATGCGGAACTGGTGCTCGAGCGACTGCACGCGCGCGCGGTTCACGATGATGCCGAGCGGCTGGAGCCTGGGGGAGAGGCCGCGGCGGATCTCCTCGATTGCGCGCAGGGCTCGGTCGGCAGCGGCGACCGAGAACAGGCCGGGCTCGGTGACGACGGTGACGCGGTCGCTCGCGGCCCACGCCGTGCGGGTGAGGGCATTGAGCGACGGGGCGCAGTCGATGAGCACGAGGTCGTAGTCGGCCTCGACGTTCGCGAGAGCCTCTTCGAGCTTCCAGATGTCGCGGATGCTCGGGTGCGGCCCGTCGAAGTTGATCGCGGACGGCGAGCCGATGAGCACGTCGACCTTGCCCGGACGACCCTTGGTCCAGCCGGACGGAGCGATCGCGGCGCGCACGATCTTCTCCTTGGGAGAGGCCAGCACATCGGCGACGTTGAGGTGACCGGCGACGTCGATGTCCATGCCGGTCGAGACATCCGACTGCGGATCGAGGTCGACGACGAGCGTTCGAAGACCCCGTGCGAAGGCGGCGGATGCGAGCCCGAGCGTCACCGTGGTCTTTCCCACGCCCCCCTTGAGGGAGCTGACGCTGAGTACGTGCACGAGTAGAGACGATACCTTCACTACTGTTAAGAAACCTAAATCATGCGCCTCTGCGGCCGTTCGCAGAGGACCTTCCCAGTGTTGGATGGTTGGAACCACCACGCGCGCACCGAGAGGGCCGGATGTTCAAGAAGATCCTCGTAGCGAACCGTGGCGAGATCGCGATCCGGGCCATGCGCGCCGCGTATGAGCTCGGCGTGAAGACGGTCGCGGTGTACCCGTACGAGGACCGCACGTCGCTGCACCGGCAGAAGGCGGATGAGGCGTACCAGATCGGTGAGCCGGGGCATCCCGTGCGTGCGTACCTCAACGTCGACGAGATCATCCGCGTCGCCAAGGAGTCCGGCGCCGACGCGATCTACCCGGGCTACGGGTTCCTCTCCGAGAACCCCGACCTCGCCCAGGCTGCGGCCGACGCGGGCATCACCTTCATCGGCCCGCCGACCAAGGTGCTCGAGATGGCCGGCAACAAGGTGACGGCCAAGGAGCACGCGATCGCGGCCGGCGTTCCCGTGCTCAAGTCGACGCCGGCGTCGCGCGACATCGAAGAGCTGCTCAAGGGAGCCGACGCGATCGGATTCCCGATCTTCGCGAAGGCGGTCGCGGGCGGTGGCGGTCGCGGCATGCGCCGCGTCGACCAGAAGGATGACCTGCGCGACGCCCTCGAGGCCGCCATGCGCGAGGCCGACAGCGCCTTCGGTGACCCCACGATGTTCCTCGAGCAGGCCGTCGTGCGGCCGCGTCACATCGAGGTGCAGATCCTCGCCGACGCATCCGGTGGCACGATGCACCTGTTCGAGCGGGACTGCTCCGTGCAGCGCCGCCACCAGAAGGTCGTCGAGATCGCGCCGGCTCCCAACCTCGACGAGGACATCCGGCAGGCGATGTACCGCGACGCGATCGCGTTCGCGAAGTCCATCGGCTACGTGAACGCCGGCACGGTGGAGTTCCTGCTCGACACGGCGGGCGAGCGCAAGGGCCAGCATGTGTTCATCGAGATGAACCCGCGCATCCAGGTCGAGCACACCGTGACCGAGGAGGTCACCGACGTCGACCTCGTGCAGTCGCAGATGCGGATCGCCGCGGGGGAGACCCTCGTCGATCTCGGACTCGACCAGAGCACGCTCGTGCTCCGCGGCGCGGCACTCCAGTGCCGCATCACGACGGAGGACCCTGCGCAGGGGTTCCGTCCCGACACCGGCAAGATCTCGACGTACCGCTCGCCGGGTGGGGCGGGCATCCGACTCGACGGCGGCACGGTCGCGGCCGGGTCGCAGGTGTCGCCGCACTTCGACTCGATGCTCGTGAAGATGACCTGCCGCGCCCGGGACTTCCCGTCGGCCGTGCGCAGGGCGCGCCGTGGGCTCGCGGAGTTCCGGCTGCGCGGCGTCTCCACCAACATCCCGTTCCTGCAGGCGGTGCTCGACGATCCTGCGTTCATCGCGGGTGATCTCTCGACGTCGTTCATCGACGAGCGGCCTGAGCTGCTGACCGCGAACCCGTCGAAGGACCGCGGCACGAAGATCGTCACGTGGCTCGCCGAGACCACGGTCAACCACCCGAACGGCGAGGGCCTCGGGGTCATCAACCCCGAGGTGAAGCTGCCAGCGCTCGACCTGCTCGAGCCGGCGCCGTCCGGGTCGCGCCAGCGACTGCTCGAGCTCGGCCCTGCCGGATTCGCGAAGGCCCTCCGCGAGCAGAAGGCACTCGCCGTGACCGACACGACGTTCCGCGACGCGCACCAGTCGCTGCTCGCCACCCGCGTGCGCACGCGCGACCTCGTGGCGGTGCTGCCGCATGTCGCGAGGCTGACCCCGCAGCTGCTCTCGGTCGAGGCCTGGGGTGGCGCGACCTACGACGTCGCGCTGCGCTTCCTCGGCGAGGACCCGTGGGAGCGGCTGGATGCCGTGCGGTCGGCCCTGCCGAACATCGCGATCCAGATGCTGCTGCGCGGTCGCAACACCGTCGGCTACACGCCGTACCCGACCGAGGTCACCGACGCGTTCGTGCGCGAGGCCTCCGACAGCGGTGTGGACATCTTCCGCATCTTCGACGCGCTCAACGACGTGTCGCAGATGCGCCCGGCAATCGACGCCGTGCTGGCGACCGGTCGCTCGGTCGCCGAGGTCGCGGTCTGCTACACGGGTGACCTGCTCGACCCAGCAGAAGACCTGTACACCCTCGACTACTACCTGAAGCTCGCCGAGCAGATCGTCGACGCGGGCGCGCACATCATCGCGATCAAGGACATGGCCGGCCTCCTGCGCGCCGAAGCGGCTGAGCGCCTCGTGACGGCCCTGCGGGACCGGTTCGAGCTGCCGGTGCACGTGCACACCCACGACACTGCAGGAGGCCAGCTGGCCACCCTGCTGGCCGCGAGCCGTGCGGGCGCCGACGCGGTGGATGTCGCGAGCGCACCGATGGCGGGAACCACGAGCCAGGTGTCGGCATCCGCTCTCGTCGCGGCGCTCGCGCACACCGAGCGCGACACGGGCCTCTCGCTCGACGCGGTCTCCGATCTCGAGCCGTACTGGGAGGCGGTGCGCCACGCCTACGCGCCCTTCGAGTCCGGGCTGCCGGGACCGACCGGCCGGGTGTACCACCACGAGATTCCCGGTGGCCAGCTGTCGAACCTGCGCCAGCAGGCGATCGCGCTCGGCCTCGGCGACCAGTTCGAGAAGGTGGAGGACTGGTACGCGGCGGCCAACCGCATCCTCGGCCGTCCACCGAAGGTGACCCCGTCGTCCAAGGTCGTCGGCGACCTGGCACTCGCCCTCGCGGCCGCCAATGCCGATCCGGACGACTTCGAGGCGAACCCGGAGAAGTACGACATCCCCGACTCGGTCGTCGGCTTCATGGCCGGCGAGCTCGGCGAGCTGCCCGGCGGCTGGCCGGAGCCGTTCCGCACGAAGGTGCTCAAGGGCCGCACCGTCAAGATCGGCGTCGAACCGATTTCCGCTGAGGATGCCGCCGCGCTCGACGACACCCCAGCGGCCCGGCGGTCGGCGCTCAACCGCCTGCTGTTCGCAGGCCCCACGCGCACCTTCGAGCAGTACCGCGAGGCGTACGGCGACCTCTCCGCGCTCAACACCCCCGACTACCTGTACGGGCTCCGGCCGGGCGTCGAGCACGTCGTCGAGATGCAGCGCGGGCATCACCCTCTACGTCGGCCTCGAGGCGATCGGCGACGTCGACGAGCAGGGCATGCGCACGGTCATGGCCACGCTCAACGGACAGTTGCGTCCCGTGCTCGTGCGCGACCAAGCCGTGAGGGTCGACATCAAGACCGCGGAGAAGATCGACCCGAGCAAGCCCGGGCATGTCGGCGCGCCGTTCTCGGGCGTCGTGACCCTGCAGGTCGCCGAGGGCGAAACCGTGGATGCCGGGGCGCCGGTCGCGACGATCGAAGCCATGAAGATGGAGGCCGCGATCACGGCCACCGTCGGCGGAACGATCAAGCGGCTCGCCATCCCGTCACCCGGGCAGGTGGACGCCGGCGACCTGATCGTGGAGATCGAGATCGGCTGACCGCACCCACGCTGTCGCGCCGCGTGTCAAGCGGCCCAGGCATCGGCCTCGCAAGCGGATAAGCTTGTGCGGCTACTTTGCACGGAGGTACGTCGATGGTGGAACGACAGAAGGACGACGCGCTCGACCTGACCGCGCTGCCCCCGTCGAGCGACCTCGCGGGCGCCCTGCCGGAGAACTTCACCATCGCGATCGACCTGCCGGAGGAAGCTCCGATGGATGCCCCGGCCGACGAACTCGCCGTCGCAATCCACGACATCGTGGTCGATCCCGTCGAGCTCGCGCCCGCCACCCGTTCCGTGCGTGTGCCGTCGCTGGTCACGCATCCCGAGCTCGAGGCCGCGCCCGAGCCGGATCCGGTGCCGCCGCTGCCAGCGCGTCCCGAGCCGCGGCGGCGCACGCTGCGCGGTCGCCCATTCGAGCCGGTCGACGAGCCAGTCGACGAGCGGACCCTCCCGCCGCGTCCGCAGACGAGCCAGCATCCCTGAACGAGGGCGAGGCCTTCGTGTCTTCAACGGAAACCGACACGGACGACCTCGTCGTCTCGGACGACCCAGCCGCGTTCGAGGGCGAGTCCGACTCGAAGCGATCGCGGAAGTCGAAGTCGAAGAAGAAGTCAAAGACGAAGGAACCGAAGCCCCCGCGCACCGCGCGTGAGCGACGGGATCGTGGCCCGGAGCCCGAGGGTGCCCTGCAGACCGCGGTCTACCGCGGTACGTTCCGCCTCGTGAACCCGGGCGACTCACTGCGGGTGCGGCAGCGCAAGGCACTCGATGCGCGCATCGCCGCGCTGCCCGCCGCCGGCACGGGCTTCGTGCCGGTGATCAGTCGCAAGGGTGGCGTGGGCACGACGACCGTCGCAGCCGTGCTCGGCATGGCCCTGGCCGACGTGCGCGACGATCGCGTGCTCGCCATCGACGCGCATCCCGACCGCGGCACGCTCGCCGCGAGGGTGAGTCAGCGGACACCGCACCACGGTGCGCGACGTCGTGACGCACTCGGCGAGCATCCGATCGATCAACGACTTCGCCGCGTATGTCGCTCGCGACGAGACTCGCCTCGACGTGCTCGCCTCAGAGCCCGGACCGTCGCTCGGACTCGGCTTCGACCAGGGCGACTTCAGCGTGCTCGCCGGCATCGCCGAGCGCTACTACGGCATCGCGATCACCGACGCGGGCGGCGCTTCGCCGCACTCGGTGCTCAGAGCCGTGCTCGCCCGGCCGACGGTGCTCGTCATCGTCAGCGGCGGAGCGCATCGACGAGGCAGAGCTCACTTCTGAGACGCTCACCTGGCTCGAGGCCAAAGGCTACGAGCGACCTCGTCCGCGACGCCGTCGTCGTGATCAACGCCGCGACACTCGGCACCGACGTTCGCGCACTCGACTCGATCCGTGCACACTTCGCAGCCAGGGTGCGGGATGTCGTGATCCTGCCCGTACGACCCCGCCCTCGCCGCCGGCGCAGTGATCGAGTACACGGCGCTCAACGTGCACACCCGCGAGGCGGCGCGCGACCTCGCCGCCGTCGTCGTCGACGGACTCGTGCCCGACCCCGACCCCGCGTCCGACGCGACGTCCACTCCGGCGCCGAGGACCCCACCGACTGATGACCGTTCGTCCCATCCGCCTGTTCGGCGACCCTGTGCTGCGCTCTGTCTGCGACCCGATCCGCGTCGGCGACCCGCGCGCAGCATCCCTCGTGCGAAGACCTCATCGACGGCGTCAAGCAGCCCGGACGCGCCGGTCTCGCGGCGAACCAGATCGGCGTCGGGCTGCGGGCATTCAGCTTCAACGTCGACGACGTCGTCGGCTACGTGATCAACCCGGAGATCGTCGAAGTCTCGGGGGAGCCGGAGCTGGTCGACGAGGGATGCCTGTCGGTGCCGGGGTTCTACTTTCCTCGGCTGCGGTATCCGTTCGCTCGGGTCGTCGGGGTCGACCTGGCCGGGGAGCCGGTTGAGTTCTCGGGGACTGGGACGATGGCGCAGGCTTTGCAGCATGAGGTCGATCACTTGGACGGGCATCTGTTCATCGAGGGGCTTGAGCCGTCGGTGAAGAAGGAAGCCATGCGGGTGATTCGGCAGGCGCCCTGGTACTAGGTGCCGGGGCTCGTCGTGCGGGAGGGGCATCACTTTTCGCTCAGACATTGCATCGCTCGCGATGCAAAATTCGCGAAAAGCGATACCCCTCCCGCCCCGATCACGTGAGTGTGCAGCTCCCACACATTGTTTGTGGGCGTTGTGTTGCGCGGCTCATCTCGCGCATCGACGTCCACAATCGCGTGCCGTGCGAGCTGATGAACGCACACCGAGTCACGTGGGGGTGGCGGCCGTTCCGGACGTGCTACGAGAGCGTTCCAGCCGCGCGGCGGTGTGCGAGCGTGCCGCCGCACACCTTCGGTCACCCGCGCCGCGCGACGGTGCACGTCGTGCGGGGGCTGGGTCGGGGTACGTGCGGCGTTCGGCAGCCAGCACCGCGTTGCGAAGCGAGGGTGCGAGTCGCACCCAGGGATCGGCGGCTGCTGAGGATGCGCAGCCCGTCGGCTCGCGGCCGGGGAGGGTCCGGCTGGGGTATCGCTTTTCGTGAATTTTGATTCGCGAGCGAATCAATGTCTGAACGAAAAGTGATGCCCCAGCCGGAGCCCGTCACCAACGCCTAGCAGGGAGCGAGATACCCTCAGTGGCCGGCGACCCCACATACATCGACTCGACGACGTCGGCGAAGTCCTTCATGATGACGTTCCGCTTGATGCTCATCTTCGGCGTCAGGTGTCCGCTCGCCTCCGTGAGCTCTGCGTCGAGCACGACGAACTTGCGGATGGACTCGGCGCGCGAGACCTTCGAGTTCGCGGCATCCACTGCCTTCTGGATCTCGGCGAGCACCTTGGGGTGCTTCGCGGCGTCGGAGACGGTCATCTTGCGCGTCTTCGCCGTTGTTGTTCAGCCAGACCGGCAGCATCTCCTCGTCGAGGGTGATCAGCGCGCCGATGAACGGCTTCTGGTCGCCGACGACGATGACCTGCCCGATGATCGGGTTGGCGCGGATCGGGTCTTCGAGCGATGGCCGGGGCGACGTTCTTGCCACCCGCGGTGACGATGAGTTCCTTCTTGCGACCGGTGATCTCGAGGTAGCCGTCGTCGTCGAGCGTGCCGATGTCGCCGGTCTTGAACCAGCCGTCGTCGGTGAACGTCTCCTTGGTCGCGGCGTCGTTGTTCCAGTAGCCCTTGAACACGTCGATGCCCTTGGCCTGGATCTCGCCGTCGTCGGCGATGCGCACGGCAACGCCGGGCAGCGGCGGGCCGACCTTGCCGATCTTGAAGTTGGATGGCACGTTGATCGAGATCGGCGCGGTCGTCTCGGTGAGGCCGTAGCCCTCGAGGATCGTGAGGCCGAGGCTGCGGTAGAAGTGCCCGAGTCGCAGACCGAGCGGAGCGGAGCCGGAGACGGCGTACTTGACTCGTCCGCCGAGCGCGGCGCGGATCTTGCTGAGCACGAGCTTGTCGAACAGCGCGAACTGCAGCTTGAGTCCGAGCGGCACGTGGCCGGCGTCGAGCGCCTTCGAGTGCGCGATCGCGACGGCGGCGGCCTTGCGGAAGATCTTGCCCTTGCCGCCGGTCTCGGCCTTCTGCTCCGAGGAGTTGTAGACCTTCTCGAACACGCGCGGCACGGCGAGGAGGAAGGTCGGCTTGAACGAGCCCATCGAGGGCAGCAGCAGCTTGGTGTCGGGCTGGTGGCCGATCTTCACGCCGCCGTGCACGCTCAGCACCGAGATGAAGCGCGCGAACACGTGCGCGAGGGTGATGAACAGCAGGGTGCTGGACTGGTCGTTCACGACCTCGGGGATCGCCTTCTGGGCGTTGCGGCTCAGCTCGACGAAGTTCGAGTGGGTGAGGATGCAGCCCTTCGGCTTGCCGGTCGTGCCCGACGTGTAGATGAGGGTCGCGATGTCTTCGCCGCGCGCGAGGTTGCGGCGGCGCTCGATCTCCTCGTCCGGAACGTCCTTGCCAGAGGCGACGAGCTTGTCGAGGTCGCCGAGGTCGATCTTCCACGCGTGCGTGACGTCGGGCGCGTCCGCGCGGATCTCGTCGAACCGGGCGTAGTGATCAGCGTTCTCGGTGATGATGCCGACCGCGCCGGAGTCGGTGAGGTTCCACAGGATCTGCGCTGGTGCGCTCGTCTCGTAGATCGGCACGAGCACGGCGCCGGCGAACCAGGTGGCGAAGTCGATGAGCGTCCACTCGTAGTTCGTCTTCGACATCAGGCCGATCTTGTCGCCGGGCTGGATGCCGGCCGCGACGAGGCCCTTGGCGAGCGCCCTCACCTGGTTGAGGAACTCGGTTGCCGTGACATCCTTCCAGCCGCCGTCGGGCGTGGGAAGCGCGAAGAGCGCGAGGTCGGGCGTCGCCTTCACCCGGTCGATCAGGAGGTCCGTCACGTTCGCTTCGGGATCGCTGGTACGAGGGCTGGTACATCGATCTGTTGCACGGGGTCTCCTTTGACTCCAAATTCGGCCTTTGGCACCGGTGGGCAGTGTCTTGAGTCTATTCGGCCCCGTGCATCTGGCGACGGACGGCGACAGGCCCGAACGGGGGTCGCGCACGAATACACTCGATCCTCGTGCAGGCGATCGGAATCGACATCGGCGGAACCAAGATCGCGGGCGCGGTGGTGGACGAGCGCGGCGACATCCTCGTCGAGGATCGCGTCGCGACCGAGGCAGGCAACTCCGAGGCCATCGTCGAGGCTGTGATCTCGATGATCCGCAAGCTCGCGGTCGGGCGCACCATCGCCGCGGCGGGGGTCGCTGCACCTGGCTTCATCGACGCCGACCAGTCGACCGTCTACTACACGCCGAACATCAGCTGGCGGAACGAGCCGCTGCGCGAGCGGCTCCGCGAATCGCTCGACCTCGACATCACGATCGACAACGACGCGAACGCCGCGGGATGGGCCGAGTTCCAGTTCGGTGCCGGACGCGACGTTCGCGACATGACGATGCTCACGATCGGCACCGGTGTCGGCGGCGCGATCGTGTCGCGCGGCACCCTGTTCCGCGGCGGATTCGGCGCCGGCGCCGAGCTCGGACACCTCCGACTCGTCCCCGACGGCCTGCCGTGTGGATGCGGTGCGCGCGGCTGCATCGAGCAGTACGGGTCGGGGCGCGCACTGCTGCGCATCGCGAACGAGATCGCGGATGCCGGTGGCGTCGGCCTCGCGCTCGCCGACGCCCGCGCGACGAACGGCGGAACGCTCGACGGCCACGTCGTCGGCGACCTGATCGCCGCGCACGATCCTGGCGCTCTGCGTGCCATCGAGCAGCTCGGCCATTCACTCGGGCAGGCCTGCGCGAGTCTCGCGGCCGTGCTCGACCCCGAGCTGTTCGTGTTCGGCGGGGGAGTCGCGGTCGCCGGAGACCTCCTGCTCGACCCGGTACGCGAGGCGTTTCACCAGCACCTGCCCGCGAAGGGGTATCACCCTGAGCCCGGTTTCGTGGTGGCGCAGCTCGCGAACGACGCCGGCATGGTCGGGGCGGCCGACCTTGCGCGCATCCATTCGCAGGTGCGCTGATCACACGGTGCTTGCACTCGTCGTAGAGTGGAGCCTTCGACTGGAGGATGGGCGATGTTCTACTGGTTCATGAAGAACCTCGTTGCCGGCCCGATCCTCAAGACGGTCTTCCGGCCGTGGGTGACCGGCTCGGAGAACATCCCGAAGACCGGCGGGGTCATCCTCGCCAGCAACCACCTCTCGTTCATCGACTCGGTGTTCCTCCCGTTGCTGATCGACCGCAGGATCACCTTCCTCGCCAAGAGCGACTACTTCACGAGCCGTGGACCGAAGGGGTGGTTCATCAAGAACTTCCTCAAGGGCACCGGGATGCTGCCGATCGATCGTTCGGGCGGCAAGGCCTCGGAGGCGTCCCTGAACACCGGACTGCGGGTGCTCGCGGGAGGGGATGTGCTCGGCATCTACCCGGAGGGCACGCGCAGCCCCGACGGCAAGATGTACCGCGGCCGCACCGGCGTCGCGCGCATGGTGCTCGAAGGTCACGTGCCCGTCGTGCCGATCGCGATGATCGACACCGAGAAGGTCATGCCGATCGGTCAGAAGCTCCCGAAGGTGCGCCGCATCGGCGTCATCATCGGCGAGCCGATCGACTTCTCGCGGTTCGAGGGTCTCGAGAGCGACCGCTTCATCCTGCGCTCGGTCACCGACGAGATCATGTACGAGCTCAGCAAGCTGAGCGGTCAGGAATACGTCGACGTCTATGCGAGTTCCGTGAAGGAGCGGCTCGGCTCGAGGTCTCGTTAGAGAACTGCAACACCACCGAGCCGGCCCCGGGCCGGAGGGTCCGCGTGCGCCGGTACGATGTGAAGTCCGTGCCAAGTGAGGAACCCCAAGTGGTAGACCCGTCAGAACAAGTCGTGCTCGCCGATCCAGACGTGATCGCGGGACTCGACTATTGGCGGACCCTTCCCATCAAGCACCAGCCGGAGTGGCCGGACCCGGATGCGGTCGGCGCCGCCTCCGCGAAGATCGCGACGCTGCCGCCGCTCGTGTTCGCCGGTGAGGTCGACATCCTGCGCGAGCGTCTCGCACGCGCTGCCCGCGGCGATGCGTTCCTGCTGCAGGGCGGGGACTGCGCCGAGACCTTCGCGGGTGCGACCGCCGACCAGATCCGTGCGCGCGTGAAGACGCTGCTGCAGATGGCGGTCGTGCTCACGTACGGCGCCGCGAAGCCGGTCGTGAAGATGGGCCGGATGGCCGGCCAGTTCGCTAAGCCCCGCTCGAATGACTTCGAGACCCGTGGCGAGGTCACGCTGCCCGCATACCGCGGTGACATCGTGAACGGCTACGACTTCACGCCGGAGTCGCGGCAGCCCGACGCGGCCCGCCTCGTCGAGGGGTACCACACGTCCGCTGCGACCCTCAACCTTGTGCGCGCGTTCACTCAGGGCGGGTTCGCCGACCTGCGCCAGGTGCACAGCTGGAACCGCGGCTTCGCGCAGAACCCCGCCAATCGGCGCTACGAGCAGGTCGCGAACGAGATCGACCGCGCCATCAAGTTCATGGAGGCCGCCGGGGCGGACTTCGACGAGCTCAAGCGCGTCGAGTTCTACACGAGCCACGAGGGCCTCCTCATGGACTACGAGCGGCCGATGACGCGCATCGACTCCCGCACGGGCACGCCCTACAACACATCGGCGCACTTCCTGTGGATCGGGGAGCGCACCCGCGACCTCGACGGCGCCCACATCGACTACTTCTCACGCCTGCGCAACCCGATCGGTGTCAAGCTCGGCCCGTCGACAACGGTCGAGACGATGGAGCGCCTCATCGACAAGCTCGACCCGGATCGCGAACCGGGACGCCTCACCTTCATCACGCGGATGGGCGCCGGCAAGGTTCGCGATGCCCTGCCGCCGCTGCTCGAGGGCATCAAGGCGATGGATGCGACGCCACTCTGGGTCACCGACCCGATGCACGGCAACGGACTCACCACACCCAACGGCTACAAGACGCGTCGATTCGACGACGTCGTGGACGAGGTCAAGGGGTTCTTCGAGTCGCACCGGGCGGCGGGCACGTACCCCGGCGGCATCCACATCGAGCTCACCGGCGACGACGTCACCGAGTGCCTCGGCGGCTCGGAGCACATCGACGAGGCGACCCTCGCGACGCGGTACGAGTCGCTGTGCGATCCTCGCCTGAACCACATGCAGTCCCTCGAGCTCGCGTTCCTGGTTGCCGAGGAGCTGACCGCGTTCTAGGTGTCCGCTGCATCCACCATGCTGTGGATGAGCGACTTCGACTTCCTGTACGGCGACTGGACGGTCGTCAATCGCCGCGTGGCACACCTGGGAGACGAACTGGATCATGGAACTGACCCGAGCCGCCGCGTGCTAGCTCGTGAAGTTCGACCTTCACGACGCTGCCCCTCGGCGCGGTCGTGCCGCCATCCGGCGTCAGGTCGCTCACGGTGAACAACCCAGGAGCCGCGTCGGCGAAGATGTTGTAGTCGAGCTCGAACCCGGCGTCGAGGAGCTGCGGCTTTGCGTCGGCCCAGGACGTGCCGACCAGGTCGGGGATCAGCACGAGATCCTGTCCCTTCGACGTGATGAGGTCGACCTCGTCGCCCACTCGCACGGGGGAGACGCCGTCCACCGCAACCGCCCGGATGACGAACCCCTGCGGCACCGTGTCGCTGAACTCGTCCTCGCGCACCGCGCCCGCCGTGAGCCCGACCGCATCCAGGTCCGCAGTCGCCTCCTCGACGGTCCGGCCCGTCAGGTCCGGCAGGGCGCCCGCCGAGATGATGAGCGTCACCTCCTGCAACTCGCCGTACTGGCCGGCATCGAGGATGGATGCTCCGTCGAGCCCGAGTACGTCGACGACGATGCCCGCGGGGATCTCCGCGTCGAACTGCTTGATCACGTCGCCAGCGAGCGTGAACGGCGCGCTCTCGATCGCCTGCCTGGCCTGGTCCTCGGTCATGCCCCGGAATGAGGGCACGGCGATGAGCTTCGGTCCCGTGGAGATGAGCAACTGCACCGTCGCGCCGTGCGGCACGGACTCACCGATCGCGGCCGGCGAGGTGTCGGCGACGAAGTCCTTCGGCACCGTGGGGGAATCGATGAGTCCCGTGGTCGCGTCGACCTCGAGCCCGAGATCCTCGAGAATGGCCGTCGCCTCTGGGATCGTCTTGCCGGCGATCGTGTCGGGGATGCTCACGCGCGACCCCGGCCCCAATCCGAAGTACCAGCCGGTGCCGCCTGCGATCACCGCGAGCACGATGATCACCACGAGCAGCACAACGCCGCGACGGCGACGCTGGCGGGTCCTCTCGGCGAGGAGCGCGGCGTTGTCGCGCACCGGCATCCTCGGTTCTGTGCGTGGACGTCCGCCCAGCACCTGGGTCTCGGCGGTGGGTCCGCGCTGCGCCGGTCCGGTCGGCCCGGTCTCGGCGGCCGTCGGCATCACGATCGTGCGTTGCGACGACGTGCCGGAGGTCGACGGGAGGGTGTCCTGGAGGGCGGAGTGGATCTCGAACAGCTGGTCGAGCATCGCCCGGGCATCCTTGGGCCTGGCCTCTGGATCTCGTGCCGTGGCCCACAGGATCAGCTCATCGAGTTCGTGGGGCACGCGCGGGTTCTTCACGCTCGGCATCGGCACGGCCTCATTCGCGTGCTGGTACGCGATCTGCATCGGCTGCTCGCCGCGGAACGGCTGCTCACCGACGAGCATCTCGTACATCATGATGCCCGCCGCGTAGATGTCGCTGCGGGTGTCCGCAATGCCACGGGTGACGAGTTCGGGGGAGAGATAGGCGATCGTGCCGAGCAGTGCAGCGCCGGTCGCGGTATTCGCACTCGCGGCACGGGCGAGGCCGAAATCGCCGATCTTGATGCGACCGTCGTCGGCGAGCAGCACGTTCTCGGGTTTGAGGTCGCGATGCACGATGCCAGCCTTGTGCGCCGCCGCCAGTCCGCCGAGCACGGCCTCCATGATGTCGAGCGTCTGCTCGGTCGTGAGGATCTTGTGCTCCTGCAGCAGGTCGCGCAGGGTGATGCCCGGCAGGTACTCCATCACGAGGTAGGCCATGTCAGTGTCCTGGCCCTGGTCGAACACGTTCACGACGTTCGGATGGGCAAGCCGGGCGGCCGAGCGGGCCTCCTGGATGAAACGCTCACGGAACTGCGCGTCATCCAGCAGATGGCCGTGCATGATCTTGATCGCGACTCGACGCTCGAGGCGCAGATCGGTGGCCAGGTAGACCGTGGCCATGCCGCCGCGGGCGATGCGTGAGCGGACCTGATACCGACCGTCGAGGAGACGTCCAATCATCGGGTCGGTGGTGTTGACGCTCACCCTCGAAGTGTAAAGTTCGCGACCCTGTGAACTCGGCCCATTCGCTGGTAAGTCGGCCCTTCGATGGACAGTCGTTATCCGAGTTCGGCGAGCCAGGTCCAGGCGCTGCTCTCCCACTTGGCGTACGCGTCGGGGTAGGCGGAGATCTGAACCGACTGAGCGGCGACGGTGAGGGGCAGTGACGACCAGTTCGGAACATCCAGAAGCCCGCTCGTGTTGCCGCGGTTGGGGTTGCTCGCGCCGCCGTAGAACAGGCGGGCGGAGTGCCACGGGTCGGTGAGCTGCTCGACCGACCCCCAGCCGGAACTCGGACGCTGCTGGAACAGGCCGACCGAGTCGCGGTCACCCCAGTCGAGGTTGCGCATCGTGGACTCCTGCATCGCCGTCGCGAGGGCGATGACGATGCCGTAGTCGCTCACGCCCAGCTCGCGCCCGACCTGGATGATGATCGCTGCGTATCCTGCGCTTTCGGCAGAGAGGCCGGTCGCTGAGAGGCCAGCAGTCGAGAACGACGCGCCGCCCGGGATGACGAGCGTGTGCCCCGTATAGATGACGCTCGACCAATCGAGCCCGTTGGCCGCGAGCAGCGCTTCGGTGCTGACGCCGAAGTGTGCGGCGATGGATGACACGGTGTCACCCGACGCGATCGTGTACGTGCCACTCGGCGGAGCCGCGGGAGCAGGAGCCGGGGGAGCAGGAGCCGGCTCCGGCGCCGCAACGGGCTGCTCGACGGGAGGCTGGACCGCAGGAGCCTCAGCGGCGGGTGCCTCCTCGGCGGCAGCCGGTGCCTCGTCCACAGGGATGTCCTGCGCGCCATCCGGGCCGATGAGGCCCGGGATCGCGATGGACTGTCCGGGGTAGATGATGCTCGACCAGCCAAGACCGTTGGCGGTCAGCACGGACTGCGTCGAGACGCCGAAGCGTGCGGCGATCGCGCTGATCGTGTCACCGGCGACGATCGTGTACCGCCCTGACGAGACCGGGCCCACCTGCGGGGCCGACGGCACGGGGCCGCTGCTCGTGAGCTTGAGTTCCTGGCCGGGGAAGATCAGCGACGACCAGCCCAGCCCGTTGAGTGCGAGCACCGATGCGGTCGAGAGTGCCGTAGCGCGTCGCGATGCCGCTCACGGTGTCACCGGCGACGACTCGGTAGGTGGCGGGGGCTTCGGCGGGAGCGACGGAGGTGGCGCTGCGGACCGGTGACGGACGTGCGGACCGTCGCCACGGCATCCCGAAGCGTCTTGCCGAACGCCGAGATGCCCTTCGGCTTCGCCTGCGGCTTGTCCGCCTGCACCGGCTGCGACCTGGCCAGTGAGGTTCATGACGGTCATCGCGCCGACGAGCACGACGCCGGTGCCGAACAGTGCCTTGGATGCCCGACGGTCGCGCTCGGCGGCCGCGGGTGCGTGCGTCGCGGGCAGCGGCGTCGACGGGGCGAGCCCGGCGAACACCGAGCGAGCCAGTGGCTGCGAGTCGTGCTCCATGGTGCTCATCTGCTGTCCCGTCCTCTCCCGGCCCCGAGAAGGTCACGCCGTCACCATGACGGCAGTCGGCTCCAACGTGTCACAGAAGCAAGGCAGTGTCAATTACCGAGACGGGTGTGGCTACAGTTAACATGTTCGAAACATTTGACCCACGGGATGCCTGAACTCCACAGCCACGTCGTCGTGGCACTCTTGATCTGTGGCTGCAACTCCCGACGTCGAATGGCTGACGATTCCGGACCTCACCGAGCTCCTTGACCTCAAGGTGAGCCAGGTGCGTCGTCTCATCGAGGACCGCCAACTGCTCGCGTCACGAGTCGACGGCGTGTGGCGGGTTCCCGCGCTGTTCATCCTCAACGGCGAGCCGCTCGGCGACCTCCGCGGCACGCTCGTCGTGCTCGGCGACAACGGCTTCAACGACGACGAGGCGATGCACTGGCTGCTGAGCGCCGAGGACAGCCTGGGAACGAGCCCGATCGAGGCGCTCCGCGCCGGCCGCAAGGCCGAAGTGCGCCGCGTCGCGCAATCGAGCGCCTTCTGAGTCCGGCGTCACCTCGACGCACGTCGCGACGCAGGTCAGCTCACGCGCCGCGTGACGGTTTCGGCGAGTTGGAGGAGCTGCTCGCGGGATGAGCGGCTGAGCGGCGCGGCATCCATCGCCGCTCGCGCGAGCTCGACGTTGTGGTCGATGATCCGCTCGACCTGGTCCACGGCGCCGCTGTCGCGGATCGCCGTGCGCAGCATGTCGATCTGCACGGCATCGAGGTCGCGGTCGCCGAGCAGCTCGTCGAGCACGTGACGTGCGTGAGTCGGCAGCTTGGCCCGCGCGATCGCGATGATCACGGTGCGCTTGCCCTCGCGGAGGTCGTCGCCCGCTGGCTTGCCGGTGACCTCGGGGTCGCCGAACACGCCGAGCAGGTCATCCCGCAATTGGTAGGCGACGCCGAGCGGCATCCCGAACTCGCGCAGGGCCGTGAGCTGCTCTGCGCGTTGCCCCGCCGAGCGCCGCGCCGATCAGCGAGCGGCGCCTCGACGCTGTACTTGGCCGACTTGTAGACGATCACCCGATGCGCGCGCGACAGCGCCTCGGTCTCTGGATGCGCCGTCCACGACGCCTCCTCGAGGATGTCGAGGTACTGGCCGGCGGTCACCTCGGTGCGCATGCGATTGAACTCCGCGCGCCCAGCAAGCCCGTGCTCGCGGGAGGGCAGCATCCCGGTGCCAGCGTCGAACAGCTCGTCGCTCCAGCCGAGCAGCAGGTCGCCGAGCAGCAGCGCGGATGACACGCCGAAGGCGTTCGAGTCGCCGCTCCAGTCCCGCGCGACGTGGGTCGTGCGCGAACTGCCGGTGGGCGGAAGGCGCTCCGCGCCGGGTGTCGGAGTTGTCCATGATGTCGTCGTGCACGAGCGCGGCGGCGTGGAACACCTCGAGGGCCGTCGGCGGCGAGCACGATGCCGGGGAGGGCGGCCGGGGCATCCCTGGGTCCGAGCGGATCGAAGTCGTCGAGCTCGCTCACCGCGGACTGCCATCCCCAGTAGCAGAACAGCGCCCGGAAGCGCTTGCCGCCGGCGAGGAAGCCGCGGGCGGTCTCGGCGAACTCACCGAGTTCGGGGGCGATTGCGCCGAGCTGGGTGAAGCGCTCGCTGAGGAAGCCGTCGATCTGCTGTTGAACCAGATCGACTAACCGGGTACTCTCAGCCACTCCTCTACCCTAGCCACGGGCGCGAGGCGTACTATGAAGGCCTGACCGCCTCGATTCCAGTTTGGAGGAAGCTCGATGCCACTCTCGGAACAGGAGCAGCGCCTCCTCGAGGAGATGGAGCGCAGTCTCTATCAGAACGACGCCGATTTCGTCCCGACGACGCGGACAGCGGCGCGGACGCCCCAACTACACGGTGCTCGTCGTCGGCGCGCTCATCGGGCTTGCTCGGCATTGCGACCCTCGTCGTCGGCGTCGTCATCCAGCAGACCGTGGATCGGCATCCTCGGGTTCGTGGTCATGTTCGTCGGCGTGCTGCTCGCCGTCGCGCCGCCACGGCGGATGACCTCACCGGAGTCGAAGCCGACGGCCGGCCCGGCCCCTCGCGGCCACCGCCCCAACAACAACTCCGAGAGCTTCATGGACCGACTGAACGAGCGCTGGGACAAGCGCCAGGACGGTCGCGAGTAGGCGCACCGCCGCTCCACTCAGCTCCACCTCGATGAAGGCCAGCCCACGGGCTGGCCTTTTTCGTTGCCCGCGTTGGTCGCGCTGCTCCACTTCCGGATGTGTTCTAGCGATGTTTCGGGCAGTTTCGCTCCATTTCCCTCCACCGCGCGTTCGCAGTGAATCATTGGCCTCCGACACGCCATTCTGTCAGAATTGGCGCGAAATCATAGGGTTTGTGGTGGAAAGTGGAGTAAAGTGGAGCCAACCGATCCCAGGCCGGGTGAGAGAGGGGAGTGACCGACGTGTTCCTCGGTACCTACTCCCCGAAACTCGACGAGAAGGGGCGCATCATCCTCCCGGCGAAGTTCTGGGACGAACTCGCCTCCGGCGTCGTCGTGACGCGCGGCCAGGAGCGCTGCCTCTACGTGTTCAGCCAGCGCGAGTTCGAGTCGATCCACGACAAGATCCGCCAGGCGCCGGTCACGAGCAAGCAGGCGCGAGACTTCCTGCGCCTGTTCCTCTCCGGTGCGAACCAGGAGACGCCCGACAAGCAGCACCGCGTCACGATCCCGGCGAACCTGCGCGAGTGGGCGTCGCTCGATCGCGAACTCACCGTGATCGGCGCCGGCAACCGGGCCGAGATCTGGGACACCGAGGCCTGGAACTCCTACTACAACGACACCGAGGCCGACTTCTCCAACACCACGGAGGAGGTGATCCCCGGACTCTTCTGATCGCTGACGCTGACTCCCAGCCGTACGCCCAGTCCTTCTTCCCCGTTGCCTGGTCGGAACGGATGGGGATCAGCACCAGCGAACACGAACCCGAAGTGCTCATGGCAGACGACACCATTCACACCCCGGTGATGCTCGACCGCACGGTCGAGCTGCTCGCCCCTGCGCTCGGCGCAGGACGGCTCGGTGCTCGTCGACGCCACGCTCGGCATGGCAGGCCACGCCGAGGCGATGCTCGAGCGATTCCCCGGTCTCGTGCTCGTGGGCATCGACCGTGACACCGACGCCCTCGAGATCGCTGCGCGCAGGCTCGAGCCGTTCGGCTCGCGGGTGCACCTCGTGCACGCGGTGTACGACGAGCTCGCTCCCGCGCTTGCCGGCCTCGGGCTGGATGCCGTGTCGGGCATCCTGTTCGACCTCGGCGTGTCGTCGCTGCAGCTCGACCGCGACGATCGCGGGTTCTCGTACTCGCGCAACGCTCCGCTGGACATGCGGATGGATGCCACGACCGGTCCGACCGCGGCCGACGTCGTGGCGACCTACTCGGAGTCCGAGCTCAAGCGCATCTTCTACGCCTACGGCGACGAGAAGCTCGCGCCGCGATACGCGAGCAAGATCGTGCAGCGACGAGCGGACGCGCCGATCACGACCTCGGCCGAGCTGGTCGAGGTGATCATCGCCGCAACACCCGCGGCGGCGCAGCGCGCCGGCCACCCCGCGAAGCGCGTCTTCCAGGCGCTGCGCATCGAGGTCAACCACGAACTCGCGGTGCTCGAGCGTGCGATCCCCGCCGCGATCGACGCGCTCGAGGTCGGCGGACGGATCGTCGTGCTCTCGTACCAGTCGCTCGAGGACCGCATCGTCAAGCGCGAGCTGCAGCGGCGCTCGGCGTCGACGGCGCCCGCCGGGCTCCCGGTCGAACTGCCGCAGCACCGCGCAGAACTCAAGCTGCTCGTGCGCGGCGCCGAGCTTGCGAGCGACGCGGAGATCGCGGCCAATCCCCGGTCTGCCCCGGTGCGTCTGCGCGCGGCCGAGCGACTTCGTGATCCGGCAGCTGACGCCCTGAAGTCGGGGGAGGCGGCATGAGCACGGCAACGGCGACGCGTCCGGTCATGCGCGCCCGAGTGCAGCCCGCCCTCGTACCGGTGCGCGAGGTGCACCCGCGCCACATCGAGATCGTCACGACGAAGGCCGCAGCGCCGCGCGCGGCCCACGGTCATGCACGCCGTGGTGACCCTCGGCGCGCTGTTCGCGATCTTCGCGGCGCAGCTGCTGCTGAGCATCGCCGTTTCGGACGGCGCGTACCAGATCGCTGCGCTGCAGCAGTCGCAGAAGGAGCTCGCGCGCACCGAGGACGCGCTCGCCGAGGATCTCGCCGTGCTGAACTCGCCGCAGCATCTCGTCGCGGACGCCGCATCGCTCGGCATGGTGATCGCGACCGATGCGGCGTACTTGCGCCTCGCCGACGGCGCGGTGCTCCCGGCTCCAGAGCTCGCGATTCGGTATGGATGCGCCACGATGTGCGGGCTGGTTGCGAATTCGCTGACTCTGGGAATGACGCCCGTGACGCCGCGCCGACCACAGGGGCAACGCCGGGTGCGCCGCCGCGACCGGACGATCCGGACAGGCGGGGCGCGCCGGGCCGACAACGCCGACAGCGCCGATCCGGTCCCACTACAGGGCCGCTGCCGGCGCCGGTGACGCAGTGAGGCGCAGCGAGGCGCGGCAGGGCGCGCATCACGATGACGGTGCTCGCCGTGTTCGCGATCGTGGCCGTGTTCATGGTTCGGCTCGTCGACATCCAGACTCGTGCAGGCGGAGGAGCTCAACGCGCAGTCGTACGACAAGCGCGCGGTGCCGATGACGCTGTACGGCACGCGCGGCTCGATCGTCGACGCGAACGGCAACGTGCTCGCGCTCAGCGTCGACCGGTTCGACATCATGGCATCGCCGAGGGTCGCGCTGAGCGCCGACGTCCGCCGAACTGAATGGTCCGGCGGCCGACGCCATCAACGAGATTGCCGCGATGACCGGCACCGATCCCGCGACGATGCTCGCGGAGTTCATGGCCGACCCCGAATCCGACTTCATGTACCTCGCGAAGGGCGTCACACTCGAGGTCTACCGTGAGGTTCGCGATCTCGACATCCCGTGGGTCAACTTCGAGCTGCGCCAGAGCCGCACGTATCCGAACGGCGCGGTCGCGGGCAACCTCGTCGGCTTCATCGGCACGGACGGCCCGCAGGAGGGCCTCGAGGTCAGCGAGAACGAGTGCCTCGCGAGCGAGAACGGCGAGGCGGTGTACGAGAAGGGCGAGGACGGCGTGCGCATTCCCGGATCGCTCGTCACCACCGAGGAGCCGAGCGACGGCGGCACGCTGCACCTCACGATCGATCGCGACCTGCAGTGGTACGTGCAGGAGCGTATGGCGCAGACCTACAACGCGCTCGGTGCGAGCTGGGTGACCGCGGTCGTCATGCGGGTGAGCGACGGCCACCTGATGGCCGTCGTCGACTATCCGTCGGTCGATCCGAACAACGTGGACGATGCGCCACGCGACGCCCTCGGCTCGCGCGCGTTCACGTCGCCGTACGAGCCCGGCTCGACGATGAAGGCGATCTCGGCGGCCGAGCTCATCGATCAGGGGATGGCGACGCAGACTCAGCCGGTGATCGCGCCCGGGCGGCTGTACCTCTCCGACGGCAGCTACATCAAGGACTCATTCCCGCACGACGACCTCCCGTACACGCTGACCGGCGTGCTCGTGAACTCGTCGAACACCGGCATCTCGATCCTGACCCGCGAGATCCCGGCCGAGACCCGTCACAAGTACCTGATCGACTTCGGCTTCAACGAGGCCACCGAGGTCGGGCTTCCTCTACGAGTCGGAGGGCGTCGTGCTTCCGACCTCGGACTGGGACGAGCGCACGAACCTCGCAGTGCAGTTCGGCCAGGCGATGTCGGTGACCAGCGTGCAGATGGCGAGCGCATACCAGACGCTCGGCAACGGCGGCGTCAGGATGCCGGTGACCCTCGTCGAGGGCTGCGAGCTGCCCGACGGCACCATGACCGACCTCCCGCCCGCCGAGGGTCGCCGCGTGATCTCCGAAGACGCGGCGCGACAGCGTGCTCGAGATGCTCGAGAAGGTCGTCACCGAGGGCGGCTCGCGCTACGACATCCCGATCGCGGGGTATCGCATCGCGGCGAAGACGGGTACGGCGGAGGTCGCCGAGAACGGCGTCTACGGCGACGCGACGGTCATCTCGTTCGCGGGAGTGGCGCCCGCCGACAACCCGCAGTACGTGGTCGTGGTGACCGCGGGCGTGCCGTCGAGCCAATTCACGTCGATCGGATATGGCCACGTCGTTCCGCGATGTGATCGCGCAGACCCTCACGCACTTCCGCGTGCAGCCGTCGACGAGCCGGCACCGGACATTCCGCTCACCTGGTGATGGCAGAATCGGTGGAGTCGCCGATCCGGTGACGCTGGGGCGAACGGGAGTGAGGCATGCGTGGGTGGTGACTCCTCGGTCCTTCGGCCGGAGCATCCGTCGGCGCGATCGCTCGCCGAACTCGTCAACGACTTCTCGCTCGACACCATCGGTGCGATCGACGGCGTCGAGGTGTCCGGCATCTCGATCAACACCGGCAACCTGCAGCCCGGCGACCTCTACGTCGGCGTCCAGGGCGTGCGCAGCCACGGCGCGACCTACGCATCCAAGGCGAAGGCACTGGGCGCCGTCGCGCTGCTGACCGATGCCGCCGGGCGCGGCGATCGCAGCAGAGTGCGGGATTGCCGATCGTGCTCGTCGAGCCTCCGCGCGAGGCGGTCGGCGCGATCTCGGCGTGGATCTACCGCACCGGCGAGCATCCACCGCTGCTGTTCGGGATCACGGGCACGAACGGCAAGACCTCCGTCGCGTACCTGCTCCACGGCATCCTCGGCCAGCTCGGGCTGGTCGCCGGTCTCAGCACGACCGCCGAGCGCAGGATCGGCGAGCTCGCCGTCACGAGCTCGCTCACGACCCCTGAGGCCACCGAGGTGCACGGCATGCTCGCACGGATGCGCGAGAGCGAGGTGCGCGCCGTCACGATCGAGGTGAGCGCCCAGGCCCTCACCTGGCACCGCGTGGACGGGCTCGTGTTCGACGTCGTGTCGTTCCTCAACCTGAGCCACGACCATCTCGACGACTACGACGACATGGACGAGTACTTCGCGGCGAAGCTGCCGCTGTTCGATCCGGAGCACGCCAGGCGCGCCGTGGTGTCGCTCGACAACGCGTGGGGCGAGCGGGTGGTGGATGCCTCGCGCATCCCCGTCACGACGATCTCCTCGATCCGACGGCATCGACGCCGAGTGGCGGATCGAGTTCCTCGACGAGTCGGTGGACGGCTCATCCTTCGCGCTGCGCGGACCGGACGGTCGCACGCTGCGCACATCGGTGCCCGTGCTCGGCCGGCACATGGCCGCCAACGCCGCGCTCGCGATCGTCATGCTCGTCGAGGCCGGGTTCGAGCTCGAGGCGATCGGCCACGCGCTCGACCAGGACGGCGGCATCCAGGCCTATCTGCCGGGGCGCATCGAGCGGATTCCCGCGGACGGCGGACCCGCGGTCTTCGTCGACTACGGCCACACGCCCGACGCGTTCGCGACGACGCTCGACGCGATCCGACCGTTCACGCCGGGACGGCTCATCATGGTCTTCGGCGCCGACGGCGACCGGGATGCGACGAAGCGCGTCGAGATGGGCCGCATCGGCTCGCAGCACGCCGACGTGCTCGTGATCACCGACTACAACCCGCGGACCGAGGATCCGGCGGCGATCCGCGCGACCCTGATCGAGGGCGCGGCCACCGCGACGGACCCGGCCGAGCTGCACGAGGTGCCGTCGCCCGCCGAGGCGATCCGCACGGCGGTCGGGCTCGCGCGCGAGGGCGACTCGATCCTCTGGGCCGGACCCGGACACGAGGACTACATCGAGATCGCCGGGGAGAAGCTGCCGTTCAACGCCCGCGAGGAGGCGCACGCCGCGCTTCGGGAGGCGGGCTGGGCGTGATCGAACTCGAACTCGGAGATCTGGCGCGCCTGCTCGACGGGCGGCTCGTGCTCGCCGGCGCGGACACGGCGGCGACCCCGGTCGGCGGCTCGGTCGAGACGGACTCGCGCAAGGTGAGCGCCGGCTCGATCTTCTTCGCGATGCCGGGCGAGGTCACCGACGGTCACCTGTTCGCCCCGGCGGCGGTCGATGCGGGCGCGGTCGTGGTGATCGCGGAGCGCGAGCTCGACCTGCCGGTGAGCCAGGTGATCGTCGCGAACGGGGTCGCCGCGATCGGGGCACTCGCACGGGAAGTGGTGGCACGCGTGCGGGCGGGCGGCGCGCTGCGGGTGGTCGCGGTGACCGGCTCGAACGGCAAGACGACGACGAAGAACATGCTGCGCGCCATCCTCGAGCTCGAAGGAGCCGACCGTCGCGCCGTTCGGCTCGTTCAACAACAGCGTCGGAGCCCCGACCGAGATGCTCAAGGTCACGCACGACACGAAGTACCTGATCGTGGAGATGGGCGCGAGCGCGATCGGCGAGATCGCCCAGCTGATCTCGATCGTCACGCCCGACGTCGGCATCGTGCTCAAGGTCGGCCTCGCGCACGTCGGGCGAGTTCGGCGGACCGGATGCCGTCGAGCGCGCCAAGTCCGAGATGGTCACCGACCTCCCGGCCACCGCGACCGCGGTGCTCAACCTCGACGATCCGCGCGTCGCCAACATGGCTGCGATCACGCAGGCGCAGGTCACGTGGTTCGGACTCGACGAGGACGCGACCTTCCGCGCCTCCGACATCGCCGCGACCGCGACCGGCACCGCGTTCACGCTGCACGTCGCGGGGGAGTCCGCGGCTGACGGCTCGGCGCGTGCAACTTCGCATCCTCGGCGAGCACCACGTGATGAACGCCCTCGCCGCCATCGCCGCCGACGCACGCGCTCGGCGTGCCCGTCGAGCGCTCGGTGCCCGCACTCGAGGGCCTCGCGCGCGCCGCACGCTGGCGCATGGAGGTGCAGCCGCGCGACGACGGCGTCGTGATCATCAACGACGCCTACAACGCGAGCCCGGACTCGATGGCCGCCGCACTCAAGACGCTCGCCCAGATCGTCGGCCCCGGCCAGCGCTCGGTGGCCGTGCTCGGCGAGATGGCGGAGCTCGGCGAGTACGCGGATGACGAGCACGACCGCATCGGACGGCTCGCGGTGCGACTGAACGTGGGCAAGCTCATCGTCGTGGGACACCGCGCCCGGCACATCCACAATGCGGCCGGTCTCGAGGGCTCGTGGGACGGTGAGTCCGTGCTCGTCGCCGATGCCGACGAGGCATACGATGTGCTGCGTGGTGAATTGCGGGAGGGCGACGTCGTGCTCGTGAAGTCATCCGGGTCGGCCGGGCTCCGCTTCCTCGGTGATCGCATCGCGGGAGTCACCGAGTGATCACGCTCCTCGTCGCCGGAGCGCATCTCGCTCGCCTTCACGCTGTTCCTGACGCCCCTGTTCATCCGGCTGTTCACGCGGCTCGGTTGGGGCCAGTTCATCCGCGACGACGGCCCGCAGTCGCACCACGTGAAGCGCGGCACGCCCACGATGGGCGGCATCATCTTCATCGTCGGCGCGATCGTCGGCTACTTCCTCGCGCATCTCGTGACCAGCGAGACGCCCACGCTCTCGGGCGTGCTCGTGATCTACCTCATGGTCGGGCTCGGCGTCATCGGGTTCATCGACGACTTCCTCAAGACCCGCAAGCAGCGCAGCCTCGGCCTCGGCGGCTGGTCGAAGATCGCCGGCATGGTGGTCGTCGCCGGCGGGATTCGCGGCGCTCGCGCTCAACTTCCCCGATCGACCAACGGACTCACTCCGGCATCGACGATGATCTCGTTCATCCGCGACATCTCGCTGGCTCGACCTCGCGGTGTTCGGCACGATCGTCGGCGTCATCCTGTTCGCCGTCTGGGTCACGCTCATCATCGTGAGCGCCGGCAATGCGGTGAACGTCGCCGACGGGCTCGACGGGCTCGCCTCGGGTGCGGCGATCTTCTCGCTGTCGGCCTACATCTTCATCGGCTTCTGGCAGTTCAACCAGTGGTGCTCGCAACCTCGAACCTCGATCCCGACGTCGAGTACAAGTGCTACGACGTGCGCGATCCGCTCGACCTCGCGATCATCGCCGCGGCGATCGCCGGCGCGCTCATCGGCTTCCTGTGGTGGAACACGCACCCCGCGCAGATCATCATGGGCGACACCGGCTCGCTCGGCCTCGGCGGCGCGCTCGCCGCCCTCGCGATCCTGAGCCGCACCGAGCTGCTGCTCGTGTTCATCGGCGGCCTGTTCCTCGTCGTCACGGGCTCGGTGATCCTGCAGCGCACGTGGTTCAAGATCACCGAGCGGCGGTACGGCCAGGGCCGCCGGATCTTCCTGATGAGTCCGCTGCACCATCACTTCGAGCTCAAGGGCTGGGCCGAGATCACGGTGGTCGTGCGGTTCTGGCTGATCGCCGCGCTGTTCGTCGCGGTCGGGCGTCGGCTTGTTCTACCTCGAGTGGATCTACCGGTAGCGTGCGCTGCTGCACGCTGCACGACCGGCTCGATCAGCTCACGAGCTGGCACGCCGACTGGCGCGGGCTGCGCGTCGCCGTCTTCGGCCTCGCCGTCACGGGATTCGCCGTCGCCGACACCCTGCTCGAGCTCGGCGCCGAGGTGCTCGTCGTCGCGTCGAAGGCGACCGCCGGAGCGACTCGAGCTGCTCGACGTGGTCGGCGGCCGGTTCGCGCGAGCAGCCCGGGGAGGGCCACATCCCGCGCGAGCTCGAGGAGTTCGACCCCGAACTCGTGATCGTCTCGCCCGGCTATCCGCCCGAGCCACGTGCTGCTCGAGTGGGCCCGCTCGCACGGCTGCCGATGTGGGGCGACATCGAGCTCGCCTGGCGCGTGCGCGACAAGGTCGGGCACGCCGGCCGAGTGGATCCTCGTCACGGGCACGAACGGCAAGACCACGACGACGCAGCTCACGACGCACCTGCTCGTCGCGGCGGGCAAGCGCGCGGCATCCGTCGGCAACATCGGCGTGCCGCCGCTCGATGCGGTGCGCGAGCCCGACCCCTACGACGTGCTCGTGGTGGAGCTCTCGAGCTTCAACCTGCACTGGATGCCGCGCACCGGCCCCGGCGCGGTCGTGCCCCTCGCGGCGGCCTGCCTCAACATCGCCGACGACCACCTCGACTGGCACGGATCGCGCGAGGCCTACGTCGACGCGAAGGCCACCGTCTTCGCGAACACCCGCATCGCCGCCGTCTACAACCGCGCCGACGAGACGACCCGCCGCATGGTCGAGGAGGCCGACGTGACCGAGGGCTGCATCGCGGTCGGCTTCGGCCTCGACACGCCCGGCCCCGGCGACTTCGGGCTCGTCGAGGACCTCGTGATCGACCGCGCGTTCGTCGACGACCGCCACCGCCAGGCCGTCGAGCTCACGACGCACGGCGAACTGCTCGAGGCGGGCCTCGGCTCGCCGCACATGACCGAGAACGTGCTGGCGGCGAGCGCGCTCGCCCGCGCCGCCGGGGTGGATGCCGCGACGGTGCGCGCCGCCCTCGCCACGTTCCGCGTCGACCACCACCGCGCCGAGCCCGTGGCGCTCGCGCGACGGCGTGCTGTGGGTGGACGACTCGAAGGCGACGAACTCGCATGCGGCCGCGGCATCCCTCGCCGCCTTCGACTCCGTGGTCTGGATCGTGGGCGGCCTGCTCAAGGGCACCGACGTCGGGCCGCTCGTCGAACGGCACGCCGATCGCCTGCGCGGGCGTCGTGGTCATCGGCGTCGACCGTCAACCCGTGGTTGAGAGTTTTGCGCGACACGCGCCGTCCGTCCCGGTGTTCGAGGTGATCGCCACCGAGACTGGGGAGGTAATGCCGGAGGCGGTGCGGTTGGCCGCTGCGGTGGCGCGTGCGGGCGATGTCGTCCTGCTCGCGCCGGCGGCGGCATCCATGGACCAGTTCACGGACTACGCGGACCGGGGCAAGCGCTTCGCCGAAGCGGTGCGCGAGAGAGTGGGAGACGCGGATGACGACGACGCGACCTCCCCGCAGCCCACCGACCGGCTGAGCCGCGCCCGCGGCGCCAGCGCGCGCCGTTCATCGCCCGGGTGCCGGTCGGCCGGCTGTTCTCCGCGGAGCACCGCAACTACTTCCTGCTGCTCGGCACGACGATCTTCCTCGTCGCGTTCGGGCTCGTGATGGTGCTCTCGGCGTCCTCGATCGAGTCACACGTCGACGAGGACTCGTTCTTCGGCGAGTTCCAGCGCCAGGGGCTCTACGCGGCGCTCGGCATCCCGCTCATGCTCGTGGCTTCGCGGATGCCGCCGCGCTTCTGGAAGCGCTGGGCGTGGCCCGCGCGTGCTGATCGGCGTCGGCATGCTCGTGCTCGTCATCCCGCTCGGCTACGGCTACGGCGGCAACCGCAACTGGATCGACGTCGGCTCGTTCAGCTTCCAGCCCTCGGAGTTCGTGAAGATCGCGCTCGTCGTGTGGATCGCGTGGGTGCTCTCGACCAAGGAGCACCTGCTCGGCGACTGGAAGCACGTCGCGCTGCCGATCGGACCCGTCGCGCTCGTCGCGATCGGCTTCGTGCTCATCGGCAACGACCTCGGCACCGCGACGATCATGATCGCGCTCGTGCTCGGCTGCCTGTACTTCGCGGGCGTCAAGCTCCGGTACCTCGCGGTGACGATCCTCGTGCTCGGGGTGCTCGGCACCATGTTCGCGTTCACGAGCGACTCGCGCTCGCAGCGCATCATGGTGTGGCTCAACGGCTGCACCGAGAACGACGCGTCCGGGCTGTGCTGGCAGGTGCAGCACGGCATGTGGGCGCTCGCTGCCGGTGGGGTGTTCGGCGTGGGGCTGGGCAACTCGGACACGAAGTGGAACTGGCTGCCCGAGGCATCCAATGACTTCATCTTCGCGATCATCGGCGAGGAACTCGGGCTCATCGGCGCCATGGTCGTGCTCGCGCTGTTCATCGTGCTCGCCATCGCGTTCGTGCGGGTCATCCGCTCGGCGCGCGACAACTTCACCCGCATCGCCACCGGCGGCATCATGATCTGGATCATCGGCCAGGCGTTCGTGAACATCGCGGTCGTGCTCGGCGTGCTCCCGGTGCTCGGCGTGCCGCTGCCGCTCATCTCCGCGGGTGGTTCGGCGCTCATCGCCACACTGCTCGCCATCGGCGTCGTGCTGTCGTTCGCGCGCGACCCGGATGCGACTGCCGACTCGCTCGATACCCCGCGCCGGGCCGCCGCGAGGCTCGCCCGAGCAGTAGGGTCACTGGGTGACCACCTACCTCATGGCCGGAGGCGGAACCGCCGGCCACGTGAACCCGCTGATCGCCGTCGCCGACCGCCTGCGCGAGCGCGACCCGTCTGCGCAGATCCTCGTGCTCGGCACGACGGAGGGGCTCGAGGCGAGACTCGTGCCCGAACGTGGGTACGAGCTGCTCACGATTCCCCGGCTGCCGTTTCCCCGCCGACCAGGACGAGCGGCGCTCTCGTTCCCCAAGCAGTTCCGCGCGTCGATCGACCGCACCCGCGAATACCTGCGAGAACGATCGGTGGATGTCGTGGTCGGCTTCGGCGGCTACGCCTCGGCACCCGCCTACGTCGCGGCCCATCGCGAGGGCGTGCCCATCGCGATCCACGAGGCCAACGCGAAGCCCGGCATCGCGAACCGGCTCGGTGCCAGGTACACGAAGCACGTCGGTGTGACGTTCCCCGGAACCCGGCTGCGCGGCGCCACCGTGGTCGGGATGCCGCTGCGCCGCGAGATCGAGCGACTCGACCGGTTCGAGGGGCGCCAGGCCGGCCTCCTCGAGTTCGGACTCGACGGCGACCGCCCGACCCTGCTCGTGACCGGCGGCTCCTCCGGCGCGCTCAGGATCAACCGCACGATCTCCGCGAGCATCGCTGACGAATCCTCGGCACCGGCTGGCAGGTGCTCCACATCACGGGTGCCAACTTCGATGGCGATGACCCGCACCTGCCCGGGTATCACCTGCTGCCGTACTGCAACCGCATGGACCTCGCACTCGCGGTCGCCGACCTCGCGGTCTCGCGCGCCGGATCGGCGACGGTCGCCGAGTTCGCCGCGCTCGGGGTGCCCGCGGTGTTCGTGCCGTACGCGACGGGCAACGGCGAGCAGAAGCTCAACGCGCGCGGCATGGTGCGAGCCGGGGGAGCGATCCTGGTCGACGACGCCCACTTCACGCCGACCTGGGTCTCGGACGAACTCGTGCCGCTGCTGCAAAGCCGTGCTCGGATCGCGGACATGGCCGCCCGCGCTGCGTCGACGGGTTCGCTCGACGGCAGCGACCGGATGGCCGACCTCGTCGAGCTGGCCGCCGGTGGGGCCCCGCCGCGCGCCTAGGATTGTTCCTCGTGACGATCAAGCCCGACCTCAGCGTCGCCGTTCCGGAGTCCCTCGGCAGGGTGCACTTCGTCGGCATCGGCGGCTCGGGGATGAGCGGCATCGCGCACATGTTCCTCGATGCGGGCATCCCGGTGTCCGGATCCGACCGCGACGAGGGGCCGTACCTCCAGGCGCTGCGCGACCGCGGCGCGACCGATCCACGTCGGGCATGCGGCATCCAATGTCGGCGACGCCGACACGATCGTCGTGACGAGCGCGCTGTGGCCGGACAACCCCGAGCTCGCTCTGGGCGAAGGAGCACGGCATCCTCGTGCTGCACCGCTCGCAGGCGCTGCACTTCCTGTCCCGCGGCAAGCGGGTCGTCTCGGTCGCCGGTGCGCACGGCAAGACCACGTCGACCGGCATGATCGTCACGATGCTGCGCGGAGCTCGGCATCGATCCGAGCTTCGTGAACGGCGGTGTCATCCAGTCGCTCAAGACGAGCACGGCGACCGGCACCGACGACCTGTTCGTGCTCGAGGCGGACGAGTCTGACGGCTCGTTCCTGCTCTACGAGACCGCGGTCGCCCTCATCACCAACGTCGACGCCGACCACCTCGACCACTTCGGCGACCAGCAGGCGTTCGAGGACGCGTTCGTCGACTTCGCCGATGGGCGCGCGCGAGCTCGTCGTCGCGTCGGGTGACGGCGACCAGGTGCGCTCGGTGATGGCGCGGGTTCACGGCAAGCGCGTGCATCACGTTCGGCGAGGCCGAGGGCGTCGACGTGCGCGTCGACAACATCGTCGCCGCCGAGCACGTCACGTTCGACGTGCACTGGATGGCGACGGTGCATCACGGCGCGCATCAACGTCGCCGGGCGCCACAACGCCGTCAACGCGACCGGAGCGCTCGCGGTGATGATCGGGCTCGGCTACGACCTCGACCTCGCGATCGCCGCGCTCGAGCAGTTCGGCGGCACCAAGCGCCGATTCGAGCTCAAAGGCACCGCCGCGGCGTCACCGTCTACGACGACTACGCGCACAACCCTGCCGAGGCCGCGGCCGCGGTCGCCGGCGCGCGCTCCGTGGTCGGCAACGGCCGCGTGATCGCCGTGCACCAGCCGCACCTGTACTCGCGCACGCAGCAGCGCTCGGCGGAGTTCGCGGCCGCGTACGAGGAGCTTGCGGACTACACGATCGTCCTCGCGGTCGACGGCGCGCGGGAGGATCCCGATTCCCGGGGTGAGCGGGCAGCTCGTGGTGGATGGGTTCGCGGACAAGAGCCGCGTCATCCACTTGCCGGACTGGGATGATGCCGCCGCTGAGGTCGCGCGCGTGGCGCGGGCGGGCGACATCGTCATGACGCTGTCGTGCGGCAGCGTCTACCAGATCATCCCGCAGGTGCTCGCGGCGCTCGAGGCGACCGCGGAGTCCAACGCGCAGCTGCGGTCCGCGCCCTGACCGCAGGGTAGCTCCGGGCTCCGGTTCCGTCGGCGTGCCCGGCCGCTCTCGCCGCCGCTCTCGCCGTACGCTCATCGGGTGAAGCGCCCCGAAGGCTTCGACGGTGGCTCACGGCCGCAGCCGCAGCCACCGAAGCGACCACCCGCACGCGCGGGCGGTTCGGCGCGCCCGCCCCGCGCGGAGAAGGCGACCGCTCCGCCCGAGCGTCAGCGACCGCAGGCGACGCCACGACCGACGGCGAAGGAGCCTGCGGCCCGCTCGCCACGCGCTGATGCAGGGCACGCGGGCGCCGAAGCCGCCGCGGATTCGCCCGTCTCGCGCTGCGCATCCTGCAGCCGCGGCGCGCGCCGAGCTTCGCAACGCCGCCCGCGAGCGTCGGCGCGCCGAGAAGGCCGAGGTGCGCCGGTTCACGCGTCGTGCGCGCAACCGCCGCTCGGTGCTCGTCGCGCTCTCCGGCCTCGTGGTCGTGCTCGTCGCCCTCGTGCTCGTCGCGGTGTACTCGCCGATCCTCGCGCTGCGCACGATCACCGTTGAGGGCACCTCGCGCATCGATCCGGCGCAGGTGCAGGCAGCCGTCGCTGGGCAGCTGGGCACGCCGCTCGCCCTCGTGGACTTCACGCGGATGACGGAAGAGCTGGGGGCGTTCCCGCTGATCCGCAGCTATGTGACCGAGACCGTGCCACCGGGCACGCTCATCATCCGGATCGTGGAGCGCCAGCCGGTGGGTGCACTGCAGCGCAACGGCCAGTTCGAGCTCGTCGACCCCGCGGGCGTCGCAATCGCGACCTCGCCGGAGCGCACCCCTGGGGTGCCGCTCATCAACCTCGGCACCGCCTCGGTCGACAGCACGGCGTTCCGCACCATGGTCGACGTGCTGCTCGCGCTGCCCCCCACCCTGCTCGCGCAGGTGGATTCGATCACGGCGAGCACGCAGGATGACGTGACGCTCGTGCTCACCGGCGTCGGACAGCACGTGCGATGGGGGGACGCCGACGACTCGGCGCTCAAGGCACGGGTGCTCGAGAACCTCATCCGCATCACCGATCCGTCCCGGGCGGGGGAGTTCGACGTCTCCGCTCCAGGCACCGCCGTCTTCAGTCCAGCGCCCGAGCCGCCCCCCGTGCCCGACGTTCCGGTGGTGGAAGGCGACCAGCCGCCCGACGAAGGCTAGCCAATCGCACGACACGCCTAGTTGCTTCGGACCACGGGGGAGTGGGCGACCTACCCTCATGACAGGAAATGCATACTGAGCATTACTTTAAACCTCAACTAGAGGTTCAAAGTTTCCAGCGGAGGCCCGAAGTGACGTCGAACCAGAACTACCTCGCAGTGATCAAGGTGGTGGGCATCGGTGGCGGTGGCGTGAACGCCGTCAACCGGATGATCGAGCTCGGCCTGCGCGGGGTTGAGTTCATCGCCATCAACACGGACGCCCAGGCGCTGCTGATGAGCGACGCCGACGTCAAACTCGACGTTGGCCGCGAACTCACGAGGGGACTCGGCGCTGGCGCCGACCCCGAGGTGGGCCGCCGCGCCGCTGAGGACCACGCGGAGGAGATCGAGGAGGCGCTTGCGGGCGCCGACATGGTCTTCGTCACCGCGGGTGAGGGTGGAGGCACCGGAACCGGTGGCGCCCCCGTCGTCGCGCGCATCGCGAAGTCGATCGGCGCGCTCACGATCGGTGTCGTCACGAAGCCGTTCGGCTTCGAGGGCAAGCGGCGCTCGTCGCAGGCCGACGTCGGCGTCTCCAACCTGAAGAACGAGGTCGACACCCTCATCGTCGTGCCCAACGACCGCCTGCTCGAGATCAGCGACCGCGGCATCAGCATGCTCGAGGCGTTCGCGACGGCCGACCAGGTGCTGCTCGCCGGTGTGCAGGGCATCACCGACCTGATCACGACCCCCGGACTCATCAACCTCGACTTCGCCGACGTGAAGTCCGTCATGCAGGGTGCGGGTTCGGCGCTCATGGGTATCGGGTCGGCGAGGGGAGCCGACCGTGCCATCAAGGCGGCGGAGCTCGCCGTGGCATCCCCGCTGCTCGAAGCATCCATCGACGGAGCGCACGGCGTGCTGCTGTCGGTGCAGGGCGGTTCGAACCTCGGCATCTTCGAGATCAACGACGCTGCGCGCCTCGTGCAGGAGGCCGTGCATCCAGAGGCCAACATCATCTTCGGTGCCGTGATCGACGACACCCTCGGCGACGAGGTGCGCGTCACGGTGATCGCCGCGGGCTTCGATGGAGGCGAGCCGGCCGTGAAGAAGGTCGACTCCCGGCGCACAAACTTCGTGGATGCCGCCGTGCCGGGTGCCACGGCGCCGATCGAGGCCGAGATGCCGCAGCCGACGGCGTGGAACTCCGAGCCGACGCTCGTGCACACGGCGCCGCTCGACCGAGGAAGCTTCGACGACGACGACGGCGACCTGGACATCCCCGACTTCCTGAAGTAGTCGATCGTCGTGTCGACGCTCGACGAGCGGCTCGCGAGGGTGCAGGATGCCGTCGCGGACGCGGCACGCGCCGCTGACCGTGATCCTGCGGAGATCACGACGATCGTCGTCACGAAGTTCCATCCGGCGACTCTCGTGCGCGAGCTCGCCGCGCTCGGCGTCCGCGACTTCGGCGAGAACCGCCACCAGGAGGCGCAGGCCAAGACGGCGGAACTCACCGACCTGGATGCCACGTGGCACTTCATCGGCCAGCTCCAGTCCAACAAGGCCAAAGCCGTCCGCCGCTACGCCGACGCGGTCCACTCGGTGGACCGCACGAGCCTCGTCGCAGCCCTGAGTGACGATGCCGGCGCGGTCACCGCCCAGCTCGACGTCTTCGTGCAGGTCGACCTCAGCGACCAGCCCGGCCGCGGGGGAGTCGTGCCCGCCGAACTCGATGCCCTCGCGGATGCCGTGCTCGCGGCGCCCGACCTGCACCTGCGCGGGCTCATGGCGGTCGCGCCACTCGACGTGGAGCCAGCACGGGCGTTCGCGAGCGTCAGGGAGTTGTCGGAGCGGGTGCGGGTGGCCGCGCCATCCGCCACCGCATTGTCCATGGGCATGTCCGGCGACTTCGAGGCGGCGATTCGCGAAGGCGCGACACACCTGCGAATAGGTACGGCAATCACGGGAAATCGCCCCAACCCGCGTTAATGTCAGAACAGAACTTCAACACGAGTCACACCAGTAACAGTTCCGCCTGCACGAGCCAGATCCCTTGGAGGACACATCATGGCCAACCCACTGCGCAAGACCATGGTCTACCTCGGCCTCGCCGACGAGGACTACGAGTACGAGCAGCCCGCTGCACCGGTCGCGCCCGCCGCACCCCACCAGCCCGCCGCCCAGCAGAACCGTGCTCCGGTGACTCCGCTGCGCCGCACGAACTCGCGCGCCGCCGCACCGGCCGAGATGAACGAGATCCTCACGGTGCACCCGCGCGCGTACAAAGACGCTCAGGTGATCGCCGAGAACTTCCGCGAGGGCATCCCGGTCATCATCAACCTGTCGCAAATGAGCGAGCCGGATGCCCGTCGTCTCATCGATTTCGCCAGTGGCCTGTCGCTCGGTCTGTACGGCAAGATCGAGCGGGTCACGAGCAAGGTCTTCCTGCTCTCGCCCGCGCATGTCGCCGTGAGCGGCGATCACGCTGAGGTCGAGTCAGACGTCGACGCCTCATTCTTCGCGCAGCAGTAGCGCAGCGAGTGGCCGGTAGTCTTGGGCCATCGTGAACTTCGTTTCCATCATCGCCACGGTGCTCAGCATTGCGCTGTCCGTGTACTTCGTGCTCCTGTTCGCACGGTTCGTGCTCGACCTCGCCAGGGTGTTCGCGCGCCAGTGGCGACCGCAAGGGGTCGGCCTCGTGCTCGCGGAGTTCGTGTACGCGATGACCGACCCGCCGATCAAGTTCGTTCGCCGGTTCGTGCCGCCGTTGCGCATCGGCAACGTCGCGTTCGACCTCGCGTTCAGCATTGTCTTCGTTGCGTGTCTCATTGCGCAATGGGTGCTGGCCGCATTCATCTAACAGCTTCGCCGTTGTACGCTGGGTTGGACCCGCAGAGGGGGCTATTCAGTTCGCACTGGTTAGTATGTGGGTCTGGCTAACCATCAGGGTGAGGGTTAGAGAAGGCACTTGAGGTAATGGCAATGGCACTGACTCCAGAAGACGTCGTCAACAAGCGGTTCCAGCCGACGAAATTTCGAGAGGGCTACGACCAGGACGAGGTCGATGACTTCCTCGACGAGGTCGTTGTCGAGCTGCGCCGCCTGAACCAGGAGAACGAGGAGTTGCGCCAGCGCCTCGTCGCGGCCGACGCCCGCATCAACCAGCTCCAGTCGGCGCCGCAGCCGGCAGCGGCCTCGAGCCAGTTCGTCGAGCAGGCGCCCGCACCGACCCCCGAGCCGGTTGCCGCAGCACCCGTTCCCGTCGCGTACCCGCAAGACACGGGCAGCAGCGACCCCCAGAACACCAACAACCTGCTGCAGCTCGCCCGCCGCCTTCACGAGGAGCACGTCCGCGAGGGAGTCGAGAAGCGCGACGCGCTCATTGCCGAGGGTCACGCGACCGCAGCACGACTCGTCGCCGACGCGGAGTCGAAGCAGCGCCAGCAGCTCAACACGCTCGACCAGGAGCGCACCGCGCTCGAGCACCGCATCGAAGAGCTGCGCACGTTCGAGCGCGAGTACCGCGCGAAGCTGCGCGGCTACATCGAGGGTCAGCTCAAGGACCTCGACTCGTCGAACATGCTCACCACGGGTGCGTCCTCGTCCGCTGCTGCTGCCGCCCCCGCGGCCTACGCAACGGGGGAGTCGCAGCCCGTTCCGACGCCGAACTACTCGGCGACGCCGGTGAGCCCTCCGCCGAACTACCCTGGCTTCGGCGCGAGCTAACCGCAGCCAGCACGTCGACCGGCCGGGACCTCATCGGGTCCCGGCCGTCGCCGTTTCCGCAATACCACCGTCGATCAGGAGCACCATGGAGTCCCGTAGCCTGTCCGTGCCCGAGGGGCTCGCCGGCGAGCGCGTGGATGCCGCGATCGCCAAGCTGCTCGGATTCTCACGCACGTTCGCCGCCGAGGTCGCCGAGTCTGGAGGCGTTCGCCTGGATGGACGCACGCTCGGCAAATCCGATCGGCTGGCCGCCGACGCGTGGCTCGAGGTCGAGTGGACCGCGAAGACCGAGCCCGCAATCGTGCCGATCGTCGTCGTCGACCTCGAGGTCGTGTACGACGATGACGACATCATCGTGATCGACAAGCCGGCGGGCGTCGCAGCTCATCCGTCGATCGGGTGGGAGGGACCGACCGTGCTCGGGGCTCTCGCGGCCGCAGGCTACCGCGTGAGCACGTCAGGTGCGGCGGAGCGTGCGGGCATCGTGCACCGGCTCGATGTCGGCACGAGCGGGCTCATGGTCGTGGCAAAGTCCGAGCGCGCATACACCGAGCTCAAGCGGCAGTTCCACGACCGTGAGGTCGGCAAGATCTACCACGCGGTCGTGCAGGGGCACCCCGATCCTTCGTCGGGCACGATCGACGCGCCGATCGGGCGGCATCCTGGCGCGAGCTGGCGGTTCGCGATCACCGCGGACGGCAAGCCGTCCGTCACGCACTACGAGACGCTCGAGGCGTTCCCGTACGCGTCGCTGCTGGAGGTCGAGCTTGAGACGGGACGCACGCACCAGATCCGGGTGCATATGGCGGCGCAGCGGCATCCATGCGTCGGCGACGCGATGTATGGCGCAGACCCGACCATCTCGACCCGTCTCGGCCTCACCAGGCAGTGGCTGCACGCCAAGCGGCTGACCTTCACCCACCCGGCATCGGCCGAGCGGGTTGCGTTCGAATCGGACTACCCCGACGACCTTCAACACGCACTTGAGGTGCTTCGCGGCGATTGACCGCGTGCCCGGGAGGAGAGCCCCGTCGCGCGGATTATGGTTGAGGCACCATGTCGTCTCCCGAGTCGTTCGTCCACCTTCACGTGCACACCGACTACTCGATGCTGGATGGCGCGGCGCGCGTGAAGCCGCTCATCGAGGCCGCGGTTGCCGAGGGCATGCCGGCCATCGCCATGACCGACCACGGCAACATGTTCGGTGCATACGACTTCTGGAAGACCGCGACCTCCAACGGCATCAAGCCCATCATCGGCACCGAGGCGTACATCACCCCGGGCACCGCGCGCGGCGACAAGACGCGCGTTCGCTGGGGTAGCCAGTCGCAGCAGAACGACGACGTGAGCGGCTCCGGCGCGTACACGCACATGACGATGCTCGCCGCCGACAACGAGGGCATGCACAACCTGTTCCGGCTGTCGTCGCTCGCGTCGATCGAGGGCTACTACTACAAGCCGCGCATGGACCGCGAGCTGTTGTCGCGATATTCGAAGGGCATCATCGCGACGACCGGCTGTGTGAGCGGCGAGGTGCAGACCCGGTTGCGACTCGGCCAGTACGACGAGGCACGCAAAGCCGCGCTCGACTTCCAGGACATTTTCGGCAAGGAGAACTACTTCGCCGAGATCGGCGATCACGGCATCGACATCGAACGGCGCACGATGGGCGACCTGCTCAAGCTCGCCAAAGAGCTCGGGATGCCGCTCGTCGCGTCCAACGACCTGCACTACGTGCACGCGGCCGACGCGCAGTCGCAGGAGATCCTGCTGTGCATCGGCACCGGATCCACGATGGACGACCCCAACCGCTTCAAGCTCGACGGCCACGAGTACTACCTCAAGTCGGCCGCCGAGATGCGGCAGATCTTCCGCGACCACCCCGAGGCGTGCGACAACACCCTGCTGATCGCCGAGCGGTGCGAGATCTCGTTCGAGAAGCGCGACCTCATGCCGCGCTTCCCGGTGCCCGAGGGTGAGACCGAGGCTTCGTGGTTCGAGAAGGAGGTCGTCACCGGGATGTCGCGGCGCTTCCCGTCCGGCCCCTCAGACGCTCACCTCGCCCAGGCGAAGTACGAGGTGGATGTCATCACGCAGATGGGCTTCCCCGGCTACTTCCTCGTGGTGGCGGACTTCATCGCGTGGGCGAAGGCACAGGGCATCCGGGTCGGGCCGGGTCGTGGGTCGGCTGCGGGATCCATGGCGTCGTACGCGATGGGCATCACCGAGCTCGATCCGATCGCACACGGGCTGATCTTCGAGCGGTTCCTCAACCCAGAGCGCGTGTCGATGCCCGACGTCGACGTCGACTTCGACGACCGTCGGCGCCCCGAGGTGATCCGGTACGTCACGGAGAAGTACGGCGACGACCGGGTGGCTCAGATCGTCACCTACGGCACGATCAAGGCCAAGCAGGCGCTCAAGGACTCCTCCCGCGTGCTCGGCATGCCGTTCTCGGTGGGGGAGAAGCTCACGAAGGCGATGCCGCCGTCGGTGATGGGCAAGGACATCAGCCTTGCCGACGTGCACAACAAGGATGCCGAGCGGTACAAGGAGGCAGGCGACCTGCGCGCCATCCTCGACACCGATGGCGAGGCGCGCCAGGGTCTTCGACACCGCGCTCGGCATCGAGAACCTCAAGCGCCAGTGGGGCGTGCACGCCGCTGGCGTGCTCATGTCGGCCGAGCCGCTCATCGACGTGCTGCCGATCATGAAGCGCGAGGATGACGGCGCGATCATCACGCAGTTCGACCAGCCGCCGCTCGAAGATCTCGGCCTGCTCAAGATGGACTTCCTGGGGCTGCGCAACCTCACCGTCATCGATGACGCGCTCAAGATGATCGAGGCGAACACGGGATCGAAGCTCGTGATTGAGGACCTCGATCTCGACGCCGACGAGCCCACCTACGCACTGCTGGCGCGCGGAGAGACCCTCGGCGTGTTCCAGCTCGATGGCGGGCCGATGCGTTCGCTGCTCAAGCAGCTCAAGCCAACCAACTTCGAAGACATCTCGGCCGTCATCGCGCTGTACCGCCCAGGGCCGATGGGCATGAACTCGCACACGAACTATGCGCTGCGCAAGAACGGGCTGCAGAACGTGGATGCGATCCACCCGGAGCTCGCCGAGCCGCTCTCCGAGATCCTCGACACCACCTTCGGACTCATCGTCTACCAGGAGCAGGTGATGTCCGTCGCGCAGAAGGTCGCGGGCTTCACGCTCGGCCAGGCGGACGTGCTCCGCCGCGCGATGGGCAAGAAGAAGAAGGAGGAGCTCGACAAGCAGTACGCCGATTTCCAGGCCGGCATGGTCGCCAGCGGCTACAGCGCGGGCGCGGTGAAGGTGCTGTGGGACACGCTGATGCCGTTCGCCGACTACGCGTTCAACAAGGCGCACAGCGCCGGCTACGGCGTGCTGGCGTACTGGACGGCGTACCTCAAGGCGAATCATCCAGCCGAGTACATGGCGGCCCTGCTCACGAGCGTCGGCGACGCGAAGGACAAGCTCGGGCTCTACCTCAACGAGTGCCGCCGCATGGGTATCAAGGTGCTCGCACCGGATGTCAACGAGTCGAGCAACAACTTCACCGCGGTCGGCGGCGACGTGCGCTTCGGTCTCGGCGCGGTGCGCAACGTCGGCTCGGCCGTCGTCGGGCAGATCGTCGCGGCGCGGGAGAAGGACGGCCGGTTCGAGTCATTCCACGACTTCCTGCGCAAGATTCCGCTGCAGGTCGCGAACAAGCGCACCGTCGAGTCGCTCATCAAGGCCGGCGCGTTCGACTCGCTCGGTGCGACTCGTCGCGCGTTGCTCGAGATCCACGAGGATGCCGTCGATTCATCCGTCTCGATGAAGCGCGCCGAGGCACACGGCCAGGTCGGCTTCGACTTCGACTCGCTGTGGGACGAGCCTCACGAGGAGCACGCCGTGCCCGACCGGCCGGAGTGGTCGAAGCGCGACAAGCTCGCCTTCGAGCGCGAGATGCTCGGCCTGTACGTCTCGGATCATCCACTCGCTGGGCTCGAGACCCACCTCGCCAAGCACCAGACGGTGTCGATCACCGAGTTGCTGGGCGGGGACGCCGCGGGCGACGGCGAGCAGGTCACGATCGCAGGTCTCGTCACGAGCGTGCAGCACCGCGTCGCGCGCAACAGCGGCAACCAGTACGGCATCGTCATGGTCGAGGACTTCGGCGGCGAGATCAGCGTCATGTTCCTCGGCAAGACCTACCAGGAGTTCTCGCCGGCTTTGTCGAACGACTCGATCGTGGTGGTGCGCGGGCGGGTGAGCCTGCGCGACGACGGCATGAACCTGCACGCCGTCAGCATGTTCACGCCCGACATCGGACCGAGCCTCGGCGCCGGACCACTCGTGATCTCGATCCCGGAATTCCGCGCGACCACCGACGTGGTCTCGGCGCTCAACGACGTGCTCATCCGCCACTCGGGCGAGAACGAGGTGCGGCTCAAGCTGCTGCGCGGCGACAGCGCACGCGTGTTCGAGATCCCGTACCCCGTGACGGTGTCGGCCGACCTCTACGGCGAACTGAAGACGCTGCTTGGGCCCGGCTGCCTGGGATAGGTCACACCTCGTGGCCGGGCACGCGGTAGGCGCGCTCGTGGTACAGCAGGGCCTCCTCGGGTTCGCCGAGCTCGCCGGTCTCGATCTCGACGACCACGACGGCGTTGTTGTGCACGGGGTGCACCTCGATGATCCGCCCCACGATCCACGCGGTGGCTGCCGAGATAATCGGCAGGTCGTGGGGACCGGGATGCCAGTGGCCGCCCTCGAAGCGCACACGGTGATCCGCCGCCATCCGCTCCGCGACCGCGCGCGTTCTCGGCGAGAGCATGTGGATCGCGACTCGGTTGCCAACGGTCATCGCGGGCCAGGCGCTCGCGACCTGCGCCATGTTGAACGTCGCCATGGGCGGCACGGCAGCAAGTGAGGCGAGGGATGTCGCAGTGAAGCCAACCGGCTCGCCAGCGGCATCCCGTGCTGTCACGATCGACACTCCCGCCGCGTGTCGGCGGAACGCGCTCTTGAGCGCGTCGATGCCGTCGGAGATGGTCTCGTCGGCATCGGGCACGGGTTCAAGCGTACGCGCGCCGGAACGCCGAACGCGGCCCGTGAGCTTCCAGGCGTTCGAGCAAATAGACTTGGGCGCCATGCTCAGGACCATCGACCTCCGCGACCTCGTGCTCGACCGCGCCGGACTCGCCGCGGTCGTGCCGCGCGCCGCGACGGATGTCTCGGTGGCGTCCGAGATCGCACGCGAACTCATCGACGACGTGCGCGTCCGCGGCGAGATTGCGCTGCTCGATCAGGCCGAGCGGCTGGATGGGGTGCGGCCGGCCGCCATCCGCATCCACGCTCCCGAGATCTCCAAGGCCGTGCGCGCACTGCCCGCCGACGTGCGCACCGGCGCTCGAGACGGCGATCGAGCGCGTGCGCGCCGCGACGCGAGCGCAGGTGCCGCAGGGTTCGGTGACGACGCTCGAGCCGGGTGCGCAGGTCATCCAGCGCTGGCAGCCTGTCGACCGCGTCGGCTTCTACGTGCCCGGGCGGCAAGGCGGTGTACCCGTCGAGCGTGATCATGAACGTCGTGCCGGCGCAGGTCGCGGGCGTCGGCTCGATCGCGCTCGCCTCCCCGCCGCAGGCCGCGTTCCAGGGTGCCGTGCACCCTACGATCCTCGGTGCGGCCGGACTGCTCGGCATCGATGAGATTTACGCGATGGGTGGCGCGGGGGCGATCGGCGCTCTCGCGTACGGCGTGCCGGGCATCGATCTCGATCCGGTGGACGTCATCACCGGTCCCGGCAACGTCTACGTTGCGGCGGCCAAGCGACTGGTCCGCGGCGTCGTGGGCATCGACTCCGAGGCCGGTCCCACCGAGATCCTCGTGATCGCGGATGCGACGGCCGACGCCGAACTCGTCGCCGCAGACCTCGTGAGCCAGGCCGAGCACGACGAGCTCGCGGCCGCGGTACTCGTCACGGATTCGGCGGAACTCGCGGCGGCCGTCTCGGCCGCAGTCGAGCGACGCGTCGACGCAACCCGGCACCGAGAGCGTGTGCGCGCCGCCATCGACGGCGAGCAGTCTGCGATCGTGCTCGTGGATTCCATCGATCGTGCCGCGGCGTTCAGCAACGCCTACGGACCCGAGCACCTCGAGGTGCAGACCGAGCAGCCAGGAGCGGTGCTCGACCTCATCACGAACGCTGGCGCGATCTTCCTCGGCGCGTCGTCACCTGTGAGCCTCGGCGACTACCTCGCGGGCTCGAACCACGTGCTGCCGACCGGCGGGCAGTCCCGCTTCTCGTCGGGACTCGGCGCGTACACGTTCCTGCGGCCGCAGCAGGTGATCAGCTACGACCGCGATGCCCTGCGCGCGGTCGAGCGCGAGCTGCGTCGCGCTGAGCACGCGCCGAGGACCTGCCGGCGCACGGCGAGGCGGTCACCGCGCGCTTCCGCGACGGACTCCGCCCGTCGCACTGACGCGCCCGGCGGTACCATAGTCCGCATGTTCTGCCCGTTCTGCCGCCATCCTGACAGTCGCGTCATCGACTCGCGCACGAGCGACGACGGACTGTCGATCCGCCGGCGCCGACAGTGCCCGGAGTGCGGCCGGCGATTCAGCACGACCGAGACCGCATCGCTCTCGGTGATCAAGCGCAACGGCGTGATCGAGTCCGTTCAGCCGCGAGAAGATCGTCGCAGGCGTGCGGAAGGCCTGCCAGGGGCGGCCCGTGACCGACACCGACCTCGCGGTGCTCGCACAGAAGGTCGAGGAGACCATCCGCGCGACGGGCGCCGCCCAGATCGACGCGAACGACATCGGGCTCGCGATCCTGCCGCCGCTGCGCGAGCTCGACGAGGTCGCATACCTGCGGTTCGCGAGCGTGTACCAGGGCTTCGACTCGCTCGAGGACTTCGAGACGGCGATCACGCTGCTCAAGATCGACCACGCCGAGGCTACCGAGCCGGCGGAGGCCGAGTCGCCGGCATCCTGACCCGCCGCCGTGCCATAGCCTTGGCACGGCATGTATCGCGCATTCTTCCGGGTCGTTCTCGCCCGCATCGACCCCGAGCGGGCGCATCGGCTCGCGTACCGCGTCATCCAGGCGATGGCGGCGATCGGGGTCGGTCGGCTCGTCCACCGCTTCACGCGTCCTGATCCGTCGCTGCGGGTCCGAGCGCTGGGGCTCGAGTTCGAGTCCCCGTTCGGCGTTGCTGCCGGGTTCGACAAGGAGGGCGACGCTCTCGCAGGCCTCCACCAGCTCGGGTTCGGGCACATCGAGGTCGGCACGATCACGGCGCTCGCGCAGCCGGGCAATCCGAAGCCGCGGTTGTTCCGCCTCGTTCCCGATCGCGCCGTGATCAATCGCATGGGCTTCAACAACCACGGTGCGGCGAGCGCGGCGCTCGTGCTGCGCAAGGCGCGGGCGCGTCGCATCCGGCCCGTCATCGGCGTCAACATCGGCAAGTCACGCGCCGTCGAGGTGGATGACGCCACGCCCGACTACCTCGCGAGCACCGCGCTGCTGGCTCCGCACGCCGACTACCTCGCCGTCAACGTCAGCTCACCGAACACCCCGGGATTGCGCGGACTCCAGGAGCTCGACAAGCTCGAGCCCCTGCTCGCCGCCGTCAAGGCGGCAGCGGTGCGGGATGACGCAACTCCCGTGCCCGTGCTCGTGAAGATCGCGCCCGACCTGACCGACGACGAGGCCACCCTGCATCGCGCAACTCGCGGTGCGGCTCGGGCTGGACGGCATCATCGCGACCAACACCACGCTCTCTCGCGACGGCTTGCACACCGACCCAGCGGTGGTTGAGGCGGCCGGCGCCGGGGGAGTCTCGGGGCCACCGGTCGCCGCCTCGCTCGCTCGAGCTGCTGCGACTGATCCGCGCGGTCGTGCCCGCCGAGTTCTGCGTGATCTCGGTCGGAGGCGTCGAGACGGCCGCCGATGTCGTCGAGCGACTCGACGCGGGCGCGACCCTCGTGCAGGGCTACACCGCGTTCCTCTACCGCGGACCGCTCTGGGCGCGCGAGATCAACCGCGGGCTCGTAAAGCTCGGTCGCTAGTCGGGGAACTGGCCGCGCTTGACCTGCGGCTTCGGCAACCGCATCGGGCGCAGCTGCATCGCGCGCATCGCGGCGTACCAGCGAATCTTCTCGACGCGGTCCTCACCGAACTTCGCGGCGAGCTTCCGGCGCAGGAGGAAGCCGACGATGAGCACGTCAATGATGGCGACGATGAAGAAGCCCCAGAGCGCGAGGAATCCGACCACGGTGATGGCCGGGAACATTTCGCCGAGCAGCGACGTGAGGATCAGCACGACCATGAACGGGATCATGAGCTCGCCGATGCTGAACCGGGCGTCGATGTAGTCGCGCACGTACTTCTTCTGGGGGCCGCGGTCGCGGATCGGGAGGTACTTCTCCACACCTTGCGCCATGCCGATGCGGGCTTTCTCGCGCGCCTCGGCCATCTGGTCGCGAGACGCCTTGCGAGCGGCCGCGCGGTCACTCGAGACGAGGGGCCGCTTGCGGGCCTCTTCCTTCTCCTTGCGCGTCGGCGTCGGTCGACCCTTGCGCGAGGAGAGGCTGTCCTCGTTGAGCGTCGTACCGGGGGCCTCGCTCGCTGAAGAGCGGGGTCCGGCGGGCGGAGTCGTCTTGGCCATTGCTTAAGATTAGTCGCATGACTGCGACGCCGCTCCCGACCCCTTCCCTCGATGCCCTGCGCGAGGCGGTGGGAGCCGGGATGCCGACGGCCGTCGCCGATCTCGGTGACCTCGTGCGCATCCCGTCGGTCTCCTGGGACGGATTCGACCCGGCCAATGTGGTTGCGAGCGCCGAGGCCGCCAAAGCCCTGCTCGAGGGGCTCGGCGTGTTCGAGAGCGTCGAGGTGTCCGCGTGCGCCGAAGCCCGATGGCGAGCTCGGTCAGCCCGCGGTGCTCGCCACCCGCAAGGCGAAGAACGGCAAGCCGACGATCATGCTCTACGCGCACCACGACGTGCAGCCGCCCGGCCAGGACGAGGACTGGGAGTCCACGCCGTTCGAGCCCACGGTGCGCGGCGATCGGCTCTACGGCCGCGGTGCCGCGGACGACAAGGCCGGCGTGATGGCGCACGTCGGCGCCATCCGCGCCTTCAAGGAGGTCGCCGGCACCGACTTCGATCTCGGGCTCGTCGCGTTCTTCGAGGGCGAGGAGGAGTTCGGCTCCCGCTCGTTCGCCAAGTTCATCGTGCAGCACCGCGACCAGCTCGCCGCGGACGTCATCGTCGTCGCCGACTCCGACAACTGGGACATCGACACCCCGGCGCTCACGGTCGGACTGCGCGGCAACGTCACGTTCAAGCTCAAGATCTCGACGCTCGAGCACGCGTCGCACTCTGGCATGTTCGGCGGAGCGGCCCCGGATGCCATGCTCGCCGCCACCCGCCTGCTCGCGACCCTGCACGCCGACGACGGCTCCGTCGCCGTCTCGGGCCTCACGTCGCGCGAGGCTGACACGCCGGAGTACTCGACGGAGAAGCTCGCGCACGAGGCCGCGTTGCTGCCGGGCGTGACGGCCGTCGGTCACGGCGAAGTGCTCTCCCGGCTGTGGAACCAGCCCGCCATCACGGTGACCGGCATCGACGCCCCGACCGTGGTCAACGCATCCAACACGCTGATTCCATCGGTGACGGTCAAGATCAGCGCGCGCATCGCACCCGGGCAGACCGCCGCCGACGCCTTCGCCGCGCTCGAGGCACACCTGCGCGAGCACGCCCCGTTCGGCGCGAACCTCGAGATCAGCGACGTCGACCAGGGCAACCCGTTCCTCGTGGACACCTCGGGGTGGGCGGTGGCCGAGGCGAAGCAGTCGATGCACGAGGCGTGGGGGGTCGAGCCGCTCGAGACCGGGATCGGCGGCTCCATCCCGTTCATCTCCGACCTCGTCGAGGTGTTCCCGTCGGCGCAGATCCTCGTGACCGGCGTCGAGGACCCGGACTCGCGTGCACACAGCCCGAACGAGTCGCTGCACCTCGGCGTGTTCCAGCGCGCGATCCTCACCGAGGCCGTGCTGCTCTCCCGACTGGAGAACCGGGCGTAGAATCGTGAGCATGACCGACACGCTGACCGACACCACCGCGCCGCAGCCCGACACTGCCGCGCCCGCGCACGGCGTTTCCCTCACCGACGCCGCCGCAGGCAAGGTGAAGAGCCTCCTCGCGCAGGAGGGTCGCGACGACCTCCGCCTCCGCCTCGCCGTGCAGCCCGGCGGCTGCTCCGGCCTCATCTACCAGCTCTACTTCGACGAGCGCAGCCTCGATGGCGACGCGGTGGTCGAATTCGGCGATGGCGTCGAGGTCGTGCTCGACAAGATGAGCGTGCCGTACCTCGATGGCGCGTCCATCGACTTCGAGGACACCATCCAGAAGCAGGGCTTCACGATCGACAACCCCAACGCCGCGGGCTCGTGCGCATGCGGAGACAGCTTCCACTGATTTGAGCGCGCCGCCGCTGGGAAGGCGCACGTCGTCCGACGAGTCCACCGATGCGATCGCTGGACTCGTCGGCTTCAGTTAACGGGGTACGTGTCGCGACAATTCCGGCGCCTCTCGCGGCTATAGACTGACCGGGACAGAAGTCCGTCATTCGAGAGGTTCCACTGGTGCGTTCCAACCGCAACCGTCGTCTCCGCTGGGCAGCGATTCCGATCGTCTTCGCCATGTCGGTCGTGCTCGCGGGATGCACGCAGGAGCAGCTCCAGGGCTGGCTCCCGACCGAGCCCGGCACGACCAACCAGGTCGACCGCGTCATCGGCCTCTGGGTCACCTCGTGGATCGTGCTGCTCGCGGTCGGTGTCATCACCTGGGGCCTCATCATCTGGGCCGCGGTCGTCTACCGCCGCCGCAAGGGCCAGACCGGCCTGCCGGTGCAGCTGCGCTACAACCTGCCGATCGAGATCTTCTACACGATCGTGCCGCTCATCCTCGTGCTCGGCTTCTTCGCGTTCACCGCTCGCGACCAGCAGGCCATCGAAGCGCCGCTGCCCGATCCCGATGTGACGATCGAGGTCTTCGGCAAGCGCTGGGCCTGGGACTTCAACTACGTCAACGAGAACGTGTTCAGCGCCGGCGTCCAGGCCGAGGAGCGCGTCAACGGCACGATCGACGCGGACAACCTGCCGATGCTCTACCTGCCGGTCGGCGCCAAGGTCGAGGTCAAGATCGAGTCGCGCGACGTCATCCACTCGTTCTGGATCGTCGAGTTCCTCTACAAGAAGGACATGATCCCCGGCAAGAGCAACTACTGGTACTTCATCCCCGAGAAGGAGGGTGTCTACCAGGGCAAGTGCGCCGAGCTGTGCGGCGAGTACCACTCGAACATGCTGTTCGAGGTGCACGTCGTCTCGCAGGCCGAGTACGACGCCTACATCGAGACGCTGCGCGGCGGCGACGGCGTGAGCTCGGGCGAGGGCCAGCTCGAGCAGCGAGTACAACGTGAACCAGAACCTGCCGGGCAACGGTGCGCCCAGCGAGAACGAGGACTAGGCCGATGACGACAGCAACCGCAACCAGGCCGTTCGGAACCGCGAAGGTCGAGCGCAAGGGCAACGTCTTCGTCAAGTGGATCACCACCACCGACCACAAGACGATCGGCTACCTGTACCTCATCACGTCGTTCCTGTTCTTCTGCCTCGGCGGCGTGATGGCGCTGGTCATCCGCGCGCAGCTGTTCGCGCCGGGCCTCAACATCGTGCCGACGGGGGAGCAGTACAACCAGCTCTTCACGATGCACGGCACGATCATGCTGCTGCTGTTCGCGACGCCGCTGTTCGCCGGCTTCGCCAACGTGGTCATGCCGCTGCAGATCGGCGCGCCCGACGTCGCGTTCCCGCGCTCAACGCGTTCGCCTACTGGCTGTTCCTGTTCGGCGGCCTCATGGCGGTCGCCGGATTCCTCACGCCGCAGGGCGCGGCAGCGTTCGGCTGGACCGCCTACGCGCCGCTGTCGAGCGCGACGTTCTCGCCGGGCTTCGGCGCCAACCTCTGGGTGATGGGCCTCGGCCTCGCCGGCTTCGGCACCATCCTCGGCGCGGTGAACTTCATCACGACGATCATCACGATGCGCGCGCCCGGCATGACGATGTTCCGGATGTCGATCTTCAGCTGGAACACGCTCGTCACGTCGCTGCTCGTGATCATGGCCTTCCCGGTGCTCGCCGCCGCGCTGCTCGCGCTCGGCGCCGACCGCATCTTCGGCGCGCACATCTACGACCCCGCCAACGGCGGCGTGCTGCTCTGGCAGCACCTGTTCTGGTTCTTCGGGCACCCTGAGGTCTACATCATCGCGCTGCCGTTCTTCGGCATCATCTCCGAGGTGCTCCCGGTCTTCAGCCGCAAGCCGATCTTCGGCTACAAGACGCTGATCTACGCGACGATCGCGATCGCGGCGCTGTCGGTGACGGTGTGGGCGCACCACATGTACGTCACCGGCTCGGTGCTGCTGCCGTTCTTCGCGCTCATGACGATGCTCATCGCGGTGCCGACCGGCGTGAAGATCTTCAACTGGATCGGCACGATGTGGCGCGGCTCGGTGACGTTCGAGACGCCGATGCTCTGGGCGATCGGCTTCCTCGATCACGTTCACCTTCGGTGGACTCACCGGCGTCATCCTCGCGTCGCCGCCGCTCGACTTCCACGTGTCTGACACCTACTTCGTCGTCGCGCACTTCCACTACGTCGTGTTCGGCACGGTCGTGTTCGCGATGTTCGCCGGGTTCTACTTCTGGTGGCCGAAGTGGACCGGCAAGATGCTCGACGAGCGGCTCGGCAAGCTGCACTTCTGGCTGCTGTTCATCGGCTTCCACACGACGTTCCTCATCCAGCACTGGATCGGTGTCATCGCGATGCCGCGCCGGTACCGGTCGTACCTCGAAGAGGACGGCGTGACGTGGATGAACCAGGTCTCGACGGTCGGCGCGGCGATCCTCGCGCTCTCGATGCTCCCGTTCTTCTACAACGTGTTCATCACCGCGCGTCGCGCTCCGAAGGTGACCGTGGATGACCCGTGGGGCTTCGGCCGCTCGCTCGAGTGGGCGACATCCTGCCCGCCGCCGCGGCACAACTTCACGTCGATCCCGCGCATCCGCTCCGAGTCGCCGGCATTCGACCTCAACCACCCGGAGGCGGGCATCCCCGTCGGTGTCGGCGGAGTGGGCGACTTCAAGGACGCGCCAGAGGCGCCGGTGGTCGATCTCGGCGATGGGAAGGTGAAGTAGCGTGGGCGCCAACGTCAAGCTGTTCTGGATCCTCGCGGGCTTCTTCTTCCTCGCCGATGCGATCTACATCTTCTGGTCACTGAACACGTACTGGCTCACCTTCGGCACGCCGCTCGCGACACAGACTCCGGTCGAGTGGGTGGGCACCGTGGGCATCGCGCTGACGGGCCTGCTGTCCGTACTGATCGCGTTCTACCTCCAGCGCCTGCACGGTGCGCAGGGCGGCGAGCTGCCGGAGGACCGCCTCGACGCCAACATCGACGACGGTGACGCGGAGCAGGGCTTCTTCAGCCCGTGGAGCTGGTGGCCGATGGTGCTCGCGTTCGGCGCAGCGCTGGTCTTCCTCGGCCTCGCGGTCGGAGTCTGGCTCGCGCTCATCGGTGGACCGATCGCGTTCATCGCCATCGTCGGCTGGGTGTACGAGTACTACCGGCTCAACTTCGCACGATGACGATCCGGTCCGCGACCGCGGCCGACGCAGACGCGCTGTTCAGTCTCGTCGAGCAGCTCGGCCACGCGCTCAAGCCCGACCGTGCGGCGTTCGACCGCACCTTCGCGACGTACCTCTCCGGCGACACCCCGGATGTCGTGCTCTTCCTCGCGGAGGAGGAGCGACGTGGTCGTCGGCTACGTGCTGATGTCGGTCGTCCCGCTGCTTTCGACGAACGGTCCAGCGGCGCAGCTGCAGGAGATCGTCGTCGACCAGTCGGGTCGCGGTACGGCGGTCGGCACGCAGCTGGTTCGGGCGGTTGAAGCGGAGTGCGTGCGGCGTGGGGTGACGCAGTTGACGGTGGCGTCTCGTCGGGCTGGCGGTTTCTATGATCGTCTCGGGTATCACGAGAACGCTGAGTACATGCGTCGATTCTTTACTTACTAGGGTCTGACGCGACCAGGGAGGCCCGCGCCTGGAGGCGGAGTCTCCGCGATGCTGCGCACGCTGCGCAAGCCTCCAGGAGCGGGCCTCCCAGCTCGCCGACCACGCGGTGCGAGTAGTCACACCCCCCTTTTTTGTTGTTGTGTTGCGCGGCTCACCCCGCGCACACCGTTCCCGCCGCGCGGCACGCAACCGACGTTCGGCGTTGGTGGCGCGGCACACTCCGTGTGCGGCGCACACCCCGCGCGGGGTGCGCCGCGTGCCGCGCTGCCTGAAGTCGATGCGCGGGGAGCGCCGCGCAACACACCGCTACCCTCTCGGGTGGTTCTGCTGTTGCGCGCGGCGTCGCCCTTCGGATCGGCGAGGTCGCACGGATGCGCGCGGGGTGAGGCTGGCTGGGAGGTTCGCTCCTGGAGGCTTGCGCAGCGGCGCGTAGGCGCCGCGGAGTCTCCGCCTCCAGGCGCGAGCCTCCCAGCCGGACGTCACATGGCATGAACGGGAAACAGCAACGCGGCACCGACCCGAAGGGCGGCGCCGCGTGCAGGGTGAGTGGCTAGTGCGTGTCGTGCTGCTTCTCGATGTCCGTCGTCGTCACCGGCGCGATCCGGTCTTCGAAGAACCAGGTCGAGGCCACGGCCCGCACCCGCTCGAGCGGCGAGATGCGGCCGCGCTTGTCGGGGCGGATCATGAGCGGCTTGTAGTCCTCGAAGCTCAGGAGCTTCCAGCGCTCGTACTCGCTCAGCTGCTCGTGCACCTCGACGTACTCGCCGCCGGGCAGGCGCACGATGCGGCCGGACTCGTAGCCGTGGAGTGCGATCTCGCGGTCCTTCTTCTGGAGGCCGATGCAGATGCGCTTCGCGACGAAGTACGCGACGATCGGGCTCAGAATGGTGAGCGCCTGGAGCGCGTGCGTCACGCCCTCGATCGAGAGCTTGAAGTGCGTTGCGATCAGGTCGGAACTCGCTGCCGCCCAGAGGATCGCGTAGAACGTGACGCCGGCCGCACCGATGGCCGTGCGGGTCGGCGCGTTGCGCGGACGGTCGGCGATGTGGTGCTCGCGTTTGTCTCCGGTGATCCACTGCTCGAAGAACGGGTAGAGCGCTACCAGGCCGAGGAAGATCGGCAGGATCGCGAGCGGCACGAGGATGTTCAGCGACAGCGTCGCGCCGAAGATCTCGAGCTCCCAGCCCGGTGGGATCAGCCGCAGCGCTCCGTCAGCGAAGCCGATGTACCAGTCCGGCTGGGTTCCGGCGGAGACCGGGGAGGGGTCGTACGGGCCGTACACCCACACCGGGTTGATGGTCACGGTGGCCGCGATGAGGGTCAGCACACCGAAGACGATGAAGAAGAACCCGCCGGCCTTCGCCGCGAACACCGGCATGATCGGCACACCGACGACGTTGTCGTTGGTGGCGCCGGGTGCCGCGAACTGGGTGTGCTTGTTCACGATGAGCAGCACCATGTGCACGCCGATCAGCGCGACGATGATCGCTGGCAGCAACAGGATGTGCAGGCTGTAGAACATGCCGACCACCTGCGTGCCCGGGAACTCTCCGCCGAAGAGCAGGTAGGAGATCCACGTGCCGATGACGGGGACGCCCTTGACCATGCCGTCGATGATCCGGAGGCCGTTGCCCGAGAGCAGGTCGTCGGGAAGCGAGTAGCCGGTGAATCCCTCGGCCATCGCGAGGACGAAGAGTACGAACCCGATCAGCCAGTTCAGCTCGCGCGGCTTGCGGAAGGCGCCGGTGAAGAAGATCCGCAGCATGTGCAGGCCGATGGATGCCACGAACAGCAACGCCGCCCAGTGGTGCAGCTGCCGCATGAGCAGGCCGCCGCGGATCTCGAACGAGATGTCGATCGTCGACGCCATGGCCGCGGACATCTCGATACCCTTGAGCCCGAGGTATGAGCCTTCGTACTCGACCGGAACCATGGACGCCTGGAAGAAGAACGTCAGGAACGTGCCCGAGAGCAGGATGACGATGAAGCTGTACAGCGCCACTTCGCCGAGCATGAACGACCAGTGGTCGGGGAAGATCTTGCGACCGAGTTCGCGCACGAGCCCGGACAGTGCGGTGCGCTCGTCGATGTAGTTCGCGGCCCATCCCGTGAACCGGTCACCGCGCGACTTCTCGACGGCGTCAGTCGGCACATCGGTCGACGTCGCGCTTGGAGTGTCGGTTTCCGTTGCGCTAGCTGTGGTACTCATGATTACAGCTTCCTCTCCCAGAAGCTCGGCCCAACGGGCTCGGTGAAGTCGCTGCGCGCGATCAGGTACCCCTCGTCATCCACCGTGATCGGCAGCTGGGGGAGGGGGCGCTTGGCCGGGCCGAAGATGACTTCTGCCTCGCGCGTGATGTCGAACTGGCTCTGGTGGCACGGGCACAGCAGGTGATGGGTCTGCTGCTCGTAGAGCGCGACCGGGCATCCGACGTGGGTGCAGATCTTGGAGTAGGCGACGATGCCGTTGTAGCTCCAGTCCTCGCGGCCGGCGGAGATCTGGAGATCCTCTGGCTTGAGGCGGATGAGCAGCACGGCGGCCTTCGCCTTCTGCTCGATCTTGTCGTGGAGTTCGTTCAGGCCCTCGGGGATGACGTGCACCACTGAGCCGAGCGTGAGATCGGAGGCCCGGATCGGGGTGCCCTCCGGGTCGGTAGTGAGACGCATGTCGGGTTCCCACATCGTGTGCTTGAGCAGCGGCACGGGATCTTCGGCGGGTGCGAGGTCACGGAACAGCACGACGGCCGGGATCGGGGAGACCACGAGTGCACCGATGAGGGTGTTGCGGATCATCTTGCGGCGCGTGAAGCCCGACTCCTTGTTGCCGAGGTGGAAGACCTCGACGGCCTTCTCGCGGGTCGCGTCCGTGCCTCGGGTCGGGTGGCGGTACTCGACCAGGTCGTGGCCATCCATGAGCGACTTCGACCAGTGCACGGCACCGAGGCCGATGCCGAGCAGGCCGAGCGTGATGCCGACGCCGAGGAGGAGGTTGTTGAGACGAACCGAGCCGGCATCGCCGGGGATGATCGGGAACAGGAAGTACGCGACGACCGCCACGATGCTGCCGACAATCGACACGACGAACAGTCCTGAGACCCGGCGCTCCTGCTGGCGTGCTTTCGGCAGGGTCGAGATCGGCGACGCGTGCGCGGTACGGCGGGAAGCCCGGGTTCTCGACCCGCTCCGACGCGACGACGGCGGTGCCGGAAGCAGGCTTGAAGCTGCCGTACTTCTCGACCGACGTGCCGGTGCTGTTCGCTGCACCAGCCTCACCGGTGCCGTGCTCGTCTGCCATTCGTTTTCCCTTTCAACCGACCCGGTGCGCCCGGACGTGCGTCAACAGCGTGCTAGTTCGACTTCGCCGTGAGCCAGATCGTGATGGCCACGATCGCGCCGAGGCCGAAGATCCAGATGAAGAGTCCCTCGGAGACGGGGCCGAGCCCGCCAAGCGTGAGGCCGCCGACGGCGGGGGTCTCGTCGAGGTACTTCAGGTACGAGATGATGTTCGCCTTCTGCTCGGGCGTGATCGTCATGTCGTTGAAGACGGGCATGTTCTGCGGGCCCGTGACCATGGCTTCGTAGATGTGCTGGGCACTCACACCCTGCAGTGACGGCGCGTACTTGCCCTCGGTGAGCGCGCCACCCGCGCCAGCCACGTTGTGGCACATCGCGCAGTTGACGCGGAACAGCTCACCGCCGGCGGCGATGTCGCCCGTGCCGTCGAGGTACTCCTCGTCTGGGATGCCGGGACCGGCGCCCTTCGACGCGACGAACGTGTACAGCGCCTCGATCTGCTCGGTCGTGAACTGCGGCGGCTTCTCCTCGGCTTGCGGGCCGGTTGCGGCCAGCGGCATGCGCCCGGTTGCGACCTGGAACTCGACGGCGGCGGCGCCGACCCCGATGAGACTCGGGCCCTCGGACGTGCCCTGCAGGTTCATCCCGTGGCAGGTTGCGCAGTTGGCGGCGAAGAGCTTGCCGCCGTCTTCGATCAGGGCCGTCTGGTGGGCTCCGGTTTCTGCGGTCGCGCTCGTCGTGAACAGTGCGTAGGCGCCACCCGTGCTCACGAGACCGATCGCGATGAGCGCGACGGTCGCGAGAGGGCTGCGGCGTCCGCGCTTGCGGTCGATGGGCTGCTTCGGCATGCGGGCGTTCGTTCCGATCTTCATCAGGTGGATCAGTTCGAGTCACGTAGATGATGAGGAACAGGCCGATCCACACCACGTCGACGAAGTGCCAGTAGTACGAGACGACGATCGCGCTCGTCGCTTCCTTGTGCGTGAAGTGCTTGACTGCGAAGAACCGGCCGATGAGCAGGATGAAGGCGATGAGTCCGCCGGTCACGTGCAAGCCGTGGAATCCGGTCGTGAGATAGAAGGCGGAGCCGTAGGAGTCGCTCGCGAGCCCGACGCGCTTCGCTGACCAGCAGGGCGTACTCGTAGATCTGGCCGACGACGAAGATCGCGCCGAGAACGATAGGTCGCGTAGAGGAACTCGACCGCTCCCCAGCGGCGCAGGTTGACCAGCGCCGCCGGTGCGGCGAGCCTGGAGGCGCTCTGCCGCGAACACGGCGGCCTGGCACGTGAACGAGGAGGACACGAGGATAAGCGTGTTGACGAGCGAGTAGGTGACGTTGAGCTTTGCGCGTCTGCTCTGCCCACAACTCAGGCGACATCGACTCGGAGCGTGAAGTAGATCGCGAACAGCCCCGCGAAGAACATGACCTCGCTGCCGAGCCACACGATCACGCCCACCGCAACGACGTTCGGCCGGTTGATCACGGGGGCCCCAGTCGAGCGGGCGATCGAGGCTGTACTCACCCTTCCATTATGGTCGAAAACTCCGGGGGCGTTTTGCGATTCGACTGGCCAGTCGTGCCACATCGTTAGGATTCGAGCCATGACAACGACGCATTCGTGGCCGGGCATCCTCGGCTCTCTGACTGACGGCGACGACCTCTCGATCGCCGAGGCGGATTGGGCGATGCGCAGTGTCATGGAAGGTGAGGCGACGTCGGCGCAACTCGCGGGATTGCTCGTCGGATTGCGGATGAAGGGCGAGACGGTTGACGAGATCGTCGGGTTCCGCGATGCGGTGCTGAGCCACGCCGCGCCACTACCGGTTGACCCCATGGTGCTCGACATCGTCGGTACGGGCGGCGACCCCTATGGGGCGGTGCTGAACATCTCGTCGATCGCGTCGATCGTGGCCGCGGCCGCCGGCGTTCCGGTCGTCAAGCACGGCAATCGGGGTGCGAGTTCGGCCTCGGGCGCGTCGGATGTGCTCGCGGCCCTCGGGCTCAATCTCGACATCGAGCCGGCACGGGTCGCCGAGGTGCTCAGTGAGACGGGCATCACGTTCGCGTTCGCGGCGAAGTTCCACCCCGGGTTCCGGCACGCCGGTCCGACTCGCAAGGAACTCGGTATCCCGACCCTGTTCAACATCCTCGGGCCACTGTGCAATCCGGCTCGACCCGAGGCGTCGGCCGTGGGTGTGTCGAGCCTCGAGCGTGTGCCGCTCGTCGTCGGCGTGTTCCAGACCAGGGGAGCGACCGCGCTCGTCTACCGCGGCGACGACGGCATCGACAAACTCACGACCACTGGGCACAGCCACATCTGGGAGGTCTCCCGCGGTGCGGTGACGGAGCACGACCTCGACCCGCTCGATCTGGGGATCGCGCGCAGCGACATCCAGGACCTGCTCGGCAAGGATGCCGCGCACAACGCGGGGGTCGCACGTGGCGTGCTCGCGGGGGAGCCCGGACCGGTGCGTGACATCGTGCTGCTCAACGCCGCCGCCGGCCTTGCGGCGTTCTCGCTCGCGAAGGATCCTGAGTTGCAGCGCGAGCCGATCGTCGGCAGGCTCGCGGCAGAGCTCGCTCGTGCGACTGACGCCGTGGATTCGGGAGCTGCGGCGGCCAAGCTCGAACAGTGGGCGGCCGCGACTCGGAAGTAGGTCCTGATGGACTTTCTGAAGCGCGAGCACGGCGTTAGCCACGGATTCGCCAACTGGAGCTGGTCCGCACCTTCGGCGACGACGTCGAGATCGCGCCGAAGCGCGCGAGCGTGTCGCTGCGCCGCAAGCTTCAGTTCGCACTCATCGAGCCCACGAGTGCGAAGCGCGTGCAGTTGGGCATCCAGTTGAAGGGTGAGCTCGACGAACTCGTCGCGTGGCTGCGCGACGCGTACGACCGCGCTTGAGCTCCTCGAACCAGCTGCCTACTCCACCCAGTCGAAGGTGCGCGTGACGGCCTTCTGCCAGCGGGCGAGCAGGATGGCGCGCTGCGCGTCATCCATCGTCGGTTTCCACCGCTTCGACTCGTGCCAGTTCGACCTCAGCTCGTCGAGTCCGCTCCAGAAGCCGACCGCGAGACCGGCGGCGTAGGCGGCGCCGAGTGCGGTGGTCTCGGCGACGCGCGGACGCACCACGGGCATCCCGAGGATGTCGGCCTGGAACTGCATGAGCAGGTCGTTCGCGACCATGCCACCGTCGACCCGCAGTTCGGTGAGGTGGGCGCCGGAGTCGGCGGCAGCGGCATCCATCACCTCTCTCGTTTGGAACGCGGTCGACTCGAGCGACGCTCGCACGATGTGCGCGCTCGTGACGAAGCGGGTGAGACCGAGGATGGCGCCGCGCGCGTCGGGGCGCCAGTACGGCGCGAACAGCCCGCTGAACGCCGGCACGACGTACACGCCACCGTTGTCGTCGACCGTGCGCGCGATCGTCTCGGCCTCACCCGCGTCGTTGATGATGCCGAGATTGTCGCGCAGCCACTGGATGAGCGAGCCCGTGACCGCGATCGATCCCTCGAGCGCGTAGCGCGGGGCCTCGTCGCCAAGCCGGTACGCCACCGTGGTGATGAGTCCGTGCTTGGAGTGCACGATCTGCTCACCCGTGTTCACGATCAGGAAGTTGCCGGTGCCGTACGTGTTCTTCGCCTCGCCCGCCTCGAACGCGACCTGGCCGAACGTCGCGGCCTGCTGGTCGCCGAGGATGCCCGTGACCGGCACTTCGCGCAGCAGGCTCTGCTTCGTGATGGTGCCGAAGTGGCCCGACGAGCTGCGGATCACGGGCAGCATCGAGCGCGGGATGCCGAACGCCGCGAGCAGGTCGTCGTGCCAATCGAGGGTCTCGAGATCCATGAGCAGCGTGCGCGACGCGTTGGTGACGTCGGTCGCGTGCTCGCCGGTCAGGTTCCAGAGCAACCACGTGTCGGTCGTGCCGAACAGCAGTTCGCCCGCCTCGGCGCGGGCTCGGGCGCCTTCGACGTTGTCGAGGATCCACGCGATCTTGCTCGCGGAGAAGTACGTCGCAAGCGGCAGGCCGGTGCGCTGCTTGAACCGGTCGGGGTCGCCGTCGGCGATGCGGTCGATGAGGTCTTGCGTGCGGGTGTCCTGCCAGACGATCGCGTTGTGGATCGGTTTGCCGGTGGCCTTGTCCCACACGACGGTGGTCTCGCGCTGGTTCGTGATGCCGACCGCGACCACGTCGTGCCGTGTGAGGTTCGCGTTGCCGAGGGCCAGGCCGATCACCTCGCGTGTGTTCTTCCAGATCTCGGCCGCGTCGTGCTCGACCCAGCCGGCCTTCGGGAAGATCTGGCGATGCTCGAGCTGACCAGAGCCGACGGGAAGTCCCGCGTGGTCGAACACGATCGCGCGCGTCGAGGTGGTGCCCTGGTCGATCGAGACGACGTGGTCGGTCATGATTCCCTTCTTACGGCGTCGGCCGTGATCTCGTCGACGGAGCGGTGGCCGGAGAGGCCGAGCACGAGATCGAACTCGGCGATGATGTTGCGCAGCACCGCCTCGGCGCCCTCGGCTCCGGCGATGGCGAGACCGTACGCGTACGGCCGCCCCACGAGCACCGCATCGGCGCCGAGTGCGAGGGCGGTGAATACGTCGGCGCCGGAGCGGATGCCGCTGTCGAGGAGCACGGGGATGCGCCCCGCGACGCGGGCCACGATCGGCGGGAGGGCGTCGGCGGATCCGATCGCGCCGTCGATCTGGCGGCCGGCATGGTTGCTCACGATGATGCCGTCGACGCCGTGGTCGAGGGCGAGCGCAGCGTCATCCTCGTGCTGGATTCCCTTCAGCAGGATGGGCAGCGACGTGCGCTCGCGCAGGAATGCCAGGTTGTCCCAGGTGAGGGATGACCGGCTGAAGATCTCGAGGAAGGTCTCGACCGCGGCGCGCGGCTCGGGGGAGCGCAGCGATCCGCCCGGGTAGTTGCGTGTCATCTTGCGCAGCGTGCGGATGGTCTCCGGCGTGATGCGTGGCTTCGGTCCGGGCGGCGCGGGGTTGGCGACGCGATCGGCGACCAGGCGGCGGAACACGGGGTCGGACGTGTACTGCGCGATGCCCTCACCGCGGATGAACGGGAGGTACGCGGCATCCAGGTCCCGCGGTCGCCAACCGAGCATGTGGGTGTCGAGCGTGACGACGATCGCCTGCGCTCCCGAGACCTCGGCGCGCTGCACGAAGCTCTCGACGAGGTCGTCGTTGCTCGACCAGTAGAGCTGGAACCAGCGCGGCGAGTCGCCCATCGCCTCGGCGACGCGCTCCATCGGCACCGAAGCCTGGCTGGAGAGGACGTACGGGATGCCGATCGCCGCCGCCGCGCGGGCGACCCCGAGGTCCGCGTCCCGGTGCACCAGCTCGAGCACCCCGACCGGTGCGGCGAGCACCGGGGCGGGGTAGCGGTGTCCGAACAGTTCGACGGAGAGGTCGCGATCGGACACGTCGCGGAGCACGCGCGGCACGATCTGCCAGCGATCGAGTGCCGTGCGGTTGGCGTCGGCGGTGGTCTCGGCGCCGCTCGAGCCTGCGACGTACGCCCAGGCGTCGGCCGACATCGCGCGCCTGGCCGCCGCCTCGAGTCCAGCCCAGCCGACCGGGACAATCGGCTTGCGCCCCGTGGCGCCGTCGCGGTAGATCGCGGACTGGCGGTCGCGGCCGACGTTGGCAGGCATCCCGGCTCCTTCTGGTCTTCGTTCGAAGGCTACCGGGCGGCGAACCACCTGCACATCGGCGACGGTCAACGCCAGATGGGCTCGAGACCCAGCCACGCGGCGAGCGCATCCACCTCGTCGACGACCGAGTTGTTGACGGCGGGGGAGAAGGGGAGGTCCTCGTGGATGGCGTTGATCGTGAGGATGCCCGCCTTGCGGTCGGCCGTGGCATCCACTTTGCCGATCAGTCGTTCGTCGTGCAGCACGGGCAGGGCGAAGAATCCCCACTTGCGGCTCTTCGCGGGCTTGTACATCTCGAGCGTGTAGTCGAAGTCGAAGAGCTCGAGGATGCGCTTGCGGTCATACACGAGGCGATCCAGCGGCGAGAGCAGGGCCGTTCGCCCCGCGAACCCGCCCTCATCTCGTGCGAGGTCGAGCGCCGCAGCATCCACGCGCCACTGCCCTGACACGCCTTCCACGACCGCGGGTTCACCCGCGTCACCGACCGTGTTCGGCTCAACCGGCATCGCCGTGCCCTTCGCGCGCGCGAGGCCGAGCGAGCCAAGCCGTCGTGCGTCGAGCTCACGGTCGGCCTCGTCGCGCGGGATGACCTCGAGCCCCTGAGGGAAGATGCGCTCGGCAACATCCCAGTACCGCTCCCGGCCATCGCGGCGGGAGATGCCGATGCGCCCCTGCGCCTGCAGCACCTCGAGCATCTGGGTGACGTTGCGGTCGTTCGTCCAGCCGCTCGACTTCCACGACACCGCCGCCGTGTCCGGGAAGTCGCGCGACGTGAGCTCGCCCTCGCGATCGAGCCGGCCGAGGATGTCGTTCGCGAACGCTGAGTTTGCCTCGAGCCAGGCCCGGGTGCTCTCGTATCGCGGCGCGGCAGCCATGCGCGCGAGGAGCAGCGGCAGATCATCCATCGGCCGGATCACGCCGCCGTACTCGAACAGCGTGCGATCCACCTCGAGTGCGCGCACGAGCCGGCCTGGATCGTACGCGGCGCCGATCCGACTCCACAGCACGAGATCCGCGCTCGGAGCCACGGCGTTGGTCGGGTCGACGTGCAGCAGAGTGAGGTCACTCACGACCTGCACGAGGTCGACCGGCCGCGGCTCGGTGAGCAGCTGCGCGCGCACGGCGATGCGGCGCGCGGTCGCGATGTCGAGGTGGTGCGGTTCCACGGGGCAACGGTACCGGGCGCGTCCGTCGGTGGAGCGGCACGCGCGGCTTCACGAAAACGCAGGAGATCCGCGTGGAATGGGAGCGGAACGCGCCTACGGGGGCTCAACGGCCGCGAATCTCCTGCGTTTTCGTTGCGCGACGCGCGGCCGGTACGGGTGACGGCGGCGGCGGGCGGCGAGCGCTGCGTCATCGGCCACCGCACGGTCGATCGCCGCGAGTATCGTCGGCCACGCTGTGGCCAACTGGCGGTAGCCGAAGTGCAGCACCCGATCGCCGCGGACTGCCATCGCGGCATCCCGCTCCAGATCGTGCTCCCACGAACTGGCTTCATCACCGGTCCAGTCGGGGTCGTGCTGCCCGCCGTCGATTTCGACGTAGACGTGCGCGGACACACGGAAGTCGAATCGCCCGATCGATTCGATGGTGATCTGCTGTTCGCACTCGCGGCCCGACTCGCGGTACCGGATCCGAAACTCGGTCTCGCCGTGCGACTCGTCAAGCTCACTGACCAGCGGCATCCATGTCCTGCACCGCTGCGGTGCCCGGTCGAACACGCGCTCGAGCGCTCTGGGTCTGATCAACCGCTTCTGCAGTGCGGCGCTGCAGCATGCCACGGCCACCAGTCTGGACTCGTGTACGAGCACGGCGAGCAATGCATCGGCGAGCGGAACGCGCCATGAGCTGGGTCCGGACCCGCCATCCACCCACACGATCGATGCCTCGCGAGGACGCAGTCGGGCGCGACGGTCCGCTGGGCTGCGGAGGCGGTTCGCGTTCGACGGAACAGCGACGCTCAGCGGGCGCCCGCGCGGAACGCGGATGCCGTACGTCTCGAGCGCCGAGAGGCCCGTGAGCCGCCCGCCGACGCGAACGGCGCGCGCAGCTCGGTCATCCACGCCGGGGATCGAGTACCAGCCGTGCCGCACGCGGAAGATCGCGCCACGAGCGAGGGCCGAGCGCAGGTTCGCGTCTGAGAAGCCCAGCGGGAGCAGGTCACGGCGCCGCAGAAAGCCGCCTCGCTGCTGGATGACGCGGGCCAGGGTTTCCACGCCGCCGATCCTGCTCGCGCCGGGCGGCTCCCGGAGCCGGGCGCCGCACCCGGTGGAGTACACGCATTCGCGCGCGGCCGGGGAGGACCGGTGGCCGCGAAAACGCAGGAGTTCCGGTCCCGCGCCGCGTTGCGTGGCACGGATCGCGCCCGTTCGGGCGAATCGTCCTGCGTTTTCGTTGCTCCGCGCCGCGGGAGCTCCCGGACGGCGGGCCGCGTGCTCCCGGTCCGGCCGCACCCTCGCCGCTCGTTACGCTTGGACCATGTCCAAGGTCCTCACCAGTCTTCCCGTCGGGCGAGCGCGTCGGTATCGCGTTCTCCGGCGGTCTCGATACGTCGGTCGCCGTCGCGTGGATGCGCGAGCACGGCGCCATCCCGTGCACCTACACCGCCGACCTCGGCCAGCCCGACGAGCCGGATGTCGCCGCAGTGCCCGCCAAGGCGGGGGAGTACGGCGCCGAACTCGCGCGACTCGTCGACTGCCGTGCCGCGCTCGTCGAGGAGGGACTCGTGGCGCTCGCCACCGGAGCGTTCCACATCCGCACCGGCGGCCGCACGTACTTCAACACCACGCCGCTCGGCCGCGCCGTCACGGGCACGATGCTCGTGCGCGCCATGAAGGAGGACGGCGTCGAGATCTGGGGCGACGGCTCCACCTACAAGGGCAACGACATCGAGCGGTTCTACCGCTACGGCCTGCTCGCGAACCCGCGCCTGCGCATCTACAAGCCGTGGCTCGACGAGGCCTTCGTCACCGAGCTCGGCGGCCGCAAGGAGATGAGCGAGTGGCTCGTCGAACGCGGTTTCCCGTACAAGGCGTCGACCGAGAAGGCCTACTCGACCGACTCCAACATCTGGGGAGCGACGCACGAGGCGAAGCGCCTCGAGCAGCTCGACACCGGCGTCGAGATCGTCGAGCCGATCATGGGCGTCGCGCACTGGCGACCGGACGTCGAGATCGCCGCTGAGGATGTCTCGGTGCGCTTCGAAGCCGGACGCCCGGTCGCGCTCAACGGCGTCGAGTTCGAGGATGCCGTCGCCCTCGTGCTCGAGGCCAACACGATCGGTGGCCGCCACGGCTTCGGCATGAGCGACCAGATCGAGAACCGCATCATCGAGGCGAAGTCGCGCGGCATCTACGAGGCGCCGGGCATGGCGCTGCTGTTCGCCGCGTACGAGCGCCTCGTCAACGCGATCCACAACGAGGACACCCTCGCGAGCTACCACCAGGAGGGCCGCCGCCTCGGCCGCCTGATGTACGAGGGCCGCTGGCTCGACCCGCAGTCGCTCATGCTGCGCGAGTCGCTGCAGCGCTGGGTCGGTTCCGCGATCACGGGCGAGGTCACCCTGCGTCTGCGTCGCGGCGAGGACTACTCGATCCTCGACACCACCGGTCCCAACCTGAGCTACCACCCCGACAAGCTGTCGATGGAGACGGGTGGGGGATGCCGCGTTCGGCCCCCTCGACCGCATCGGGCAGTTGACCATGCGCAACCTCGACATCGCCGACACCCGCAGCAAGCTCGAGCAGTACGCGAAGCTCGGCATCGTCGGCGGCACGACCGCGCAGCTCGTCGGCGACCTGGAGGTAGGGGAGTCGGGCGAGATCTCGGCAGGCGACGCGGAGACGGCGCTCGAGATCGCGACGGATGCCGCGAACGAGGCTGCAGCGTTCGACCTCGGCACCGACTGAGCGCAGCCGTGCGTATCGTCGCGCTGACCGGCGCCGGCATCTCGGCAGAATCCGGGCTTGCCACGTTCCGGGATTCCGGGGGACTCTGGGAAGGGCACGCCGTCGAGGATGTGGCGACGCCCGAGGCATTCCGCCGCGATCCGGAGACCGTGCAGCGGTTCTATGACGCGCGGCGCCGGGCGGCGGCATCCACCGAGCCGAATGCGGCCCATCACGCGCTCGCGCGGCTTGAGACTGCGCTTGGGCCGGAGTTGCTGGTCGTGACGCAGAACGTCGATGACCTGCACGAGCGGGCGGGGTCTCGCAATCTCATCCACATGCATGGCGAACTGCGACGCGCACGGTGTACGACCTGCGGTGCCCGGCCGGACTGGCATGACGACCTGATCGACTCTCCGCCGTGCGCAGAGTGCGGCGCACGGGCACTGCGCCCCGATGTCGTCTGGTTCGGAGAGATGCCGTACGGTCTCGACGCAATCGAGGATGCCGTGGCATCCTGCGACCTGTTCGTCTCGATCGGCACGTCGGGCAACGTGTACCCGGCCGCCGGCTACGTCGCGCTCGCCACGGAGGCGGGAGCACGGACGGTCGAACTCAACCTCGAGCCGAGCGACGCGTACGTTCCGTTCAACGAGGTGCGCGTCGGCCTCGCCTCGCACGTCGTTCCGGCGTGGGTCGACGACGTGCTGGAGTAACTCAGGCAGTCGGCTCGGTCGTCGGCACCAGCAGCCGTAGCACCTCGATGTGCCGCAGCAGGAAGGCGCGCTCGTCGAGCTTCTTGCGCCGCAGCCATCCGGTGACTTCGTCGTTGCTCTTGCTCGCGTTGCACGACGCGCACGCCGGCACGACGTTGTCGATCGTGTAGCGGCCGCCGCGAGAGATCGGCTGCACGCAGTCGCGCTGCAGTGCGCGCTCGGGGTTGCCGCAGTAGGCGCACCCGCCCCAGGCGTCCATCAGCGACATCCACTGGTCGTCGGTGAGGTCGTGATCGTGCAGCGCCATGCGCTTCTGGCGCCGCTTCGCGTACCGCGCGCGGGCACTCGCCGATGTCGCGGTGAACTTTCTGCCTCGACGCACGATCGCCTCCGCGGATCACGATAGATCGGAGTCGACGCGGTGCTCCTTCGGCGCGCGGGCACACTGCAGCTCGACGCCTGGCGCGGAGGCCTTACATCTCGGGCATTTCAGTCTCGCCGACGTACATGCCATAGGTCGTGTCGGCAGCGGCCTTCGCAACCGACGGCTCTGCTCCATCCGCTTCGTGCGCGGCCGCCCACGCGTCGGCCGAGCCGCGCATGAAGGCCTTGCCCTCGTCGGTCGCGACCCACGCCGCGGCCTCCTCGGGAGAGATGCCGCCCTCGCCGCCGCTGAAATGCAACGAGAGGCCGAGCATGCCCGAGTCCCAGCCCATGCCGGTCGCGGATGGTCCGAACTGCTCCCAGACCCCGTCGGGCAGACTTGCAACCGCGGCGACATTCTCGAGTTCGAAACGGGTGGATGTCGCATCCACCTCGGTCAGCCTGATGTGCACGATCGCGGGCTCCGCGCCCATGCCCCACGTCACCGTGTATCCGGCGGAGCCACCGCTCGGCGGATCGCACCGGCGGATCTCGCCGCCCGCGTTTCCCTCCACTTGGAACGTGCCGCCCAATCGAAGGTCGCCGCTGATCGGCTGGAACCAGCGGGGGATGCGCTCGGCCGAGGTCACGGCATCCCAGAGGTCGTCGAGCGGGGCGGGGTAGGTCTGGCTCAGCGTCTGCACGTAGCTGAGCACCCCATCCACCTCCTTCGTCTCGAGTCCGCGGGTCACGGCGGCGATCTGGGCGTGCACATCCATCAGGTGTCTCCTTCTTCGTTGGGTTCGGCTGGTTCAGGGTGGGTTCTGGTCGAGCTGGATGCCGCGGCATCTGCCTTTCGTCGTGCGAGCCGTCCGCGCGCGAGTTCGGTGCCGAGCGCGTCCAGCTTCGGCTCCCAGAAGTCGCGGAACGCGTCGAACCACGCATCGGCCTGGGCGAGGGGAGCGGGGTCGACCGCATACAGTCGGCGCGCACCGTCGGGCCGCACGGTCGCGAATCCAGAATCGCGGAGCACGCGGAGGTGCTGCGACACGGCCGGCTGCGAGATGCCGAACTCGGCTTGGATGACACGGCCCAGGTCACCCGCGGCCGCTTCGCCATTCGCGAGCAACTCCAGGATGCGCCGGCGAACCGGATCACCGAGGACGTCGAGTGCGTGCATGGAATCATCGTTGCATCGCAGCTTATATAAGTCAAGGCTAATGGGAGTGACTCAACCCGTCGCGCATCCCAGCTAGCCTGCGGTGTGACGGCCGAGCCGATGGATAGGGTCGGACCGTGGCATCCATCGCTGTACTCGTGAACGGCCCGCCTGGAGCGGGCAAGTCGACGCTGTCCGGCGACCTCGCGCGGGAGCTCGGGATACCACTGCTCAGCAAGGACCTGCTCAAGGAGGCGATGGCCGACCAGGTGCTCTCGCGGCTGCCGACGACCGGCCTCGGCGCCATCGCGTCCGATGCGATGTGGCAGCTCGCCGCGCTCATCGACGGCGGCGTGCTCGTCGACTCATTCTGGCTCTCGGGTCGAGACGAGAGATACCTGACGCGCGGACTCGAGACCGCTGGCGTTCGGGATGCCGTCGAGCTGTGGTGCACGACCGACATCGACACGATGCGGGAGCGGTTCCGCACTCGAGCGCGCCATCCGGCGCACCACGACGGGGCCAGGGCGGGGGAGTGGGAGCAGATGGTGCGCATGGCGGCGCCGATGTCCGGCTACCCGGTGATCGAGGTCGCGACCGACGAATTCGTTGACGGCGCCAAGCTCGCGCGCCGGGTGCTGGAGGCGCTGCCTGAGCTGGGCCGCTGACGCCAGGCATCGACGTCGGAGCATGCCGATGGCCAATCGTGTAAAGGAGACTTGACACGCAATCGCCGCTCCCGTACCGTATGTCAAGTGTACTTGACTTGACGAAAGAGGCCCGAAATGCAAACGCACGACCAAGCAGCGAAGAGCACGTCCAGCGGGACCGTGTTGCTCCTGGCGATCTGGACGCTCGCCTGGGTGGCGACACTCGCGCTGGCGAAGTTCGGCCCAGCCCTGCTCTGGAATGAGCAGCCGGTCGCGAGTTGGATCGCCATCGCCGTCAACATCGCGGTCGGTGTGGCATGGATCGTCGCCCACGCTCAATACCTGCGGGGAGTCGACGACCTGCAGCGGAAGATCTTGATGGATGCGCTCGCCATCGCGCTCGGCGCGGGCCTCGTGGGTGGTTTCGCCTACTCGGCCGCCAACACCGCCGGCTTGATCTGCGCTCGACTCCGACATCGCGTTCATCTCCGTGCTCATGGCGATCGTCTACATCGTCGCCACGGCGACCGGCTTCGTTCGTTATCGATGAGGAATCGGCTGAAGGCGCTCCGGGCGGAGCGCAACTGGACCCAGGCGGAGTTGGCTGACCGACTGAGTGTGTCTCGGCAGAGCGTGAACGCGATCGAGAAAGAGAAGTTCGATCCGAGTCTGCCGATCGCCTTCAGGATTGCCCGGCTCTTCGGCCTGACGATCGAGGAGATCTTTCACGCCGACGAGTGACGGGATGCCAGGCTCCGGTCGCCCGATTCCTTGAGATCGCGATGACTAGCGAATCTTGAGCCGCTGACAGTTCGCCGTGCCCTGGATGGTGGCACTCTGCCGCCAATGCGCACGGAGGGATCGCATTCCTCGAAAAGCGGTAGGACGCGTTCGGCGCAGTCGGCCGCCCAGAGCGCGACGATCCTGCGGTCGGCCTCGCTCAGCCCCTGCGATGACACCACTCGATCAGACTAGCGATCGACCGACGGGTGAACTCAGGCGGAGGCAGCCATGGCCTCCTTCATCTGCGCCGCCGCCCGCCTGTGGCCGGCGACCCATGCCGCAAGAGCGTTCTACTGGTGAAGAGCGTTGTCCGGTTTCGCACTGTTCGCGTCGAGGCGCTCCAACGCCCCCGGCCCGTTGGAGGGAACCGCTTCGGAGCCGAGGTGCCGCAGACGAAGGTCGTCCATCAGCTCCGCGAGGAGTTCGGGACCGCCATCCCGGATGAGCTGCTGGGCGCCCGCGTACCGGCCGGTAGCCGGGCCGCCACTCGAGGCCCCAGTTGCCGAGCGCACAGATGATCGGGAGTGTCTGGATGCCGGCCTCCGTGAGGCTGTACCGAGCCCGCTGCCCGCGCATCGCTATGCCGCGGGCGAGAATGCCGGCCTCGACGAGCTTGACGAGACGGTCGGCGAGGATGTTCGACGCGATGCCGTCGCTCGCCCCGGTGAGCAGCCCCCTGAAGTAGCGGCGGTCGTCGAAGATGACGTCACTCAGGATCAGAAGGGTCCAGCGGTCCCCGAGCACGTCGACGGCTGCGGCGACCGGACCACCGGAGCGTTGTTCCACGATTGCCTCCTTGACACCGGGTTCACCCCAACTATAGTGATTGCAAATCGCAACTACTATGTGAACGACAAGCTCGGAGGACAGACCCATGGGCCGTTTCGTGTACGGGATGAACGTATCCCTCGATCTGCTGATCGAGCAGGTGCCCGGCGATCACGGCGCAGGGGAGTGGGTCCACATCGACGAGGAACTGCACCGAGCCTGGGAGGACCACGTCAAAGGGCTCGCGCTGCTGGTGCAGGGCCGCGTCATCCACGAACTCATGGAGGAGTCCTGGCCGCAGGCTCGCTACGACGAGTCATTGCCTGCGTTCATGCGGGACTACGGGGAGACCTGGGTCGCCAAGTCGAAGGTGCTCGTCTCGCGCACGCGATTGAGCGCCGAGCACAACACGCGGATCATCGGGGGAGAGGACGCCATCGAGCAGCTCGCCGCCCTGCGCGCCACGACCGACGGGGACATCGGCGTCGGCGGCGCCGGACCTCGCGACCCAGGTGCTCCGGGCGGGACTGCTCGACGAGCTGGTGCTCGCGACGCATCCGTCGTACCTCGGCTACGGCAGGGCGCTGTTCGACGACTACGACCGACCGATCGATCTCGAGCTGCTCGAGCAGCGATCGTTCGACACGGGCGTCACGATGCATCGCTACGCCATTCGCAGCGGAGACGACGGCTGATGCTGACGCAGGTGGCCGATGGCGTGCCCGTGCACCAGAGCCCGCTGATCCAGAACAACTCCGTCGTCGTGGAGGGTTCGGCGGGCGTGCTGCTCGTCGACCCCGGGATCACCAACGACGAGTTGCTCGAACTGGCGCGGAGGACTTCGCGAGCTCGGGCAGGACGTCGCTGCGGGATTCGCGACGCATCCCGGCTGGGATCACGCGCTCTGGCATCCCGAGCTCGGCGAGGCGCCGCGCGGCACCGCACGCTGTGCAGCCGACGCCACTGGCCATGCCGCCCTGCTCCGTCGACGTCGTGGTTCCCGGCCACGGCTCCGTCGGGAGTGGGGAGCGGGGAGCGGGGGAGCGGGGAGCTGCGGGCGCGGATCGACCTCGACCGGGCCTACGTGCACGCCCTGCGGGAAGGCGGCGACGCCGACGACCCGCGAGTCGGTTCGTCCGCGAAGCCTGGCTGGGAATGGGTGAGTGACATCCACGCGTGGCAGGTGGAGCAATTTCAGGTGTAGGGCGCGGCAACTCTGTCAGTTCGCGCCAACTCAGGCTTGCTGGTGAACCGCTATCCGTTTTCACACTAAAGGGCACCCTGAGCCGCGTCGCCCAAGCGTTGAATCAACCATGAGTAGATGCCGCTGAGCGCCGTCGTTGCCAGCCGTGTTTGGTGACCGGTGAACCCGTGCGGGGCGTCGGGGTAGATACGGAGGTCGACCGCGTTGCCAGCCGCGGACAGTCGACCCGCCATAGCGAGGTTGTCCTCGAGGAGCACATCGCGGCTTCCGACCACAAGCAGCGTTGGGGGAAGGTCGCGGAGGTCTCCGAAGATGGGGGAGATGTCTGGATCGGTGCGATCCTTCGTCTGGCCGACGTATGCCTGGATAAAATATTCATCCGCGATCTGGCGACCCGCAGGAGTTTGGGCGTCAGATCGTAGGTTCCGAACTGGAGGGCAGCGCCGGTGAACGCGGCGCTAGCACCCTTGTTCTTCAGACGAAGCAAGGTGGCCATTGCCAGAGTCGCTCCCGCTGAGAATCCACCAATCGTGAGTCTGAGAGGTTCCGAAGCGTGCGACGGAGTTCTCCACGAGCCAGAGCGCCACCGCTTCACAATCATCGGGTGCTGCTGGCCAAGGATGCTCCGGCGCCAGTCTGTAGTCGACACTCACGACGGCGAAGTCGAGAGCGTCCGCGAGTGCACGGTTGCGCGCGTCGCTGTGCGCGGCCGAATCCATGTAGAAGCCACCGCCGTGGATGTCTAGGTACACGCCCCTGGCCTGTACGTTCCTGGGAGCCAAGATCCTCATCGGCACAGGCCCGGACGGGCTTGCGGCGATCTCGACTACCGCCGGCGGTTCTGCGGGTGCCGCGCCACCTCTCTTCCTTCTGACATCTCTCAGCTCCTCGAAGGTGCTCGGTCCACGGCCGGAAGCCCTCGAGGAATAGAACTCCCGAGCTTCATCGATCTGCTCTTCGGGCACCTCAGCCAAGAGAGCGTCCAGGGTCAATTGCACCCTCTCTCCTTTCGCCTTTTCGTTTGATTCGACGCTAGGTCGAGAGTGCCGAGCGGGACCGACAACTCGCCGGTGCCCTCGGCGTAACTTCTCCTGGTGAAGCGCGTCTTCACACTGAACGCGATGATTCTGCAGGCGTCGCGGACGCCTCGGTGGAGTTGGGCGCTCCCGCTCGTCCCGGTCGCGGTGGGTGTCATCGTTGCCGCTGTCGCGGGCTCGTCCGTGGCACACAAGGTCGACACGTGGTCGCTTCCGACTCAGTCAGTGGTGCACTTCAAAACCTTGGCAGTCACGGTGCTGCTGGCGCTGTCCTCGGCAGATGGTTCTCAACCGGAACGGTCGTTGGCCTTCCTCGTGACCGCCACGTTTCTCGGGGTGGACGTTGCCCTGTGGTCGATTTCCTATCTCATCGCCCGAGTCATCGAGGCGCGGGAGCGCGACGCCTTAGCCAGGCGTAGAGGATCGCCGGGTGTCCGCTCAAGCCTGACCCGATGAAATATGCTTATGGTCGCGGTCGCTGTGACGTCGCCTCGTCTGCGAGCGCGCGTGATTCGGCGGTCTGGATTTCGGCGGCTCGTCGCTGATAGTCCGCGATGATGGCCAGTTCCTCGGTGGTGTAGTCGGCGTTCAATTCGCCGAGCCGGGACATGAGTCCGTCGAAGAGTGCGCCGATGAGTTCGGTGCCAGCGGCGGTGCCTATCACCGAGACTTTGCGCCCGTCGCTGGGGTGGGGTTGCCGTTCGATGAACCCCTTCTCCTCCAGGCGGTCGAGCGTGTCACTGAGGGAGTTCTTGGGCATCCCGGCGTGCTCGGCAAGCTCACTGACGGTGGCGTGCCGATGACGGTGGACCAGTTCGAGAACCTTCTCCTCCGAAGGGCCGAGGCCAACCCGGTGGGACAGGTTCGTGTGGAACAGGATCACCGCCGTGCTCAACTCACGACCTGAGTCGGCCATAGCGGCCAGCACCTCTTCACGGCTGGCGGGTTGCTCGAGCTTGCTCTGATTCACGGAGCCATGCTAGCGTGATCGGTCGTTCGTTCGTACGAACGATCTATTTCGTTTCCCTGCTCTGACAGGGCGAGGGCTGAGAGGAACCCCATCATGACAAGCGCCACGAACGAAACCGACATCTTCGCCGATCACGAGGTGGTCAAGAAGCTCGGCCGCTGGACCACCAAGCGCGACTTCGCGATCCGCGCGCGCCGCTCCACCGTGGTACTCGACCTGCGCTCGCCGGAGATTCAGGCTGGGAACATCACCGTGAGCATCGACCTCAACAAGGCCACCTTGGAACTGCTCGTCGACGACGACGAGATCGACCAGTCGGAGATCGCCTGGACGGGAGGAGGCCGGGTCAAGGACATGGCCGGCGGCGCGGGCGCGCGTCGCATCGTCCTTGTCGGCTCCAGCACGGGCAGCGAGGTGCGCGTCAAGCGCGGGGGAGTCGCGATTCTCGCCGCGATGGCCACCCGCGAGTTCATCGAGGACGCCAAGAACGCACACCGCACGGGTGGAAACACGACCGTGGACGACCCCACCCGCGACCGGAAGAACAGCTGATCCCGGTCAGCGGGCTACGCGAGGGAACTATGAAGACTCTGATCATCGGCGGCGGCATCGCGGGCTCCACGCTCGCCTTCGCGCTGCGACGAAACGGACACGCCGCGGTCGTCGCGGAAGCACGCGGGAGTCACCGCGACACCGGCGGCGCGTTCCTCTACCTCGCGCCGAACGGCATCAACGCCCTGCGCGCGATCGGCCTCGGGAACGTGCCATCCGCGGCGGGCGGGTTCGAGGCATCCGGAATGGACTTCTACAACGCCCGCGGACGCCAGATCGCCGAACTCGACGGGAGCGACGACCTCGAACACTTCGGTGCGCGCGGCGTGGTGCTGCGGCGGGCTCGGCTGCACGCCGAACTCGCCGAGCGAGCCCAAGCCGAGGGAGCGGACTTCCTGTTCGATGCCCGCCTCGTCGAACTACGCCCCCAGCCCAACGGCGTCGAGGCGGTCTTCGCGGACGGCCGCACGCTGACCGCTGACGCGGTGATCGGGGCAGACGGCATCTGGTCGACCGTCCGCAAGCTGACGTGGCCAAACGCGCCCAAGCCGTCCTACAACGGGATCGTGGACTGCGGCAGCTGGACTGAGGTCGACCTACCCGATACCGCCGGCCAGCAGATGTACTTCGGACACCGAGCGTTCTTCGGCTACACCGTCAAGGACAAGGTCGCCTACTGGTTCACCAACCTGCCCCGCCGCGATGAGCCGGCCAGGAACGAGCTTGACGACCTCGACCAGGACGCCTGGATGGCGAACATCCGCCGCCTCCACGAGAACGACCCCGCCCCGATCCGCGCGATCCTCCAAGCCGCTCGGCACTCCCTGGGTGCATGGCCGCTCTACGACATGCCCGCACTTGACACTTGGCACACCGACCGCATCTGCCTCGTCGGTGACGCCGCGCACGCAGTCAGCCCGTCCACGGGGCAGGGCGCAAGTCTCGCCATTGAGGATGCTGCGGTGCTCGCCCACTGGATGCAACGGGAAACCGACCCCGGCACGGTCTTCGAGGGCTTCACCGCCGACAGGAAAGACAGGGCAGAGGGGATCGTTCGCTTCGGACGGCAGATCGGAGCGCGCAAAGTCTCCTCAACCGCAGGCAACCTGTTCCGCGACATCACTCTGGGGATGTTCCTGCGGATGGGCGGCAAGGCCACCGCCGAGCAGTACGGATACCAGTACGGCTACCGCGTCCCCGACCGGACCGCACCTCCATCGACCGCCGACCCGAGTGCGCCGAGTGTCTGAGGTGATCACGCCATCCAGCCCGCCCAGCGCAGCTGTGCCCCAAGTTGGCGTAGGCGGCACTCAACAGGCGTACTCGTTCGCCGCTCCGTCGTGTGCTCATGTGGATTGCGATCGTCGTCACGGCCTGCCTCGTCACCGTCATCGGCGTCATCGGATGGTTCGCTCTGTCCTATTTCACCGCCAGCATCAACACGGTCGGCGAGGTGAACTTCGATAGAGAGGTGGAGATTCCGCCACTGGCCGAGTCGCATGTCGAGAACGGCGTGCGCACTTTCGACCTCACGTTGGAGCGCGGCGAGAGCGACCTCGGGCAGGATGCCCTGACACCGACGTGGGGTATCAACGGCCCTCACCTCGCACCCACGATCCGCGCCGAGCAGGGCGAACTCGTCCAGGTTCGGGTGACGAACGAGCTGGACGAGCCGAGCACGCTGCATTGGCACGGGATGCACCTGCCCGCTGTGATGGACGGCGGGCCGCACCAGATGGTTGCGCCCGGCCAGACCTGGACGCCGGAGTGGCGCATCGACCAGCCCGCCGCGACCCTCTGGTATCACCCCCACCCGCACGGCGGGACCGCCAAGCACGTCTACCAAGGCCTCGCGGGCATGTTCATCGTCGACGACGCCGACGAAGCGGCACTTGACATTCCACGCGACTACGGCGTGGACGACATCCCGCTGATCGTCCAGGACCGCAAGTTCCACGACGACGGCACCCTCGACAGCTCAACCTCGTTCATGCAGTCCACCGGGATCATCGGCGACACCGTCCTCGTCAACGGCACCCCCGGCCCCTACTTCGAGGTCACCACCCATACCGTGCGGCTGCGCATCCTGAACGGCTCGAACACCCGCCCCTACAACTTCGCGTTCGATGACAACCGAGTCTTTTCGCTCATCGGCACCGACGGCGGGCTACTCCAAGCACCGGTCGAGCTGACCAACATGCAGCTCTCTCCCGGCGAACGAGCCGAGATCATCGTCGCCTTCACCCCTGGTGAGCAGGTCCTGCTCCAAAGCGGCCCCAGCGTCGGCGGCGACCGTCTGGCCGGCGGCGAAGACCACCTCGACGTAATGCAGTTCCGCGTAGCAGACCAGCTCGACGGCACTACCGAGGTTCCGGCCGAACTGGTCGAGGTGCCCCGCCTGGATGAGTCCGCCGCCACGCGAACCCGAGACCTCGAGCTGTCCGGCTACTCGATCAACAACCAGATGATGGACATGGCTCGGATCGACGAGGTAGTTACCCTCGGCGACACCGAGATATGGAAAGTCACCAACATCGACGGCCAGACGCACAACTTCCACGTTCACGACGTCCAGTTCCAGATCCTCGACATCGGCGGGCGAGAACCCCCGCCCGAGCTCCAAGGATGGAAGGACACCGTGTGGTTGCCGCTCGGTGAACCGGTCCGACTCATCATGCAGTTCACCGACTACGCCAGCGACGTGGACCCGTACATGTATCACTGCCACATGCTCAGACATGAAGACCAAGGAATGATGGGTCAGTTCATCGTCGTGAACCCCGGCCAGAGCACTGACCCATCGGACTACGGGCTCCACGCCAGTCACGGTTCACACGGGTAGAGATTCTGCAATTCGAGCAACCCGCTACTGGTGAAGACGGCTGTCCGTTTCACCCCAAGGGCCGCATGGGCCGGACTGCTCCATGCGGCCCGTCTTCGACTAAACGTTGCGGGGAGAGCGGCGGCGGGGTCGCCGGCAAGCAGATTAAATGCCGATGTGGGGCGTCGAGATATCGCACATCGACCCAGACGAGTCGGCTCGCCGGTGCGCAGCAGTTGCACTGCACAGCGTTGATCGGATGGCACGGTGTCCGGGAGACTCCTGGTCAGACGGACAATCGGGGAGGGGGCAATGTGTTGGCCGCTTTTACTCTGATTGCACCTTTTGCAAATAGAGGAGTTTCGGATTGACATAATGTGCATTATCGGAGTTCACCCAGAGCGCCGAATGGGCGCGAAACCAGCCAAACGACGTCTGTTAGGCGAACTTCCGCCCTTTCGGCGTCGGCAGGTGCTCGAACCGAGCCGTCAGGAACGATCCTGACGGCGCTCAGCGCGCCAAGTACCGGTTGATTGCCTCAATCGCCGCCGCGTGATCCACGTGGTCCGGCTCACCGGACATCGTGATGGTGCCCACGATCTCGCTGCCGACGCGGATCGGCACCGACCCGCCGGAGGCTGCCAGGGCTTCGTGGTCGTCGGACAGGTCATCCAGCATCTGACTGTCGCGTTCGAGTTGCTTCCTGAGCAGCAATGAGCTGTGTTCGAAGTGCATAACGCTGGCAGCTTTGCGGCGCAGCCAGGGGTTGTTGCTCGCGTCGGTGCTCTTGAGCTTCGCCAGGAACACCGTGTCGCCGCCGAGCACGATCTCGACGCACAGGTTCAGGTCCGCCTCGCGGATCACGTCGACCGCGATCAGGCCGAGCTCGACAGCCTCATCATTCGTCATCGTCGGAAACGTGAGCGATTCTTGTGTTTCAAGTTCCTCGATGGTGTAGTCGGGCAGGTCCATGGGACTCCTTGTTGGCGGGATCGTTCAGCAGGATGGCAACTGGCGACGAACCAGCTGGATGAGTTCGGCCGGTTCGTACGCTTCATCCGTCCCGATGAGCTCGCTGAGCGTCCACCACCTGTGGGCCAGCACGTCGACGCGCTCCTCGTCGGTCCACTCGGCGTCGGACGGCTCGAAGGCGTCGACGGTCGCGGTGAAGAACTCGGCGTGGCCGGTGTCGTGATCCGCGTCATCCCAGGCCACGTCGAAGTCATGCGTCCAGACCGGCCCCTCGACCGTGTCGAGGCTGAGGCCGGTTTCCTCGTGGAGCTCGCGCAGGGCGGCATCCAGCTGCGACTCCCCTGGGTCCACGCCGCCGCCGGGTGTGATCCAGCGTGCAACCTTGCTTGTGTCGGGAGCCGTCGTCAGGAACAGCAGGATGCGGCTGTCGCGGTCGAACAGCAGCACCCGGCTCGTGAGGCGGTGCACGCCCGCTCCTCTGCTCGACCCGCTCACAGGTGCCTCCCGAACCACTCGACGATCGCGTCGAAGCGCTGCACGCGGTGCCGTGGCCGCCCGGAGCGGCTGAGCTCGTGGTTCTCTCCGGGGAAGATGAGCATCTCGGCGTCCAGCCCCTGCAGTTTGAGCGTCGCCCAGTACGTCTCAGCCTGGCCGAGCGGGCAGCGCAGGTCCTCTTCGGAGTGGATCACGAGTGTGGGCGTCGTCACCTGGTGCGCGACCGCCTGCGGGCTCTGCGTGCGTCGCAACTCCCCCGTGCTCCCGTTGTACACCTGGGGGAAGAACCAGCCGATGTCGCTCGATCCGATGAACGCGTCGGGATCCAGGAATCCGCGCTCAACGATCGCCGCCTTGAAGCGATGGTCGTGCGCGATGGTCCACGCGGTGAGGTATCCCCCGTACGACCCGCCCAGGATGCCGAGCCGCGAGCCGTCGAGCTCAGGGTGCTCGACGAGCGCTCCATCGAGGAAGTCGAGCACGTCGTGGAGATCGAGGGTGCCCATCTGCTCGCGAATCGAGGCGCCGTGATCGTAGCCGTGGCCCGCACTCCCCCGCGGATTGCAGTAGACGACCGCGTAGCCGGCATCCACGTACACCTGCGTCTCGTCGAAGAGGTGGATTGAATACTGCGTGTAGGGGCCGCCGTGGATCATGAGCAGCGTCGGATGGGGGCCGTCGCCGGTGGGCTTTGCAACCCAGCCGTGGATCGGATAGCCGTCGCGCCCGGTCGCCTCGAACGCCGACGGCAGCACGACGCCGCTCTCGCGGACTGCGCTCGAGAAGTCGGTGAGCACCGTGAACGCACCGTCGTGCAGCAGGCCGACGTCGCCGAATGACGTCGCGCTCTGGAACGTCACGACCACGTCGTCGCCAGCCGCGGCGAATCCGGTGACTTCGATCTCAGGATCGGTCAGCGGCGCCAGAAGTCCATCCCACGAGACTCCGACGAGTCGCGAGGTGCCGAGCATCCGGTTGACGGCCAGCGCGCCGTCGGCGCCCAGCTCGATGGCGGATTCGGTGAGGTCGACGGTCGCGGGGTCAGTGAGCCAGTGGATGCCGCCCTCCCCCGCTGCGCGCACGAGCCCCGAGTTGCGCGCCACGAAGTCGAGCCCGCCCTCCCCCACGTCCGCTGCGGACAGCACGAGCTGGCCGTCGGCATCCACCTCGAACGTCTCGACCGCGAGCGACCACTCCCGCTTGGTCAACTGCTCCGGCTCTCCCCCGCTGACCTGCACGGCCCAGACCTGCGATTGCAGATCTGCGACGCCATCGCGCTCATCGGAGACGAACGCAATCCGGTCGTCAGCAGCGAGAAAGCGAGGTGAGCGATCATCAGCATTACCATCGGTGAGCTGGGTCGCTGTCGGTACCGCAACGGTTTCAGGCTTCTCGCCGTCGGCTCCGGCTACCACTGGATAGTTCGGCTCAGCGTCGAGTGCCGGCACCGCGACCACGAAGATGTGACTTCGCTGATCGTGCGTGTAGCCGCGCCCGTTGTGCTTGTAGGGCATCACGGTGACCCGTCGTGCGGGCTCCGCGGACGTTCCGATGTCCTCCACCGTGCCATATCGACCCTGCTCGGGCACGGAGGCCGCGAACGCGATCGACGCGCCATCGTGCGACCAGGTGAATTCGTCGACGCCGAGCTTCACGTCGGTGAGCTGGGTCGGCTCGCCGCCATCCGACGGCATGGCGAACAGCTGCCCGGGCTGCTTCGGTGCGCTGCGGATGAAGGCGAGCGCCGTGCCATCCGGGCTGAACTGGGGAGCGCTGTCGCGAACTCCCCGGGTGATGCGCTTCGGTTCGCCGCCGTCGAGCGGCACGTTCCACAGCTGGCCGACCGTGGCGTCGGCTGCGAGCGATGGATGCGACACGCTCACCACCGCGCGCGCTGCCCCCGGCTGCACGGTCGGCCGCGAAACGGAGTGCAGCAGCTCGATATCGAGTGGGACGCATGGCGCTGCCGTCAGGCGTTGAGGAAGTCGGTCACGTCGCCGACATACCGGGTGTTGCCGTCGGGCACCGGTTCGACGGCCGCAAGCGCAACCTCGGCGGCGAACTCGCCGACGTTGTACAGCCGGCCGGCCTGCTCCTTGCGGGTGGCGATCGCTCCAGGGTTCGCTCGCTCGAGCAGGGTCGCTGTGATGGTGCCCTCGATCATGTCGCCCGAGACGACGACGAAACCGAAGCCGGCATCCTCGAGTTCTGGGATCAGGTCGCGCAGCGCGTCCTCGCCGGCTCGCTTGCTCAGCGCGACCGGCAGGTATTCGGGCATCGTCTCGACCGTCTTGATGAAGTGCGCCTGATGGCTCGTGACGAACACGATGCGGGCACCGGGAGCGAGCAATGGAATCATCGCCGTCAAGAAGTCGACCTGGGCATCGCGATTGAGCTTCATGGCGTAGTCCTCTGCCATGCCAGACTCCATGCCGCCCGAGGCGTTGAGCACGAGGATGTCGAGAGCACCGAAGTCGCTCGCCACCCGCTCGACGAGCCCGGCGACCGACTCGGGATCAGTCAGATCCGCGCCAATCGCGATCGCGCTGCCGCCCGCCGCTTCGAGCTCGGCGACGAGTTTGAGCGCACGGGCTTCCTTGTTGCGGTAGTTGATCGCCACGTTTGCCCCGGCGGCCGCGAGGTACTTCGCGGTGTCCGCTCCGATGCCTCGGGACGATCCCGTCACAAGGGCGCGCTTGCCGTTCAGGGAACCAGCTGCAAGAGGTGTAGTCACAACATCCGACCCTATCCACTTGCCGTTGGTCGCGTGGGCAGCGCAGGTGCTAGTTTCGGAGTGAACCGACACACGAGAGGTGCCGATGTCATGGAGTTCCTGACGGACTATGCATGGATCTTCTGGATCGTTCTGATCCTGGTGTTCGCGATCATCGAGATCTCCACGCTCGAGTTCACATTTCTCATGCTCGCAGGTGGAAGCCTCGGCGGCCTCGTCTCCGGCCTCTTCGGACTGCCCTGGTGGGGCCAGTTCATCGTCGCCCTCGTGCTCTGCACTCCTGCTGCTGTTCGCGGTGCGACCCCCGCTGCTGCGCGCGCTCGGCCGCGGCGGCGATCCGGCGCGATCCAATGTGGATGCCCTGCTCGGCATGGCGGGCGTCGTCACCAACGATTTCTCCGGCAACGCGAGCCACGTCAAGCTGAGCAACGGCGACACGTGGACCGCGCGGCTGTCGAACCAGACCGGCGACCGCATCCTCGTCGAGGGTGAGAAGGTCACCGTCACCGCCATCGAAGGAGCGACCGCCGTGGTCGTGCCTGTTGAGAGGACCGCAGAATGAACAACGGAGGTGCACTCTTCGTGCAGATCATCCTGATCATCCTGGTCGCGATCATCGCGATCTTCGTGCTGGTGGTGCTGTTCCGGTCGATCCGGATCATCCCGCAGGCCACGGCCGGAGTCGTCGAGCGACTCGGCAAGTACCACAAGACGCTCTTGCCGGGTCTCAACCTGCTCGTCCCGTTCATCGACCGCGTGCGACCGCTCATCGACATGCGCGAGCAGGTCGTGTCGTTCCCACCGCAGCCCGTGATCACCGAGGACAACCTCGTGGTCTCGATCGACACCGTCGTCTACTTCCAGGTGACGGATGCCCGGGCCGCGACCTACGAGATCGCGAACTACCTCGGCGCGGTCGAGCAGCTCACCACCACCACCCTGCGTAACGTCGTCGGTGGCCTCAACCTCGAAGAGGCGCTGACCTCGCGCGACAACATCAACGGCCAGCTGCGTGTCGTGCTCGATGAGGCGACCGGCAAGTGGGGCATCCGCGTGAGTCGCGTTGAGCTCAAGGCGATCGACCCGCCACTCTCGATCCAGGACTCGATGGAGAAGCAGATGCGCGCCGAGCGAGACCGTCGCGCGCTGATCCTGACGGCCGAAGGTACGAAGCAGTCGGCGATTCTCACGGCGGAAGGCGCGCGGCAGGCCGCGATCCTCGAGGCCGAGGGTGACGCGAAGGCCCAGGTGCTGCGTGCCCAGGGTGAAGCAGAAGCCATCACGACGGTCTTCGGCGCCATCCACGCCGGAGATCCTGACAGCAAGCTGCTCGCGTACCAGTACCTGCAGACCCTGCCGAAGCTCGCCGACGGTGACGCGAACAAGCTCTGGATCATCCCGTCCGAACTCACCGAAGCGCTCAAGGGCATCACCGCGGGCTTCTTCGCCAACGGCAAGGACACGCCGCCTGCCAAGTAGTTCGAAGGCACAGCGGTCGATGTCGTATCTCGATTCGCCGGTCCCCCGGGTGTTCGCACACCGGGGGCTGGCGATCGATGCCCCCGAGAACACACTGCTCGCGTTCGCTCGCGCGGTCGCGATCGGCGTGCAGTACATCGAGACCGACGTGCACGGCAGTCATGACGGCGTCGCCGTCATCTCGCATGACCCCACGCTCGAGCGCGTGGCCAGCCGCAAGGTGCGCGTCTCGCAACTCACGATGCCCGAGCTGCGCAAGGTCGACCTCGGGCACGGCCAGGGTTTCCCTTCGCTCGCCGAGGCGCTCGACGCGTTCCCCGAGACCAAGTTCAACATCGATGTGAAGTCGCGGGATGCCGTGCCGGGCACGATCGCCGCCATCACGAAGGCGGGCGCGCACGATCGCGTGCTCGTCTCATCCTTCGACGAGCGTCGTCGTGCGCTCGCACTCCGCGGCCTTCCGGGGGTGGCCTCCTCGGCCTCCGCCCGGAGGTTCGTGCTCGCGCTCCTCGCCGGCAAGGTGGGTTTCTCCCCCGCGTTCCGTGGATCCCTGCGCGGTCTGGTGGCCGTGCAGGTTCCGGAGAAGGCGCTCGGGCTGAAGGTCACGACGGCGAGGATGCTGCGATCGCTCCACGCAGCGGGTGTCGAGATGCACGTCTGGACCGTGAACAACCCCGCGCGAATGGCCGAGTTGCTCCAGCTCGGAGTGGACGGCATCGTCACCGATCGCGCCGACCTGGCCCTTGAAGTCGTGCGGCAGCACTCCGCCTAACCGTGCATTCGCTGTGAACCTTGGCACAGGCCCGGCCCGCTGGAAGGTTTTGCCCAGCTAATGGGTCTATACCTTGTATGAACCGAGCATGGAGGGAGCCACACAATGGCTGACCGGAGTTTGCGCGGGATGCGACTTGGAACCCAGAGCCTACAGAGCGAAGAGGGTGTCGAGTTTTCCCCGCGATTGAAGAAGACGTACCGCGCAGAGAACGGCACGACGTTTGACGTCGTGTTCTCTGCTGACGCGGAGATTCCCGAGGTCTGGGAGTCGCCCAAGACCGGCCAGGAGGGCATTCTGCTCACCGAGGCCGGGGAGCCGATCGTGCGCGACGTCGCCGAGGGCAAGATCCCGCGTTCGCACTGGGACATGCTGCTCGAGCGCCGCACGCGCGCAGAACTCGAGGAACTGCTGCAGGAGCGCCTCGACGTGCTCCGCGCTCGCAAGGGCCAGCAGCGTATCGGCGCGTAGCGCCGATCATGGGCACAGTGGCGCGTAGCGCCGATCATGGGCACAGTGGCGCGTAGCTTTCGCTAGACCTTCGCAGGTTTGCTGCTTGGGGTGCCGGTCATCCCCCACACCGTCACCCTGAGCAGCGCTTCAAGCACGACACCCAAGTGCATCTTCGAGTGACCGTTCTCGCGTTCGACGAACGTGATGGGATGCTCGACGATGACCTGTCCGGCGCGCTCGAGCCGCCACGCGAGCTCGATCTGGAAGCAGTAGCCCTGACTCGACACTGCGGTGAGCTGCAATGACCGCAACGCGTCGGCGCTGAAGACCCGGTACCCGGCGGTGATGTCGCGGATGCGGGAGCGAAGCATCGCACGCGAGTACGCGTTGGCCGTGCGCGAGATCGCCTGGCGCAGCCACGGCCAGTTGCGCACCGCTCCACCGTCGACCCAGCGCGAGCCGATCACGAGGTCGGCGTTGCGGGCGAGTTCGAGCATCCGCGGCAGCTCCGCCGGATCGTGCGAGCCGTCCGCGTCGATCTCGACGATGTAGTCGTAGTCATGGGCGAGGGCGTGCGCGAATCCGGCGAGGTATGCGCGACCGAGGCCGTCCTTGCTCTCCCGGTGCAGCACGCGGATGGCGGTGTCGGTCGAGGCGAGCCGGTCGGCCAGCGCACCAGTGCCGTCGGGGCTCGCGTCATCCACCACGAGCACGTCGGCGGCGGGCACCGCAGCGCGGATCCGGCGGACGATGGTTTCGAGGTTGTTGATCTCGTTGTAGGTGGGAACGATGACGAGGGTGCGCTCGGGCTCAGGCACGCGGCCGCCGTACGGTTTTGGAGCGCCCGAAGAGCCACCCGATGACGAGGCCTGCAAGTCCGATCAGCGAGACGAGCCACTCGAACTGGCGACCGACGAGCACGGCTGGAGTCGTGACGGTGGACAGCGGAACATCGCTGAGGATGCTGCCCGCCGTGTACCACGGCAGCCGCTCGGTGATCGTGCCGTCGGGGGCGATGACGGCAGTGATGCCCACCGTCGAGACGTTGACGACGCTGCGTCCGAGCTCCATTGCGCGGATCTGCGCGATCGCGAGCTGCTGCACGCTCTCGTCGGTGGTGCCGAAGTCGGCGTTGTTGGACTGGGCGAAGATCACCTGCGCGCCCTGCTCCACCGACTCGGTGAGGATCTGGTCGTCGACGATGTCGAAGCAGATGTTGACGCCGACGCGCACGGTGCCGCCGTCGCGGAGCGCGACATCCATCACCATGTCGGTGGTGCCCGGGGTGTACTCGCGCTGGATGAGGCCGATGAGGTCGGGGGCGAACGGTTCCCAGAACGCGCGGTCGGGCACGTACTCGCCGAACGGCACGGGATGCTTCTTGTCGTAGAGGTCGACCGCACCCTCCCCAGGTACCCACAGCATCGAGGTGTTGTAGGTCTTGCCGTCACGCTCGGTCACGGTGCCGGTGATGAGCGCAGCGTCGAGCTCGTTGGCAACCGCGTCGAAGACCTGGCGGTGAACGGATCGGTCAGCGGAGTGACACTCGCTCTCGGGCCAGAGCAGGATGTCGGCCTGCTGGCCGAAGAGCGGCGCGGTCGCATCGAACTGAGCCTGGAGTAGTTCGTCGCGGCTTGCGCCCTGGAAGTATCCCGCCTTGCCGTTGCCCTGCACGGCCGCGACCCGGACGGTGCCGTCGGTCTGCGCGGCGAACGCAGGCGTGCCGACGAGCACCGCAAGCACGAGGGCACCCGGCAACACCGCGGAGAGCCGGATGCCGGGGCGCACCGCTCGCGCGAGCTCGATCGTTGCCGCGACGAACAGCACCATGACGAAGCTCACGCCCGAGATGCCGAGCCAGCCGAACAGGCTCGAGACCGGGCTGTCGGCCTGCGACATCGCAACACGACCCCACGAGAAGCCTCCGTAGGGCCATACGGCCGACCATGCTTCGCGGGCGGTCCAAAGGCCTGCGACGACGATCGGGAGCAGCCAGAGGCCGCCTGCGGGCGTGGGGAAGGCTCGCGGCATCCACCGGTAGGCGAGGGTGATCGCGACGGCACCGAGCGCCACGAACAGCGACTGGAGCACGGCGAGGGCCGACATCGGCAGCGGGCCGAGGAACGTCGAAGCCCACAGGATGTGGGTGAAGTAGAACGAGGCGCCGGCGATGAACCCCACGAGCGCGGCCGTGCCGATTCGGCGCCCGATGAGCGGAATGAGCGCGAGGGCGATGCCGACGAACGTGAACGGCCAGATTCCCTTGTCGGGGAACCCGGCATCCATGACCGGACCGGATGCCGCGGCGAGCAGGATCGCCGCCCACAGGGGCACGAGCGGCTCAGGTGTGACCGTCGGGCTCGCCGAGGAAGTCAGCCGGGCGCGGGGTCACGAAGGACGATCTTAGGCGACGGAACTGTAGGCAACGATGCCGCGCCGCACCGCGTCCAGGGCGTGCCGAGCGCGTGCGTCCGACGTCGCCGTCGGCGACCACCGACAACTGGTCGAGCAGGTCGATCGTCTGCTTCGTCCAGCGCACGAAGTCGCCAGCGGCGAGCTCCGCGTCACGCAGCACGTGGTCGAGCGCCCCCCCGCTCGCCCAGCGGTGCATCGCGATCGCGAGTCCGGTCGCGAGCGGCTGGCTGCCGGGCAGCTTGTGCTCCAGTTCGAGGTCGTCGAGTTCGCTCCACAGGTCGGTGGTGCGCGCGAACGCCTCGCGGAACCGTCCGCGCGGCAGGTTGCGCTCGTCGACGACGCCCTCGTCGCGGCGGGGCTCGTAGACGAGCGTCGTGGCCATGGCGGCGAGCGACGGGGCGTCCAGGTCATCCCAGAACCCGCGGCGCAGTGACTCGGCGACGAGCAGGTCTCGCTCGCCGTAGATGCGCCGCAGCATCCTGCCTGGAGCTTCGAGCTTGAGTTCGCCGGTCTTGCCAGAGCCTCCGCCGACCGGCACGAGGTAGCCGAGCCGCACGAGCACTTCGCTCACCCGGTCGAAGATCTTTGCGACTGCGCCCGTGCGGCTGCGGATCTGCGCCGTGAGCTGGTCGGTCTCGCGCTTGAGGCGCCACCAGCGCTCGGCCCATCGCGCGTGCGATTCACGCTCGGGGCACGCGTGGCAGGGGTGCTGCTTCATCCGCCGTCGGAGGTCGGTCAGCTGGCGCTGTCGCTTGTCGCGTTCGGACCGGCTGGCCTGATCGCCGCGGGTTGCACCCTTGCGCTCGAGGTCGCTCAGCTCGCGGCGCATGTTCGCGTACTCACGGAAGTCGCCGAGATGGCACGTCATCGACTCCTCGTAGCCCTTGAGCGACTCCTCCTGCGACCGCACCTTGCGAGCGAGATCGACGACCGCGCGGTCGGCCTGGAACTGCGCGAAGCTCGACTCGAGGATCTCGCGCGTGCGCTCCCGCCCGAACTGCTCGATGAGGTTCACGGCCATGTTGTAGGTCGGCTTGAAGCTCGAGTTGAGCGGGTACGTGCGCCTGGATGCGAGGGATGCGACCGCCTGCGGGTCGAGACCGTCGACCCACTGGATGACGCTGTGCCCCTCGACATCGATGCCGCGACGTCCGGCGCGCCCCGTGAGCTGGGTGTACTCCCCCGGCGTGATCGGCACCCGGGCCTCGCCGTTGAACTTCTCGAGCTTCTCGAGCACGACCGTGCGGGCCGGCATGTTGATGCCGAGCGCGAGCGTCTCGGTCGCGAACACGGCCTTGACGAGCTTCTTCTGGAAGAGCTCCTCGACCACCTCCTTGAAGGCGGGCAGCAGCCCGGCGTGGTGCGAGGCGACACCGCGCTCGAGGCCGGACAGCCACTCCCAGTAGCCGAGCACGGCGAGGTCCTCGTCGAGCAGGGTGCGGCAGCGCTCCTCGACGATCGCGCGGATCTCGTCGCGCTCCTGCGTCGTCGTGAGGCGCACGCCGGCGCGCAGCACCGCGGTGACCGCCGACTCGCAGCCGACCCGGCTGAAGATGAAGAAGATCGCGGGCAGCAGGTTCTTGCTCTCGAGCAGGCGCACGACGTCCGGGCGGTCCATCCGCACCGCGTCGGGGCGGCCGCCACGCGAGTGGTAGCGACCGACGTCGCGGTGCTGGCGGGTTCCGATGAGCGCTGTCCCACCGAGCGGCCGCCCATCCTCGCCAGTTCGACGAGTTCGGGGTTGACCCGGTTGGCGGCGGTCGAGGCCCGACGAGTCGAAGAGGTCGACGAGCTTCGTGCGCATCAGGATGTGCTGGTCGAGCGGCACCGGGCGCTCCTCCGACACGATCACCTCGGTGTCGCCGCGCACGGCCTGCAGCCAGTCGCCGAACTCCTCGGCGTTCGACACCGTGGCCGAGAGGGAGACCATGCGCACCGACTGGGGAAGGTGGATGATGACCTCCTCCCACACGGCACCGCGGAAGCGATCGGCGAGGTAGTGCACCTCGTCCATGATCACGAACGCGAGGTTGCGCAGCAGGTCGGAGTCCGCGTACAGCATGTTGCGCAGCACCTCGGTCGTCATGACGACGATCCGCGCCTGCGAGTTCACGTTGGTGTCGCCGGTGAGCAGCCCGACCGACTCGGGCCCGTACTCGGCGACGAGCTCGTTGAACTTCTGGTTGCTCAGCGCCTTCATCGGCGTCGTGTAGAACACCTTGTCGCGGCCGGTCTGCATCGCCATGTAGATCGCGAACTCGGCGACGACCGTCTTGCCGGCACCGGTCGGTGCCGCGACGAGCACGCTCTTGCCCTGCTCGAGCACGTCGCACGCGGCGAACTGGAACGGGTCGAGGTCGAAGCGCTGCCGCTCGCGGAAGGCCTGCAGCAGCGGGGTGTCCCTGCGCTTCTTCGCCGCGGCGAACCGTTCGGCCGGCGAGGGATCGGTCACCCTCGAAAGCCTACGCGGGGATGGATGCCTCGAACTCCGCGGCGCGCTTGGCCGCACGCCGGTCGTGGATCGTCGCAATGCCGACCGCGACGAAGTACAGCAGGACCATCGGGATCGCGAGCAGGAACATCGAGACGACGTCGGCCGCCGGGGTCGCGATCGCGGTGAAGATGCAGATGACGAGGATGGCGATGCGCCAGCTCTTGAGGATGGTCTTCGCCGACAGCACCCCGACGAAGTTCAGCAGCACGAGGAACACCGGCAGCACGAACGCGATGCCGACCGCGAGCACGAGCTTGATCACGAAGTCGTAGTACGGCTTCGCGTCGAGGAACGTCGCCGTATCGTCGCTCGGCGAACGACGACAGCAGGATGACCATGTGCGGGAACACGAGCCACCCGCTCGCCGCGCCGGCGAAGAACAGCGGCACCGCCGAGAAGAAGAATCCGAAGGTGTACTTCTTCTCCTTCTTCGTGAGCCCGGGCACGAGGAACGCGAAGATCTGGTACAGCCAGATCGGGCTCGCCGCGACGATCGCGATCGTGACCGCGATCTGGAGTCGCAGGTCGAACGCGCCCGTGACGGTCGTGTAGACGAGTTCGGCGTTGCGTGCCTCGGCGATCTCCTCGATCGGGATGCGCAACTGCTCGATCACGAACGGCGCGATGAAGAATCCGCCGACCGCCGTGACGAGGATCGCGATCGCGGAGATGAACAGGCGCTTGCGGAGTTCCGGAGGTGCTCCCCGAGCGACATCCGCTCGTCGCTCTTGTTGCGCCACCGGCCGGATGGGGCGGCCATCGGGTGCTACTTCTCGTCGTGGCGGAGTGGGCTCGTCGGGAGCCGCGTCATCCACGACGCGGGTCGCCGTTCTCGTCCTTCATCGTGCTTGACCTCGCTGCGGAAGATGCGCATCGACTGGCCGATGCTGCGCGCGAGTCCAGGAAGCTTCGGTGCACCGAACAGGAGCAGGACGACTGCGATCAGGATGACGAGGTGCCATCCGTTGAGATTGCCGAGCATGCAACATCCTCTGGTTCGGGTGACGAACTGCGGTCAGTCTATCCCGAGCCCGGATGCCGGCGACGTCCGGGTACCAGTCGTGCGGCCAGCGGATCGTGGATGCATCGACCGACGTGATGCGCTTGGCTCGCGCCATCCTGCGGTCGTATCGAACGGAGCGGCGCGCGTCTCGACGTGCGACCCTCGCGGCGCGTGCCGCCCGAACCTCACGCAGCTCGAGGAGCACCGCCGGACGCGCGCGCCGGGGTGGAGTGTCGTCGGCGTCGTCGAGCTTCGCGGTGATGTCGACCAGATCGTCGAGGTCATCGAGCACGACCATGCTCTTGCGGAAGAGCCACCAGGCGAAGAGTGCGAGCGTCGCCACGAGCGCGAGCACGAGGCCGCCCCAGATGGCGATCCAACCCCACCACGGGATGACGTCGGCCGGGGTCATTCGCGGTAGCGCGCCGCCGCGCTCGAAGCCCAGTCCGCAACCACCGCGCGCGCCTCCGGTGGATCGACCACGGTCGCGACGCCCGGCAGGCTGCCGATGAGCCGCTTGAGACCGTGGAAGTGCGAGACGCGCACGGTCGTGCGCACCCGCCCGTCGTGCTCGGTGCGCTCGGCGCCGTCCGGGATGTAGTCGGCGATCAGCACCGCCGCGGCCGGCGTGACATCGATCGTGACGAGCTGGTCGTCGTCGCTGCCCTCGAACAGGGTCTCCGGCAGGGTGACATCGCCGACGCCGTGCGTGATCGGGAGCGTCGTGATCTCGAGGTCGGAGATGCGGTCGAGACGGAACGTGCGCACCGCCTCACGCGTGTGGCACCATCCGCGCAGGTACCAGTCCGCGTCGACGGACTCGACGCGCAGGGCGTCGACCGTGCGACGCTCGCGATCGCCGCGCGAGGTCAGGTAGTCGAACTCGACCGCGAACCCCTGCTCGACCGATCGACGGATCACCGCGACGGTCTCGTCGGTCTCGGTCGCCTCGACCGCCACCGCGCTCGGCACGGCGGATGCGCCCCGCCCCAGCTTGGACATGAGTGACGCGATCGCGGCGCGGTCGGCATTCTCCGGCAGCGCCGAGAGGTACTGGAGGCCCGCGATGAGCGCCGCGGCCTCCCGCGCCGAGAACCGCGGCGAGTCGTCGATCGCGACGAGGTTGGTCAGCACGATCTGGTCGTTGTCGTCGAAGTCGTCCCACGCGATGTCGAACAGGTCGCCGTGCTGGTATGACGCGGTCTCGCCCGGGATGCCCGAGACCGCGATGAGCCGCACGGCGTCGCGGATCTGCTCCTCGGGCACCGCGAAGTGGTTCGCGGCCTCGGTGACGCTCACCCGGTCGTGGTCCATGAGGTACGGCACGAGCGAGAGCAGGAACGCGAGTTTGTCCTGTGCCTTCGGCGGCTGGGCACGCTCAGCCATGATCGGCCGCCGTGATCTCAAGTCGAGAGCGAACGGCCTCGCGCAGCCGCGGTGGTCCGATCACGAGCACCTCCGGACCGAAACCCGCCAACTCGTCGGCGAGCACGTTCGTGTCGACGTAGTGCAGCTCGAGCCGCGTTGGCTCACCCGCTCGGCACCGCGACGGTTGCCCAGCCGGGTGGCCGCGTCGGTGTCCGGCACGACCTCGACCACGGCGTGGTTGAAGTTCCAGATCTCCTCGAGGTCGCGCAGCCCGCGCGCGGCCTGATCGCCGAGCGGTGGTTCGAACGGCTTCGACGTGACCGTGACGTCGCTCACGATGCGGCGCAGCAGGAACGTCTTCGTGACGCCCGTGTCCGGTTCGAGCGCGAACAGGTGCCAGCGGCCCTGGTGCTGGATGAGGGCAAGTGGGGCGACGGCGCGTGCCGTGGCATCCTGCTCCCCCGGCTTGAGGTACTCGAACTCCACGAGCACGTGCTTGTCGATCGCGGCGCTCAGCGGCTCGAACGCGGCATCCCGCATGCGAACTCGCGGCGCGTAGCCAAGCACGGGTTCCGTGGTCGCGACGCCGAGCGAGCGCAACTTGAGCAGCGCACGCTTCGACTCCCCCGACAGCGATCCCTCGCGCCAGACCATCGCCGCGAGGTTCAGCAGCGTGGTCTCGTCCGACGAGAAGCGCACGTCGGCAGGCAGCTCGTACGTGCCGCGCGGGATGCGGTAGCGCAAGTTCTGGTTGTTGCCGGCCTGTCCGGGGCTCTCGATGGTCTCGAGCGGCACGCCGAGGTCGCGGATGTCGTCTTTGTCGCGCTCGAACTGCCGCTCGAGGTTCGCGTTGTCGCCCGCGTGCGAGTACTTCTGTCGATACCCCTGCACGGTGGACAGGATCTCGTTCTTGGTGAGTCCGGCGTCGGTGGCGAGCAGGGCGAGGACGAGGCTGAAAAGCCGTTCCTCGACCGGGATGCGCGGGGCTGGTGACACGAGTTCGATCCTACTTTCGAACGGACACCCGGCCTGTGTCAGCGATGGCTGCTACTGCAGTCGTTTCTACTCCTGGATACCCAGGATGTCGATCACGAAGATCATGGTGTTGCCCTCGCCAACAGTCTGGGCTCCCTCGCTCCCGGGGGCGTACCCGTACTTCTCGCCAGGCGGAATCACGACGATGACCTGCGAACCGATCTTCGCGCCGGTGATGGCTTCGGCGAAGCCCGGCACGACCTGGCGCGGATTGAGGACGGTCGGTGCGCCGCTCTCCGAGGACCAGCTCGAATCGAACACCTCGCCGCTCTCCCACACCACACCGGTGTACTGGAGCACGACGTTGTCGTCGTCCTTCACGGCCGCGCCCGTGCCGGCTTTGAGGGTCGCGATCTTGAGGTCCTTCGGGGCGTCGTCACCTGGCACCGTGATGCCCGGTTGGCCGTTCGGCGACAGCACGACCGACGGGAAGCCGGCCTGCGGCAGCTGGTCCCAGCCGTTCGCCTTGCCGAGGTATGCGGCGACGATGTCGTAGACGAGCACGACCGTGGCGTCGGCGGGGGGCATTGAGGCGGGATCGTACGTGTCCTGATACACGGTCTGGTAGTCCGTGACGACGGCGATTCGCTCGCCGACGCGGGAGCACTCGAGGAACGGTACAAGCTGACCACCGTTGAGATTCGCCAAGATTGCCGAATCGGCCTCGTAGCCCGTCGTGGCGATCGGCTCACCTGTCTCGCCGTCGAGCATGGTCGCCAGGAACTTCACTGATTGGCCAGGGTAGATCGGGTTGCCCTTGCCAGCGACGACGACTGACTGTTCCGACGACTTCGCGACCAGCGGCGTCGGGAAGTCCACCGAGGGCTGCTCGCCTGGGTCGCCCGACACCCTCACGGCGTTCGAGTTGTCACCGCTCGGGAAGACCGGGTCGCAGTTCGCGAGGTTGCTCACGGGCGGCGAGCACGCGGCGAGCGAGACCAGCAGGCCTGCGGCCAGGATGAGCGCGGGGAGCTTACGCACGAACTCTCTCTTCTTCATTCTTCGGCCTCGATGGGTCGGAACTACCGGACAACTCTACTGGTCAGGACTCTGCTGGCTTCTCCTGCGCAGCGGATTCGCCGAGTGCGTGACCCGCGATCGCCCGCGCCTCGCGTGCAGCCTTGCGCAGCCGCTTATCGCTCGACGTGCGCTCGCCGACGGCGCCGGGAGTCCACAGTTCGACGTCTTCGTCGGTGAACTCGGTCTTGGATGCCCGGCGCTTGACCGCGGGGAGCACGGTTCCTGGCGCGAGCCGCCTGGCCGTCATGAGGAAGCCGGTGTGGCCGATCATCCGGTGGTCTGGACGCACGGCGAGGCCCTCGACGTGCCATCCACGCACCAGGGTCTCGGTGGGCTCTGGGTCGGTGAACTGCCCGGTGGCGCGGATCGCCTCGGCGACCCGCGACAGCTGCGTGACCGTCGCGATGTAGCAGATGAGCACGCCGCCGGGCGTGAGCGCGGTCGCGCACTCGTCGAGGCACTCCCACGGCGCAAGCATGTCGAGGACGATGCGGTCGACGGAGCCCTCCGGCATCACGGTCGGAAGCGACTCCTGCAGGTCGCCGACCTCGACGCTCCAGTTCTGCGGCACCTCGCCCAGGAACGCCGCGACGTTGCCCTGCGCGATGTCGGCGAACTCGGCTCGACGCTCGAACGACACGAGTCGGCCTTCCGGACCGATCGCGCGCAGCAGCCAGAGCGAGAGCGCACCCGAGCCGACGCCGGCCTCGACGACGACGGCTCCGGGGAAGATGTCGGCCTGGCCGATGATCTGGGCGGCATCCTTCGGGTAGATGATCGCGGCGCCGCGTGGCATCGACATCACGAAGTCGGTGAGCAGCGGACGCATCGCGAGGTATTCGAATCCATTGGATGACTCGAGCACGCTCGCGTCGGGCAGGCCGACGAGATCCGAGTGCTTGATCACGCCGTGGTGGGAGTGGAATTCGCCACCCTCGACGAGCGAGATCGTGTTGAGTCGCGCTTTCGGCCCGGTCAGCTGCACCCGGTCGCCGTACCGGAACGGGCCGCTCGGACGTGCACCTGCGCCCCCGGTCATGACGCCACCGGCTGCAGCAGGGCACTCAGGTGGGCGAGCGTGCGGCCGTCAAGACTCTGCCACAGCGTGTAGTCGTCGCTCTCGGGCAGCGGCAGCACGAACGGCACAGCGACCACGACAGCGCCCGCGGCGACGGCCGACGCCGAGCCGGGCGCGGAATCCTCGATCGCGATGCAGGCTGCCACGTCGACTCCGAGCCGTTCGGCCGCAACCAGATACGGCTCGGGATGCGGCTTCGCATGCGTCACGTCATCCCCCGACACCACCGTGTCGAAGCCGTCGAACCCGAGCTGCCCCGCCACGTGCTCCGCCATCCGGCGCACGGACATGGTCACGAGGGCGGTCTTCACGCCCGCATCCCGCAGCTCCGACAGCAGCTCGCGCGCACCAGGCCGCCACGGCGTACCGTTCGTCTCGATCTGCTCGAGCACGCGGTCGGTGAGGTGATCGACGATCTCATCTTCGGTGAGGTGCACCCCGCGCGCCTGGAAGACCCGGGCGGCGTGCCAGAGTCCGGCGCCGACGAGGGTGAGCGCGTCCTCATGCGACCACGCTCCGCCCCACGCTGCGACGAGTTCGTCCTGGGCATGCATCCAGTACGGCTCGGTATCGACGAGCGTGCCATCCATGTCCCACAGGACGGCGGCCGGGAGGGTCTGAGTCACAACGGACAATGGTAGTTCTATCCTTGGATGATCCCGTGGCGTCGTCGCGGGCGACGGAGCCAGAGCACAGCGGCGGAGGATGGCCAGTGGCAGACACACCCCGGTTCGCGAGCGGTCGAGTGCTCGTGGTCGCCTTCGAGGGGTGGAACGACGCCGGCGAGGCTGCCAGCGGAGCCGTTCGCGTGCTGCGTGACTCGCTCGAACTCACCCCGATCGCCGAGGTCGACCCAGAGGACTACTTCGACTACCAGTTCAACCGGCCGACCGTTGCGCACGACGACGACGGCAACCGGCTGCTGATCTGGCCGAGTGTCACGATCTTCGGTCCGCCAGCCACGGGCGAGGGTGTCGGTGCACGTGATGCTCGGCACCGAGCCATCCCGCGGCTGGAAGCTGTTCACGAGCGAGATCCTCGACGTCGTGGAGGCGCAGGGCATCGACGGGATCGTCTTCCTCGGCGCGATGCTCGCCGACGTGCCGCACTCCCGCCCGATCTCGGTGTTCGTCAGCAGCGAGAACCACGAGGTGCGCGGGCAGCTCGACATCGAGCGCAGTACGTACGAGGGGCCGGTCGGCATCCTGTCCGTGCTCGGGGATGCCGCGGAGAAGGCCGGCATCCCGACCATCTCGATCTGGGCGTCGGTGCCGCACTACGTGCACAACGCCCCGAGCCCCAAGGCGACGCTCGCGATCGTCGAGAAGCTCGAGGAGATCATCGACGTCGTCATTCCGCGCGGCGACCTCATCGAGGAGTCCGCGGCGTGGGAGAGCGGAATCGACGCGCTCGCGGGGGACGACGACGACATGGCGTCGTACATCGAGCAGCTCGAGCAGGCGCGCGACACGGTCGACTCCCCCGAGGCGAGCGGCGAGGCGATCGCGCAGGAGTTCGAGCGCTACCTCCGCAATAAGCCCGATACCGGCACAGCGGGCGACGAGCCCTGGAAGCCCAGCTAGTTTGGTGCGCCGGTCCCCACCCGGCGCACGTGCGCCCGGCCTCCGAAACGCGCCGTACACGCCGCCACGTTTCTCCGGTCGGGCGCGCCGACTGAAGTTCGTTTCAGGACGGCATCGGGGCGCGACGTGACGTGCCCACCGGGGTGATTCCGGTCGATTGCGCGACCGCGCTCGTGCAATCGGACGGACGACGTCCGCCGCAGAAGCGGCGGCGGACTATGGGGACAACTCGGCGGCCTTCAGAGCGAGGTACTGCTGCTCCTGGATGCTGCGGGTCAGCCGTGCCGCGTCGCGGTAGGCAGCGCGTGCCGCATCCCGCTCCCCCGCGAGCTCGAGCAGGTGACCGCGCACCGCGTGGAGGCGATGGTTGCCGGTCATCCGGGTGTCGGCGTCGAGCGTGCCGAGTTCGGCGAGGCCGGCACGTGCGCCGTGCACCATCGCGACCGCGACGGCGCGGTTCAGTGTCACCACCGGGCCAGGATCGACGCGGCTGAGCACGTCGTAGAGTGCCAGGATCTGCGGCCAGTCCGTCGCGTCGCTCGTCTGCGCCTCGTCGTGTACCGCGGCGATCGCGGCCTGGAGCTGGTACGGCCCGACCGGTGCGGCGCCGAGGGTGCGGCTGATGATCGCGATGCCCTCGTTGATCCGCTGCGCATCCCAGAGATCCCGGCGCTGGGCGGCGAGCGGCACGAGTGAGCCGTCCGTCGACACACGCGCGGCACGACGGGCGTCGGTGAGCAGCATGAGCGCGAGCAAGCCGGCGACCTCAGCTTCTGCGGGGGCTGCGGCGTGCAGCATCCTGGTCACCCGGATCGCCTCACTCGTGAGGTCGGCGCGGGTCGCCACCTCCCCTGAGCTCGCCACATAGCCCTCGTTGAAGACGAGGTAGAGCACGTGCATGACGACCTTCAGCCGGTCGTCTCGCTCGGCGGTCGGTGGCGGGCCGAAGTCGAGCCCCGCCGCCTTGATCGACTGCTTCGCGCGACTGATCCGCTGCGCCATCGTCGCCTCGGGCACGAGGAATGCACTCGCGATCTCCGCGGTCGTGAGTCCGCCGACCGCTCGCAGCGTGAGGGCGAGCTGCGACGGTTCCGAGAGCGCGGGATGGCAGCAGAGGAAGAGCAGGTCGAGGGTGTCGTCGCGCTCGGGTGCCGCGTCATCCACCTCGCCCGTCGCCTGCTCGGCGCTGTTCAACGGCACAGTGAGCGCGAACTGCTCGCTCTCGCGGCGACGTCGGGCGGATTCGCTGCGCCACTCGTCCACGAGTCGTCGATTCGCGACCGTGACGAGCCACGAGCGCGGACTGTCGGGCAGCCCGTCGACCGGCCACTGCTGCGATGCGGCGAGCAGGGCATCCTGCACCGCGTCTTCGCACGCGTCGAACTGCCCGTGCCGCCGCACGAGAATGCCGAGCACCTGCGGCGCCAGGCTGCGCAGCAGCGGCTCGAGCGGCACTCTTTCGAGCGTCATACCTCTGGCGGCTCCTCGCCCAGTGGGCGCACCTCGACCACGTCGGACCAGTGCGCGATGGATGCCGCGAGCTCAGTCACCCGCGCCTCGCTCTCCACATCCACCACCCAGAACCCGATGATGGACTCCTTCGCCTCGGCGAACGGACCGTCCGTGACGGTGCCGTCCGCACGAACGAGTTTCGCGGCGCTCCCGTCCGCGAGCCCCGCGTTGAAGATGAGTTCGCCGCGCTCGCGCAGGTCGTCGTCGAGGCCGACCATGAACCCGATCATCTCCCGGATCCATTCGGGTGACTTGGTCTCCATCATCTCGCCAGCCGTGCCGAACATCATGATCATGTATTTCATGAGTACTCCTTCCTGCGAGTGGGTCGGAGCCGAAACCCTTGGTCTCGACATCCTGCGGAGAAACCTACAAGCCCCGAGCAATGTCGCGCTGGGATCTACAGCGGCTGCAGCACTCCGATGCCCAGCAGCACCATGAGCGCCGCGCCGAGCAGAATGCGGTAGATCACGAACGGCAGGAACGATCCCCGCTCGATGTAGCGCATGAGGAACGCGATCACTCCCAGGCCGACGAAGAAGGCGACCAGCGTTGCCAGCGCCGTCTCGGCGTAGCCGAAGTAGCCGGTCGTACCCTCTCGGACGCTCGTGACCAGTTCGTACAGTCCACTCCCGAACACGGCGGGGATCGCGAGCAGGAAGCCGAATCTGGCCGCGGCAGGCCGCGTGTAGCCGAGGGCGAGCCCCGCGGTCGTCGTCGCGCCCGACCGTGAGACGCCCGGGATGAGCGCGAGCATCTGGGCGAGACCGATCAGGATGCCGTTGCGGTAGGTGAGCTCGGTGATCGCCTTCGTTCGCTTGCCCAGCGCATCGGCGAGACCGAGGATGATGCCGAACACGATGAGCACGATCGCGATGAGCCACAGGTTTCGGAACACCGACCGGATCGACTCCTGGGCAAAGTAGCCGACTAGCACGATCGGGATCGTGCCGAGGATGACGACCCAACCGAGCCGCACATCCGGATCATCGCGCGTGACCCGAATCGATCGCGGTCCCTTCGGCGGCCGGAACTGCTGGAACCACTTGCTGATGATCCGCACGATGTCGCGCCGGAAGTAGATGATCACCGCGAGTTCGGTGCCGATCTGGGTGATCGCGGTGAACGTCGCGCCCGGATCGGTCGCCGACGGGAGGAACTCCCCCGCGATGCGCAGGTGGGCGCTGGACGAGATGGGCAAGAACTCCGTCAGCCCCTGGATGAGGCCGAGGATGATCGCCTCAATGAAGCTCATGGTTCGGTCGGTTCCCGTTCGATGCTTGGGCGCTTAGTAGTTCAGCAACAGGTCGCCGAGAACGCGCCTGCCAAAGACTAGTGCGTCGAGCGGAACCCGTTCGTCCACGCCGTGGAACATTCCGGGGAAGTCCAGTTCTGGAGGCAGTTGCAGGGGCGCGAACCCGTATCCGCGGATGCCGAGCCTGGCCATCGCCTTGTTGTCGGTGCCGCCCGAGAGCAGGTATGGCAGCACCGGTGCGCCGGGGTCGTGTGATTGGAGGGCGCCGACCATGGCATCCACGATGGGTCCGCTGAAATCGTTCTCGAGACCGATGTCGCGATGCATCACCACGATCTCGATGTCGTCGCCGACGAGCTCGCGCACACGCTCGAGCGCGGCATCCTCTTCGCCAGGCAGCGTTCGGATGTCGATGAGTGCCTCTGCGATGTCCGGAATGACGTTGTGCTTGTACCCGGCCTTGAGCAGCGTCGGATTGGACGTCGTACGCAACGTGGCTTGGATGAACCCGGCCGCCGTTCCCGTCGAGAGCACGAGCTCATCGGGCGGGAGGTTCGGGTCGACCTCCATGATCACCGCGAGTTCGGCGAGCAACTGCTCTGTGGTGTCGGTCAGGCGAATCGGCCAGTCCTCGCGGCCGAGCGCGGCGACCGCTTCGGCGAGCTTGGTGATCGCGTTGTCGTGGATGAGCCGGGAGCCGTGCGCTGCGACACCGCGCGCGACCAGCTTGATCCAGACCAGCGACTTCTCGCCGGTCTGCAGCAGGTAGGTGCGCTTGCCGTTCGGGTGCACCGAGTAGCCGCCGACCTCGCTGATCGCCTCGGTGGCGCCGGTAAACAGCTCGGGATGATGCTCAACCATCCAGTGCGCCCCGAACCCGCCCCCGTTCTCCTCGTCGGCGAAGAACGCGATCACGAGGTCGCGCGCAGGACGCCGACCAGAACCGAGGATGTCCTGGAGCGCGGTGATCATCATCGCGTCCATGTCCTTCATGTCGACCGCGCCGCGGCCCCACAGCATCCCGTCGTTGATGACCCCGCCGAACGGATCGACGCTCCAGTTCGCCGGATCTGCCGGAACGACGTCGGTGTGCCCGTGCACGATGAGTGCGGGCTTGCTGCGGTCGACGCCCTCGACGTGCGCGACGACACTCACTCGGCGAGGCGCCGACTCGAAGTACTGTGGCGCAAGACCCATGCCCTCGAGCAGACTGCCGAGGTATTCGGCAGCTTCGGTTTCGCCCTTCGAGTTGCCCTCGCCGTAGTTCGTCGTATCGAACTGGATGAGGCGCTGGGCGATCGCCGCAGTCGCTTCGAGGTCGGTCGTGTCGGCCATGTCTCCCACGCTAGCGGGTGTCATGCGGCGTGCTATTCTCGTACACCGTGGCTCGCGAGGGTCATGACTGCGCGCGGATGGCGGAAATGGCAGACGCGCTAGCTTGAGGTGCTAGTGCCCGTATAGGGCGTGGGGGTTCAAGTCCCCCTTCGCGCACGTATCGATTGAAATGGCTCGCCTTCGGGCGGGCCATTTCTCTTTGTATCTCGTGCCATCTTCGCGTGGTGACGCGCCCCGCCCGGGGCATCTCCTTCGCAGACCGGGAAACTCGCGAGTCAGGAGACACCCCGTGCGGTCGCTCCGCCGCGCGCGGCCGCTTCGCAGCGCGACCAACGGCAGACCTCTCCGTCAGAACTCTCGTCAGGAGGCCTTGGCGGCTACGCCCGACTGGGTGTAGGCGGCTCGGACCAGGATGGGGAGGTGGTCGGAGGTGCCTCGGGGCATTGTGGTGACTTCCTCGATGGTCAGACCGACTGAGGTGACGAAGTCGAAGTGGCCTCGGAAGAACTTGTAACGCGTGTAGGTGCGGCGGTCGCTCAGGGAGAGGTCGTAGCCGGACTCGTTGACGCGCTCGGCGAGATTGCCTTTGAACAGCGGGTAGTTGTAGTCGCCCACCATCAGGATCGGCACACCGTCGCCGAGCACCTTGAGGCTCTCGTGCGCGGCTCGGATCTGGTTTCGGCGAAGTGAGTTCAGCGCGGTGAGCGGCGCCGCGTGGAACGACGCGACGACGAGGTGATGGCCGGATGCCCGATCGACAAGGTGCGTGCCGATGAGTCGCTCGTGGGCCGGCGACAGCAACACGTCGTGCAGAGAGCGCTTGAGCGAATACGCTCGCGTCTGCAGCGCGTCATAGCGGTCACGGCGGTAGTACACGGCGAGCCCGAGGCGGTTGCGTTTTGTGGAATCCGCGAGATGGAGCGGGCCGAGTTCGGCCGGGAGCTCGGTCGTGTCGCACTCCTGCAGGCAGATCGCGTCGAGGTCGGCAGTCGCGGCGAGCGACTCAAGCTCGTGCCACGCGCGATTCTTGCGGAGGTTGTAGCTGATGACTCGAATCACACCTTCCAGCGTAGTTCGACGCACGAAGACACGAGATGGGCGTGCGGCAGGTCCTCGTCGGCGGCGCGCCGATGTCCCCATTTCGGCCGACAGTGTGCCTATATTGGGGGGTATGGCAGGCGAAGTGGTTCGACGCCGGGTCGTCGTGCGGGGGAACGTGCAGGGCGTGGGGTTCCGGTACTACTCACACACCGAGGCCGCGCGCCTCGGTGTCGCCGGTTTCGTGCGCAATCTCGACGATGGGTCGGTCGAAGTCGAGGTTGAGGGCGACCCGGCCGCCGTCGCGACATTCGTCGACTGGGCCCGAACTGGGCCACCATCCGCGTCCGTCGACTCGGCCGAAGTGAGCGAGTGCGAGCCCGCTGGCACGCCGGTCTTCACGGTCGCGTTCTAACGGTCGCGTTCTAACCGTCGCGTACTAGACGAACCGGATGCCCGCCTGCAGCCGCGTGCGCACCTCGAACACCTCGGTGCCCCCGACCGCGCCAGCGCTCGAGCGCAGGTAGTGCCCGAGCACCGACTGCCGCGCCGCGACCGCTCGAGCACCGCGCACCGAGCCGAGGTCCGCGACCGGTTCGTCGAGCGCATCGTCGGGCAACACGATGACGAGCCCGGTGAACTTCACCCGCAGCTGCCGCGACAGGGCCTTCACGCGGGCGGCGAGTTCGTGCATCGGCCGCTCCCCCGCAACTGCGTCGCCGATCAGCTCGCCCTTGCGCACGCGCACCTCGCCGCCGAAGTCTTCCGACAGGATCGCGAACAGGCCGGTCGGGCCGAGCACGACGTGGTCCACCTTCGCATCGCCCGTGCGCGGTGAAGGCGATCCGGTGGCGACGTCGTGCCACACCGTGAATCCGATCCCGAGGTCGGCGAGCGTGCGGGCAGTCGACTCCTCGGCGAGGGCGTCGGCGAGGGTGTGCCGGATCTCGCGCGGCGCGCTGCGTATGAGGGCGGGGTCGTACGGGTCATCCACCGTCACACCGCGCCCCACCCACTCGCGGAGCTGCTCGAGGTACCGTTCGCGGCGCCAGCCACCCGGGTGGCCGTACGAGCGCGCCCGCGGCCTGGAGTCCTGCCGTGGGCGCGCGGGCTGCGCCGTGAACGCCTCATGCTCGGGGATGCGACGGCCGGAGTCGAACGCCGCCCGCGCCTGCACGGTGCCGACCCGTTCCCACGCGAGCTGTACGGCGACGAAACGCGCGTGGTCTCCCCCGACATCCGGATGCGTCTCGCGCATCGCCCTGCGGAACGCCCGTTTGAGTTCCTCCTGCGACGCGGTCACCGCCACGCCGAGCACGTCGTACGGGCTCGACGACAGCGGACTCTCGGGCACGCCGCAAGAATAGTGCTCCTTTCCGGCGGCGTTCCCGTGCGCCCTCGGCATGCGGCAAACGTGCGGTTTTCTCGACGTAGGGTGGGAGTATGACCACCCTGATCGACATCCCGCTCACCACGATCGATGGAGCGGCCACGTCGCTCTCGGCGTTCGACGGCAAGGTGCTGCTCGTTGTCAACGTCGCATCGCGATGCGGGCTCTCCCCGCAGTACGAAGCGCTCGAGGCGCTGCAGAAGAAGTACAGCGACCGCGGGTTCAGTGTGCTGGGCTTCCCGAGCAACCAGTTCCTGCAGGAGTTGTCGTCCACAGACGACATCAAGGAGTACTGCTCGACGACGTGGGGTGTGACGTTCCCGATGTTCGACAAGGTCAAGGTCAACGGCAAGAAGCAGCACGCGCTCTATGCCGAGCTCACCAAGACTCCTGACGCCAAAGGCAAAGCCGGCAAGGTGAAGTGGAACTTCGAGAAGTTCGTGATCACCCCGAGCGGCGAGGTGCACCGCTTCCGCCCCGACGTCGTGCCGGACGACCCCGAGATCGTGGCGCTCATCGAGCGTTCGCTCCCCGCCTGATCGGCGGCCACGACCAGTGAAACGAGAACTGTCGCACGAGCCAGACGCGAACCGTTACACCTTGACCATCGACGGCAGGGTGGCGGCGCTTGCCGACTACGCGGTCAATGGCAACTCGATCTCGTTCCATCACACGTACACACAGCCCAACCTTCGGGGCAGGGGCCTTGCCGCGGAGGTGCTCGCATTCGCGATGGATCACGTCGAGCGGTATTCCACCCGCCGCGTGCTGCCGATGTGCTGGTATGTCGCCGACTGGTTCGACGCGCATCCCGAGCGCCGGGTGCTGCTGACCCGCTGACGCTCGACGTGGATCAGCTCGGTTCGGGCACCAGCGACTGATTGCCGTGGAAGAGGTTGGCCGGATCGTAGGTCGCCTTGACCGCCTCCAGTCGCGCGCGCGTCGCCGGCGGGAACATCCGCGCGAGCGCAGCCTCGTCGTTCTGCGCCATGAAGTTGCCGTACGCGCCGCGGACCCGGTCACCGAGCGCGGCCCAGGATGCCCGGATGCCGACCTCGGCATCTGCCGGGGATCCGGGAGGGAGGAACGCAGCCGAAATGAGCAGCACCTCGGCGTCTCGCCAGGCGAACGCTGTCGTGTCGGCGGCAACCCGGTTGAGTGCGCCCCGGAGGCTTCGCACCATCAGCACGCCAGCTGCAAGTGATGTGTGGAGACGTACGACATCGTCGATGAGGTCGTCGCTGAAGTCGCTGGAGAACGAGTTGGAGTCAACGATCGTGATCCCTGGGCGGTGGACCGGGTTCTCGACCAGCACGTCGGGATAGCGCATGGGCTTGATCTCGTGCGCCACGACGCCGGGGAGGGCGACCAGCGGCGCGATCGCGGCATCCGCGGCGGCGGTGTCGGTGCCGCCGAAGCACACGCCCAACTGCACGACCGGGGGCATCTCCGGCCCGAACGACGGGAGTGCGACGAACGTGACGTTGAGCTCCTCCGGCGCGACCCGCATGACGTCGCGCCAGGCCTTGAGGGTGTCGGCGAGGGCACTCGGGTCGAGGTCGATCGTGCCGGAGATCACGCCGTCGAGCGGGTGGGCCTCGAACGTGAACTCGGTGACGACGCCGAAGTTGCCGCCGCCACCGCGGAGCGCCCAGAACAGGTCGGGATGCTCCGACTCGCTCGCCGTGACCAGGTCGCCGTTCGCGGTGACCACCTCGGCTGCCACGAAGCTGTCGAGCGCAAGGCCGTACTGGCGCACGAGCCATCCAATGCCGCCTCCGAGCGTGAGCCCACCGACGCCGACCGACACGGTATCGCCGCTCGTGAGGGCCAGGCCATGCACTTCGAGTGCGTTCGCAATGTGGCCCCACGTGGCGCCACCGCCGATGCGCACGAGCCGGCTGCCAGGATCGACGAGCTCGACTGAATCGAGTCGTGCTAGGTCGAGTACGAGACCGCCGGTGTTCGTGCTCGTGCCCGAAGTGCCGTGTCCGCCACCTTTCACCGAGAGCCTGAGATCGTTGGCGGACGCGTGGCGCACGGCGGCGATGGCATCGGCGGCGGAGGCGGCCACGACGACGAGCGCAGGCTCGCCCGTGGCGTAGTGGGTCGTGGCGGCGGCCTCGTAGCCGTCGTCGCCGGGCAGCAGGAGCGCGCCATCGAGTGCGGCGCGCAGGTCATCCAGAGCGGTCATGTCTCCACAGTGCCAGCGTGCACCGACGTTGCGCGTCTGAGTTCGCGCTCGGCGAAAGCGCTCGGCGCGCGCCCCGATTAGCCTTGAGCCGTGACCTCCGTGCTGCTGTCCGGGTTCGAGCCGTTCGACGGCGCGGCGAGCAACAGCTCGTGGGATGCCGTGCAGCGCGTCGTGCGGGACTGGCGCGGCGCAGCATCCATCGCCGACGTCGTGCTGCCGGTCGAATTCGACACGGCATGGCGCCGCCTGGAGCGCGCGATCGTCGAGCATGAACCCGACGTCGTGATCGCGGTCGGCCTTGCCGACGGTCGCAGTGCCATCACCCCAGAGCGGATCGCGATCAATCTGCGGGATGCTCGCATCCCCGACAATGCGGGCGCACAGCCCCGCAACCAGCCCGTACTGCTCGAAGGGCCGGCCGCGTACTTCAGCGGACTGCCCGTCGTCGAGATCTCGGACGCAATCCGAGAATCCGGCATCCCGTCCGACGTCTCACTCAGCGCGGGCGCCTACGTGTGCAACGACCTGATGTATGCGCTGATGCACGAGGTAGCGTCGGGGCGGCCGCATCTGGTGGCGGGGTTCATCCACGTACCCCCTGAGTCCGCCATGCCAGTGGAGACGATCGCCCGCGGGCTCGCAATCGCCGTCGAGGCAACCGTTCAGGCCTTTGAGGCTCAGTCCTTTGAAAACCAGGGCGGGTAGACCGCGACGCGAGTCGGGTAGTCCGCGTCATCCACCATCGCTTTCACGCGATCGCGCGCCGGTTCATTCGCGACGGCAATGAGGGTGATCGACGAGAACGGGAACGGCTCGGGGACCTCGGCGTCGCCGCCGATCATGCGCCCGCCGTGGTTGGTGATCTCGAGCGACGTCGTCACGAGCACGATGCGGTCGAATCCGCTCACGGGCGGCTCGGCACCCCACGCCGTCTGCTCGAGCAACTGTCCGTCGTTGAGGATGTCGGGCAGGTCGTCAACGCGCGTCACGTGGTGCAGACGGCGGTCGGCCGCACTGATCTTGGTGGTCTTGCCCGCACCTGCCGTGCGCGGTCGGGCCGGACGCGGAACCTTCGGCGGAATGACCACCGCTTTGGGAAAACAGATGTCGCACAGCGAACCCTCGAACCCGTGCTTGCACTCTGCCATGGGTCCAGTCTGCCTCTTTCCTTCGCCGACCGCGCACCGAGCGGTGCCGGTCAGGCCGCCGCGCCGTGCCCGAGCGCGTCCTGCACGCGCAGCGCGAGCTCTCGCAGCAGGGCCTCGTCTGCTCTCGTGAAGCCCCGCGGCACGGGATCAGTCAGACACAGCGCGCCGATCCGGACGCCGTTCGGAGTCTCAATCGGATGGCCAGCGTAGAAGCGCACGCGGCCATCTCGCACCGTCGGCAACTCGCTGAATCGTGGGTGCGCGAGCGCGTCGTTCACGACGAACACTCCTGGGCGCTGGATCGTGATGTCCCAGAAGGCATCGGCACCTGGCACGTCCCCGTTGTCCCCGCTGACTTCCCCAGGCACCGCGGTTGACCACTGCCGGTGCTCGCTGATGAAGTTGACCGCGGCGCTTGCCACGCCGAACAGGGCCTGCGCGGTCTCGGTGATCTGGGTGAACCGCATGTCATCAGGAACGTCGAGGAGGCCGAGCCGAGCCTGGGCGAACACCCGTTCTTGTTCGTCGATCGACTCGACAGCGCGTTTTCGATCCGCAGTGCTGCCCAGGAGGTCTGCGACCCCCTCGGCGACCAGTGAGCCCCACTCTCCGTACGTACCGCGATCTCGGGTGCGCACGAGATCGGTGCCGCTTGGTTCGAACGGCAAGAACGTCGTTCGCTCGTGGCTTGCCGCCGCGAGCAGAGCCTGCGCGGTGATCTCATCGATCCGGCGAACAATGCGGCTGCGGGCGAACCGCGGAATCCATACGACGCGGGCGACCCGAGGCATGCCGAGCAGGACGATCTCCGTGCTCGTTGTGTCAGCAACGAGCCGATCGAGCAGGATGTCGAGGTCGCGCCGCCAGGCCGTCGCGGGCATGAGTCGCAGAGATTCCGCCCCGCCGAATACGAGGACGATCGCATCAAATCGAGCCGGACGCACATCGGCGAGCATTGCGAGCGCCGTCTTGGGATCGAGCTGGACATCGACCATGAGGAGCACGTCCGATCCTCGGCGCGTGCGTTCGGCGAGCTGCCGTGCGAAATGGCCTCCGACTCCGATCTGGTGAGACAGCACGCCGTAGCTCATCGCAACTCCGTTGCCGACCACGAGTACGCGATGCGGGTCGTCGCCCGGCGCGTGGACGTGCGGCTCGTCGGTGGGCCGCGGGAGTCGCCGCCAAGAACTGGAGGACGTCGAGAGCCATGCGCGCGTGAGCGACGCGATCAGCACTTCCCCAGCGCGCGTCAGCATCACTTCCCCCGATCGATCCATCGGTGCATCGAGATGGATCAAGTCTAGGGGTGTCCCCCAGAAGGAGGACAAGCGCGAGTGCTCGGTGCAGTGCAGCTAGCCGGCGACCTGCTCCTCGACTCTCGGGTCGAGATAGCGCATCACGACGCCGGCCAGATCCTCGAGGCTTGTGACATGCTCGGGCTTGACGTCCCGCGGCACGACATCCAGCACGCAGAGCGTGCCGACGGGATAGCCGTCCTGAGTGCGTAGCGTCACGGTCGCATGGAACCCGAAGCCGAGGGATGCCGCGGTCGCCGGATCACGCAGCAACGCGGTGTCGGGCGAGGCGCCATCCACTCCGTGCGCCGTCGAGAACAGCACCCGGTCCTGCTCGACCACACTCAGCAGGGCGATCGGTGCGCCGAGTGCGGCAGCGGCCATCGCCACGATCCGCTCGACGTTGCCCTCGCTGTCCTGTGCTGCGAGCTCGAACCGGGATGCCGCGTCCAGACGTGCCGCTTCGTCCGGTGCAAGTGCGTGCTTGCCGCTCTCCGCCGCGAGCCGCTCGCGGAGGGCGATCACGACATCCTTCGCGCTCGGCCGGTCAGCCGGCGCGCGGGCGGTCATCGCGGCGAGCAGCGAGCGCCACTCCTCGCCGGCATGCTCGGGAAGCTCGGGGTCGTCGAGCAATCGTGCGAGCGCCGAGTGCTCCGGCGGACCGGGAAATGCCAGTCGGCCCGAGAGGCACTCGATGAGCACGAGGCCGAGCGAGTAGATGTCGGTTGCGGCATCCACCGGTCCCCCGCTTGCTTGCTCCGGGCTGAGGTAGGCGACGGTTCCGGTGACCACCTCGTGCTCGCTGAGGGCATCGGTGCCGCCGAATGTGGCGATCCCGAGATCGGTGAGCTTGGCGCGCACGCGCGCTCCGTCGGCGATGTAGTCGCCGAGCAGCATGTTGCCCGGCTTGACGTCGCGGTGCACGAGCCCCTGCAGATGGAGGTATTCGAGCGCCTCCGCGAGGTCCTGACCGACCTGGGCGACCTGCCGCGGTGGCAGCGGGCCAGTTTCGAGCCGCTTCCGCAGGTCGGTACCCTCGACCAGTTCCATGACGTAGTAGATGCGGGTGGTATCGGCGCCCGGGTGGTCGATGGCCGCGTCGAGCAACGTGACGACGCTCGGGTGGCTCAGCGAAGCGAGCAGGCTCACCTCGGCCTCCTGCTTGCGGAACTCGTCTTCCGTGACAGCGTTCTCGCGGAACACCTTGACCGCGACGTCCCGGCCGAGCGTCTCGTCGGTCGCGCGGTAGACCGCTGCGAGTCCGCCCTCGCCAAGGAGTGCCCCCAGACGATATCGCCCCTTGAGCAGCATCGTCGACGATTCCTGCGCCACGTGTGCCCCCTCGTGTGCTGTGTCGTAGGAGAGCTTATTGTGCGCGAGAGTGTCGACCGTGGCCCTTGACCGGCTGTGGTTCGAGGCGCTATATCGATGGCGTGCGAACCCTCAGTTGTTGTCCTGCTGCACCTCGCCACGCCACGCGCCGTCCTCGACGCCTCGCGATTCGATGAACTTCTTGAACTCGGCGAGTTGCGCCTTGACGGCCTTGTCGTCGACGCCGAGCGCTGCGCCGGCCTTCTCGACGAAGCCCTCGGGCTGCCAGTCGATCTGCACGGCAAGACGGGACTTGCCGTCGTCGAGCTTGTGGAAGGTGATGACGCCCGCGTGGTCGACCTCACCGCCAGTGCTGGTCCACGCGATGCGGTCGTCGGGGATCTGCTCGGAGATGACGGTGTCGAACTCGCGCTTCGCTCCCGCGATGTTCACAGTCCAGTGGGAGTGGGTGTCATCCGTCTGGGTGATGTTCTCGACGAACGTGAGGAACTTCGGGAACTCCTCGAACTGGGTCCACTGGTTGTACGACGTGCGGACGGGAACGTCCACATCGATGGTCTCGACGACTTGGGCCATGGTTGGCGCCTCCTGCTTCTCATTGGGTCTCACTCCACGGTAGGCAGGTTGCGATCTTGTCGCGCGGGGTTGCGGATGCGGGGTGATGCGCCTAGTGATTGCGTGATCGGCCATCGCGACACGCCGATGGATGTCGGCAGCGATTGACACACTCGAACATATGTTCGAAACTGGGGAGGTGTCCCCTGCTGCAGCAACACTGGCCGCCGAGCCGTCGGCGGCGACGGTTGTGCCATCTGCCCCGTCGCAGGCGACGGTGCGCGCCCTGCAGCAGCGGATCTCGGCCATGCAGGCGACGAAGCTCGACAGCCGTCGCATCCCGACCCATCCAGCGCTCGCGAGACTGCTTGACGGCGGACTGAAGCAGGGCGCCGCGTACTCGATCGAGCGCTCGGCGACACTGCTCATGGCGATGCTCTCCGGTCCGTCGGCGGCCGGATCGTGGTGCGCGGTCGTCGGGGTGCCCGAGTTCGGCATCGAGGCTGCGGAGCGCTTCGGCATCGACCTCGAGCGGCTCGTGCTCGTGCCGCATCCCGGCGACCAGTGGCTCACGGTCACGGCGGGCATTGCCGACGTGATGGGTGTCGTCGTCACGCGACCACCGAAACGAGCGGCGGATGGCGCGATCGCCCGTCTCTCCGCCCGCCTCCGCCAGCGCGGCACCACCATGTTCGTGCTCGGCACCTGGCCGGGCAGCGAGGCGATGCTGAGCCTGAGCCAGAGCGAGTGGCACGGCATCGGCTCGGGCCGCGGCCACCTCACCTCGCGCGAGGTCACGGTGACCGTGAGCACGAAGACCGCCGCGCGGCCGCGCAGCGCACGGCTGTGGCTGCCCGACGAGCTCGAGCAGTTCCGCGTGTCTGAACGGCACGGTGCTGAACGGCACGGTGCTGAACGGGACAGTGCAGAACGGGCACAGCCCGTCGCACGACTCCAGGCGACGGCATGAGCCTGCGCACGAAACGAGTCGAATCGTCGGTCAGTGCACTCGACGCGCTCCCCCGCGTCATGGTGCTCTGGTGCCCGGACTGGCCGGTGCAGGCCGCGATGCACGATGCGCGGCTGGCCCCGGATGCGGCCGTCGCACTCATCGAGAAGAACACGGTGTTCGCGTCATCCGCTGCGGCGCGCGCCGAGAACGTCGTACGCGGGCTGCGCGTGCGCGAGGCGCAGTCGCGCTACCCAGGGCTCACGGTGCTGCCGTACGACCCCGCGGTCGACAACCGGGTGTTCGAGCCGCTCATCGCCGCGATCGAGGAGCTCGTGCCGGGCGTGCAGGTGCTGCGGCCCGGCATGTGCGCCGTGCGGGCGCGCGGTGCCGCGCGCTTCTACGGCGGTGAGCGCGCGGCCGGACTCGCCCTCGCCGGCAAGCTCGAGGAGCTCGGGGCGCCGGGTGCTCGGGTCGGTGTCGCCGACGGCATCTTCACCGCCGACCAGGCAGCTCGCCGAACCGGCCAGGGCAGTGCCGCCGAACAGCGTGTGCGGATCGTCGGCGCCGGCGATTCCGCCCAGTTCCTGGGCCCGCTCTCGGTCTCACTCCTGGATGACCCATCTCTGGTGACCCTCCTGCGCCGGCTCGGCATCCGCACCCTCGGCGAGTTCGCGTCGCTCGCGCCGGCGGACGTCCGCGCGCGCTTCGGGGAGCACGGTGCACGCCTCCACGCGCTCTCCTCCGGCCGCGACAGTCTGCCGCACGTCGCGCGCCGACCGCCGCTCGACCTCGACGTCGTCGTGCACTTCGAGCCAGCGCTCGACCGCGTCGACCAGGTCGCGTTCGGCGTGCGGCAGGCAGCAGAGCGGTTCATCGATGGGCTCACCGCCGCGAAGCTCGTCGGCACGGCGATCCGGGTCGAGCTCGACTCCGAGTCTGGTGAGACCTCGGAGCGCACCTGGCTGCATCCGCGGTCGTTCAGCCCAATGGATGTCGTCGACCGCGTGCGCTGGCAGCTGCAGGGTTCCGGCGTGATCGACGCCGGCCTTCGCTCGGGTGTCGTCTATGTGCGGATCGCGCCGGAGGCGGTCGACGCGATCGGCAACCACGAGACCGGGCTGTGGGGCACCGGGCCCGACGAGCGCGTGCACCACGGACTCTCGCGCGTGCAGAGCATGCTCGGCCACGGGGCGGTGCTCACGGCATCCGTGGGCGGCGGGCGCACGCTCGCCGACCGGCAGCAGCTCGTGGCGTGGGGTGACCGTGCGGTGGAGGGACGTTCGGCCGCGCAACCGTGGCCGGGGGCGTTGCCCGCGCCACTGCCTGGCACGGTGTTCTCGCCGCGGCATCCAGTGCACGTGTTGGATGCCGCGGGCTCCCCCGTCACCGTCGACGACCGCGGCACCGTCTCCGCGCCGCCCGTGCGCTTCACCGCGGGCGCCGAACGGCGCTCGCTCACCGCCTGGGCCGGACCGTGGCCGCTCGACGAGCGCTGGTGGAGCCCGGATGCCGCGAGACGCACCTACCGCTTCCAGGCCGTCGACGAGACCGGCTGCGCGTGGCTGCTCGCGCTCGACGCGGGCGGCTGGTGGGCGGAGGCGCGTTATGACTAGCGCGCTGGCAGGACGGCGGCATTAGTCATGGGCTGGCACAACCCGCCCGTCCCCTGGTCCGAGTTCGAGCGCGCCCTCTCCGACGGCAGCCGTCCCGGGTGCAGCGCCGGTCGGCGCGGACGGCGGCGACTCCCCCGCATGGTCGCGCAAGCGGCACGCGTACGAGGCTCCGACGCTCGCGAAGGCGGCGGATGCCGGGCTCGTGCCCTACGCCGAGCTGCACGCGCACTCGAACTTCAGCTTCCTCGACGGCGCGAGCCCGCCCGAGAAGCTCATCGAGGAGGCCGTGCGCCTCGGGCTGCACGCCCTCGCGGTCACCGACCACGACGGGCTGTACGGCATCGTGCGCATGGCGGAGGCAGCAGCCGCGGCCAAGAGCGACGTCGCGACCGTCTTCGGCGCCGAGCTCTCGCTCGGACTCACCGGGCCGCAGAACGGCGAGGCCGACCCTGAGGGCACGCACCTGCTCGTGCTCGCCCGCAAGGAGGAGGGCTACCACCGGCTCGCGATGGCGATCACGGCGGCCCAGCTCAAGGGTGGCGAGAAGGGAAAGCCGTCGTACGACCTCGACGATCTCGCCGAGCGCGCTGGCGGGCACTGGCTCATCCTCACCGGATGCCGCAAGGGCGCCGTGCGGCAGGCGCTCGATGCGGGCGGCAGTGAGCATGAGCGGCATGCTGCCGCGCCGGAGAGCAGCTCGACCGGCTCGTCGCGCTGTTCGGCGCCGACCACGTCGTGGTCGAACTGTTCGACGCGGGCGACCCGCGGGATGACCACCGCAACGACGCACTCGCAGCCCTCGCTGCCGAGCGCGGGCTGCGACTGGTCGCCACGGGAAACGTGCACTACGCCACCCCGCACCAGCACCACCTGGCGACCGCACTGGCGGCCGTACGCGCCCGCAGGAGCCTCGATGACATGGATGGCTGGCTCCCGCCCGCCGGCGTCGCCCACCTCCGCAGCGGGGCGGAGATGGCCGCGCGCTTCGGCCACTACCCGGGCGCGATCGAGAACACCGTGCTGCTGGCCGATGAACTCGCGTTCGAGCTCCGACGGGCGAAGCCGGGACTACCGAAGCAGGAGGTGCCAGAAGGGCACACCCCGATGTCGTGGCTGCGTGAACTCGTGTGGGCGGGCATGGAGGGCAAGGGCATCCAGCCCACCGAGGAGAACCTCAAGCGCATCAATCGCGAGCTCGACGTGATCGAGATGAAGGACTTCCCCGGCTACTTCCTGATCGTCCACGACATCGTGAAGTACGCGAAGGGGCTCGGCATCCTGTGCCAGGGCCGCGGCTCTGCCGCGAACTCCGCGGTCTGCTACCTGCTGGGCATCACGGCGGTCGACCCGATCTTCTACAAGCTGCCGTTCGAGCGGTTCCTGTCGGCGATGCGCGACGAGGAGCCCGACATCGACGTCGACTTCGAGTCCGACCGGCGCGAGCTCGTCATCCAGTACGTGTTCGACAAGTACGGCCGCGAGAACGCCGCGCAGGTCTCCAACGTCGTGAGCTACCGGCCGAAGTTCGCGGTGCGCGACATGGCGAAGGCGCTCGGCGCGAGTCCCGGCCAGCAGGATGCGTGGTCGAAGCAGGTGGAGCGCTGGGGTGCGCTGATCTCGAGTGACGACCACGACATCCCGCCCAAGGTCGTCGAGCTCGCCCTCGAGGCGATGACGTTCCCGCGGCACCTCGGCATCCACTCGGGCGGCATGGTGCTCACCGACCGCCCGGTGGGCGAGGTCGTGCCGATCGAGCACGCGCGCATGGACAAGCGCACCGTGGTGCAGTGGGACAAGGACGACTGCGCATGGATGGGGCTGGTCAAGTTCGACCTGCTGGGTCTCGGCATGCTGTCGGCGATCCAGTACACCTTCGACCTCGTGCGCGACCACCTCGGCGAGGAGTGGACGCTCGCGACGCATCCCGCGCGAGGAGCCGGGCGTCTACGACCAGCTGTGCCGCGCCGACTCGGTCGGGGTGTTCCAGGTGGAGAGCCGGGCGCAGATGGGGTTGCTCCCGCGCCTGCAGCCGCGCAAGTTCTACGACCTCGTCGTGGAGATCGCGCTCGTGCGGCCCGGTCCGATTCAGGGTGGCGCGGTGCATCCATTCGTCCGGCGGAAGCTCGGGCAGGAGGAGGTGACGTACCTGCACCCGAAGCTCAAGGAGCCGCTCGAGCGCACGCTCGGCATCCCGATCTTCCAGGAGCAGCTCATGCAGGTCGCGATGGCGGTCGGCGGCTGCACGGGCGACGACGCCGACCTGCTGCGCCGGGCGATGGGCAGCAAGCGCGGCATCGAGCGCATCGACAGCCTGCGCGAGAAGCTCTACGCGGGCATGAAGTCGAACGGCATCGTCGGTGCGGATGCCGACTCGATCTACGCGAAGATCCAGGCCTTCGCGGGGTTCGGCTTCGCCGAGAGCCACGCGCTGAGCTTCGGGCTGCTCGTCTACGCGTCCGCGTGGCTGCGGCTGCACTACCCCGCCGCGTTCCTCGCGTCGCTGCTGCGTGCGCAGCCGATGGGCTTCTACTCGCCGCAGAGCCTCATCTCCGATGCACGGCGGCACGGGGTGGAGGTGCTGCGGCCCGACATCCAGCGGTCGCTTGGCGGCGGCGACGCTCGAGCCGGTCCCTGAGGCGGCCCTCGAGAGCCTCAGGGACCGCCTCAGCGACCGGCAGCGCCGTCGTGCCTCGACTTCGAGCAGCCTCCCGTCGGCCCGTTCGATGCGAGCGTGCCGTTCGTGCAGGCCGATCACACCCGGGATGGCGCGTTCGCCGTGCGCCTCGGACTCGACGAGGTCAGCGGCATCGGCACACCCCTCGCCGAGAAGATCGTCGCCGAGCGGGATCGAGGCGGCCCCTTCACCGACATGAACGACCTCGTACGACGTACGGCGCTCGAGACCAAGCAGCTCGAGGTGCTCGCGGCTGCCGGCGCGTTCGACTGCTTCGGGCTCACCCGCCGCGAGGCGATGTGGAACGCGGGCAACGCCGCACAGGATCGCCCGGAGTTCCTCGAGGGCACCGTGATCGCGGTGCAGCCGCCGCTGTTCACGATGCCGTCACCGGTCGAGGAGCTCATGTCCGACCTGTGGGCGACCGGGGTGTCGACCGACAGCCACCCCGTGCGAGCACCTGCGGCCGTTGCTCGGCGAGCCGCGGCATCCTGTCGGCTGCCGACCTGCGCACCGCGGAGCCGGGCCGACGCATCGAGGTCGGCGGGGTCGTGACGCATCGGCAGCGTCCGGCGACGGCGAGCGGCATCACCTTCATGAACCTCGAGGATGAGACGGGCCTCGTCAACGTGATCTGCAGCGTCGGCGTGTGGAACCGCTACCGCCGCGTCGTGCGGGACTCCCCCGCGCTCGTCGTGCGCGGCATGCTCGAGCGCTCCCCCGAGGGTGTGACGAACCTGCTCGCCGACGGGTTCAGCCTGCTCGCGATGGCGCCGAAGACGAAGTCGCGGGACTTCCGCTAGCGACCGCGAGCAACTTCCGGGCCAGTTTCGGCATGCCGCGCAGGTCGATCGCGGGTTTCCGGGCCAGTGGGGCGGCGTCGGCGCGCCTGTTCGAGTCGATCCGGGCCGAAACGTCAGATCCGGGCTTGCGCGCCGGCCCGGACCTGACGAACTGGCCCCGATTCAGCCCGAAGAGCCCGAAATGCCCGCCGAACCGGCCCGGATTTGGCCAACCCGCCCGAGTGCCCAACCGACCTGCGCGCCAAAGCGTCACGAACGGGCTACCGCTGCTTCCGCAAGTGCTCGATCCGCGCCTGCAGCTGCTGCACCGTCGCCTGCGCGACCGCCGGACCGCCGCAGATGCGGCGCAGCTCGGCGTGGATGTGCCCGTGCGGCTCCCCCGACACCTTCGCGCGCATCCCCACGAGCGAGTTCAGCAGCGGCCGCTGCTCCTTGAGCGTGCGGTAGAGCGGCGCCGGCGCCGTGTCGCCCTCGGCCTGCGGCGGGCGCCCGCGCGTCCGGCGCGCCTGGCGTGCCTGCCGCTGGCGCAGCAGCTCGCGCACCTGATCGGGCTCGAGGATGCCCGGGCATGCCGATGAAGTCGAGCTCCTCGTCGGTGCCCGGCATCGCGGTCGAAGCCGAACTCGTCGCCGTCGAAGAGCACGTGGTCGAACTTCGCGTCGGACTCGAGCGCCTTCCACTCGAACTCGTCGAGCGAGCCGATCGCTCGCCTGCTCCTCGCGGTTGCTCGGCGTCGAGGTCGTCGTCGAGCAGCTCGTCCTCGGCTCGCTCGCGGTCGAGCGCGTGGTCGCGCTCGAGTTCGAGCGCACTCGCGAGGGCGATGAGCGTCGGCACGCTCGGCACGAAGATCGACGCGGTCTCGCCGCGGCGGCGCGCCCGCACGAAGCGGCCGACGGCCTGCGCGAAGTACAGCGGGGTCGCGGCGACGGTCGCGTAGACGCCGACCGCGAGGCGCGGGACATCCACGCCCTCCGACACCATGCGCACGGCGACCATCCAGCGCTGGTCGCACTGCGCGAACTTCTCGATGCGCTGCGAGCGACGCCTTCTCGTCGGAGAGCACGAGCGTCGGGCTTCTCGCCCGTGATCTGCTCGAGCAGCGACGGCGTAGGCGCGCGCGGCGGTCTGGTCGGTCGCGATCACGAGGCCGCCGGCATCCGGGATGTCGTGCCGCACCTCGGTGAGCCGGCGGTTCGCGGCGCGGAGGACGGCGGGCATCCACTCGCCCGCCGGGTCGAGCGCGGTGCGCCAGGCCTGCGCCGTGACATCCTTCGTGTCGCGCTCGCCGAGGCGTGCCTCCATCTCGTCGCCCATGCGCGTGCGCCAGCGCATCTTGCCCGCGTAGGCCATGAAGATCACCGGGCGCACGACGCCGTCGGCGAGGGCGCGCCCGTAGCCGTAGTTGTAGTCGGTGCGCGAGATGCGGATGCCCTTCTCGTTCGGCGCGTACTCCACGAACGGGATCGGCGCGGTGTCGCTGCGGAACGGCGTGCCGGTGAGCGACAGCCGCCGCTCGGCCGGCTCGAACGCCTCGCGGATCGCGTCGCCCCAGCTCAGCGCGTCGCCGCCGTGGTGCACCTCGTCGAGGATCACGAGGGTGCGCGCGACTCTCGGTGATCTCCCGGTGCAGGGATGCCCTCACCGCGACCTGCGCGTAGGTGACCGCGATCCCGTGGAACCGCCGCCCACCCCACGCATCGCCGTTGTTGAAGGCGGGATTGAGGCGCAGCCCGACCCGGTGCGCGGCATCCGCCCACTGCCGCTTGAGGTGCTCGGTCGGCGCGACGACGGTGACGCGGTCGACGATGCGGCGCGCGATGAGCTCGGTGGCGAGGCGCAGCGCGAACGTGGTCTTGCCGGCGCCCGGCGTCGCGGCGGCGAGGAAGTCGCGCGGCTCGGTCTCGAAGTAGCGCTCGAGCGCCTCGTCCTGCCAGGCGCGGAGCTTGTCGGCGGTGCCGCGAGCGGCCCGTTCGGGGAACGACGGGTGAGAGGTGCTCCGCTGCGAAGGTGCCCACGGGAGGGCGCGCGGCGGGCTGGTCAGTCACTCGGTCGAACTACCGGCTCGTCGACACCGCCGCCGGCAGGACAGGCGTCGAGTCAAGCGTGCACGGCTTCGTCGGACGACGCGCGCCGCTGCGCGGCGCGCTCTGGCCTAGTCGCGCTGGCCGAGCCTCGGTCGCTCGTCGCGCTGGTGCGCGATGAGCGCCGCGGGCTTCAGCACATTGCGGCCGAACTTGGCGGTCGCGGCATCCATCACGTCTTCGGCCTCGCGCCAGGCTTCGGCGTCGTCCCAGAGCCCGAGCTGCGCGCTCGCCTTGTCGACGAGCTGCTCGGCGCGCACGCCGACGAGGCGGATCGGCGCGTACTGCTTGCCGGTGGCCTCGTAGATCTCGCGCACCTCTTCGTAGATGCGGCGGCCGAGGTCGGTGGGCTCCTTGATGCGTGCGCGACCGGGTGATCGTCGTGAAGTCGGCGAAGCGCAGCTTGAGCACGACCGTGCGCGCGACGAAGTCGCGCCTTCCGCAGCCGCACGGCGACCATGTTCGACAGGCGCAGCAGCTCGCGGCGGATGACGTCGGGATCGGTCACATCGGTCTCGAACGTCATCTCGTGGCCGACGCTCTTCTCGTCCGGTCCTTCGTGCACGGAGCGCGGGTCGATGCCCCACGCGAGGTCGTGCAGGCGGCTCGCCGCCGGCGTCGCCGACCACGTGGCGCAAGCGTGGCGACGGGTGTCTGCGGCGAGGTCGCCGATCGTGTGGATGCCGCGACCGCGCAGCACCTCCTCGGTCTTGCCGCCCACGCCCCACAGCTTCGCGATCGGGCAGCGGATGCAGGAACGCGACCGTGTCGTCGCGCGGGATCACGAGCAGCCCGTCGGGCTTCGACGAGCCCCGACGCGACCTTCGCGACGAACTTCGTCGCCGCCGCGCCGACGCGACACGATCGAGCCCGGTCTCGGACGCGCACCCGCTCACGCAGCAGGCTCGCGACCTGCACGGGCGAGCCGAACACCGAGCGCGCACCCGCGACATCGAGGAACGCCTCGTCGATGCCGAGCCGCTCGCACGCGCGGGGTGAGGTCGTCCAGATGCCCATGACGATGCGCGAGTAGTGCGTGTACCGCTCGTAGTGCGGCTCGAGGATGATCGCCTGCGGGCACCGCTTGAGCGCGATCGCCATCGGCAGCGCCGAGTTGACGCCGAACTTGCGTGCCTCGTAGGTGGCGGCGGTGACGATCGAACGCGCGGATGGATGCCCGACGATCACCGGCTTGCCGACGAGCTCGGGATGATCGAGCAGCTCGACCGACGCGAAGAACGCGTCGATGTCGACGTGCAGGATCGTCGCGGTGCTGTCGTCGACGGGTCCGGCGGTGACCTGCCGCTCGGTGCCGTCCTGCTTGCCCATGCGGACATCCTCGCAGTTGGGTCCGACGCCACGCCCGCGAACGCAAACGGGACGCCGGCAACGCCGGCGCCCCGTCGGTCGAACTGAATTCGCGCCCTACGCGGCGGTCCTGCGTCCCCGGATCAGGCCGAAGATGAGCATGACGATGAGGGCGCCGGCGATGGCGAAGCCCCAGGCGGGCAACGACCAGAAGTTGGCGTAGGCGTCAGCGACGAAGAATCCGGAGATCCAGCCGCCGACCATGGCGCCGAGGATGCCGAGGAGGATCGTGAGGAACCAGCCGACCTTCTGGCGCAGGATGAGCTTGGCGATGACGGCGGCGATGATGCCGAGAATGGCGAACGAGAAGAACCCCATGGGATCTGCCTCCAGTTGAGTGGCGGACGACCGAATCTCGGTCGTTCATGCTCATCGTGGCACTGCGTCGAACCGCCGACAAGATCCGACGCGGGCGCGTCGCGAGCCGCTCGAGGCCCTGAGAAACGCCGAAGGGGCGGCACAGCCGAAGCTGCGCCGCCCCTGAAGCGTTGCGTCGTCAGGCGCTGCGTGAACCGCGCGTGACGAGGCCGTAGATCAGCAGCACGAGGATCGAGCCACCGATCGCGAGCAGCCAGGTCTGGATCGAGAAGAAGCTCTCGAGTCCGATCCCGAACACCGCGCTGCCGATGAAGCCGCCGAGCAGTGCGCCGACGACACCCAGCACGAGGGTGATGAGCCAGCCGCCGCCCTGCGTGCCGGGCAGGATCGCCTTCGCGATTGCGCCGGCGGCGAGTCCGAGGACGATCCATCCAATGATGCCCATGAGAGACCTCCAGTAGGTGCGTAGTTTCGGCCCCGGGTCTCGGGGCCAGAACAACTCTGACCGCGCTCCAGGTCAGCGACAAGGGGCTATCGGAGGGGCGCGCGGAAGTGCTATTGCGCGGGGCGCGTCGGCGGCGGCGTCGGGGCAACATGGACAATGCTTGGGGCATGGCGCAGCAGCATCCATGGTCCAGGTACGTCGCGATCGGCGACTCGTTCACCGAGGGAATCGGCGATCCGGAGCCCGGCCTGCCGGGCGGCCACCGCGGCTGGGCCGACCGCGTCGCCGAGGCGCTCGAGCGCCCGCGCCGACGACTTCGCCTACGCGAACCTCGCGATCCGCGGCCGCCTGCTGCAGCAGATCTCAGACGAGCAGGTGGATGCCGCGCTCGAACTCAAACCGGACCTCATCACGGTCTCGGCGGGCGGCAACGACATCATCCGCCCCGGCACGGATCCTGACGACATCGCGAGCCGCTTCGAGGCGATGGTCGAGCGGCTGCGCAGCGACGGTGCCACCGTCGTGATGTTCAACGGCCCGGACGTCGGGATGACGCCCGTGCTCGGCCGCGTGCGCGGCAAGGTCGCGATCTACAACGAGAACCTGCGCGCGGTCGCCCAGCGCCACGACGCGATCGTCGCCGACATGTGGGCGCTGCGCGAGCTCAGGGACCCGCGGATGTGGGCGCCCGACCGGCTGCACTTCTCGCCGATCGGCCACCACCGGATCGCGATCATGGTGCTCGACGCGCTCAACGTCGAGCACGATCTCGTGCCGGACGCGCCAGAGCCGCTGCCGCGCGTGCCGTGGCGCCAGGCGCGCGTCGAGGACATCGGCTGGGCGCGCGAGTACTTCGTGCCGTGGGTGCTGCGGCGCATCCGGCACCGAGTCGTCCGGCGACGACGTCGCGCCGAAGCGGCCTGGCTTCTAGCGCCGAGACAGGGCGATCGTGCGCGTCGGCGACTCAGGCGCGGCCGAACTCGGCCAGCGGCGCGGGCAGTCGAACGGGTCGCGGGCCGAGAGCCCGACCTCGTTGAGGTGCTTGATGACGATGCCGTACGACGTGAACAGTCCGACCTCGGTGTACTTGATCTCGAGCTTGCTGGCAGTACTCGCGCACGATCTCGCGCGCGCGAGCGAGGTGCGGTCGCGGCATGTTCGGGAACAGGTGGTGCTCGACCTGGTAGTTGAGGCCGCCCATGAAGTGGTTCATGAACGTGCCGCTCTTGATGTTGCGGCTCGTGAGCACCTGGCGGCGCAGGAAGTCGACCTTCGAGTCGCTTCGGCAGGATCGGCATGCCCTTGTGGTTCGGGGCGAACGACGCGCCCATGTAGAGACCGAAGATCGCGAGCTGCACCGCCGAGGAACGCGAACGCCATGCCGAGCGGCAGAAGCGAGAAGATCACGGCGACGTAGCCGACGTTGCGCACCGTGAGCAGCACGATCTCGAGCGCGCGCTTGTCGACCTTGCGGCCCTTGGAGAACACCTCGACGAACGCGTGGATGTGGAGGTTGAGGCCCTCGAGCAGCAGGACGGGAAGAACAGCCAGCCCTGGCGCTCGAGCAGCCAGCGCTTGATGCCGGTCGCGCCCTTCGCGTCCTCCTCGAGGAAGACGATGAAGTCCTTGTCGATGTCGGGGTCCTTGCCGACCGTGTTCGGGTTGGCGTGGTGCCGCGAGTGCTTCGACATCCACCACGAGTAGCTGATGCCGACGACGAGGTCGGCCATGAAGCGGCCGGAGAACTCGTTGACCTTGCCCGACTCGAACACCTGGCGGTGCGAGATCTCGTGGGTGATGAAGGCGTACTGCGTGAACAGGATGCCGAGCACCGCGGCGATGAGCAGCGTGTACCAGGTGTCCTGCAGCATGACGAGGCCGAACCAGGCGCCCGACCATCGCGACGGTGATCACGCGCGAACGTGATCGCGTAGAACCGGCGGTTGCGGCGCAGCAGGCCGGCATCCTTCACGGTGTGCAGCAGGGCGGAGTAGTCGCTCATCGGATTGCCGACCCCACGGGGGCCGGTCTTGATGATGCGCGGGGCAGCGGCTGGCGAAATGGCAGTCACGAGACCTCGGGTCTTGGATGACTTCACAGCCACTCGGGATGGGCAGATTGCCCTAGATGCTCCGACCCTACTGCCTGACACTGGGAAGGCTCTGCAGGGCGCGCCCTGCAGGGGTCGTCAGAACAACTCCGCGGGGTGTGTGAGGCGCCACCACGGCCCGGGATCGTCGATGGTGCCACGGAGCACGAGCGGCACCGAGAAGGTGCGCTCCCCCACCGCCACGTCGAGTTCGCCGGCACGCCGAGCCGTCGTCGGCCAGGTGGATGGATGCGGCATCCACCGACACCGTCACCGGCCGTGTCAGCCCAGACGAGCGCCGTCGCACTCTCGCTCGCGACGGCGACCGCGGAGTCGCCCCACGGCGTCGCGTAGGTCGCGAGCTCTGTGCCCTCGGCGATCACCTCGATCTCCTGGAATCCCGAGTACGCCTGGTCGAGGATCTGCTGCACGGCGACGTCGACCGCGTCGTGATCCGGACCGCCGAGCACGACGCCGACGATCGTGACGGTCTGCGATCCGATCTGTCGGTCGGCCGAGAACAGCAGGCACGACCCGGCTTCGTCGAGCGTGCCGGTCTTGATGCCGTCGACGCCGTCGACGCCCAGCAGGTCGTTGCGGTTCTCGACAGGTCCGATTCCCGGGATGTCGACGACCCCGGTCGCGACGATCTGCGACACGACGCGGATCGGCCAGCGCGAGCTTGCCGAGCTCGATGAGGTCGGCGACCGAGCTCGCGTTGGACGGTGACAGGCCAGTCGGCTCGATGATCGTCGTGCTCGGTGAGGCCGTGCTCGGCCAGCCACGCCGATGCCGCGGCGCGCGAACGCCTCCAGGCTGCCGAACGCCCAGCGCGCGAGCGACAGCGCGTAGTTGTTCGCGGATGCCATGAGCATGAGCTCGATCACGTCGCGCTGCGACAGCGATGCGCCGGGCGTGACCGGTTGGCGCGGTGCCGTCCACCGCGAGCTGGTCGTCGTAGTACTGCAGATCCTGCTCGTCGAAGGTGAGCGTCGCGCCCTCGGTTCCCTCGGCGATCGGGTGCGCGTCGAGCACGACGAGGGCCGTGACGACCTTGCGTGATCGAGGCGATCGGCAGCGGCGTGCGGCACGCCGGCGCTGCCGAGCACGCCCGGGTATCCGACCGCGCCGAATCCGCTCGCGCCGTACGGCGGATAGGCGACCGTTGGCGCGGCCTGCAGCATCGACCGAGTACGCGAGGGCGGTCGGCGACGACCTCGCCGATCGGCGCGAGCAGCGTGATCGGAAGGTAGAACGCGACGCTCAGGAACGCGAGCGAGACCGGCACCGACCGGCGATCCGACGACGGCGGTAGATCTGCTGTCGCGTGCGGGGCATCCAGCGATTCTATGAGCCACCGACAGGATCAGACGCGCCCGCCATCGACCGAGCGCCGCACTGGCACGGCGTCCTCCGGCACGAGCACCTCGGTCTGTCGCGTTGAGCGTCTCGCCGCGGAAGAACGGCTTCGAGCCCGGGAACCGCGACCAGATCACCATGAGCACGACGCCGACCAGCAGCGCGCCGATGCCGATCGACGAACACGCCGCCGACACCGAACAGGATCGTGTAGCCGTAGTCCGGATCGAACATGTCGATCGCTGACTTCACGAAGGCCGCGGTGAGGATGAGCGCGCCGAGCAGCGGGAACAGGAACTTGTAGACGACGTTGAACGCGCTCGCGAACAGCTCCTTGCGGAAGTACCAGACGCACGCGTAGCCCGGTGAGCCCGTAGTAGAAGGCGATCGCGAGACCGAGCGAGTAGATCGAGTCGGCGAGGAAGTTCTCGCTGATGAGCGTCATCCCGACGTAGAACACCACCGAGACGGTGCCCATGACGAGCGTCGCGAAGCCCGGGCGTGTGGAACTTCGGGTGCACGATCGCGAACTTGCGACGGCAGCGCCCGGTAGATCGCCATCGAGAGCGTGCCGCGGGCCGTGGGCAGGATCGTGGTCTGTGTCGACGAGATCGCCGAGATCATCACCGCGAGCACGAGCAGCCAGGCCCACGGCCCGAACAGCGCGTCCTTGACGACGAGGAACACGTCGTCCTGGTCGGTCGAGCGCAGTCGATGCCCGCGTACGAGATCGCGGCGACCGCGACGAGCACGTAGGTGATGACGAGCACGAGCGTCGAGATCAGCGCCGCACGCCCGGGGATGCGCTTCGGGTCCTTCGTCTCCTCGTTGAGCGCGAGGCAGGTGTCCCAGCCCCAGTAGATGAACAGCGAGAGCAGGATCGCCTCGGTGAAGCCGTCGAATGAGGTGAAGCGCGAACGGGTTGAACCACTCGATCGACACGGGCACGGCCGCCGGGGCGGTTCCATTGGCGACCGAGGCGAACGCGAAGATCACGAACAGCGCCAGCGCGAGGTACTGGACGCCCAGCAGGATGTTCTGCAGGCTTCTCGCCGATCTCGACCCCGCGATAGCTCACGTAGACCATCGCGACGATGAAGATCACGCCGGTGAGCGTCGTGACCCAGACCGACTCCGCGGGTTCCGTGCTGCCGGTGAACCCGCCGACGAACAGCCAGAAGTAGATGCCGGCGATCTGTGCGAGGTTCGCGAGCACGATGATGCCGGCGATCGCGACTCCCCAGCCGCCCATCCAGCCCACCCACGGGACCGAACGCCTTCGTCGCCCAGGTGAACGTCGTGCCGCAGTCGGGCACCGCGCGGTTGAGCTCGCGGTAGGCGAACGCGATGAAGAACATCGGGATGAACGCGAGGATGAGCGCGATCGGCGCCTGGAATCCCACCGCCGTGATCACGAATCCGAGCGTGGCCACGAGCGAGTACACCGGTGCGGTGGACGCGAGCCCCATCACGGTCGATCCGAACAGTCCCAACTGACCCTGCGCGAGGCCCTTCCCTGGCGGTGCTTGCGGCGGAACGACCTGGCTCGACGACATCGACGACCTCCATGGGGGGTGGGTGGTTCCCGCAGCCTACAACCGGCGCTCTCGCCGGCGACAGAGGTCGGCGCCGCCGTTGCGTAAGGTCGAATGGTGCACACCGTCGCGTTCGAGACCTCCCCGATCGAGCGGTATCGCTCCAAAGCGGACTGGGATGCGACGGCCGCCGAGCTCGTTGGCACGATGCTCGACCGCTGGCACCTCACCGCTGGGAGCTGCCTACGTTGGCGGCGAGGTCGCGTCCGTGCTGCAGGTGACCACTGCCGATGGAACATCCGCCGTGCTCAAGGTGGGCTTCCCGCACTTCGAGGGTGTGTGGGAGGCGGTCGGACTCGAGCGCTGGGGCCCCGATCTCGCGCCAGAGGTGCTGCGGCAGGATCCGTGGACCTGGAGTCTGCTGCTCGAGCAATTGCGCCCGGGTACCCAGCTCGTGAACGCCCGATCCCGGTCGACGACGCGCTCCGTGCAGCAGCGGAGCTCTACGGCGAGTTCTCGTCGCGCCCGGTGCCCGCGGGCATCCTGACGCTGCCCGACATGATGGCTGCGTATCTGACCAACGCGCGCGCAAGGCTGCCTGGCCAGGCCAACGAGCTTGCACGACTGGATGCCGCGGACCTCCTCGAACTCGGACTCGCCGAAGCCGAGGCGCTCGCCGCAACCGACGGCGCGAGCGCCTTCCTCCACGGCGACTACAACCCGGGCAACGTGCTCTCGACGGACGCGGCGTCAACCGGCGGGGCTGGAAGGTCATCGACCCCAAGCCCATGGTCGGTGATCGCGAGTTCGACGTGTTCCCGCTCATCGAGCAGCTCGGCTCCCCGCTCACGGCCGCCGCCCCGCTGCCCGCCCTCGAGCGCCATCTGCTGGAGTTCACCCGAATCGTCGGATGCGATCCCGCACGAACCGCCCGGTGGTGCTTCGCCAGGAGCGCCCTGAATCTCAGCTGGCTGCTCGAAGACGGCGACCACTCGGGCGCGGCGGCGATGATGCCGGAACTCAGGATGTGGAAGCAGCTCGCGGCACTCTGAGCGCCCAGAGCGCGACGGCACTCGCCGAGGCGACGTTGAGCGAGTCGACGCCGCGCAGCATCGGAATCGTGACGACGGTGTCGGCGATCGCCAGCGCGGAGGCGCTGAGTCCGTCACCCTCGGTGCCGAGTACGAGCGCGATGCGCTCCGGCGGGTCGGCCGCGAAGTCGTCGAGCGTGACCGCGTCGTCGGCGAGGGCGAGTGCGGCGATGTGGAAGCCTGCGTCGTGCAGTTGGGCTCGCGCCATCCGGCCACTCGTCGGAGTCGAGTCCACGGCACCTGCAGCACGGTGCCCATGCTCACCCGCACCGACCGGCGGTAGAGCGGATCGGCACACCGCGGGGTGATGAGCACGGCATCCGCGCCGAGGCCGGCGACGGCGCGGAAGATCGCGCCGACGTTCGTGTGGTCGACGATGTCCTCGAGCACGACGACTCGCCGGGCGTCCTGCAGCACCTCGGCGACCGACGGCAGCGGCGGGCGGTGCATCGACGCGATCGCGCCGCGGTGCATCCTGAAGCCCGTGAGCGACTCGAGCAGCGGCGGAGTCGCCGACGAACACGGGTACGTCGAACTCGGCGAGCGAGCGGCTCGACAGTTCGGGCAGCCACTGCTCGAGCAGCAGGACTGAACGCGGTCGATGCCCAGCGGCGATCGCCGTGCCGATGACCTTCGGGGACTCGGCGATGTACAGCCCGCCGACCGCCTCCGAGCGCAGCCGCAGTGCCGACGTCGGTGAGGCTCGCGGAAGTCGGCGAGGCCGTGGATCTGCGAGGTCCGAGATGCGTTCGATGTGCATCCCGTTCCCCAATCCGACGCCGGAGTTGCCAGCGATCGGAAACATATCGGAAAACTCCTGCGTTTAGTCTGAGACTACGGCTTCCACGCTGGCGGGCGAGTTCGGAGGTGCACATGTCCAACGTGAGTGCCGACGGTGCCCACCGTGAGTTCGGGAAGCCTCGACGCCGCGATCGCCGTGCTGCAGGGCCGGCGAATCGCCGTACTCACCGGCGCCGGTGTGAGCACGGACTCGGGAATCCCCGACTACCGCGGCGAAGGCGCGCCGGTTCGCACCCCCATGACGTTCCAGCAGTTCCTCGCCGACACCGCAGTACCGCAAGCGCTACTGGGCCGGCAGCCACCTCGGCTGGCGCCGCTTCGACGACGCCCAGCCGAACCGTGGGCACCTCGCGCTCGCCGACCTCGAATCCGAGGGACTCGTGGATGGCGTGATCACCCAGAACGTGGACGGCCTGCACCTGAAGGCCGGTTCGCAGCGCGTCGTCGACCTCCACGGCTCGATGGATCGCGTGCGCTGCCTCACGTGCGGCCAGGCCTTCGCGCGCGGCGACATCGCCCAGCGGATCACGGAAGCGAACCCGTGGATCGAGCATCCGGAGACGATCGAGCTCTCACCCGACGGCGATGTGCAGATCACTGAGGTGCATGACTTCGTGATCCCAGACTGCTCGGTGTGCGGCGGCATGCTCAAGCCAGAAGTGGTGTTCTTCGGCGAGTTCGTGCCCAAGGAGAAGTTCGCGGAAGCGAGCGCCCTCGTTGCTTCGGCGGACGCGCTGGTCATCGCCGGATCGTCCCTGATCGTGAACTCGGGCATCCGGTTGCTCGAACAGGCGAGTCGTCGCAAGCTCCCGATCGTGATCATCAACCGCGGCGTGACGAAGGGCGACAACCGCGCGAGCGTTAAGATCGATGCTGGTACCACCGAGACGCTCGAAGCCATGCGGGAGCGATTGGGCGCCTGAACTGACGGGCGGCCGCCGAACAGGCGCAGCGGTCAGGTCACATGCCCGAGAGGATTCCTGTTGCTGCTCTACCTCGTGCGCCACGGCGAGACGGACTGGAACTTCCAGCGTCGCATCCAGGGTGCGACCGACGTGCCACTCAATGACACCGGCCGTGCCCAGGCCAAGCGCACCGGAGAGCTGCTGGCGACCCGCAGGTGGGATGCCGTGATCGCGAGCCCGCTTTCCCGGGCGTTCGACACCGCGTCGATCATCGCTGCCGAAGTCGGACTTCCGACGCCGGCCACCGACCCGCGCCTGGTCGAGCGAGGGTACGGCGACGCCGAGGGGCTCGCGATCAGCGAGGTTGACCTCCTGTACCCGGGGGAAACTCCAGTGCCAGGACGAGAGAGCCGCGAGGATGTCGCGGCTCGCGCCCTCGACGTGCTCATCGAGATCGGCGAGGCGAACCCGGGCAAGGCCATCATCATCGTGAGCCACGGAGGTCTCATCCGCGCGGTGCTCCACGCGGTCGACCCGCGCACCCGCCACCCCGCGATCACGAACGGTTCAGTGCACAGCTTCCGACACGACAACGGCACGGTATCGCTCATCAGGTTCGACGACCCCGTAGTGGGCGAATCGCTGGGACCTGACACTGACAGCATCGAGGCGCAGAACCGGCTCGAGGGCCGCGAAGCTGCACAGGACGAGACTGTACAAGATGAGACCGCGAAGGAGCAGGCGTGACCGAGCCAACCCGCATCTACCTCGTGCGTCACGGCGAGACCGACGCGAACCTGAACCACCTGGTCGCTGGCAGCTGGGATGTGCCCCTCAACGCGACCGGTCGGGCGCAGGCTGCCGCGGTCGCCGAGCTCATGGCGAAGCGGCAGTGGGATGCGCTGTACGCAAGCCCGCTCTCCCGTGCGGTCGAGACCGCACGGGCCATCGCCGCGACCACGGGCCTCGGCGAGCCGATCCTGGAGCCGCGCGTCGTCGAGCAGGACTACGGCAGCGCCGAAGGCATGAGCGAAGCCGAGCTCTGGGAGTCGTACGAGGATCTCGACGAGGTGCCGGGACGCGAGAAGGATGCCGCGGTCATCGCTCGCGCGTTCGAAGCCATCGACGACATCGCCAGCCGCCATCCTGGCGAGGACGTCATCATCGTGTGCCACGGCGGGGTCATCTACTGGGTGCTGCGCACGCTGGACCCGACGATGATCGAGTGGGGCATCCGTAACACGTCGATCCACAGCTTCGAGCACGTCGACGGCGCTCTGGCCCTCGTGAAGTACGACGATCCGCTCGAGGTCGAGGTGCTCGCAACCGCCGGTGGCGAATTCGTGGAGCAGAACCCTGCCGCCCCCGAGAACGACCCAGGCGCGGTTGGCCGATGAGCGACCATCGCGCGGAAGCCTTCGCGACGCGAATGGCCGAGCGCGGCGTGGTCATCGATCCACGCGAGATGGATGACACCACCCACACCGCCCAGGACGCCGCGACGGCCCTCGGTTGCGAGGTCGCCGCGATCGTGAAGAGCCTGCTGTTCATCACGGGTGAGACCGACGACGAGTCCCCGGTGCTCGTGCTCGCGTCAGGCGCGCGTCGGGTCGACACCGAGCTCATCGTCCAGCTGCTCGGACGTCCCGTGCGCATAGCCGATGCGAAGACGGTCAAGCTCATCACGGGCTCGAGCATCGGAGGGGTGCCGCCGATCGGTCATCCGCAGCCGATTCCCACGATCTTCGATGCGGGGCTGCTCGAGCTCGACGAGGTGTGGGCCGCGGCTGCGAGTGCGCGCAGTGTCTTCCCGATCGCTCCGGCCCGCCTCGCGGAGCTGGCGTCAGCGACGATCGCCACGGTCGGCTAGCGCCGCGAGGAACAAGGAGCGCCACATGACATCACCGGTGACCGTGACCGTCACGGGCGCGGCGGGGCAGATCGGCTACGCGCTGCTGTTCCGCATCGCGTCGGGCCAGCTGCTCGGGCCGGACACCCCCGTCCGGCTTCGGCTGCTCGAGATCCCCCAGGCGGTGAAGGCCGCGGAGGGCACGGCGATGGAGCTCGAGGATGCCGCGTTCCCGCTGCTCGTCGGCATCGACATCCTCGACGATCCCATGCCCGCGTTCGACGGCGCGAACATCGCGCTGCTGGTCGGTGCGCGGCCACGGGCGAAGGGTATGGAGCGCGCCGACCTGCTCGAGGCGAACGGCGGCATCTTCGCGCCGCAGGGCGCCGCGATCAACGCGGGTGCGGCGGACGACATCCGGGTGCTCGTCGTGGGAAACCCCGCGAACACGAACGCGCTCATCGCGCAGGCGCACGCGCCCGACGTCCCGGCGGAACGGTTCACGGCGATGACCCGCCTCGACCACAACCGGGCGCTTGCACAGCTCGCCAAGAAGCTCGGGGTGCCGATCACGGAGATCAGCCGACTCGCGATCTGGGGCAACCACTCCGCGACCCAGTACCCGTCGATCGAGCACGCGATCGTGTCTGGACGGCCGGCGGTCGATCTCATCGACGAGCAGTCGTGGATCGCCGAGAGCTTCATCCCGACCGTCGCCACCCGCGGCGCCGCCATCATCGAAGCGCGCGGGCTGTCATCCGCAGCGTCGGCCGCCTCAGCCGCGATCGACCACGTGCACACCTGGATCAACGGCACGCCACCCGGAGACTGGACCTCGGCTGGGGTCGTCTCGGACGGCTCGTACCGGGTGCCGGCTGGCTTGATCTGCTCGTTCCCGGTGACGGCGTCCGGTGGGCGCTACGAGATCGTGCGGGGGCTCGAGATCGACGACTTCTCGCGGGCGCGCATCGACGCCTCGGTGCGGGAACTCGAGGAGGAGCGCGACGCGGTTCGCGCGCTCGGCCTCATTTGACCCGAGCGGCGCGGCCTGTGCGTGCGCTCCAGCGCTCGTACGTCTCGGTGAGCACGTCGAGCAGCGCCTGGGCCGCGGCGGACCACGAATAGCGTCGGGCCCAGTGCGCGGAGGCTGTGGAGCGTCGCATCCACTCGTCGTCGGCTTCGAGGGATCGAACGGCGTTGACGAACGACGCGACGGACTCCTGGTCGAAGGTGACTGCGGGCGGCCCTCCGACCTCGCGGAAGATCGGGATGTCGCTGACCACCACCGGCGTGCCGACCGCCATCGCTTCGACGATCGGCAGCCCGAATCCCTCGTCGCGTGAGGCGGTGACGAGTGCGGTCGCCCGCCCCAGCGCGTCGGCGTACTCCGCGTCGCTCGCGCCGTCGAGGAAGTCGATCATGCCCGCGGGAGCGAGGGAGGACAGGTGGGCGCGCTCGGCGCCCGTGATCCTGCTCATGAGCCGCAGCCGGTAGCCCGGCAGCTGGTGCAGCGCCCTCGCGAGCAGGTCGACGTTCTTGTACTCCATGAACGAGCCCATGTAGACGAGTTCGCGACTCCCGTTGGGTGCTCCGCGCGTCGGGAGCGCCTCGGGCAGGTCGACTCCGAGCGGCACGACCGTGACGGGATTCGGCGTCGCGTTGTTGCGCTCCATCAGCGCCTTGGTGGTCTCGGAGTCGGCGAGGTGTGCGTCGGCTTCCTTGAGCAGCCCGCGCTGGAACCCCCACCAGAGGTGATAGCCGCGCCAGATCAGCCGTACGGGCCAGGCCAGGTTCCGCGGCGGCGTGCGGTGCGTGTAGTAGATCAGGTCGTGGATCGTCGTGACGAGCGCGAATCTGCGGCCCCACGGCCCCATCGTCTGCATCGGCGTGAACACGATGTCGGGCTCGAACTTGTTCACGTAGAGCGCGGCCGCGGGCTCGGTCGCGGCGCGCGGCGACGGCATCATCACCCAGGGCAGGTCGGGCAGCATCGCGAGCTGACGCTCGTCGAAGATGATCATCGTGACGGGATGCAGCTTCGCGAGCTCCTCGACCAGCCGCGCCGTGTAGCGGCTGATGCCGTCGTGCCGACCGACGCGCGTGTAGCGGCAGTCGAACAGGATCTTCATGCGTCGGCTGGTCGGCGCGACGCGGCCCGCACCGAGGAACGCGACGATCGCCTCCGCGGCCTCCCGGGGCTTCTCGTAGTGGATCAGGTGACCGACGCCCTGCAGGATCACGAGCTCCGAGCCGGGGATGAGCCCCTGCAGCCGGTGGTACGCCGCGACCGTCGTGATCGGGTCGTTCGAGGCGCCGACCAGCAGCGTCGGCACGTGGATGCTGCCCGCCACCTCGCTGACGTCAGACCCGATGGATGCCCTGAACCCCTCCACGACCGTGTCGCGATCCGAGTAGCGGCTGAAGTACGTGTGCGTGCTGGTCGTGGATCCAGCGCCGGAGCGCCTTGTCCTTCGACTGCGCGAGCATGACGCTCATGAACCGCACGATGCCCCTGTTGCCGAGCCACGCAGCGCCCGCCCGGTCGGGCAGCAGCCGCCCGACCCGGTACCACAGCAGGGTGAGCCAGGTCATGACGGCCTGCGGTCCCTTCAGCGCCGGTGCGGCGATCGGGTTGAGCAGGATGAGCTTCGGCGTCTCGAGGCCGAGCGCAATCGCGTGGGTCACGACGATCGAACCGAAGGAGTGGCCGAGGATGACCGGCTTGACCGGTAGGTCGAGGGCAGCGACGAACTCGCGCAGCCACGCCGCGTAGCCCGTCGATGGAGTGGTCAGTCGTCGCGTGAGCGGCGTCGAATCACCGAATCCCGGAAGGTCGGGCGAGATGATCCGCAACGCCGGCGAGGTGGGCGACGACGGGCTCGAGTCCGTGGTGCTCGCCACGGTAGCCGTGCACGGCGATGACGGTGGTTGCGGCATCCACAGGCCCGTAGTCCCAGTAGTGCGTCTCGCTGCCGAGCACGCGCACCTCGCGCGCGCGCACGGGTACCTCGCCCAGGAGCGCGGCGTACGGGGATTCGACGGCCACGCGCCAAGTCTAGGCAGCACGGAGTCTCGGCAGCGCAGGGTCTGGGCAGCGCAGTGTGGTCAAGCGCTCGCCCTCCCGACCTAGACTCGCAAGCGTGACCTTCACCGCGCCCATCCAGCTGCCCGGCCTCGCGCTCGACAACCAGTGGTACCGCACGCGCCGTGTTCTACGAGGTCATGGTGCGGTCGTTCTACGACAGCAACGGCGACGGCGCGGGCGACCTCGCCGGCCTGATCGGCAAGCTCGACTACCTGCAGTGGCTCGGGGTCGACGCACTGTGGATTCCGCCGTTCTACCAGTCGCCGCTGCGCGACGGCGGATACGACGTCTCCGACTTCAGCTCGGTGCTGCCGGAGTTCGGCACACTCGACGAGTTCAAGGAGCTCGTCACGAAGGCGCACGAGCGCAACATGCGCATCGTCATCGACTACCCGCTCAACCACACCTCGGACCAGCACGAGTGGTTCCAGCAGTCCCGCGAAGACCCGGATGGTCCGTACGGCGACTACTACGTCTGGAGCGACACCGACGAGAAGTACCCGAACATCCGCATCATCTTCGTCGACACCGAGGAATCGAACTGGGCCTTCGATCCCGTGCGCCGCCAGTTCTACTTCCACCGCTTCTTCTCGCACCAGCCCGACCTGAACTTCGAGAACCCCGCCGTGCGCCAGGCGACGCTCGACGTCGATCCGGCACTGGATGGACCTCGGCGTCGACGGCATCCGCCTCGACGCGATCCCGTACCTGTTCGAGTCGGAGGACGGCAACGGCGAGGGCGAGCCGAAGACGCACGAGTTCATCAAGGAGATCCGCGCGATGGTCGACCGGGAGTACCCCGGGCGCGTGCTCATCGCCGAGGCGAACCAGTGGCCGCAGGAGGTCGTCGCGTTCTTCGGCACCGACGACGAGCCCGAGTGCCACATGGCGTTCGACTTCCCGGTGATGCCGCGCATCTTCTACTCGCTGCGCTCCCAGAACGCTGGCGAGCTCGTGCGGGTGCTCGCCGAGACCACCGAGACGCCCGAAGGCGCGGCTTGGGGCGTGTTCCTGCGCAACCACGACGAACTCACGCTCGAGATGGTGAGCGAGGAGTACCGGCAGGCGATGTACGGCTGGTACGCCTACGACCCCCGGATGCGCTCCAACGTCGGCATCCGGCGTCGCCTCGCTCCCCTGCTCGACAACTCGCGGGCGGAGACCGAGCTCGCGCACGCGCTGCTGTTCTCGCTGCAGGGCAGTCCGTTCCTGTACTACGGCGACGAGATCGGCATGGGCGACAACATCTGGCTGCCCGACCGCGACTCGTCCCGCACACCCATGCAGTGGACGCCCGACCGCAACGCCGGCTTCTCCTCCGCCGACCACGGCAAGCTGTTCCTGCCGGTCGTGCAGTCGCTCGTGTACCACTACAGCCTCGTGAACGTCGAGTCGCAGCTCGCCCAGTCGCGGTCGTTGCTGCACTGGGTGCGCAACGTCATCCACGTGCGCAAGGCGCATCCCACCTTCGGCCTCGGTCGCCTGCGGGTGCTGCCGACCAGTCACGACTCGGTACTCGCGTTCGTGCGAGAGTACGACGGCGCGGGAACCTCGTTCGGTGACTCGGCCGAGAACGTGCTGTGTGTGTTCAGCTTCGCCCACAACCCGGTCGCGGTGGATGTCACGGTGCAGGGCTACGAGGGATCGACCACGTTCGACCTCTTCGGCGGCGGCGAGTTCCCGAACATCGGCGACGACGGAAAGCTCCATCTCACGCTGGGCACGCAGAGCTTCTTCTGGCTCCACCTCGGGGACGCGCCACACCGCGGCTGAGCAGCGGATGACGGCTGGAACGACCAGTCCACCCCTGACCACTCCGAACGACGAGTTCGCACCACCCCGATCAGCCTCGCGGGCGGTGTCGGTCTGCGCGGCTACGCTCAGCGCGTGACCAACTGGGGCGCGAGGATCGGCGTATTCGATCTCGAGACGACCGGCGTCGACGTCGACACCAGTCGCATCGTGTCGGCGTGCATCGCGGTGCTCGACGACGCCGGTGATGTGGTCGCACGCTGGGACTGGCTGGCCGACCCGGGCATCCCGATCCCGGAGGGCGCGTCGGCCGTACACGGCATCACCACGGAGCGCGCGCGAAGCGAGGGACGCCAGGCGCGCGTCGTTGTGGCCGAGATCACGCAGGCGCTGCGCGTGCTGTTCGCTACCGGCATCCCCGTCGTCGTCTACAACGCGCCGTACGACCTGACGCTGCTCGATCGCGAGTGCCGCCGGCACGGCCTCGAGCCGATTGACTCGCCCGGTCCGGTGATCGACCCGCTTGTGATCGACAAGACCGTCGACCGCTACCGCAAGGGCAAACGCACGCTCGAAGTCGCTTCGGCTCATTACCAGGTGGCGTTGGATGACGCGCACGACGCCGGAGCGGACGCGATCGCCGCCGGGCGCGTCGCGTGGGCCCTGCTCAAGGCCTTCCCCGACGAGCTGGACATCCCGCTCGCGGACCTTCACGGCCGCCAGGAGATCTGGTTCGCCGAGCACGAGGCGCGGTTCCGCGACTACCTGCGCTCGGTCAAGGGCGACGACGTCACGTTCGAGGCGGCATCCTGGCCGATTCGGCCGGTCACGACGCCCGGACTCTGGGTCGACACTCAGCCGCTCCCCCGCCCGCCGCTGCGCGCGGGCCGTGTCGCGAGCTACGACCTCGGGCACCTCGAACTCGAGTCGGGTCCGCCGATCGTCGAACAGGTCGCCCTCGTTGAGATCGACGTGGTTGAAGTGGTCCAGGTGGAAGTGGAAGCGGCGGCCGTTGTGCATGGCGCGCATGCCGGCTCGCGCAATGCTCGTGATCTCGCTGCAGCAGTTGAGCAGGGCGCGTCAGCCTCGCAGGGCATTTCGACCGCGCTGCGCAACGCTCCGCCCCCGCAACGCCCGACGGCGCTCAGGGTCGCCGCGGGCATCGTCACGGATGCCGACGGTCGAACGCTGCTCGTGCGCAAACGCGGCACGACCGCCTTCATGCAGGCCGGGGGCAAGATCGAGCAGGGCGAAAGCGCACTGGATGCCCTGCGCCGCGAACTTCGCGAGGAGATCGGTCTCGAGCTCGACCCCGACCGCACCGAGTACCTCGGCAGCTTCCGCGCCGATGCCGCGAATGAGCCGAACACCGTGATCCGCGCGGAGGTGTTCGCACTCCTCACCGACGTCGCGGTCACCGCAACGGGCGAGATCGAGGAGATCCTCTGGATCGAGACGGCGAACCCGCCAGGCATTGAGCTTGCGCCGCTCACGCGCGATACCGTGCTGCCACTGTGGGCGGCGCGCCGCAGCACGCTGTTCTGAGCCCATAGCGCGCCGACAGGTCGGCGCGCGTCGTCCGTCGGTCGGCACGAGCGTCGTCGCGCCGACCGCCGGGATCACCGGAGCGCGTACGTCACGTCGTCCCACGGATCGCCGGGATCACCTCATGGGACACATGGGTTGCGAGGTGGTCTGGCAGCGATCGCCGTGATGGGCGCCGCAGGAGCGGCGGCGCACAAACAAACAGGGCGACCGGCCGAAGCCGATCGCCCGTTCAGACGTGTGTGTGAGGACTACTTGTCGCCCTCGGGCTTGCCGCCGAACGCCTTGTAGCGCGAGTTGAACTTCTCGACTCGGCCGGCGCTGTCCATGATGCGCTGCTTGCCCGTGTAGAAGGGGTGCGAAGCGGACGAGATCTCGACGTCGATCACCGGGTAGGTCTCGCCGTCGAGCTCGATGGTCTTGTCGCTCGACACGGTCGAACGCGTGAGGAAGGTCTCGCCGCTCGCGAGGTCGCGGAACACGACCGCCTTGTACTCGGGGTGGATCTCTGTCTTCATGGTGAACCTCGGTGATGTGAGTGGGAAGTCTGTAGGGCCGAAAGGCCGACACAACAGGATAGCAGCCAATTGGCACTGCGCAGAGTGGTTCAGGCGGCGCGGGCCGTGAACCGGTCGGAGTCCCTCGAAACCTCGAGCGGCAGCCCGAACGCTGACGTGAGGTGCTCCGACGTGACGACCTCATCGATCGGACCGGATGCGACGACCTTGCCATCCGCGAGCAGGAGGCCGTGGGTGAAGCCGGGCGGGATCTCCTCGACGTGGTGCGTCACCATCACGATCGCGGGCGCCTGCGGACCGGTGGCGTAGCCACCGAGCAGCTGCAGAAGCTCTTCGCGTGCGCCGAGATCGAGGCTCGCGGCTGGCTCATCCAACAGGAGCAGTTCGGGATCGGTCATCACCGAGCGCGCGATCTGCACGCGCTTCTGCTCGCCGTCGCTCAGCGTGCCGAACAGGCGCGCCTCAAGGTGGTCGAGCTTCCACTCGGCGAGCACCCGACGCGCGCGCTTGATGTCGATGTCTTCGTACTCCTCGTTCCAGCGACCGGTCACCGAGTACGCAGCGGTCATGACCACATCGAGCACGACCTCGCCCGCTGGCAGTCGCCGCGCGAGCGCGGTCGAGGCGAAGCCGATGCGCGGCTTGAGGTCGAAGACGTCGATCGCGCCGAGCTTCTCGCCGAGCAGCATCGCCGTGCCGGATGACGGGTGCATACTCGCCGACGCGAGCTGCAGAAGCGTGGTCTTGCCGGCACCGTTCGGGCCGAGGATGACCCAGCGCTGGTCGGGCTCGACCCTCCACGACACGTCATCAAGAATGCGATTCGAATCGCGGACGACGGAGACGGACTCGAGCTGCAGAACACTTGCCATGATGCCTCCCACCCTACGCGAGGGTTGGGGCGCTGAAGTCAGACCAAGCTTGCGTAGATCTGGCGAGTTCGCTCGGAGATGCTCGTCCACGAGAAGTCCCGCTCGGCGCGCACGCGGCCGGCCTCGCCCATCCGTTTGGCCCCATCCGGGTCCGTGACGACCTCGGTGAGTGCCGCGGCCAGATCGGCAACGAACTTGTCGGGGTCGACTGGGGTGCCCGTGCCGTCTTCGAGTTGTTCGATCGGCACGAGTCGGCCGGTGACGCCGTCATCCACCACTTCGGGGATGCCACCGGTGGCCGTGCCGACGACGGGTGCCGCGCACGCCATCGCCTCGAGGTTCACGATGCCCAGCGGCTCATAGATCGACGGGCACACGAACGTGGTCGCCTGGCTCAGGATCGGCGGAGAGTTCGTGCTGGCTCAGCAGCTTGTCGAGCCAGACGACGCCGCCGCGTTCGGCCTGGAGCTCGGTCACGAGCGCCTGCACCTCGGCGAGGATCTCGGGAGTGTCCGGCGCACCAGCGCACAGCACGAGCTGCACGTCGGGCGGCAGCAGCCGCGCCGCCCGCAGCAGGTACGGGAGGCCCTTCTGGCGGGTGATCCGGCCGACGAAGACCACCGACGGCTTCTCGGGATCGATGCCGAAGCCGCGGACGACTGCGTCATCGATCACCGGCTTCCAGCGTTCGAGATCGATGCCGTTGTGCACGACGTGCACCTTGGCGGGGTCCAGGGCTGGATACGACCTGAGGATGTCGCGGCGCATCCCATCGCTCACTGCGATGACCGCGGCGGCGCCTTCGAACGCGGACTGCTCGATCCAGCTGGAGACCCGGTATCCGCCGCCGAGCTGCTCTGCCTTCCATGGACGCAGTGGCTCAAGGCTGTGCGCCGTCACGACATGCGGAATACCGTGCAGCAGCGACGCAAGGTGCCCGGCAGCGTTCGCGTACCAGGTGTGCGAATGCACGAGGGCCGCGCCCTCGCAATCCTGGGCGATCTGCAGGTCAACGCCGAGCGTGGCCAGCGCAGGGTTCGCAGCGGTGAGCTCTGGTGGCACGAGGTAGGCCTCGACGCCGCGCTCGTCGCGGGGCATCCCGAAGCAGCGCACCATGACCTCGACGTCGGTGCGCAGCGCGCGCACGAGTTCCGCGACATGCACGCCGGCACCGCCATAGACCTCTGGTGGATACTCCCTCGTGATCACGTCGACTCGCACGCTGAAGAAGTTAGCACCCCGGCCATCCCAAGCCCTGAACCACCCGCGTCGGGCCGCCGCATGACGATTCGAGTAGCGGCTCGGCCATCACCTGCTGACATCTGCCACCTTCGCCCCATACTGTTGCCCTATGGCGTCCCCCAAAATCTTCGGCATCGTGTTGGCCGGTGGCGAAGGCAAGCGCCTGATGCCCCTGACGGCAGACCGCGCCAAACCGGCCGTGCCGTTCGCGGGGGGCTACCGTCTCGTCGACTTCGCGCTGAGCAACCTCGTGAACTCGGGGCTCCGGCAGATCGTCGTGCTCACCCAGTACAAGTCGCACAGCCTCGACCGACACATCTCGCAGACCTGGCGGCTCTCGGGCATGCTCGGCGCGTATGTCGCGTCGGTGCCGGCGCAGCAGCGTCTCGGCAAGCGGTGGTTCAGCGGATCGGCGGACGCAATCCTGCAGAGTCTCAACCTGCTCCGCGATGAGAAGCCCGACATCGTCGTCGTGGTCGGTGCCGACCACGTGTACCGCATGGACTTCTCCCAGATGGTGGATGCCCACGTCGAGGCTGGCGCCGGTGTCACGGTCGCGGCGATCCGCCAGCCGATCTCGCTCGCGAACCAGTTCGGCGTGATCGAGGTGGAGGCGAAGGATGCGACCCGCATCGCTGCGTTCCACGAGAAGCCCCAGAACCCGATCGGGCTCGCGGACTCTCCCGAGGAGGTGCTCGCCTCGATGGGCAACTACGTCTTCGATGCCGACGTGCTCATCGACGCCGTGCAGCGCGATGGCGCCCGCTCCGACAGCAACCACGACATGGGCGGCGACATCGTGCCCGACTTCGTGTCGCGCGGCCAGGCCGCTGTCTACGACCTCAACCGCAACGAGGTACCGGGTTCGACTGACCGCGACCGGTTCTACTGGCGCGACGTGGGAACGATCGAGTCGTTCTTCGACGCCCACCAGGACCTCATCTCGGCATTGCCGATCTTCAACCTCTACAACCGTGAGTGGCCGATCTACAGCCAGCAGCTCAACTCGCCGCCGGCCAAATTCGTGCGGGATGCGCGCGGCAACCTCGGCACGATGATCGACTCGATCGTCTCGCTCGGTTGCGTCATCTCGGGAGCGCACATCGAGCGAAGCGTGCTCGGACCATGGTCGACGATCGAGTCGGGTGCGTCCGTCACCGATGCCGTGGTGTTCGAGCGGGTCCGCATCGAGTCAGACGCGGTCATCCGCCGCGCTATTCTGGACAAGGACGTAGTGATCGGTGCTGGCGTGCGCATCGGAGTCGATCACGAAGACGACCGGGCCCGCGGGTTCACGGTCACCGAGACCGGGATCACGGTCGTCGGGAAAGGCGTCCACGTCGTCTGACCCGGATGACGCGCTCCCACGACCGCATCCGACCGAAGGCGAACGCGCCACATGGCCTCCTTCCTCGTCGTGCTCGACGTCGATTCCACGCTCATCGAGAACGAGGTCATCGAGCTCCTCGCCGACCAGGCCGGATCGCTCACCGAGGTCGAGGAGATCACCCGTCGCGCGATGAACGGCGAGATGGACTTCGAGGAGTCGTTGCGCGCGCGGGTGTCGACGCTCGAGGGGCTTCCCGAGTCGGTGTTCGCGACGGTCGGCGCAATGGTCGAGGTGACGATCGCGGTGTGCCGGAGCTCGTCGCCGGCGTCCAGGGCGCCGGCGGCCGAATCGCGGTCGTGTCCGGCGGATTCCACGAGGTGCTCGATCCGGTTGCCGAGCACCTCGGACTCGACCACTGGCGCGCGAATCGACTCGAGGTCGTCGACGGTCACCTCACGGGCGGCCTGACCGGCCCGATCATCGACGCGCAGGCCAAGGCCGACACGCTCGTCGAGTGGGCTCGGGATGCCGCACTCCCCCTGTCCCGCACGATCGCCGTCGGCGACGGCGCCAATGACCTCCCGATGATGGCCATCTGCGGCCTCGCGATCGGATTCGACGCGAAGGCCCCGGTGCGCGACCTCGCGCACGTGCTGATCGACGTGCGCGACCTGAGTTCCGTCCTGCCGCTGCTCGGGCTGCGCGGCTAGTCATGCACTCCGAGACCCGGCAGTACCGCACCGGCGACCGAGAGGTGGTGCTTGACCTGACCCGCGATTGCGAGGCGTTCGTCGCCGACCGCGGCGACGGCCTGCTCCAACTGTTCGTGCCGCATGCCACCGCCGGCATCGCGATCATCGAGACCGGCGCGGGCAGCGACGACGACCTGCTCAGCGCGCTCGGCGACCTCCTCCCCGCGGACGACCGCTGGCGGCACGCTCACGGCTCCCGCGGGCACGGCCGGTCGCATGTGATGCCGGCGATCGTCCCGCCGCACGCGACCGTGCCGGTGCTCGACGGGCGGATCATGCTCGGTACCTGGCAGAGCATCTGCCTCGTGGACCTCAACGTCGACAACGACGCGAGCGCGTCGTCGTGCGGTCTCGAGCTTCGCGTCGACGGGCTAGTGACCCCATTCCGAGGCCGCCGTCGACCGGAATGACCGCGCCACTGATGTAGCCCGCGTCATCTGAGGCCAGCCAGGCGATGACCTTCGCGACCTCGTTCGGGCTCGCGAAGCGGCCGGCGGGGATGTTCGCGAGGTACTGCTGCTGCTGCGCCTCCGGCAGCTCGGCCGTCATGTCGGTCTCGATGAACCCCGGCGCTACGACGTTCGCCGTGATGCCGCGACCGCCGAGTTCTCGCGTGATCGAGCGCGCGAGGCCCACGAGACCGCTCTTGGATGCCGCGTAGTTGGCCTGTCCGGCAGAGCCATAGAGACCGACAACACTCGAGACCAGGATGATGCGGCCGAAGCGAGCCTTCAGCATGCCCTTGGAGGCGCGCTTGACCACGCGGAACGAGCCGCCGAGGTTCGTGTCGACCACGGTGTCGAAGTCCTCATCGGACATCCGCATCAGCAGCGTGTCGCGGGTGATCCCCGCGTTTGCGACGACGACCTCCACCGGTCCGAGGGATGCCTCGACCTCGGTGAACGCCGCATCGAGTGACGCGGCATCCGTGACGTCGGCGCGCACGGTCATGGACCCCGCTGGCCCCTCGCCGGAGCGTGCGGTGACCGCTACCCGGTGCCCTTGTGCCACGAACTCCTCGGCGATCGCCCACCCGATTCCGCGGTTGCCGCCGGTGATGAGCACGGTCCTCGTCGTCATGCCGCAAGCCTATCGGCGGCACGGACCCGGCCCGCTCGCGCGGACGTAGGCTTGATGTATGAAGCAGCCGCAGTCCGTCACGGATCTGCCGGAATCCCCGGAGGACGAACATCGCCGACGGGTCTTCCAGTACGTGCTCGCGATGAGCATCCGCGTCGTGTGCGTACTCGCGTGCGTCTGGGTTCGGGGCTGGTGGTTGCTCATCCCGGCGCTCGGAGCCGTCGTACTGCCGTACATCGCGGTCGTGCTCGCGAACGTCGGCCACCGGCGCCGCTCACCGGTGCGTCGACCCGGGAGCCAAGCGCTCTCGATCGAGGCAGACCCCACGCCGCAGCGTGAGTTGCCCGCGGCCATCGGGCCAGCCGTGGACGATGAGCGCCGCCCGTGATCGGTGCGGACGGTCCGGAGACGGAGCGCTGCAGCCGCGCTGCCTGCACTGCGGACGCGGTGTGGAGCGTGCACTGGCGCAATCCGCGCATCCATGGCATTGAACGGGTGAAGACCTGGCTCGCGTGCGACGACCACGTCACCTACCTCCGCGACTACCTCACCAGCCGCGACTTCCCGGTCACGGTCACTGCGCTCGGCGTGACGGTCGACCACGTGGGTGAGGCGCGGTGACCGGCTGGCGGTTCGCGTTCACGCGCCGCTGGGCCGGATATCTCGCGCTCACCGTCGTCTTCGCGATCGTCTGCGTGTCGCTCGGCGTCTGGCAGCTCGCTCGGCGCGCCGAGGCTCGCGCCGAGATCGATCGGGTGGAAACCAACTGGGACTCGGCCCCCGTGCCGATCGGTGACGTGCTGCCGGAACTCGACTCGTTCGATCCCGACGACAAGTGGATGCCCGTCGAGCTGACCGGCCGCTACCTCTCCGACGAGCAGCTCCTCGCCCGCAATCGACCACTCGACGGCACGCACCGGCTTCGACGTGCTCGTGCCGTTCGAGCTCGCCGACGGCACGATCTTCATCGTCGACCGCGGCTGGGTGCCCGCCGGCAACGAGCAGGATGCCCCGGATGCCGTGCCGCCGCCGCCCACCGGCGAGGTGACCGTCGTGGCGCGGCTCAAGGCCGGTGAGCCGACGGTGCTCGGCCGATCCGCGCCCGAAGGACAGGTGGCCACCATCAACCTGCCCGAGATCGCGGCACTGCTGGATGAGCCGACCTACACGGGCGCGTACGGGCTGCTCCTGAGCGAGGACCCGCTGGTCGACCGCCCAGTCGCGGCGACGAAGCCGGAACCCGATGAGGGACCGCACCTCTCGTACGCGTTCCAGTGGTTCGTGTTCGCCCTGCTCGGATTCATCGGGCTCGGCTTCGCGCTGCGGCAGGAGTACCGCGCGGTCAACGCCGACGACCCCGAGGAGCGTGAGCGCGCGGCTGCCCGAGCCGCGAAGGCCGCGCGCAAGCAACGACGGACGCCGAGATCGAAGACGAACTCCTCGAGCCGAGCTCAGACCGCGACGCGCTCAGCGCCAGCGGCCGACGAGCTCCTGGTAGTCGCGGCCCCAGAGGTCTTCGACGCCGTCGGGCAGGATCAGCACGCGCTCGGGGTTGAGCGCCTCGACCGCGCCCTCGTCGTGGCTCACGAGCACGACGGCGCCCGCGTAGCCGGCGAGGGCCCCGAGGATCTCCTCGCGGCTCGCGGGGTCGAGGTTGTTGGTCGGTTCGTCGAGCAGCAGCACGTTGGCTCCACTCACGACGATCATCGCGAGGGCGAGCCGGGTCTTCTCGCCACCGGAGAGCACGCCCGCGGGCTTCGCCGTGTCATCCCCGGTGAACAGGAACGAGCCGAGCACGCGACGCGCCTCGGTCGCCGAGATCTCCGGCGACGCCGACATCATGTTGTCGAGCACCGAGCGCTTGACGTCGATGGTCTCGTGCTCCTGCGCGTAGTAGCCGATGCGCAGGCCGTGGCCGGCTTCGACGATGCCGGTGTCCGGGGCATCCACACCGGCAAGGATGCGCAGCAGCGTCGTCTTGCCGGCACCGTTGAGTCCGAGGATGACCACCTTCGAGCCGCGGTCGATCGCGAGGTCGACCGCGGTGAAGATCTCGAGCGAGCCGTAGCTCTTGCTGAGGTTGTGGCCGCGCAGCGGGGTCTTGCCGCACGGCGCGGGGTCGGGGAAGCGCAGCTTGGCGACGCGATCCTTCGTGCGCACCTCGTCGAGACCCTCGAGCAGCTTCTCGGCGCGGGCGACCATCTGGTGGGCCGCAGCGGCCTTCGACGCCTTGGCGCCGAACTTGGCGGCCTGCAGCTGCAGCGAGCGTCGCCTTCTTCTCGGCGTTGGCGCGCTCCTTCTTGCGGCGCTCCTCGTCGGCCTCGCGCTGGCGCAGGTAGTGCTTCCAGCCCATGTTGTACTGGTCGATCTGCATGCGGTTGGCGTCGAGGTAGAACACCTTGTTGACCGTGTCCTCGACGAGCTCGACATCGTGGCTGATCACGATCAGCCCGCCCTGGAAGTTCTTGAGGAACTCGCGCAGCCACACGACCGAGTCGGCGTCGAGGTGGTTCGTCGGCTCATCCAGCAGCATGGTGTCCGAGCCGGAGAACAGGATGCGCGCGAGCTCGATCCGGCGCCGCTGACCACCCGAGAGCGTCGAGAGCGGCTGGTCGAGGATCCGATCCGGCAGCGACAGGTTGGACGCGATGGATGCCGCCTCGGCCTCGGCCGCGTATCCCCCGAGTGCGAGGAACCGATCCTCGAGCTTGCCGTACCTCGCCATGGCGGCCTCGCTGATCGCGGCATCCGGGCTGCCCATCTCGGACTGCGCCTTGGCCATGTCGAGCGTGACCTTGCCGAGTCCGCGGGCATCGAGGATGCGGGTGCGCGCGAGGTCCTCCGGATTGCCGCGACCGCGGATCCTGCGGCAGGTAGCCGATCTCGCCGTGCCGCTCGATGCGGCCGGCCGCGGGCTGCAACTCCCCCGCGAGGGTCTTCGTCAGCGTGGTCTTGCCAGCGCCGTTGCGGCCAACGAGACCGATCTTGTCGCCCTTGTCGACCCGGAAGCTCACCTCGTCCATGAGCATGCGTGCGCCGACGCGCAACTCGAGGTCGTGAACGGAGAGCACAGTGAAACCTTCTGAACTTGGGTGGGTTGCGACAACACGGACGATGTGGGCCAGCCAGATAGTCTACTTGCCGGGATGTTCGTCGCCAGCCGAGACCACGAGGAGCACGCCATGAGCACCCTGACCATCGCCGTCGGGCGCCCCACGATCGCCGATCGCCTGTTCTCGCGCACGCTCGCGCTCGACCTCGTGCTCGTCGCCGCCGGCGCCGCTCTCACGTCGATCGCGGCCCAGATCGCGATTCCGCTCTGGCCGGTGCCCGTCACGATGCAGACCCTCGCGGTGCTGCTCGTGGGCGTGAGCCTCGGCGCCGTGCGTGGCGCCCTGTCGATGGTGCTCTACGCCGTGCTCGGCGTCGTCGGACTGCCGGTCTTCAGCGACGCCTCATCGGGCTTCTCGGTGATCGCAGGCCCGACGGGCGGATACATCGTCGGCTTCATCTTCGCCGCCGGCGTTCACCGGCTGGCTCGCCCAGCGCCAGTGGGACCGCAAGGTGCTGCGCAGCATCCTCGCGTTCCTCGGCGGCACCGTGGTTGTCTTTGCGTTCGGACTTCCGTGGCTCGCCTACGCGCTCGGTACGCTCGGCGTGCCCAATGACCTCAACTCGGTGCTGCAGGCCGGCCTGTACCCGTTCATCATCGGCGGCATCGTCAAGGCTCTCCTCGCTGCAGGCATCATGGCGCGCCTGGCGCGCGATCGAGCGCGGCGACGCACGCCGTGCCCGCCGCGAGCCAGCAGTAGCTCTAGGCCGCGGCGCCCCGAGGGACCCTGCGCCGCGATCGAGTCGCGACCTGCTGTCCAAGGCGATCCGGCGATTCCCGCGACGACGCTCGTGGGAATCGACGGACGACCGCGCCTTCCCCTACTGAGCCGCCGCCAGATCGCTACGCGATCCGCCGGACTGCTCAGCGGGGGCCCAGCGGCGGCGCGGTATCGATACTGAAGCCCAGCGCGCGCATCATCTCGCGGCCGTCGTCGGTGATCCGTTCGGGGCCCCACGGCGGCATCCAGATCCAGTTGATGCGGAACGCCTCGACGACTCCGTCGAGCGCCTGGGCCATCTGCTCCTCGATCACGTCGGTGAGCGGGCATCCAGCTGAGGTGAGCGTCATGCTGATGACAAGGGCGGTGTGCTCCTCGTCCCAACTGAGGTCGTAGATCAGCCCGAGATCGACAATGTTGACCCCGAGTTCGGGATCGACCACATCCTTGAGCGCCTCCTCGACCTGATCGAAGAGCGCGGGCGCGAGAGCCGTAGGCATGGTTCTAGGCTACGCCTGCGTCGGCGTTCGGCGCGAGGAATCGGTCGTAACCCTCGTTCTCGAGGCGGTCGGCGAGTTCGGAGCCGCCCTCCTCGGCGATGCGGCCGTCGACGAAGACATGCACGAAGTCCGGGTGGATGTAGCGCAGGATCCGCGTGTAGTGCGTGATGAGCAGGATGCCGAGTCCGGTGGTCGCCTTCGCCCGGTTCACGCCCTCCGCGACGACCTTGAGCGCGTCGACATCGAGGCCACTAGTCCGTCTCATCCAGGATCGCGAACTTCGGCTTGAGCAGCTCGAGCTGCAGGATCTCGTGGCGCTTCTTCTCGCCACCCGAGAAGCCCTCGTTGACGTTGCGCTCACCGAAGGCCTTGTCCATGCGCAGGCCCTTCATCGCGTCGTTGACCTCTTTGATCCACGGGCGGATGGCCGGGGCCTCGCCGTCGATCGCGGTCTTCGCGGTGCGCAGGAAGTCTGTCATCCGCACGCCCGGAATCTCCACGGGGTACTGCATGGCGAGGAAGAGGCCGGCGCGCGCCCGCTCGTCGACGGTCATCGTGAGCACCTCGACGCCGTCGAGCAGCACGGAGCCGCTGTCGACGTGGTACTTCGGGTGTCCGGCGATCGAGTAGGCGAGCGTGGACTTGCCGGAGCCGTTCGGGCCCATGATCGCGTGGATCTCGCCCTCGTTGATGGTGAGGTCGACACCCTTCAGGATCTGCTTGGTGCCCTGCTCGGTCTCCACACTGACGTGGAGATCCTTGACTTCGAGTACTGACATGGGGTTGCTGTTCCTTGACTGGGGGGTGGGTTGCGGGTCTGGGGCGCGACGGGGTTAGTCGACCGCGACGGTCTGTTCGGGGTCGATCGTCACGACGCCCTCGGAGTCGACATTCACCACGTACACGGGCACCGGCTCGTAGGCCGGGAGCGTCGTGGGCTTGCCTGTGTCGAGCGAGAAGAACGATCCGTGGGCCCAGCACTCGATGCCGCCGTCCTCGACGAACCCCTCGGAGAGCGAGATGTCGCCGTGCGTGCACGTGTCGCCGATCGCGTGAACGGTGCCGTTGGAGTCCTTCACCACGGCGATCGCGACGCCGTCAATCACCACTCGGAAGGCTTTGTTCTCCTCGAGCTCGTCGGTCGTGCAGACGCGGGCCGCGCTCACGCGACTCCCCCGAGCTCCTTGAGGATCGCCTCGCCGAGGTACTCCTCGAGCGCCGGGTCACCGAGCTTCTGCACGATCTCCGCGAGGAAGCCGATCACCACCAGCCGACGCGCTTCGGCCTCGCCGATGCCGCGCGCCTGCAGGTAGAACAGCTGCTCGTCGTCGAACCGGCCGGTCGCACTCGCGTGACCTGCACCGAGGATGTCGCCGGTCTCGATCTCGAGGTTCGGGATCGAGTCCGCACGGGTGCCCTCGCTGAGCACGAGGTTGCGGTTCTGCTCGTAGCTATCGGTGCCGGCAGCATTGCGACCGATGAGCACGTCGCCCACCCACACGGTGCGAGCGCCGGCACCCTGAAGCGCACCCTTGTAGTTGACGCGGCCCTTCGTGTTCGCGGCCTCGTGGTGGAGGTAGACGCGCTGCTCAAGGTGCTGGCCTGCGTCGGCGAAGTACAGGCCGTAGAGGTCACCGTCGGCGCCCTCGCCGCTCAGGTGCACTGACGGGTTGACTCGCACGACCTTGCCGCCGAGCGAGACGACGATGTGCACGAGCTTTGCGTCTCGTCCGACCTGCGCGAAGTGGCTGGCGAGGTGGATGGCGTCGTCGTCCCACTCCTGCAGTGAGATGACGGTGAGCGTCGCGCCATCCTCAACCACGATCTCAACGTTCTCGGCGAGTGTGGCCTGACCCGTGCTGCGGATCACGAGGTGGCCGTGGCTGTGCGCCTTCGCGGTGATCACCGTGTGCGCGCCACGAGGGGCCGCGCCGAGGGTGCTGCCGGTCGAGGCCGATCGCGACGCGCTCCTCCCCCGAGATCGTGATGGCGAGCGCCTGCGCGAAGCTCGACCAGGCGTTTGCCGAGGCGCGATCCTCCGGTGCGCCCGCCGAGCCGATCCGGGCGTCATCCCGACCGACCCACTCGAACGTGCCGCCGTCGGCCGGCTGCGCGGCGATCTCGTACGGCGTACCGTCGAGCGCATCGTCGATCAGCGGCTTCACGAGGGCGACGGGCGTGAGCTTCCAGTCGATCTCCAGGCCGGTGACCGCAGGGAAGTCGTCATGCTCGACGGACGTGAAGCGGCCTGAACGCGTCTGGATGGGCACGAAGGCGCCACCGTTTGCATCCCATCCGCCGTCGCTGTGAGCCTTGGCTCCGTGCTGCTCGGGTGTGACCGGAGGCACTGCCTCCGAGGTGCGTACTGACATGCCTAGCCGACGCTGCCTTCCATGCTCATCTCGATGAGCTTGTTCAGCTCGAGGGCGTACTCCATCGGCAGCTCGCGCGCGATGGGCTCGATGAATCCGCGCACGATCATGGCCATGGCCTCGTCTTCTGGCATGCCGCGGGACTGCAGGTAGAACAGCTGTTCGGCGCTCACCCGCGACACGGTCGCTTCGTGTCCGAGTTGCACGTCGTCGACCCGGATGTCGATGGCCGGATACGTGTCAGAGCGCGAGATCGTGTCGACCAGGAGCGCGTCGCAGCGCACGGTGTTCGCAGAGTGGTGTGCCGCGGCATCCACCCGCACCTCACCGCGGTAGCCGGCCCGACCGCCACCTCGTGCGATCGACTTCGAGACGATCGACGACGTCGTGTACGGCGCCATGTGGATCATCTTCGCGCCGGCGTCCTGGTGCTGGCCGGGGCCAGCGAACGCGACCGAGAGCGTCTCGCCCTTGGCGTGCTCGCCCACGAGGTAGATCGACGGGTACTTCATCGTGACCTTGGAGCCGATGTTGCCGTCGATCCACTCCATCGTCGCGCCCTCGTGCGCGATCGCGCGCTTGGTGACGAGGTTGTAGACGTTGTTCGACCAGTTCTGGATCGTCGTGTAGCGAACGCGGGCGTTCTTCTTCACGATGATCTCGACCACGGCCGAGTGCAGCGAGTCCGACTTGTAGATCGGCGCGGTGCAGCCCTCGATGTAGTGCACGTACGAGCCCTCGTCGGCGATGATCAGCGTGCGCTCGAACTGGCCCATGTTCTCGGTGTTGATGCGGAAGTAGGCCTGCAGCGGAATCTCGACGTGCACGCCCTTCGGCACGTACACGAACGAGCCGCCCGACCACACGGCGGTGTTGAGCGCGGCGAACTTGTTGTCGCCGGCCGGGATGACCGTGCCGAAGTACTCCTCGAAGAACTCGGGGTGCTCGCGCAGGGCCGTGTCGGTGTCCATGAAGATGACGCCCTTGGCCTCGAGCTCCTCGTTGATCGAGTGGAACACGACCTCGGACTCGTACTGCGCGGCGACACCGGACACGAGGCGCTTGCGCTCGGCCTCGGGGATGCCGAGGCGCTCGTACGTGTTGCGGATGTCCTCCGGGAGGTCCTCCCAGGTCTGCGCCTGCTTCTCGGTGGAGCGTACGAAGTACTTGATGTTGTCGAAGTCGATGCCGGAGAGGTCGGCGCCCCACGTCGGCATGGGCTTGCGGAAGAAGTTCTTGAGACCGTTCATGCGGGTCTTCAGCATGGACTCGGGTTCGTTCTTGAGCGTGGAGATGTCGCGCACGACGTCCTCGTTGATGCCGCGGCGCGCGGAGGCGCCGGCGGCATCGGAGTCGGACCATCCGAATTCGTACTGTCCGAGACTGTTCGAGTTCCGGACGGTCGATCAGCACGTCTGACATGAGTTACCTCTTTCCTTACCGGTGCAACCGGGGCGGTCGAACCGGCATTCCCCGCGCTGCACCGCCGGATTCGTCGGCCGACGATGGCGCGGATGGTACCGCTGGGGCTTGCTTAGACTGAAGCAGGACAAGGGAGACGGATTCTCCGTGTCTACGCTGACTCCCCGGCAAGGGCTGTGTACCTGAACCTGTCGATTCTACAGGGGTTTGCCCGAAACAACAGGAGGTCCGGGTGCTCAAGGCGCTGCTGCCGATCGACAGTGGATGCCCGGGTCAGGGCTCTTGCGATCGCAACGCTCGTCGTGCAGATCCTCATCGTCGCCACGGGAGGCGCCGTTCGCCTCACCGGATCGGGGCTCGGCTGCCCCACCTGGCCTCGATGCACCGACGGATCGTTCGTCACCACGCCGGAGATGGGCATCCACGGTGTCATCGAGTTCGGCAACCGTCTCCTGACCTTCGTGCTCGCGCTCGTCGCGATCCTCATGTTCCTCGCGGTCGTGCGGATCCGGCAGGAGCGCCGCGACCTGTTCGTGCTCGCGCTGGTGATCGGCCTGTACGTTCCGATCCAGGCGGTCATCGGCGGCATCACGGTGCTGACGAATCTCAACCCGTACGTCGTCGGGCTGCACTACTTCGCCTCGGTCGTGCTCGTCGCCCTCGCCGCGGTGCTCGTGTACCGGGTCTACGCGGGCCGCGCGGAAGCGAGCGGGTCGGTCCGCCCTGGTACCGGATCCTCGCGCACGTCACGTCGCTGCTCGTCGCCGTCACGATCTTCGCTGGGATCATCACGACCGGCTCAGGCCCGCACGCTGGAGACGGCGGTGCCGCGCGCAACGGACTGGACCCGCAGTGCTGCAGCACGTGCACAGCTGGCCCGCCTACGCGACGTTCGCCGCGACCATCCTCCTGGTGCTTGCTCGCACCCACCACTCGGATCCGTCGGTTCACCACAATCCTGCTCGGCATCGAGCTCGTGCAGATCGCGATCGGACTCACGCAGTCCCGGCTCGGTCTGCCTGAACTCTTGGTCGGCATCCACATGGTCCTCGCCTGCTGCCTCGGAGCAGCAATGACGGCTGTCGTGCTGAGCCTGCGACGATCCCGGCCGGTCCAGTAGTGCGCCGCGAAGCGATACGTGTGTCGAGCAAATCCGGGCCATCGCGTCAAATCCGGGCCGGCGCGCAGGCCCGGATCTGACGTTTCAGCCCGGAAATCCGACTTCCGGCTCGGAACGGCCGGCGGTTCGGCCCGGAAACGCCATTCACGCCAGCTTTCCGTGGCCAAATGGCCCGGAAATCGCGTCGACCGTGGCCGCAGATGGCCGCGCAGGGTGAGGTCTCGATACGCGTGCACCTGAGGTGCGCGCTACTCGACCGGCGAGTTCTGGACTCAGAACGGGAGCAGCGGGTCCACTCCCACCGCGATGAACACCAGCGTCAGGTAGGTGATCGAGCGTGGAACACGCGCATGGGCTTCACTTCGCCCTCGCGGATCGCCATCGAGTACAGCCGGTGCGACTCGACGATGAACCAGCCGCCGCTCAGCAGCGCGACGACGGTGTACACGATCCCCATGTCGGCGACCGGGATCAGCAGCAGCGAGCATGCGACCGTGGCCCACGCGTACAGCACGACCTGCAGTCCGACGACCGTGCGGCCCCGCACGACCGCGAGCATCGGCACGTTCACCGACTGCGTAGTCGTCGCGGTACTTCATCGAGAGCGGCCAGTAGTGCGGCGGCGTCCAGAGGAACACGATGCCGAACAGGATGAACGGCGCCCAGCTCGAGCGAGCCCGTGACGGCCGCCCAGCCGATGAGCACGGGCATGCAGCCCGCGATGCCGCCCCAGATGATGTTCTGCGGCGTGCGGCGCTTGAGCCACAGCGTGTAGACGAACACGTAGAACAGGATCGCACCGAGCGAGAGCGCGGCGGCGAGCCAGTTCGTGAGCAACCCGAGCCACAGGATCGACGCGACGCCGATGATCCAGGCGAACACGAGCGCCTCGCGGTCGCTCAGCTCCCCGGTCACGAGCGGGCGCTTCTTCGTGCGGTCCATCACGCGGTCGATGTCGCGGTCGATGTAGCAGTTGAACGCGTTCGCGGATCCGGCGCTCGAGCGTCCCGCCGACGAGCGTCGCCGAGCACGAGCCAGAGATTCGGGATGCCGTTCGCCGCGAGCACCATCACCGGCGCGGTCGTGACGAGCAGCAGCTCGATCACCCGCGGCTTGGTGAGGGCGAGGTAGGCCTTCGCCTTCCGCACGACGCCGATGGGGCCCGCTTGGCGGTCCAGCTCGGTGCTGGTCACCATTGCTGCGGTCATGAGGTCCTCGATGCGTCCGATGCGCACCTCGTTGTGATCGCGAGCGCAGACCTCACGGCAGCGCGGTCGCCCGAGTGTGAGGACTCGGTTCCCTATACTTGGAATGCCTGCCAGCCAGCACGTCGGCAACCACGCCCATCGCTCCCTTGAGCGATGCCGGGTGCCCAGTCGGCCGGCCGCACTCGATGACGCACCCGATCATCGGAGCGCGGCGCCGATCGCGAAGGGTCATACCCACGTGGCAGCACTCCAATGGGATCCCATCGACAACACCGCGGTGGACACCGCGCGGATTCTCGCGGCAGATGCCGTCGAGAAGGTGGGCAACGGGCATCCCGGAACAGCGATGAGCCTCGCTCCCGCCGCCTACCTGCTCTTCCAGAAGGTCATGCGCCGCGACCCTCGCGACAACCAGTGGATCGGGCCGGGACCGGTTCATCCTGTCGGCTGGGCACAGTTCCGCTCACGCAGTACGTGCAGCTCTACCTGGGCGGCTACGGCCTCGAGCTCGACGACCTCAAGGCGCTGCGCACGTGGGGCTCGAAGACCCCCGGTCACCCCGAGTACGGCCACACCGACGGCGTCGAGATCACGACCGGCCCGCTCGGCCAGGGCATCTCGTCGGCGGTCGGTTTCGCGTATGCCGCCCGCTTCGAGCGCGGGCTGTTCGACCCGGACGCCGAGGCCGGTACGAGCCCGTTCGACCACTTCATCTACACGATCGCCAGCGACGGCGACCTCGAGGAGGGTGTCACCAGCGAGGCCTCGTCGCTCGCTGGACACCAGCAGCTCGGCAACCTCATCGCGATCTACGACAGCAACCAGATCTCGATCGAAGACGACACCGACATCGCCTTCACCGAAGACGTGCACAAGCGCTACGAGGCCTACCACTGGCACGTGCAGGTCGTCGACTTCAAGAAGACCGGTGAGTACGTCGAAGACGTGCAGGAGCTGTTCGACGCGATCGAGGCCGCGAAGGCCGTCACCGACAAGCCGTCGATGATCATCCTCAAGACGATCATCGGCTGGCCGAGCCCGAAGAAGCAGAACACCGGCAAGATCCACGGCTCCGCACTCGGCGAGGAGGAGCTGCGCGCGGTCAAGGAGGTGCTCGGCTTCGACCCCGACAAGACCTTCGACGTCGCCTCCGACGTGATCGAGCACACCCGCAAGGCCATCGAGCGCGGCGCGGCCGACCACGACGCGTGGAACGCGCAGTTCGACGCGTGGGCCGCCGCCAACCCGGAGCGCAAGCAGCTGCTCGACCGCGTGCTCACCGGCGATCTGCCCGAGGGCGTCGACGACGCGCTCCCGGTGTTCGAAGCCGGCAAGGATGTCTCGACCCGCGCCGCGAGCGGCAAGGTGCTCTCGGCGCTCGGGCCGGTCATCCCCGAGCTCTGGGGCGGGTCTGCGGACCTCGCGGAGTCGAACCTGACCACGATCGAGGGCTCGGCGTCGTTCATCCCGACCGAGCACTCGACCGCACGAGTGGACGGGCAACCCCTACGGCCGCGTGCTGCACTTCGGCATCCGCGAGCACGCGATGGCCGCGATCATCAACGGCATCGTGCTGCACGGCAACACGCGCGCGTTCGGCGGCACGTTCCTGATCTTCAGCGACTACATGCGTCCCGCGGTGCGGCTCGCCGCACTCATGCGGGTGCCGTCGATCTACGTCTGGACCCACGACTCTGTCGCGCTCGGCGAAGACGGCCCGACGCACCAGCCGATCGAGCAGCTCAGCGGCGCTGCGCGCCATCCCGCACCTCGAGATCGTGCGCCCCGGCGACGCGAACGAGACGGCGTGGGCGTGGCACACGATCCTGTCCCGTCGTGAAGGCCCGGCCGGCATCGCGCTGACCCGCCAGAACATCCCGGTGTTCGAGCGTGGCGACGACGAGGCATCCGGCGAGATCTTCGCGTCGGCCAAGTTCACGGCCAAGGGCGCGTACATCCTCGCGGAAGCTCCCAACGGCTCCCCCGACGTGATCCTCATCGCGACCGGGTCCGAGGTACAGGTCGCGGTCGACGCCCGCGAGGCGCTCAAGGCCGAGGGCATCAACGCCCGCGTCGTGTCCGTGCCGTGCGTCGAGTGGTTCGACGAGCAGGATGCCGCGTACCGCGAGCACGTGCTGCCGTCCAACGTGAAGGCGCGCGTGTCGATCGAGGCGGGCCTCGCCCTGACTTGGCGCAGCTGGGTCGGCGACGCCGGCCGGAGCGTGTCGATCGAGCACTTCGGCGCCTCCGCCGACTACAAGACCCTGTTCCGCGAGTTCGGAATCACCACCGAGGCCGCCGTGACCGCGGCCAAGGAATCGCTCGCTGCAGTCGCAGCCGGCTGACCTGACTCAATACCGCACTGCAACTGAGAGAGAACATCATGACCACTCCCACCCAGGCACTGTCCGACCTCGGCGTCAGCATCTGGCTCGACGACCTGTCCCGTGGGCGGATCGCCTCCGGCGGCGTCCAGGAGCTCATCGACACGCGGAACGTCGTCGGCGTCACCACCAACCCGACGATCTTCGCGACGGCGCTCGCGAAGGGCGAGGCCTACGACGACCAGGTCTCCGAACTCGCCAAGGCCGGCGTGAACGTCGCCGATGCGGTCTTCGAAATCACGACGCGTGACGTCGCCGATGCCTGCGACATCTTCCGCCCGGTCTTCGATGCGACCGGCGGGCAGGACGGCCGCGTTTCGATCGAGGTCGAGCCCGGTCTCGCCCACGATGCCGCCGGCACGATCGCCGAGGCGAAGCGGCTGTGGGCCAAGGTCGACCGTCCCAACGTGATGATCAAGATCCCGGCAACCGTCGAGGGCCTCGAGGCGATCACCGAGACGATCGCGGCGGGCATCTCCGTCAACGTGACGCTCATCTTCAGCCTCGAGCGTCACCGTGCCGTCATCCATGCCTACCTGGCCGGCCTCGAGAAGGCTCGTGCTGCAGGCATCGACCTGTCGACGATCCACTCGGTCGCGTCGTTCTTCGTCTCGCGCGTCGACACCGAGATCGACAAGCGGCTCGAGGCGATCGGCACCCCCGAGGCGCTCGCGCTGAAGAGCAAGGCCGGCATCGCAAACGCTCGACTCGCGTACCAGGTGTTCGAGCAGGAGTTCGCGTCGGAGCGCTCGAAGGGACTCGTCGGCGCCGGCGCGACCCTGCAGCGACCGCTGTGGGCCTCGACCGGCGTCAAGGACCCGAACCTGCCCGACACGCTCTACGTCACGGAGCTCGCGGTGCCGAACACCGTCAACACGATGCCCGAGAAGACCATGCAGGCCACGTTCGACCACGGCGTGATCGAGGGCGACCGGGTCACCGGCGAGTACGCCTCGGCGCAGGCCGAGCTCGACGCGCTGGCCGCCGTCGGCATCTCTTACGACGACGTGACCGCCCTGCTCGAGAAGGAGGGCGTCGACAAGTTCGTCGTCTCCTGGAACGAACTGCTCGACACCGTCACCGCGGCCCTCGAGGCCGCCAAGTGAGCGTAAAGATCGTCGCGACCGGTGCGGCGGCCGACGCCGTCGACCGCGTGGTGCCGCAGCTGGTGAGCGATCTCGTCGCAAGCGGCATCACGGCGCAGGATGCCTCGCTGTGGGGCCCCGACGCAGAGTCCGAGTCCGCGAAGCGCCTCGGCTGGACCGAGGCGGTCGCCGTCTCGCGTCCGCTGCTGCCCGACATCGCAGCGCTCCGCAAGAAGCTCGTCGCAGATGGCGTGAACCACTGGGTGCTCGGCGGCATGGGCGGTTCGTCGCTCGCGCCAGAGGTGATCACCCGCACCTACGGCGTCGACCTGACCGTGCTCGACTCGACCGACCCCTCGCAGGTGCTGTCGGCCGTGCGCGACCGCATCGAGACTTCAGCGATCGTGATCTCGTCGAAGTCGGGCTCAACGGTCGAGACCGACAGCCAGAAGCGCGTCTACGAGCAGGCCTTCCGTGAGGCTGGCATCGACCCGCTCGAGCGCATCGTCGTCGTGACCGACCCCGGTTCCCCGTTGGATGTCTCGGCTCGCGCTGATGGATACCGCGTGTTCAACGCCGACCCGAACGTCGGAGGACGGTACTCCGCCCTGACCGCCTTCGGACTCGTCCCGTCCGGTCTCGCCGGAGTCGACCTCGACGAGCTGCTCGACGAGGCGGAGTCGATGACGATCGAGCTGGCCGTGGACTCCCCCGAGAACCCCGCGCTCATCCTGGGCGCGGTGATGGCGGGAACCCGTCCACTCAAGGACAAGCTCGGCATCGTGACCGATGGCACGCACATCGTGGGCTTCGGAGACTGGGCGGAGCAGCTGATCGCGGAGTCGACGGGCAAGCTCGGCAAGGGCATCCTGCCGGTCGTGCTCGATGCCGACTCCCCCGAGCTCGGCGAGCAACTGGCCGACCTCCAGGTCGTGCGCCTCGTCGGTGACTACGACGAGACTCGCGATGTCATCGACGGCGAGGTCGAGATGACCGGTTCGCTCGGCTCGATGCTGCTCACGTGGGAGTACGCGACGGTGATTGCCGGACGGATGCTCGGCATCAACCCGTTCGACCAGCCCGACGTCGAAGCGGCCAAGATCGCCTCGCGCGCGCTGCTCGACAACACCCCGGAGCCGACCAAGCCGGCGTTCACCGTCGGCGACGTCGAGGTTCGCGGCACCGACGCCGTCGTGGCTGGCGCCACGACGCTCGAGGGCGCGATCGACGCACTGCTCGCGCAGGTCGGTTCGGACGGCTACCTCGCCGTGCAGGCGTACGTGGACCGGGTGGCGCACCCCGAAGTCGCCGAGCTGCGGGATGCACTTGCCGCCCGAGTGAAGCGCCCAGTCACCTTCGGCTGGGGACCACGATTCCTGCACTCGACCGGCCAGTTCCACAAGGGTGGACCGGCGGTCGGTGTGTTCCTCCAGATCCTGACGGTCGAAGACACCGACCTCGAGATCCCGGATCGTCCGTTCAGCTTCGGCCAGCTCATCGCCGCCCAGGCCGCCGGCGACGCGAGCGTGCTCGCTGACCACGGTCGGCCCGTGCTCTCGATCACGGTGCACCACCCAGCCACGAGCCTGCGCGCCGTGCTCGACGCGCTGCGCTAGGAGTCGCATGGCCCCCGTGAAGATCACGCCGGAGTTCAACCCGCTCCGACTGCCGGAGGATCGTCGCCTCAACCGGATTGCAGGCCCGAGCGGTCTCGTGATCTTCGGTGTGACCGGCGACCTGTCGCGCAAGAAGCTCATGCCGGCGATCTACGACCTCGCCAACCGCGGCCTGCTGCCGCCGGGCTTCGCGCTCGTCGGGTTCGCGCGACGCGACTGGGTCGACCAGGACTTTGCACAGGTCGTGCATGACTCGGTGAAGCAGTACGCGCGCACTCCGTTCGACGAGGACGTGTGGAAGCAGCTCTCGCAGGGCATCCGTTTTGTGCAGGGTGAATTCGACGACGAGGCGGCGTTCGCGAAGCTCAAGAAGACGATCGAGACGCTCGATCGTGAGCGCGGCACGATGGGCAACCACGCGTTCTACCTGTCGATTCCCCCGAAGTCGTTCCCGCTCGTCACCGAGCAGCTTCGCAACTCGGGCCTCGCAGAGCAGAAGGACGGTCAGTGGCGGCGCGTCGTCATCGAGAAGCCGTTCGGCAGCGACCTCACCACGGCTCGTGAGCTCAACGACGTCGTCGAGTCGGTCTTCCCGCCCGACAGCGTGTTCCGGATCGACCACTACCTCGGCAAGGAGACGGTGCAGAACATCCTCGCGCTGCGCTTCGCCAATCAGCTCTACGAACCCATCTGGAACGCGAACTACGTCGACCACGTGCAGATCACGATGGCTGAGGACGTGGGTGTCGGCGGTCGCGCCGGGTACTACGACGGGATCGGCGCCGCGCGCGACGTCATCCAGAACCACCTGCTGCAACTGCTCGCCCTCACCGCGATGGAAGAGCCGGTCTCGTTCGACGCCTCCGACCTGCGAGCCGAGAAGGAAAAGGTGCTCTCGGCGGTCCGCCTGCCGAAGGATCTCGGCAAGCACACCGCGCGCGGCCAGTACGCGGGCGGGTGGCAGGGTGGCGAGAAGGTCGTCGGTTTTCTCGAGGAAGAGGGGATGAATCCCAAGTCCCTCACCGAGACCTACGCCGCCATCCGCCTCGACATCGGCACGCGGCGCTGGGCCGGCGTGCCGTTCTACTTGCGCACCGGCAAGCGCCTCGGGCGCCGCGTCACCGAGATCGCCGTCGTGTTCAAGCGCGCGCCGCAGTACCTGTTCGCCGAGAGTCAGACCTCCGCGCTCGGCCAGAACGCGCTCGTGATCCGCGTGCAGCCCGACGAGGGCGTCACGATCCGATTCGGCTCGAAGGTGCCCGGCGCCGGCATGCAGGTGCGCGACGTCACGATGGACTTCGGCTACGGCCACGCGTTCACCGAGGCCAGCCCGGAAGCCTACGAGCGACTGCTGCTCGACGTGCTGCTCGGCGACCCACCGCTCTTCCCCCGCCACGAGGAGGTCGAGTTGTCGTGGAAGATCCTCGATCCGATCGAGGAGTACTGGGCGACCCAGGGAACGCCAGAGCAGTACGCGCCCGGAACGTGGGGTCCGGCATCCGCCGACGCCCTCATGGCGCGCGATGGACGAACCTGGAGGCGGCCGTGATCGTTGATCTGCCGAATACGACCACGAGCCAGATCTCGAAGGCGCTCGTCAAGATTCGCGAAGAGGGCGGTGCGGTCGCGCTCGGTCGCGTGCTCACCCTGATCATCGCCACGAAGCTCGGCGAGGAGGAGGAGGCCATCGAGGCCGCCAACGACGCCTCCCGCGAGCACCCGATGCGCGTGATTGTGATCTCCACCGGTGCCGATGACCGCCGCACCGCCAAGGATGCCCGCCTCGACGCGCAGATCCGCGTCGGCGGCGACGCCGGGGCGAGCGAGGTCGTCGTCGTGCGCGCCTATGGCGACACCGCACGGGACCAGGAGGGTCTCGTCACGGGACTCCTGCTGCCCGATGCTCCCGTCGTGGCCTGGTGGCCCGGCGAAGCCCCCGAGAACGTCTCGGAGTCGGCCATCGGCAAGATCGCCCAGCGGCGCATCACCGACGCGGCGGCCTGCGCGAATCCGCTCGGCACGCTCGAGCGGCTCGCGACGACCTACCAGCCCGGTGACACGGACTTCTCGTGGACGCGCCTCACGCTGTGGCGTGCGCAACTCGCGGCTGTGCTCGACCAGCCGCCGTATGACACCGTCACGGGCATCGAGGTGCACGGCGCCTCCGACTCCCCGTCCACCGTGCTGCTCGCCGCGTGGCTGCAGTTGCAGCTCAAGGTGGATGTCGAACTCGAGGTGTCGAGCAAGGGCCACGGCTCGAGCGGCATCCAGGGCGTTCGCCTGCACCGCAAGGCCGGCACGATCGAGCTCGAGCGCACCATGCCGAACATCGCGACCCTCGAGCAGCCGAACCAGCCGACCCACGACATCTCGCTCCCCCGCCGGAGCCTGCGTGACTGTCTGGCGGAGGAACTGCGCAGGCTCGACCCGGACGAACTGTTCGGCGCCGTGATCCGCAAGGGCCTCGTGAAGCTCGAGGACCAGTCCCCCGCCCTTCACTCATCCAAAGCCACCGAGCGAGCGGCTTCGAAATGACCAACGAGCGCCGCGTGATCGTGCACGCTGACAAGGGCGAGCTCGCGGGCGCGGTCGCTGCTCGTTTCATCACGAAGTCCGTCGACCTCATCGACGAGTTCGGCGAGGTCACCGTGGTGCTCACTGGCGGCACGATGGGCTCTGGTGTGCTTGAAGCGATCAACGCATCGCCCGCTCGTGACAGCGTCGATTGGGGCCGCGTCAACGTGTGGTGGGGCGACGAACGCTGGCTGCCCGCTGGAGATCCGGAGCGCAATGAGACGCAGGCTCGCGCCGCGCTGCTCGACTTCGTGACGCTCGACCCGGCGAGGGTGCATCCATTCCCGGCCTCCGACGGCCCATACGACCTGGATGCCGCGGCCGCCGTCTACGCGAAGGACCTCCTCGACCACGGCGGACGGGGCAGCGCACTGCCCTGGTTCGACATCACGTTCCTCGGCATGGGGCCGGACGGGCACATCGCGTCGCTCTTTCCCGAGAAGTCGGGCATTCGCGAGACGGTGGCGACCGTCATCCCCGTACGCAACTCGCCCAAGCCGCCGCCAGAGCGCTTGAGCCTGACCCTGCCCGTCATCAATTCGTCGGCTCGGGTCTGGCTGGTGCTGGCTGGGCCCGACAAGGCGTCAGCGCTCGGCCTGACCCTGGCGGGCGCGAGCGTCAACGAAGTGCCCGCAGCGGGGGTCGAGGGGCGTCGCAGGACGTTGTTCTTCGTCGACGCCGAGGCCGCGGCCGAAGTGCCCGAGAACCTCGTCGACCCCGGCCAGTTCTGGACCCAAGAGGACGAATAGGTTCGCGCACTGCTCAAGGCCTCTGCCGCGATTGAACGCGACTCGACCGACCTGGTGATCCCGGCGATTGCCGCGACCGCGCTCGTGGCAATCGACGGACGACGCGCGCCGCAGTAGCGGCGGCGCGCCAGATAGCTCTGTGCGGTACCGCGCCTTTCGCGCAGCTGCTGCAGCGCCTCGTCGAGCAGGGCGGCCGCCTCGGTCTCCGAGCGGCGCTCCTTCACGTACGCGAGGTGCGTCTTGTAGGGCTCGAGCTTCGCGACCTGCGGGGGGTTGGCCTTGTCGCGGCCGGCCGGGAGCCCGGTCGACGGTGAGTCGATGATGTCGGGGATCTCCTCTTCGGGCAGGTTCGCCGCGAAGTTGCGCACGGTCTCGTTGCCGAGCTCGTCCCAGTAGGACACGGCGATCCGGTCCGCGTGGAATCCGCGGTCCTGCTCCCCCATGGGGCCCGCGCCGACGCGTGAGCCACGAATCGCACTACCGCCTGATGCCACGTTGTACCTTCCGAATGTGTGGCTTACGCCACGTCGAACTTCGTGATGAGCCCGAGCACGACAATGCAGGTGATCCAGACGACGCCCAGGATCACCGTGATGCGGTTGAGGTTGCGTTCCGCGACACCGGACGCTCCGAGGTTGGACGTGACGCCGCCGCCGAACATGTCGGAGAGACCGCCACCGCGACCGCGGTGCAGCAGGATCAGGAGCGTGAGCAGGAGGCTCGCAATGCCGAGGAGCACCTGGATGACGACCTGGAGAATGTCAATCACGGAAACTTCGCCTTTCGGGTGACCATGAACCGGGGCGGTCCGAGGCCTCGAACAGTATAACGAGTGGGCGGTCGATGACTATGTGCCGACGTGGTGCTTGAACCGCGCGATACTCGCGAATTCAGCGATGTCGAGCGATGCGCCGCCCACGAGGGCGCCATCGACATCCGGCTCGCGCATGAACGACGCGATGTTGCCGGACTTCACCGATCCGCCGTAGAGGATGCGCGTGGCATCCGCGGTCTCCTGGTCGAACAACTCGACGAGGGTCGCCCGCAGCGCTGCACACACCTGCTGCGCCTGCTCGGGCGTCGCTGCCTGGCCCGAGCCGATCGCCCACACCGGCTCATACGCAATGACGAGGTTCGGCGACGAGCCGTTCGAACTGCCGGTGATGCCGGCAAGGGATGCCTTCAGCTGGGCAACCGGTACCGCGCTCGGTCCGTGCTCCTCGAGATCCTCCGCCGTCTCGCCCACGCACAGCACCGGAACGAGACCGTGCCGCAGCGCGGCGGCGACCTTGCGCGACAGCTCCTCGTCGGACTCGTGGTGGTACTGACGGCGCTCAGAGTGCCCCAGGATGACGTACGCGCAGTCCAGCGCTGCGAGGAACGCGGGTGAGACCTCACCCGTGTACGCCCCGGAGTCGAACTCCGAGCAGTCCTGTGCGCCATACGCGAGTTCGAGCTTGTCGGCGGAGATCAGCGTCTGCACCGAGCGCAGGTCGGTGAACGGCGGGAACACCGCCACCTCCGCGTCCTTCGCGCTGTGTCGGGCATCCTGCAGCGTCCAGGCAAGCTTCTGCACGAACGCGATCGACTGCAGGTGGTCGAGGTTCATCTTCCAGTTGCCGGCGATCAGCGGCGTGCGCTTCTCGTTCTTCACCGCTGCCATCCGAGTGCCTCCAGGCCTGGGAGTTCCTTGCCCTCGAGGAATTCGAGGCTTGCACCGCCACCGGTCGACACGTGACCGAAGTCGGAATCCTTGAAGCCGAGCGCGCGCACCGCTGCAGCGGAATCACCACCGCCGACGACACCGAAGCCGTCGAAGGATGCCAGTGCCTGCGCGACCGCCCTGGTACCGGCCGCGAACGGCGCGAGCTCGAACACGCCCATCGGACCGTTCCAGAACACCGTCTTCGACCCGGAGATCACGTCGGCGAACCGCTTCGCGGTCTCGGGGCCGATGTCGAGTCCGAGGCCCGAGGCCCCGAATGGCGTGTCCTCGATCGCGTCCGCGTGGGTCACGACGTGTTCGGCGTCCTCACCGAACTTGGATGCGACCACGATGTCGGTTGGCAGCACGATCTCGACACCGAGCTCATCTGCTTTCGCGAGATAGCCCTTGACCGTCTCGACCTGGTCCTGCTCGAGCAGGCTCGCGCCCACCTTGTGACCGAGGGCGACGAGGAACGTGAACAGCATCCCGCCGCCGATGAGCAGCGTGTCGACCTTCGGCAGCAGGGCGCCGATGACGTCGAGCTTGTCGGAGACCTTCGATCCACCGAGCACGACCGCGTACGGCTTCTCCGGGCGAGTCGTGAGGCGCTCGAGCACGTCGAGCTCCTGCTCGATGAGCAGCCCAGCGGCGCTCGGCAGTTGCTCGGCGAGGTCGTAGACGCTCGCCTGCTTCCGGTGCACGACGCCGAATCCGTCGGAGACGAACGCGTCGCCCAGCTTCGCGAGCTTCTTCGCGAAGTCGGTGCGATCGCTGTCGTCCTTCGTGGTCTCGTGACCGTGGAACCGGAGGTTCTCGAGCAGCACGACGTCACCGTCGCCCAAGGCGTCGGCAGCCTCTTCGGCTTGAGAACCGACGCAGTCCTTCGCGAACGCGACAGGCTTGCCGAGCAACTCTCCCAGTCGCGTTGCGACCGGTTCGAGGCTGTACTTGTCGTCTGGCTTGCCATCGGGCCTGCCGAGGTGCGAGATCACAATCACGCGGGCGCCGGCGCCGGTGAGCGCCTCGATCGTCGGCACTGACGCGCGAATGCGGCCGTCATCCGTGATCTCGCCGTGCTTGAGCGGCACATTGAGGTCACAGCGGACGATCACGCGCTTGCCGCGCAGGTCGCCGAGCGAGGCGATGGTGCGAAGGGACATCGGTATCCCGTCCCTGTCCTGCTCGCCTACAGCTTCGCGCCGACGAACTCGGTGATGTCGACGAGCCGGCTCGAGTAGCCCCACTCGTTGTCGTACCACGACGCAACCTTGATCTGGTCGCCGATCACCTTGGTCAGGCCGGCGTCGAAGATCGAGGAGTGCGGGTCGCCGACGATGTCGCTCGACACGATCTCGTCTTCGGTGTACTTGAGGATGCCCTTGAGCGGTCCCTCGGCAGCGGCCTTGTACGCGGCGTTGACCTCCTCGACGGTGATGCCCTTCTTCGTCGAGGTGACCGTGAGGTCGGTGATCGAGCCCGTGATCACCGGCACGCGGAGGGCGTAGCCGTCGAGCTTGCCCACGAGCTCCGGGATGACGAGTCCGAGCGCCTTCGCGGCACCGGTGGAGGTCGGGATGATGTTCGCGGCTGCAGCGCGGGCACGGCGCAGGTCGCTGTGCGGGCCATCCTGCAGGTTCTGGTCGGCCGTGTAAGCGTGGATCGTGGTCATGAGGCCGCGTTCGATGCCGAAGTTGTCCATGAACACCTTGGCGAGCGGCGCGAGGCAGTTCGTGGTGCACGAGGCGTTGGAGATGATGTCCTGGGTGGCGGGGTCGTAGCTGTCCTCGTTCACGCCGAGCACGAGCGTCGCGATGTTGTCGCCCGTGGCCGGAGCCGAGACGATGACCTTCTTGGCGCCAGCGGTGATGTGCTTGCGGGCATCCTCGGCCTTGGTGAAGCGGCCGGTGGACTCGATGACGATGTCGACCCCGAGGTCACCCCATGGCAGGTTGGCGGGGTCCTTCTCCTCGAACACGCGGAGGGACTTGCCGTTCACCGTGATCGACTCGCCGTCGAAGCTCACCTCGGCGTCGAGGCGGCCCGTGATCGTGTCGTACTTGAGCAGGTGCGCGAGGGTCTTGTTGTCGGTGAGGTCGTTCACGGCCACGATCTCGAGATCGCTGCCCTTCGCGAGGGCCGCACGGAAGAAGTTGCGGCCGATTCGGCCGAATCCGTTGATACCGATCTTGACGCTCAATGGGACTCCAGATGATCAGGCGCCACGCGGCGCGCAGGGTGATGCGATTGGGACTGAACGGGGGTGACATGGAGGCGGCCCGGGCAGCAAGCCCGGGCCGCAATGCCACCTACGAGACTACCAGCAGGCCGTCGGTCTTCTCGCGAGCAACCGCGAAGCGCTGCTGCACGTTCGGACCAGTTCGCGATATTCCAGAACGCCTTGACGTAGTCCGCGCGCACGTTCTTGTAGTCGAGGTAGTACGCGTGCTCCCAGACGTCGAGCAGCAACAGCGGCACCGTGCCGGCCGCGAAGTTCGACTGCTGATCGAAGAACTGGTTGATCAGCAGGTTCTGCCCGATTGAATCCCAGGTGAGGGCGGCCCATCCTGAGCCCTGCACGCCCATCGCGGCCGCAGTGAAGTGCGCCGTGAACTTGTCGAACGAACCGAAGTGATCGTCGATCGCGCTCGCGAGGTCGCCCGTGGGCTTGTCGCCGCCATCGGGCGACATGTTGGTCCAGAACACCGAGTGGTTCACGTGGCCACCGAGGTTGAAGGCGAGATCCTTCTCGAGCTTGTTCACGTTCGCGAGGTCACCCTTGTCGCGGGCCTCGGCAAGAGCCGCAAGCGCGGCGTTCGCGCCGGTGACGTAGGCCTGGTGATGCTTGGAGTGGTGGAGTTCCATGATCTGGCCCGAGATGCTCGGCGCGAGGGCGCCGTAGTCGTATCCGAGCTCTGGAAGTGTGTATTCAGCCATGCGAATGTGCTCCTAGCGATTTTCGATTGGATGTTTTCCAGTCTATTCACGCAACGAAGCCATGGCTTGGATGCTTCCCAAGGTGACGCGTCTGCTCAGGTGATCCTGGTGACGCCGCCGCGCGGCGTGCTAATCAACATCGTCGTACCCCTCGGGGAGGTTCGCGTCGGTGCCGGGGATGCCGAGGTCGGAAGCCTTCTTGTCGGCCATCGCGAGCAGGCGGCGGATGCGGCCGGCGACGGCATCCTTCGTCATGGGCGGATCAGCGTGGTGCCCGAGTTCGTCCAGGCTCGAGTCGCGGAACCGCAGTCGCAGCTCCCCCGCGTACTGCAGGTGGTGCGGCACATCGCCGTCGAGGATCTCGAGCGCGCGCTCGACCCGAGCGCACGCGGCAACCGCCGCCTGGGCGGAGCGTCGCAGGTTCGCGTCGTCGAAGTTCACGAGCCGGTTCGCAGTCGCACGCACCTCGCGGCGCTGGCGCAGTTCCTCCCACGCCGCGACGGACTGCTCTGCACCCATGATCGCGAGCATCGTGCCGATCGCCTCGCCGTCGCGGATGACGACGCGATGCACTCCGCGCACTTCGCGCGCCTTTGCGGGCACCTTGAGGCGGCCCGCCGCGCCGACGAGGGCCATGGCGGCCTCGTTGCCGGGACAGATGATCTCGAGCGAGGCCGAGCGGCCCGGGTCGGTGAGCGCCCCGCTCGCGAGGAAGGCTCCGCGCCAGATCGCGGCGAGCTCCTCACGACCACCCGTGGTGAGTTTGTTGGGGAGGCCGCGGATAGGTCGGCGGCGAGCATCCAGCAGTCCCGTCTGCCGCGCGAGGGTCTCACCGCCGTCGAGCACGCGCACGAGGTAGAGCGCCGCGCGTCGCGAACCCGACGCCGAGATCATCGAGACGTCGGAGCGGACACCGTAGAGCTCTGCGATGTCTTTTCGCACTCGCTTGGCGAGCACTTCGGTGTCGAGCTCGGATTCCACAGCGATGCGGTTGGAGATGACGTGCAGCCCGCCGGAGAACCGGAGGATCGTGGCGAGCTCGGCGGCTCGCACGGTCGTCTTGCCGGCCTGCACCTTCGCGAGTTCGTCCTTGACGTCTGCGGTCAATGCCACTGGCGGTACTCCCTCATCATTCGCGCGTCCTCACGGGGGCGCCTGCCCACTGTGCCCAGTCGAACCCGGGCACCGTCACTCGCGACCCAGATCGCGGTGCTTCACGTTCACGGCCACACCGGGCAGCCCCCTCAGCAAGGTCGCGAGCTCCTCAGCAATCGCGACGGACCGGTGTCTGCCCCCCGTGCATCCAATGGCGATCGTAGCGTGTCGCTTGTTCTCGCGTTGGTACCCGGCGAACACGGGCGCCATCGCATTCGCGTATCCGCCAACGAATTCGGCAGCACCCTCCTGGGAGAGCACGTACTCGCGCACAGCCTCGTCCTGGCCGCTGGAATCGCGCAGCTCGGGCACCCAGAACGGGTTCGGCAAGAAGCGGCAGTCGGCCACGATGTCGGCGTCGGTGGGCAGCCCGTACTTGTAACCGAAGCTCATCAGGGTCACCCGGAGCCCGGGCGCATTCTCGGCCTGGAAGCGCTCGGTCACCGTGGTCGCGAGCTGGTGGATGTTGAGGTCGGACGTGTCGATCACCAGGTCGCTGTCAGCGCGGATCTCCGCCATCCTCGTGCGCTCTGCCGTGATCCCGTCGAGCAGCGTGCCATCTCCCTGCAGTGGATGCGGACGGCGCACCTGCTCGAATCGGCGCACGAGCACGGCATCCGTCGCCTCGAGGAACAGCACTCGCACCATGGTCTCGGTGCCGTCGCGGATGCTGCGGATGGCCTCCTGCACGTCGGTGAACAGCCGCCCGCCTCGCACGTCGACCACGGCCGCGATCTTCGGCAGCGCGTTGCCGGCGTGTTGCGCGAGATCAACGAGCGGCCGCAGCATCTGGGGCGGCAGGTTGTCGACGACGTACCACCCGAGATCCTCGAGCGCGTTGCCCACGGTGGAGCGACCGGCACCGGACATCCCCGTCACGATCAGCAACTCCTGCTGCTCTGGCTCCGTCACTCTTGGGTCCTCACGGGTCGTGGCTGAGGTGTCCAGACTACTCGCGCAAACGCTCGACGATCGTGGCTGCGAGCGCCGGTCCGACCCCTCGCACTCCGGAAATGGCCTCCGCATCCGCCTGCTTGAGTTTGGTGACCGATCCGAAGTGCTTGAGCAGCTCCTTCACCCGCGACGGCCCGAGTCCGGGGATCTCTGACAGCACCGATTGGATGTCGCGCTTGCGACGCTGCCGCTGGTAGCCGATCGCGAACCGGTGCGCCTCATCCCGGATGCGCTGGATCATGAACAGCGCGTCACTGTTGCGCGGCAGAATCACCGGGTACGCCGAGTCGGGCAGCCAGATCTCCTCGAGTCGCTTCGCGATGCCCGCGAGCTGGATGCCGGTGACCCCGGAGTCGCGCATCGCCCGAGCCGCGGCCTGCACCTGGGGCTCGCCGCCGTCGACGACGAGCAGCTGCGGTGGGTATGCGAACTTCTTCTTGCGCTTCTCGCGGCCCGCGTCATCCTCGATCGCCTCGTTCGCGGGGTCAAGCTCTGGCTCGCGGAGGTACGCCAGGCGCCGCATGAGCACCTGGTAGATCGCCTCGGTATCGTCCGCGTACTCGGGCACCGAGAACTTGCGGTACTGGTCTTTGCGCGGCAAGCCGTCTTCGAAGACGACCATCGAGGCGACGATGTTCGTTCCGCCGAGGTGCGAGACGTCGAAGCACTCCATGCGCAGCGGCGCCTCGTCCATGCCGAGCGCGTCCTGGATGTCGGACAGCGCGGCCGACCGCGCGACGAAGTCGCTGCTGCGGCGGGACTTGTACAGGATGAGCGACTGGCCCGCATTCGTTGCCACCGTTTGCGCGAGCGCCGCCTTCGCACCGCGACGAGCGACGTTGAGCTTCACCTTCGCCTGTCGGATGCCGCCGAGCCACTCCTCCAGCACCGCGGGCGACGGCGGCAGCGCGGGCACGACCACCTCGCGCGGCGGGATCTCGTCGCCCTGGTAGGCGTTCTGCAGCACGCTCTCGACGAGCTCCGGCAGGTCGAGGTCGAGTTCCTTGTCGACGACCCAGCCGCGCACACCGCGGATCCGGCCGCCGCGCACGATGAATTGCTGCACGGCCGCGGCGAGCTCGTCGTGCGAGATGCCGAAGAAGTCGGCGTCGACGTCCTCGTCGAGCACGACCGCGGTCTTGCTCATCGCGGCGCGCATCGCGGAGATCTGGTCTCGGAAGCGCGCGGCGGCTTCGTAGTCCTGCCGTGCCGACGCGCGCTGCATGTTCTTCTCGGTCTTGGTGGTGAACCGTCGCTCATCGCCGCCCATGAATGCGGCGAAGTCCACCGCGATCGACTTGTGCTCCTCTGGGGTGACCCGGCCAACGCACGGTGCCGCGCACTTGCCGATGTCACCGAGCAGGCACGGCCGCCCGGTCTGCTTCGCGCGGGCGTACACGCCGTCTGAGCAACTGCGCATCGGGAACGCCTTGAGCAGCGTGTCGACCGTGTCGCGAATGGCCCACGCGCGCGCGTACGGGCCGAAGTACTTCGCGTTCGGGATGTTCTTGTTTCGGGTCACGAGCACGCGCGGGATCGGATCGCCGAGGGTGATCGCGAGGTACGGATACGACTTGTCGTCCTTGTAGACGACGTTGAACGGCGGCTTGAACTCCTGGATCCACGTGAACTCGAGGTGCAGCGCCTCGTACTCGCTCGCGACCACGGTCCACTCGACCGACGCCGCGGAGAGCACCATCGCCCGGGTGCGATCGTGCAGCGTGTGCAGCGGGGCGAAGTAGTTGCTCAGCCGGGCGCGGAGGGTCTTCGCTTTGCCGACGTAGAGCACGCGGCCCGTGGCATCCCGGAATCGATACACGCCCGGCTGTTGGGGAATCTCCCCCGCTTTCGGACGCCAACTGACCGACTGCTCCGATGAGGGTCGTGCCATGGATGCGCGCTCGCTACGCGCGAGCGCCCTCCAGCGTCTCCTTGAGGAAGACGCCCGTGTGGCTCGACTTGGAGCGCGCGACCTGCTCCGGCGTGCCGGTCGCGACCACCTGCCCACCGCCGGAGCCGCCCTCCGGACCGAGGTCGATGATCCAGTCCGACGACTTGATCACGTCGAGGTTGTGCTCGATCACGATGACGGTGTTGCCCTTGTCGGCGAGCCCGTTGAGCACGGCGAGCAGCTTCGCGACATCCTCGAAGTGCAGTCCGGTGGTCGGCTCGTCGAGCACGTAGACGCTGCGGCCCATCGAGCGCCGCTGCAGTTCGGTGGCGAGCTTCACGCGCTGCGCCTCGCCGCCCGAGAGGGTCGTCGCGCTCTGGCCAAGACGCACGTAGCCGAGCCCGACCTCCTCGAGCGTCTTCAGGAAGCGGTGGATGCTCGAGATGGCCTCGAAGAACTCGGCCGCCTCGCTGATCGGCATCTCGAGCACCTCGGCGATCGACTTTCCCTTGTACTTCACCGCGAGCGTGTCGCGGTTGTAGCGCGCTCCCCCGCACACCTCGCACGCGACGTAGACGTCGGGCAGGAAGTTCATCTCGATCTTGATCGTGCCGTCACCCGAGCAGTTCTCGCAGCGACCGCCCTTGACATTGAAGCTGAAGCGGCCGGGCTGGTAGCCGCGCGCCTTCGCGTCTGCGGTCTCGGAGAACAGCGTGCGGATCTTGTCGAACACGCCCGTGTAGGTGGCGGGGTTCGATCGCGGCGTTCGTCCGATCGGCGCCTGGTCGACATGCACGACCTTGTCGAGCCCATCGAGCCCGGTGACTCGCGTGTGCTTGCCGGGGATCTGCCGTGCACCGTTGAGCTCGTTCGCGAGCACCTTGTACAGGATGTCGTTCACGAGACTCGACTTACCGGAACCGCTGACGCCGGTGATGGCGGTCATCACGCCGAGTGGGAACTCGACCGTCACGTTCTGGAGATTGTTGGCCTTCGCTCCCTGCACCGAGATCTGGCGGGCGGGGTCGACCTTGCGGCGATGCTTCGGCGTCGCGATCGCGCGCCGACCCGCGAGGTAGTCGCCCGTGATCGACTCGGGGTTCTCGAGCAGTTCCTCGTACGAGCCGGAGTGCACCACTCGGCCACCATGCTCCCCCGCGCCCGGTCCGATGTCGACGATCCAGTCCGCGGTCTTGATGGTGTCTTCGTCGTGCTCGACGACGATGAGCGTGTTGCCCAGGTTCTTGAGCTTCACGAGGGTCTCGATGAGCCGCCGGTTGTCGCGCTGGTGCAGGCCGATGGATGGTTCATCCAGTACGTAGAGCACACCGGTGAGCCCAGAGCCGATCTGCGTGGCGAGTCGGATGCGCTGCGCCTCACCACCGCTCAGCGTCGCCGCAGCGCGCGAGAGGTCGAGATAGCTCAGGCCGACCTCGATGAGGAATTCGAGGCGCAGCCGGATCTCCCGCAGCACCTGCGCGGCGATCTTCGCCTCGCGGGTTGTGAGGGTGAGTGCATCCATGAACTCGTGCGCGTTCACGAGGCTCAGCTGGCAGACGTCGGAGATCGAGGTGCCGTTGACCGTCACCGCGAGCACCTCGGGCTTGAGGCGCTTGCCGTCGCACACGGGGCAGTTGATCTCGCGCAGGTACGCGGAGACCCGCTGGCGCTGAACATCGGTCTCGGCCTCGATGTACTTGCGCTCGAGGTAGGGCACGACGCCCTCGTAGCCCGTCGAGTACTTCATGTCGCGGCCGTAGCGATTCTTCCATCGCACGGTCACCTGGAAGTCCTTGCCGAACAGCACCGCATCCTGCTGTGCCTTCGTCAGTTCTCCCCACGGCGTCGTCAGCGTGAAGCCGAGATCGCCCGCGAGGCCTGCGAGCAGCTTCTCGAAGTAGTTGAAGAGTCCCTTGCCCGAGTTGGTCCACGGCAGGATGGCGCCCTCGGCGATGCTCACGGACTCGTCAGCGATGAGCAGGTCGGGGTCGACCGACATCCGCGTGCCAAGTCCCGAGCACTCCGGGCACGCGCCGAACGGTGCGTTGAACGAGAACGTGCGCGGCTCGACCTCGGTGAGCTGCAGCGGGTGGCCGTTGGGGCAGGAGAGCTTCTCGCTGAAGTTGCGATACGCCTCGTCGTTCTCCAGATCGACATAGTTGACGGTCACCAATCCATCGGTGAGGCGCAGCGCGGTCTCGACGGAATCGGTGATGCGGGTGAGCATCTCTGGGCCGGCGACGAGTCGGTCAACCACGACCGAGATGTCGTGCTTGATCTGCTTCTTGAGCGTCGGCGGGCTTGAGAGCTGGATGACCTCGCCGTCCACGATCGCGCGCGAGTACCCGGTCGATGCGAGCTCGCGGAACAGGTCGACGAACTCGCCCTTCTTCTGCGAGATCACCGGGGCGAGCACCTGATAGCGGGTGCCCTCCTCGAGCGTCATGAGCTGGTCGGCGATCTGCTGCACCGTCTGGCGCTCGATCTTCTCGCCACACTCCGGGCAGTGCGGAATGCCGATGCGCGCCCACAGCAGTCGCATGTAGTCGTAGATCTCGGTGATCGTGCCCACGGTCGACCGCGGGTTGCGGTTGGTCGACTTCTGGTCGATGGATACCGCGGGGCTCAGCCCCTCGATGAAGTCGACATCCGGCCGATCCACCTGGCCGAGGAACTGCCGCGCATACGCGGACAGGGACTCGACGTACCGTCGCTGCCCCTCCGCGAAGATCGTGTCGAACGCGAGGCTCGACTTGCCAGACCCGGACAGTCCCGTGAACACGACGAGCGAGTCGCGCGGGATCTCGAGATCGACGTTGCGCAGGTTGTGCACCCGCGCACCACGCACCCTGAGCGTGTCCATCACCGCCGTCGGATGACGAGCGATCGTCGCGAGCATCGTGCTTTCATCGAGCTCCTCGACAGAGTCTTCGTCGGGCTTCAGGGCTGGGATTGACACTCTCTACAGTCTACGGAAGCCACCGACATTGAAGTCCGTTCTGTCACGCCTTGGGCGAACGTCAGATGTGCCCCGCTGACGCCATCTGCCGCAGTTCCTTCTTGAGGTCGGCAACTTCGTCACGGAGCCGGCCTGCGAGTTCGAACTTGAGCTCGGCAGCAGCCTGGAGCATCTGCTCGTTGAGGTCGGCGATGATCGACTCGAGTTCGTTCGCGCCGGCCGCCGCGAGCCCTTCTCGTCTGAGGTTCGGCGTTGGTGCCCGCTTGCGACTCGGGTCGTTCTTGCCGCCTCGGCTCATTGAAGAGGCAGAGAGCAGCTCCGCAGTGTCGGACGCCTCGCGAGCGAGGGAATCGGTGATGTCCGCGATCTTCTTGCGCAGCGGCTGCGGATCGATGCCGCGCTCGAGGTTGTACGCAACCTGCTTCTCGCGGCGCCGGTCGGTCTCCTCGATCGCCTTGATCATCGAATCCGTCATCACGTCGGCGTACATGTGCACCTCGCCCGACACGTTGCGAGCGGCGCGACCGATGGTCTGCACGAGGGAGGTGCCCGAGCGCAGGAAGCCCTCCTTGTCGGCATCCAGGATGGCAACGAGCGACACCTCGGGCAGGTCGAGACCTTCGCGTAGGAGGTTGATGCCCACGAGCACGTCGTACACACCCTGGCGGAGCTCAGTCAGCAGCTCGACGCGGCGCAGCGTGTCGACATCCGAGTGCAGGTACCGCACCCGCACGCCGTGCTCGCCGAGGAAGTCGGTGAGCTCCTCCGCCATCTTCTTGGTCAGTGTGGTGACGAGCACCCGCTCGTTGCGCTCAACCCGCAGGCGAATCTGCTCGAGCAGGTCGTCGATCTGGCCCTTCGACGGCTTCACGATGATCGCGGGGTCGACGAGGCCGGTCGGGCGGATCACCTGCTCGACGACCGAGTCGGTGATGCCCATCTCGTACTTGCCGGGCGTCGCGGAGAGGTACACCTTCTGTCCAACGCGGTCGAGGAATTCCTCCCACTTGAGCGGGCGGTTGTCGAGGGCGCTCGGCAGCCGGAACCCGTGCTCGACGAGGGTGCGCTTGCGCGAGGCATCCCCCTCGTACATCGCACCGATCTGCGGCACGGTGACGTGCGATTCGTCGATGACGACGAGGAAGTCCTCGGCGAAGTAGTCGAGCAGGCAGTGCGGTGCCTCGCCCACTGCCCGACCGTCCATGTGCCTCGAGTAGTTCTCGATGCCGTTGCAGAAGCCGATCTGCTCCATCATCTCGATGTCGAAGGATCGTGCGCATGCGCAGCCGCTGGGCCTCGAGCAGCTTGCCCTGTCGCTCAAGTTCGGCAAGACGCTCGCCGAGTTCGACCTTGATCGTTTCGATCGCGCGCTTCATGGTGTCCGGTCCGACCGCGTAGTGCGTCGCCGGGAACAGGCTCACGGCATCCATGGTCTTGACCACATCGCCCGTGAGCGGGTGCAGCGAGTAGAGGGCCTCGATCTCGTCGCCGAACATCTCGATGCGGATCGCGAGCTCTTCGTAGACCGGGATGATCTCGATCGTGTCGCCGCGCACCCGGAACTTGCCGCGCGAGAAGTCGTAGTCGTTGCGCTCGTACTGCATATTGACGAAGTCGCGGATGAGCCGCTCGCGATCGATGCGCTGCCCGACCTGCAGGGAAACCGTCGCCGCGAGGTACTCGTCGGCAGCGCCGAGGCCGTAGATGCAGGAGACGGTCGACACGACGACGACATCTCGGCGACTGAGCAGCGCGTTGGTCGTGGAGTGACGGAGGCGCTCGACCTCGGCGTTGATCGACGAGTCCTTCTCGATGAAGGTGTCGGTCTGTGGCACGTACGCCTCAGGCTGGTAGTAGTCGTAGTACGACACGAAGTACTCGACGGCGTTGTTGGGCATGAGCTCGCGGAACTCGTTCGCGAGCTGCGCGGCCAGCGTCTTGTTGTGCGAGAGCACGAGGGTCGGCCGCTGCACCTGCTCGATGAGCCACGCCGTCGTTGCGGACTTGCCCGTGCCCGTTGCCCCGAGCAACACGACATCGGTCTCGCCGGCGTTGATGCGCTGCGCGAGTTCTTTGATGGCCTGCGGCTGGTCGCCGCTCGGCTCGTACTCGCTGATGACCTCGAACGGTCGGACGGCGCGCGTGGGTTTCACTCTTGAAAGTGTAGGCACCCCCGCTGACACTACGGCGGTGGTTCGTTGCTGGCGGACACCGTGCTCACGGCGGCCGCCATCGCCCAGAGTTCGTCCGCCTGCGCGAGGGTCTCGTCGAGCGTGCCGTTGCTGTCGATGACGACATCGGCGATCGCGAGTCGCTCGGCGTCGCTCGCCTGGGAGTTGACGCGGTGCGCGGCCTCCTGGCGCGTCATCCCCCGCAGTTCGACGAGGCGCCTGAGGCGAGTCTCCAGCTCGGCATGCACGACGACGATCAGGTCGAATTGCATCGGACGCGAGCTGGATGCCTCGACCAGCAGCGGCACGTCGTACACGACCACGGCGTTCCGATCGGCCGCGGTTGCGGCGTCGAACAGCTCCTTCGCGCGGGCCCACACCGCGGGGTGCGTGATCGCGTTGAGCGCCTCGCGCGCCCCCGGGTCGGAGAAGATGATCGCACCGAGCGCGGCGCGGTCGAGCGTGCCGTCGGCCGCGATCACCGACGATCCGAAGCGCTGTTCGATCGCGGCGAGGCCCGGCGTTCCGGGTTCGACCACTTCACGTGCGAGCACGTCGGCATCCACGTGCACCGCACCGTGCTCGGCGAGCCGCTTCGCGACCACGGACTTGCCTGACGCAATTCCGCCCGTAAGGCCGATCAGGTACATGCCCGCAATGCTAGCCTCGCCGTCAGGAGAGGATTGGTCATCATGCTCGAGTTGCTGACGGGTACCGGCCTCGCGGTCGCCGCGGGCCTCAACGCCTACATCCCGATGCTCATCGTCGGTCTCAGCGCTCGCTTCCTGGACTTCATCACCCTTCCGGCGGGGTGGAGTTGGCTCGAGAACGAGTGGGTGCTCGGAATCCTTGGTGTGCTGCTCGTGATCGAGATCGTCGCTGACAAGATTCCCGTGGTCGACACCATCAATGACTGGATTCAGACCATCGTGCGTCCCGCGGCCGGTGGCATCGTCTTCGGCGCCGGTTCAAGCTCCGCCACCGCGGTCGTGCAAGACCCCGGGCAGTTCTTCACGTCGGGCTCGTGGGTGCCGGTAGCAACCGGCGTCGTTCTCGCGCTCGTTGTTCACGCAGGCAAGTCGTTCGCTCGTCCGGCGATCAACGCCATGACGCTCGGCGTCGGCGCACCGGTGGTCTCGACGATCGAGGATGCATCGAGCATCGTCATGAGTTTCCTCGCGCTGCTCGCGCCCGTGTTCGTCATCCTCGGCATCGGTGGTCTCGTCTGGGCGCTGGTCGCATTGTTCCGTCGCGCCGCACGCAGACGCAGGGAACGAGCCGCAGAGAATCCCGCGCTGTAGCGTTTGCCCGAGCATGGTGCGAGGTCGTCCAGAACCGCACCGATCCGGGCAGATTCCGTGACTTGCGAGAAACGGCGCTTCCGGAGCACCGGGAGGGACCGTTCGCCGCGAGTGAATGGATTCACCGCGGTGAGCCTCCGCTCACTGGCGAGGAATGGTCCTTCCGAACCGCCATTTGCCGCAAATGATGACTGCTCAAGTGGGGAGCCGTCCACAAACCATGCCGTCCACAATCCACCCGGCCCACCGCACGTCTACGCAACGAAGTAGTGCAGCACCGCAGCAACGCAGAACGGCCGACCCCCGAAGGGACCGGCCGTTCTGTCAGTTCAGCTGACTGTTGTCAGTGACTAGGAGTTGTTCGACAGCTTCTCGCGAAGCGCTGCGAGCGACTCGTCGTCGGCGAGCGTGCCGCCACCGGTGCTGGTCTCGTCGCTTGAGAACGAGGATGCACCGGCCGGAACCGCGCTGGTCGGGTTGAGCTCTTCGGCAGCCGCCGCAGCAACCTGCTTCTTGTGCAGCTCCCAGCGAGCCTGGGCGGCCGCGTACTGCAGCTCCCACTCCTCGCGCTGGGCGTCGAAGCCTTCCTTCCACTCCTGCGTCTCCGGGTCGAAGCCGTCCGGGTACTTGTAGTTGCCCTGGTCGTCGTACTCGGTGAGCATGCCGTAGAGCGCCGGGTCGAACTCGGTGCCCTCGGGGTCGACGCCCTCGTTGGCCTGCTTGAGGCTCAGCGAGATGCGGCGACGCTCGAGGTCGATGTCGATGACCTTGACGAACACCTCGTCACCGACCGACACGACCTGCTCGGCGAGCTCGACGTGCTTGCCCGAGAGCTCGGAGATGTGCACGAGGCCCTCGATGCCCTCCGCAACGCGAACGAACGCGCCGAACGGAACGAGCTTGGTGACCTTTCCGGGTGCAACCTGGCCGATCGCGTGCGTACGCGCGAACACCTGCCACGGGTCTTCCTGGGTGGCCTTGAGCGACAGCGACACGCGCTCGCGCTCGAGGTCGACCTCGAGGATCTCGACGGTGACCTCCTGGCCAACCTCGACGACCTCGGACGCGTGCTCGATGTGCTTCCACGAGAGCTCGGAGACGTGCACGAGGCCGTCGACGCCGCCGAGGTCGACGAACGCACCGAAGTTGACGATCGAGGAGACGACGCCCTTGCGGACCTGTCCCTTGGCGAGGTTGTTGAGGAACGTGGTGCGCGACTCGCTCTGCGTCTGCTCGAGCAGGGCGCGGCGCGACAGCACGACGTTGTTGCGGTTCTTGTCGAGCTCGAGGATCTTCGCCTCGATCTCCTGGCCGAGGTACGGCGTGAGGTCGCGAACGCGGCGCAGCTCGATGAGCGACGCGGGCAGGAAGCCGCGGAGTCCGATGTCGACGATCAGACCGCCCTTGACGACCTCGATGACCGAACCGGTCACGACGCCATCGGCATCCTTGATCTTCTCGACGTCGCCCCATGCACGCTCGTACTGAGCGCGCTTCTTGGACAGGATGAGGCGACCCTCCTTGTCCTCCTTCTGGAGAACGAGCGCCTCGACGAGGTCACCGACCTGGACGACCTCGGTGGGGTCCACGTCGTGCTTGATGGAGAGTTCGCGGGAGGGGATGACACCCTCGGTCTTGTAACCGACGTCGAGGAGGACTTCGTCCCGGTCGATCTTGACGACGGTGCCCTCGATGAGGTCTCCGTCGTTGAAGAACTTCAGCGTCTTTTCGACCGCGGCGAGAAAATCTTCAGCAGATCCGATGTCGTTGATGGCGACCTGCTTGGGTGCACGCTCTTCGGTGGCCCTGTCGGTCGTTGTGATGGTCATGTAGTAGTTGCTCCGATATGGACATGCTCAGGCCCTGGCGAGGTGGTGCAGTGTGATTTCCGCCAGAGCAGGCGGATAGGAATCGCGAATGCGACGTTCCAGCTTAGCGTCTCGACGTGAAGATGACTAGCGCGCACGAATTCGAGCGCCGAGGATGTCGCGCAGGGCTGCCTCCAGCTCGGGGAATCGGAACTCATACCCAGCCTCGAGCAGCCGCTCCGGCAGCACCCAGCGGCTCTTGAGCACGAGCTCGGTCTCGGTGCGGATCGCGATGGACCCGAGTTCGAGCATCCACCGTGGCTGCGGGATGCCGAACGGCACCCCGAGCACGTTGCGCAGGGTCGCCATGAGGTCGCGGTCGGTGCTCGGGTTGGGCGACGAGACGTTGAACACCCCGTCGAGATCGGGTCGGGACTCGAGGAATTCGATCACTCCGAGCACGTCATCGAGGTGCACCCAGCTGAACCGCTGACGGCCGCCGCGCGCTCGGAACGCATGGTACGTACCCGCCGCGAGCCGCGCCCGCGTCGACGACCATCGCCCGTCGAGGTGCGCTCCCCCGAGACCGAGCCGCGCAAGCCGCACAAGCGGGGTGAGCGCGCTGCCGTCGCCCAGCACGATCGCCGTGCGCAGCGCGACTCTTCGAGTGCCGGGTAGTTCACCGCCGAAGAACTCGTGCTCCCAGGCCTTGGCGATGCCGACCGAGAAGCCCTCGCCGAGCTCGCCGCCCGATTCCGTCATCGGGCGATCCTCGGCGTGGCGGTAGATCGTCGCGGTCGACGAGTTCACCCAGAGCGCTGGCGGGTTCGCGATGGATGCCGCGGCCTCCCGCAGCGCCCCCGTCGTCTCGATCCGCGACCGCAGGATCTCCGCGCGATTCGCCGGACCGTACCGGCAGTTGACGCTGCGTCCGGCCATGTTCACGAGCAGGTCGGCGCCGTCGAGCGCGCGGCGGATGCCCGCGTGCATCGCCCCACGTCGCATCCGGGCCGTTGCGGCCGATCCGCAGCACGTCATCGCCGCGCGCACGGAACGCGGACTCCAGGTGCTGCCCGATGAACCCGCTCGCGCCCGCGAGTACAACCTTGCGCGTCATCCATGCTCCTCTGTCCGATCGGTCGTGGCAGTGTCGATGACGTACGTGAACTCACCCGCGTACTCGTAGATCCGCCCGACCAGCGGCGCGGTCATCACGAGCGAGACCCGCTGCCGATCGCCCTCGAAGCCTCTTCGCGGAGTTCGACGCGCGGGCGAACGGCACAGGGATCCTGATGCGGCCGACCCTCAGTGCGCGCCGACGTCGACCTCATCACAAGTGCGCCGTCCACGCACGGATGGCGTGAGCCGCGTCTCGATGCGTCCGTGCCGCCCGAGCCGGTCGACGATCGTGCCACCGTCGGCCGTGATCGAGTCGACCATCACACGCTCACCGGCATCGAACGCGAACGTGCGTCGTCCGTGCAGGATGCGGCCGTCCCAGCGATTTTCGACCGTGAACGCCACCCCGTGCTCCCACACCGGGAACACGATCCCGTCGAGACCTAGCACCCACAGAAGCGGCCACAGCCACCGACGTGGCGTGCCGACGGACTCGAACGTGCCGCGGCCGCGACCGACGTAGCCGACTGGGATCGGCGAGAAGTACGACCGCAGACGCGGATGCAACTGCGCAAGCGAATCGCCGAGCGCCGCCTCCCAGGGCGAGCGCTCGGCGATGCCGCCAGTCACGTGGTGTGAACTACTTCTTCGCCATGGCGGCCTTGAGCGTGTCGAGGCCGACACCGCCGATGTCGAGCGCCTTGCGGTGGAACTCCTTGATGTCGAAGTCGGCACCCTCGGCGGCCTTGTACTCGTCGCGGATCTGCTCCCAGATGCGCTGGCCGACCTTGTACGACGGCGCCTGTCCCGGCCAGCCGAAGTAGCGGTTGACCTCGAAGCGCACGAACTCGGGGCTCATGTTCACGTTCTTGCCCATGAAGTCGAGCGCGTAGTCCCAGTCCCACTCCCCCTCTTTCCGGAGCACCGCCGTCGAGCTTCGGCTTGTTGAGGTGCACGCCGATGTCGAGCACGACGCGGGCCGCGCGCATGCGCTGGCCGTCGAGCATGCCGAGGCGGTCGCCCGGGTCGTCGAGGTAGCCGAGCTGCTCCATGAGGCGCTCGGCGTACAGCGCCCAGCCCTCGGCGTGGCCCGACGTGCCGGCGAGCTGGCGACGGTAGGTGTTGAGCTTCGCGCGGTTGTACACGGCCTGGCCGAGCTGCAGGTGGTGGCCCGGAACGCCCTCGTGGTACACCGTCGTGGTCTCGCGCCAGGTGTTGAACGTCGTGACGCCCTCTGGCACCGACCACCACATCCGGCCGGGGCGCGAGAAGTCGTCGCTCGGGCTCGTGTAGTAGATCCCGCCCTCCTGCGTGGGCGCGATCATGCACTCGAGGCGCTTGATCGGGTCGGGGATGTCGAAGTGGGTCGCCGAGAGCTCGGCCACTGCCTTGTCGCTGAGCTGCTGCATCCACTCCTGGAGTGCCTTGGTGCCCTCGAGCTTGCGTGCCGGGTCGGCGTCGAGCGCCTCGATCGCCTCGAGCACGGATGCGCCGGGCTTGATCTCCCTGGCGATCGCCTCCTGCTCCTCGGTCATGCGCGCGAGCTCCTCGATGCCCCACTCGTAGGTCTCGTCGAGGTCGATCTTCGCGCCGAGGAAGCGGCGGGACTGGAGCGCGTAGATCTCGCGACCGACGCCGTCATCCTCCTGTGCCGCGGGCAGCAGTTCGTTCGTCGAGGAAGTCGGCGAGCGTCGCCGTACGCGGCGGCCGACACGACGGCGCCATCCGCGAGGTCCTTCTTGAGGGAGTCGGGCACAGGCTGCTGCTCGGCGAGCGAGGCCGAGCCAGTGAAGTTGTGGAAGAAGCCATCACCGGCACCGTGCTTCTTCGCCTGCTCGATGACCTCGCGCACCTGGCGCTTCGCGGGCACGATGCCCTTCTCGATGCCGAGGCGCAGCGTCTCGATGTAACCGTCGACCGCCTTGGGCAGGTTGTGCAGGCGCCCGTTGATGTCCGACCAGTTCTGTTCGGTGTCGGTGGGCATGAGATCGAGGATGTCGCGGATGCCCTGTGCCGGGCTCGCGATCACGTTCACGTCCCGCATCCACAGGCCGGCGTCGCTCGACTCGAGTGCGAGCTCGAGCTCGTTGGTCAGGTCGGTCTTCGTGACCCAGTCGGTGTCGTCAGCGACCTCCGCTGCCGCGAGCTTGGCCAGCACGGCCTTGCCTGCCTCGATGACCTTCCAGTGGCCCTCTGGCGAGAGGTCCTCGTACTCGTCGAGTCGACCGGGGATGCCGATCCAGGTGGCGACCGCGGGGTCGAGATCGGCGAGGGTGGTGACCCAGTCCTCGGCGATCTGGTCGATGGCGGTCGGGGTGCGTGTGGCCTCGTGAGCCGTGTCGTCAGTCATCCTTCGAGCCTAGGGCCGCCCTCGACTTGCGTCGAGGAACCTGGGGCCTACTCCTTGTCGAGGTCAGTCTCGAGCAGCGTCGCGAGCTCGTCGATGGCCGCTTCGGCGCCCTCGCCCTCGGCACCCAGCGTCACTTGCTCACCATGCCCGACGCCGAGCGACAGCACCCCGAGGATGCTCGCCGCGTTCACGCTCTTGCCTGCCGCCGAGGTGAGCGTGACCGGCACGCCGACCTTCGCAGCGGCTTGCGCGAACAGTGATGCGGGGCGTGCGTGCAGTCCGACGCTCGAAGCGACGGTGACGGTCTTGGTGGGCATGTGGTACTCCTCGATTGGTGTGGCTCGGTCGTGCTCATGGTGCGGTGTTCACTACGGTTCGATGGTCACTTTGATCGCCTCGCCACGTGCCACGATATCGAGCGCGTCGAGCACTCTGTCAAGGGGCAGGCGATGGGTGATGAGATCGGCGACTGGCACGGCGCCCGACGAGATGAGTTCGAGCGCCTGCCGGTTGTGCGCTGGGCTCGAGCCGTTCACGCCGACGATCGTGAGCTCGCGGTAGTGCACGAGGTTCGCGTCGACGGTGATGTTCGGCGCGTCGCGAGCCAGGCCGCCGAACAGGCTCAGGCGCCCCCGGCGAGCGAGCATGCGCAGGCCCTGTTCCTGGGCGGCGCCCGATGCGGCCGCCGTGATGACGACATCCACCCCTCGTCCACCCGTCGCCGCCAGCACGGCGTCGACCGGGTCGGAGTCGGACGACACGATCGTGACGTCGGGGTGCACGAGCGCTGCCGCCTGTGCAAGACGGTCGGCATTCAGATCGATCAGGATGATGCGGCTCGCGCCCCGCGCCCGCGCCAGTCGCACGTGCAGGCAGCCGATCGGCCCCGAGCCCACCACGACGACGGAATCTCCAGCGCCAACCCGCGCGAGCTCCTGCCCGTTGAGCACGCACGCGAGCGGCTCGGCAAGCGAGGCCTCGGCGTAGCTCAGGCCGTCTGGGATGCGGTTGAGTCCGTCGACCCGCAGCACCTCCGGCGGAACGATGAGGTACTCCGCGAAGCCGCCACCGAACTGGTAGCCCATCGAGAGCTGGTGCTCGCACACCGCCGGATACCCCGCGAGGCACGTGTCGCACGTGCCGTCGGGGATGGCGGCGATCACCTGCACGCGATCCCCCACCGCCCAGCCGGCACCGTTCGCGTCAACGCCGACACCGTCACCGAGCTCGACGATCTCGCCGGCGATCTCGTGTCCCATGATCTGCGGTGCTGACATGTTCGGGTGCCCGGACTTCGAGATCTTCACGTCGGTGCCGCACATCGAACACGCTCGGACGCGGAGCTTGAGGGCTCCGGGGCCGGGCGTCGGTTCATCCACATGTCCTCAGGCGGATGTCGCCCGGGGCGTGGAAGGTGGCGGCGAGCAAAGCGTCAGTCGTCCTCGTCCTCGGACTCGAGCAGCGCGTAGACCTGCTCGACCGTCGTGGCGTCGCGCAGGGCCTCGGCCTTCGCCGGATCCATGAGCACGGTCGCGAGCTGCGAGAGCAGCGCGATGTGGCCGCCGCCCTTCGCTGCGATGCCGAACGCGAGCCGCACGTCGTTGCCGTCCCAGTCGACGCCGTCGGGGAACCGGATGAGCGACAGCGCGTCCTTGCTCACCAACTCCTTGCCCGCGAGCGTGCCGTGCGGAATCGCGACACCCTCGCCCATGAACGTCGAGACGGAATTCTCCCGGTCGATCATCGCGTCGATGTACGCCGGATCGATCGCCCCGACAGCGAGCAGTGCCTGCCCGGCCTGGCGGATCGCGTCATCCCGGCTGCTCGCGGAGGCGTCGAGGTGAATCGACACCTCCGCAAGCAGTTCGGGCAGCGGAGTCTGCTGCTGCTTATCGGCCACGATCAGACCTCGATCGACTCGCCGTTTTGGATCGCCTTCACAAGAGCCGCGATCTTGGGGTCACCCAGGAACAACTGGAACGGGATGACGGGGGTGTCTCCCGCGACGCCCCTCGCCCGCTCGGCCAGTCCCGCTTGGGTGACCACCACATCGGCGTCGCTCGGGATCGAGGCGACCGGCGAGTGCTCGACGGTGACGCCGCTCTTCGCGAGTTGCTTCTTCAGCGTGCTGGCCAGCATGACGCTGCTGCCCATGCCCGCATCGCACGCAACGATCAGCTTCTTGACGCTGGATCCGTCGATGGTTGCCATTCGTGTTCTCCCTTGTTTGGTGCGCTACGCGGTTGGTGTTGCGGCCGGCTTGTTCTTATTCTGCGCGCTCTGCTCCATGGCGTCGGCGAGAGCCTGCGCATCCGCAGCTTCCTTCTGCTCATCGGTGAGCTTCTCCTTGCGACCGAAGCCGAGCAGGAGCGCGCCGACCAGCAGCGAGACTGCGGCCGAGAGCGCGATCCCGAGGTACACACCCAAGTGGTCTCCTGGTGCCGTCACGAGCGTGTAGGCAATGATGCTTCCCGGCGAGGGCGGGGCCACGAGGCCCACGTTCGTGACGAGGAAGGTCGCGATGCCCGTTGCTCCACCCGCGATGGCCGCGAGGATGAGCTGCGGCTTCATGAGCACGTACGGGAAGTAGATCTCGTGGATGCCGCCGAAGAACTGGATGATGATCGCGCCCGGAACCGATGGACGGATCGCCCGCGGCCCGAAGAACATGAAGGCCAGCAGGATGCCGAGTCCCGGGCCAGGGTTCGACTCGAGCATGAACATGATCGACTTGCCGGCTTCTGCCGCCTGCTCGACGCCGAGCGGGCTCAGCACGCCGTGGTTGATGGCGTTGTTGAGGAACAGCACCTTCGCCGGTTCGATGATGATCGATGCCAGCAGGAAGCAGCCCCGACTCGATGAGGAACTTCACCGCGTTCCCGAGCACCTCGGTGATGAACGTCAACACCGGGGACATGCCGAAATACGCACCGATCGCGAGTGCGCCACCAATGATGCCCAGCGAGAAGTTGTTCACGAGCATTTCGAACCCTGGGCGGATCTTCTCGTCCCAGAGCTTCTCGATCCACTTGAGAATGAGCGCCGCGAGCGGGCCGACGATCATCGCACCGAGGAACTGCGGCGTGGTCGTTCCGACCACGACGCCCATCGTGACGAGTGCGCCGATGACGGCGCCACGTTGGCCGTAGACCATCCGGCCTCCGGTGTACCCGATCAGGATCGGCAGCAGGAACGTGATGATCGGACCAACGAGCGTCGCGATGGTCTCATTCGGCAGCCAGCCGGTGGGGATGAACAGGGCCGTAATCAGGCCCCACGCGATGAACGCGCCGATGTTGGGCATGATCATGCCTGCGAGGAAGCCGCCGAACCGTTGGATCGCGGCGCGAGCCCCGGTGCCTGTCACCTGGGGTGTGAATTCGGACATGTCGTCGGTACTCCTTCGTACGATTTACGGGACGGTGGTGGTGTTTCAGCTGGCCAAGAGCGGCCGATCCAGGTCTGGTTGCCACACCAGCTGGACGTTCGTGTGGTCGATGTCCGCGGGCGCGGGCACCGAGGTGCCTGGGAGTGCGGCTGCCGCCGCGCCCCAGGCGAGGGCCTCGAGGAGGGCGGCGTGCACGTCCGCGTCATCCACCGAGAATTTGGAGAGGAAGCCGGCCAGGAAGCAGTCCCCCGCGCCGACCGTGCTGCGCGGGTTCGCCACGCGCGACTCGCCGACGAGTACGCCGGAGGGGCTCACGAGCACCGCGCCGTCGGCGCCGAGGCTCACGAGCACGATCTCGACACCAAGCGCGCGGATGCCCTGCGCCGCCTCGATCACGTCGGCGATCGAGTCGAGGGGGCGGCCGACGAGCTCCGCCAGCTCGGCCCGGTTGGGCTTGATGAGCCGGGGCCGTGCGTCGAGCGCCGCGACGAGGGCGTCTCCGCTCGTGTCGACCGCGAGTTGGACGCCGCGGCCGACGACGCCGCGAGAGCAGCGCCGTGAGCTGCTCCGCGGTGAAGTCGGGCGGCATCGATCCGCTGATGACGACCCAGTCCCCCGCGGTCACGGCACCGACGATCGCGGCCGACAGCGCTCCAAGCTCGTCGGCCGAGAGCGTCGGACCGGGTTCGTTGAGCTTGGTGACCGTGCCGTCCGCCTCGGCGATCGTGATGTTGGAGCGGGTCTGGCCGGCGACCGGCACGCAGGTGGCGATCACGCCATCCAGTTCGAGCAGGCGGCTCAGTTCGGCTCCCTCGCCGCCGCCGATCGGCAGCACGGCCGTGCTCGGGATGCCGTTGGCCGCCAGCGCACGCGTCACGTTCACGCCCTTGCCGCCCGCCTCGAGCGTCGGAGTGGACGTGCGCAGCACAGCGCCCCGATCGAGACGTTCGACGTCGAGGGTGCGGTCGAGGCTGGGATTCAGCGTCACGGTCACGATCACACGACCACAACCCGCGGGCCGGCGTTCTCGATGTCCTCGGCCAGCTCCACATCGAGGCCCACGTCGGTGATCACGGTGTCGATGTCGGACAGCGGCGCGACCTTCGCGAAGTCCTCGCGGCCGAACTTGGTGTGATCGGCGAGCACGACGGTGCGTCGTGCGGCATCGATGAGCGCGCGCTTGACGGTCGCCTCGGCGAGGTCGGGCGTGGTGAGTCCCCGTTCGACGCTGATGCCGTTCGTGCCCATGAACGCGACGTCGGCGAACACGTCGCCGATCTGGGCCCTCGTCCAGTCCCCGACAGCGGCGAGCGTGCGGCCTCGCACCACGCCACCCAACAGGTGCAATGTGATGTTCGGGCGGGAGACCAGCACGCTCGCCACCGGGATCGAGTGTGTGACGACCGTCAGTTCGCGGTCGATCGGCAGCAGCTGAGCGAGCCGCACCGTGGTCGTACCGGCGTCGATGATGATCGATCCGCCGTCCGGCACCTCGTCCAGCGCCGCGCGCGCGATACGGTCCTTCTCGGCGGAGGCCTGCGTCTCGCGATCGGCCACGCCCGGCTCGAAGCCGAGGCGCTCGACCGGGATCGCGCCGCCGTGCACGCGGCGCAGCACGCCGCGGCGCTCGAGTGCGGTCAGGTCGCGGCGCACCGTCTCGGGGGTGACGGAGAGTTCACGGGCGAGCCCGGCAACATCCACTCGTCCTTGCGCACGCGCGGTCTCCAGGATCTGCTGGTGACGCTCCGGTGCGTACAACTGGACCTCGATGTCGGGCGATTCGGACTGACATCCACACCTTCGGATGTGGTTATGGATTTACCTTGGCCCGTTTGTGTCCGTATGTCAATTGCCTGTGAGCGTGTCGCGCTTCGCGGCGAGGAAGGCGTCGCGGTTCGGACGCGACGCGCGTCGGGATCCCGCGAGCCTCGTCGTTTCGGGGACGACGCCGCCGCTGAGCCGCGGGAGCAGCGCTAGTGCGCAGCGGCGTCCCAGTTCGCGCCGGTGCCGATCTGCACGTCAAGTGGCACCTTGAGGTCGACCGCGGTGCCCATGCGGTGCCGGACGATCTCGCTCAGGGCATCCAGCTCGCCTGGAGCGACCTCGAACACGAGTTCGTCGTGCACCTGCAGCAGCATGTTCGACCCGAGCCCGCGCTCGGTGATGTCGGCGTCGATGTTGATCATCGCGACCTTGAGGATGTCGGCCGCCGACCCCTGGATCGGCGAGTTCAGCGCCTGCCGCTCCGCGTTCTCGCGCAGCACGCGGTTGTTCGAGGTCAGGTCACCGAACGGCCGGCGCCGCCCGAAGATCGTCGTCGTGTAGCCGTCGATGCGCGCCTGCTCGACGACGCTGCGCAGATAGTCCCGCACCGCGCCGAACCGGGCGAAGTAGTCCGACATGAGCGCCTTGGCCTCTGCCGTCTCGATGCGCAGCTGCTTGCTGAGCCCGAACGCGCTCAGGCCGTAGGCGAGGCCGTACGACATCGCCTTGACCTTCACGCGCATCGGTGCGGTGACCTCGGCCGGCGGCACCCCGAAGATGCGCGAGCCGACGAATCGGTGGAGGTCCTCCCCCGAGTGGAACGCCTCGATCAGGCCGGCGTCGCCCGAGAGGTGCGCCATGATGCGCATCTCGATCTGCGAGTAGTCCGCCGTGAGCAGCGTGTCGTAGCCCGCGCCGTGCTCGAACGCCGCACGGATCTTGCGGCCCTCCTCGGTCTTGATGGGCACGTTCTGCAGGTTCGGGTCGTTGGAGGCGATCCGGCCCGTGCTCGAGCCATCCTGCGAGTACGTGGTGTGCACTCGCCCGTCGGCGGCGATCTCCTTGTCGATGGACTCGATGATCTGCTTGAGCTTCGTGGCATCCCGGTGCTGCAGCAGCAGGCCGAGGAACGGGTGCGGGCTCTGCTCCTGCAGGTCGGCGAGCGATTGCGCATCAGTTGAGTAGCCGGTCTTGTTCGCGCGGGTCTTCGGCATGCCGAGCTGGTCGAACAGCACCTCCTGCAGCTGCTTGGGACTGCCGAGGTTCACCTCCCGGCCGATCTCGTCGTACGCGGCCTTCGCGAGCTCGTTCGCACGTGAACCGAGATCGCTCGACAGGCCGGCCATGACGTCGTGGTTGACCGTGATCCCGGTGCGCTCCATCGTCGCAAGCACGGGGACAAGCGGAAGCTCGATGGATGCCAGCACCCCGAGTGACCCCTCATCGAGCTTCTCCCGACAGGTAGTCCGCAACCCGCAGCACGTACCACGCCTCGGTCGCCGGACTCGCGGGCTCCACCTCGGGTACGAGCTGGTTGGGGTCGGACTCCTGCAGTCGTTCCCCGAGCGTGTCGTACACCTGCGTGCCGAGGTTGTCGGCGCGAGCACCCGGGCGCAGGAGCCAAGCAGCGAGCGTCGTATCGAATGCGATGCCGTTGAGCTCGAGCCCTGCGCCGCGCACGAGGTGCAGCTGCGACTTCGCGGCCTGGAGCACTTTCGGTGAATCAGAGGCGAGCCACGACTACGAGCGTCGTCCGTGTCCGTTCCCGTCGGCGGTCCAGGGCACCCAGACGGTCTCCTCCATGTTGGCGAGTCCGAAGCCGGAGACATCACCGTGCATCGCGGCGACGCGGAGTCCGATGGACTTGCTGTCCCGAGTCGGTCACTCGCTCGAGCCACGCACCGAGCGCCTTGCCGGTGAGCTCCTGCACTTCAGGTACGTCGTGCGACTCCGCGCCGTGCGCCACCGTCGCTGAGGCGGGGTCGTCGCCGCGCTCGGTTGCCGCGATCTTCGCGAGCCGCTCGAGCAGGGTGCGGAATTGGAGGCGCTCGAAGATGGGGCGGATGGCTTCCTCATCGATGATGGTGCGCTTGAGGTCGGCGGGCGTGACCTCGAGTTCGACATCCGTGACGAGCCGGTTCAGCTTGCGGTTGCGCACGGCGCGGTCCTGCTGGTCGCGCAGGTTCTGGCCGACGACGCCTTTGATCTCGTCGACGTGGGCGAGCAGGTTGTCGAGGCCGCCGAACTCGGTGATCCACTTCACGGCGGTCTTCTCGCCGACCTTGTCGATGCCGATGAGGTTGTCGCTCGTCTCGCCGACGAGTGCTGCGACATCCGGGTACTGCTCTGGTTCGATGCCGTAGCGCTCCACGACTGCCGCGCGGTCGTAGCGCTTGAGCTCTGAGACACCGCGGGCGTTCGGGTAGAGCAGGGTGATGTCGTCGTTCACGAGCTGGATCGCGTCACGGTCGCCCGACACGACCAGCACCTCGAAGTCAGCTCGGCTGCCCTCGGTCGCGAGGGTCGCGAGGATGTCGTCGGCCTCGTAGTCCTCTTTGGTCATGGTCGGGATGCCCATGGCCGCGAGGCACTCCTGCAGCAACGGAATCTGGCCGCTGAACTCGGGCGGAGTCTCGCTGCGTGTGCCCTTGTACTCGGCGTACTCCCGTGTGCGGAAGGACTGGCGGCTCAGGTCGAACGCGACACCGAGGTGCGTCGGCTTCTCGTTCTGCAGCAGCAGGATGAGCATCGACAGGAAGCCGTGGATCGCGTTGGTGTGCTGCCCGTCCCTCGTCGTGAAGCTGTCGACCGGCAGGGCGTAGAACGCGCGGAACGCCAGCGAATGGCCGTCGATGAGCATGAGGATAGGCTTTTCGTTGACCGACACGGAGCCAGCCTAGCCGCGGCATCCGACACGTTCTGATCGGAGAATCGCGTGCTGAAGGTGCCCGACGGGCTCGACCCGCAACTGTGGGAGCGACTGGTCGCGACGGGCGGCGGCGAGCTGCCGAAACGCATGGGAATCGAGTTCCTGGAGCTCTCGGCGCAGCACTCAGTGGCGCGGATGCCCGTCGAGGGCAACCGCCAGGTCGTCGGCATCCTGCACGGCGGCGCGCATGTCGTGCTGGGCGAGTCGCTCGGCTCGATCTCGTCCGCGATCCACGGCGGACCGAGCCGCATCGCGATGGGCATCGACATCAACGCGACGCACACCGGCTCGATCTCGGAGGGCTGGGTGGTCGCAACGTGCGACGCGATCTCGCTCACGAAGAACATGGCCGTGCACGAGATCGTCGTCACCGAGGAGGGCAGCGGGCGCCGTCTCTCGACGATCCGGATCACGAACGTGCTGAAGGACCGCCGCTAGAGACGACGCTCCTCGGCGTCCGGACCCCACACCGAACGGCCGCCGTCGATCGGGATGACGGCCCCGCTCACGAACGACGCCTCGTCCGAGAGGAGGTGAGCGACGACGTTTCCCACTTCGTGCGGTCGCCCGATGCGTCCGAGTGGATGCAGCGGCTCCAGACTCGCGCGCAGGGACTCGTCGAACCGCTCCGTCTCGATCGAGCCGAGCGCGACCGCATTGGCTCGGATCCCCCGTGAGCCCGTAGTCCACCGCCGTCGCTCTCGTGAGCCCCTCGATCGCGGCCTTCGCCGTCGCGTAGGGCAGCGCGCCTGCGACTGGACGATGTCGCCTGGTGGGACGAAACGTTGACGATTGCGCCCGCCACCCCTGACTCCAGGAAGTGCCGGGTCGCGACGGAGGTGCCGACGACCGCCGGCACGAGGTTCGACGCGATGGTCGCGAGCACCCGCTCGGGCTGTTCGTGCACCCGGGCGTCGGTGAAGTCGGCCGCGTTGTTCACCCACCCGTGAAGCGGTGCCAAGGCGATCGCAGCCTGCGCCGCGGCCTCGGCGACGGCTGGGTCGCCGGCGTCGCCATTGACATCGCCACCGGTGAGGTCGAGCACGATGACGGCCCACCCACGCTCTCTGAGCGCTCGACTGATGCCGGCCCCGACCCCTCGTGCGCCGCCGGTCACCACCACCGATCGGTGTGGAGCCACGGCGCCCTACTTCTTGGCGCTGAGCTGCTCGATGATCGCCTGGGCGACGTCATGCATGGTGAGGCGGCGATCCATGGAAGCCTTCTGGATCCATCGGAACGCCTCGGGCTCGGTGAGCCCCATCTTCTCGTTCAGCAGCCCCTTCGCGCGATCGACCAGCTTGCGCGTCTCGAACCGTTCGACCATGTCGGCGACCTCGGCCTCGAGGGTCACGATCTGCTGGTAGCGGCTCAGCGCGATCTCGATCGCGGGCAGCAGGTCGTTGGGCGTGAACGGCTTCACGACGTAGGCGAGCGCACCGGCCTCGGAGGCTCGCTCGACGAGCTCCTTCTGGCTGAACGCCGTCAGCAGCACGACGGGCGCGATGTGGTTCTTGGCGAGTGTCTCGGCTGCGGAGATGCCGTCGAGCTTGGGCATCTTGACGTCCATGATCACCAGATCCGGACGCAGCTCGGTTGCGAGAGCCACGGCGGCCTCGCCGTCGCCGGCCTCGCCGACAACCTCGAAGCCGTTGTCACGGAGAATCTCGACGATGTCCATGCGGATCAGCGACTCATCCTCGGCGACGACAACTCGTCGCGGGGCTGCGGCTACGGCTTCCTCGGTCACGGTGTCGAGCCTACGGTATTCGGCTCGCGCCTCGCGTTCGGCTCGGCGGCACGGACGTCGTGAGCCGCACGGGAGGTCCGCTGCGGTACCCTCGTTCTCGGACGCGCGCCGGATTGGCGGAATTGGCAGACGCAGGGCACTCAAAATGCTCCGCCCTCACGGGTGTGCGGGTTCAAGTCCCGCATCCGGCACAAGTCGCGGCGCCGCCTTCTGGCGGCGTTGCGAGCTTGTGGCAGTTGCAGATCTGGAATCTGGCACCGGGGTCCCCGTCCCGCAGTCCGGACCGCCGCACCGCGACTGTCGCTAGATTGTCTACGGAACTGCGCGGCGGGCAGGCGGCTGGATGGGGCGGGTTCAAGTCCCGCATCCGGCCCACGAGCACCGACGCGCCGACGCAACTCGGAACGACGACGTGGACAAACCCAAGATCTTCCTCGGCTCCTCAGGCCAGCAGGCCGAGCTGCTCGACGCACTCACCACGGGTCTCGCCGACATCGCCGAGGTCATCCCGTGGACCACGTCGTTCAACGCGGGCATGATGACGCTCGACCGACTGTTCGAGCTCGCGGCCGAGGTCGACTTCGCCGCGTTCATTTTCGCTCGGGATGACTGGACCAGCCGGGCCGCACCAGCGCCCGACTCCCCCGCGGCGGGCGTCGCGTCCCCGCGCGACAACGTCGTGTACGAAGCCGGGTTGTTCGGCGGGCTCGTCGGCATGCGCCGCACGTTCATCCTGCACGCGAAGGGCGCGAAGCTGCCCACCGATCTGCTCGGTCTGACCGCGGTGCGCTACGGCGACGAGGATGGCGGGCCTGCGACCGAAGCGTACCTCGCCGACATCCTGGCGAAGCTTCGCACCGCGATCCTCGCCGAGGGCCGCACGAGTCGCATCGAGGGCCTGTGGTGGCAGTTCTCCCTCACCGCACGCAGCGAACTCGAGCCGTCGGCCGTGAGCCTGCTGCGCGTTGGGCGCGGCCGCGATCGGGCCCTGAGCGTCACGGGACGCGGCTGGATGGCGGACGGCAGCCTGTCATCCCGCTACTGGAGTCTTGCGACGAAGGAGCTCGACGGCGGCGAGGGCATCTTCTACTTCCACAACGGGGAACGCCCGAGGCACGCCGACACTCCGCAGTTCGAGGGCACCGGCGAGATCAAGCTCGAGTCGTCCGACCGCGCCGCCGGGTATTGGATCACCCGTTCCGAGAATCCGCAGGTGAACACACGCACCTCGGGCGTCTACCTCCGTGCGGACGAAGACGACCTCCGCACGCTCGACGAGGGTGACGACCAGGCCCGCGCCGCGCTCATCGCCGCCCGCCTCGACCGGTGGAAGGCGCTCGCGCAGGGTTGACCCGCCGAACGACTTTCGCCGCGGGAGGGAATGGGTCGCGCGCACACATCGTTGCGGAATACATGAGCACTGACGTTCTCACCCCATTTCTCGAAGCCACCCAGACCGTCGCGATCATCACCACCCGGGCCGACGGCGTCGAGGTGGCGACACCCATTTGGTCGGTCGCGGCCGACGGGGCGGGCTACGTGCGGTCGTATCTCGGGCCGGGAGCAGGGTGGTTCAAGCGAGCGACCTCGGGACGCCCGGTCTCGTTCTCCCTCGAGAACGGCACGGTTGCCGAGCGCGATCCGAAGCTTGCGCTGCAGCGGCAGCGCGTATCGGTATCGGTCGAGGTGGTCGCAGGCGACGAACTCGTGCACGAGCCGATCAACGAAGCGTTCTTGCGGAAGTACGCGCGGTGGCCTCGGGATGTCGCCCCGATGGTCGTCGAGCCGGCCCTGCAGGCGACGCTTCGCGTGACGCTGCCCAAGTAGTTCCTACTCGGTCACCTCGAGCACCCACTCCCAGCTCTCCCGCGCGCTCTGCGCAGGAATCAGCTGGGTACGGTCGACCTCGACGATGATCCAGCCGTCGAAGGACTCCGGCAATGCACCGAGGATGCCCGGAAGGTCGAGGTCGCCCCGTCCGGGCTCCTGGAAGAGCCCGAGACTGGTGGCCTCGTTGTAGGAGGTCGGACGCTCGCGGCTCGATCGCGCTACTTCGAGGTCGAGGTCTTTTACGTGGAGGTCGATGAGGCGGTGCGCGTGCCGCTGCAGCATCCCGATCGGGTCCGCCCCCGCCCAGGCGAGGTGGCCGATGTCGAAGGATGCCCCGAGCAGTTTCGAGTCGACGTTCGCGAGCACGTGGTCGATCTCCGCCTCGGTCTCGACCCACGTGCCGACGTGGTTGTGCAGGCCGGCCCGCACGCCCTCCGCAGCGAGCACGTGCGCGGCCTCCGAGATCACCTCGATGACCCGGTCGAGTCGGGACTGGTCGAAGTCCGCACCCACTGCGGTGGCCTCGAGCGTGCGCACGGTTCCGGGAGCCCAACTCACCTCAGGGGCAAGGAAGATCGTGTTCAGCCCGAAGTAGTTGGACTCCTCCGCCTTGCGCCGAACCCCGTCGAACCAGTGCACGCGCTCGGCCGATCCCGGCGGGAGCACCTGCCCGTGGTCCTCCGGCAGGGCGATCGAAGCGTACCCGGGAGCGAGCCGCAGTCCGGCCTCGTCAAGGAGTCGCGCGTAATCCTGCAGGGTCTGAGTCTCGAGCACTTCGAGCATCGCCACCTCGAACCCAGATTCGCGGATCTCGCGCAGCACCCGTGGGTACTCCGCGCGGAACGCCGGGTCGGCAACGAGCCACAGGTCGTCACTGCTCGGATCCGCGGGATCGGCCTTGACGTTGAACCACGGGATGGCGTTGAGGGCGAAACGGTCGCGCGAGAGCCGGCTCATGCGTCGCCTCCGCGCGCGTTGTAGACCACGACATCCGCGGCATCAACGGCCGCTCGGTAGTCCGTGAACACGCGCGAGGGCTTCATCGCGCAGCACGTTGGTAATCACGGTGATGCCGCGTTCCTCGAACTCGCGATCCCAGTGCTCGTGCATCGGTCCCTCGTCGAAGGTGGTGATCTCCTCGAGCTCCGGTCCGGACCCGGCGATCACGAGGGTCGTGACCCCTGACCACATCGTCGCGCCGTAGCACTGCACGCACGGGCGCCAGTTGACCACGAGCTCGTGCTTGGGCATACCGTCACCACCCAGATCCCAGCTTCCCAGCCTGGTTTGCGCGAGCCCGAGCGCGGTCACCTCGGCGTGAGCGGATGACACCTGGCTCGCGAGCACGACGTTGACACCCACCGAGAGGATCCGCCCGGTCTCGGTTTCGGCGACGAGAGCGGCGAACGGTCCCCCGTTGCCCTCCCGGAAGTTGCGGTCGGCCAGTCGGTGCACGAGTCGCATCCGGTCTTCGCGGGTTGGGAGCACCTCAGGCACGTCGGCGAGCTCGTGCTCGATCCACGCGGGCAGGGTGATCATGTACGTCGTGGCGAGCGAGTCGTAGAGCATTAGTGGGTCCTCTCGATGGTGAACGCCGCGGCGGCGGCGCGCGCGGCGCGCACGGTCGTGATCATGCCGGTGAGCGTGGAATTGCACGCGAGTGGTGTCGGCACGACACCGTTTCCCGCGACGTACAGGTTGTCGAACCCCCACACGCGACCGTTCGGATCGCACACGCTGCGTGCCGTCGTTCTCGGTGCCGCTGCGCACGGTTCCGGTCTGATGAAGGGATGAACCAGGCGGCAGCAGCGCGGACTCGGTCTCGGGATCGAAGTTGCCGAAGTCCTCCGCGATCTCCGCGAGGCTCGCCCGCGCACGCTCGATGAGCGCGAGGTCGGCCGCCGAGTAGTCGAACTCGATGCGCATGCGCGGCAGGCCCATCAGATCCGACTCGTGCTCGTCGAACACGATGCGATTCTCGGCGCGGGACTCGATCGGAACGTAGAGCGAGATGCCGACGGAGTAGGCGAGCGCGGCATCCTGCTCGTCGACGTAGACGGTGTTCATGATCTGGCCGTGGAACGGCTGCTCGTCGCCCGAATGCGGCAGCCAGAGCGAGTCGGTGGCGAACTCCCCCGGCCGCACGCGCGGCAGTCCGTCGAGCTCCAGCCCGAAGCGATCGAGGTCCATGAGCACCCGTCCGGTGACGAATGCGTGCTCATTCAGGTACCGGCCGAGCGCGGGCGGACGGATGCCGGACGCGAACAGCAGCTGCGGCGTGCGATGCGCGTCGGCGCAGACGATCGTGACGGATGCCGCGATCTCCCGCTCTGCGCCCGTTGCAACGTCGCGCACGCGCGCACCACTGACCCGCTGCCCGTCGTGGAGCAGCTCGACCGCGAGCGTGCCCGGCAGCAGCTCGAAGTTCTCGTCGTCGCCGCCCGCGATCGGCGGGAAGATCTCGCTCGGGCCGGTGCGCGGCAACGACGCGTCGTCGTCGCCGGGGCGCACGGCCATGGGCATGGACTGCGGTTCGCGGCCGCGGCGCGAGCTGGCCGAACCGTGCTGCGAGCACGTCGAGCACGACCTGCCCCGGCTCGGTCGGGCCGAGCACGTCGGTACTGACTTTGAGCAGCCGCTGCGCGGCCGCGAGGTCTGCTGACCAGCCCGCGTCGTCGGCGTCGAATCGCTCGCTCCCCCACGGCCACGGTGTCGCCGCCGTCCAGTGGATGCCCATGCCACCCACATTCCACGCTGCGGCGGCGGCGGGCATGGCTTCGGCTCGCTCGCCGAGCGCGCTGAGGTGATGCATCCCCGGTTCGAGGTCTGCGACGTCGTCAACCGGGCTCTCGCCTGCCGTTGCGGCGCCCGTGTAGAGGCCCTGGATGCCCGACGACACCCGCGTGTTGTAGCGATCCCAGATGGCGGGATCTGTGCTGTCGTGCAGGTGCAGGCCCGGCACGTCGCCGATCAACGGGCCCGCCGTCGACCATGACGATCCGCAACTCGGGATGGGCACGCCGTAGCTCCGCAGCGGCCCCCGAGCCCATGATGCCGCTGCCCACGATCAGGACGTCGGCGGGCTGGACTGGATGGTTCATGGAGATCACTTTCTTGCAGTTGCGGGTGGTGATGATTGCAGCACCGTCGGGCCGAACAGGTCGGCGTCGAATCGATCGAGCACGAACTTCACACCGCCGAGCAACGGGGCTTCTGCACCCACTGTCGAGGCGAGCACGGCGATGTCAGGCAGGGACGCCGCCGCGATCGCGGCTCGAAGCCGAGGCAGCAATGGTCCGGCGGCGAGTTCGAGGCCGCCGCCGATCACGATCGCTCTCGGGGCGATCGTCCAGGCGAGAGCCACGATCACAGGCATGACCTCCGCCACGAATCCATCGAGCAGGGCGAGCGCCTCGCGGTCGCCCTGCTCGGCGCGCTCGACCAGCAGCATGGCTTGGCGACGGTCCGCGTCGATCGGTGACGTGAGTTGACCGAATGGATGGCGCTCGAGCCCGTCGAAATCGAAGAATCGGGCCTCGACCACCTCACCGGCCGCACCCTCAACGCCGCGATGCACGAGCCCGCGGATGACGATGCCGAGACCCACGCGATTGCCGAGGATGCTCCAGACGAACGAGTCCTCGTTCTGCGCGACCCCCTGCCAGTGCTCCGCAAGGGCGGCGAGGTTTGCGTCGTTGTCAGCGAGGAACGGCACACCGGCAAGCCGTGACATCGTGCCGGCCAGGTCGAATCCGGCCCACTGCGGCATGTGGATGAGGCGGCGCACGACGCCGCGTTCGTCGAGCGTTCCACCGGCCGCGACAGCGCCCGCCCGCACGCGCTCGGCGGGCTGACCCGATCGCTCGATCGCGACCCGGATGACCGCCATCGCGTCGATCGCGCTGGACTCCGGGTCGACATAGTCCCGCAGTGGAGCATTGGCACGGCCGAGGATGACCCCTCGCACATCCGCGACGATCGCAGTGGCCGCGAAGGTGTCGATCCGAGCGGCGACGATGAGCGTGTGATCGGCTCTGAACGAGAACAGCCGAGCCGGGCGACCCACCTCTGCGCGACCGGGGTCGGGTTCGACCGTCTCGATCCAGCCTTGCTCGAGCAGGTCGCCGAGGATCTGCTCGATGGTCCGGCGCGAGAGCGAGGTCGCCGAGACGAGTCCAGCCATCGTGAGCGGTGCATCCGTCTCGGCCATCGTCCGCAGCAGTACGGCGGTGTTGAGCCGCCGCAGGGCGCTGGGATCAAGTCCGGGCATCCGTCGGCCTTCCCATCAGTTCCAAGTCGTACACACCAGCCTCATCGGCGTGGACGCCCTCGACACCATATCGACGTGCGACGTCGTCGGCGTGACCCCGCGCCATGGGCCAGGGCAACGAGCCATACCGCACGAAGTCGACGAGATCGCCGTGCATGAGATCCGCGAGCTCCTGCGGCGGATGCCCGCCGAGCGCCGCCTCGACTCCGTCGGCGGCGAGACAGTCGAAGAAGAACGGCAAGTCGACGCAATGGCCAGCACCCCCGAGCGGTGGCGAGACCCAGTCGAAGCTGTAGAGCCAGGTCTGGGCCGTAGTAGCGCGAGCAGTCGCCACCCTCCCGCACACGGCACGGAACAGCACATCCGTGATGCGTCGGCCATCGGGGAGGAGCCTGCACGAGTGGCACATTGACCCCAGCCGCGCGCGCCATGATCGGCCAGCCGGGACTGTCGAGTTCATCCCGAGTGGAGCCCAACAGCAACGGCACGTCGGTTCCGTGGGCGTCGAGCGCCGACGCGACGGGCAACGGGAGCAGGTCTGTCCCGTGCACGGGCGCGAACGGGAGGGCTCCACCCTCTGGATGCGACGCACCCCAGCCTACGGCGAGCTGCTGCAGCTGCATCCGGTCGACATCGGTAAATGCCCGGGCTGTGGGCGCGATGCCGAGTTCCGCGGCAACCAACCCCGTGGCACGGAGGGCATCCTCAGGGTCGTTGCTCGTGTCGATACCCGAAATCGACACGGCGCCGCCGAAGAGGCCCTCCGCGCTGGGGCTCGCCAGTAGGGCAAGAACAGCCGCGCCGCCACGCGGATTGACCCGCGACCGTGACGCGAGCCGGATCGCCGCCGAACGCGGCGATGTTCTCCTGGACCCAGCGCAACGCACACAGCCAGTCCTGCATCCCTCGGTTGGCATTCGCGTCGTCCCCGTCGAAGTGCATGAAGCCCTCGATGCCGAGCCGGTACGAGATCACGACGGTGATGACGCCGTCACGGGCGAACGCTCCGCCGTCGTACCACGGGCTCGCCGGTGAACCCGTGAGGTAGCCGCCGCCGTGGATCCAGACCATCACCGGAAGCGCCTCGCCGAGCCCCTCGAGGGCTGTGGTTGGCGCAGTGATCGCCAGGGTGAGGATGTCGTCCCCACTGACCGACGGCTCGGGGATCGTCGTGAACGGAGCGGGCTCCCCCACTTGCGGAGTCGCACCGTGCGCGATGGCGTGGAACGGCTCGGTGAACCGCGCCCGCGGCACGGGAGCGCGGAACCGCAGCTCGCCCAGCGGCGCCTCCGCGTACGGGATGCCCAGGAATCGCGCGATCGCCCCATCGGCGATGCCCACGATCTTCGCCCGCCGGCGCGCTCACCGTCACCATCACTTGAGTCCCATCGCCGCAATTCCCTGCACGAAGTACCGCTGCAGCAGAATGAACAGCACGAGCACAGGCAGCATGACCACCACCGCTCCCGCCAGGATGAGGCCGTAGTCGGTCACGTTGGACGCCGACTGGCTGAGCGTGGCGAGCCCGACCGGCAGCGTGTAGGTCTCCGCCCGCTGAGCCACGATGAGCGGCCAGATGAAGTTGTTCCACGAGGCGAGGAACGACATGATCGTGACGGTCGCGAGCGCCGGACCGGCCAGCGGCAAGAAGATTCCCGCGAAGATGCGGCCCTCGCTCGCACCGTCGAGCCGCGCCGCTTCGAGCAGTTCGTCGGGGATCCCCAACGCGAACTGGCGCATGATGAAGATCGAGAGTGGGCAGCACGAGGCTCGGCAGTGCGATGCCCGCGAGCGTATCGACCAGCCCGAGGTTCACGGTGACGACGAACTGCGGTACGAAGGTCGCCGAGAACGGCACCATGAGCGCGATCATCACCACCGTGAATGCGATGCGCTTGCCGCGAAATCAAGCTTGGCGAGCGCGAATCCGGCCATCGACGCCGCGATGACGTTGCCGATCACGACGATCGCCGCAACGACGAGGCTGTTGGTGAGGTACGTCGAGAAGCCGTTCGCCGCGAACAATCGTGCGAAGTTCTCGAACGTCACCTCGCTGGGCAACCATGCGCCCGGGTCGCGACGGAAGTCCTCTGAGGTGCGGAGGGCTCCGGAGATCACCCACACGAACGGGAGCACGGTCAGACCCGCACCAAGCACGAGCACCAGGTAGAGGGCGAACGCGCGCGCCGTCATCCCGGGTCCGGCGGCTCCTGCGGGGCGGTGTTGCGAGTGTGGCGGTCACGTGCGGCTCCTCAGGATCCGGAACTGGAGCACGCTGACCCCGACGACGAGCAACAGCAGCAAATACGATGCAGCCGAGGATGTCGCGAAGTTGCCGAACCCGAACTGACGGTAGATGTACAGGGCGATCGACTCGGTCGACCCGAGTGGACCGCCATCGGTGAGCAGGTACGGCTCGTCGAACACCTGCAGGTAGAACACCGAGAGCAGCACGGACACGAGCAGCGTGGTCGGCATGATCAGCGGCAGCGTCACCGACCACAGGCGCCGCCAGAATCCGGCACCATCGAGCCCGGCGGCCTCCTGCACATCCTCCGGCACGGATTGCAGACCGGCGAGGAAGAGGAGCATGGCCGTTCCGAAGTTGCGCCACACCCCGAGCAGGATGACGACGGGCATGGCGAGGTTCTCGTCGGCGAGCCAGCTGGGACCGGCGAACCCGATCACGGCGAGGAACTCGTTGACCGTGCCATCCCGGTTGAAGGCGTATTGCCAGATGAGGGCCACCGAAACGATGTTGGTGACGACGGGAGCGTAGAAGAGCCCGCGGAAGATGTTGCGGAAGCGCCGGATGCCGCTGTTGAGCACGAGCGCGAGGAAGAATCCCACGGCCATCGTCACCGGAACGCCGATCACGACGAAGACCAGGGTGTTGAGGATCGCGCGGAGGAAGCGCGGGTCGCCGAACAGCTCGAGATAGTTCGTGAAGCCGACGAAGTCGACCGAGAAGGGATTGCGAAGGTCCGTGCTGTGGATGTCGGTCACGCTCATCCCGAGGGATGCGACGATCGGGATCGCAGTGAACAACAGGAAGATGGCGGCGAACGGCGCGACGAACACCCACCCCGCGAGCGTGTGCCGCTGGCGCCGGGGGCGCCGCACGCGCGACGCCCCCGACGTTCCCAGTGAGAGAGTCATCCGACTACTCGGAACCCGTACCGATGGAGTCGGCCTGAGCCTGCACGTTGGCCATCGCTTCCGCTGCCGTCGCCGTGCCGCGCGCGACTGCCTCGAGCTGCTGGCCGATCAGCGTGGAGATCTCCGTCCAGGTTGTTACTGCGGGCAGTGCCTTCACGTCGGAGAGCTGCGTGAAGAATGCGTCCAGCAGCGGCTGGTCCGCGATCGACGTGTCCTCCCACGCCGCCGCGACAGCGGGCATGCTGCCCCCGGCCAGGTACTGAGCGATCTGGGTGTCCGCCTGCGACATGAACCGGATCGTCTTCCACGCGGCATCGGCGTTCTCGGAATCCGCCAGCACGCCCCAGCTTCCGCCCGCGAGCTGCCCAACGCCGCCTGCGGGACCGGCCGGCAATGGTGCGGTCGCGATGTGCTCAGCGGTCCAGCCATCCTGGTCGGCCGTGCCATCGAGCGTCGCAACGACCCACGGGCCGGAGATCATCGAGCCGGTGGTCCCGGCGACGAGGTACGGCTGTGCGTCGAGGAACTGCGGTGTGTCGATCGCCGAGATGCCCTCAACGAACGGAGAGGCGAAGTACTCGGCCGCCTCGATCACCTCAGGGGTGTCCAGCTCCCAGCTCGCGCCATCCTCGCTCAGCAGGTTCGCACCCGCCTGGTACGCGAAGGTCGCGACCGTCTGGCCGGTGTAGGTGTCCCAGCCGACGTCGGCCCCGAAGCCGCTCACGGCGCCACCAGCCTCGAGTCCCTCGAGGAAGGGGATCCAGTCATCCCAGGTAGCCGGGGCGCTGACGCCGCCGGCCTCCGCGAGGTCGTCGCGGTAGATGAGCACGCGGGTGTAGGCGTACCACGGCACGCTGTAGGTGGCGCCGTCGATCTCACCCGCTGCCCACGAACCCGGGAAGAAGGTGCTCGAGTCGGCAACGCCCTCCGGAACTGCTGCGAACGCATCCGTCGCGATGAACTGCGTCTGGGCCTCGGTGTACAGGAACGCGATGTCAGGCGTCGTGCCAGCCGCAATCGCGGTCTGGAGCTTGGTGTTGTACTCGTCGGACGGCACGAGGGTGACCTCGACCTCCACGTCCGGGTTGTCCTTCTTGAACGGCGCGAGCACGTCGTCGAGCACGGTCGCATCTCCGTCCGGAGCCCAGATGGTGACGGTCCCGGTGGCGGGTGCGTCGTCGATCGCTGCGGAGGCCGCGTTCGTCGAGCCCGAGTCGGCTCGACCGCAGGCGGTCAGCACGGTCAGCGCGACCGCGGCAGTAGCAATGAGTGCGAGGCGCTTTCGCCCGGCTGTGGTGCGTAGGATCACGTGCTGCTCCTTGTCTGAGGATGGTGCAAGGCGTTCTTGAGGGTTGGTCCGCTTTATGCGACAACCTCGCATAATTCGTTGATCGGACAGTACGAGCAGATTGTTTCGAACTGATTGCCGGATGAACTCCGGTGCGTAACGATGCACGAATCGACGCCGGCGCAGCCCTCACCGATCGCGGGCGGCACCTCGCGGCGCGTGCACGACCGACAGCAGCACCCGCGACTCGACCAGGCCCATGCGCCCTCCAGCGGTGACGGATGTCCGAGGGGTGGCTGATGGCGTCGCCCGCCCCCAACTGCCACGTGCCGTGTCCCTCGAGCGTGACCTCGAGCTCGCCGTCGGCGACATAGAGGGTCTGCTCGCCACTGGACTCGAACCATCCGCCGAGATCCTGGTCGGGTTGCACGCGATATTCCACGACCTCGAGCCCAAGCTCAGCGCCGGTCGACAGCAGTCGTCCGCTCGCGGATCCGGGCTCCTCAGACACCGGCAAGCGCGAACCCTCTCCCCCGCGCAGCACCTGGATGCCGCGCGAGACCGGCGCGCCGGGCATGAGCTCCGTCGGCGCGATGCCGAGAGCATGGGCGATGCGATACAGCGTGAACAGCGAGGGACTGGTCGTGCCGCGCTCGACCTGGCTCAGGAAGGGCTGGCTGATGTCGGCGAGGCGAGCGAGCGCGCGCATGGACAGTCCACTCGCCTCCCGTGCCTGGCGGAGGGCCGTGCCGACCGCGGCACTGACGTCGAGTTGGGCGGGCGCCGCGACATCCACGTCTGAATCAGGAGTTAACGCGGTCGTAACCCGGTCGGAGTCATTGCTGTGCATGATGATAGATATTACTTATCAGCGCACTTCTGAACAGTGCACGTCGGAGCGGCTAGTTCGTCCGACCCTAGCCCACGAGGAGACGCCAGTCGACCACCCCGTTCACCGTACCCACGATCGACATCTCGCCCTACATCGACGACATCCCCGAGCAGAAGGCCGCGGTGGCGCGCGCATTCGACGAGGCCGCGCGAACCGTGGGCTTCATGCAGATCCTCGGTCACGGGATCCCGCTCGAGTCGTGGGCGCGCCTCGGCCGCGCGAGTGATCGATTCTTCGGGCTCACCCTCGATGAGAAGAAGCAGTACCGCGCGCCCAAGGGCGTCAACCGCGGCTACAGCCCGCCCAAGTCGGAGCGCCTGAGCCTCAGCCTCGGCGTGGAGAAGGCCGAGCGGATGAACGACTTCTTCGAGGCATTCAACGTCGGCGCGGCGGCCGCCGACTATCCCGCGTTCGACGTCGACGCGGCCATGTACTCCGAAAACATTTGGCCGAATGAGACCGAGACGTTCCAGGGCGATGTCGAGCTTTGGATGCGCAACGCCACCTCGGTTGCCCACGTGATGATGCGAGATCTTCGCCGATGCGCTCGGCCTGACGAAGGGGTACTTCGACGAGTACACCGATCACTCCCTCGACGTGCTGCGCATGAACAACTACGCGCTCCCGGAGGGCGAGCGCGTCGAGCTGGATGGCGACCTGATCGGCATGGGCGAGCACACCGACTTCGGCATCGTGACGCTGCTGTGGGCGGACGACGTGAAGGGACTGCAGGTGCTCGGCGACGACGGCAGCTGGAATGACGTGTCTCCGCTTCCGGGAGCCCTGCTCGTCAACCTCGGCGACCTCACCGCCCGATGGACCAATGAGCAATGGAAGTCGACGCTGCACCGCGTGAAGCCACCCGTCATCAACGGCTCGATCAAGCGACGTCGCTCCGCCGCCTTCTTCTTCGATGGCAACGTCGATGCCGTGATCACGACCCTGCCGGGGTGTGTCGAGCCCGGGGGCACCGAGCTCTACGGTCCGATCACCGTGGGTGAGCACATCGCGGCGAAGCTGCGCGGCTCGCGCGATCTCACGAAGAACACCGACGACACCGAGCGCGAGGCTCAGCGGGTGCTGACCAGCTACAACTGAGTCGGGCGGTCGGCGCTCCCGCAGAATCCTGGGGAGCGCCGATCACACTCAGTCTGCGTGCTCGCCGCTCTCCCACGCGGGCGCGGCCTTGTTGATCGCGTCGCCCACGATGTGCACCCGAAGGTCGTTCGTCGACCCGGGGATTCCGGGAGGAGATCCGGAGATGACGACGACCTTGTCGCCGATCTCGGCGAGGCCCTCACGGAGCAGCACCTCATCCACCTGCTGGTACATCGCGTCGGTGTGGGTGACGCGCTCGGTGACGAACGACTCGATGCCCCAGATCAGCGCCATGCGCCGGCGGATGGCGGGGTCGGGCGTGAACGCCTTCATCGGGATGCGGAAGCGGAGCCGCGACATCCTGCGCGCGGAGTCACCGGACTCGGTGAACACGCACACGTACTTGGCGTCGACGAAGTCCGCGACCTCGGCGGCCGCGAGCGTGATCGCGCCGCCCTGGGTGCGGGGCTTCGTGCCGAGCGGCGGGATGCGCTCGAGGCCGTGATCCTCGGTGGATGCCACGATGCGCGCCATGGTCTGCACCGTGATCACGGGGTACTCGCCGACGCTCGTCTCGCCCGAGAGCATGACCGCGTCCGCGCCATCCAGCACCGCGTTCGCGACGTCGGAGGTCTCGGCGCGCGTGGGCACCGGGCTCGAGATCATCGACTCGAGCATCTGCGTCGCGACGATGACCGGCTTTGCCATGCGGCGCGCGAGCTCGACAGCGCGCTTCTGGACGATCGGCACGGCCTCGAGCGGCAGCTCGACGCCCAGGTCACCGCGGGCGACCATGATCGAATCGAACGCGTCGATGATGCCCTCAAGGGCATCCACGGCCTGCGGCTTCTCGATCTTGGCGATGACGGGGATGCGACGCCCCTCCTCCTCCATGATCTCGTGCACGCGCGTGACGTCGCTCGCGTTGCGCACGAACGAGAGCGCGATGAGGTCGGCGCCGAGCTTGAGGCCCCAGCGGAGGTCCTCCTCGTCCTTCTCGGAGAGCGCGGGCACGTTCACCGCGACACCCGGGAGGTTGATGCCCTTGTTGTTCGACACGGCGCCGGCGACGACCACCTCGGTCGTGACATCCTTGCCGTCAGACGAGACGACCTTGACCTTGACCTTGCCGTCGTCGATCAGCAGGAAGTCGCCGGGCGACACATCGCCCGGAAGTCCCTTGTACGTCGTGCCGACGCGCTCCTTGGTGCCGACGATGTCCTCGGTGGTGATCGTGAAGATGTCACCGACCTCGAGCTCGTGCGGGCCGGCCGCGAACTTTCCGAGCCTGATCTTGGGGCCCTGCAGGTCGACGAGCACCGCAACGGCGCGACCGGAGTCCTCTGCGGCCTTCCGCACGTTGCGGTAGACCTCCTCGTGCACGTCATACGTTCCGTGGCTGAGGTTCATGCGTGCGACATCGACTCCTGCATCGATGATCGCCCTGATGTTGTCGTAGCTGGATGTCGCGGGCCCAAGGGTCGCGACGATCTTGGCTCGTCTCATGGCATTCCTAACGTGCTGCTGCTGTGGTGCGGTGGTGGTGGGAGGATACGTGCGGAACTGTGTTGTTCAGAAGAGCTGGAGCGGATCAAATCGCAATCGCGCGATCGGTCGGCTTCACGGGGAACGGCAGGTCGGTCTCCCCTTCAAGGTAGCGGTCGACGGCGGATGCCGCAGCGCGGCCTTCGGCGATCGCCCACACGATGAGGGACTGGCCGCGACCGGCATCCCCGGCCACGAACACCCCCGCTTCGCTCGTCTGGTAGTCGCCGTCGCGCTCGATGAGTCCACGGTCGAACGGGATCGGGAGCTGCTCCTCGAGGACGTCGGCCTCTGGCCCGGTGAACCCGAGTGCGAGCAGCACGAGGTCGGCCGGGATCTCGCGCTCGGTGCCCGACTTCGGCACGCGGCGCCCGTCGAGGTACTCGGTCTCGGCGACCCGGATCGCGCGCACCTCCCCCGCGCTGTTGCGCAGGAACTCGACGGTCGACGCGAGGTAGACCCGCTCGCCGCCCTCCTCGTGGGCGCTCGAGACCTCGAAGAGTGTCGGCGCCATCGGCCACGGCTGGTGCTCCGGGCGCTCCCCGGGCGGCTGCGTGCCGATCGCGAGGTTCGTGACCGAGAGCGCGCCCTGGCGGTGCGCGGTGCCGATGCAGTCCGCGCCGGTGTCGCCGCCACCGAGGATCACGACGTGCTTGCCCTCGGCCGTGATCTGGTCGGCCACCTGGTCGCCCGCGCCAACGCGGTTCGCCTGCACGAGGTACTCCATCGCGAAGTGCACGCCGAGCAGGTCGCGGCCGGGAATCGGCAGGTCGCGCGGCACGGTCGCACCGGTCGCGACGACGACAGCGTCGTAGCGCGACTTGAGCGCGTCCCACGTGATGTCGACGCCGATGTTCACGCCCGCCCGGAAGCGGGTGCCCTCGGCCTGCATCTGGGCGAGTCGGGCATCCAGCCGCTTCTTCTCCATCTTGAAGTCGGGGATGCCGTAGCGCAGCAGTCCGCCGATGCGGTCTTCGCGCTCGAACACCGCGACCGTGTGACCGGCTCGGGTCAGCTGCTGAGCGGCCGCGAGTCCGGCCGGACCGGAACCGACGATCGCGACCGTCTTGCCCGTGAGGCGCTCGGGCGGGTGCGGCGTGACCCAGCCGTTCGACCACGCGTCGTCGATGATCGAGACCTCGACCTGCTTGATCGTGACCGCGGGCTGGTTGATGCCGAGCACGCAGCTCGCCTCGCACGGCGCTGGGCAGAGCGTGCCGGTGAACTCGGGGAAGTTGTTGGTCGCGTGCAGTCGCTCGATCGCCTGCGCGCCCTCGCCGCGCCAGGTGAGGTCGTTCCACTCCGGGATGAGGTTGCCGAGCGGGCAGCCCTGGTGGCAGAACGGGATGCCGCAGTCCATGCAGCGACCAGCCTGGCGGCGCAGCTGCGCGGGATCCTGCTGCTCGTAGACCTCTTTCCAGTCCATGAGCCGCAGGCTCACGGGCCGGCGCTTGGGGCGTCTCGCGCTCCTGAACCTTCAGGAATCCCTTGGGGTCAGCCATTCGTCACCGCCATGATGCGTCCCCACACGACATCGCCGTCGGGGTCCAGTCCCTCGCTGATCGCGGTCTGCCGCGTCTGCAGCACCGCGGCGTAGTCGCGCGGCAGCACCTTCACGAAGCGCTTGGCGGTCGCCGCGACATCCTCGAGCATGGATGCCGCCACCGGCGAATCCGTCTCCGCAAGGTGCCGGCGCAGCAGGTCGGCGAGGATCTCAACATCGGCACTGCCGAGCTCGATGCAGCTCGAGTTCGCCGCTCGCGAGAGCATCCGCGTTGACCCGCTCGGTGCGCAGCTCGTGCACGTAGGCGGTGCCGCCGGACATGCCGGCGCCCAGGTTGCGACCGGTTCCGCCGAGGATGACCGCGAGTCCACCGGTCATGTACTCGAGTGCGTGGTCGCCCACGCCCTCGACCACGGCGGTCGCGCCGGAGTTGCGCACGAGGAACCGCTCCCCCACGATGCCGCGGATGAACATGCTGCCCTGCGTCGCGCCGTAGCCGATCACGTTGCCCGCGATCACGTTGCGCTCGGCCGGGAACACGCTCGCGCGGCTCGGCCGGATCACGATCTGGCCGCCGCACAGGCCCTTGCCGACGTAGTCGTTGCTGTCGCCCTCGAGGCGCAGCGTGATGCCCGCGGGCATGAACGCGCCGAACGACTGTCCGGCGGTGCCGGTGAGCGCGACCTCGATGGTGCCGGTCGGCAGGCCGTTCTCGCCGTGCCGCTTGGTGACCTCGTGGCCGAGCATCGTGCCGACGGCTCGCTCGGTGTTGCGGATCGGCAGCTCGATGCGCACGGGGGTGCCGTGCTCGAGCGCACCGGCGGACTGGCGGATGAGCTCGCGGTCGAAGTGCTTGTCGAGCTCGTGGTCCTGGCTCGTGCGGTTGGTGCGCGGCTCGTCGTCGGCGAACTCCGGGCCGACGAGGATGGGCGACAGGTCGAGCCCGTCGGCCTTCCAGTGCTCGACGGCGCGGTCGACATCGAGCAGCTCGCGGTGCCCGATCGGCCTCCTCGAGGCTGCGGAAGCCGAGCTCGGCGAGCTGCTCGCGCACCTCCTGCGCGAGGAACTCGAAGAAGTTCACGACGAACTCGGGCTTGCCCGTGAAGCGCGCGCGAAGCTCCGGGTTCTGCGTCGCGACGCCGACCGGGCAGGTGTCGAGGTGGCAGACCCGCATCAGGATGCAGCCCGACACGACGAGCGGTGCCGTCGCGAAGCCGTACTCCTCGGCGCCGAGCAGCGCCGCGATGATCACGTCGCGCCCGGTCTTCATCTGGCCGTCGACCTGCACGACCACGCGGTCGCGCATGCCGTTGAGCATGAGGGTCTGCTGCGTCTCGGCCAGGCCGAGCTCCCACGGCGTGCCGGCGTGCTTGAGCGAGTTCAGCGGGCTCGCGCCCGTGCCGCCGTCGTGGCCGGAGACGAGCACGACGTCGGCCTTGGCCTTCGTGACGCCGGCCGCGACCGCGCCGATGCCCGACTGGCTCACGAGCTTGACGTGCACGCGAGCCTCTGGGTTCGCGCGCTTGAGGTCGAAGATGAGCTGCTTGAGGTCTTCGATCGAGTAGATGTCGTGGTGCGGCGGCGGCGAGATGAGGCCGACGCCCGCGGTGCCGTGGCGCGTGCGCGCGATCCACGGGTAGACCTTGCCGGCGGGCAGCTGGCCGCCCTCGCCGGGCTTCGCGCCCTGCGCCATCTTGATCTGGATGTCGGTGGCGTGCGTGAGGTACATGCTCGTCACACCGAAGCGGCCGGAGGCGACCTGCTTGATCGCGCTGCGGCGCTCGGGGTCGAGCAGGCGCGCGACGTCCTCGCCGCCCTCACCCGTGTTCGAGCGCGCGCCGAGGCGGTTCATCGCGATCGCGAGGGTCTCGTGCGCCTCCTGGCTGATCGAGCCGTAGCTCATCGCGCCGGTGTTGAAGCGCTTGACGATGGATGACACGGGCTCGACGTCATCCAGCGGCACCGGCTTGCGCGCCCCCGGCTTGACCTCGAACAGCCCGCGCAGCGTCATGAGGTTCTCGGCCTGCTCGTCCACGAGCTTCGTGTACTCGCGGAAGATGTCGTACCGGCGCGCGCGCGTCGCGTGCTGCAGCCGGAACACGGTGTCGGGGTTGAACAGGTGCGGCGGGCCCTCGCGGCGCCACTGGTACTCGCCACCGACGCCGAGGCGCTCGTGCGCCGACGGGGCGCCGTCGCGCGGGTAGGCGTGCGCGTGACGTGCCGCGTTCTCCGCGGCGATCACGTCGATGCCGACACCGCCGAGCAGGCTCGAGGTGCCGGTGAAGTACTGGTCGACGAACTCCTGCGCGAGCCCGACCGCTTCGAACGCCTGGGCGCCCGCGTACGAGCCGACCACCGAGATGCCCATCTTGGACATGATCTTCAGCACGCCCTTGCCGAGCGCCTTGATCAGGTTCTTGACGGCCTTCTCGGCGGTGATGCCCGTGATCATGCCGCTGCGAACGAGCTCCTCGGCGGTCTCCATCGCGAGGTACGGGTTGATCGCCGACGCGCCGTAGCCGACCAGCAGCGCGACGTGGTGCACCTCGCGCACGTCGCCGGCCTCGACGATGATGCCGACCTTCATGCGGTTCTGCTCGCGGATGAGGTGGTGGTGCACGGTCGCGAGCATGAGCAGCGACGGGATCGGCGCGAGGTCCTTGTTGGAGTCGCGGTCGGAGAGCACGATGAATTCGGCGCCGCCGGCGATCGCCTCGTCCACCTCCTCGCACATCTTCGCGAGCCGCTTCTCCATGGCCTTCGGGCCCTTGTCGACGCGGTAGAGGCCCTTGACCGTCACCGTGAGGCGCGCTGCCGCGGGCTCGATGTGCTGGATCTTCGCGAGCTCGTCGTTGTCGATCACCGGGAAGTCGAGGGTGACCTGGCGCGCGTGCTCCGGTCCCGCGGTGAGCAGGTTGCGCTCCGGGCCGAGCCCGAGCTTCATCGACGTGACGACCTCTTCGCGGATCGAGTCGAGCGGCGGGTTCGTCACCTGCGCGAACTGCTGCGTGAAGTAGTCGAACAGCAGTCGCGGGCGCTCCGAGAGCACCGCGATCGGCGTGTCAGAACCCATCGCGCCGAGCGGCTCAGCGCCGTTCTGCGCCATCGGCGTGATGAGGATGCGCACTTCCTCCTCGGTGTACCCGAAGGTGCGCTGGCGGCGGCTCACGGACGCGGGCGTGTGCACGATGTGCTCGCGCTCCGGCAGGTCCTTGAGCGCGATGCGGCCCTCGTCGAGCCACTCGCCCCACGGCTTGGATGCCGCGAGCTCCGCCTTGATCTCATCGTCCTCGATCAGGCGTCCCTGCGCCGTGTCGACGAGGAACATCTTGCCGGGCCGCAGGCGGCCCTTGCGCACGATGCGGGATTGATCGAGCTCAGGCAGCACGCCGATCTCGCTCGCGAGCACGACGAGGCCGTCGTCGGTGACGAGGTAGCGGCCCGGGCGCAGGCCGTTGCGGTCGAGCGTCGCGCCGACGAGCGTGCCGTCGGTGAAGACGAGCGCGGCGGGGCCGTCCCACGGCTCCATGAGCATCGAGTGGTACTCGTAGAACGCGCGGCGGGCCGGGTCGACGTCGACCTGGTTCTCGTACGCCTCCGGCACCATCATCATCATCGCGTGCGGCAGGCTCCGGCCCGCGAGGTTGAGCAGCTCCACCACCTCGTCGAACGACGCCGAGTCGCTCGCGCCGGGGGTGTTGATCGGCAGGATCGACTCGATGTCGCCGAGCAGCTCGCTCTCGAGCTGGGACTGGCGTGCGCGCATCCAGTTGCGGTTGCCCTGCACGGTGTTGATCTCGCCGTTGTGCGCGATCATGCGGAACGGCTGGGCGAGCGGCCACGACGGGAACGTGTTGGTCGAGTAGCGCGAGTGCACGAGCGCGAGCTTCGACGCGAAGCGCTCGTCGCTCAGGTCGGGGTAGAACGGCTCGAGCTGCAGCGTCGTGACCATGCCCTTGTAGACGAGCGTGCGGCACGACAGCGACGGGAAGTACACGTGCAGCTCGCGCTCGGCGCGCTTGCGCAGGCGGAACACCTGGCGCTCGAGCTCGAGGCCGCCGGCGGTCGCTCCGTCTTCGCTGGCGAGCGTGGACTGCACGAAGAGCTGCTCGAACGTCGGCATCGCGCCGCGCGCGAGATCGCCGACCTCGTCGGGGCGCACCGGAACCTCGCGCCAGCCGAGCACGGTGAGCTGCTCCGTCGCGGCGAGTGAGGCGATGCCCGCCTTGACCTCGTCGCGCTCGGCCGCGTCGTTGGGGAGGAACGCCATGCCGACGGCGTAGCGTCCGACGGTCGGCAGCTCGAAGTCCACGACCGCGCGCAGGAACGCGTCGGGGATCTGCGTGACGATGCCGGCGCCGTCACCCGTGCCGGCATCCGATCCGACGGCGCCGCGGTGCTCGAGGTTGCGCAGCGCCTGCAGCGCCGTCGCGATGATGTCGTGTCCGGCCGTGCCGCGCAGGGTCGCGACCATCGCGAGCCCGCAGGCGTCGCGCTCGTTGCGCGGGTCGTAGAGACCCGTCGCTTCGGGCATCGCGCTGAAGCGCGAGAAGGGTGGCGTGAGCGCCATGACAACCGTCCTCACGTGGAACTGGAGGTGATGAGGGACGTCGCTGGCCCAAGTCTTGGATTCGGCAGTGGTGGATTCGGCCTCTGGTGATCTATGAGGTCGTGGACTTTCCTGCTCCGCTTGTGGCGAGCTCTTCGGGCGCTTCGATCGCGGTATCTGCGGGTTCGTCGCTGTCCGAGTAGGTCTCCCCCGAGTCTACCGCATCGTCCGGCGTCCACTCGCGACCGGGCACGTAGACGCCCGGCTCGCGCCCTGGGTGGTTGCGGTTCTGGACGATGAAGAGCACGAGGCCGAGCACGATCGCGAGGATGGCGCCCCAGACGTTCGAGCGGAGGCCGAGGAAGACCTCGCTCGGGTCGATCCGGATCGACTCGAACCAGATGCGCCCGATGCCGTAGCCGATCAGGTAGAGCGCCCACACCTTGCCCCACTGGAGCTTGTACTGGCGCTCGAGCAGCAGGATCGCGGTGAGCACGAAGATGTTCCAGAGCATCTCGTACAGGAACGTCGGGTGGAACAGCGTGCCGGCGGGCAGGCCGGCGGGCAGCACGACGTCTGGGTCGTCGATCTCGAGGCCCCACGGCAGGTCGGTCGGCTGGCCGAACAGCTCCTGGTTGAAGTAGTTGCCGAGGCGCCCGAAGATCTGCGCGATGAGCATGCCGGGCGCGAGCACGTCGGCGAACGACCAGAAGCGGATGCCGGCGAACTTGCAGCCGATGTAGGCGCCGATGGCACCGCCGAGCAGCGCGCCGAAGATCGCGTTGCCGCCCTCCCAGATGGCCCAGATGCTGTCCGGTTGAGTGCGCGGTCCGAAGATCGTTCACGCGCCGGCGAAGAAGTAGTCGTCCGGATGCGTGAAGACGTGCCAGAACCGGGCGCCGACGAGGCCGAGCGGCACCGCCCAGATGATGACGTCGAGCGTCACCCACGGCTCGCCGCCGCGCTTGGTGAGTCGTCGGTTGGTGACGATCACGGCGGCGATGATGCCGACGAGGATGCACAGCGCGTAGCTGTGGATATTGATGACCTGGCCCTCGGCGACGAACGGCAGGATGTTGTGCAGCCACCCCAACGGGATCGCTGATGGGAATCTGCCACTCGGGCGGCGGACTCGGGATGCTCAGGGGTGCAGCAGCTGCTAGTTCAAACACGCGGCAAAAGGCCTCTCTGCATTAGGACTCGGCAAGCCTACCCCCGGCCGTCCGAGAGCTCCGCCGCGAGCTTGGCGACGCCCGCGACACCGTTCTCGGCCAGGGCCGCGACGAGGGCGGTGCCGACGATCGCGCCGTCGGCGTAGGTGAGCACGTCGGCCACGTGCTCGGGGTTGGAGATGCCGACGCCGACGCAGGCGCTCGTGGCTCCGGCATCCCGCAGCCTGGCGATGAGCGAACGGGCGGCGGCATCGACGTCGCGCCGGGTTCCGGTGATGCCCATGGTCGAGACGGCGTAGACGAAGCCGCGGCTCTGCTCGACGGTCTGACGGAGACGAGCCTCGGTGGATGACGGGGCGGCGAGGAAGACCCGGTCGAGCCCGGTGCGCTCGGAGGCCGCGATCCAGTCCGCGCCCTCGTCGGGCACGAGGTCGGGCGTGATGAGCCCGGCTCCGCCCGACGACGACGACGTCGTCGGCGAACCGGTCGACGCCGTACTGCACGACGGGGTTCCAGTACGTCATGAAGCACGACGGGCGCCGAGACGCGGGACGTGATCGCCTCCATCGCCTCGAAGCCGTGGCGGAGCTTGAAGCCGTTGGCGAGCGATTGCTGGGTGGCCTTCTGGATGACCGTGCCATCCATCACCGGATCGGAGTACGGCAGACCGAGCTCGATGATGTCCACGCCGTTGTCGACGAGCGCGACGGCCGCGTCGATGCTCGTCGGCAGGTCGGGGAAGCCGACCGGCAGGTAGCCGACGAGCGCGCCCGGGCCGGTTCGCGTTGCGTGCCGCGATGACGTCGGCGACCGCGCTCATGTCTGCTCCGCCTCGGTGTCGAGGATGTCGAAGTACTTGCCCGCGGTCTCCATGTCCTTGTCGCCGCGACCGGAGAGGTTGACGAGGATGATCGCGTCCGGGCCGAGCTCCCGCCCGAGTTCGAGCACGCCGGCGAGGGCGTGCGACGACTCGATCGCGGGGATGATGCCCTCGGTGCGGCTCAGCAGGCGCATCGCCTGCATCGCCTGGTCGTCGGTGATCGGGAGGTAGTTCGCCCGCCCGATGTCGTGCAGCCACGAGTGCTCCGGACCGACGCCCGGGTAGTCGAGCCCGGCCGAGATCGAGTGCGACTCGATGGTCTGGCCGTCTTCGTCCTGCAGCATGTAGCTCTTCGCGCCGTGCAGCACGCCGGGGCGTCCGCGCGTGATCGTGGCGGCGTGGCGCTCGGTGAGGTGTCCCTCCCCCGACGCCTCGTAGCCGTACAGCGCCACGTCGGGGTCGTCGAGGAACGCGTGGAAGATGCCGATCGCGTTGCTGCCGCCGCCGACGCACGCGGCGACCGCATCCGGCAGGCGCCCGGTGAGCTCGAGCACCTGCGCGCGGGCCTCCTCGCCGATGATCTTGTGGAAGTCGCGCACCATGACCGGGAATGGATGCGGGCCCGCGACGGTGCCGAGCACGTAGTGCGTCGTGTCGACACTCGCGACCCAGTCGCGAAGCGCGTCGTTGATCGCGTCCTTGAGGGTGCGCGACCCGGTCGTCACGGGGATGACCTCGGCGCCGAGCAGGCGCATGCGCGCGACGTTGAGCGCCTGGCGCTCGGTGTCGACCTCGCCCATGTAGACGACGCACTCCATGCCGAACAGCGCCGCGGCGGTCGCGGTCGCGACGCCGTGCTGGCCCGCGCCGGTCTCGGCGATCAGGCGGGTCTTGCCGAGCCGCTTCGCGAGCAGCGCCTGGCCGAGCACGTTGTTGATCTTGTGCGAGCCGGTGTGGTTGAGGTCCTCGCGCTTGAGGATGACCCTGGCTCCCCCGGCGTGCTCGGCGAACCGCGGAACCTCGGTGATGAGGCTCGGGCGTCCGGTGTAGCTGCGGTGGAGTTCGGTGAGTTCGGCCTGGAACGCGGGGTCGGTCTTGGCGGCGGTGTATGCGGCATCCAGCTCGTCCAGGGCCGCGATGAGCGACTCGGGAACGAAGCGGCCGCCGAACTCGCCGAAGTACGGCCCGAGTTCGTCGCGGAGGTGGGTCATGGAGCGTCCAATGTGGTTTCGGGGGCTTCGATGAAGGCCGCGACGGTGGCGGCTGGGTCGCCGTTGCGCACGAGCGCCTCGCCGACGAGCACGACGTCGGCACCGGCGCGCGCGGTAGTGGGCGACGTCGGCGGCATCCAGCACTGCGGACTCGGCGATGCGGATGACGCCCTCGGGGATGAGCGGCACGAGCGACCCGAACAGGTCGCGGTCGAGCTCGAACGTCGACAGGTTCCGCGCGTTGACGCCGATCACCTGGGCGTCGAGATCGACGGCTCGGCGCACCTCGTCGGCCGAGTGGGTCTCGACGAGCGGCGTCATCCCGAGTTCGATGATCAGGCCGTGCAGCGAGATGAGCGTGGCCTGGTCGAGCGCCGCGACGATGAGCAGCACGAGGTCGGCGCCGGATGCCCGCGCTTCGAGCACCTGGTACGGCTCGGCGATGAAGTCCTTGCGCAGCACGGGCAGCGACACCGCAGCGCGCACGGCCTCGAGGTCGGCGAGCGAGCCGCCGAACTTGCGTCCCTCGGTGAGCACGCTGATCGCGCTCGCGCCGCCGAGTTCGTACTGGGCAGCAAGAGCAGCTGGGTCGGGGATGTCCGCGAGGGCTCCGCGCGACGGGCTCGCCCGCTTCACCTCGGCGATGATCTTCACCCGGTCGCCGCGCTCGAGTGCGGCCAGCGCGTCGAGCGCCGCAGGCGCAGCAAGGGCCGCCGCCTCAACGACGGCGTGGGAACGCACGGAGCGACGAGCCGAAGCGTCGTCGAGGGCTCCGGCTACGAGTTGGTCGAGCATCCCTAGGAGTGCTGCTTGGGCACGTAGCGCGGCCCGGAGACCCCGTAGCCGACCTTGGCCATGATGCCGCCGACGATGGCACCGAGCAGCACGACACCGGCCGAGACCCACACGAGCCACGCGATGTCGAGCCAGAACGCGAGGGTGCCGCCGGCGAAGCCGACGAGCATGATCACGACAGCGGTCCACGCGGCCGGCGAATTGCCGTGGCCTGGCTCGGACTGGGCTTCCATGGTGCTCCTTCGTTGGGTTCGTGGAAATTCTAGCGGGAGTCCTTGCCGTCACTCATCCAGCCGGTGCTGCTCCAGCCACGCCGACGCCAACGGGCTTCCCAACTCTGCAGCGCGGTCGATCATTTCGACGGCTTGCGTGGTATCGCCCATCTCGAGGTGCAGCAGGCCAAGATTGTGAGCCGCGAACGCATCGCCCAGCTCGATCGCCTCTCGGAACGTCGCGATGGCTAGCTCCAGCTGCCCATTTTCCCAGTAGAGATTTCCGAGGGGAATCAGACTGTCGACCTCACCCGCGTCGCGCCCAAGCTCCAACTTTTCCTTCGCGAGATCGAACTCGCCAATTTCCATGAGCAGGTTCGCGAGCGACGCTCGAGCCGTCGAGAAGTCGTTCTCGCCCTCTTCAAGGAGATGCCTCGCAGACACATCACGGTCCCGATCCCATCGCCAGGTGCCGAGCATGCCACTTGCGAGTCGCGACTCAGCGTCCGTTGGGCCAGTGAGCGGCCGCAACATCTCCTGTGCAGCAGCGCTTTCGCCGGTGTCCCAGAGTAGCCACGCGAGGCCAATGGGCGCCTTGCGGTAGCCGCGGCGGCTCAGTCGTTCGAGTGTGTCGCGAGCCTGACCGGTCTTTCCCGAGTCCTGAAGCGCAATTGCCAAGTTGAACCCAGCGTCCTCATCCCCGTCAGCCCAACCTCTTGAGAAAGCCGCGATTGCGTTGTGAAGGTCGTCGAGAGCGCGAAAGCTGTTGCCGAGGTTGAGGGCGGCTCCCTCTACACCGGCCGCTAGGGCTCGTGTGAACGCTTCGATAGCACCCCGATGGTCGCCAGCGTCAGCGCGGGCGTTGCCTTGGTCCAGGTCGGACGAGTCGTTCACGTCTTCATCGTCGCTCATGCTGGCCTTGCAGCTCGCGTGAATGGTGTCACTCGGGCAGCCAATCGACGGCGTCAAGAAGCGGCCGCCATCCGATCAGTTGACGCTCCATTTCGACCTCGCGTGCGTCCCGCTCCATCCATGCGATCTCGAACGGGTCGAGGAATCCAGCGACTGCGGATGCTCCAGGCACGTAGTAGTCGCCAGCGGGGTGCTCATATGGGCTCGGCTGTATGACAATGGTCCACCAATCGGGGAGCGTGTCAGGAAACACGAAGATGTGTCGTCCGGCGAGCTCGCCAGCACCGATCATTCCGAGGCGTCCCTGGGAGCCCCAGAACGAGAGGGTGTAGATCACCAACTTCTCCAATGAGTCACGTGGAAGCTCAGTCCTCGCGCCAGTCGTTGCCAAACATGCTCCGGCCGAGTTCGTCGGAGAGGCCGCTCTGCGGAACGACTCTGAGCTCGTGCGCCTTGAGAAAGCTCCGCAACTCGGCAAAGCCGGAGAAGTATCGAAGCTCGAACGGACGTTTTCGCCTGTACTCGGGGATCAAGAGAATTGGGTCCTCCCGTTCCTCACGAATGACGATCATGTTGATGCTGACTGGGTCGTCACCGCTCCGGCCGACGACGAGAAGCGGCCGAGTCGCATCGATGCTCGCGGCCGCTGGAAGTTCCTCAACGGCGCGACTGTCCGCCTCGGCTCGCATCTCATCGATCGGCCGCTTCTTCCGCTTCCCCAGGTCGGGGATGAACGAGGTTCCCAGAAGGACAAGCGAATGCGAAGGCAGCGACCCGTCAGCTTGGCGCCCAGATCGGCCGGATAGAAGATGAAAAAGTCCGATGAGGATCAATACGGGGACGGCGAGAGATCGAGCTTTCTCGCTCGCCCATCGGCGAAAAAACAGCTTCACGACGTCGGGTCGTCGCCGTCGCTCAGCGCGTCCCACGCGCCGGCGTTGGTGTCGGGCTTCGCGGCGTCCGCGTCGTACTTCGTCGTGGCGCGCCGGCCAGCGTCGCGTCGTGAGCATCGACGGCGAGTCCCGACGATCGCCAGACGAGCACGGCGCCCGCAGAGCGCGACGATCGGCCAGCGGTCGCGCCGAACTCTGCACCTGGTAGCTGGCGAAGCCTCCGCGATGCCGGTGGCGTCCGTGATCGACGCGAGCCATCGAGCGCGCGCGAGCGACGTGCCGAGAACACCAGCGGAGCGACGAGTCACGGCCGCGAGCGCGCCGAGCCCAGCTGCACGACGCCCAGCACGATCCGGAGGCGCGGACGCGCGATCATGAGTGCGGCGACGAGCGCCACGGCGGCCAGGGCGATGCCCGAGAGCGCGGGCGCGGCATCCTGACCGCGTACCGACGAGTTCGCGTCGCATCGATCAGCTGGAGTTCGGACCACGGCTGCGTCCACGCGCCGAGCACCAGCGCCGCCGCGACCAGCCCGGCGACCAGCAGGACGAGTCGAAGTCGGCGCGGGTTCATCGGCTCAGTTCGTCACGCGGCGCATCGCGTTCGCGATCGCGATCGCGCGCAGCGGCGCCGCGGCCTTGTTCTGCGACTCGATGTGCTCGGTCTCCGGGTCGGAGTCCGCGACGAGTCCCGCGCCGGCCTGCACGCGGGCGAGCCCGCCCACGATCGTGGCGGTGCGGATCGCGATCGCGAGGTCGGCATCCCCGGCGAAGTCGAAGTAGCCGACGACTCCGCCGTAGACGCCGCGCTGCCACGGTTCCAGCTCGTCGATGATCTCGAGTGCCCGCGGCTTGGGTGCGCCAGACAGGGTGCCGGCGGGGAACGTGGCGCGGAAGACATCCACGGCGTTGGACGTCGGCAGGATGTCGCCCTCCACCGACGAGACGAGGTGCATGATGTGGCTGAACCGCTCCACCTGCATGAACTCGGTCACCTCGACGGTGCCGGGGACGCAGACCTTCGCGAGGTCGTTGCGGGCGAGGTCGACGAGCATGAGGTGCTCGGCCTGCTCCTTGTGGTCGTTCGCGAGTTCGTCGGCGAGTTCGAGGTCCTCCTCGGGCGTCGCTCCGCGCGGCTTCGAGCCGGCGATCGGGTGCGAGTACACGCGGCCGTGCTGCACCTTGACGAGCGCCTCGGGGCTCGAGCCGACGATCGCGTACGGCTCCCCCGCCGGGCTCTCGAGCGTGAGCAGGTACATGTACGGGCTCGGGTTGAGCGCGCGCAGCACGCGGTAGGCGTCGATCGGATCGGCGGTGAACTCGTGGTCGAAGCGCTGCGAGATCACGACCTGGAACACGTCGCCGTCGCGGATGTACTGCTTCGAGCGCTCGATCGCCGCGGCGTAGTCCGCCTTGGTGCGGGTCGGGATCGGATTCGGCGTCGTCGTGAGGTCGACCTCGGCGATCCACGCTTCGGACGGGGATGCGAGGCGCACCTGCATCGCGTCGATGCGCGCCTGCGCGTCCGCCCACAGCTCATCCGGGCTGCCGTTGTCGTAGCAGCGCGGCCGCGATGAGCGACACGGTGCCGAACTTGTGGTCGATCACGGCGAGCTCGGACACGAAGCTCAGCGCCTGGCCGGGCACCGAGAAGTCGGCCTCCGGGCCGGACGGCAGGTGCTCGAGCTGGCGCACGGCCTCCCAGCCGATGAAGCCCACGAGTCCGCCGGTGAGCGGCGGGTGGCCGTCGACGTGCGGGGTGCTCCAGCGCTCGAAGAGGTGCCGGAGCGCGTCGAGCGGGCCCGGCGGGGTGATCGGTGCCGAGGGCGCGCTCGACGGGCAGTCCGTGGTCGAGCCAGGTGACGGCATCCCCGGTCTGGGTGAGCACGCCGAAGCTCGAGACGCCGACGAACGAGAAGCGCGACCAGATGCCGCCCTGCTCGGCGGACTCGAGCAGGAACGTGCCCGGGGCGCCGGCCGCGAGCTTGCGGTACAGGCCGATCGGCGTCTCACCGTCGGCGAACAGCTCGCGGATCACCGGGATGACGCGGTGCCCGGCGGCGAGGCGCGCGTCGAAGTCGTCGCGGGTGGTCGTACTCATTCGTCCTCTCCGATGCTGGTCTCCACGAACGGGTCGAGCGGGTCGACGTCGAAGCACGCGTGCGCGCCGGTGTGGCACGCGGGGCCGTGCTGCTCGACGGTCACGAGGATCGTGTCGGCGTCGCAGTCGAACGCGGCAGCCTTCACGAGCTGGATGTTGCCGCTCGTGTCGCCCTTGCGCCAGTACTCCTGGCGGCTCCGGCTCCAGAACGTGACCCGGCCCTCGGTGAGCGTGCGACGCAGCGCCTCGCGGTCCATGTAGCCGAGCATGAGCACGTCCTTGGTGGACTGCTCCTGGATGATCGCGGGCATGAGCCCGTTCTCGGCGAACACCGCGCGCTCGAGCTCGAGTTCGGCGCCGACCTCGCTCATCGCACCACCAGTCCCGCCCCGGCGAGCTCGCGCTTCACGTCGCCGACCGTCAGTTCGCCGTCGTGGAACACGGATGCCGCGAGCACCGCATCCGCGCCAGCCGCGATCGCGGGCGGGAAGTCGCCGACCACGCCGGCGCCGCCGCTCGCGATCACCGGCACGGAGCTCAGCTCCCGCATCGCGGCGATGAGTTCGAGGTCGAAGCCCTGCTTCGTGCCATCCGCGTCGATCGAGTTCACGAGCAGCTCGCCCGCGCCGCGCTCGATGACCTCGCGCGCCCACTCGAGCGCGTCGAGGTCGGTCTCGGTGCGGCCGCCGTGGGTCGTGACGATGAATCCGGTCGTGCCGTCGGAGCGCGCGCGTCGCTTCACGTCGAGGCTCAGCACGAGCACCTGGGCGCCGAAGCGGTCCGCGATCTCGCCGATCAGCTCGGGGCGGGCGATGGCGGCGCTGTTCACGCCGACCTTGTCGGCGCCGTGCGCGAGGAGGCGAGCCACGTCATCCCCGGTCCGCACCCCGCCGCCGACCGTGAGTGGGATGAACACCTGCTCCGCGGTGGCGCGCACGACGTCGTAGGTGGTGTCACGGTCATCCACCGTCGCTGTCACGTCGAGGAAGGTGACCTCGTCCGCGCCCTGCTCGTAGTACCGCTTCGCGAGCTCGACGGGGTCTCCGGCGTCTCGGAGGTTCTTGAAGTTGACGCCCTTGACGACACGGCCGGCCGCGACATCCAGGCATGGGATGACCCTGACTGCGAGCGACATCAGATCCTCGCAGCGTGGATCGGCGTGACCAGGATGGCGCGGGCGCCGAGCTCGTACAGCTCGTCCATGATGTGGTTGGTGTCCTGCCGCGGCACCATCGCCCGCACCGCGACCCACTCGGGATCGTGCAGCGGCGACACCGTCGGCGACTCGATGCCCGGCGTGACCTTCGTCGCCTGCTCGAGCAGGGCGATCGGGATGTCGTAGTCCATGAGCACGAACTGGCGCGCGACCCGCACGCCCTGCAGGCGGCGCTGCAGCACGCCGACGCCCGGCAGGTCCTTCTTCGCGACGATGAGCACCGCGGTCGAGTCGAGGATGACGGGACCGAAGATCTCGAGCCCCTGCGCCCGCAGCGTCGACCCGGTCGACACCACGTCGGCGACCGCATCGGCGACACCGAGACGCACGGCAGACTCAACCGCGCCCTCGAGCTCGACCGTCGTGGCGACGACACCCTCGCGCGGCGAGGAAGTTCGACACGAGCGTCGGGAAGCTCGTCGCGATCCGCGCGCCGGCGAGGGACGCGACATCCGGGAACTCTCCGGGCGGCGCCGCGAAGCGCATCGTCGAGTCGGCGAAGTCGAGCGCCTCGATCTCGAACGCGTCTGAGCCCGAGTCGAGCAGCAGGTCGCGGCCCGTGATGCCGACATCGAGCGCGCCCGAGCCGACGTAGGTCGCGATGTCGCGCGGGCGAAGGTAGAAGAACTCGACGTCGTTGCGCTCGTCGCGCACGCTCAGCGCGCGCGGGTCGCGGCGACCGGCGTAGCCGGCCTCGTGCAGCATCTCGGCTGCGGTTTCACTCAGCGATCCCTTGTTCGGGACTGCGATTCTCAGCATGGGTGTACTCCGATTGGAAGGTCTGTGTTCGGTGGATGGTCGGCTGACGATCTACAGATGTCGCCAGACATCCACCGGCTGCAGTCCCTTCGCGAGCATGAGCACCTGCAGGTGGTACAGCAGCTGGGAGATCTCCTCGGCGGTGCGCTCGTCGGACTCGTACTCGGCGGCCATCCACACCTCGGCGGCCTCCTCGACGATCTTCTTGCCGATCGAGTGCACGCCGGCGTCGAGTTCGGCGACGGTGCGGGAACCCTCCGGGCGCGCGACGGACTTCTCGCTGAGCTCAGCGAAGAGTTCGTCGAAGGTCTTCACGGGCACAAGCGTACCGGGACGCGGCGGCGCGCTTCGCAACGACGAAACCACACGCCCGCGACGACGAAAACGCAGGAACATCGCGCGCTCGCCGGAACTTGCGATGCGAAACGGGTCGAGCAGACAAGGATCTCCTGCGTTTTCGCTGTGGCAGCTGCTCGATCGCATCTTCCGCGCCGAGGGACTGCTCTAGCGCGGGCCGCCCCAGCAACGAAAACGCAGGAGATCCCGTGCGTCAGCACGCGCTTCTGAAACGAAACGCGCACGACGCGCAGATTCTCCTGCGTTTTTGTCGTTGCGGGGTGGGGTTACTTGACGTCGATCAGGTCGATCACGAACGTGAGCGTGCGGCCGCTGAGGCGGTGTCCGCCACCGGCGGGACCGTAGGCGAGGAGCGGCGGGCAGATGAGCTGGCGTCGTCCGCCGGCCTTCATGCCCGGGATGCCGTCCTGCCAGCCCTTGATGAGGTTGCCGAGCGGGAACGTGATCGACTGGCCGCGGCTCCAGGAGGAGTCGAATTCCTCGAGCGTCTCGAAATCGACGCCCGAGATAGTGCACCTCCACGGTGTCGCCGGGCTTGGCCTCGGCGCCGGTTCCTTCTTCGATATCGATGATCACAAGTTCGGTCGGGGCGTCGCCCTCGTAGAACTCGACTTCGGGCTTCGTCTTGTCAGTCATGGGTTAAGTCAATCATGGAGGTGAAGCCTTCGGCTGCCGCCCGGAGCAGCGCGATCTGCTCCGCGGGCTCACCACGGAACACCGCGGAGCCTGCCACGAAGGTGTCGGCCCCGTGCTCACGGGCGATCGTGATGGTGCGTTCGTCCACGCCGCCGTCGACCTGGAGCCAGACGTCGAGGCCCGTTGCATCCACCGCCGCACGGAGCTTCTCGAGCTTCGGCATCGTCGACTCCATGAACGACTGCCCGCCGAAGCCTGGTTCGACCGTCATGACGAGCACCTGGTCGAACTCGGGCAGCAGGTCGAGGTAGTCGTCGACGGGAGTGCCCGGCTTGAGCGCGATGCCCGCACGAGCGCCGATCGCGCGGAGGGTGCGCGCGAGTTCGACCGGGAGCCTCGTTGCCTCAGCGTGGAACGTCACGGAGAACGCGCCGAGCTCGGCGTAGGCGGGCGCCCAGCGCGACGGGTCGTCGATCATGAGGTGCACGTCGAGCGGGATCGCCGAGACCGCCTGCAGCCGTTCGACCATCTGCGGGCCGAACGTGAGGTTGGGCACGAAGTGGTTGTCCATCACGTCGACGTGCACGAGATCGGCGGTCACGATGCGGGCGACGTCGCGCTCGAGGTTCACGAAGTCGGCGGCGAGGATGCTGGGGTTGATACGGACGGGCACGATGCGAGCCTATCCAGAGCCGTGTCTATCCCGAGCGCTGCATGAGCTGGATGAACATCGCGTCGGTGCCCGTGCGATGCGGCCAGAGCTGCGCGTGGGTGCCGGCGGCGAGATCGAGCGGCTCGCGCACGATCGACTGGAGCACGGCTGGCGTGTCGATGAGCTCCACGTCGGTTCGCTTGCGCAGCACCGACGCCACGATCGACTTCGTCTCGCCCGCGTGCGGCGAGCACGTGACGTACGCGAGGATGCCGCCGGGCTTGAGTGCGTCGAGCCCGGATGCCAGCAGGCCGGCCTGCAGCGCGCCGAGCGCCGCGACATCCCCCGGCTGCTTGCGCCAGCGCGCCTCCGGACGACGGCGCAGCGCGCCGAGCCCGGTGCACGGCGCGTCGATCATGATCCGGTCGAACGAGCCGGGCTCGCGTGCGCCGACGCGCGTGCCGTCGAGTTCCCACACCTCGGGTGCCGGATCGAACACCGCGAGGGCGTTCCGCACGAGTTGGGCTCGCGCGGGCACGAGTTCGTTCGCGACGAGCGTCGCACCGCCCTCCGTCGCCTCGGCGGCGAGCAGTGCGGCCTTGCCGCCCGGGCCAGCGCACAGGTCGAGCCAGCGCTCCCCCGCCACGATCGGTCGTGCGCGGCTCAGGGCGAGCGCCGCAAGCTGTGACCCCTCGTCCTGCACGCGCGCGCGTCCCGACCGCACCGCCTCGAGCTTGAGTGGGTCTCCCCCGGCGAGTCGAGCGCCCACCGGCGAGTACTCGGCGGCCTTGGCATCCAACTCGTCCACCGTGGCGAAGCCCGGCAGGGCGGTGAGGCTCACCCGCGCCGGCACGTTGTCGGCGGCGAGCAGTGCCTCGAGCTCGTGCTCGCGGCCCTCGGTGACGAGCACCTGGCGGAACGCGCGAACGACCCAGAGTGGATGCGAGTACTCAAGCGCCAGCCGCTCCTCACCAGAGCCCGCGGAGGCCAGCACCCGCTGCCGCCACTCCTCGGCGTCGGTGCGCGTGATGGTGCGGAGCACCCCGTTGACGAACCCGATCGACGAGCGGGAGCCGACGGCGCGCGCGAGCTCAACGGATTCGTCGACGGCCGCGTGCTGCGCGACCCGCATGGACAGCAGCTGGTGGCACGCGAGACGCAGCACGTCGAGCACCGGTCCGTCGATCTGGGTGACCGGGCGATTCGCGGCCAGCGCGATGACCTCGTCGTAGTAGCCCTGCATGCGCAGGGTGCCGTAGGTGAGCTCGGTCGCGAGTCCGGCATCCGCCTCGTTGAGCGCGGCACGGCCGATGCGCACCGGCAGCAGGAGGTTCGCGTACGCGTCCGATTCGCGCACGGCCGAGATCACGTCGAGGGCGACGCGGCGGGCGGGCATCGCCTGGCGGTTCGGTGCGCCCTGTCGACCCTGACCGCTCATGAGGCGACCGCCGGGCCGCCGGAGCGTCCGCGCCACCATGACGCGGCATCCATCGCCTTGCGACCGGCTGGATGCACCGACAGCAGGTCGATCGGATCGGTCGCCGTGCCGACGAGCACGGCCTTGCCCACCAGATCGACCACGCCGGGCACCATGCGGGGCACGTCTCGCGCGATCGTCGCGTCGAGCACCTTCACGCGCACTCCGTCGACGGTCGTGAACGCTCCGGGCTCGGGTGTCACGCCGCGGATGCGCGCGCTCACCCACTCGGCGTCGAGCCCCCAGTCGATCGCGCCGTCGGCGAGCTCGAGCTTGGGGGCGAGCGTCACGTCGCCGGTCTGCGGTTCGGCGCTGCGCGGTACCATCGGCGAGGGCATCGACGACGTCGAGCAGCAGCCGCGACACCCGAGTCGGCCAGCGAGGCGAGCAGCGACCCCGCGGTCTGGTGACGTCCGATCGGCTCGGTCACGCGCCCGAAGACGTCGCCGGCGTCGAGTTCCGGAACGAGCTGGAAGACGGTCGCGCCCGTGATGTCGTCGCCCCCGATGATCGCGCGCTGCACGGGTGCGGCGCCGCGCCAGCGCGGCAGCAGGGAGAAGTGCAGGTTGATCCAGCCGAGCCGCGGCGCAGACAGCAGCGGCTCGCGCACGAGCGCCGCCGTACGCGACGATCACGCCGAGGTCTGGCTGCAGCGCGATGATCTGCTCGGTGGCCTCGCCCGCGAGCTTCGACGCCCTGATGACGGGGAGGCCGAGCTCGTCGGCCGCGTCGGCGACGGGCGTGGGGGTCAGGATGCCGCGACGGCCCTGCGGCGTGTCCGCGCGCGTGACGACGGCCGCGAGCTCGTGGTCCGAGGCCGCGAGTGCGCGCAGGCTCGGCACGGCGGCACTCGGGCTGCCGGCGAAGACGAGGCGCAGGGTCATCCTTCGATTCTCCCGTACCGCAGCCCGGTGCCGCCTCCTACGCCTCGAGGAACGGCTCCACGTCGTCGAAGCGCACCTTGAGATTCGTCGTCGGCCGCGCGACGCCCGGCCGGCGCTTCGCCGTGGCGGCTTTCACGACCTGCGATCGCAGCGCCGCGGCCACCGCGGCACCCTGGGCGTAGTCGAAGCGCACGATGGTGCGAACACTGCGGTCCGCGACATCCACCGGTCCCAGCACGTCGTCAGGCTCGATGGATGCGCTCGCCACCGCCTTCGCGACCGCCTCGACCTCCCCAGTGACCGTTGCCACCCGCACCGCCGGTGGGAACCGCAACCGCCGCCGATCGGCAAGCTCGCCCCGCGCGTAGTCGGCCTGGCGCCACGTCGCCATCGCGGTGGCGAGCGGTCCGCCGATGCCCACGAGCACCGTGGTCGCTCCACGCCCGGCCAGCGCCGCGGCATTGGACCACCACCGCAAGCAGTCCTCGCCCACCCGCAAGCTCTCGCGGGCGATCATGCGCTCCCCGTCGAGCAGCAGCACGGCGCGGTAGCCGCCTGCGGCGACCGGTTCCGCGCCGCGCGTCGCGATCACGAGGGCGGGCTCGGATCCCACGGAGAGTACGGTGCGTTCGCCATCCGCAATGATCACGCGCACGCCCGGGAATGCGCGGCCGAGATCCTCGGCGGTGCGGGTCGCGCCCTGACCGACGAAGCGCATCTTCTCGCCCTCGCAGTTGGTGCAGTGCCAGCCGACCGCGAGGGCACCGCACCATGAGCACGACGGCGTCGCTCGCGCGGACTTCTGCGAGATCGGCCCCTCGCAGCGCAGGCAGCGCGCAAGCTGTCCGCAGTCGGCGCACGCGAGGCCGGGCGCGTAGCCGGGACGCGCGACCTGCACGAGCACGGGGCCGTGCTCGAGAGCCTCGCGGGCGGTGCGCCACGCTGACGACGGGATACGCGCCTGCGCAGCCAGGCGGTCACCGCCGGCCTGCTGCGCGGTCGGCACGACCTTCGGTGTCACGGGCGGCTTCGGACTCACCGCGCGGAGGTAGCTCGAGCTCGACGAGTCGCTCGACCTCGGTGCTGCGGGAGTGCGACAGGAACATGAGCGCGCCGCCCTGGTCTTCCTGCCGCAGCAGCGCTGCGTCGCGCGCGTGCACGTAGGGGCTCAGCGGCTCGGTGAACAGCGGGTCGCCGTCGTCCCAGAGCGCGATGAGTCCGAGGTTCGCGGCCGGGCGCGTAGACGACCGAGCGGTTGCCGACGATCGCGAGCGGGCGTCGGGTCGAGGCAGCGCAGCAAAGAGCGGTAGCGATCGGGGTTCGACTGGCGGGCATCCAGCGTCGCAATGCGTTCGGGCGGCAAGCACCGTGCGCAGCGCCGCCTCGAGCTGCAGCTGGTCGCGGTAGTCCGGAACGCCCAGGATCGCCGACTTGCCGGATGCCACGGCCACCGCAGCCGCGGCCGCCATCGTCACCGCCCACCCGCCGACCCACTCGCCGGGCCACCCGTCCGCAGCATCGCCGTCGCTCCCGCGTCCGGCGATCTCCCGCGGGAACGGGACCGCATCGACCGCGACCCGCTCCCCCGCGGCGATCGCCGCCTCGAGCACGCCGTCGCCGTATCCCTCAATGGGGAGGGCGCTCGCCACCGCGGGAGGCTCCTGCGTCCCACGCGCGAGGTACTGCTTCTCGACTCGCACCTGCCTGCCGGGCACCGCGAGCCGGATGATGTCGGTCGCGGCCCCAGCGGCTCGATCCGCGGCCTTGCGCGCGAGCCGGTACACCTCGGGCGCGAGCACCGGGATCGGCGAGACGACCGTTTCAAGGGTGCTCAGGGCGCCCTTGTACTCGCCCGGCGGCGCGAGCTCGACGATGAAGCCGTCGGCCATGCGCCCCGCGGAGCGCAGCGGCACGCGCACGCGCACGCCAGGGACGGCGGTCTCCCGAAGCGCGTCCGGGATCGCGTAGTCGAACAGCCGATCCAGTTGCGGCAGGGACGAGTCGAGAGCGACCCTGGCGCTGACCGCCGTCGGCGGCATGCGCCTACAGGCCGGCGGCGCTGCGCAGCTCGTCGACCCGGTCGGTGCGCTCCCACGTGAACTCGGGCAGCTCGCGACCGAAGTGGCCGTAGGCCGAGGTCTTGCTGTAGATCGGACGCAGCAGGTCGAGGTCGCGGATGATCGCACCGGGACGCAGGTCGAACACCTCGCGGATCGCGTCGATGATCACGGACTCGTCGACGTGCGCGGTGCCGAACGTCTCGACGTAGAGACCGACCGGGTGCGCCTTGCCGATCGCGTACGCGACCTGCACCTCGAGGCGGTCGGCGAAGCCCGCGGCGACCGCGTTCTTCGCCACCCACCGCATGGCGTACGCGGCGGAACGGTCGACCTTCGACGGGTCCTTGCCCGCTGAACGCGCCACCACCGTGACGGGATGCACCGCCGTAGGTGTCGACGATGATCTTGCGGCCGGTGAGTCCGGCGTCGCCCTGCGGGCCGCCGATCTCGAAGCGGCCGGTCGGGTTGATCAGCAGCGTCGCATCCTTGCTGTCGAGGTCGACGGTCGCGAGCACCGGGCGGATCACGTGCTCCTCGATCTCGGCGTGCAGCTGCGCGTTCTCGACCTCGGGCGCGTGCTGCGTCGAGAGCACGACCGTGTCGACCGTGCGAGGGGTCGTGCCGTCGTAGCCGATCGTGACCTGGGTCTTGCCGTCGGGGCGGAGGTAGTCGAGCTCGCCCGTCTTGCGCACCTCGGACGAGCCGCTCGGCGAGCCGGTGCGCGAGCCAGATCGGCAGCGGCATGAGCTCTTTGGTCTCGACGGTGGCGTAGCCGAACATGATGCCCTGGTCGCCAGCACCCTGGCGGTCGAGCACGTCGTCATCGGTCTCGTCTTCGCGCACCTCGATGGCGGTGTCGACGCCCTGCGCGATGTCGGGCGACTGGCGCGCCGATCGAGATCTCGACACCGCACGAGCGGCCGTCGAAGCCCTTGAGCGACGAGTCGTAGCCGATCGACACGATCTTCTCGCGCACGATCGTCGGGATGTCGACGTAGCTCGAGGTCGTCACCTCACCGGCGACGTGCACGAGACCCGTTGTGACGAGGGTCTCGACGGCGACGCGAGCCTTGGGATCCTCGGCGAGCATCGCATCGAGGATGCTGTCGCTGATCTGGTCGCAGATCTTGTCGGGGTGGCCTTCGGTCACGGATTCGCTCGTGAAGAGACGGAGCGCAGCAGTCATTCGGTTCGTGTCCCAGCAGTCGGTGTACGGAAGAGGTATCGGGTCAGGCGAGAAGATCCAGCAGGCGTTCGGCCACGGCGGCCTTCGATCCCGAGGCCTTGAACACTATAGCCGCGGCCCTATCGACGACGATGATGCTGTTGCGTTCGGTTGCGAAACCCTCGGTCCAGCCGACCCTGTTGATGACGAGATAGTCGCAGCCCTTGCGCGCGATCTTCGCTCGGCCGAGTTCGAGCAGCTTCGCGTCATCCGGCTCGGTCTCGGCGGCGAAGCCGATCACGAGCTGATCGGGCCGTTTGCTGCCGGACAGGCCGGCGAGGATGTCGGGGTTCCGCACGAGCGTGAGCTGCAGGGTGTCGCCCTGCTGGTCCTTCTTGATCTTCGACTCGGCGACATTCTCTGGACGATAGTCCGCGACCGCGGCCGCCATGATCACGACGTCAGCACCAGGTGCAGCGGCGACTGCGGCGGCTTGAAGCTCGAGCGTCGTGCTCACCTTCTGCACCTGCACGGATGCCGGCACCGCCACCTCGAGGTTTGCGGCGATCAGCGTCACGTCGGCTCCGCGCGCGGCTGCAGCCAGGGCGATCGCGACGCCCTGCTTGCCGCTCGAGCGGTTGCCGATGAAGCGCACCGGATCGAGTGGCTCGCGAGTGCCGCCCGCAGTCACGAGGATGCGCTTGCCAGCGAGGTCGTGGGTCGCCGCGAGCCGCGCGAGGGCGGCCTCGACGATCTGCTCCGGCTCCGACATCCTGCCGGGTCCCGCGTCTTTGCCGGTGAGTTGGCCGACCTCGGGCCCGACGATGGTGACCCCGCGCTCGCGCAGCGTGGCGATGTTCTGCGCGGTCGCGGCGTTCTGCCACATTTCCGTGTGCATCGCCGGCGCAATCACGAGCGGGGCGGTGCTCGCGAGGATCGTGTTGCCGAGTAGGTCGTCGGCGAGGCCGGTCGCGAGCTTGGCGATCGTGTTCGCCGTCGCGGGGGCCACGACGATCAGGTCGGCAGCCTGGCCGATCGCGACATGACGCACCTCGGCGACACCCTCGTAGAGCGAGGAGTGCACCGGGTTGCGACTGATCGCCTCGAGCGTTGGGCGTCCGACGAATCGGAGCGCGGCATCCGTCGCGACGACGTGCACGTCATGACCGGCGAGCACGAGTGCACGTACAACGCCGACGGCCTTGTACGCGGCGATGCCGCCCGTGATGCCGACGACGATGTTCATCGTGATGGGATCGGCGAGCGGCCGCGGGTGGACTACTAGTCCTCGCTCAGCCGCTTGAGCTCGAGCTTGTCCTCGTTGATCTCGTGCAGCGCAACCGAGAGGGGCTTGTCGTCGATCGTCGAGTCGACGAGCGGTCCGACGTTGTCGAACAGCGAACCCTCGTGCAGGTCGGCGTAGTAGTCGTTGATCTGGCGGGCGCGCTTGGACGCGAAGATCACGAGCTGGTACTTGGAGTCGACCTTGGCGAGCAGGTCGTCGATGGGCGGATCGATAATGCCCGAGTACTTGTCAGCCATGGTTGGCGCTCCTAGAAGGATTTGTCCTTGCGGAAAGTGTGCGTGCCAATGGGCACATCCATCAATTCTACGACCTTGGCGGCCGCCTCGGCGACGTCATGGTTCACGACACGCACATCGAACTCGTCTTGGGCCGCCAATTCGACTCTTGCGGTCTCGAGCCTGCGGGTCTGCTCGGCTGGATCCTCCGTGCCACGGCCGACCAGACGACGCACCAGTTCCTCCCAGGTCGGAGGCAGCAGGAACACGAGCATGGCCTCAGGCATGACCTCGCGCACCGACCGCGCGCCCTGCAGGTCGATCTCGAGCAGCACGCGGCGACCGGCGGCGATCGCGGCGTCGATCGGAGGTCGAGGGGTGCCATATCGATAGGAGTTGTGCACGACCGCCCACTCGAGCAGCTCGTCATGCGCGATCATCCGGTCGAACTCCGCGTCGGAGACGAAGTGGTAGTGCACGCCGTCCTGTTCCCCAGGCCTGGGCGTGCGAGTGGTGGCAGAGATGCTCAGCAGCACGTCCGGGTAGTGATCACGGATATAGGCCGATACCGTGCCCTTGCCGACCGCGGTCGGGCCAGCAAGCACCACGAGATGGCTGTGCTGGCGCGGTTGGCGCGCGCCGAGGTAGTCGGTCAGGCGCGTGCGCTGGCGGCCGCCGAGGCCGCCGACGCGCTTCTTGTCGGAGATGTCGAGGTCGTCGAGCAGACGGGCGACGCGGGTCGGCCCGAGACCCGGGATGCTGCCGAGCAGCTCGCGCACGCGCAATCCTGACTCGACGCTCTCGGGGTCGGTCCAGCCGTGCACGGCAACGTCGAGGGCGGTGCGGCGGCGCTCCGCGACATCCCGTTTCACTGCGGCGCGAGCCCTTCGGGCCGCAACGGCAGCCTTGGATGCCGCGATCCGATCCACCTCGGGCGGATCCGGCCGCGGACTCATCTCGTCGCCTCCGCCAGCTCCCCGGATGCGCGCACGAGCGCTTCGTGCAGTCCATCCGGTCCCGTCAGGAGGAGGCTGCGCCCGCTCGCGGCGACCACATTCGGGGTAGCTGAGCCGAACAGGCGGCGGATCTCAGCCAGCACGGCGCCCTGCTCGCCGAAGCCCGGCGCGAGCACTGGGGTTCCTGCCAGGTCGTCGTCGGTCAGGCCGTAGTCGCTCAACTGCACGGTCGCGCCGATCACCACGCCGAACGATCCGAGCGCGGAGTCTCCGCGGAGTGCTGCGACTTCACGGACCACCGATGCTGCGACGGTGCTGCCATCCGCGGCACCACGGGTGACCGTGGCAGTTTGCGTGGCAGCCGCCTCCCGATTCGACGTCGCGGCGAGCACGAACAAACCCTTGCCCGCGGCGTGCGCCCTGGCGACGGGGCCTGCGAGCGAGCCCACGCCCTGGTACGCAACCACGGTCATCGCATCGGCCTCAAGGGGCGAGCCGGGCTTGAGCCACGCCTCGCCGTACGCGTCCACCGTCGAGCCAATGTCTCCGCGTTTGGCGTCAGCGATCACCAGGAGGTCGGCATCGCGAGCCTCTGCAAAGACGCGCTCGAGTGCGGCATACCCGGCGGAGCCGTGGCGCTCGAAGAACGCGACCTGGGGCTTCACGATGCCAATGGTTCCGGCCGCGGCGCCGACCGCGCGGAGGCCGAACTCGCGTGCTCCCTCAGCGGAGTCGGGCAACGACCAGCGATCGAGCACGGCGGCATGCGCATCAACATTGAGGCAGAGTTGCCCCACCGTCTCGAACGTCGAGGCGAGGCGATCACCGAAGCTCATCGATGCGTCAGGCGCTCTTCTGTCAGGCACGCAGACGCTCCTTCCGCACGCGGTCGTACTCCTGCAGGCTCGTGACCTCGAAGCCGTCGCGGATGGCCTCGAACGATGCGACCGCCGCGCCGAGTTGCGCGATCGTCGTGAACAGCGGCTTGTCGGCCGCGACCGTCGCGGTGCGGATCTCGTAGCCGTCCGCGCGGGCGCTGCGACCGCTCGGGGTGTTGATCACCACATCCACCTCACCCCCGTTGATCAGTTCGACGATCGACGGCTCCCCCTCGATGACGTCCTGTCCCATGAAGTACTTTCGCACGATCCGCGACTCGATGCCGTTGCGCGAGAGCACCTCGGCGGTGCCCTCGGTCGCGAGGATCTTGAAGCCGAGCTGGCTCAGCCGCAGCACCGGCAGCACGATTGCGCGCTTGTCGCGGTCGGCGACCGAGACGAACACCGAACCGGACGCCGGGAGCCCGCCGTACGCGGCCTCCTGACTCTTCGCGAACGCCTTCGGGAAGTTCGAGTCGATGCCCATCACTTCGCCGGTCGAGCGCATCTCCGGGCCGAGCACCGAGTCGACGACGTGACCCTCGACCGTGCGGAACCGCTTGAACGGCAGCACGGCCTCCTTGACCGAGACCGGCGAGTCGAGCGGCACGATCGAGCCGTCCTGGGCGGGCAGCATGCCGTCGTCGACGAGCGAGCGGATGCTGCGGCCCACCATGATGAGCGACGCGGCCTTCGCCAGCGGAATGCCGAGCGCCTTCGACACGAACGGCACCGTGCGAGACGCGCGCGGGTTGGCCTCGAGCACGTAGAGCATGCCCTGGCCGATCGCGAACTGCACGTTGAGCAGACCCATGACGCCGATGCCCTTCGCGATCGCGAGCGTCGCGTCGCGCACCCGGTTGATCACGTCGCGGCCGAGCGTCACGGGCGGCAGCGTGCACGCCGAGTCGCCGGAGTGGATGCCCGCCTCCTCGATGTGCTCCATGACGCCGCCGACGTACAGCTCGGTGCCGTCGTAGAGCGCGTCGACGTCGATCTCGATCGCGTCGTCGAGGAAGCGGTCGACCAGCAGCGGCGAGCCCGGGCCGATGATGGCCTGGTCGCGCACGCGGTCGAAGTAGTCGGCGAGCGACTCGGTGTCGTAGACGATCTCCATGCCGCGGCCGCCGAGCACGTGACTCGGGCGCACGAGCACGGGGTAGCCGATGTGCTCGGCGATCGTGACCGCCTCGTCGCGGTTCGTGGCCGTGCCGTTCTTCGGGGCGAGGAGGCCCGCGTCGTCGAGGATCTTGGAGAACAGCCCGCGCTCCTCGGCGAGGTCGATCGCCTCGGGCGTCGTGCCGAGGATCGGGACGCCGGCGTCCTTGAGTCCCTGCGCGAGCCCGAGCGCCGTCTGGCCGCCGAGCTGCACGACGACGCCGACGAGCTCGCCGGACTGGGATTCCGCGTGGATGACCTCGAGCACGTCCTCGAGGGTGAGCGGCTCGAAGTACAGCCGGTCGCTCGTGTCGTAGTCGGTGGAGACCGTCTCGGGGTTGCAGTTGATCATGATCGTCTCGAACCCGGCGTCAGACAGCGCGAACGACGCGTGCACGCACGAGTAGTCGAACTCGATGCCCTGGCCGATGCGGTTCGGGCCGGAGCCGAGGATGACGACCTTGCGGCGGTCGCTCGGCAGCACCTCGGTCTCGGTGTCGTAGCTCGAGTAGTGGTACGGCGTGAGCGCCGGGAACTCGCCCGCGCACGTGTCGACGGTCTTGAAGACGGGCGCACGCCGAGGTTCCAGCGCGCGGTGCGCACCTCGGCCTCGGTCAGTCCGCGGAGCTCCGCGATCTGCGCGTCGCTGAAGCCGTGGTCCTTGGCGAGGCGCAGCAGGTCGGCGTCGAGCGCGCCGAATGCCGGCGATCTCGTCGGCGACCTCGTTGATGAGCACGATCTGGTCGACGAACCACGGGTCGATGCCGGTGGCCTCGAAGACCTCCTCGACGGTCGCTCCCGCGCGCAGCGCCTGCTGCACGGTCACGATGCGGCCGTCGGTCGGGATGGATGCCAGGGCGAGCAGCTCCTCCTTCGCTCCGGCCTCGCCGCTCCAGTGGAAACTGCTGCCGCGCTTCTCGAGCGAGCGCAGCGCCTTCTGCAGCGCCGTGGAGTAGTTGCGGCCGATCGCCATCGCCTCGCCGACCGACTTCATGGTCGTCGTGAGCCGGGTGTCGGCCGCGGGGAACTTCTCGAACGCGAACCGCGGCACCTTCACGACGACGTAGTCGAGCGTCGGCTCGAAGCTCGCCGGGGTGACCTTCGTGATGTCGTTCGGGATCTCGTCGAGCCGGTAGCCGATCGCGAGCTTCGCGGCGATCTTCGCGATCGGGAAGCCGGTCGCCTTCGACGCGAGCGCGCTCGACCGCGACACCCGCGGGTTCATCTCGATGACGATGACGCGGCCGGTGGCCGGGTCGACGGCGAACTGGATGTTGCAGCCGCCGGTGTCGACGCCGACCGCGCGGATGATGTCGATGCCGATGTCGCGCAGGTTCTGGTACTCGCGGTCGGTGAGGGTGAGCGCCGGGGCGACGGTGATCGAGTCGCCGGTGTGCACGCCGACCGGGTCGACGTTCTCGATCGAGCAGACGACGACCGTGTTGTCGGCGGTGTCGCGCATGAGCTCGAGCTCGTACTCCTTCCAGCCGAGGATCGACTCCTCGAGCAGCACCTCGGTGGTGGGGCTCTGGTGCAGGCCGTCGCCGACCATGCGCACGAGCTCCTCGCGGGTGTAGGCGAAGCCGGAGCCGAGGCCGCCCATCGTGAAGCTCGGGCGGATGACGAGCGGGTAGCCGAGGTCCTCGGCGAACTCGACGGCCTCGTCGACGGTGTGGGCGATGTGGCTGCGCGCGACGTCGGCTCCGGCATCGAGCACCAGCTGCTTGAAGATCTGGCGGTCCTCGCCCTTGTTGATCGCCTCGAAGTTCGCGCCGATGAGCTCGACGTCGTACTTCTCGAGGATGCCGTGCTCGTGCAGCTCGATCGCCGCGTTGAGCGCGGTCTGGCCGCCGAGGGTCGGCAGGATCGCGTCGGGCTTCTCCTTGGCGATGATCGACTCGATCACCTCCCAGGTGATCGGCTCGATGTAGGTCGCGTCGGCGAAGTCGGGGTCGGTCATGATCGTCGCCGGGTTGGAGTTGACGAGGATGACGCGCACGCCCTCCTCGCGCAGCACGCGGCACGCCTGCGTGCCCGAGTAGTCGAACTCGCACGCCTGGCCGATGACGATCGGGCCGGAGCCGATCACGAGGACGGAGTTGATGTCGTCGCGCTTGGGCATCAGTTGTCGTCCTTCGGCCTGACGCGCTCGCTGAAGCTTCGCGGCGAGCACCAGATCGCCGGAATCGGTCGAAGAGGTAGTTGGCGTCGTGCGGCCCGGCGGCCGCCTCCGGGTGGTACTGCACCGAGAACGCGGGGATGTCGAGCGCGTTGAGCCCCTCGACGACGTTGTCGTTGAGGTTGACGTGGCTCACCTCGACGCGGCCGAAGCCCGTCGGGGAGTCCGTGATCTCGCCGATCGGGGCATCGACCGCGAAGCCGTGGTTGTGGCTCGTGATCTCGATGCGACCGGTCGCGACTTTCGACCACCGGCTGGTTGATGCCGCGGTGGCCGAACGGCAGCTTGTAGGTGCCGAAGCCGAGGGCGCGGCCGAGCAGCTGGTTGCCGAAGCAGATGCCGAAGAACGGCACGTCGGCCCGCAGGATGCCCTGCAGCAGTTCGACGTGGCGGTCGGATGCGCCGGGGTCGCCCGGGCCGTTCGAGAAGAACGCGGCGACCGGCTCGATCGCGAGCACCTCGTCGAGCGTCGACGGACTGCGGCAGCACGTGCACGTCGAAGCCGCGCGCGGCGAGGTAGTTGAGGGTCGACGTCTTCACGCCGAGGTCGAGCACGGCGAGGTTGCCGATCCGCTCCGCCGTGGCCGGCACGACGTAGCCGTCGGTCGTGGACACCTCGGCCGAGAGGTTGCGGCCGCTCATCTGCTCGCCCGCGCGCACGATCGCGAGCTGCTCGTCGGGGCTGAGCGCCGCGTCCGGGCCCGAGAAGACGCCGCCGCGCATCGCGCCGGCGTCGCGAAGGCGCCGCGTGACGGCTCGGGTGTCGATGCCGCTGATGCCGACGATGCCGTCGCGCACGAGCTGGTCGTCGAGGCTGCCGTCGGCGCGGTAGTTCGAGACGACGCGGGAGGGGTCGCGCACGACGTAGCCGGAGACCCAGATGCGGCTCGACTCGGGGTCCTCGTCGTTGACACCGGTGTTGCCGATGTGCGGCGCGGTCATCACGACGATCTGGCCGGCGTAGCTCGGGTCGGTCAGGGTCTCCTGGTAGCCGGTCATGCCGGTGGCGAAGACGACCTCGCCGAGGGTGCGGCCGCGGGCGCCGTAGGCGCGGCCGGTGTAGCGGGTGCCGTCCTCGAGGACGAGCACGGCGGGGTCTGCGGTGAACGTCATGATGGCGTCCCTTCAGTGGCTGGTGCGAGCTGTGCGATCGCGGCGTCGAACGCCTGCGGGCTCGCGCAGGCGGAAGTAGCTGTCGAGCGCGGTGGACTGCCCGCTCGCGCCGCGAGCGTCCAGGCGACGACGTTCAGGCCGTCCTCCTCGACGCCGCGGTCGATCGTCCAGCTCGCTCGGCGGGCGGTCGTGACATCCGGCTTCGGGATGAAGAACGGGTCGCTGCCGACGAGCGTGATCACGAGCCCGCGGTCGGCGACGAGCACGCGTGCCGTCGGCTCGGAAGCCCAGAGGCCGGCTCGCGATGCGCTCGCAGGGGCTGGCCCGCGAGGGTCGTCGCCACGTACAGCCCGGCGAACGAGCCGTGGCTCGCACCAAGGTCGTCGGGCACGGCCGCGGGCGCTGCCGAGCTTCGCCTGCCGCGCGCCGCGCCGCCGCCAGCCGAACACCATGAGCGCGAGCAGGACGACGCCGAGCAGCACGAAGAGCGCGAGTCCGAGTTCCCTAGGCACGTCGCACCTCCTCGGCGCGGCAGCAGCTCGCCGTCGAGCACGGTCGGTCGGCCGTCGTGGATCGTGGCGATCACCCGGCCGGGCAGCGTGCGGCCGAGGTACGGCGAGTTGACGCCCTTGCCGCGCAGGTGCTCGGTGCCGAACTCGCGCGTCGACCGACGGGTCGTACGAGGGTGAGGTTCGCCGGGGTGCCGGGCTCGAACGGGCGTGCGTAGCCGTCGAGCCGGCCGATCTCCGCGGGCTTGGACGACATCACGCGCGCGACATCCGCCCAGCCGAGCATGCCCGGTGTCGACGACCGCGGCCTGCACGACGGACAGGGCGGACTCGAGCCCGACCATGCCGTTGGCCGCTTCGTCCCACGCGCACTCCTTCGCCTCGAGCGGGTGCGGCGCGTGGTCGGTCGCGACGATGTCGATCGTGCCGTCGGCGAGGGCGGCGCGCAGCGCCTGCACGTCCTCGTCGCGGCGCAGCGGCGGGTTGACCTTGAAGCGCGAGTCGTAGCCGCGCCGCGAGCTGCTCGGTGAGCAGCAGGTGGTGCGGCGTGACCTCGGCGGTGACCTGGATGCCGCGCGCCTTCGCCCAGCGGATGACCTCGACCGACCCGGCGGTCGACACGTGGCAGACGTGCAGGCGCGCGCCGACGTGCTCGGCGAGCAGCACGTCGCGCGCGATGATCGACTCCTCGGCGACCGCGGGCCAGCCCGCGAGCCCGAGCTCGCCGGAGAGCGCGCCCTCGTTCATCTGGGCGCCGATCGGTGAGCCGCGGCTCCTGCGCGTGCTGGGCGATCACGCCGCCGAACGTCGTCGACGTACTCGAGCGCGCGGCGCATGAGCAGCGCGTCGTGCACGCAGTGGCCGTCGTCGGAGAAGACGCGCACCTTGGCGCGGGACTGCGCCATCGCGCCGATCTCGGTGAGCTGCTCGCCCGCGAGCCCGACGGTGACCGCGCCGATCGGGCGCACGGTGACGTAGCCGTGCTGCTCGCCGAGCGACTGCACCTGCTCGACGACGCCGGCGGTGTCCTGCACGGGCTGCGTGTTGGCCATCGCGAAGACGGCGGTGAAGCCGCCGATCGCGGCGGCGCGGGAGCCGGTGAGCACGGTCTCGCTCTGCTCGAAGCCGGGCTCGCGGAGGTGGGTGTGCAGGTCGACGAGGCCGGGCAGGGCGATGAGGCCCGCGGCGTCGATCGGTCCGGCGTCCGCCGGGCGCGCTCGTCGACGAACACGCCGTCCGTCGACGAAGAGGTCGGTCGTCGTGCCGTCGGGCAGCGTCGCGCCGCGTGATCGACGATCGCTCATGCCGCATCACTGTCCCGAGAGCAGGCGAGTAGAGCACAGCCATCCTTATCGACACCCCGTTGGCGACCTGTTCGAGCACGGTCGACCGTGCCGAGTCGGCCGCCGTGGCCGAGATCTCCAGGCCGCGGTTCATCGGGCCGGGGTGCATGACCATGGTATCCGCGGGCAGTCGGGCGAGCCGCTCGTCGTCGAGGCCCCACTCGCGGCGTGTACTCGCGCGCGTTCGGGAAGAACGCGGCGTTCATCCGCTCGGCCTGGATGCGCAGCATCATGACCACGTCGGGGCCGGCGTCGACCGCCTCGTCGAGGTCGTAGCGCGGTCTCGACCGGCCACGCGTCGACGCCGACCGGCAGCAGCGTCGCCGGGCGCGACGAGGCGTGACCTCGGCGCCGAGCGTCGTGAGCAGCCAGACGTTCGAGCGGGCGACTCGGGAGTGCAGGATGTCGCCGACGATCGTCACGGTCACGCCGTCGAGTCCCTTCGCCGCGGGACGCCGCCCCGTGCAGCCGGCGGCGGATCGTGAACGCGTCGAGCAGCGCCTGCGTCGGGTGCTCGTGGGTGCCGTCGCCCGCGTTGACGACGCCCGCGTCGATCCAGCCGCTGTCGGCGAGCACGCGCGGCGCACCGGACGACCCGTGCCGGATGACGACCGCGTCGGCGCCCATCGCGGCGAGGGTCTGGGCGGTGTCCTTGAGGCTCTCGCCCTTCGAGACGCTCGAGCCCTTCGCGCTGAAGTTGATGACGTCGGCGCGACAGCCGCTTCGCCGCGACCTCGAACGAGACGCGCGTGCGGGTCGAGTCCTCGAAGAACAGGTTCACGACGGTGCTTGCCGCGCAGGGTCGGCAGCTTCTTGACCTCGCGGTCGGCGACATCCGCCATGTCCTCGGCGATGTCGAGGATCGCGATCGCCTCGTCGCGGGCGAGGTCCTTGGTGCTCGAGAGCAGGTGCCTCATCCTCGATCGTCACCTCCTCGCTGCCGTCGATCTCGGCGAGGCGCACGTTGATGCGCTCGCTCGGCTCGAGGTCGGCAGGTTCTTGCCGACGAAGTCGGCGCGGATCGGCAGCTCGCGGTGGCCGCGGTCGACGAGCACCGCGAGGCGCACGGCGCGCGGGCGGCCCGAGGTCGCTGAGCGCGTCGAGCGCCGCGCGGATCGTGCGGCCGGAGAACAGCACGTCGTCGACGAGCACGACGGTCTTGCCGTCGATGCCGCCCGGCGGGAATCTGCGTCGGCGACGGGCGCGCGCGTCGGCTGCTTCGCGAGGTCGTCGCGGTACATCGTGACGTCGAGGGCGCCGACGACGGCGGCGCCCGGCTCGATGGCGTCGAGGATCGCGCCGATCCGCCGGGCGAGGACGACGCCGCGGGTCGGGATGCCGAGGAGCGACGAGATCGGCGGAGCCGACGGTTGGACTCGAGGATCTCGTGTGAGATCCGAGTCAACGCCCGGGTGATGTCAGCGTGCTGCAGCACGGTGCGTGCAGTCAATCGTGACCTCCTTCCCCGCCTCTCTGGACGGAACTTAAAGGATATCTGCTGTGTCGAGTATAGCCAGCTCCAGACCGGCTCTAGCCCCAGCGCTTGAGCAGACCGCGCTCGAGGAGCCCGATGAGCGCATCGGTCGTCTTGCCGAGGATGCCGAGCAGGATGATCGTGAGGAACATCCGGTCGATCCGACCGTTGTTCTGCGAGTCGACGAGCAGGAAGCCGAGGCCCATCGACGACGCGATCAGCTCGGCCGCGACGAGGAACAGCCACGACTGCGCGAGTGCCAGCCGCAGCCCCGAGACGATGCTCGGGATCACGGCGGGCAGCTGCACGCGCTGGAGCAGCGACATCCGCCGCAGCCCGTAGGCGCGCCCGAGCTCGACGAGCTGCGGGTCGACGTGCCGCAGCGCGCCCGCGACGGTCGTGTAGACCGGGAAGAGCGCGCCGATCGCGATGAGCGTGACCTTCGAGTCCTCGTTGATGCCGAGGTACAGGATGAGCAGCGGCACCCACGCGAGCGACGGCACCGCGCGGAATCCGCCGATCGTCGGCGCGAGCAGCGCGCTCGCGACGCGCGAGAGGCCGACGATCGAGCCGAGCACGAGGCCGACGATCGAGCCGATCGCGAAGCCGATGAGCACGCGCTGGATCGAGATGCCGATGTACTGGCAGCAGCAGGCCGCGCTGCGCGAGATCGACGCCCGCGAGCACGACCGTCGGTCGGCGACGGGAAGCGGTAGGCCGGCGACGATCCCGCTCATCGAGATGAGCTGCCACGTCGCCGAGCAGGGCGATCGGGAGGATGGCGCCGAGCCACACGATCCACGGCGGCGCCGCGGTCGCCGCGCCGCGCTGCGACGTCGCGGTGCCCGCGGCCGAGTACCCGTACGCCGAGCTGCTGCACAAGACTCGCAGCCGGCTCCGGGTCACCGGGCCGGCTGCGAGGTCATGCTGGGTGGTGCGATCAGCCAATGCGCGACGGATCGGCCGCGTCGATGAACGTCGTGTTGAACAGCGAGTCGAGGGCGTCGTCGATCAGGTCCTGGTTCGCGACGTCCCCGGACTCGACGAAGATCGGGCCGATGATCTCGAGCACCTGCGAGCTGCTCGTCACCGGGCGCCGGGTCGACGTCGAGGTTGGTGCGGTCGATGAGCACCGACTCGGCGATCGCGAGGTCGATGCCCGCGACCTCGGCGAGGATCGCCGCGGTCTCCTCCGGGTTCTCGATCGCCCACTGCGCGCGCCTTCTCGTAGGCGTCGACGACGAGCTGCGCGAGGTCGGGGTGACTCGGTGATGAACGACTCGGTCGCGTTCAGGAAGCCGTAGCTGTTGAAGTCGATGTTGTCGTAGATGATCTTCGAGCCACCGGTCGCCACCGCGGTCGACAGCAGCGGGTCGAGACCCGACCACGCGTCGACGGCGCCGGTCTCGAGGGCCGCCTTGCCGTCGGCGTGCTGGAGGTTCTGCACGTTGACGTCGTCGAGGGTCGAGCCCGGCCTCGTCGAGCGTCTGCAGCAGGAAGAAGTACGGGTCGGTGCCCTTGGTCGCGGCGATCGACTTGCCCTCGAGGTCCTCGACCGTCGGTGATCGACGAGTCCGGCCGGCACGAGGATCGCGGCCCAGTTCGGCTGCGAGTAGATGTCGATGGTCTGGATCGGCGAGCCGTTCGAGCGCGCGAGCAGCGCCGCGACTGCCGGCGGTCGAGCCGACGTCGATCGCGCCGGCGCGCAGCGCCTCGTTGGCCTTGTTCGAGCCGGCCGACTGGATCCAGTTGACCGTGACGTCGCCGCCGGTGGCCTCCTCGAGCCAGCCCTGGTCCTTGATGATGAGGCTGAGCGGGTTGTAGGTGGCGAAGTCGATGTTGAGCACGTCGGAGCTCCAGCCCTCGCTGTGCCGTTGGCTCTGGCTCGGGCGCCGACGCTCGATCCCTCGCCGGCGCAGCCGGTGAGGGCGAGCGCCGTTGCGGCGGCGATCGCGGCGAACGTGAGCGGGGCGTACGCGGAACTTCGTGCGGGTCATGTCGTCCTCAGAAGGTGTGGGCGGGGTGATGGGTGGAGACGCCGAGCCCCTCGAGGAGCTCGGCGCGGAGGTGGGCGAGCGCTGCGTCGCCGCGGTCGCGCGGGCGGCGCCCGGGCACGGTGATGATCCGAGCGGATGATGGCGCCGGAGTTCGCGGGGTAGCCGGGCTCGTCGCCGAGCAGCACGACGCGGTCGGCGAGGTAGAGCGCCTCGTCGACGTCGTGGGTGACGAGCAGGATGGTCGCGGGCTCGGCCGCGTGGATGTCGAGCAGCAGGTCCTGCATCTGCAGCCGGGTCAGGGCGTCGAGCGCGCCGAACGGCTCGTCGAGCAGCGAGCACGCCGGGGTTGCGCGCGAGGGCGCGGGCGAGCGAGGCGCGCTGCGCCATCCCGCCGGAGATCTGGCGGGGGCGCAGGCGCGCCGACGTCGGCGAGCTGCACGAGCTCGAGCAGCTCCGCGACGCGCGCCGTGCCCTCGGCGCGGGCGGTGCCGCGCGGCAGCCCGAGCTCGACGTTGTGCGCGATGCGTGCGCCACGGCAGCAGCCGCGGCTCCTGGAAGGCGACGGCGCAGCGCTGGTCGATGCCGACGAGCGGCGTGCCGTCGATCGTGCACGGTGCCCTCGTCGGGGTGGTCGAGCCCGCTCGACCTGGCGCAGCAGCGTCGACTTGCCGCTGCCGGACGCGCCGATCAGCGCGACGATCTCGCCGGCCGCGATCTCGAGGTCGATGTCGCGCAGCACGCGCCGGGTGGCGTCGCCGACCGTGAACGATCGTCCGACATCCGACAGCGACACCGGCAGCGCGGGCGCGCTCGTGCGCGATGGGGTGCGGGCGATGGACACGCTGCCACGCTAGGGCGGCGGCGGATGGCGGGCGAATCCGGTCGTAACGCAGCGTCACGCCAGCGACGCGACATCCCGATGTCAATGATTCTTGACATTGCTAGCGCAGTGCCCTACCGTTCGGATGTCAGGAATTCTTGACATCACTCGAAAGGAACGATCGTGCCATACGAAGAGAAGGCGGCGTGGTTGCAGGGCATTGTCTCGGTGCTGGGCTACGGCGTGTACGTGGTCATCATCGTGTCCAGGATTGGCGGTGGCGCACTTGTCGACGTGCCGTACGTCGATGCGATGCTCTGGACGATCGGCTCGGCCATCGCCGCCGGGATCATCGGTGGCATCTTCGTCGCCATCGGCAGCCGAGGTCGAACGCAAAAGGACCAACGCGACCGCCAGATCTACCGCTACGGCGAATACGCCGGGCAATCGTTTGTGGTGATCGGCGCGCTCGGCGCCCTCATCCTCGCCATGGTCGAGGCCGAGTGGTTCTGGATCGCGAACGTCGTGTACCTCTGCTTCGTGCTCTCGGCCATCCTCGGTTGGATCGTCAAGGCCGTCGCCTACCGTCATGGGCTGCCCGAATGGTGAAGCCGACCAGGGTCACGAACTCGATCCGCGCCCTCCGCGCAGCTGCGGGCGACCTTACCCAAGCCGAGCTCGCCGATCGCATCGGCGTGACCCGGCAGACCGTGATCGCGATCGAGCAGGGCCGCTACTCCCCCTCGCTCGAGGTTGCGTTCCAGATCGCGCGCGAGCTCGGCGTGAGCCTCGACACGGTCTTCCAGTACCCGAACACCGACCAGAGAGAGACGAAGTGATGCGAGCAATCGTCCAGGACTCCTACGGCGAGGCCGACGTGCTTCACCCAGCCGACATCCCCGTGCCCGTTCCGGGCGATGACGAGGTGCTGCTCAAGGTGCACGCCGCGGGCATCGAGATGAGCGTGTGGCACCTCATGACCGGCCGGCCGTACCTCGTGCGGATGGTGATGGGTCTGCGTGCCCCGAAGAATCCAGTCCGGGGCGCGGATGTCGCCGGCACCGTCACCGCCGTCGGCTCCAAGGTCACCACCCTCGCCGTGGGCACCGCGGTCTTCGGCACCGGCAATGGATCGCTCGCCGAGTACGCCACCGCGAAGGCAGCCACCCTGGCGCTCGCTCCCGCGTCACTCACGCCCGCAGAGGCCGCATCCCTCCCCGTGGCGGGCTGCGCGGCGCTCCACGCCGTGCAGCAGGCCGAGATCGCCGCCGGCCAGCGCGTGCTCGTGATCGGGGCGGGCGGATCCGTCGGCCAGTTCGCCGTGCAGCTCGCGAAGGCGCGTGGCGCGCACGTCACCGGCGTCGGCAGCACGCGCAGCGTCGAGTTCATCCGCTCGCTCGGTGCCGACGCCGTCATCGACTACACGGTGGACCGGTTCGAGGATGCCGGCGTGCGCTACGACGTCATCATCGACATCGCGGGCAATCGGAAGCTCTCGGCGCTCCGGCGGGTACTCACGCCCAAGGGCACGCTGGTGATCGTCGGTGCCGAGACGGACGGCCGGTTCGCGGGCGGCATGAGCCGGATCATCCTCGCGCCGCTCCTGTCGACGTTCGTCGGCCAGCGACTCATACCGCTGGTCTCCGGCGAGCCCACAGCCACGCTCGACGCCCTGCGTGAGCTCGTGGACGCAGGGGCTCTCCGGCCACGGATCGGCCGCGTGTGGCCACTCGAGGAGGCTGCGGATGCGGTCGCAGAACTCAGCGCGCGACGGCTCAACGGACGGATCGTCGTCTCGGTCGCTGGCTGAGGCTCCGAGGGGTCAGCGCGTTGCGGCGATCCTGCCGAGCAGCCCGTTGATGAAGCCGGCCGAGTCCTCGGTGCTCAGGCTCCGGGCGGATTCGACCGCCTCCGAGATCGCGACGCCGTCGGGCACCTCGTCGTTGAACGAGATCTCCCAGATGCCGATGCGCACGAGGGCGCGGTCGATCGCCGGCATCCGCGCGATCGTCCAGCCCTGGGCGTAGGTCTCGATCAGTTCGTCGATCTCGGCGCGGTGTTCGTCGACGCCCGTCACGATCTGGCGCGCGTACTCCCACGACGGCTTCGGCTCGGCGGCGGCGCGGCCATCCTCGACGGCGATCGCCGCCGCGATGGACTCACCGCGCACATCCGCGCCGTACAGCAGGTCGAGAGCGCGCTTGCGTGCCTTACTGCGGGCGCCCACTACAGCGCCTCCTTGGCTTCGGCGTGCATGCCTCAGACCCGACCGAGGTAGCTTCCGTCGCGCGTGTCGACCTTCACCTTCGTGCCCTGCTCGAGGAACAGCGGAACCTGGATTTCGTATCCCGTCTCGACCGTCGCGGGCTTCGTGCCGCCGGTCGAGCGGTCCCCCTGCAGGCCGGGCTCGGTGTACGTGATCTCGAGGATCACCGAGGCCGGCAGCTCGACGTAGAGCGGGTCGCCGTTGTGCAGCGCGATCGTGACGTCCTGGTTCTCGAGCATGAAGTTCACGGCGTCGCCGACCTGCTGCGGGGTGAGCGTGATCTGGTCGTAGGTGCCCTTGTCCATGAAGACGAAGTTCTCGCCGTCCGCGTACAGGTACTGGAAGTCCGCGCGGTCGACCGTCTCGGTCTCGATCTTCGCGCCGGCGTTGAACGTGCGGTCGACGACCTTGCCCGTCATGACGTTCTTGACCTTGGTGCGCACGAACGCGCCGCCCTTGCCGGGCTTGACGTGCTGGAATTCGATGACCGTCCACAGGCCGCCGTCCATGTTGAGCACGACGCCGTTCCTGATGTCAGCGGTGGAAGCCATGGGTGTCCTTTGTGTCGAGAAACTCGGCTGGGCGGGGTGCGCCGGAGCCGACGAGAGAGTCTACGCGATCAGCGGCGCGGAATCAGGCGACGCGGCGGCGGATGAGCTCGAGGGCGAGCGAGTACGAGTCGAAGTGGAATCCCGCGATCACTCCGGTGGCGACGCCCGAGATCACGCTCGTGTGGCGGAACTCCTCGCGGGCGTGCGGGTTCGAGAGGTGCACCTCGATGAGCAGCAGGCCGGCCTTGGTGACGAGGGCCGCGGCATCCCGCAGTGCGTACGAGTAGTGCGTGAAGGCTGCGGGATTGAGGATGACGTGGGCTCCGGCATCCACCGCGCCATGCAGCCACCCGATCAGCTCGGCCTCGTCGTCGGTCTGACGCAGGTCGACGTCGAGGTCGCCCGCCTCGCCGACGAGCCGCTCGCGGAGGTCGTCGAGCGATCCGGTGCCGTACACGTCGGGCTCGCGGCTGCCGAGGCGCCCGAGGTTGGGTCCGTTGAGCACGAGCACCGATGTCATGGGTTGAGCCTATTTGACCGCAGTGCCGTAGACGACGTAGTGCCACGACGCGGGCACCGCGCGATTGCAGAACCGGACGTCGGCGCGCGCGAGCGAGCGGCGCTGCGGCTTCGCTCCGGCCGAACAAGGCGAGCACGCCGGTCACGGCGAGCTTCACGTCCCGGAAGTCGCGCAGGAACGCGCGAAAGTCGCGCAGCCGGAGGTACTGCCACTTCGGCACGCCACGGCGCCGGTACGCCACCGACCGCGCGAGCCGGTGCAGCGGTGTGCCGCGCAGGTTCTCCGCGAAGATGAGCCGTCCGCCAGGCTTGAGCGCCGTGCGTACCTGCTGGAGTGCCTCACGCTGCAGTTCCCGCCCGCCGTGCGGGATTCCGCCGAGCACCGACTTGAACACGATGAGGTCGAAGTGATTCTCGTACGGCAGGTTTGCGACATCCAGGTCGCGGTACTCGACTCGGTCGTCGACCCCGTACCGCTCGTGCAGCGGCCTGGCGAGCGTCTCGGTGTGGTCGAGGTTGGAGCAGACGACGCGGTGACCTTGCAGCGCGAGCCAGAGGGATGGTCCGCCGGGACCGGCGCCAACCTCGAGCACGTCAAGCGGCCTCGACATGGGCTCGACAAAGCGATCCCAGAAGCGCACGGCGGTCGACCAGGTGCCGACATCCCACCCGACCACGTCGGTCATCAGGTCGTCGTCGATCGTCACGCGCATGCCTCCCAGGGGTTCAAGCCACCGTAGCGCGGTCAGCTGCCCGCTCTGTGCCCTAGGCGCGCGCTTCGATCGCGAGCGTGATGCCGAACCCGACCAGGATGCCGCCGGTCACCCGATCGATGATGCGCGCCGACCGCGAACTCGAGAGCCACCGGCGCGCGAACTGCGTCGCGAAGATGATGGCCGTGAACCACACCATGGACTCCACGACATGCACGAGGGCGAGTGCGAGGCCCATCGGCAGCGGCGCGACGCCGTCGGGAACGAACTGCGGGATCACGGCGATGTAGAACACGCCGACCTTCGGGTTGAGCAGGTTGGTGAGCGCGCCACGCCCGAACGCGGCCCACAAGGAGCCGGTCGGTCGCGCCGTCTCTACCGCAGCGTGTCGCTTGAGGAAGGTCTTCACGATCATCGAGACGCCGAGGTAGAGCAGGTACGCCGCGCCCGCGAGTTTGAGCACCGTGAAGGCGAACTCGGATGCCGCGAGCAACGCCGAAGCGCCGACGGCCGCCGCAGCACCCCACACGAACGAGCCGGAGCAGATGCCGAACGCGGTCGCGTACGCGTGCCGGCGCCCCTGAGTGAGCGACGACCGCAGCACGAGCGCCGTGTCGAGCCCGGGGATGATCGTGAGCACGGCAGCGAGCAGCGCAAAGCCTGCGAGTGCCTGCGGGATCGTCATGCCCTAGTCACCGACCTCCTGGTACGCGGCGAACAGCAGCGCCTCCTCCGGTCCCGCGAGCGTCGTGGGCTTGCCGACCGCGTCGAGCACGATGAAGCGCAGCATCCCGGCCCTGGCCTTCTTGTCGCGCTGCATGGTCGCGAGCAGCGTGCGCCAGCGGCCGACCGGATAACTCGTCGGCAGGCTGAGGGACTCGAGGATGCTGCGGTGCCGGTCCACCGCGGCGTCGTCGAGGTTGCCCGCCAGCCGGCCCAGCTCGGCGGCGAAGACCATGCCGACGGCGACGGCAGCACCGTGCCGCCAGCGGTAGCGCTCGGCGTGCTCGATCGCGTGGCCGAGGGTGTGGCCGTAGTTCAGGATCTCGCGCAGGCCGGACTCCTTGAAGTCCTCGCTCACGACGCGCGCCTTGAGTTCGATCGCGAGCTCGACGACGCGGCGGAACTCGTCGGTCGTCGGGTCGGTAACGCGGTCGACATCCGCCTCGATGATGTCGAGGATCTCGGTCGGACCGATGAAGCCGGACTTCACGATCTCGGCGAAACCGGCGAGGATCTCGTTTCGCGGCAGGGTGTCGAACAGGTCCAGATCGGCAATGACGCACGCGGGCGCGTAGAACGCGCCGACGAGGTTCTTGCCCTCGGCGGTGTTGATGCCGGTCTTACCGCCGACCGCGGCATCCACCATGCCGGCGACCGTCGTCGGCACCTGGATGAGTCGCACGCCCCGAAGCCAGGTCGCGGCGACGAAGCCGGCGAGGTCGGTGGTCGCTCCCCCGCCGAAGCCGATCACCGCGTCGGTGCGGGTGAAGTCGGTCTGGCCCATGATCTGCCAGCAGAACGCGGCGACCTCGACGCGCTTCGCGTCTTCGGCGTCGGGCACTTCGGCGAGGAAGACCTCGAACCGCCCCGACAACGCCTCACGCAGGCTGGCCGCCTTCGCGCCGAGGGTCGGCGGGTGCACGATGAGCACCTTCGCGACGCGAGAACCGAGCCGCTCTGGCAGTTGCTCGAGCAGGATGCCACGACCCACGACCACGTCGTACGCGTCGACCCCGCCCACCGGGATCACGCTCGTGCTGCTCATCGCTGCTCCAGCCATTCGACGACCTCGTCGGCGATCGTGTCGAGCGGGCGACGGCTCGTGTCGATGGTGAGCTGCGAGAGCCGGTCATAGAGCGGCTGTCGCGAGGCGACGAGCGCTTTCCACGCCTCGATTCCGTCTTTGACGAGCGGACGTTTGCCCCCCGAGATCCGGCGCTCCACGGCACTCGCGTCGACCGTGAGCTGCACGACAG
>CAWBNZ010000002.1:0-155158 GCA_963790235.1 uncultured Actinomycetota bacterium
CGTAGCGCGACTGCGGCACGACATTGAGCTTGCCGAGCGCGTCCTCGAACGCGACGTGCGTGATCGTCGTGCCGCTCAGCGACACCATGCGGCCCCAGCGCCCGTGGATGACCGAGTCGATCGCGGCCATGCCGTAGCGGGTGGCGAGCACACGGTCGTACGCGGTGGGCGTGCCTCCGCGCTGGATGTGTCCCAGCGTCGTCGCGCGGGTTTCGATGCCGGTGCGCGCCTCGATCTCGGGCGCGAGCAGATCGCCGATGCCGCCGAGACGCGGCCGCCCGAAGGCGTCGAGGCCGCGTTCGGAGTGCGCGTCATCCATCGTGTCGAGCTTGAAGCCCTCGGCGACGGCGACCAGCGGTGCGCGACCGCGGGCCCGGGCGGACTCGACCCACTCGCAGATCTGCTCCATCGACGTCTTCTGCTCCGGGATGAGGATGGCGTGCGCCCCGGCCGCCATGCCCGAGTGCAGCGCGATCCACCCGACGTGGCGGCCCATGACCTCGGCGACCATGCAGCGGCCGTGCGAGTCGCCCGTGGTGCGCAGGCGGTCCATCGCGTCGGTCGCGATCTGCACCGCGGTGTCGAAGCCGAACGTGTAGTCGGTGGCGGAGAGGTCGTTGTCGACCGTCTTCGGAACGCCGACGATCTTGATGCCCTCGTCGGTGAGCCGCTTCGCGGCCGCGAGCGTGCCCTCGCCGCCGATCGCGATGAGCGAGTCGACGCCGAGGCGCGCCATGTTCTCCTGGACCACGTCGGCGCCGCCGTCGCCCTCGAACGGGTTCGTGCGGGAGGTGCCGAGGATCGTGCCGCCCTGCTTGCCGATGCCGACGATGTCGCGCCGCTCGAGGGGGATGACGTCGCCCTGCACGACGCCGCGCCATCCATCGCGGAAGCCGACGAACTCCTTGTTGTAGATCTGGACGCCCTTGAGCACGGCGGCCCTGATGACCGCGTTGAGCCCGGGACAGTCGCCGCCACTCGTGAGGATGCCGATCTTGCTCATGTGTCAATCATGGCGCACAACGGGCGCGGCCTCCTGGCGGTGCGGCCGGGAGGAAGGGAGGTCGAACTGGGCGCGAGGGGCACGGCGAGCGTGGCGATCAGCCCGCCGCCCTCACGCGGCTCGAGGTCGAGCCCGCCGCCGTGCGCACCGGCGATGCTCGTGACGATCGCGAGACCGAGGCCGACGCCGTCGCGGTCGCCCTCGAGTCGCGAGTGATCGCCGCGGTGGAACGGCTCCGCGAGCATCGCCGCGCCCGCGCGGGTCAGCGTTGCGCCGGTGTTCGCGACCTCGAGCACCGCGAGTCCCGTCGTCGGGACGCAGCGTCACCGCGAGCTCGCCGCCGTCCACGTTGTGACGGATGGCGTTGTCGAGCAGGTTGCGCACCGCGCGCTCCACGAGCGCGGGCTCGCCCACGACCGAGGTCTCCGCGAGCTCGTGCGTCACGCTGATTCCGCGCAGCGCGGCGGCATCGGCGAGCTCGTCCAGCTGGTCGCTCACCACGGCCGCCAGGTCGATCCGGTCGGAGCCGGTGAGCTCGGTGCGCGACCTCGCGAGCACGAGCAGCGCGGAGATGAGACGCTCGCTCTGGCCGGTCGCCCGCAGCGCACGACGCAGCGCGGGTTCGAGCCGCTTCGGCACGTCGCCCTGCTCGAGCGGGATCTCGAGCGCGGTGCGCATGACCGTCAGCGGCGTGCGGAGTTCGTGCGATGCGTTCGCGACGAATCGGTCCTGCGCCGCGAACGCGAGCTGCAGCCGGTCGAGCATGCCGTCGAATGTGTCGCCGAGTTCCTTGATCTCGTCGTCAGGACCGGGCAGGCCGAGCCGGCGGTCGAGCGCGTGCTCCGAGATGTTCTGCGCGGCCGACGTGACTTCGGCGATGCGACCGAGTGAGCGCTTCGCGAGCCAGTACGCGAGCGCGGCCGCGGCCCCCGTGAAGATGAGCAGCACGATCATCGACCAGAACAGCAGGCCGCTCGAGACCACGTCGACGAGGAACTTCGACTGCTGGATGACGGCACCGGCGGTGCCAGCGCCGACGGCGTCCTGCGGATGCTCGACGACGAACTGGCAGCCGGTGAGCACGTTGTCGCTGTAGAGGATGTCGCCCGGCGGCGGCGCGGGAACCTCCTGGGTGAAGCTCCCGCCCTCACCCTCGACCGAGCAGACCGACATCGTGACGTCGATCGCGCCAGAGAACAGCTGCTGCACGACGAGGTTCTGCACGACGAGCAGCGTCGCACCTGCCGCGACGAACACCCCCGTGATGGTGAGCGTGAGCCGCGTGCGGAAGCTGAGCCGCCGCTCCCGCTTGCGCGCGGGTGCGGTGCGGGTGTCGATTCGCTGCTCATGATGCTCCGATCCGATAGCCGTGGCCGGCCGCCGACTGGATGACGATGGGCGCGCCGAGCTTGCGCCGCAGGGTGTGCACGACGATCTTCACGACCCCGCGGGTGCGCTCGAGCGGCTCCTCCCACACGTCGTCGAGCAGCTCGTCCGCGCTCACGTACCCGCCGTCGGCGAGCAGCAGGGACTCGAGCACGCCGAACTCCTTCAGCGTGAGCCGGATGGGGCGGCCGTCGCGCTCGACGATGCGGCGGGCGGTGTCCATCCGGACGCCGTCGAGTTCGAGCACCGAGCCGCGCGCCCGATCCGCCGCGCCGCCGAGTGCCCGGATACGCGCGAGCAGTTCCACGTAGGCGAAGGGCTTCGCGAGGTAGTCGTCGGCGCCGAGGTCGAGCCCCTCGACCCGGTCGCCGATGGCGGCCGCCGCGGTGAGCATGAGGATGCGCGCTGGGTGCTGCTGGGAGACGAGGGTGCGGCACACGGCATCCCCCGACAGCACTGGCAGGTCGCGATCGAGCACGACGACGTCGATGTCGTTCGCGCCGGCCATCGCGAGCGCGGTCGCCCCGTCGCGCGCGAGGTCGACGAGGTAGCCCTCGCGGCGCAGTCCGTCGGCGAGGGTGTCGGCGAGGTCGACCTCGTCCTCCACGATCAGCAGTCTCATGGCAACCGAGTCTCGACCTGCCCCGGTTAGCTCCCGGTTAGGCGCGATCACACCGGCAGCAAACCACACCCTCCGTAGAACTGACCACGAGATGCGGGAATCCGTGTCCGGCAACGAAACGGAGATCACAATGTTCACGAAGAACGTGCGCCGCGGCACCGCCGTCGCGCTGCCGATCGCGGTGCTCGCGATCACACTCATTGCGTGCACCGCGCCGCCGGCCGAGGAGGACAACACGGCCGAGCAGGAGGCGCTCGCCGCGAAGTTCGTCGCGTGCCTCACCGATGAGGGTCAGACCGCCAAGATCCTTGAGGGCGGGATGGTCGGACTGCTCCTGCCGGACGGTGTCGATGAGGGCAGCGATGGATCGATGGGCGACTCGTCTGAGAACGGCGACCTCGGCGGAGCCGACGATGGTCATGATCACCCAGGACGAGGACGGCACCTGGCAGATGTCGAGCAACGCCAGCGGGTATCCGGAGGAGGGCGGCATGCGCGACGCGTGGACGGCGTGCGAGGCGAAGGTGCCCGACTTCGAGCAGCCCGAGCCCGATCTCTCCGGCGGCGAGGGGTTCACGGTCACGATGGAGGAGCAGCTCGAGGCCAGCCTCGCGTTCGCCGACTGCGCGCGTGAGAACGGCTACGCCGACTTCGCCGATCCTGATGAGCACGGCCAGCTCGACCATCCCGCCGGTGAGCGAGGACGAGTTCCGCACCCTGCTCGACGCGTGCGTCGACACGCTCGAGGGTGTCGGTCTGCCGATGACGCAGGAGTCGATCGAGGGCTTCGACTTCGACTGGATGGCGGTCATGCAGGACTACTTCGACGCCACGATGGTCGGCGGCGGCTCAACAGAGCCGACGCCATGAGGCGCGCCCTGCTGGTCGGCACGCCGATCGCGGCCGTGCTCGTCGCGGCGGCCGTCGCGGCGTTCGTGCTGCAGCCGTGGCGGCCAGCCGCCGCGGAATCGACGGCCGACGATGACGCGGCCACCGCGATCGCCGAACGCACCACGCTCACGAGCGAGCTCGTGCTGAACGGCAACCTGAGCTACGGCGACGAACTGGACCTGCCGGGCGACGGCGGCATCATCACGCGGCTGCCCAAGGCGGGCGACGAGATCTCGGTGGGCCAGGCGGTCTACGAGGTCAACGGCCGCCCGGTGATCGCCGTGCGCGGCGATCGCCCGTTCTGGCGCTCGCTGGGCGAGGGCGTCACGAACGGCGCCGACGTGCAGCAGCTCGAGCAGGCGCTCGCCGACCTCGGGTTCGGCGCCGACGTCACGGTCGACACCGAGTTCACCTGGTACACGGCGGCGGCGGTGAAGAACTGGCAGGAGGCCCTCGGGCTCGAGCGCACGGGCGTCGTCGAGCTCGGCGACATCGTCGCGGTTCCCTCGGCATCGATTCGCATCTCGGCGGTGAACGCCGCGCTCGGCGACCAGGCGGCGCCGGGCTCGCTCAGCTACACGAGCACGGCGCTGCGGGTGGTGGCGAAGCTCACCGACGGGCAGGCACGAGAGATACTGCCGGCGACGGCCGTGATCGTGACCCTGCCCGACGGCACCGAGCTCTCGGCGACGATCGTCTCGATCGATCCGGGCGGTGAGCCGGACGGCGACAACGGCGAGACCACGCCCGCGTCGGCGACGATCGAGTTCGACGATCCAACCGCGGCGACGGGTCTCGGCCTGCGCGCCGTGAAGATCGCGCTCGCCGCGGAGACGGTGGATGACGCGCTCGTCATCCCGGTGACCGCGCTGCTGGCAACCCTCGATGGGGGTTACGCGGTCGACGTGCTGCGCGATGGGAAGACCGTACGCGTGCCCGTGGAACTCGGCCTCATCGCCGACACTCGCGTGCAGGTGGTCGGCGGCGACCTCGCCGAGGGCGACGTCGTGGTGGTGGCGCAGTGAGCGCGCACGATCGGTCACCTGTGGTCGAGCTCGAGGCGGTGACAAAGGACTATCCCGGGTCTCCGCCGCTGCGCGTGCTGCACAGCGTCGACCTGCGAGTGGATGCCGGTGAGCTGGTGTCGATCGTCGGCGCATCCGGCTCGGGCAAGACCACGATGCTCTCGATCATGGGCACGCTCGACGAGCCGAGCAGCGGCGTGGTGCGCATCGACGGCACCGACGTCGCGTCGCTGCCGGAGCGCGACCGCGCCGCGCTGAGGGCTCGACGCATCGGGTTCGTGTTCCAGCAGTTCTTCCTGCTGCCGGCGCTCTCGGCGATCGAGAACGTCGCGCTCGGCCTGCTGTACTCGGGCGTGCCGGCCGCCCAGCGCCTCGTGCGCGCGGGCGACGCGCTCGATCAGGTGGGGCTTGCGCCGCGGATCGGACATCGGCCTGGCGCGCTCTCCGGCGGCGAACAGCAGCGGGTAGCCATCGCGAGGGCACTCGTGCGCAATCCTGGGGTGCTGTTCGCCGACGAGCCGACCGGATCCCTCGACTCGAGCACCGGGGAAAGCATCCTTCGGCTGCTCACGGAGGTCGCCGGATGGGGCACGGCGGTCGTGATTATCACGCACGATGCGCAGATCGCCGCCGGCACGCGACGGCAAATCGGCATTTCCGACGGCCGCATCGTGAGCGACAGCGCTCCGCACTCTCAGCGCGCCGCTCTGGTTGGAGCCGACCGATGAGGCGAGAGGGCAACCGAGACGGGAGCATCCGCCTGTCGCCCGCCGACCAGGTGCGCACGGCGCTCGTCGGTCCGCGAAGTCGTCCGCTGCGCACGGCACTGTCGGCGCTGGGGGTCGCGGTCGGGATCGCGGCACTCACGGCGATCACGGGCATCGCGGCATCCAATCAGGCACAACTGCTTGCCGAACTCGACGACCTCGGCGCCAACCTTGTGGCCGTGCAACCGGGCATGGGGCCGGGCGATGAGCTCGTGCCGCTGCCAGAAACGGCGCCTGGGATGATCGCCCGCGTCGACGGGGTCGAGGAGGTGGGGGTACTGCGCAGCGTGCCAGAGGGAATCGGCGTGTATCGCAACGACCTCATCCCGCCGGGCCAGGGCAACGGGCTCAAGGCGCTCGCCGCCGATCCGAACTTCCTTTTCGCGGTCGAGGGCGAGCTTGCGCAGGGTGCGTGGTTCGACGAGGGCACGCGCGGTCTGCCGGTGACTGTGCTCGGGGCGGCGGCCGCCGCGCGGCTCGGGATCTCGGAGACAGGCGTGCGAGTGTGGATCGGCGGGCAGTGGTACGTCGTGATCGGCATCCTGACCTCGTCGGGACTGTCAGACGATATGGATGACGCGGCCTTCCTCGGCGACGAATGGGCCGCCTCCCACGTCTCCGACCCACACGACGACACGATCGCGTCGGTGATCGTGCGCCTCGCGCCCGGCATGGTGGAAGCGGTGCGCGACGTGCTCGCGCTCGCCGCGAATCCGACGTCGCCGTACGTGTTCGTCACGCAGCCGTCCGACCTGCTCGGAGCACGCGAGACCACGGATGACTCGCTCTCGGGCCTCGCCGTCGGCCTCGCGGCCATCGCGCTGCTCGTCGGCGGCATCGGTATCGCGAACACGATGGTCGTGGCCGTGCTCGAGCGGCGCGGCGAAATCGGATTGCGGCGCGCGCTCGGCGCCAGATCGGGTCAGATCGCGGCTCAGTTCGTCGGTGAGGCGATCGTGCTCGCGCTGCTTGGCGGCATCGCCGGCGCGCTGCTCGGCAGTATCGGGGTGCTTGTCTACGCGGGCATCCAGGGTCAGACGCCCGTGTTGCCGATCGCCGTGCTCGCGGGTGGGCCGACGATCGCGATTGCGGTGGGCGTCATCGCGGGCCTCTACCCCGCGATGAGCGCGTCCAGGCTCTCACCGACGATTGCCCTCCGCACCGTGTAGGCGTTCGCCGGGCCGCGGCCTAGCTGCTGGCTTCACAAAGCGCAATATTCCCGCTGGACCACACGCACCGCTAGAGTGACTGTCGTCTGGCAACACCGCCAATTTGGAGGAACTCTCAAATGACTACACCCACCCCGGCTCCGGCTCCGCAGCCCGCGCCCGCTGGCGACTTCCCGGGCAAGACGCTCGGCATCGTCGGCCTCGTGCTCGCGATCCTGGTGCCGCTCGTCGGCCTCATCATCAGCGTCGTGGCCAACAACCAGTCGAAGGCGGCGGGCTTCCCCAACCAGCTCGCGAAGATCGGCATCATCGTCGGTGCGATCCTGACCGTGCTCGGCATCATCGTCAGCATCATCTACGGCATCGCCGCCGCCGCGCTGATCTCGACCGGCATCAGCACGTACTAAGCCCGCGAACGCTCGCGCACGCGAAACGCCCCGGCGATGTGCGGGGCGTTTCGTCGTTCCGGGCGTGGCGCGCACGCCCGCCGGCTCGATAGAGTCGCGGCAGCACCGCACTCAGGGTGAGCGCGATCGAAGGAGCATCTCGATGTCAGAAGCAACTCCACCTCCAGCCAGCCTGCCCCCGCCTCCCGCGCCGACTCCCGGAGCCCGCGTCGCTGCCCCCGCCCGGCGTCGACTACCCCGGCAAGACGCTCGGCATCGTCGGCCTCGTGCTCTCGGTCATCTCCGGCCATCATCGGCCTCATCCTGAGCATCGTCGCGAACAGCCAGTCGAAGGCGGCCGGCTACACGAACACGCCGGCGAAGGTCGGGATCATCGTCGGCATCATCGCCGTCGTGATCGCCGTGATCATCGATCATCGTCGCCGTCGTCACTTCGGTGGCATCGCCGCGCAGTGCGCGGGCCTCGGCCCGGGCGTGCACGAGGTCAACGGCGTCACGTACACCTGCGGCTAGCGTCCGTGTCATCCACCGCCCCCGGTCCGTGGGAGCAACCCTCGCCAGCACGTCGACTATCCGGGGCGAGCACTCGGCGTGGTCGGCGTGGTGCTCGCGGTCTTCCTGGTGCGCGGTCGGGCTGGTTGTGAGCATTGTCGCGCTCGCGAGGTCCCGCGCCGCGGGCTATCCCAACCGCGTCGCGACCATCGGCATCGTGATCGGCGGTGTGCTCACCGTGCTCGTCGTCGTCGGGTGTGGTGGTGCTCGTGCGTCGTGGTCTCGCCCTATCTCAACTTCAACCAACTCCTCGAGCTCTGCGAGCAGCTCGGTCCGGGCCCGCACGTGCTGGATGACGGCGTCACGATCGAGTGCGCCTGAGACCGCCCCGTGACTAGGATTCGCACGCATGACGATGCTGAACGGCGAGCCCGTCGACTCGGGCGTGCCATCGACCGGCGCCACCGTGCGCGCGTCGCGGAGCTCCGGGCGGCGACCCGGTGCGCCCGATCGCGAACCCCATGGCGCAGATCATGGGCATCGTCGGTCTGATCTTCGCGTTCGCGTTCCCGCCCGCCGGCCTCGTGATCTCGATCATCGCGAAGCGGATGTCGAAGGCCGCCGGCGACCGCAGCCCGTTCGCCACCTGGGGCATCGTGCTCGGCATCGTGTTCACGGTGCTCGGCATGCGTCTTCACGATCCTGTTCGTCGCCGTGACCGCGGGCGCCGTCTGGCTCGGCTTCAACTTCTGCGAGAACGGGGTCGGCGAGGGCGAGTACTTCGGCATCCCGATCGAGTGCCAGTAGAGCGCGTCTACGCTCGACGCATGACCCTGACCGACGCGACGCGTCGCCACGCCGATCGCGACGGTCTACGCGCCCGAGCGCGAGGTCTCGCTGCGCCGCACGCTCGCGCCGCTGCGCCGCGGGTCACGGCGACCCGACCTTCCGGGTGCAGCCCGACGGCGTCTGGCGCACGCTGCGCACACCGCTCGGCGCCGGCGACCATGCACCTCGTGCGCCGGCCAGGGCGGCGTGACCGCCACCGCGTGGGGCCCGGGCGCGGCGTGGGCGATCGAGGGCGTGCCGGAACTGCTCGGCGACGGCGACGACTGGAGCGAGCTGGATGTCGCGGCATCCCCCTTCCTCGCCGACTCGCTGCACCGCAACCCGGGACTCCGACTGCTCCGCACCCGGCAGGTGTTCGAGATGCTGCTCGTCGCGATCCTGGAGCAGAAGGTCACCGGCAAGCAGGCGCGCCAGTCGTGGCGGCAGCTGCTGTGGAAGTACGGCGAACCAGCGCCCGGTCCGGCTCCGGAGGGGATGCGGGTGTTCCCCGACGCCGACGTGTGGCGGCGCGTGCCGTCGTGGGAGTGGCACGCGGCCGGGGTGGGGCCGCAGCGGGCTGACACGATCATGCGGGTGGTGAAGGTCGCGGCATCCCTCGAGCGCACCCTCGAGCTCGGTCGGGGCGGGCCGGCGGTCGAGCGGGCACTGCGCAGCATCCCCGGTGTCGGCGTGTGGACGAGCGCCGAGACCATGCAGCGCGCGCACGGCGACCCCGACAGCCCGAGCGTCGGCGACTACCACCTGCCCGCGCTCGTCGGCTGGGCGCTGATCGGCAAGCCGGTCGACGACGACGGCATGCTCGAACTGCTCGAACCGTGGCGCGGGCACCGCCAGCGCGTCATGCGCCTCATCGAGAACAGCGGCTTCGCGAAGCCGCGATTTGGACCTCGGATCACCATCGAGGACCATCGCGGCCGCTGAGTTGTGGGGTGCCCACAGCCATCTGGCTCGGCCGCCGTGCGAGTACCTAGGCTTGCCGCGTGAACAAGCTGCTGCGCACCCTCTGGCTCATGCTCGTCTCGAGCCGTCGCCGGCCGAAGCTCGGGATCCTCGACGTCGCGCACACCCCGTTCCGGGTGCGGCCGACCGACATCGACATCCTGCGCCACATGAACAACGGCGTGTACCTGTCGATGGCCGACCTCGGACGCTTCGACCTGCTCATCCGGTCGGGCGTCTGGGAGATCTTCAACCGAGCTCGGCTGGTACCCCGTGGTCGCGAACCAGACCATCTCGTACCGCAAGTCGCTCGACCTCTGGACGAAGTACGACCTGCAGTCGAAGCTCGTCGGCGTCGACGAGCGCGGCATCTTCGTCGAGCAGCGCTTCGTGGTGAACGGCGAGATCTACGCACAGATGGTCATCCGCGGTCGCTTCCTCAAGCGCGCGGCGGCACGGTGACGATCGACGAGCTCAACGAGGCAACGGGCGTGGATGTCCGTGCCCTCGAGGTGCCCGAATGGATCCTGCGCTGGGCGGCCGACGCCGCCCTCCCCACCGGCCGCGAGCCCGCGCGCGAGCGACTGGGCGTAGCGCAGTCAGCTCGCGGGCCAGCCCACGGGGTCGCCGTCCATCGCGATGCGCTCGTAGTACGGCCGCTGCTGCGGGTAGTAGTCCGCGAAGTCGGGCATCGGACCGTCACCCACCGCGGCGACGAGCCGGTCGAGGTAGTACTCCCACCCCGGACCGACGTCGCCGGCGAGCCGCGCGTTGTCGAGCCGGTGCCCGAGGAACACCGTCGTGCTCGCCTCCCCGAGGGCACCGTCGGTCTCGGCGAGCGAGACGCGCAGCCGCCAGGCCTGGTCGCCGGTGCGCTGCTCCACCACGAACCGCCGGAGCGGGTCGCACTCGAGCACCTCGATCGACTCGGTGGGCGAGCCATCCTCGGCCGTCATCGTCAGCTGCACGGTCGCGCCGACGCCGGGCCGGCCCTTGAGCGTGCCCATCCACTTCTTGAGGCGCGCGGGCGCGGTCACCCACTCCCACGCCTCGTCGGCGGAGCAGCGGCAGCCGGCGCTGCACGATGAGCTCGAGACCGATCGCATCCCGAACCACCCGACCCGTGGCCTGCACCACTCGAACTGCCATGCCCTGAACGCTAGTGCGCTGCCGCCCCGAACGGGAAGCGGCCGCTGCGGATCGACCTCGGCGCGCACCGCCTTCAGTCGCGCCAGCACGTCGGTCGGCCATGAGCGGTCGTAGTCGCCGACGAGTTCCAGTCGGTCCAGTGGATGTTGGTGCCGCTCGAGAGCCACGGAGCCAGCTGCGGCTTGAGCGCGGCCAGCGCACCCGGCAGCACCTCGGCGAACAGCGACGGATCCGGCACGCCGATCAGCGTGAACGCGAAGCCCGGCTCGCGGCCGCCGACCGCGGATCCGCCGTCGACGTCGCGATGCGTCGCCGCACCGAGGTGGCGCACTTCGGTGACCATGAACGGGCCGCGCACCCCGGCGCCGAAGTTGCTCGAGCACGAGGTCGATGAACGCGTCGTCGATGCGGTCGAGCAGCATGCCGGCGCCCCAGCTCGGGCCGGGGTCGGACGGGTCGTTGTGGATGAGGCCGACGTCGGCGCGCGGCATCGGCCCGAGCCCGTCGACGAGGGCTGCGGCCGCTGCGCGCAGCGGAGCGGCGAGCGACTCGCCGGTCGCGGCATCCCCTGGCCTGGCGAAGCGCACCGCGAGCACGTCCTTGCCGCGGAAGATCTCGGGGATGAAGTCCATCGGCGGGAAGTGGATGATCGCGGCCGACGTGGTCACGTCGTCGGGCGCGGTCGCGGTGAACGTCGCCCACGCGCGCAGCGCGGGCTCGATCGCCGTCGCCCTCGAACATGAGCGCGCCCGCGTACAGCTCGGGCAGTTCGACGAGTTCGACCTTCGCCTCGGTGACGACGCCGAGCCCGCCCTTGCCGCCGCGCAGTGCCCAGAACAGGTCGGGATGCTCGTCGGCACTCGCGGTCACGAGCTCGCCGTCCGCGGTGACGACCGTGAACTCGCGCACCCAGTCCGACGAGAAGCCGTGGCTGCGCGCGAGCGGGCCGAGCCCGCCGCCGAGCAGGTAGCCGATCGCGCCGACCGACGGTCGAGCGACCCGGTGATCGGCGCGAGGCCGAACGGGTCCGCCGCGGCGATCACGGCCGCCCAGCGCGCGCCGGCACCGATCGTGGCGATGCGGGCTCTCGGGGTCGACCGCGACGGAGTCCAGGCGCTTGGTCGTGATGAGCACGCCGTCGTGGATGGCGCTGTGCGCGCCGTGCCCGGTGGACTGCACGCGCACGGGCATCCCGTGCTCGTTCGCGAAGCGCACGGCGGCCACCACGTCGGCAGCGGATGCCGCGCCGACGACCACCTCGGGATGCGGCTGCATCGCGAGGTTGAAGCCAGCCACCTCCCCTGCGAACTCGGCATCGGACGGGGTGAGCACGACACCGCTGACGGCATCACGGAGGGAGGAGAGAGTCGGTCATGCCGAGACCATAACGCGCACGACCGTCAGCCTCAGGATGATGGGACGGGCACCTGGGTGTTCTTGGCGGGATCGGCGACCGTCACGACGTCGGACTGGCGCCCGATGAGGTCGGTCGGGTCGACCTGCGGTCCCGTGCTCGGGACGGATGTCCGCCGACGAGACCGGCGGCGGCTGGTTCGCGTAGTTCTCCTCGCTCGTCACGATGAGCCCCTGCGAGCCGTTCGCCGACGCCATGAGCGACGCGAGCCAGTCACGGTTGATCGCCGGCACGCGGCTGCCCGAGAACTTGAAGTACAGCGACAGCGACGGATGGATCCAGGCCGAGCTGCGGCCGTCGCCCACCGAATCCGCGTCGCGCCACGACATCAGGAAGCTCTCGCCCTTGCGCAGCTTCTGCACGATGACGATCTGCAGGTGGGTCAGCACGCGGTCTTCGAACTGGACGACGATGCCGTCGATCGTCAGTGATCCCATGGTGTCCCAGTTCCGTTGGTCGCATGAACGAGATGAACGAGGTGATCATCACACGGTACACCTCGACCATCGCGGGCTCTGGCGCGGGCTTGACAGACGTCAGGCTTCGAGCAACGCCATCGCCGCGTTGTGCCCGCCGATGCCGCTGACCGCGCCGCCGCGGCGCGCGCCCGCGCCGCACAGCAGCACGCGCTCGTGCGCGGTCGCGACGCCCCAGCGCTGCGCCGGCGGTCGCGAGCGGCTCGTCGTCGTCGGCGAACGGCCACGACAGCGGGCCGTGGAAGATGTTGCCGCCCGGCATCCGCAGGCTGTGCTCGAGGTCGAGCGTCGTGCGGGTCTCGATCGTCGGGCGTCCGTCGGCGTCGGTGAGCAGCAGCGGTTCGATCGGTTCGCCGAGCACGCTGTCGAGGCTCGCGAGCACGGCGGCCTGCAGGGCATCGCGCATCGCGTCGTTGTTCGCTCTCGCGTCAGCAGGCGGTCGGGCACGTGCAGGCCGAAGACCGTGAGCGTCTGCGCTCCGGCGGCCTGCAGCTCCGGCGAGAGGATGCTCGGGTCGGTCAGCGAGTGGCAGTAGATCTCGCAGGGCAGCGGGGCGGGCAGCGCACCCGCCGGCCGCGCTTCGGTACGCGGCATCCAGCTGGGTCCACGTCTCGTTGATGTGGAACGTGCCACCGAACGCGGCGGCTGGATCGACGTCCGCGAGCAGCCGCGGCAGCCGCGACACCAGCAGGTTGGCCTTCACCTGCGCGCCCTCGGGCCGTGGCCGCGGCTCGACGCTCGCCCATCAGCCGGGCGAGCTCGTACGGCGCGACGTTCGCGAGCACGGTGCCCGCGGCGATGCGGTGCTCGGTCGAGCCGTCGTTCCAGGTGACCTCGCCGTCGGGCGTGATCGCCGTGACCTCGGCGCCGGTGACGATCGTCGCGCCCGCGAGTCGCGCGGCGCGCGCGAGCTCGCCCGAGACGGCGCCCATGCCGCCGACCGGGCACGTCCCAGTCGCCGGTGCCGCCGCCGATCACGTGGTACAGGAAGCAGCGGTTGCCGTGCAGGTCGGCGTCGATGTTGGGTGCGAACGTGCCGATGAGCGCGTCGGTGAGCACGACGCCGCGCACGAGGTCGCTCGCGAACTCGCGCTCGATCGCCTCACCGATCGGCGCCTCGATGAGATCGCGCCACACGGCGTCGTCGCCGAGCGCGCGCTTCGCCTCGGCGCGCGTGAGCAGTGGCTCGGTCACGGTCGGGAACAGCGCCTTCGCGATGCGCTCGGTGCCGCCGTAGAAGCGGCACCAGGCCGCGGCGTCGCTGCCGAGCGCCGCGTCGGTGCCGCGCGGGGTCGGCGCGATCGATGAGCAGGCCCGGAGCCGGGCGCCGCGGGGTCTGGGGTGTACGACGAGTAGCGCCGGCGCTCCAGCCGGATGTCGAGGCCGAGCTCCTCGATGATGCGGTGCGGCAGCAGCGACACGAGGTAGGAGTATCGCGAGAGCCGGGCATCCACGCCGGGGAAGACCTCGGCCGAGACCGCGGCGCCGCCGACGTGGTCAGTCGCTCGAGCAGGGTGACGCTGCGCCCGGCGAGCGCGAGGTAGGCGGCGGCGGTCAGGCCGTTGTGGCCGCCACCGACGATGACGACGTCCGCGGTGCTCGTTCCGTGCTGCTCGGCATGCGAGCGAGCCTAGCCCCGCCGCGACAGAACCGCCGCTAGGCGTCTTCGTGGCAGATCTCAGGGTCGACCGCGCCCAGCACCCGGTCGGACGAGGCGCTGCAGCACGGCCTGCTCGTCGTCGTCGACGCACATCGAAGAAGTACTCGCGGATCGCTCGGTTGTGGTCGCGCATGGCCTTGAGCACCGCGCGGCGTCCGTCGTTGGTCAGCACGACCCACTTGCCGCGCAGGTCGTCGTCGCAGTCCTCGCGGCGCACGAGGCCGCGCTGCTCCATGCGGGTGAGCTGGTGCGACAGGCGGCTCTTCTCCCACGCGATGAGGCCGGCGATGCGAGTGGCGCGCAGCCGGCGGTCCTCCGCCTCAAAGAGCACGAGCAGCACGACGTAGTCGGCGGACGAGATGCCGGCGTTCGCCTCGAGACGGTCGGCGAGCGCGCGGTCGAGCTGCACCCGCATGCGGGTGAACGCACGCCAGACCTCCCATTCCTCGGTCGGTGACACGGCGGGCGGAGTTCGGACTGCTGACATGTGCTCATCCTATCGAAAGTTGACACGTCATCCAAGTGACCTATAGTTGACGAGTCAACTGATTGGTTGACGAATCAACCGAAAGGGAACTCCAACTCGTGTCAGCGCTCAAGATCGGCATCATCCTCGGCAGCACCCGTCCCGGACGCAACGGGCGAGGCGCCTGCCCGCTGGCTGCTCGACCTCGCCACGCAGCGCGGCGACGCCCAGTACGAGCTGGTCGACCTCGCCGACTTCGATCTGCCCGCTGCTCGACGAGGTGAACTCACCGTCGCAGGGCAAGTACCAGAACGACGCACACCAAGGCGTGGGCCGCGAAGATCGACAGCTACGACGGCTTCGTGTTCGTCACGCCCGAGTACAACCACTCGACCTCCGCCGCGCTCAAGAACGCGCTCGACTACCTGTACGCCGAGTGGAACAACAAGGCCGTCGGCTTCGTGAGCTACGGCGCCGCCGCGAGCGGCCAGCGCGCCGTCGAGCACCTGCGCCAGATCGTCGGCGAGCTGCAGATGGCCGACGTGCGCCAGCAGGTCGCGTTCTCGCTGTTCACCGACTGGGAGCAGTTCACGACGTTCGCGCCGGCCGAGAGCCACATCGCAGTCGGCGAACACGATGCTCGACCAGCTGCTCTCGTGGACCACGGCGCTGCACGGCGTGCGCGACGTGAAGGTCGAGGAGTACGAAGCGGCGTAGGTCGCGCGTGCGCTCGAATGCGCGCGAGCGCGCACGACCTTGCCGCAGTGCCCCGGGGTGACGCAAGAGTCGTGCGCGCAACAGCGAACCCCGCCGAACCACGGCGATTACGCTGGAGCACATGCTCTCGCCCGAGTCGGAGTCACCCGTGCGCCTCGCCGACCTCGCCGACGAGACGATCACGACCGTGCGCCGTTGGCTCGTCGAGAGCATGGATGCCCCGGCCGACCCCAGTGCGAAGCGCCTCGCCGGGCTGCTCTCCGATCCGCTCGGGCTCGACTTCGCGCTCGGCTTCGTGGATGGCGTGGTGCGCCCGGAAGACCTGCGGGTCGCCGGGCGCAACCTCGAGAAGCTGACCCACGCCATCCCGAGCTTCCTGCCCTGGTACCTGCGGTTCGCGATCTTCGTCGGCGGCAACGGTCGCGGTGCTGCTGCCGTGGCCGGTCGTGCCGATCGCGCGCTGGGTGCTCCGTCGCATGGTCGGGCACCTCGTGATCGATGCGACCCCGGCCCAGCTCGGCAAGTCGCTCGCGAAGCTGCGGGGCCGCGGCATCCGGCTCAACATCAACCTGCTCGGCGAGGCGGTGCTCGGCGACGAGGAAGCCGCCCACCGGCTCGCGGGCACGCGCGAACTGCTCGAGCGCGATGACGTCGACTACGTCTCGATCAAGGTGTCGAACGTCGCGAGCCAGCTCTCGATGTGGGCGTTCGACGACATGGTCGCGACCGTCGTGGAGCGGCTCACTCCGCTGTACGAGTACGCGGCCGCGTCGCCGACGACGAAGTTCATCAACCTCGACATGGAGGAGTACCGCGACCTCGATCTGACGATGGCGGTGTTCACCCGGCTGCTCGAGCAGCCGAGCGCTCAAGAACCTCGAGGCCGGCATCGTGCTGCAGACCTACCTGCCCGACGCGCTCGGCGCGCTGCAGCGCCTCACCGAGTGGGCGATCGCACGCCGCGCCGCCGGGTGGCGCTGGCATCAAGGTGCGCGTCGTCAAGGGCGCGAACCTCGCGATGGAGCACGTGGATGCCACGCTGCACCACTGGCCGCTCGCCACCTACGACACGAAGGTCGAGACCGACACGAACTACAAGCGCGTGCTCGACTGGGCGTTCGTGCCCGAGCCGCACCGATGCCGTGCGGATCGGCGTCGCCGGACACAACCTGTTCGACCTCGCGTTCGCGTGGCTGCTGGCCAAGCGCCGCCGGGTCGAGGCGCGGGTCGACTTCGAGATGCTGCTCGGCATGGCGACCGGGCAGGCCGAGGCCGTCAAGCGCGACGTGGGCGGCCTGCTGCTCTACACGCCGGTCGTGCAGCCGAGCGAGTTCGATTCGGCGATCAGCTACCTCATCCGCCGGCTCGAGGAGAACGCGTCGACCGACAACTTCATGTCTGGTGTGTTCGAGCTCGCGACGAGCGATCGGATCTTCGAACGCGAGTCCGACCGCTTCCTCGCGTCGCTCGCCGCACTCAACTCGGCGGATGCTGCGCCGCACCCGAACCGGGTGCAGGATCGCGGGGTGACCGCGGCTCGCGCGATCCACGCGTTCGCGAACGAGCCCGACACTGACCCATCGATCCACGTCAACCGGGTCTGGGGCGCGCGGATGCTCGAACGCAGCCGCGACTCCCGGCTCGGCATCGGCACGATCGAGCTCGCTCGCGTGACGGAGGCCGCACAGCTCGAGCAGCTCATCCAGCACGCTGCAGCAGCCGGAGCCGAATGGGGTGCGCGGCCCGCGGCTGAGCGTGCCCGGGTGCTGCACGACGCTGGCGACGTGCTCGCGGCGTTCCGCGGGCGACTGATCGAGGTCATGGCGAGCGAGACCGGCAAGACGATCGCCGAAGGCGACGTCGAGGTCAGCGAGGCCGTCGACTTCGCGTACTACTACGCCGAATCCGCGCTCCAGCTCGACGGCGTGGATGGCGCGACCTTCGTACCGCCGAAGCTCACGGTCGTCATGCCCCCGTGGAACTTCCCGGTCGCGATTCCCGCAGGATCCGTGCTCGCGGCGCTCGCCGCGGGCAGCGCCGTGATCATCAAGCCCGCTCCGCAGGCGAAGCGCTCGGGCGCCGTGATGGTCGAGGCGCTCTGGGAGGCCGGGGTGCCACGCGAGCTGCTCGTGCTCGTCGACATCGAGGAGGCAAGGCGCGCAGCGATCTGGGCAGGCAGCTCGTCGCGCATCCGGCGGTCGACCGCGTCATCCTCACCGGCGCGTGGGAGACGGCGGCGCTGTTCCGCTCGTGGCGCCACGATCTGCCGATCGTCGCCGAGACGAGCGGCAAGAACGCGATCATCGTCACGCCGAGCGCCGACCTCGACCTCGCGGTGGCCGACGTGGTGCGCAGCGCGTTCGGGCATGCGGGGCAGAAGTGCTCCGCGGCATCCCTCGTGATCCTCGTCGGGTCGGTTGCGAAGAGCGAGCGGTTCCGCCGGCAGCTCGAGGATGCGGTGCGCACGCTGCGCGTGGGCTGGCCGCAGGCGGCATCCAGCCAGATGGGTCCGATCATCGAGCCGGCGCACGGCAAGCTGCTGAAGGCGCTCACCACGCTCGACGAGGGCGAGACGTGGCTGCTGCAGCCGCGGGCGCTCGACGAGACCGGGCGGCTGTGGTCTCCTGGCGTGCGCGACGGCGTCGCGGCGGGCAGCGAGTTCCACCTCACGGAGTACTTCGGTCCCGTGCTCGGCGTCATGACGGCTCCTACCCTCGATGCTGCGATCGCGCTGCAGGATGCCGTGCCATACGGGTTGACCGCCGGCATCCACTCCCTCGATCCGAACGAGGTGGCGCACTGGCTCGATACCGTGCGCGCCGGAAACCTGTACGTGAACCGCGGGATCACCGGAGCCATCGTGCGCCGGCAGCCGTTCGGCGGATGGAAGCGCTCGAGCGTCGGCACGTCGGCCAAGGCTGGTGGGCCGAACTACCTCGCGAGCCTCGGGCGCTGGCAGCCCGTGGAGAACCGCGCGAAGGAGAACCTCGTGCTCGACGGTCTCTCGGAGGCGGTCGAGAGCGTGGTCACGCTCGGCCAGGCCGGCATGGACTTCCCCGAGTTCGATCGCGTGCGCCGTGCCGCGCACAGCGACCAGGAGGCCTGGGCGCAGGAGTACGGCGTGAGCCGCGACATCTCGGCGCTCGGGGTCGAGCGCAACATCTTCCGGTACCGGCCGACACCCGTGACGATCAGACTCTCCGACGGCGAGCCCGCGGCGCACCTGGTGCGGCTGCTCGCGGCGGCGGCGCGCGCGGGATCGACGGTGCACCTCAGCTCGTCGGTGCCGCTTCCCACCTCCCTGCGTGGAGTCGTTCGAGGGCTTCGCGCCGCTCGTGCGAGTGCGCGGGGTCATCATCGAGTCGGACGCGCGCTTCTTCGCCCGAGCCCAGGCCGGCGAGCTGACGACCGACCGCGTGCGCCTCGTCGGCGGCGACCCGGCCGGTCTCTCCGCCGTGCTCGGCGGCAACCCGGATGTCGCGATCTGGTCGGGCCCCGTCACGACGTCGGGCCGAGTCGAGCTCCTGCCGTTCCTGCGCGAGCAGAGCGTCTCGATCACGGCGCACCGGTTCGGCAACCCGGACCGCGCGATGCTCGAACTTCCCGTGTGAGCCGGCTCGCGCCGCCGCTGGCTCCGATCCGGAACGCGGCGCCGTCCCGTCGAATCCGGGCCGGCGCGCAGGCCCGAGATCTGGCGTTTCGGCCCGGATCTCGTCGTCGGCGCCTCCACGCGTCGGCGTCGTCGACCCGGATTCCGTCCTGCGTCCTTGCCCCAGCGAGCTGATGCTGGCCCGGATGCCGCCGTCGACGCTCGCGCCCGGCGGTCAGCTGGCTCGCGGCCAGTAGGTTGGAGGTCGTGACCTCTCCCCGCATCCATCCCCGTCCCTCCCACTCAACGACGGCCACTCGATCCCGCAGATCGGGCTCGGCACGTGGCCGCTCAACGACGCGCAGGTCGCCGACGCGATCGTGACCGCCGCCGAGCTCGGATATCGCCACATCGACTCCGCGATGCGCTACGGCAACGAGGTGGGCGTCGGCGACGGCATCCGCCGCACGGGCATTCCGCGCGAGGAGTTCTTCGTCACGACGAAGCTCGACGGCGAGTTCCAGGGCGAGGATCGTGCGATCGCGGGACTGGCCGACAGCCTGCAGCGCCTGGAGTTCGACTACGTCGACCTGCTGCTCATCCACTGGCCAAGGCCGTGGGAGGACCAGTTCGTCTCGACGTGGAAGACCTTCGAGCAGCTCAAGGAGGAGGGGCTCGTGCGCTCGATCGGCGTCTCCAACTTCAAGCCGGAGCACCTCGATCGGCTCGCCGCGGAGGGCCTCACGGTGCCCGCGGTCAACCAGATCCAGCTGAGCCCGAACGTCGTGCGGCTCGAACAGCGGGCCTACCACGACGCGCACGGCATCGTCACGGAGTCGTACAGCCCGTTCGGCGGGGGAGGCTCCGCGCTGTTCACCGACCCCGTGCTCATGGGGGTCGGCGCGCGATACGGCAAGACTCCCGCGCAGGTCATGACGCGCTGGCATCTGCAGCTCGGGCTCGTCGCGATCCCGAAGTCGGGTGACCGCGAGCGCATGGCGCAGAACCTCGACGTGTTCGATTTCGAGCTCACCGCGGACGACCTCGCCGAGATCGACGCGCTCGCCGGCGATGCCGGCAACGACTCAGATCACACGGGGCACTAGCAGCAGCGCGCTACTTCAGCGCCGTCCGCACGTACTCCAGCGCCGCCGACGCCTCGACGCCGAGCTCCCGCACGCGCGCCGCGTACTCCTGGGCGGCGAGTTGGGCGAGCGCGGCGGCATCCCCGGCTGCAGCTTTGATGACGGTGCCGTTGCGGCCACGGGTCTCGATGAGTCCGTCGGCCTCGAGTTCGCGGTAGGCGCGCGCGACGGTGTTCGGAGCGATGCCGAGCTCGGTCGCGAGCGCACGCACGGTCGGCAGTTTGGTGCCCGCGATGAGTTCGCCCGACGCGATGCCGCCGATCACCTGGGCCTTGAGCTGCTCGAACGGCGGGTGCTCACCCTCGGGGTCGACGACGAACTGCACGACGCTCGAGGTGGGCGAGCGACGCCAGCCGACGGGATGGGCTGCCGCGCCCTCCTCGCCGGCCGAACCGGTGTCGTTGATCGGGTCAGTCACTCGATCGTCCGGTGGATGAGCCGCGAGAGCACGATCGCACTGCGGGTGTGGTCGACGTTGGGTGCGATCCGCACCTTCTCGAGGGCGAGTTCGAGGCTCGGGATGTCGCGCGAACGCATGTGCACGATCGCATCCGCCGAACCGGTCACGGTGCCGGCGTCCACCACCTCGGGTACGGCGGAGAGGATGCGCTTCAGCTCCTCGGGAGCGACGGTGCCCCGGCAGAACAGCTCGACGTACGCCTCGGTGGCGAGTCCGTCGACCGCAGGGTCGACCTTGATCGTGAACCCACGGATCACACCGTCGGCGACGAGCCGGTCCACGCGCCGCTTCACGGCGGACGCCGAGAGTCCGACGACGTCGCCGATGTCGCCGTACCCCGCCCGCGCGTTGAGCCGGAGGAGGTCGATGATGCCGTAGTCGAGACTGTCCATCAGATAACCCTATGGAGGAATAGTGCGCGGGGCCAGACCCAGACGCACGTTCAGTGCGCTGTACGCCCGGACATTGCGGATAGGTGCGTGAAACACTTGGAGCATGACCATCACGGAACCGACCACCGCGGGCACCCGCCGTGTGCCCACGAAGCGCACCGTGCTCATGTGCCGACCCACGCACTTCACCGTCAGCTACCGCATCAACCCCTGGATGCACCCGGAGGAACCGACCGACACGAGCCTCGCGGTTCGCCAGTGGGACGTGCTCTACCAGACCTACCTCGACCTCGGTTTCGACGTGCACCTCATCGACCCGATCGCCGGGCTGCCCGACATGGTCTACGCCGCGAACGGCGGCTTCGTGCTCGACGGCATCGCCTACGGCGCGAAGCTTCACCTACCCGGAGCGCCAGCCCGAGGGTCCCGCGTACATGGACTGGTTCCGCGACCACGGCTTCGACGTGCGCGAACCCGCCGAGGTCAACGAGGGCGAGGGCGACTTCCTGCTCGTCGGTGACCGCATCCTCGCGGGCATGGGCTTCCGCACCGACTCGAAGAGCCACGAGGAGCTCGCGGGCATCTACGGCCGCGAGGTCGTCTCGCTGCAGCTCGATCAACCCGAGCTTCTACCACCTCGACACCGCGATCGCCGTGCTCGACCCGGTCGCGGTCAACGGGCACGCGAACATCGCGTACCTGCCGAGCGCGTTCGACGAGCCCTCCCTCGCAGAAGATCAACGAGCTCTTCCCCGACGCCATCGTCGTCACCGAGGATGACGCGGCCGTCCTCGGCCTCAACTCCTTCAGCGACGGCTACAACGTCGTCATCGCCTCCCGCGCGAAGGACTTCGAGCGCCAGCTCCGCGAGCGCGGCTACAACCCGATCGGCGTCGACCTCTCCGAACTGCTGCTCGGCGGCGGCGGAGTGAAGTGCTGCACGCTGGAGCTGCGCCGATGACGACGAGTTCTTCAGGCGTGGGTGTCTCGAGCCGCAACGAGACCTCCGGGCCATCGGCTGCGACCAGCACGATGATCGCAGTCGAAGACGAGCACCTCACTCACAACTACCACCCGCTGCCAGGTGGTCGTCGCCACAGGTGAGGGCGCCTGGGTCACGGATGTCGACGGCAAGCGGTACCTCGACTGCCTCGCCGCCTACTCCGCGGTGAACTTCGGTCACGGCAATCCGACGCCTCGTCGCTGCGGCGCAGGAGCAGCTCGACCGCATCACGCTCACGAGCCGCGCGTTCCACAACGACCGGCTCGGACCGTTCGCCGAGGCGCTCGCGGCGCTCGCCGGCAAAGACATGGTGCTGCCGATGAACACGGGCGCCGAGGCCGTCGAGTCCGCGGTCAAGGTCGCCCGCGCGTGGGGCTACCGCGTGAAGGGCGTGCCGGACGGCCGAGCGAAGATCATCGTGATGGCGGGCAACTTCCACGGCCGCACCACGACGATCATCAGCTTCTCCGACGACGAGCAGGCGCGCGCGGACTTCGGTCCGTACACGCCGGGCTTCGTCACCGTGCCCTACGGCGACATCGAAGCGCTCGAGGCGGCGATCGACGACGACACCGTCGCGGTGCTGCTCGAGCCGATCCAGGGCGAGGCCGGCATCATCGTGCCGCCATCCGACTACCTGCCGGCGGTCCGCGACGTCACGCGCCGCCGGCAGGTTCTCATGATCGCGGACGAGATCCAGACCGGCCTCGGCCGTACGGGCTCGACGTTCGCGTGCGACCTCGTCGGCGTCGTGCCCGACCTGTACCTGCTCGGCAAGGCGCTCGGCGGCGGCATCGTGCCGGTGAGCGCGGTCGTTGGCAACAAGGATGTGCTGGGAGTGCTGCGTGCGGGCGAGCACGGGTCGACGTTCGGGGGCAATCCGCTCGCGGCATCCATTGGTCTTGCCGTCGTGCGCATGCTCGAGTCGGGCGAACCGCAGGAGCGGGCGAGGATGCTGGGCGCCCGACTGCACGCGGGGCTCGAGCGTCTCATCGGCCAGGGCGTGACCGCGGTGCGAGGAGCCGGCCTCTGGGCTGGCGTGGACATCGACCCGTCGCTCGCGACCGGCCGCGAGGTGTGCGAAGCGCTCATGGCGCGCGGCGTGCTCGCGAAGGACACGCACGGTTCGACGATCCGGCTCGCGCCGCCCATCGTGGTCGAGGCCGAAGACCTCGATTGGGCGGTCGAGCAGCTCGAAGCGGTGCTGCGGGAGTTCGGCTCGGCTGCACGCTGACCTCAGTCGATCGCGCGGCGAACGAGCCACAGCATGGCGTCGCGGATCACGTCGGCATCAGCGCCGCGCGTGATCTCGAGCGCGGCACGATCGAAGGCGGCTGAGAGCAGCAACGCCGCGGTGTCAGGATCGGGGATCCCCGGAACGGCGCGCAGACCAGCCCTCAGCGAATCGGCCGATCGGTCCAGCTCCTCGGTCTCGTCCGCGCCGAGCACAGCCGGCCCATCGATCAGGAGGAGTCGGCTGCGCCCCGACACGCTCATGGCCTCAAGGTAGGCAACACTGCCGGCGATGAGAGCCTCACGCGGGTCGCCGAGGTGCGCAGTCGCGCGCTCGACGGCCTCGCCGATCGCTCGACCCTCGCTCTCCACCACGGCATGGAGCAGCGCCCGCTTGTCGGCGAAGTGGTGGTAGAGCGCACCGCGGGTGACGCCCGCGGTCTTCGCGACCGCAGGCGTCGAGGTCGCCTCGTAGCCGATGTCGCCAAAGCTGCCCCTCGCCGCCGCCACCAGTGCTTCACGGGTCACGCGGCTCCGCTCGACGTTGCTCACGCGGGCGTCGGTTGACATACATACAGTATGTATGTGTATCGTGGCCGGGTCAACCCAATCCAGAGCAAGGGAGCCAACGATGGACATCACGAGCTACTACCCGGTGATCATGAGCAACGACCTGCCGAGCACGGTCGCGTTCTACCGCACCCACTTCGACTTCCGCCCGCTGTTCGAGAACGACTGGTACGCGCACCTGCAACGCGGGAGTGACGCGCGGGTCACCCTCGCGGTGGTCGACGGATCGCACGAGACGATCCCCGCGTCCGCCCGGGGCGCGGTCGGTGGCCTGCTGCTGAACTTCGAGGTGGCCGACGTGGATGCCGCCTACGAGCAGTTCACGTCGGCTGGCCTTCCGATCCAGCTCGCGCTGCGCGACGAGGCGTTCGGGCAACGCCACTTCATCACGAGCGATCCCAACGGCGTGCTCATCGACGTGATCACGCCGATTGAGCCGTCGCCGGAGTTCGCGGTCGACTATGCCGAGGAGGTGGAGACTGCGGCGAACTGACGCCTCGGCGGCGAGGTGCACCCCGTCGCGATAGGTTCGAGGGTATGGCTTTCCCCACCACGCTCCCCGCTCCCACCAACACTCCGCTGCGCGGCGGCCCAACCCTGCGCTGGGGCATCGTCGGCCCAGGGCAGATCGCGAACGACTTCGTCACCTCGATCCATGAGCAGAGCGACCAGCGCGCCGTTGCGGTCGGTTCGCGATCGCTCGACCGTGCGCAGGCGTTCGCATCGAAGCTCGGCGTCGATCGCGCGTACGGCAGCTACGAGGAGGTCGTCGCCGACCCCGAGGTCGACATCGTCTATGTCGGCTCACCGCACAGCGAGCACCGTGAGCACGCCCTGCTCGCGATCGCGGCCGGCAAGCACGTGCTGTGCGAGAAGCCGATCGCGCTGAGCGCGCGCGAGGCGCGGGACATCGTGGATGCCGCGCGCGCGGCCGGTGTCTTCGCGATGGAAGCAATGTGGTCCAGATTCCTGCCCAAGTTCACCGTGATCAAGCAGCTGCTCGACGACGGCGCGATCGGCAAGCCCGAGGTGGTGCTTGCCGACCTGGGATTTCGCGCCGAGTTCAACCCGGAGGGGCGCATGTTCAACCCCGCGCTCGGCGGCGGCGGGCTGCTCGATCTCGGCGTCTATCCGGTGTGGTTCGCGCAGTTCGCGCTCGGAGCGCCATCCGCCGTGCACGCCTTCGGCGATCTCGCGTCAACGGGCGTCGACCAGCAGGTGTCGGTCGGCCTCGAGCACGAGGGCGGCGCACACGCCCAGCTCAACGTCTCCCTGCTCGCCGACACCGGCGGTCGCGGCGTGATCGCGGGCAGTGAGGCGCGCATCGACGTGCATCCGCTGTTCATCGGCCCCGGCGGGTTCACGCTTTCGGCCGGCGGGTCATCCCTCGAATTCGTGGATGAGACGGGGTTCCAGTGGCGCGACGGCCTGTGCTGGCAGGCCGCGGCCGTCGCACAGCACATCGCGGACGGGCTCACGGAGGCGCCAGAGCACCCGCTCTCGACGACGGTTGCGCAGCTCGAGACCATCGACGCCGCGCGCACGTTCGTGGGATACCCGCCCAAGTAGCCGCACGCCGTGAGCCGTGTGATTGCGTGACCTCCTCCGCCGAGCTGGACGCCGCGGATCCGCTCGCGACCCTGCGCGACCGGTTCGCCGCGAGCGAGGGGCTGGTGGCGTATCTCGACGGCAATTCGCTGGGGAGGCCGCTGACGGCATCCATCGATCGCATCGCCACGATGCTGCAGCGCGAGTGGGGCGACCGGCTGATCCGCGGTTGGGACGATGGATGGCTCGAGCTCCCGCTCACCGTCGGCGACGAGCTCGGGCGGGTCTGCCTCGGCGCCGCTCCAGGCCAGGTCGCGATCGGGGACTCGACGACCGTGCTGCTCTACAAGGCGATCCGAGCGGCGATCGACGCCCGACCGGGTCGCGACGAGGTGGTCATCGATCGCGACAGCTTCCCGACCGACCGCTACGTGCTCGAAGGCATCGCCGCCGACCGCGGACTGACGGTGCGCTGGATCGAGACGGAGCCTTCCGCCGGCGTCACCGCGGACCTGCTCGCCGACGCGCTCTCCGACCGCACCGCGCTCGTGCTGCTCAACCACGTCGCGTACCGCTCAGGATTCCTCGCCGAGGTGCCCGCGCTCACGGCCCTCGCCCACGACGCAGGGGCGCTGGCGATCTGGGACCTGAGTCATTCGGCCGGCGTCGTTCCCGCGCAGCTCGACGCGTGGCAGGTCGACCTCGCGGTCGGCTGCGGGTACAAGTACCTCTGCGGCGGACCGGGAGCCCCGGCGTTCGCGTACGTCGCGGCGCGCCATCAGGAGGAGCTGCGGCAGCCGATCCACGGCTGGCTCGGGTCGTCTGCGCCGTTCGAGATGGGCTCGGACTATGTGCCCGCACCCGGCATCACGGGCTGGTTGAGCGGCACCCCGCCGATCATCGGCATGCAGGCGATGCGCGACATGATCGCGCTCATCGACGAGGTCGGAGCGCTCGGCGCGGGCATCGCCGCGGTGCGCGCGAAGTCGGTCGCGCTCACGGGCTTCGGGATCGAACTCGTCGACGAGCTGCTCCCCTCCGCGGTGCTGTCCACACCGCGGGACCCCGCGCTCCGGGGCAGTCACATCACGATCGACCACCCGCAGTTCGAGGCGCTCATGCCGCGCTTGTGGGCACGCGGCGTCATCCCCGACTTCCGGCGGCCGACCGGCATCAGGCTCGGGATGTCGCCACTCTCCACCTCGTTCGCCGAGGTCGAGGCGGGCATCGAGGCGATCGCCGAGGAGCTCGCTCGTAGCTCAGCGCGCTAGGGCTCGATCGACAGGAAGATGTACGCCGCGAAGATCGCGAGGTGCACGCCGCCCTGGAGTCGCGTCGAGCGGCCCATTCCGATCGTGATCGTGCTCACGATCGCGGTGAGCAGCAGGAGCACGATCTGCGTGCCCCCGAGGCCGAGCAGCACCGGTCCGACGAGGAACAGCGACGCGATCGCGATGGTCGGGATCGTGAGCCCGATGCTCGCGAGCGCCGACCCGTAGGCGAGGTTGAGGCTCGTCTGCAGCCGATTGCGGGATGCCGCGCGCACGGCCGCGATCGACTCCGGCAGCAGCACGAGCAGCGCAATCACGACACCGAGGAAGGTCTGCGGGATGCCCGCACTCGCGAGCCCGGCCTCGATCGACGGTGACGCGATCTTGGCGAGCCCGACCACGGCCACGAGCGACACGAGCAGCATCACGAGGCTGAGCACGGCGGAGCTGTTGGTCGGCGGTTCGGCGTGCGCCTCGTCCTCATCGTCGCCGTCGTCGGTCTTGAGGGTGGCGGAGTCCCGACCGGTTGGCACGGGGAGGAAGAAGTCGCGGTGGCGCAGGGTCTGGGTGGTCACCACGAGCACGTAGACCGCGAGCGAGATCACGGCGGCGAAGATGAGCTGGGGCCGGGTGAACTGGTTCTCACCACCACCGGTGGTCACGACCGGCAGCACGAAGCACAGGACGGCGAGGGTCACGACCGCCGCGAGCAGCGCACCCGCACCCTCGCGGTTGAAGCGCACGATGCCGTGCTTGATCGAGCCGGCGAACAGCGACAGACCCACGACGCCGTTCGTGGTGATCATCACGGCGGCGAAGACCGTGTCGCGTGCGAGCGAGGCGGTGCCCTCACCTCCCGCGAGCACGAGGGTGAGGATGAGGCCGACCTCGATCACGGTCACGGCCACCGCGAGCACGAGCGATCCATACGGCTCGCCAACCCGGTGGGCGATCACCTCGGCGTGGTGCACGGCGACGAGCACGGCGGCAGCAAGCACCGCGCCGACGATGAGCACGGCCCAGAGCGGGAGGTCCTTGACGTTCCACGTGACCATCAGGACGACGACCCCGACGATCGGAATCGCGACGCCCCACCATTGTTTGCGGAGCGTCTCGACCATGGGTCCAGTCTCGCAGACGGCCGCTGGGCGCTTCAGGCGTACGGCTCGACGAGTTGCTCGTAGCGGGCGCGAGCCGTGCGCGCGACATCCTCGAACGGCGCGGCCCACACGTCGGCGTGGAAGATCTCGCACTCGATGTCGCCGGTCCAGCCCGCGGCATCCACGAGTCTGGTGAACGCCTCGAAGTCGATGTGTCCGTCGCCGGGGTAGCCGCGGCTCAGCAGTGGGTCGGCGGCGATCGGCGTGAGCCAGTCGCACACCTGGTACGACACGATGCGACCCTCGGCACCGGCGCGAGCGATCTGGGACTCGAGGTCGGCGTCCCACCAGAGGTGGAACGTGTCGACGACGACGCCGACCGCCTCGAGACGGGAACGGCGCCGCGAGATCGAGTGCCTGCCGCAGCGAGTTCACGACCGCGCGATCGGCTGCGTACATGGGATGCAGCGCCTCGATGCCGAGCGAAACGCCCGCGTCGAGCGCCTCAGGCACGAGCTCCCCGATCGCGTCAGCGACCCTGGACCGCGCGCCCACGAGATCTCGCGAACCCTCCGGCAGCCCGCCCACCACGAGCACGAGCGTCGGCGCCCCGAGCGCGTGCGCCTCGGCGATCGCCGCGCGGTTGTCGTCGATCGCGGCTCGTCGCCTCGGCCCCTCCTCGACCGTGAAGAAGCCGCCGCGGCACAGCGACGACACGCGCAGGCCCGCGTCGCGGATCAGCGCCGCGCTGCGCTCGAGCCCGAACTCGGCGACCGGCTCGCGCCACGCGCCGATCGCGGGGATGCCGGCGCCGGCGATCACGCGCACGGCGTCCTCCATACCGGCGTGCTTGATCGACGCCTGGTTGAGCGAGAAGCGCTCGGCGCTCATCGAGTGATTCCGTTCAGCTCGAGCAGTCCGTGCCACCGCTCGGCCGCGAGCTCCGGTCGCTCCAGTGCCCCCGCATCGTTGGCGAGGCGCACGATCTCCGACAGGTGCGGGATGCTGCGTGCCGAGTGCAGCCCGCCCACCATCTGGAATGCGCTCTGGTGCCCGTTGAGCCACGCGAGGAACGCCACGCCCGTCTTGTAGAACTGGGTCGGCGCAGCGAACACCTGCCGCGAGAGCGCCTCGGTCGGACCGAGGATGCGGCGGTACTCGTCGACGTCGCCGCGGTCGAGCGCCTGGATGGCCGCGGACGCGTTCGGCGCGACCGCCGCGAACGCGCCGAGCAGGGCATCCGAGTGGCCGAGCGTCGTCCCCTTCGATGAGCGACACGTAGTTGAAGTCGTCGCCGGTGAAGAGGGTCGCGCCCTCGGGCAGGCGGCGGCGCACGGCGATCTCGGCCGCGGCATCCAGCAGCGACATCTTGATGCCGCGCACCTTGCGCGACGTTGTCCTCGATGATGCGGATGACGGTGTCGCTCGCCGCGGCGACGTCGCCGCTGCCGAAGTACCCGGCGAGGTTCGCGTCGAACGCCTCACCGAGCCAGTGCAGCACGACGGGCGTGGATGCCCGGCTCAGCACCTCGCGGTACACGCGCTCGTAGTCCGCCGCCGAGGTCGCGGCCCGCGCCAGGTGACGGCTCGCCATGAGGACGACGCCGGCTCCGGCATCCTCGGCCACCTCCAGCTGCTCGAGGTACGCCGCGATCACCGCGTCGAGCGAGATCGCCGCGTCGGTCACGTGGTCGGTGTTGACGCCGACGACGAGCGCACCTCCCACGGTCGCGGCCTCGGCCGCGCTCCGGCGGATGAGCTCGGTGCACGCCGCCCAGTCCAGCCCCATGTTGCGCTGCGCGGTGTCCATCGCGTCGGCGACGCCGAGGCCCCACGACCAGACGTGGTGGCGGAACGCGAGGGTCGCATCCCAGTCGATGTCGGCGGGTGCGCCGGGCACGTTCTCGGCGGTCGTGCGCGGCACGACGTGCGCGGCCGCATAGGCGACCCGCGAGGTCGAGCGGGGTCGCGGGCTTCGCGAACGCGGGCGCGGCCGACAGCGCGACGGTCGTGACGCCGCCGTTCGGCACCGACCAGCGTCAGGTCGGTCATCAGAGCGTGACCGCGGGCAGGTCGATGCGCCGCCCCTCGCGCGACGAGCGCAGCCCCTCCTCGCTCAGTCGCACCCCGCGGGCGCCGGCGAGCAGGTCGTAGTCGTATGGGGCATCCTCGAGCACGTGCCGCAGGAACTGCTCCCACTGCACCTTGAACCCGTTCTCGAAGACGTCGTTGGTCGGGCACCTCGATCCAGTCCGCGAAGTAGTCGTGGGTCTCCTGCAGGTCGGGGTTCCACACGGGCTTCGGGGTCGCGTTGCGGGGCTGGATCTCGCAGCCGAACAGGCCGACGACGGCCGAGCCGAGCGTGCCATCCACCTGGAACTCGACGAGCTCCTTGCGGTGCACGCGCACCGCCCAGCTCGAGTTGAGCTGCACGACCGTGCCGTTCTCGAGCTCGAAGATGCCGTACGCGGCGTCGTCGGCGGTCGCGGTGTACCGCTCGCCCTGCTCGTCCCAGCGCTCGGGGATGTGCGTGACGGCCACCGCGTAGACGCTCTCGATGCGCCCGAACAGGTTCTCGATCACGTAGTTCCAGTGCGCGAACATGTCGCTCACGATGCCGCCGCCGTCTTCGGTGCGGTAGTTCCAGCTCGGGCGCTGGGCCGGCTGCCAGTCGCCCTCGAACACCCAGTAGCCGAACTCGCCGCGCACCGAGAGGATGCGGCCGAAGAACCCGGAGTCGATGAGCCGCTTGAGCTTCTGCAGGCCGGGCAGGTAGAGCTTGTCGTGCACGACGCCGTGCTTGACGCCCGCGTCCTGCGCGCGGCGCGCGAGGTCGAGTGCGTCCGCGAAGCTCTCGGCGGTCGGCTTCTCGGTGTAGATGTGCTTGCCGGCGGCGATCGCCTTGCGGATGGCATCCACCCGCGCCTGCGTCACCAGGAAGTCGGCGTAGATCGGGAAGTCCGGGTTCGCCGAGCGCCTCGTCGAGGTCGTTCGTGAAGTGCTGGATGCCGTGCTTCTCGGCGAGCTCGGCGCAGCTTCTCCTCGCGACCGACCGACGAGCATCGGCTCGACCTGCACGCGCGAGCCGTCGGAGAGCAGCACCCCGCCCTGCTCGCGGATCGCGAGGATCGAGCGCAGCAGGTGCTGCCGGTAGCCCATGCGCCCCGAGACGCCGTTCATGATGATGCCGATGGACGGTGGCGTGGTGCCGGGCATGGTGCTCCTTCGCGACTGCGTGCTGGTGCGCTCCCCTGTGCTCGCGCCGGTCGCGGCTAGCCCGGCCGACGCGATGCGCTGGGAATGCGCTTTCCCGAGAGTAGCGGCGATGGCGGCATTCGGCAAGCGGCTTCCGCGGGGCGGGGGCGGCGAGCCCCGCTCAGCGACTGTCCAGCGCTACCCGCGGCTACCCGCGGCTACGCGCGCCGCGGGGTGCTGTCGCGCACCACCACGGTCGCGGGCAGCTGGGTCGCGGCATCCGCGTCCCGGCATCCGCGTCGGAGGCGAGCGCGAGCTCGACCGCCGCGGCGCCCGCCGCCTCGAGCGGCAGGTGCACGGTGGTGAGTGCGGGCGTCACATCCCGGGCGGTCGGGATGTCGTCGAAGCCCGCGACGCCGATCCCGCCCGCTCCAACCGTGACCCCGCGATCGCGCAGCGCCGACAGGGCACCGATCGCCATCACGTCGTTCACCGCCACGACGCAGTCGAGCCCGTCGAGCGGGAGGTCGAGCGCGGCGGCGTGTCCGGCATCCCGACCGAAATCGCCGTGGATGACGCGCACCGGACGCAGGCCGTGCTGACCGAGTGCCTCCGTGAACGCCTCGACCCGGTCGCGAGCCGTCACGAGTCCTTCAGGACCGGCCAGCAGCGCGAACCCGCGGTACCCGAGCCCGACGAGCTCGTGCGCGAGCGCCGCCGACCCGCCGCGGTTGTCGAGCGTGACCGTCGGGAACGGCAGCTCGTGCTGGCTGACGAGCACGACCCGTCCGCCCTGGTCGGTGAAGCTCGTGAGCTCGGCCACCAGCGCCGCGCGCTGCTCATCGTCGACGAACCGGCTGCCGGCGAGCACGATCACCCGCGGACGCTGCGCGCGCAACGTGCGCACGAGCGCGAGCTCCCGTTCGGAATCGCGTCCGGTCACGGCCATCGTCACGGCGAGCCCGCGCTCGTCGGCGGCACGCATGACCCCGGCGGCGATCGAGGAGAAGTACGGGTCGGCGATGTCGCGCACGAGCAGTGAGACCGTGGATGACGCACCGCGCGCCACCGCCTGCGCCGACAGGTTCGCGGCGTACCCGAGCTTCGCCGCCGCCGCGAGCACCTTCACGCGGTACTCCTCGTTGACCCGGCGAGTGCTGCCGTTGAGCGTGCGGCTCGCGGTCGCGAGCGAGACGCCGGCCTCGCGGGCGACGTCGTAGAGGGTCGGCGGCGATGCGCTCACGGCACCCCCATAGAGTGCCTGAGGTCAGCGGCGACGAGCGCTTCGTCCGCGGCGGCCCGCCGGATCAGCATGCGCTCAGGTTAGCGCGGCGGATTCCACAGCACGCGGAGCTCCCGCCAGTGCGACGGGTCGATGAGGCTCGCCGGCACGACGGTGGATGCCACCGCCCCACCTCGCAGCGACGCCTCGACGCCGCGCCGCAGCTGGGCGGTGGTGATGACCTTCTGCTCGTCGCCGACCGCCTTCGCCCACATCCCGATCGAGATCACGAACCTGGCTGGATCGTCGTCGGGCAGGCCGCGCACGAGCGCCTCCACCGCAGCGGGCTCCTTGCCGGCGAGGGCGAAGTACGCCCAGATCACGAGCCGATCGGCGACGCCGAGCAGGGCGGTGTAGTCCTGGCCGTCCTGGTTGGTCGGGCCATCCCAGTGCGCTCGCACCTCGACATCCACCTTGCAACCGTGGGATGCCGCGACCGCGGCCACCTTCGCGACGAACCGCGTCACGGCGTCCGAACGCCACGCCCCGATCGACGGATGCGCCTCGTCGATCGTCTTCGCGTACGTGCGCGGCCAGTCCGCGCTCTTGGAATGGGCGAGATAGCTCGCCTTGTCGTCGTCGCCGAACGTCCACCGGTCGAAGAACAGCTCGGTGAGTCCGATCGCCGCGACGACGCCGACGTCGCTCCAGCGCGTGCACGCCTCCTCGGCGAGCGCGAGCACGGCCTCCCCCACCGGCACCAGCCGTGAGCGGCGGTCAGGCTCGCGAACTCGGTGGATGCCGTGCCATCCACCGCGATCCCGGCGATCGATGGGTCGCGGGTGATCCAGCGCTCGACCATGACGTCGATCACCGCGGTGATCCTGCGGCCGGCCCCGATCGCGGCGATCGTCTCCGCGACGTAGTCGCGCCCCGTCTCCACGACGACGGGTGCTGAGGCCTGCTCGTGGCCCTCCCACGGGAACGCCGTCCAGTCCACGCGACCGATGGTGATGGCGAGTGCGGTCGCCTTCACCAGGTCGAGATTCGCGGTCAGGCCGGGGATTCCGATCGCATCGATCGTGTCCTCGAAGCCGAGGCTGACCATCCGTTCAGCCACTGGGCTCATAGCCCGACAGTACGGCATACGAGAAGGTCCGAGGTATGGGCGGCATACGGGGCCGCACGGCAACAAACTCTCGCATTTGACACTCAGACATCGGATGTCTAAGCTCGCCCACACCCAAAGGAGGCACATCGGTGAGCACGATAACGGCACTGGAAACGAGCGACATCAGGTTCCCGACCTCCCTGATGCTCGACGGCTCCGATGCGATGAATCCCGATCCGGACTATTCAGCGGCGTACGTGCGCGTGATCACCGACGCTGATGACGGTCTCGAGGGCCACGGCTTCGTGTTCACGATCGGCCGAGGCAACGATGTGCAGGAGGCGGGCATCGACGCGCTGCGCGCGCACCTCGTCGGGCGCGACGTCGAAAGCCTCCTGGCCTCGATGGGCGACACCTGGCGCGAGCTCGTCTACGACTCGCAGCTGCGCTGGCTCGGACCGGAGAAGGGCGTCATGCACATGGCGATCGGCGCCGTGGTGAACGCGCTCTGGGACCTCAAGGCCAAGCGCGCGAACCTGCCCGTCTGGCAGCTGCTGTCGCGGATGTCGCCGGAGGAGCTCGTCGAACTCGTCGACTTCCGCTACCTGACCGACGCGATCACGCCCGACGAGGCGCTCGCGATCTTCCGCGCCGCCGAGCCGGGACGCGACGGGTCGCGAAGCCGAGCTGATCGCCACCGGATACCCCGCGTACACCACGACGCCCGGCTGGCTCGGGTACGACGACGAGAAGCTCGCACGGCTCTGCCGGGAGGCCGTGGCTGAGGGCTTCGAACAGATCAAGCTCAAGGTCGGCGCGGACCTGGCCGACGACATCCGCCGGGTGCGGCATCGCGCGGGACACGGTCGGGCCCGACATCCGCATCGCCGTCGACGCGAACCAGCGCTGGGACGTCGACGAAGCCATCGAGTGGATGCAGCACCTCGCGCCCTTCGACATCGCCTGGATCGAGGAGCCGACCAGCCCCGACGACGTGCTCGGTCACGCCGCGATCGCGCGCGGGGTCGCGCCGATCCGCGTCGCCACCGGCGAGCACGGCGCGAACCGGGTCATGTTCAAGCAGTTCCTGCAGGCGGATGCCCTCCAGGTGCTCCAGATCGACGCGACGCGCGTCGCAGGCGTGAACGAGAACATCGCGATCATGCTGCTCGCCCACAAGTTCGGAGTGCCGGTCTGCCCGCACGCCGGCGGCGTCGGGCTGTGCGAGCTCGTGCAGCACCTGTCGATGTTCGACTTCGTCGCGCTGTCGGGCACGCGTGACGATCGAGTGATCGAGTTCGTCGACCATCTGCATGAGCATTTCGTCACCCCGGTCGTCGTGCACGCACGGACGCTACTGGCCGCCGACCGCGGCGGGCTCCGGCGCCGAGATGCTCGAGTCCAGTCGCGCCGAGTACGAATTCCGGGCTCGGGTCTGAGTGCGGCGACGGACTCGCGCGTTGGTGCTCAGTCGGAGGTCGGGCTGAAGCCACGCAGCCACTGCTCGACGCCGGAGATGTGCACGGTGCTCAGGGCCTCGACCAGCTCCGCGTCGCCGGCGGCGAGGGCATCGACGATCGCCGCGTGCTCCGAGAGGGTGCGCTTGATCGAGTTCTCCTGGGTGAGGCCGCGCCAGACTCTCGGCCGCGAACCGTGCGGCTCGACAGAGCGACTCGATCAGCGTGGCGAGGTAGCTGTTGCCGGCGAGGTCGGCGATCGCGCCGTGGAACTCGAGGTCGTGCGCGACCAGTCCCTCGACCGACGTGGTCTCGTCGACCGAGTCGATCTGGGTGCGGAGCGCGGCGACGTCGAACTCGGTGATGCGGGCGGCGGCGAGGCTCGGCGGCGGCGGGCTCGAGGATCCTCCTGACCGCGAACAACTCGAGGATGGAATTGTCATCATGCAGGTCGACGACGAAGGTCATCGCCTCAAGCAGCAGTCGCGGCTCGAGGCTCGTGACGTAGGTGCCGTCGCCGCGCCGCACGTCGAGCACACGGATGACTTCGAGCGCCTTCACGGCCTCACGCATCGAGTTGCGGGACAGCCCGAGGCGCTCGCTGAGCTCCTTCTCGGGGGAAGCCGATCGCCGGGAGCGAGCTCGCCCGAGATGATCATGTCCTTGATCTTGACGATCGCTTCGTCGGTCACCGCCATGCGATGATCCTATCTTTCGGCCCGGTATATCCGTGGCGAGCGCGCTGCTTTCGCGAGGCCAAACATCCGATCTATATACTATCCGGGTCGCGAGCTCACTCGACACCACCCACCGGCAGTGCAGGGAGGCCCCATGCGACTCGCCCGACTCGGTGACATCGGCTCGGAGACGCCCGTCGTGGTCACCGATCATGGAACGTTCGACATCTCCTCGATCGTTGGCGACCTGGATGGCGCGGCCCTCGCGTCCGGCGCACTGGCTGAGATCCCCGAGGCCGTCGCCGCCGGCAGCCTGCCCGAGGTCGGCAACCCGCGACCGCCTGCGCACGGGACCCCCGATCGCGCGGCCGGGCGCCGTGTACTGCATCGGCATGAACTACGCGGCGCATGCGGCCGAGTCCGGCTCGGCGCCGCCCACGATCCCGATCCTGTTCCTCAAGCCCCCGAACACGGTGGTCGGCCCGTTCGACGCCGTCGACATCCCGCGCGCGAGCGCCAAGACCGACTGGGAGGTCGAGCTCGGCGTCGTGATCGGGACGACGGCGCTCTACCTCGACTCGCCGGCGGATGCCGCGGCGCACATCGCTGGGTACGTGACGGTCAACGACGTGTCGGAGCGCGAGTTCCAGCTCGAGCTCTCCGGCGGCCAGTGGAGCAAGGGCAAGGCGTCACCGGGCTTCACGCCGGTCGGACCGTGGCTGGTGACGCCCGACGAGGTGGATGCCGCGAACCTGCGCCTCCGCAGCTTCGTGAACGGCGAGCCCCGGCAGGACTCCAGCACCGCCGACCTCATCTTCGGCGTCGACTACCTGATCTGGTACCTCGAGCCAGTTCCTCCAGCTCGATCCAGGCGACCTGATCCTCACCGGAACACCAGAGGGCGTGGCACTCTCGGGCCGGTTCCCGTACCTCGTCGAGGGCGATGTGGTCGAGATGGACGATCGACGGGCTGGGACGGCAGCGCACCGTCTTCGCGCAGGCTCGACAATGAACATGACGACGGACAGGCGAACATCATGAACCAAGGAGGCGGCATGGCATCGGAATTCGACGAGCTGAACGCGATCGTCACGGGCGGTGCATCCGGAATCGGCGCCGCAGTGGTCAGACGATTGCTGTCCGGCGGAGCGCGGGTCGCCGTGCTCGACCTCGACATCGCGACCGCGAGCAGCGAGTCGTTCGCGGTGGTCGCCGATGTCGCGGACGACGCGTCGGTGCGCGCAGCGGTCGAGAAGGTCGCCGCAGAGTTCGGCCACATCGACATCGTGATCAACAACGCCGGCATCGGCGCGCAGGGCACGGTCGAGGAGAACGACGACGCCGAGTGGGCGCGCGTGCTCAACATCAATGTCACCGGGATGGCGCGCGTCACGCGCGCCGCGCTGCCGCACCTGCGCGAGTCCGAGCACGCCGCGATCGTGAACGTCTCGTCGATCGTGGCGACCGCCGGGCTCCCGTCGCGCGTGCTGTACAGCGCCTCGAAGGGCGCGGTGGCCGCGATGACGCGCGCGATGGCGGCGGACCACGTTCGGCAGGGCATCCGGGTCAACGCGGTCAGCCCCGGCACCGCGGACACGCCATGGGTGCAGCGCCTGCTCAGTGCCGCGGCCGATCCAGAGGCCGAGCGTGTCGCGCTCGAGGCACGCCAGCCCCACGGCCGGCTCGTCTCGCCCGACGAGATCGCCGACGCGGTCGCCTACCTCGCGAGCCCGCGCTCTGGGTCGACCACCGGCATCAGCCTCTCGGTCGACGGCGGCGTGCAAGAGCTGCGGCTTCGGGCAGAGTAGAACCATGCGCAGTCGCGAACTTCCCGGCACCAGCCTCCGCCTGACCGAGCTCTCGTTCGGTGCCTCGACCCTGGGCAACGTCTTCCGCGTCACGACGGATGAGGAGTCGCACCACGCCGTGCGGGCCGCCTGGGAGCGCGGCATCCGCTACTTCGACACCGCACCGCACTACGGCCTCGGGCTGTCGGAGCGACGGCTCGGTGCGGCGCTCGCGGAGTATCCGCGCGACGAGGTCGTGATCTCGACCAAGGTCGGGCGGCTGCTCGTGCCCAACCCGACGCCGACCGAGCGCGACGACGACATCTTCGAGGTGCCTGGCGATCTCACGCGGCAGTGGGACTTCAGCCGTGACGGCATCCTGCGCTCGCATCGAGGGGAGCCTCGAGCGACTGCGCACCGATCGCATCGACGTGCTGTACCTGCACGATCCCGACATCTCCGGTCTCGACGGCGCCGCCGAGCTTGGCGCAAAGACGCTCATCGAGCTGCGCGACGAGGGCGTCGTGGGTGCCGTCGGCATCGGCTCGAACTCGGCTGCCGCCATCGCGGAACTGTTCGAGCGCACCGACATCGACCTCGCGATGGTCGCCGGCCGCTACACGTTGCTCGAGCAGCGTGGGGCGGATCGCCTGTTCGAGGCGGCGGGCAGCCGGGGCATCGTGGCAGTCGGGGTGTTCAACTCCGGGTTGCTCGCGACGCCGCGACCGCGGGCGGACGCGCACTACGACTACGCCGAGCCGCCCGTCGAGCTGATCGCGCGCGCAAACGCGCTCGCGGACGCGCCGAGCGGCACGGCGTGAGCCTGCCGCAGGCGGCAATCGCGTTCCCGCTGCGGCACCCCCAGGTCACGAGCGTCGCGATCGGCATGCGCACCGCCGAGCACGTCGCGCGCAACGTCGACCTGTACGACGGCGCGGTGCCCGAAGCGCTGTGGGAGGAGCTCGCCGCCGAGGGGCTGCTCGACGCTGGTGACGCGCCTGCCTAGCCTGAGAGCATGACGGTGCTCACCCAGCCCATGCTCGAACGCATCCGCTCGCGGGCCGCGGGCTACGACGCGACGAACACGTTCTTCACGGAGGACCTCGACGAGCTTCGCGCCGCCGGATACCTCGCCCCGCGCAGCCTGCTCGAGACCGCCCGCGACCAGCGGCTGCTCGCCGCCTACGCGCCCGCGACCGCGCTCGGCATCAACATGCACCTCGTCTGGGTCGGCGTCGCGCGCGTGCTGCGCGACCGCGGTGACCACTCGCTCGACTGGGTGCTCGACGAAGCCGCTGCGGGCGAGCTGTTCGCGTTCGGCAACAGCGAGCCGGGCAACGACCTCGTGCTGTGGGACTCGCTCACCACCGCGACGCCCGTCGACGGCGACGCTGCCGCGAATGGCTACGCGTTCACGGGCACGAAGATCTTCACGTCCTGGCGCCGGCGTGGACGCGGCTCGGGGTGTTCGGGAAGGACGCGGCGCATCCTGACGGTGCCCGTCTCATCCACGGCTTCCTCACTCGTGAGAGCAGTGGATGGCGCAGCCTCGACGACTGGGACACCCTCGGCATGCGCGCCACCCAGAGCCACACCACCGTGCTCGACGGCGCGATCGTGCCCACGGAGCGCGTCGCGCGCATCCTGCCCGTCGGACCGAACACCGACCCGTTCATCTTCGGCATCTTCGCGAACTTCCTGCTGCTGATCGGCTCGGTCTATGCCGGGATCGCCGACCGCGCGCTCGAGCTCGCGGTCGAGGCGCTCGGCGCGCCGCACGTCGCTGCGCACCGGGTTGCCGTACTCGCAGGATCCCGATCACCGCTGGCGCATCGCGGATGCCGCGCTCGCCCTCGACGGCCTGCGCCCCGAGCTCGAGGCGCTCGCCGCCGACGTGGACGGGCTGATCGACCACGGCGCGGACTGGTTCCGCCTGCTCACGGGTGCGAAGCACCGTGCGACCGAGGCGGCGCGCGTGGTCGTCGACCACGCGATGCGATCTGCCGGGCGGTGGCGGCTACCGGTCGTCGAGCGAACTCGCACGCCTGCAGCGCGACGTGCTCGCGGGCATCTACCACCCGAGTGACACCGAATCTGTGCACTCGGCGGTCGCAACGAATCTGCTCGGCCCCCTCGAGACATACGATGCTTCTGAATCTGATGCGTCACCAACCGACGGAGTGAACACGCGATGAAGCTGGCCAGACTGGGCGATCCAGGACACGAGAAGCCGGTGCTCATCACCGACTCCGGCACCTTCGACCTCAGCGGCATCGTGCCCGACCTGGGTCCGACGGCGTTCGCGACCGGCGCGATCGAGCGCATCCGTGCCGCGGCTGAGCGCGGCGACCTGCCGGAGCTGGCCGACGCCGACGTCGCTGCGCGTCGGCTCGCCGATCGCGCGTCCTGGCGCGATCTACTGCATCGGACAGAACTACGCCGCGCATGCCGCGGAGTCGGGCAACCCGCCGCCCGAGTTCCCGATCCTGTTCATGAAGCCGCCGAACACCGTGGTCGGCCCGTTCGACGAGGTCGCCATCCCGCGCACGAGCACCCGCGCCGACTGGGAGGTCGAGCTCGGCGTCGTCATCGGCGAGCCCGCGCTCTACCTCGAGTCGCCGGAGGCTGCCGCGGCGCACATCGCCGGATACCTCACCGCCAACGACCTCTCCGAGCGGGACTTCCAGCAGAAGGTCTCGGGAGGTCAGTGGAGCAAGGGCAAGGCCGCGCCCGGCTTCGCTCCGCTCGGTCCGTGGCTCGTGACCGCCGACGAATTCGATCCGTCCGACGTGCGCCTGCGCAGCTGGGTCAACGGCGAGCCGCGCCAGGACTCGACCTCGGCCGACATGATCTTCGACGTGAACGTGCTCGTGCACCACCTCAGCCAGTACCTCGCGCTCGAGCCCGGCGACCTCATCCTCACTGGCACGCCGCAGGGCGTCGCGCTCTCGGGCAACTTCCCCTACCTGAAGGCCGGGGATGTTGTGGAGATCGAGGTCGACGGCCTCGGCCGCCAGCGCACGACGTTCGGCCAGGCCTGACCCTTAGGGCAGCTTCGCCGCCTTCGCGGCTCTCGGAGCGGGCTTCGCCTTCGCGGGCTTGGCCGCCGTGGTCCGCGGCACCGCTGGTCGGGCCGCGCGCTCAGCGGCCTCCGCACGAGCCCGCGGGATGAGCCGCTCGAGCTGCGTCACGTGCTTCGGCTCGAGCTCGGCGACCGAGTTGACCTCGAGCAGCTTCATCGTGCGCACCACCTGGTCGCCGAGGATCTGGATCGTGCGATCCACCCCAGCGCGCCCACCGGCCATGAGGCCGTAGAGGTAGGCCCGCCCCACCAGGGTGAACTTCGCGCCGAGTGCGAGGGAGGCCACGACATCCGCGCCGTTCATGATGCCGGTGTCGACCATCACCTCGGTGTCCTTGCCGACCTCGCGCACCACGTCGGGCAGCAGGTGGAACGGAATCGGCGCGCGGTCGAGCTGGCGGCCGCCGTGGTTGGACAGCAGGATGCCGTCGACCCCGAGGTCGGCGAGGGTGCGCGAGTCCTCGACGTTCTGCACGCCCTTGATCACGAGCTTGCCCGGCCACATGTCACGGATGATCTTGAGGTCGTCGTAGTTGATCGACGGGTCCATCGCGGAGTCGAGCAATTCGCCGACCGTGCCGCCGGTCGACGACAGCGACGCGAATTCGAGCGCTGGCGTGGTCAGGAAGTCCCACCACCACCACGGCCGCGGGATCGCGTTGACGATCGTGCCGAGCGACAGCTGCGGCGGGATGGAGAACCCGTTGCGCTTGTCGCGCAGCCGAGCGCCCGCGACCGGGGTGTCGACCGTGAACATGAGCGTGTCGAACCCAGCGGCCGCCGCGCGCTCGACGAGGCCGTACGAGATCTCGCGCTGGCGCATCACGTAGAGCTGGAACCAGTTGCGGCCGTCGGGGTTCGCGGCCTTCACGTCCTCGATCGACGGTGGTGCCGAGCGTCGACAGCGTGAACGGGATGCCGGCCGCCCCGGCCGCGCTCGCCCCCGCGATCTCGCCCTCGGTCTGCATCAGCCGCGTGAATCCGGTCGGCGCGATGCCGAACGGCAGCGCCGACGTGCCGCCGAGCACCTGCACGCTCGTGTCGACGGTGGACACGTCGCGCAGGATCGACGGGTGGAACTCGACATCCTCGAACGCCTGCCGCGCCCGAGCGAGCGAGAGCTCGCCCTCGGCCGCGCCGTCCGTGTAGTCGAACGCCGCCTTGGGCGTGCGTCGCTTCGCGATGGCCTGCAGGTCGTAGATCGTGAGCGCGCGGCTCAGTCGCCGCCGCTTGCCGTTGAGATCCGGCTTGCGGAACTTCATGAGCTGCAGCAGCTCAACGGGATTCGGGAACTGGCGCTTGACCTTGATGGTGGACATCATCGGCCTCCTCTGGCTTGGGTGTCGAAGCCGGCTTCGTCGTAGTAGCCGGTGATGTGGTCGTGGATGAGTCCACGGATCGAATGCGCGTACCCGGCTTCGATGGCGCGCAGGATGCCGCGGTGCTCGGTGCGCAGACGTCGGCTCGTCGCATCCCAGTCCTTGATCCGCGGCAGCCCGGCCACGACGTAGCCCTCGATCGCGCTGCGCAGCCCGGCCATCGTCGCGACGACGACCTGGTTGCCGGCGGCGTCGGCGAGCGAGCGGTGGAACTCCTGGTCGAGGGCGAGGAACTCGGTGGGGCTCGAGTCTTCGGCGTCCATCGCGTCGAGCAGCTGCCGCGCCACCGGGAGCGGGCCGGGCGCCGACTCGGCGAGCTCGACCGCGACGGCGGACTCCAGGATGAGCCGGGTGCGCACGACGTCGGAGACCGCGAAGCCGTTCGCCGCGACCTGCAGTCGCATGAGCGCCGACATGCCGCCGCTCGGAGTCGCGATGATGATCGCGCCGGCATTCGGGCCCGAGCCGGTGCCCGTGCGCACGAGGCCGAGCACCTCGAGCACCCGCAGCGCCTCGCGCACGCTCGACCGGCCGACGCCGAGGTCGGCGGCGAGCTGTCGCTCCGGCGGCAGGTGGTCGCCGGGCTTCAGGTCGCCCGACAGCAGGTCGGCCTCGATGCGCGAGAGCACGAGCTCCCACGCTCGCGGCTCGATGCTCGCGACGGCGTTCGCCATGGTCGCTCCTCTGCTCAGCGAAAAGAGTGTGGTCTGACCACATGGTATCTGTGGTCTGACCACATAGCAACGGGTGCGCACGCGCGCTGTGAAGTGCCGCGTCTCAAGACCGTGGCTCGCCACACAACTAGGCTCGCCGCATGCAACGCGACCCCGCCCTGCTGCCAGGACCGACGGCACAGCAGTGGGAGACGCGTGCGCGCTTCGTGCTTGCGGCGGGCGGGTTGTTGCTGCTCATCGATGTGGTGCTGCTCTCGGCTCGGGCACCGGTGCATCCATCGATCCTGATCGCGCTGGGCGTGGTCGCGCTCGCGGGGTTCGTCGGCTGGATCGTGCTCGGCGCGTTCTCTCAGCGGCGCCAGCGCGAGGAGATGCGAGCCGGGTACTCGACGACGGTGGATGCCGCGGGCTACGACCTCCGCCACCCCGTGACCGGCGCACTCGAGCGCGACCGCACGGTGCCGCCGGATGCGCCGGGCGAGGCGCCGCTCGTTCCTGATGGACAACTTCCGCATCAGGCCGGACACGTGGATGGAGCGCCGCAACGACCCCGAGGACGAATCGCCGCCGCCGGCCGCACATAGCCGCGATTGAGCGAATTGGCCATACGCTCGACCATGTGAACGTGCGCATGGAGCTCGCCGATGGTGGCGACCTACCCCGTGAGCGCACGCGCCCGCCCAACATCCACGATGTCGCGGCCCTCGCAGGAGTTTCGTACCAGACGGTCTCGCGTGTACTCAACAGCCACCCGAGGGTGCTCCCGGAGACGCGCCAGCGCGTGCTCGACGCGATCGAGACGATCGGCTACCGGCCGAACCAGGCGGCACGCGCCCTCGTCACGAACCGGTCGCGAACGATCGGCATCATCATGTCGCAGACCTCGAACTACGGACCGGCGACGAGCCTCACCGCGATCGAGCAGGCGGCCAAGGAGGCCGGCTATCGGCTGAGCATCACGACCCTGACCTCGAGCGAAGCCAGCTCGATCAAGTCGGCGCTCGACTACCTGCTCTCCCAGTCCGTCGAGGCGCTCGTGGTGATCGCACCCCAGGTGCGCGTGCTCGAGGCGATCAAGGACCAGTCCGTGACCGTGCCGCTCGTCACGCTCCAGTCCACCACCGTCGATGTGCACAGCTCCTCGATCGACCAGGTTGCCGGAGCGCGCCTGGCGACGAAGCACCTCATCGACCTGGGTCACACCGAGATCCTCCACATCTCGGGACCGCAGGACTGGATCGAGGCAGAGGCGAGGATGCAGGGCTACCTCGACGAGCTGAACGATGCTGACCTGCGCACCAGGGCTCCGATCCTCGGCGACTGGACCGCCCACTTCGGCTACTACGCCGGCCTCGAGCTGCTGCGCTTCCGCGACTTCAGCGCGGTGTTCGCCGGCAACGACCAGATGGCGCTCGGATTCATGCACGCGTGCCGCGACTCGGGGCTCGACGTGCCGGGGGATGTGAGCGTGGTCGGGTTCGACGACATCCCTGAGGCGGCGCACTTCCATCCACCGCTCACGACCATCCGCCAGAACTTCGCGGAGGCCGGGCGGCGCGCGGTTGGCCTGCTGCTCGCCGAGCTCCAGGGCGCGGGCGCCGTCGACGGCGAGCCCGTGCAGCCCGACCTCATCGTGCGGGGATCCACCGCGCGAGCCTGAGCCAGGGCGCGTCTGACAAACCCGCACACGCTGGTCAGACACGCCCTAGGGGCCGACTTCATAACAGTTCGGTTGCCCGACTTGACAGATGTGATCGTTTCGCCTGTACCATGTGCAGGCGCGTGTGAACGCTCACACGATCGCACCACACGCACCAGCACGACATGGACTACAACGGAGTCGACCAGATGCAGCTTGAATCCCCCGAGGGCGCGAACGCGTTCTCGCCGGAGACCCAGGTCGCGATCGCCCGCGAGCGGGACAACGTGGTTGCCCTCCGATCCGACCTCGCCTCTCGTGCCTCGGAGCGCTGGACCTCGGCCACCGTCTCGGCGCGAGTGCCGAACGAGTCGCTGTTCGTGATCACCCCGGCCATTGCGGATGGCACGGCCGAAGTCGCCATCCTCGCCGACTTCAACGGCACCGCGGTGCCGCACACCCCCGGCTGGGAGACCGAGCCAGCGCCGAGCATCGAGGCGCACGCCGACCTCTACCGCGAGGGCGAGTCCGTCGGCGGCGTCGCCGACCTGGCTGCCGACGATGAGCGGATCTTCGGGATCGGCCCAGACGCGGGCGACGCGGTGGATGCCGTGCTCGAGACCGCGGCATCCAACCCCACACACGTCCCGGGTTCGAACCCGGGCGATCAGCACCAATGACAACGATGTCCAACCAAGGAAAGGAACCACAGTGAAGAAGAGAGCAATCATCTCGCTGATCTCCGCCGCAGCTGTCGTCGTGGGCCTCGCCGCCTGCGCGCCGGCCGGTGGTGGCAGCGGTGAAGGAGAAGGCGGCGGAGGCCTCATCGGCATCGCGATGCCCACGAAGTCATCCGAGCGCTGGATCGCGGATGGCAACGCCCTGAAGGAGTTCCTCGAGGGCGAGGGCTACACCGTCGACCTGCAGTACGCCGAGGACGACATCCCCACCCAGGTCAGCCAGGTCGAGAACATGATCACCAAGGGTGCTGAAGCCCTGATCATCGCCGCGATCGACGGCACGACGCTCACGAGCGTGCTCGAGACGGCGGCCGAGTCCGAGATCCCCGTGATCTCGTACGACCGCCTGATCCGCGACTCGGAGAACGTCGACTACTACGCGACGTTCGACAACTTCCTCGTCGGACAGCAGCAGGCGTGGTCGCTGCTCAACGGGCTCGGCATCACCGAGCTCGACGGAGCGGAGATCGCTGATGCGCCGACCGGTCCGTTCAACATCGAGCTCTTCGCTGGCTCGCTCGACGACAACAACGCGTTCTTCTTCTTCAACGGCGCCATGGACGTGCTCCAGCCGCTGATCGACGACGGCGTGCTCGTGGTCAAGAGCGGCCAGACCGACATCGAGCAGGCGGCAACGCTGCGCTGGGATGGCGAAGTTGCGCAGAGCCGCATGGAGGACCTCCTCACGGCGAACTACTCGGACGGCAGCAAGGTCAACGCGGTGCTCTCGCCGTATGACGGCCTCAGCCGCGGCATCATCGGCGCCCTCACGGACGCCGGGTACACCGTGGGCGAGGGCTGGCCGATCATCTCCGGTCAGGACGCCGAGGTCGACTCGGTGAAGGCCATCCTTGCGGGCGAGCAGTACGCCACGATCTTCAAGGACACCCGCGAGCTCGCGAAGGTCGCCGGTGCCATGGCGATCGCCGCGCTCAACGGTGAAGAGCCGGAGATCAACGACGAGGAGACGTACGACAACGGCGTCAAGATCGTTCCGTCCTACCTGCTCGGCCCCGTGCCGGTCGTGAAGGACAACGTGGAGCAGGAGCTCGTCGACACGGGCTACTGGACCGCTGAGGAGCTCGGCCTCTAGGCCGACCGCTTCACCCAGTTACACCAAAGCGGTGGCGGGGAGTCCCGAATGGGGCTCCCCGTCACCCACCCCTATCCCATACGCTCACACCAGAGGCCACGACGAGGAGGCATCACTGATGACGGAGAACGCTCCTACCAGCCAGAGCGCGGCAGTCGGCAACATCCTCGAGATGCGGTCCATCACCAAGACCTTCCCCGGCGTCAAGGCGCTGCAGGATGTCACGCTCGAGGTCGCCGCCGGCGAAGTGCACGCCATCTGCGGCGAGAACGGCGCAGGCAAGTCCACGCTCATGAAGGTGCTCTCGGGCGTCTACCCGCACGGCACCTACGACGGCGACATCGTCTTCGAGGGTGAGGTGGTGTCGTTCCGCGACATCCGCGACAGCGAGGCCAAGGGCATCGTCATCATCCACCAGGAGCTCGCACTGAGCCCCTACCTCTCGATCGCCGAGAACATCTTCCTCAACAACGAGGTGCGCGGCCGATTCGGTCTCATCGACTGGAACAAGGCGAACGCCGAGGCAGCCAAGCTGCTCGCCCGCGTCGGCCTGCGCGAGAGCCCCACCACCAAGATCCTGAACATCGGCGTCGGCAAGCAGCAGCTCGTCGAGATCGCCAAGGCGCTGTCGAAGCGCGTGAAGCTGCTCATCCTCGACGAGCCGACCGCGGCCCTCAACGACGAGGACTCCGATCACCTGCTCGACCTGATCAGCCAGCTCAAGGCTGAGGGCATCACGTCGATCATCATCAGCCACAAGCTCAACGAGATCAAGAAGATCGCCGACTCGGTGACCGTGATTCGCGACGGCAAGACGATCGAGACCATCCAGAAGTCCGAGGTGACCGAGGAGCGGATCATCAAGGACATGGTCGGCCGCGACCTCGAGCACCGCTACCCCGACCACACGCCGCACATCGGCGACGAGATCCTGCGCGTCGAGAACTGGACGGCGCACCACCCGCAGGACACCCATCGCGTCGTCGTCGACAACGTGAACCTCAACGTGCACCGCGGCGAGATCGTCGGCATCGCCGGCCTCATGGGCGCCGGCCGCACCGAGTTCGCGATGAGCCTGTTCGGCCGCAGCTACGGCACGAAGATCTCCGGCCAGGTGTACAAGGAGGGCAAGGAGATCCAGGTCAGGAGCGTCTCGGAGGCGATCGAGAACGGCATCGCCTACGCGACGGAGGACCGCAAGCAGTACGGCCTCAACCTCATCGACGACATCAAGCGCAACGTGTCGACGGCTGGCCTCGACAAGCTCTCCACCTTCGGCCTCGTGAACGACAACGAGGAGTACAAGGTCGCGAACGAGTACCGCAAGCGCATCAACATCAAGGCGCCCAACGTGCTCGTCAAGACCGGCAAGCTCAGTGGTGGCAACCAGCAGAAGGTCGTGCTCGCGAAGTGGATCTACTCGGATCCCGACGTGCTGATCCTGGATGAACCGACCCGCGGCATCGACGTCGGCGCGAAGTACGAGATCTACTCGATCATCAACAAGCTCGCCGCCGAGGGCAAGGGGATCATCGTGATCTCCTCCGAGCTGCAGGAACTGCTCGGCATCTGCGACCGCATCTACGCGCTCTCGGAGGGCCGGATCACCGGCCAGCTGCCGATCGAGGAGGCCACACCCGAGGCCCTCCTCACCCTCATGACCATGGAAACGCCCCGCTAGCGCGGGCGGCAACAGCACCCAAGGAGCACGCTCATGACCGACAACGACAACCAGCTCGTCGAGCGCGTCGGCCCCGCGCCATCCCGCGTCACCTCGGCGATCAGCCACATCGTCAGCGACCTCGGCAAGAACGGCATCTTCCTCGCGCTCATCGCGGTGATCGCGCTGTTCGCGATCCTGACCAACGGCATCCTGCTGCGGCCGCAGAACATCTCGAACCTCATCGTGCAGAACGGCTACATCCTGATCCTCGCGATCGGCATGGTGCTCGTGATCGTCGCAGGCCACATCGACCTGTCGGTCGGGTCGGTCGCCGCGTTCGTCGGCGCGATCTCGGGAGTGTTCCTGAGGGACTTCGGGATGCCGTGGTGGGCCGCCATCGCGCTGTCGCTGCTCGTCGGCGCGCTCGTCGGAGCGTGGCAGGGGTTCTGGGTCGCCTACGTCGGGATACCCGCGTTCATCGTGACGCTCGCGGGCATGCTCATCTTCAGAGGGCTCGCGCTCGTCGTGCTCGGCAACGCGAACATCGGCTCGTTCCCGACCGAGTACCGCGCGTTGGGCAACGGGTTCCTCCCACGGACGTGTTCGGGGAGTTCGCGCTCGATCCGCTCACGATGGGCCTCGCGCTCATCGCCGTGATCGGCATGATCGTGCAGCAGGTGCGCACCCGCCGCGGACGCCAGAGCTACGGCCAGGATGTCGAGCCGCTTCGGCTGGTTCGTCGGCAAGATCGTGCTCGTCGTGATCGGTGTCGGCGCCTTCGCCGTCGCCCTCGCGTCGTTCAAGGGCATCCCGATCACGCTCATCGTGCTCGCCGTGCTCGTGCTCGTCTACGGCATCGTCACCAACCGCAGCGTGTTCGGCCGCCACATCTACGCGATCGGCGGCAACCGCCACGCGGCCGAGCTCAGCGGCGTCAAGACCCGCCGGGTCGACTTCCTGATCTTCGTCAACATGGGCTTCCTCGCCGCGCTCGCGGGACTCGTCTTCACCGCGCGACTCAACCTCGCCGGGCCCGAAGGCCGGCGACGGCTTCGAGCTCGAGGCGATCTCGGCGGCGTTCATCGGCGGCGCGGCGGTGCAGGGTGGCGTCGGCACGATCATCGGCGCGATCCTCGGTGGCCTGATCATCGGTGTGCTCAACAACGGCATGTCGATCCTCGGCATCGGCATCGAGTGGCAGCAGGCCGTCAAGGGCCTCGTGCTGCTGCTCGCGGTCGCGTTCGACGTGTTCAACAAGCGCCGCGCGGGCGGGCGGTAGCGCTCCCGCTCGACGGGCTGCAAGGGGTCGACCGCCTCGGCGAGAACCTCCTGGCGGCCGAGAACCTCCTGACGGCGAGTGGCCGGCGACCGTGTCGCCGCGCAAATCCGGGCCAATACGTCAAATCCGGGCCGGCGCGCAGGCCCGGATCTGACGTTCCGGCCCGGAAACCGCCCTTCGGGCGCCAAGGCGCTGACGTTCCGGCCCGGATAAGAGGCCGGCTGAGCGCCAGCGAGGCTCAACTGACCCGGAACCGGCGCAAACTCGGGCCGATGCGGGCAATCCGGGCCACTTTGCCGCTCGCGGCGACACCTGTCGCTCACCTTTCGGGCCAGTTCGGCCTTATCCGGGCCGATTCGGACGGGTTTTGGGGGCGCTTCGCGAGAATCCGGGCCAGTTCTACCCTTTCTGGGCCGCGGTTCCGGCCCGGATAGGCCGAACTGGCCCGGAACGCACGGGCGTCGCCCTGGGCGGACCGTTCGCGGCCACCCGATCCGCGGCCACCGTGCTCCTTCGCACCGAGCGGCTCCTTCGCACCGAGCGCATTCCCCGCATCTTGGGTCAGCGCGGGTCGTACCGCTTCGGCTCGAACGTGCGCGCCACGAGCGCCCGCAGGTGCTCGAGCGATCCGTCGATCGCGCCGAGCGCGCGGCCCTGCACGAGCACGTTGCCGAGGGCGGTCGCCTCGACGGGGCCGGCGAGCACGGGCAGTCCGCAGCGGTCCGCGGTGAGCTGGCACAGCAGCTCGTTCTGCGAGCCGCCGCCGACGAGGTGGATGACGCGCACCGACGTGCCCGACAGGCGCGCGGCATCCACCACCGCCTTCGCGAACGCGTCGGCGAGGCTCTCGAGGATCACGCGCACCAACACCAGGACGAGTGGATGGCACGGCCTGCCCATGCCCCGCCAGCCACCACTCGATCCGTTCCGGCATGCCGCCCGGCGCAACGAACGCCGGATCGTTGGGATCGAGGCGGCCAGCCTCGTCCGCCTGCGCGGCCTCGGCGAGCAGCGCGCCGAGGTGCGCGTCATCCAGCCCCCACTCCCGTACGCACTCGCTCAGCAGCCACAGGCCCATCACGTTGTGCAGGAACCGCACGCGCCCGTCGACGCCGCCCTCGTTCGTGAAGTTCGCGGCTCGCGCCTCGTCGGTGAGCACGGGGTGGTCGGTCTCGACGCCGACGAGGCCCCACGTGCCGCACGAGATGTAGGCGAAGTCGCGGTCGGTCGCGGGCACCGCGACCACGGCCGACGCCGTGTCGTGCGATCCGACCGCGACGACGTTGACGCCGTCGCGCCACGGTCCGATGACGTGGCCGGGATCGACGAGTTCAGGGAAGAGGTAGCGCGGCAGGCCAAGGGTCTCGATGAGGGTGTCGTCCCAGTCGCCGGTCGACACGTTGAGCAGCCCGGTGGTCGACGCGTTGGTGCGCTCGGCGACCGCGCGACCGGTGAGTCCGTGCGCGACGAGGTCGGGGATGAGCAGCGCGAGGTGCGCCGAGCCGAGGTCGACTCTCCGCGGCGTACTGGTACAGCGTGTTGAACGGCAGGAACTGCAGGCCGTTGCGGCGGTAGAGCTGCTCGAACGGCAGGATGCGCGTGCACGGTCTCCACGCCGTGGGCGGTGCGCGCGTCGCGGTAGTGGAAGGGTTCCTCGACGAGTTCGCCCTGGGCATCCAGCAGTCCGTAGTCCAGCGCCCAGGAGTCGATGCCGACGCTCGCGAGCTGCGGGGATGCCGCGAGCGCCTCTTCGAGCCCCTTGCGCACGGCGCCGTACAGGCCGCTGTAGTTCCAGTGCAGGTGCCCGTCGGGCCGGGTGACCGGACCGTTCGGGAAGCGCGCGACCGGCGTGAGCGACGAGCTCGTCCGGCCCCACGCGGCCGAGCATGACGCGGCCGCTGGTGGCGCCGAGGTCGACGGCGGCAACCTCGACGGAGGAACCCGTCATCGCAGGAAGGCCGCCGCGACGCCCGCATCCACCGGGATGTGGAGGCCGGTCGTGTGCGACAGGTCCGGCCCGGTGAGCACCGACACCGCGTTCGCGACGTTCTCGGGCAGCACCTCCCGCTTGAGGATGGTGCGCTGCGCGTAGAACTTTCCGAGGTCGTTCTCCTCGATGCCGTACGTCTTCGCGCGGTTCGCGCCCCAGCCCGAGGCGAAGATGCCGGAGCCGCGCACGACGCCGTCGGGGTTGATGCCGTTCACCTTGATGCCGTGCTCGCCGAGCTCGACCGCGAGCAGTCGCACCTGGTGCGCCTGGTCGGCCTTCGTCGCCGAGTACGCGATGTTGTTCGGCCCGGCGAACACCGAGTTCTTCGATGCGATGTAGATCACGTCGCCGCCCATGCCCTGCTCGATGAGCACGGGCGCGGTGGCCTTCGAGACGAGGAACGAGCCCTTGGCCATGATGTCGTGCTGGAAGTCCCAGTCCTGCTCGGTGGTCTCGAGCAGCGGCTTGCTGAGCGAGACGCCCGCGTTGTTCACGACGATGTCGAGACCGCCGAACGCGAGCACGGCATCCTGCACGAGCTGGTCGATCGCGGCGGCGTCGGTGACGTTGACGGCGAGGCCAACGGCCACGTCGGTGCCGCCGATCTCGGCGGCCGCGGCCTGCGCCTTCGCGAGGTCGAGGTCGGCGATGATCACGCACGCGCCGTCCGCGGCGAGCCGGGTGGCGATCGCCTTGCCGATGCCCGAGGCGGCGCCGGTCACGAGGGCGATGCGAGTGGCGTGCGACTTGGGCCGCGGCATCCTCGCGAGCTTCGCCTCCTCGAGCGCCCAGTACTCGATGCGGAACTTCTCGCGATCGTCGATCGGCGCGTAGCTCGACACCGACTCGGCGCCGCGCATGACGTTGATCGCGTTCACGTAGAACTCGCCGGCGACCCGCGCGGTCTGCTTGTTCGCGCCGTAGCTGAACATGCCGACGCCCGGGATGAGCACGATGAGCGGGTCGGCTCCGCGGATGCGCGGTGGAGCTTGGGGGGATCGCGCCAGCGATCCTGCGACCCCAGCGCCGAGCGAGCCTGCGAGCGAGGATTCCTGCTCAAGACTCGCGTGCTTCTCGTAATAGGCGGTGTAATCCTTGCGGTACTGCTCGTGCAGCTCCTTGAGCCGGGCGATCGACGACTCGACCGTGGCGTTCGCGGGGAGGTCGAGGATGAGCGGCTTGATCTTCGTGCGCAGGAAGTGGTCGGGGCAGCTCGTGCCGAGCTCCGCGAGCTTCGGTGCCTTGGCCGAAGCCAGGAAGTCGAGCACGACGTCCGAGTCGGTGAAGTGCCCCACCATCGGGGCGTCGTGCGACGCGATCCCGCGGATGGTCGCCGCGAGTGCCGCGGCCTTCGCGCGGCGCTCAGCGGTCGGTAGCGCGCCGAAGCCCTTGCGCGGCTTGCCGAACGGATCCTTCTTGCCGTTCGCCGCGAGGTACTCCTCGGCGGTGCGGATGATCCACAGCGCTGTTCTTCTGCGACTCGGCGCTCGTCTTGCCCCACGCCGTGATGCCGTGCCCGCCGAGGATGCAGCCGATCGCCTTCGGGTTCGCCGCCTTGATCGCGGCGATGTCGAGCCCGAGCTGGAACCCCGGCCGGCGCCACGGCACCCACACGACCTGGTCGCCGTAGATCTTCTTCGTGAGCTTCGCGCCGTCCTTCGCTGTGGCGATCGCGATGCCGGCGTCGGGGTGCAGGTGGTCGACGTGCGCGGCATCCACGAGGCCGTGCATCGCAGTATCGATGGATGGCGCGGCCCCACCCTTGCCGTGCAGCGTGTAGTCGAACGCCGCAACCATCTCATCCTCACGCTCGACGCCCGGATACACGTCGACGAGCTGCCGGAACCGATCGAGCCGGATGACCGCGAGCCCGGCTTCGGTGAGCGTGCCGAGGTCGCCGCCGGAGCCCTTGACCCACAGCAGCTCGACCGGCTCGCCGGTCACCGGGTCGATCTCGGTGCCCTTCGCCGAGGTGTTGCCGCCGGCGTAGTTCGTGACGGTGGGGTCGGCGCCGAGCGTGTTGCTGCGCTTGATGAGATCGGCCGCAGCCTTGTTGAGTTCGCTCATGATCACGCGCCCCAACCGGCCTGTGCGCCACCCACGCGGTCGGCCGCGATCGTCGCGCCGTAGCCCGATGCGAGGTACGCCGCCATCGGGTCGCGCGGCAGGCCGCGGCTCTCGCGCCAGTCGGCGAGCGGTGCGCGCACGTCGGTGTAGAACGCATCCATCAGCACGCCGTTCGCCGCGAGGATGTCACCGGCGGCCTGCGCGGCGTCGAGCGCCTCACGGTCGACGAGCAGCGCGCGCGCCGTCATCTCCTGCACGTTGAGCACCGAGCGGATCTGGCCGGGGATCTTGTCCTCGATGTTGTGGCACTGGTCGAGCATGAACGCGACATCCGGGTTGCCGTAGCCGCCGCCGCGCACGACCTCGACGATGATGCGGAACAGCTGGAACGGGTCGGCCGCGCCGACGATGAGGTCGTCGTCGGCGTAGAAGCGCGAGTTGAAGTCGAACGAGCCGAGCTTGCCGAGGCGCAGCAGCTGCATGACGATGAACTCGATGTTGGTGCCGGGCGCGTGGTGTCCGGTGTCGAGGCAGACCTGTGCCCGGTCACCGAGCGCGGCGACCTGGGCGTAGCTCGTGCCCCAGTCCGGAACATCCATGTGGTAGAACGCGGGCTCGAAGAACTTGTACTCGAGCACGAGGCGCTGGTGCTCGCCGATGCGGGCGTAGATCTGGGCGAGCGAGTCGGCGAGGCGGTCCTGCCGGGCGCGCAGGTCATCCTGGCCCGGGTAGTTCGTACCGTCGGCGAGCCAGATCTTGAGGTCGCGCGAGCCGGTCTCGTTCATCACGTCGATGCACTCGAAGTGGTGGTCGATCGCCTTCTGGCGGATGCGCGGGTCGGAGTGCGTGACGCGAGCCGAGCTTGTAGTCGTCGTCCTGGAACGTGTTCGAGTTGATCGTGCCGAGCCCGACGCCGAGGTCCTCGGCGTGGCGGCGCAGGTCGGCGTAGTCGTCCACCTTGTCCCACGGGATGTGCAGCGCGACGGTCGGCGCGAGCCCGGTGTGCAGGTGCACCTGCGCGGCATCCGCGATCTTCTCGTAGGGGTCGCGCGGCACGCCGGGCTGCGCGAACACCTTGAAGCGCGTGCCCGAGTTGCCGAACGCCCACGACGGCAGCTCGATCGCCTGCACGGCGAGCTGGTCGGAGATGGCGGAGAAGTCCTTGGTCATGATGATGGTTCCGATCGTGCGAATTGCCGCGTTTTCACTTGCGCCTCGAGGTTGAAGAAGTCTGGGAGCGGCGTCGCGACCTGGTCTGGGCGGCCGTCGGAGGTGAGCCGGCGTCTGGGATGCATCCGACGGACGTGGCTTCGAGCCTCTCGGGCCACACCGTCGCGTGGCGCTCGCGATCCGCGTCAAGCCGATCGGGCTGCACGCGCAGCTGGAAGCAGACCGTGGGCATCGTTGCTCCTTGCGAGGTGTTCGGCTCTGAATCGATTCAAGTCTGGAGACAGCATACGATCGGCACCAAACGGAACGCAAGCGCGTGCGCTGGATCAACGAGGAGCAAACATGACGACGACCGTGAGCGTGCGCGATGTCGCGGACCACGCCGGCGTCTCGGTCGGCACCGTGTCGAACGCGATGAATCACCCCGAGAAGGTCTCGCCCGCCGTGCTCGACCGGGTGCACGGGGCGATCGAGGCACTCGGCTACGTGCGCAATGACGCTGCGCGCCAACTGCGGGTCGGGCGCAGCGCATCCATTGGCCTCGTCGTGCTCGATGTGCGCAACCCGTTCTTCACCGACATCGCCCGAGGTGCGGAGGACGCCGCGGCCGATGCTGGCCTCTCGGTGATCCTCGGCAACAGCGATGAGGATGTCGCGCGCGAGGCGGCCTACCTCGACCTGTTCGAGCAGCAGCGGGTGGCGGGAGTGCTGATCTCGCCGTACGGGGACGTCACGGCCCGCCTTCACCGGCTGCGCGAGCGTGGCATCCCAGCGGTGCTCGTCGACCGGTTCAGTGCGGATGCGACGTTCAGCTCGGTCTCCGTCGACGACGAGGCCGGCGGACGCCTGGCCGTCGAGCACCTGCTCTCGCAGGGCCGACGCCGCATCGCGTTCGTGGGTGGACCGCTCGACATCCGCCAGGTGAGCGACCGGCTCGCGGGCGCGCGCCAGGCGGTCGCGTCGAACCCGGATGCGTCGCTCGAGGTCATCGAGACCGAGGCGCTCAGCGTGATCGAGGGTCGCGGTGCCGGTCAGCGGATCGTCGCCCGGCCAGGTACGGATGGCGACGCACGACCCGACGCCATCTTCGCGGCGAACGACCTGATTGCGATGGGGGTGCTGCAGGCGCTCATGATGCAGGGCGCCGACATCCGCGTGCCCGACGAGATCGCGCTCATCGGCTACGACGACATCGACTTCGCATCGGCCGCGGTCGTGCCGCTCTCGTCGATCCGGCAGCCCGCGCAGCTCATCGGTCGCACGGCGGTCGAGATCATGCTGGCGGAGTCGGCCGAGCCCGGGGCCGACCCGCGGCAGGTGGTGTTCCAGCCCGAACTCGTGGTCCGCGCGTCGACGCAGTCCTCGTGACCGCTACGGCAGCTGGTACCCCGCTGCGATGAAGAGCCGGTACCACTCCTCGCGCGTCAGCGGGATGTCCGAGCCGGCCGCTGCCTCGAGTACACGCTCGGGCTTCGTCGTGCCCGTGACGACCTGCATGTTCGCGGGATGCCGCGTGATCCACGCCACCGCGATGCTCGCCGGCACCACCTCGTACTTCGCCGCGAGCTCCTCGAGCACCACGTTCAACTCCGTGTACTCCGGGTCGCCGATGAACGGCCCGTTGAAGAACTTCTTCTGGAACGGCGACCACGCCTGCAGCGTGATGTCGTTGAGTCGCGAGTAGTCGAGGATGCCGTAGCCACGGTCGATCGACTGGTCGAGACCCTCCATGTTCGCAGCGATCCCCGCCGCCACGAGCGGCGCGTGCGTGACGCTCAACTGCACCTGGTTCACCGCGAGCGGCTGCTTCACGGACTTCTTGAGCAGCTCCACCTGCCCGGGAGTCTGGTTCGAGACGCCGAAGTTGCGCACCTTGCCGTTGGCCTGCAACTCGTCGAACGCGGCCGCGACCTCGTCTGGCTCGACAAGCGCATCCGGCCGGTGCAGCAGCAGCATGTCGAGATAGTCGGTCTTGAGCGCCGCGAGCGATCCGTCGACGGACTCGAGGATGTGCTCGCGCGAGAAGTCGAACGTCATGCTCGTGGGTTGCGGGTTGAGTCCGACCTTGCTCTGGATGACGATGGCCTCGCGCTCCGACGGACTCAGCGTGAGCGCCTCACCCCAACGCGCCTCGCAGCCGTGCATCTGCGCGCCGTAGATCGACGCGTGGTCGAACACGGTCACGCCCGCGTCGATCGCGGTGCCGACGAGGGTGCGCACCTCGGCGTCATCCAGCTCCTGGATGCGCATGAGGCCAACGATGATGTTGGAGATTGGGCGGTCGGTGCCGGTCCAGGTGACAGTCTTCATGTGGTCTAGTCTGCCCCCTCGCGGTAGGAGGCCGCATTGCGAGGCCGCCCTAGCGGTACTCGGGCGGGATGCGGCCGGTGAGCCACGCGAGTTCGTTGTCCTCGACGAAGCGCGACAGGGTCTGCTGTTGCGTGGGGCTCCAGCCGCCCAGTTCCTCCACCTCTGAGAGCAGTTCGATCGCGACGGCGAGCGTCGGGGCGTCGAGGAAACGCCGCAGTCGAGGCGCGACATCCACTGGTGCAATTTCGAGTCGACCGAGCTCGGTCTCGAGGTACTTCGGACCGGAGAACAGCACGTGATTGCGCGCGAGCAGGGCGCGGCCGATCGCGAACGCGAAGTGCACGGCGGCGTGATGCCGCAACAGCCCGAGGTCGAGTTGTTCCGCCTGATCGAGAAAGTACCGCGCGTGCAGTCGCGCTTGTGCCATGAAGGATGCCTCGTGCTCGAGCCACGTCGCGTCGTTCGGTTCCGCGATCGCGTGGAGCTGTGCGTCCAGCGCATCGATCGGCAGGTCGGCAGCGGTCCAGAGCACACGGGCGTCGACAAACGACGCTCGCATCGGATCGTCCGCACGCTCCACCGCGCGGGCGAGGATGGCCTTGGTCACGACCTTCACGTCGAAGTAAGCGTGCTCGTAGTACTCCGGCACGTGGTCGACGAACGAGAGCCGATCGCTGGCGGCGTACTGCGGGTAGGCGTCGTCGCTCACGACGAGCGTCAGGTCGACGTCGGAGTCTGGCCGCTCTGTGCCCCGGGCTACCGAGCCGCCGAGGATGAGTCCGCGCGCTCCGTCAGCTTCGCTGTAGCGATCGATCGCGCCGCGCACCGCGCGCTCGTGATGGATCATCGTCGGGTGGCGAGCCGGTCGCGTGGAAGAGCGCGCCCGCAGCTCCGGCGCGGCCGCCACGTGGCGGGGTTCGAAGCGCGAGCCATGGCTCCGCTCCATGAGCAGCTCGATGGGCTGACGTGTCACGGTGCCAAAGATAGCCGCACCTGGCCGATCGTCAGGCGGCCCTCGAGTCAGTCGGCGAAGAGTTGACACTTTCTGCCGCCGCAGGTTATTGTGGCCGGGCTGTGAATCGTTTCAAGCGATTCGGAGCCCGGTACATACACCGCACCACTTACAAGGAGGTAAGGCATGTCTTCACAGCACCGTCTTCGAGGCTTTGCGGCAGTCGGCAGCATCGCCGCGGTCTCGCTCGCGCTCGCAGGTTGCACGTCTGGCGGTTCGTCAGACGGCTCGGTCGAGATCAGCTGGCTCGTCAGTTCGGGTGACGCGAACGAGTCGCTCGCTGCCGCGATCATCGAGGCGTTCGAGGCCGAGAACCCCAACATCACCGTGAATCTCGAACTTCGCCCGGCCGGCGCCGAGGGTGACAACCTGATCAAGACGAAGCTCTCCACCGGCGAGATGTCGGACGTCTTCTTCTACAACAGCGGTTCGCTCTTCCAGGCGCTCAACCCCGACCAGACGCTCGTCAACCTCGCCGACGAGGCCTGGGTCGCCGACACCACCGACGACTTCCAGCGCGTCGTCGAGCACCGACAACGGCTTGTACGGCGTCGCCGATGGGTTCGGCGTTCGCGGGTGGCGATCGTCTACAACAAGCCCATCTACGAGCGAACTCGGCCTCGAGATGCCGACGAGCTGGGACGAGTTCATGGCCAACAGCGAAGCGATCAAGGCGGCCGGGATCGCAGCGCCGATCATCCAGACCTACGGCGACACGTGGACGAGCCAGCTGTTCGTGCTCGCCGACTTCGCCAACGTGGATGCCGCTGACCCCGACTGGGCCGACGAGTACACCGCCAACGAGCGCAAGTACTCCGATGAGCCGGCTATCGCGGGCTTCGAGCACCAGCAGGAGGTGTTCGAGGCCGGGCTGCTCAACGACGACTTCGCTTCGGCGACGTTCGACGACGGCGCGCGCATGATCGCGACCGGCGAGGGCGCGCAGTACCCGATGCTCACCGGCGTGCTCGGCACGATTCAGGCAGAACAACCCTGACAACATCGACGACGTCGGCGTCTTCCCGATTCCGGCGGACGACGCCTGCCGACACGAGCCTGACCATGTGGCTGCCGAACGCGATCTACATCCCGAAGACGACCGAGGGCGCCGAGCTCGAGGCCGCCAAGCAGTTCGATCGCGTTCATCAACTCAGCCGCCGGGGTGCGATCTGCAGAACGAACTCTCGACGTGCCCGCTGGCCCGTACGCGATCACCACGTGCGAGCTGCCCGACGACGCGCCCGCGCTGATCGCCGACATGCAGTCCTACTTCGACGACGGGCAAGCCGGCCCCGGCGCTCGAGTTCCTCTCGCCCATCAAGGGACCGAACCTCGAGAACATCACGGTCGCAGGTCGGGTCCGGCATCAGTTCGGCCGAGGACGGCGCTGCACAGTACGACGAGGACGTGAAGAAGCAGGCCCAGCAGCTTGGGCTCGACGGCTGGTGAGCTAACTCATCCGACGGGGCGCCGGCACATGCACCGGCGCCCCGCCGATCCACTCAACGAGGAGTATTGATGACCGTCACGACGCAGCGCCCCGCGCCTGCTGAAGCCTCGGCAGTCGAGCTCGTCCAGGCGCACCTACCACCGTGCACCGGATCTACCCGCTCTGGTTCTACATCCCGGCGGCCGTGCTGTTCGTCGGTCTTCTTCGCCGTGCCGACGTTCGCGTCGTTCTACTTCTCGCCTCACCCGCTGGACGCTCTTCGACGTCAAGTTCATCGGCTTCGACAACTTCGTGCAGTTCTTCCGCGAACCACAGCTCGTGCAGGGCTTCGTCAACACGTTCATCTACGGGTTCGTCACCTCGGCGCTCAAGGTCGTGCTCGGGCTCGCGCTCGCCGCTGCTGCTGACCTCCCAGATCATCGCGTCGCGGCTACCTGCGGTCGGTCGTCTTCTTCCCGGTGCTGGTGTCGACGATCGGCGTCGGCATCACCTTCAAGGTGCTGCTCGACCCGTTCGACGGCGTCGTCAACGACGCGCTCGCGTCGATCGGCATCGACGGGCCCGGGTGGTTCACCGACCCGCGACCTCGCCCTGTTCTCGGTCGCGCTCGTCGACGTCTGGAAGGGCGTCGGCATCGCGACGCTCATCTTCATCGCGGGCATCGTCGCGATCCCGCACGAGTACTTCGAGGCCGCCAAGGTCGACGGCGCGAGCGCGTGGGCGAGCTTCTGGAACATCACGATGCCGCTGCGTGCGGCCCGCGACCGCGACGGTCATCATCCTGTCGCTCATCGGCGGCCTGCGCTCGTTCGACCTGATCTGGGCGACCACCGAGGGCGGGCCGGGATTCACGAGCGACGTGATCGCCTCGGTCATCTACAAGCAGTACCAGGCCGGGCTTCTACGGCCTGTCGACCGCAGGCAACGTCGTGCTCTTCCTGGTCGTGACGGCGATCATGGTGCCGGTCTCGTTCCTGCTCAACCGACGGGCGGTGGAAGCATGAAGCGCGGGCGCGTCCGAGCAGTCGTCGTCGGGGTCATCGCGATCGTCGCGTCGGTCGTGGTCTTCATCGTGCCGTTCGCCTTCATCTTCCTCACGGCGTCCAAGACCTCGCCGGAGGCGTCTCGTCTCGAGTTCACGCTGGCCGCAGGAGTGGGCGCTCTGGGAGAACGTCGTCGCGGTGCTCGGCCTACGCGACGGCATGGTCGTTGCGCGCGTTCGTGAACTCGACCGTGCTGACGGTCGGCAGCGTCGCGATCATGGTGGTGTTCGCGGCGATGGTCGGCTACGTGCTGCAGCGGCGCTCGTCGCGCTGGAACCCGGTGATCAACTTCTTCGTGCTCGCCGGGCTCATCGTGCCGCCGGCCGTCGTGCCGACGATCTGGGTGCTGCAGACGCATCGGGCTGTTCAAGACGATTCCGGGCATGATCCTCATCGAGGCCACCTTCGGGCTGTGCGTTCTGCGTCCTGCTGTTCCGCGCGTTCGTCTCGACGATCCCGCGCGAGCTCGACGAGGCGGCGGTCATCGACGGCGCCGGCCCCATCCGACTGTTCTTCCGGGTCGTCCTGCCGCTGCTGCGACCCGTGATCATCACGGTGATCGTCGTGCAGGCGGTCGCGGTGTTCAACGACTTCACCGGCCCGCTGTACTTCCTGCCGGGGGACGCAGAACGCGACCGTGCAGCTGACGCTCTACAACTTCCAGAGCCAGAACCTCAGCCAGTGGAACCTGCTGTTCATGGACATCCTGCTCATCACGCATCCCGCCGCTGGTCATGTACATCTTCTTCAACCGGCAGATCGTCGCCGGGCATGACCAGCGGCGCGGTCAAGGGCTGACCCCACCGAAAGGCTTCAACGATGACCACCACTGTGACTGGCGTGCGCGCGGGATTCCGCACCGACACCGAGACGGTCGGCGTGCCGAATCCCGACCTGCGCTGGAGTATCGAGTCGACGGAGCCGGGCTGGCTGCAGAGCTCTGCCGAACTCGAGCTGACGGTCGGTGATGCGACCGAGCGCGCGACGATTGCTGGTCGGCAGTCAGTCGGTCGTCGCATGGCCGTTCGCCCCGCTCACCGCGGGCTCCGTCGCCACGCTGTCCGTGCGGGTGACGTCGACCAGCGGATCGACGAGCAGCTGGAGCGCACCGCAGAGGGTGGTCGCCGGGTTCCTCGCCGACGGTGCCTGGCGCGCCGCCTTCATCACGGCACCCGGAGCGCCGGAGCGCGAGCGCGCCTACCGTCTGCGCCGCGAGTTCACCGTGCGCGGGCCGGTGCGCCGTGCCACGCTGTTCGCGACCGCGCGCGGCAGCTACCAGGTCGAACTCAACGGGCGTCCGGTCGATGACCAGGTGCTCAAGCCAGGCTGGACGTCGTACCAGTACCGCATCGTGCACGAGAGCACGGATGTCACCGTCGCTGGTCACCCCAGGGGCCAACGCGATCGGCGCCGACCTGGCCGGCGGCTGGTACACCGAGCACTACGGATGCCAGGGCGGGGCCGGCGCCTTCTACGGCGAGCAGCCGAGCTTCGCCGCTCAGCTTGAGATCGAGTATGAGGACGGGACGAGCGAGACGCTCGTGACGGACGCGACGTGGCGCGCGACATCCACCGTCCCCATCCGCAGCAGCGGCATCTACGCCGGCGAGTCCTACGACGCGCGGCTGGCTGGTCCGGGATGGTCGGCTACGGGATTCGACGACAGAGGTTGGGATACCGCGGTGCTCGACCCGACCGACGGCCCGATCCCTGTGGCACGCACCGCACCACCGGTACGACGCACCGAGGAGCTGCCGGTGGTGGAGATCATCACCTCGCCGAGCGGGCGCACCATTCTCGACTTCGGGCAGAACCTGGTCGGCTGGTTGCGCATCACCGTGTCGGGTTCCGCAGGCGACACCGTCACACTGCGGCACGCGGAGGTACTCGAGCACGGTGAGCTCGGGGTGCGTCCACTTCGCGCGGCGCGAGCGACCGACGCCTACACGCTCGCGGGTGACGGCGTTGAGACCTGGGAGCCCGCGTTCACCTTCCACGGCTTCCGATATGCGGAGGTGGACGGGTGGCCGGGCGAACTGGACCCGGGCGCGGTCACGGCAATCGTCGTGCACAGCGACATGGTGCGCACCGGGTGGTTCTCGTCATCCGACCCGATGATCGACCAGCTCCACGAGAATGTGGTGTGGGGCATGCGCGGCAACTTCCTGTCACTGCCGACGGACTGCCCGCAGCGCGACGAGCGGCTCGGCTGGACCGGTGATATCCAGGTGTTCACGCCGACCGCGTCGTATCTCTATGACAGCGACGGCTTCCTGTCGTCGTGGCTCGAAGACCTTGCGCTCGAACAGCAGCACGCTGGCACGGTGCCGTTCGTTGTACCGGCGTCGCTCCTCGGCGCGGCGGTGCCTGCCGCGGCCTGGGGAGACGCGGCAACGGTCGTACCGTGGGTGCTCTACGAACGGTTCGCCGACGTGCGCACGCTCCAGGCGCAGTACCCGAGTATGGTCGCGTGGGCCGACGAGCTCCTTGCCCTCGCCGGACCCCGTCGGCTCTGGGAGGGCGCGTTCCAATTCGGGGACTGGCTCGACCCCGACGCACCGCCCGACCGGCCGGCTGACGCGAAGACCGACGCCGACATCGTCGCGAGCGCCTACCTGTACCGATCGACGTGGCTCGTCGCGAAAGCCGCAGCAGTGCTCGGACGCACCGAGGATGCCCGCCGCTACGGCGACGCCGCCGACGGGGTGCGCCGCGCGTGGCTCGAGGAGTACACGACCCCGGTCGGCCGCATCGTGTCGGACGCGCAGACGGCGTATGCACTCGGGATCATGTTCGAGCTCGCTCCCGATGACGAGGCCGCACAGCGGATGGGCGACCGGCTGGCGTGGCTCGTCCGTCGCGACGGATACCGAATCGGCACCGGCTTCGTCGGCACGCCGCTCGTGATGGATGCGCTCAGCCGCACCGGTCACCTCGCCACAGCCTCGCGCCTGCTCCTTCAAACCGAGTCGCCGTCATGGCTGTACCCCGTGACCATGGGCGCCACCACGATCTGGGAGCGGTGGGACAGCATGCTCGAAGACGGGAGCATCAATCCTGGCGAGATGACGTCGTTCAACCACTACGCATTCGGTGCGATCGCGGACTGGCTTCATCGCGTCGTCGGCGGTCTCGTGCCGCTCGATCCCGGGTACGGACGATTCCGGATCGCGCCAACGCCGATCCCGGGCCTCACGTCGGCGAGCACGAGTTTCGAGAGTCCGTACGGCCGCGCGTCGGTGGCGTGGAACCTCGCCGCCGGCACGCTCGTGGTCACCGCGACCATCCCGCCGAACACAACCGCGCTCGTCGTGCTGCCCGGCGTCGAGCCCGTCGATGTCGGCTCGGGGGAGCACAGCTGGTCGGTGCCGTTCGCGCTCGATTCGCCCGCTCCCGGCGGGGTGTCGACGAGCACCGCACTCGCCGAGGTGATTGACGACCCTGAGGCATACGAGGCGGTGTGGCAGGCGGTGGCAGAGGTCGATCCGCGGCGGGCTTCGGAGTTCCGCAAGCACACGAAGTGGGTGGACGGCCGCAGCCTCGACGGCGTGCTCGTCATGTCCCCACCCGCGGTGGTCGAACGGGTCGAGGCTGCGCTCGCGGAGCTCAGCGACCGGCGGTCGGGTTAGAGCCCAGCCCGCTCCAGATACCCGTTCCGGAACTTGCCTTCGGGGTCGAGCCGCGCCGCGAGCGCCCGGAAGTCGGTCACACGCGGATAGCTCGCCGCGGCATCCACGACGTGGTTGACCTTGCCCCAGTGCGGGCGCGGCGCGAACGGTGCGAGCGCCGCCTCGATATCGGGGATGAGCGCATGCACCTCGGTCGGCCGGTTCAGCCACGTGAAGTGGATGGCGAGCGAATCCCGCCCGTACGCGGGGCTCAGCCAGAGGTCGTCGGCCGCCACGGTGCGCAGCTCGGTGATCAGCAGGTGCGGGGCGATGCGGTCGCCGAGCTCGCGCATGGCCGAGAGGGCGGCCGTGGCATCCTGTCGCCCGACGAAGTACTCGGTCTGGATCTCGTCGCCGTTGCTCGGGGTGCGGTCGAGCCGGAAGTGCGGCAGCCGCAGCGACCAGGCGCCGGGCTCGCCGCCCTGCTGGGTCACGTTGTCGTCGACCGGGTCGATCACGCCCTTCGACTTGCGGGTCGCGCGCCGCTCCGAACAGGGACTCCGGGATGTCGCGGCCCGCGTCCATGCGCGACTTCACCCAGACGCTGCGCGCGGTCGGCCCGACCCAGTTCAGTGAACACGCTCACGCTGTAGCCCGCCGAGCTGATCGCCTCGAAGTCGGAGAGCAGGGCATCCCACGGCAGGTCGTCGTACACGTCCTGTCGCACGAGGTAGGTGGGCTGCACGTCGAGCGTCACGCGCGTGACGATGCCGAGCGCGCCGAGGTGCACGACGTAGCCCTCGAAGTCGGGGTCGCCGCGGCGAACCGTGAGCAGCTCGCCCGTCGGCGGTCACGAACTCGAGGCCGGAGACCGCGGTCGACAGCGACCCGTTCGTGTTGCCCGGAGCCGTGCGTGCTCGTCGCGGTCGCGCCCGCGACGGAGATGTGCGGCAGCGAGCCCATGTTGTGCAGCGCCCAGCCTTGGCGCTCGAGCCACTCGGCGAGCACGCCGTACCGGGTGCCGCCGCCGACGGTGACGGTGCGCGCGGTCTCGTCGAGCACGAAGTCGGGCTCGATCGCGGTCGTGGACACGAGGATGCCGGGACCGTCCGCCAGGTCATTGAACGAGTGCCGCGTGCCGAGCGCCCGCACCCGCGGGTTACCCGCGACGAGGTCCTGCACCTCCGCGATGGAGCGCGCCTCGTGGATGGCCTCCGCGCCGAAGGTGTGCGTGCCGGCCCAGGTGCGTTCCATCGCTCTAGTCTGCCGGTCCCTCGGGCAGGATGGCTCCTATGACCAGAACTGTGCAGCTGCGCCGCTACCGTCTCTTCCCCGAGGTCGTCGACGAGTTCCTCGCCTGGTGGGCGTCGCCGTTCTTCGCCACCCGCGAGGCGGCGGGCTTCAGGATCGAGTTCGGTGTCTTCGTGCCCGAGTCGAACGAGTTCGTCTGGGCGGTCAGCGCGCCGGGCGACCAGGCTGACTTCGAGGCGCTCGAAGCGGCCTGGGCGGCATCGCCCGCGCGGGCCGAGATCTTCGAGGGCCGGCCCGCATGGAACGAGTCCGTGCAGATCGACTTCGTGCAGGACACGTACGCGGAATCCCGATGACCTCCGTCGCGTTACACCCCGCATGCCACTAGAGGGAGAGTACGAACCGTCCACGAGCGCGTGGGCGCGAAACCAGGCCGAGAAGTTCGAGGCGACGGGCGGAGCATCCGCAGACCACCTTCGAGGGCGGCCGATCATCGTGCTGACCTCGGTTGGCGCGAAGTCCGGCAAGCTGCGCAAGACCGCGCTCATGCGCGTCGAGCACGAGGGTGAGTACGCGGTGGTGGCGTCGCTCGGCGGGGCGCCGCAGCATCCCGTCTGGTACTTCAATCTCGTCAAGAACCCGCACGTCGAACTGCAGGATGGCGCGCAGAAGCACGAGTACGACGCCCGCGAAGTCTTCGGCGACGAGAAGGCGATCTGGTGGGAGCGTGCCGTGGCGACGTGGCCCGACTACGCGAACTACCAGCTGAAAACGGACCGGCAGATCCCGGTGTTCGTGCTCACTCGTCGCTAGAGCGTTGCCCGCCCAGCAGTGGATGCGACGACCGTCGTGCCGCCGGCGAGCTTCGCCGACCACGCGCCATCGTGCGCCGACGTGATGACGACAGCGTCTGCTCCGCGCTCCACGGTGAAGGTTGCCGACACGCCCTCCGGCGTCGTGACGGTGACGTCACGGATGCCGTGCGACCCGGGAAACACCTCGAGCACGAGCCCATCGAGGTAGTCGTAGTCGGAGCGATCCGTCCGCGCTCCCCACGCGATCACCGCGCCCTCGCGCACGTACAGCGGCAGCGTGTCGAAGCCGTGCGTCTCCCGGCGCCATCCGCCACCGTCGACGACCGCACCGGTCCAGTGGTCCGTCCAGCGGCCATCCGGCAGGTAGAACTCGACCTCACCGGACTCATCGAACACCGGCGCGACGAGCAGGTCGGAGCCGAGCAGGTACTGGCGATCGAGGTAGCGTGCGGCCGGGTCATCGGGGAACTCGAGGAGCATCGGCCGCATCACCGGGATGCCGCGGTCGCTCGCCTCGGTGCCCACCGCGAGCAGGTACGGCATGAGCCGGTTCTTCAGCTGCGCGAAGCGGCGGGTCACCTCGACCGCGCTCTGCCCCGGGGCCTTCCGAGCCGTCGTCGAACACCCACGGCACGCGGTACGACCCCGAGCCGTGCAGGCGGGAGTGGCTCGACAGCAGGCCGAACTGCACCCAGCGCTTGAAGACGGTGGCATCCGGACGTGCCCTCGAACCCGCCGATGTCGTGACTCCAGAAGCCGAACCCGGAGAGCGCGAGCGACAGTCCGCCGCGCAGGCTCTCGGCCATCGACGGGAACGTCGACGTCGAGTCGCCGCCCCAGTGCACTGGCATCCGCTGGCCGCCGGTCGTCGCCGAGCGCGCGAACAGCACGGCCTCGCCCTCGCCGCGAGCCTCCTGCAGCACCTCGAACACCGCGCGGTTGTAGAGCTCGGTGTAGCGGTTGTGCATGCGGTCGGGGGATGACCCGTCGAAGTAGTCGACCTCGAGCGGGATGCGCTCACCGAAGTCGGTCTTGAAGCAGTCGACGCCCTGGTCGATCAAGCGCCGCAGTTTGGACTGGTACCACGCGGTCGCCTCGGGATTCGTGAAGTCGACGAGCCCCATGCCGGCCTGCCACAGGTCCCACTGCCACGCGCTGCCGTCGGGACGCTTCACGAGGTATCCAGCGGCCGCCGCTTCGGCGAACAGCGGCGAGCGCTGCGCGATGTACGGATTGATCCACAGGCTCACCCGCAGGTCGCGCTCGTGCAGCCGATCGAGCATGCCCTCGGGGTCTGGGAAGACCCGCGGATCCCACTCGAAGTCGCACCAGTTGAACTCGCGCATCCAGAAGCAGTCGAAGTGGAACACCCCGAGCGGGATGTCGCGCTCGGCCATCCCGTCGATGAAGCTCATGACCGTCGGCTCGTCGTAGTCGGTGGTGAAGCTCGTCGACAGCCACAGCCCGTACGACCAGGCAGGCACGGCCGCGGGCCGTCCGGTCAGTGCGGTGTAGCGCTCGAGCACGTCCTTGGGGGTCGGTCCGTCGATCACGAAGTACTCGAGGCTCTCGCCCGGCACCGAGAACTGCACGCGCTCGACCGACTCCGATCCGATCTCGTAGCTCACGTGGCCGGCGTCGTTGACGAGCACACCGTAGCCCCGGCTCGACAGGTGGAACGGCGCGTTCTTGTAGGCCTGCTCGCTCGAGGTGCCGCCGTCGGCGTTCCAGATCTCGACGGTCTGGCCGTTGCGCACGAGCGGGCCGAAGCGCTCGCCGAGTCCGTAGATGGTCTCGCCGACCGCGAGGTCGAGCTGCTCGTGCACGTACGCGACGGCGTCGGGCCCTCTGGTGGCAGTGCGGGCGTTGCCGACCGGACCGTGATCCACCTGGGCATCCGGCTCGAGCTGGATGTAGCCGAGCGCCTTCGCGCCGCTACCGGTGAGCACGCGCTCCCCCGAGCGGAAGGTGAGTCCCCACGGCGCGCCCGGCTTCACGGTCGCGGTGAGGGCGCCAGAACGCAGGACGCCCGCGCCGTCGTCGCCCACCGAGGCATCCCCCACTCCACCATCGACCGCGCCGACCAGCTCGAATCCGAGCGGCCGCTCGCCGCCCTGGAAGTGCTCGACGCGCACGCCGATCACGCCGTCCATCGGCGACCAAAGGGTCACGGTCAGCGATGGCCGGTTGAGGGTGTCGCCCCTCGTCAGGATCACCTTGGTCGGCGCCGTGACCACGAGCTCGCGCCCACGCACCACGACGTCGTATGCCTCTTGCGCGTACAGCGCAGTTACTCCCGGCCGTAGTTGCCAGAATCCATCCGTGAACTTCACTACTTGACTGCTCCTGCTGTGATGCCGCGGGTGAGCGTGCGCTGGAAGATGAGGAAGAAGATCAGGGTCGGGATGACGCCGAGCAGCGCCGAGGCGCTCGTGGTGGTGACATCCATCAGCCGGTCGCCCTGCAGCACGCTGATCGCGACGGGCACGGTCTGGTTGTCGTTGTCGACGAGGAAGGTGAGTGGGATCAGGAACTCGTTCCACGTCCAGATGAAGAAGAAGATGAGCAGCACGCTGAGCGTCGGCCGGCTGATCGGCACGATCACGCCCCACAGCGTGCGCCAGCGACCGGCGCCGTCGAGCGCCGAGGCCTCGAGGATCTCCTTCGGGAATGTGCCGAACACACTCGAGAGCAGGTAGGTGCCGAACGCGCTCTGGATCACCGTGAACACGATGACGACCGACCACGGATTGTTGTACAAGCCCACCTGTTTGAAGATGAAGTACAGCGGGTAGAGCAGCGCCTCCTGCGGCAGCAGGTTCGCGAGCAGGAACGCCACGATCACCCACGTGCGGCCGCGCACCCGGCCGATGCCGATCGCGAATGCGTTGAGCACCGAGATGATCACGGCGAAGATCGCGACGGTACCCGAGATCCAGACCGAGTTCCACACCTTGCGGGGGAAGTCGACGCGCTCCCAGAACGCGGCGATGCCGTCGAAGTACAGCGAGGACGGCAGGGTGAGCGGACCGGTGGCGTTGTAGTCGGCTGGCGACTTGAACGAGTTCACGAGGATGAGGAAGAACGGGAACGCGATCACGAGCGCCCCGATCACGGCGAGCACGAGCACGACGCGATCGGTCGCGCGTGGGCGATTCAGGCGGCTGACGGCCATCATGCCCCCCGCTCGGCTCGTTCGGCGGCATCCTGCGCCCGGATGAACAGCACCGCGACGACGCCGATCAGAATCGTGAGCGCGGTTGCGATGGTCGCGCCGTAGCCCACCTGCTGCGCCTGGAAGAACTCGCTGTAGGCGTAGTAGCTCGGCACGAGCGTGCTCGAACCGGGACCGCCGCGGGTGAGCACGTAGATCGGACCGAACACCTTGAGCGCGGCGATCGTGCACGTGAGGGTGACGACGAAGATCTCGGGGCGGATCGCACCGAGCGTGATCGCGCGGAATCGCGCGAACCAGCCCGCGCCATCCAGTTCGGCGGCTTCATAGAGTTCCGGGTCCACCCGCTGGAGCGCGGCCATGAAGATCACCACGGGGTAGCCGAGCTGCACCCAGACGAGCACGACCATGATGCTCAGCAGCGCGGTGTCGGGCTGGCCGAGCCAGTTGTGTGTGAGATCTCCGAGCCCGATCCCCTCGAGGATCAGGTTGAGGGCTCCGTTCTGCGGACGCAGGATCCAGCCGATGACGATGCCGGCGATCGCGACGGGCAGGATCTGCGGCAGATAGTAGGTCGCGCGCAGGAAGCTCGCGACCCGGCCGCCGAACTTCTTGCCGACGATGTCGAACAGCACCGCTGCGATGAGCAGTCCGAGCACGGTCGGCACGATGACCATCGCGACGATCATGGCAAGGCTGTTGCGGAACGATGCCCAGAAGTCGGCGTCGGAGATCAGCTCTGCCCAGTTCTCGAGTCCGATGAATTCCGGTGGTCGGATGCCGCGGTACTCGGTGAAGCTCAGGTAGATGTTCCACACCAGCGGCACGATCACGATCGCGGTCAGCAGCACGAGCCCCGGGATGAGGTAGAGCCACCACCCGCCACGGCTCGTGCCGTGCTCGGGGAATGCGCTCGCCTCCACCGGGCGCCGGCGAGGGCGGGCGGTGCGCACGAATGGGACTGGGCGGGCCATGGCTGCTTTCGAGGAAGGTGTGAACAGGGGGAGGGTGGCGTCCGGATGCCGACCCGAAGCGGCATCCGGACGCCCGGCTGGCTACTTGCGGAAGTCGTCCACGTAGGAGTCGTACTCCTCGCCGAGCGAGGTCAGCACGTCCTCAGGCGACTTGCTCCGGTTCACCAGTTCCTGCAGTTCTGCGACCAGCTGGTCGTAGAACGTCGGTGTTGGCCAGTCGGGGTAGAACGAGAGTCCGTCGACGTCGTTGACCGCGTTGAAGCCTTCGATGAGCTCCTGGCTCTTGGCGTCGGTGATGTCCTCGACGTTCGCCGCGACGGGCAGGCCACCGCTGTTGCCGATGAGCGCCTGAATCTCGGGCCGCATCGTGATGTCGATGAACTGGTAGGCGAGCTCCTTGTTCTGAGCGTTCTCCGGAACGACCCACATGTTGCCGGCCGACCCGAGGCTCAGGTCGGAGCCTGGGAACGGGAAGATGCCCCAGTCGAAGCCCTCGATCTCACTGACCATGCGGCCGTACCACCAGCTGCCGGAGAAGAACATCGGAGCGTCGCCGCTGATGAAGGAGACACCGGCATCCTCAGCCTTCAGGCCCGACGAGTCGGGCGAGATGAAGCCCTTCTCGGTCCAGTCGAGCAGCGTGTCGGTCGCAGTCGTGAGCGCGTCGTCGTGCCAGTCCACCTCGTTCTCGTAGAGCTGGTAGTCGTTCACCCACTGGCGGTCGGCCTCGGCGAGCGCGAGCTGGTACCAGAGCTGGCCGAGCGGGTATTCGAGGCCAGCCTCCGCGAGCGGCGTGATGCCGGCATCCACGAATTTCTGCATGGCGGCCTCGAGCTCTTCGCGCGTCGTCGGGATCTCGATGCCCTGCGCCGCGAAGGCGTCCTTGTTGTAGTACATCGTCACGTACTCGCCGTAGTTCGGAACGCCGTACCACTCGCCGGAACCCATGACGCCGTCTTCGCTGTAGCGCGCGGTGGTCTGCAGCGCGGGGGCGAGCTTGTCGTCCCACCCGAACTCCGCGACCTGCTCGGTCAACGGGGTCAGCAGTCCCTCGCTCGAGAGCAGGCCCGCCGTGGCGTTGCCCTTGTTGTACTCGAGGATGTCTGGCGCCTCGTTCGAGTTGAGCACCTGGCTCGCGGTCGAACGGATCTGCTCGAAGCTCTTCTCCTCGAACTCGACCTTCGCGCCGGTCTCCTCCTCGAAGACCTTGATGGCTTCGGCCCAAGCGATACCCATCGCGCTGGTGTCGCTTTCGTAGTGCCAGAGGGTGAGCGTGTTGTCGTCGCCCCCATCGTTGCCGGAGCCACCGGCGCAACCGGCGAGCGCGAGGCCCGCCACTGTGATCATGGCCGCAGACGCGACCCAACGTGAACGCATGAAAAGAACTCCCTTGGTCGATTCTCTGGTGCGAGAGCACGGTCTCGGCGGACCATGCGTGGCACCAGTGTCGGCATCTTGGAGCAATTTGTCAAGTCGTAAAACAAATACATCAGACCACGTGGTGGATCGCCGTGATCGCCGCTGCCCACGCGTAGTCAGCGAACGCGAAGTCACGGAGCTCGAGCGGGGCGTCGGATGCGGTGGCATCGAGCCGCTCGTCGAGTGTCGCGATCAGCTGATCATGAGCCCAGCGTGCCACCTCGAGTCCTTCGCCCGTGATCACGACCTTCTCGACGTCGGCGACGTTGCGCAGGGTGGCAACGACCACGCCGAGGGCTCGCCCGGCTGCTGTGACTGCCTCGATCGCGCTGGGCTCTCCCGCCTCGAACGCACTCCGAAGCGCGTCGAGGTCGGCGACCCCGGCATTGCGCAGCACGGAAGGGATCGTCACGAAGGCCGAGACGCATCCCGGATGCCCGGCGTCGCAGCCCGGGCCGTCATCAGACACGAACAGGTGGCCGACCTTGCCGGGGCGTCCGGCGGAACCGCGAACGAGTTCGTCGCCGATGACGAGGCCGGCGCCGATGCCTGCACCGAATCCGATGACGGCGAGCGAGCGGCATCCAACTCCCGCACCGAACCAGTGGTGCGCAAGGGTGAGGGCCTGCACGTCGTTCGAGATGGCAGTCGGCAGCCCGGTGCGCTCGGCGACGAGTCGCTCGAGCGGTACCTCGTCCTCCCAGCCCAGGAAGTGCGACCCGACCACCTCGGCGGAGCCACGAACCACTCGCACGTCGCCGGCGAGACAGACTCCGAGGGCTGCGAGCCGTGGATGCGACGCCCGAAGCCGACCGGCGGTCTCCACGATCAGGGCCACCACGTCATCCACCGACCTGGATGCGAGGGCATGCTCCTCGGTGTGCACCGTGTTGGCGTGCAGGTCGGTGACCACGGCGTAGAGCGCCTCGCCCGTGAGCTTGATGCCGGCGAAGTGGGCGGACTCCGGGCGGATGTACACCGTCTCCGACGGTCGGCCCCGGCCGGCCGAGCGCAGGGCTGCACCTTCGGTCACGAATTCGAGGTCGACGAGGTCGCGCGTGAGGCGCATGAGCGTCGCCCTGGACAGTCCAGTGCGCCGAGCGAGTTCGGCCCGCGACCGTGACCCGTGGATGAGCACGTCGAGCAGCACGACCCGCTGCGCTGCGTGCAGCCGCGGCCATTCCCAGCTGGCGTCCCGAGTATCGATCACCGGGCGAGCCTACGCGCGCAAGACGATCTGCACGATCCTGTCCGGTCGGGCAGGATGGGTTGATGAGCAGACTCGCCCACGCGGCACCCACCCCGTAAGACCCGCGCGCTGAACCGGTCGCGTCAGTCGTTGCCCGACGCGGGGGGTGCACCGAGCGCCTCGACGGCCACGAAGAACTCGTCGGGGACGGGGGTCGCGAGCAGGGCGTCCAGCTCGGCGAGGCGTTCGAGGCTTGAAATGCCGACGACGGTCGTGTCGACGAGGTCACTGCGCAGCGAGAAGCTGAGCGCGGCCGCGGCGAGCGGCACGTCGAACTCAGCCGCGAGCGCGCGCACGCGATCGACGTGTGCGGCGAAGTCCGCGGGCGGCACGTGGTATCCGTACTGCGGCGATCCGTTCGCGAGCATGCCGCCGCCGAACGGAGCGGCGTTGAAGACCGTCATGCCGAGCGAGCGGGCGAGCTCGTAGGTCGGCTGGGCCATGCGATCTACGAGGGTGAAGCGGTTGTGCGAGAGCACGGCGTCGAACAGTCCGGTGGCGACGTACTCGTGCACCTGCGGCATCGTGCCCGACGCGATGCCGATCGCGTCGATCACTCCGGACTCGCGCAGCGCCACGAGAGCGGGCACGGCGCCATCGGGTGCCATCGCCTGCTCGAACGTGATCGTGTACGGGTCGTGGAGGTGGTAGATCGGCAGGCGGTCCAGCCCGAGGCGCTCGAGTGACTCTTCGAGCGATCGGCGTACGCGGTCTCCGTCGAACACGCCGTCCGTGCGCGAACGGTCGGCTTTCGAGTAGATGAGTTTGCCGTCGGGCAGGCCACCCGCGCGAGCAATGGCCTCACCCAGCCGAAGCTCGCTGCGATCGTTCGCGTACTCATTCGAGGTGTCGACGGCGTGCGCCGACGCGAGCACTGCGTCGGCGAGCTCCTCTGCGCCGTCGCGGGAGCCGAGGGAGGAGGTGCCGATGGTGACGGGGGTGGTGGGAACAGTCATGATCAGAGCCTGACACGCATCGGCGCACACTGTCGCCCCGACCCTGCTTTGATGGTTGTGACGAGGAAGGGCTCCCATGACCCGACTGTTCAATGAACCCGCCGACTTCGCCGACGAAGCCGCCGACGGATTCGCCGCGGCGAACGCGCGCTTCGTGCGCCGCGTCACGGGCGGCGTCGTGCGCGTCGCCCGCTCGGCCGAGCCGCGCGTGGTCGTGGTGACCGGTGGCGGATCGGGCCACTACCCCGCGTTCGCCGGCCTGGTCGGCCAGGGTCTCGCCGCGGGAGCCGCGATGGGCAACCTGTTCGCGTCGCCCTCGGCGCAGCAGGTGGAGTCGGTGGCGCGGGCGGCGAACGAGGGGCGCGGCATCCTGTTCAGCTACGGCAGCTACGCGGGTGACGTGCTCAACTTCGACGCGGCCGAGGCGGCGCTGAACGCCGCAGGCATCGAGGCGAAGACGGTCACGGTCACCGACGACATCTCGAGCGCAGGACCCGGCGAGCTCGAGAAGCGCCGCGGCATCGCGGGCGGACTGTTCGTGTGGAAGTGCGCCGCCGCGGCCGCCGACCGCGGCGATGACCTCGCCGCGGTGGCTGAGGTCGCCGCGCGCGCCAACGCCCGAACGCGTTCGTTCGGCGTCGCGTTCTCGGGCGCGACGCTGCCCGGCGCGAGCGAACCGCTGTTCTCAGTGCCGGAGGGCAGGATGTCGCTGGGCATGGGCATCCACGGCGAGCCCGGCTTCGACGAGACCGACGTGCCCACCGCCGACGGTCTCGCGCAGCTGCTCGTGGACTCGCTGCTCGCGGAGCGCCCGGACGGCGCCGAGCGCGCGGTCGTGCTGCTCAACGGTCTCGGCTCGGTGAAGTACGAGGAGCTGTTCGTGCTCTACGGCAACGTGTCGAAGCGGCTGGCCGACGCTGGCGTGACGATCGTCGAGCCCGAGGTCGGCGAAATGGTCACGAGCTTCGACATGGCCGGCGTCTCGCTCACGCTCGCGTGGCTCGACGACGAACTCGAGCAGCTGTGGGCGGCACCGGCGTCTGCGCCGGCGTTCCGCAAGGGCGCGGTCGACGCGTCGGTCACTGAGGCGCTCGAAGTGACCGAGGCCGACGGAGGGGTCCCTTCGAGCCTTTCGAGAGCCTCAGGAACCGCCTCAGGGACCGGGTACACCGGAGTCGCAGGCGGTCGCGTCGCGCATCGTCGGGGCGCTCGCCGCCGTCGCCGCCGCGCTCGACGAGCATGCCGAGGAGCTCGGCCGCATCGACGCGGTCGCGGGCGACGGCGACCACGGCATCGGGATGCAGCGGGGCTCGGCCGCCGCCGCATCCGCCGTCGCCCAGCTCCTCCAGGGCAGCGCAGGCTCGCAGGCCGGCGCGGGCACCACGCTGCGGGTCGCGGGCGACGCCTGGTCGGACCGTGGTGGTGGCACCTCCGGCGCCCTCTGGGGCATCGCGCTGCGCGCCCTCGGCGACGCGATCGGCGACGAGGCCGCACCCGACGGCGCGACGATCGCCGCGGGTATCGCGGCCGCGCGCGACGGTATCGTGCGGTTCGGCAAGGCCGAGGTCGGCGACAAGACGATGCTCGACGTGCTCGTGCCGATTGTTGAGGCGGCGCAGGCTGGGCGGTGGAGCGAGCTCGTCGGCGTGGCGGATGCTGCCGCGGCATCCACCTCGGATCTCTTGCCGAAGATCGGCCGGGCCCGTCCGCATGCGCAGAAGAGTCTCGGCACCCCCGACGCGGGCGCGGTGTCGCTCGCACTCATCATCAGGACAGTCATGGAGAGCATCGCATGAGCAAGCAGTGGCGGGTCGTCGTGGGCGCGGATGACGCGGGCGTCGACTACAAGGAACTGATCAAGCAGGATCTCGAAGCCAGCGACCTCGTCGCCTCGGTGCAGGACGTCGGCGTCACACCGGATGGCCACACGGCCTACCCGCACGTCGCCGTTGCCGCCGCCCAGCTCGTGGCGGAGGGGAAGGCCGACCGCGCCATCCTGATCTGCGGCACCGGCCTCGGCGTCGCGATCGCGGCCAACAAGGTCAAGGGCATCAGGGCGGTAACCGCTCATGACAGTTACTCGGTGGAGCGCAGCATCCTGAGCAACAACGTGCAGGTGCTGTGCATGGGGCAGCGCGTGGTGGGCGTCGAGCTCGCGCGGCGCCTCGCGAAGGAGTGGCTGACCTACGAGTTCGACGCGGCGCAGCGCGTCGGCGGAGAAGGTCGCGGCGATCGACGGCTACGACCGCGGTGACCTCGCCGCCGAGGACGCCATCACCCAGTGCGACCTGATCCGATGATCGTTGGTGTCAGCCTCAAGGCGTACTTCGGGCACGCACAGACCCTCGCGTGGGCTCCAGGCCGTCGCGGAGCTCGCATCGAAGCCCGCGATCGCCGATGGCACGGTCGAGCTGTTCGTGATCCCGTCGTTCCCGGAGCTCGCCGAGGTCGGCAGCGATCCTGGATGGCACGCCCATCCGACTCGGCGCGCAGGACGTGTTCTGGGAGGACCGCGGGCCCTACACGGGTGAGGTCACGGCGGACCAGCTCGCGGAGCTCGGGGTGTCCCTCGTCGAGATCGGGCATGCGGAGCGCCGGCGGCTGTTCCACGAGACGGATGAGGTGGTCGCGGCGAAGTGCGCCGCGGCATCCCGCAACGGCATCCAGCCGCTGCTGTGCATCGGCGAGCGCACCCGCGGCACCGAGCGGGAGGCGGTGTCGGTGTCGGCTGCGCAGCTCGCGTCGGCGAACGCGCCGGATGCGCTCGTGGCGTGGGAGCCGGTGTGGGCGATCGGCGCCGACCGGCCGGCCGAGCCCGAGTACATCCGCGCGGTGTGCGACGGGCTGCGCGAATCGCTCGACGGGCGTCGGCTGCATCTACGGCGGCAGCGCCGGTCCCGGACTCATCACCGAGCTGGCGCGGTCGGTCGACGGGCTGTTCCTCGGGCGGTCCGCGCACGACGTCAAGGCGCTCGCCGACGTGATCGACGAGGCCGCTGCCTCGTCTCTCGCCGCTCAGTAGTGCTGCGCCACATCCCGCGTCGTCGTGCGCAGCCGGTACAGGGATGATGACGCCGTGATGTAGAGATCGGTGCCGTCTGCTCCACCGAAGCACAGGTTGCTCACGCGCTCGGGCACCGGAACGTCGAGCAGCTCGGTGCCGTCGGGTGCGAGCACGACGACGTGGTCGCCGGCCGAGGTCCAGATCCGGCCTTCGACATCGACCCTGAAGCCGTCGGATGCACCCTGCTCGAGCTCTTTGAACAACCGCAGCTCGCCGTGCTCCAACGCGTACATCGAGTTGCGGTCGGTGCCGGTGTCGGCGATGTAGAGCACGGACTCGTCGGGCGAGAACGCAAGGCCGTTCGGGTGGATGAGCTCGGTGACGACGGGTTGGGCGACACCGTCGACGACCTGGAAGACGTAGCAGCCGTCATACTCCTGCGGTGCCTCGCGGCCCTCCTTCGTTCCAGGGAGGATGCCGTAGGGCGGGTCGGTGAACCAGATCGAGCCGTCCGACTTCACCACGATGTCGTTCGGGGAGTTGAAGCGTACGGCGGCCGGGGCTCGCTCAGGCTGTCCAGCGGTCGACGATCGTGGTGACCGCGCCATCCACGTCTCGTTCGATTGCGCGCCGACCGTGGCTGCACTGCACGACGCTGCCGTCGAGATCGAGGGTGCGTCCGTTCGTGTACTCGGCCGCGTCGTCGTAGACGGTTCCGATGCCGGTGGCCGGGTCGAACTGCAGGATGCGGTTGTTGATCGCATCGCTGAATCGCACGGTCTGCGACTGCGGCACCCAGACCGGACCTTCCGACCACTCGGCGATGGTCCAGAGGTGCTCGAGCGGCGCGGCAAGGTTCAGGGTCGGCGCGAGCAGGCCGTGTGGATCGACGATGTCGGTCACGGCAGCTGCTTGTCGAGCCAGGCGGCCGCGAGCTCGGTCCAGAGCCGGCCGGTAGTGGTGCCCTCGGCCAACCCGATGCCGTGGGCACCGCCGCGTTCGAAGATGTGGAAGTCGTGCTCGACCCCGTTGCGTGACAGTGCCTCGCCGAGCGCGTAGGCGTGGTCGTGAATCGGCACCGACGCATCCTCGCCGGTGGCCCAGATGAACAGGTTCGGCGACTCGGGCGTCACGAGCAGCTGCAGCGAGACTGCCTCGCGCTGCTCCTGGGTCGCGTCGAGTCCGATCAGGTTCTCGCGCGAGCCGGCGTGCGTCTCGCTCACGAAGTTGACGACGGGGTAGGCGAGGATCGCGAAGTCGACGGCCGTGTCATCCTCCCCCGTGAGCGCGGCGTAACCGGCGAGATGTCCGCCGGCCGAGAACCCGATGATGCCCACGAGCGGTGCGCCGGCCTCCCGTTCCTCGCGGATGACGGCCTGCACGGCGTCGATGGGCCCGGGATGCCGCGTGGCGACCGGATACTCGACCACCCGAGCCCGCCATCCGAGCGATTCGAGCCACTCGGCCACGGGCGCCCCCTCATGCGGTGCCAGGTGCGAGTAGCCGCCGCCGGGCAGCACGAGGATGACGGGAGAGCTCATCCTGCGATCGTACCGATGACCGATCCAGCGCTCACGCTGAGGTTCTGCGTAGTCGCTCCTGCGAGGCGCGAAGTATGAAATGCCCCACCGGCAACGCAACCCTCGTGATGTGAGCCGACCGTATGAAGGAGATCGGTGTGGTGGCCCGCGTTCTGCCGGCAGAATCGCGGCGCTCTGCGCCAATCTCCTTCATATCGTCACGGCGTCGTGACGGCGTTCGGTCCCAGCGCAGCACCGGCGCAACCCCTGCTGCACCGAAACACCGCCGCAACACGGCGGGCCTAGGCTCTGTGTATGGCTGACCTGTTCGATGGCTATGGCGCCACGGCCACCAAGCCCCGCGCCGTGCCCCGCGGCGGTCCGCCAGCGTGGGACGAGATGTTCGACAGCCCCGGCACCGCGCGCTCGTCGTACCGCGAGATCCACGCCGCGCTCGCCCAGATGACGCAGGACGAACTGCGCGGCCGCACCGACGCGCTCGCGAGCTCGTACCTCGCCCAGGGTGTCACCTTCGACTTCGCGGGCGAGGAGCGGCCGTTCCCGCTCGATGCCGTGCCACGCGTCATCGCCCAGGAGGAGTGGGCGAACGTCGAGGCCGGAATCAAACAGCGGGTGCGCGCGCTCGAGGCGTTCCTCGCCGACATCTACGGCGACCAGAACGCCGTGAAAGACGGTGTGATCCCGGCCCGGTTGATCACGTCATCCAGCCACTTCCACCGCGAAGCCGCGAAGATCGAGCCCGCGAACGGCGTGCGCATCCAGGTGTCGGGCATCGACCTGATCCGCGATGAGCACGGTGGATGGCGCGTGCTCGAAGACAACGTCCGCGTGCCCTCTGGCGTCAGCTACGTCATCTCGAACCGCCGCGTCATGGCCCAGACCCTGCCGGAGCTCTTCGTCTCGATGCGCGTGCGCCCCGTCGGCGACTACCCGCACAAGCTGCTCGCCGCCCTGCGGGCGAGCGCGCCAGGTGGGGTGGATGACCCGACCGTCGTCGTGCTCACCCCGGGTGTCTTCAACTCCGCGTACTTCGAGCACACGCTGCTCGCGCGACTGATGGGCGTGGAGCTCGTGGAGGGCCGCGACCTGTTCTGCTCCGGCGGCCGGGTGTGGATGCGCACGACCGCCGGCCCGACCCGCGTCGACGTGATCTACCGCCGGGTCGACGACGAGTTTCTCGACCCGCTGCAGTTCCGCGCCGACTCGATGCTCGGCAGCCCCGGGCTGCTGCTCGCGGCACGTCTCGGCAACGTGACCATCGCGAACGCGGTCGGCAACGGCGTCGCCGACGACAAGCTCGTGTACACCTACCTGCCCGACCTCACCCGCTACTACCTCGGTGAGGACCAGATCATCCCGAACGTGCAGACCTGGCGCCTCGAAGATCCGGCGCAGCTCGAGGAGGTGCTCGACCGGCTCGACGAGCTCGTGGTCAAGCCCGTCGACGGGTCGGGCGGCAAGGGGCTCGTGATCGGCCCCGCGGCATCCACTGAGGAACTCGCCGAACTCAAGGGTCGGCTGCTGCGCGATCCGCGCGGCTGGATCGCGCAACCGGTCGTGCAGCTCTCGACCATTCCGACGCTTGTGGACGACGGCATGCGCCCGCGCCACGCCGACCTCCGCCCATTCGCGGTGAACGACGGCACCGACGTCTGGGTGCTGCCCGGCGGACTCACGCGCGTCGCGCTGCCCGAGGGCGAGCTCGTCGTGAACAGCTCGCAGGGCGGCGGGTCGAAGGACACCTGGGTCGTCGGACAGGACCCGCTGCAGGTCTCGAGGCACAGCATCCAGGGTCTCGTCGCCGGCCAGGCCGCGGCCACCGAGGCGATCACGATCATCACCCCCGAAATGCTCAAGGAGCACGCGCGCGACCACGGCCCGAGTGACCGGCCGCTCGGCCACGGCCAGCAGGAGCAACAGCAGCAGCAAGGTCAGGACAGCGAATGCTGAGCCGCATCGCCGAGTCGCTGTTCTGGATCGGGCGCTACATCGAGCGTTCCGACGGCACCGCGCGCATCCTCGACGTGCACCTCCAGCTGCTGCTCGAGGACCCGTGGATCGAGGAGGACCTCGCCTGCCGGTCGCTGCTGAGCGTCATGGGCAGCGAGGTGCCAGAAGACCGCGAGCTGAATCGCCAGAGTGTGCTCGAGATCCTCGCGGTCGACCGGTCGGAGCCGGCATCCATCGCCTACTCGCTCAACGCCGCTCGGGAGAACGCGCGCCGTGCTCGCGAGATCGTCTCGACCGAGCTGTGGGAGTGCCTGAACACGACGAGGGCGAGGATGCCGCGCAAGGTGTCCAGCGACAAGGTGCACGAGTTCTTCGCCTGGGTGCGCGAGCGCTCCGCGCTCGCGGTCGGCATCATCGAGTCCGCAACGAGCCGGGATGAGGCGTGGCAGTTCTTCACGCTCGGCCGCTCCATCGAGCGTGCCGACATGACGGCGCGACTGCTGGCGACGCGATCGCTCACCGAGGCGTCCGGACCGTCGTGGACCACGATCCTGCGTTCGTGCGGCGCGTACGAGGCGTACCTGCGCACGTACCGCGGGGTGCCGAGCGCGCGGAATGCCGCCGAGTTCCTGCTGCTCGATCGGCTGTTCCCCCGCAGCATCCTGTTCTCGGTCTCTCGCGCCGAGAACTGCATGCGCGACATCGAACCGGCCCGCGACCGGGTCGGCGTCTCCGACCAGGCGCTGCGGTTGCTCGGGCAGATCCGCAGCGAGCTCGAGTACCGGCCGATCTCGGAGATCCTCGAAGACCTGCCGCTGCACATGGACAACGTGCAGCTCGCGACGAGCGCCGCGAGTGAGGCGATCCGCCAGCGGTACTTCCCGACCAACGCGGCACCGAGCTGGGTCGGGGAGACCACGTGAACCGGCTGCGGATCAAGCACATCACGGGTTTCCACTACGGCGGTGATGTGACGGCCTCCTACAACGAGGCGAGGATGCTGCCGGTGAGCGCCGACGGTCAGCTCGTGTTGTTCAGCAACCTCGAGATCCTGCCGATGTCGAGCCACCACAGCTACGTCGACTACTGGGGCTCGCGCGTCTCGTCGTTCGAGATCCTCACCCCCCACAAGGAGCTCTCGCTCACCGCGACGAGCCTCGTCGAGGTGCGCCCGCGCTCGCATTTCGGCGAGTGCCTGGACTGGGCAGGGCTCGCGGTGCAAGTGGAGACCGCGACCGAATACGTCGAGATGCTCGGGCAGACCCGCCGCACCGATCCGCCGGTCGAGGTGGTCGACCTCGCGCGCGACATCGTGAAGGATGCCGCGGACCCCTGCGAGGCCGCCCTCGCCATCTGCACCGCGATCGGCAACGCCGTCGAGTACATGCAGGGCGTCACGGGCGTGCACTCCACGGCCAAGGAGGCCTGGGACCACCGCAAGGGCGTCTGCCAGGACATCACCCATCTCGCCCTCGGCGCGCTGCGGGCGGTCGGCATCCCCGCGCGCTACGTCTCGGGCTACCTGCACCCGAAGCCGAACGCCGAGCTCGGCGAGACGGTCGCGGGTGAATCGCACGCTTGGGTCGAGTGGTACTGCGGCGGCGAGTGGCGCGGCTTCGACCCCACCAACACGATCGACATCGGCGACCGGCACGTGCTCGTCGGCCGCGGCCGCGACTACAACGACGTGCCCCCGCTGCGCGGCGTGTACGCGGGACCGTTCGGCTCGACGCTGTTCGTCAGGGTCGAGATCACCCGCGAGGCGTAGGGCCCCCGTAGGCTCGCAGCGTGACCAGCACCTGGTTCGGCGAGCCCGTCCTCCGCGTCGGCGGCCCGAAGCTCGCCGCGCTCGTCTCGCCGACCCGTGGCGGCAAGATCGTCTCGCTCGTGGATGAGAACGGCCGCGAGTGGCTCGCGCAGCCGGCATCCCCGCTCCCGCCACCCGCCGAGCCGGGTGCGGTGTTCACGGAGGGCGAGCTGTGCGGCTGGGACGAGTGCGCGCCGACCGTCGACGACGACACCTGGGATGGCGCGCGGCTCGGCGACCACGGCGACCTGTGGACGCAGCGCTGGCAGCACGACGGCTCCCAGGTGCGCGCGATGAGTCCATCGATGGGGTTCGAGTTCTCGCGGTCGATCACGCCCACGGGACGCGGACTGCGGATGGAGTACGTGGTGCGGTCGGCTCGTGACATCCCGCTGCTGTGGGCCGCGCATCCGCAGTTCGTCGCGCCGCGCGGGATCCAGCGTGCAGGTGCCCGAGGGCACCGTGCTGCGCGCGCAAGACGGCTCGACCCTCGACGACGAGGCGCTGCTGATGGACTCCTACGCCGACGGCGAGTGCCGCAAGTTCCACGCAGATCCAGGCGAGCGCGTCGGCTGGGCGTCGCTCGTGCTCCCGAACGAGGAGCGCCTCACGCTGTACTGGAGCGCCTCGGCGCCCTACCTCGGAATCTTCATGGATGCCGCGGCCATCGCCGCCGAGCGCGTCGCCGTCATCGAGCCCATGTCGGGCTGGCCCGACTCCCTCTCAGCGGCAGTGGACTCGGGGCACGTCGCTCGCGTCACGCCCGACGCACCCGCTCACGGTGCGTCTCGAGATCGGCATCGGCTGAGCGGGCCGCGGCGAACTAGCATTTCAGCATGAGTCTCGTCGACGAAGTCGCCAAGGGCGCCACCGGTCTGCAGCAGCTCCAGGCGCTCATCGACCAGAAGCGGATGCCCGGCATCGCCGAGTCGCTGCAATTCCAGCTGACCGAGGTCGAACTCGGCCGCGCCGTGTTCGAGGCGGAGCCGGGCCACCATGCGTACAACCCCATCGGCGTCATCCACGGTGGCTACATCGCCACGCTGCTCGACTCGGCGGCGGGCTGCGCGGTGCACTCGATGCTCGACGAGACGCAGGCGTATACGACGCTCGAGCTCAAGGTGTCGTACGAGCGCGCGATCCGGGCCGACAGCGGCCGCATCCGCGCGATCGGCACGATCTCGACCATGGGCCGCAAGGCCGCGTTCGCGGAGGCGAAGCTGTTCGACGGCGACGGGCGGGTGCTCGCGTCGGCGACCACGACGTGCTTGGTGTTCCCGCGCCCGAGCTGAGTTCGCTCCGGGCTCTGGACTACTCCACGGCCTCGGTCTCGCGCAGCTCGCGGATCTCCGCCTCGATGTCCGCGAGGTTCGCCGGTGCCTCGAGACTGCACTCCGCGAGCTCCTTCGAGACCTCGAGGGTCAGCCCGGCCTTACCCGCGGTGTGTGCGTCGGACACCGTGCCGGAGTAGATCTGGTTGTCCGCCGAATCGAGGTTGACCGCCGAGGCATCCGTGCAGAGGTGGTAGACGTTGCCGCTCAGCGTCCAGGTCACCTCGTTGCCGCCGGTGAGCTGCTCGACGATGGTCGTGTACTCGTCGATCTGGCCCTCGTTCGCTACCTGCTGAGCCGTCTCATCCTCGACCGAGTTCGGGCTGAAGTCGGCGCTCAGGAGTCCAGCGGCGATGAGCAGCGCGATCGCGATGCCGCCCGCGATGCCCTTCTGCTTGCCGTCCATGTTCTTGTTGGTGAAGATCAGGATGATCAGCGGCAGGAACGCGAGGATCGAGATGATCACGCCGAGCTGGTTCTGCACGAAGAACCGCACCGGCTCGGAGCGCTTGGCCGGGTCGAGGTCGTTCGCCTTCTTCCAGAACTGCGAGCCCACGATCGCGAGGATCGCGATGAGCACGAGACCGCCGATGAGCGCCCACAGGTACCAGGTCTGCTGGGTCTGGGTGCGCAGCAGCCAGAAGATCGCGACCGCCTCGGCCGCGATCGCGAGCACCCACAGGATGACCGCGATCACCCGGTACGTCGTCGCCTTGCTCTTCGCCTCGGCGGTGGGCTTCCAGACCGCGTCGGTGTCGTTCCGGACTGCCTCGTCGGCGAGTTCCTTCGCCTTCGCGCTCGGCTCCGACTTCGGCGCCTTGACGACCTTCTTGCCGCTCTTGCTGGTATTTTCGGCCATTGCTGAATGCCTCCCAAGAATCCACGAATCGGGTCGAGCCTAGCGGTTGGCGGGAAACAGCAGCAGCACTTCGAGCCTCGCGTTCACGCCTTTCGCGCCGTCACCTCATCGATCGCGAGTTCACCCTGGGCGCTTGCGAGGTGGTCGCCCCGGGAGAAGGCGAGCCGCAGCGGCACCGACCGCGTCCATCGCAGCCGCACGTCGTTGGTGCGGACGTAGAACGCGAGTCCAATGGCCGCAGCCACGAGGGCGGCGCCCGACCCGACGCCGATCGCGACGCGTGGACCGAACGTGTTTGCGATCCAGCCCATCAGAGGGGCGCCGATCGGTGTTCCGCCGACGAAGATCGTCATGTAGAGCGCCATCACGCGGCCGCGCATCGCGGGTTCCGTGCCGAGCTGCACGAGGCTGTTCGCGGTGACCATGATGGATTGCAGCGCGAGGCCTGCGGCGACCAGCGCGACCGCGAACAGCCAGTAGCTCGGCATCACCGAGGCGGCGGCCATCGCGAGGGCGAACAGGGCGGCGGCGATCACGGCCACCGGCATTCTCGGAGTCTCCCGCCGCGCCGCGAGCAAGGCACCCGCCACCGAGCCCACCGCGAGCGCGGACAGCAGCAGGCCGTACTGCCCCACGCCGAGGTTGAACTCGACCGTCGTCATCGTCGAGGCGAAGATCGGGAAGTTCATGCCGAACGTGCCGATGATGAACACCATCGCCATGAGCACGATGATGTCGGGGCGGTGCCACACATACCCGAAGCCGGCCGCGATCGCGCCGCGACCCTTGCCGAGCCGGTGGCTGCGGTGCAGTTCGTGCACGCGCAGGTTGGCAATCGCGATCAGGATGCCGACGAACGTCAGCGCATTGAGCATGAAGACCCAGCCCGGTCCGACCAGCAGCACGAGGCCGGCGGCGACCGATGGACCGATCACGCGCGCGGTCTGGAACGAGGCCTGGTTGAGCGACACCGCATTGGACAGGTGCTCCTCAGACACGAGTTCCGACACGAAGCTCTGCTTGGCCGGGTTTTCGATCGCGGCGACCACGCCGCCCGCAAACGCGAATGCGTAGACGTGCCAAAGCTCGACGACGCCCGTAACGATGATCGTGCCGAGTCCGATCGCGAGCAGCGCCATCGAGATGTTCGTGAAGAACAGCAGCCTGCGCCGGTCGACGCGGTCGGCGATGAATCCACTCACAGGCACGAGCAGCACGAGCGGCAGCATCTGCAGGCCCATCGTGATGCCGACGGCCGCGGCGTCATGGTCGGTGAGTTCGGTGAGCACGATCCAGTCCTGGGCGGTGCGCTGCATCCAGAATCCGATGTTGGAGACGAGGGCCCCCGCGAACCACATGCGGTAGTTCACGACCCGCAAGACTTCGGAAGATGCGCCTCACGAGTCGGCGAGCTCCCGCAAGATCGGGGTCGCGGCATCCAATGCGTCCCGCTGCTCGTCGGTGAGGGCGGCGAGCGCGGTCGAGAACCAGGCCGCGCGGCGCCGCTTGGTCTCCTGCACGATCGCGAGACCGCCGGGCGTGATCTCGATGAGCACCTTGCGGCGGTCGTCGGCGGACGCCGTGCGGGTGACGAGCCCGTCGCCCTCGAGTGCGCCGACCGTGCGGCTCATCGACGGCGGGGTCACGCGTTCGAAATCGCTGAGGGAGCCGAGCGTCTGCGGGCCGTGCTTCGCGAGCACGAAGAGGGCGGAGAGCTGCCCGTCGGTGACATCGGAGCCGCCGCGCTCGAGTCGCATCCGGCGGGCAAGCCGCATGACCGCGATCCTCAGGTCGTCATCCAGATGAGGAGGAGTGGATGCGGCGGCCATGGTCGTTAGTCTAGCAAAGTATTAGCCCCGCTAACGATCGTCGCCTCGCTAGGCTCACTCAGCATGAGCCCTGTCATCGTCGTCGGTTCGGTCAACATGGACCTCGTCTTCACCGACCTCGATCACATCCCCGAGCCGGGCGAGACTGTGCGCAGCAGATCGTTCGCGATCATGCCCGGCGGCAAAGGCGCGAACCAGGCGTCGGCGTCCGCACGGCTCGGCACCGAGACCCGCCTCGTCGCGCGCATCGGCGACGATGACCTCGGCACGCAGGCGTTGAACGATCTCACCGCCTCGGGAGTGGATGTGTCGCTCGCCGAGCGGGTCAGCGGAGCCACGGGCGTCGCGGGTGTGCTCATCGACCAGTCCAGCGAGAACGTCGTGATCGTCGCCCCCGGCGCCAACGCCCAACTCTCGGCCGACACGGTTGCGTTCGCGCCCGATGTCGAGCACGCGGTCGTGCTCGCGTGCCTCGAGATCCCGATGGAGACCGTCGTGGCGTGGGCGCGGCTCGCGCAGCAGCGGGGCTGGCCGTTCGTGCTCAACCCAGCGCCCGCGCAGGTCCTGCCCGACGAGCTCCTTCCCCTCATCTCCGTGCTCACCCCGAACCAGACCGAGCTCGAGCAGACCGGCCGCTCGATCGAAGAGCTGCTGGATGCCGGCGTCGGCGCGATCGTCGTCACCCTCGGTGCCGAGGGGGCAGCCATCCACCGCTCGGACGCGCCCGTCGCGATGCAGTCGACCTTCCCGGTGGACCCCGTGGACACGACCGGCGCCGGCGACGCGTTCAACGGGGCGCTCGCGGCATCCCTCGCGGCGGGGCATCCACTCGAGGCGGCGGTCGCCCGCGGCTGCGCCGCCGGCGCGCTCGCAACCCGCGCGGTCGGCGCGCGGGCGTCGCAGCCGACGCTCGACGAGCTCGAGCGCACGCTCGGGGAAGCCGTGGTGAGAGGAGTCGTCGCGCCATGAGCACCTCGGCGCGCTGGACCCTCGGCACCCTGCTTGGGCTCGCCGCCTGGATCGGCGCGATGGTGCTCGTCGCGGTGGTGAACGACGACGCGTCCGACCCGATGCCCGTCGTCGTGACGTTCATCGTCGGTGCCGGGCTGTTCTTCGGCGCGGTGTTCGGCATCGCGCTGTGGCAGACCCGGCGGAAGCCGTGCCCGAGCTCGACGCGCTGCTCGCTTCGCTCACGCTCGAGGGGCAGGAGCCGCCGACGTCGGCCCGGGCGTTCCTCGGCGGACGACGCACCGCGCGCGTCTACCTCGTGCTCGGGATCGTCGTGACTGCGCTCGGACTCGCCACCGTGCTGCTTGGTGTGCTCGAGAGTCCGTTGACCGGTGTCGCCGTCGGGGCAACGGTGATCACCGTCGTCGGATGGGCCGCGGCCGTGCCCGCGGTGCTGCGCGACCGCCGAGCGGATGCCACAGCGCTCCTCGAGCCGCTCGGCCTCGCCGAGCGTGACGGCGTGGTCACGGGCACGCGCCATGGGCGGAGGGTCTCCGTGACGTTCTCGGGGCGGGGGACTCGCACCACCGTGCGGCCGGAGCTGGGCGATCCCATCGTCATCACGCGGAGCGGGCACCCGGACGGCGGGTGGCTCGAGGATCTTGCGGAGGCGGAGCGGCGAGCCGCGGCATCCCACGAGTAATCTTGCGACAGGAGGCAACCATGCCCGAGTTCACCGCGATTCGCAGCGAGGCGAGTTACGTCGACGCCGAGGGCGTCACCATCCACTACTTCGTCTGGAAGGCCGGCGAGTCGAAGGCGGTCGTGCAACTCGTGCACGGACTCGGCGAGCATGTGCTGCGCTACGAGCACGTCGCGCAGAAGCTCGTCGCCGCCGGGTACGCGGTCTACGGCGACGACCACCGCGGCCACGGCCGCACCGGTATGCAGCAGTACGACGGCGACACGTCGCGGCTCGGCAAGCTCGGCCTCGGCGGCATCCGGGCGACCGTGGCGGCGGTGCGGCAGTTCACGGCGATCATCCGCGAGCGCGAACCCGGCCTGCCGTCGCGGCGATCGGCCAGTCGTGGGGATCGCTGATGATGCAGATCATCGTCAACGACCACCCCGGCGACTGGGACGCGCATCGTGCTCGCAGGCACCGCGTACCGCACGCTGCGGCGCATGAACGGCGGCAATCTCAACGCGAAGCACAAGCACCTCGGCGACACCGGCAACGAGTGGCTGAGCCGCGACGCCGGCCGTGCACGCAGGCCTTCGACGACGACCCGCTCACGTTCTACGCGAACGTGCCGAAGCTGTTCGGCATCCCGGACGGCCTGCGACTTCTGGGGCGACCGACGAAGAACCTGGCAGTGGATGTGCCGGTGCTGATCCTCATCGGCAGCGACGACCCGCTCGGCGGAGAGAAGAGCATCGAACTGCTGGCCGGCGCGTACGCGAAGCGGTCGGGGCTGACCGACGTGAAGGCGATCGTCTACCCGGACGCGCGGCACGAGGTGTTCAACGAACTCAACAAAGACGAAGTGATCGGCGACCTCGTCGAATGGCTGGACGTACACCTCTAGCGTCACATCCACTCGGTAGCGTTGCAGGGTGAACGACTACCGCACCGCCCCCATCGACGAGACCTCCCGCGCCCGCCTCGCGGAGCGCGGCCTGCGCTACGGACTGGTCGACACCGGTGATGCCGCGGCGTTCGACCCGTGGCTCCAGGCCGACATTCGTGCCTTCCACGGCGGCGTGCTCACCGACGAGCAGCTCGGATGGTGGCGCGAGGGCCTCGGCTACCGCCGCACGACGGCGGTGTGGGATGACGAGCTGCTCGTGGCCACCACCAACTCGTGGCGCGGGGAGCTGACCGTGCCCGGCCGGCGCATCGTGCCGGCGTGGGCGATCAGCTCGGTGGGTGTCGCACCCACTCACCGCCGTCGCGGCGTCGCCCGCGCCCTGCTTGAGGGCGAGCTGCGCACCGCCGCCGCGCTCGAGGTGCCGGTCGCGATGCTCACGGTCTCGGAGGCGACGCTCTACTCCCGGTATGGCTTCGCCCCCGCCGCCTACCGCTCGGACTACACGATCGACACCCGCCGTGCCACGTGGATCGGGCCCGAGGCCGGCGGCGGGCTCTCCTTCATCACGCTCGACGAGTGGCTGGATCGCATCGGTGCGCTTGACGAGCGGGTGCGGTTGGGCTCGCCCGGCGCCATCCAGGTCTGGCCGCTGCGCTGGGCGCAGATCGCGGGCACGAAGGACATCGATCAGTCCCGGGTGCCGCGCGTGCGCGCCGTGCAGTTCACCGACGAAGCCGGCGAGGTTCGCGGCCTCGCGCTCTACGAGGTGGCGGCGGCGACGACGACTTCACGCAGCACCACCTGAACGTGCACTACCTGAGCACCGAGACCGACGAGGCCTACGCAGCGCTCTGGCGCTTCCTGCTCGAGGTCGACCTCGTGACCGAGGTGCGCGCGTGGCACCGGCCGGTCGACGAGCCCGTGCGCTGGATGGTGCGCGACCAGCGCGGCATCAAGCAGACCGTCACCGACCACCAGTGGGTGCGCATCCTCGACGTGAAGGCCGCGCTCGAGGGCCGCGGGTACGAGCACGATGGGCGGCTCGAGCTCGAGGTCTCGGACGAGCTCGGGTTCGCTGCGGGCCGCTTCATCCTGGACGTCGTGGATGGCACGGCCACCGTCACCCCCGGCGGCAGCGGCACGACCCCCGTGACGGTGCAGGAGCTGTCCGCCGCGTACCTCGGCGCCGTGCCACCCACGACGCCCGAGCTCGGACTGCTGCGCACGGCTCGCGCCCCGTTCCTCCCGGTCTGGTACTAGCCGCACGGAACTAGGCTTGAGCCCATGCATGGCGAGTTCAAGGTTCCCGGTGGCAAGCTCGTCGTGGTCGACCTGGATGTGATCGACGGCCGCATCGCGAACTTCCGGCTCGCGGGCGACTTCTTCCTCGAGCCGGATGACGCGCTCGACGCGATCAACGCCGCCGTGAACGGCCTGCCCGCCGAGTCGGACGCCGCGAAGATCACGAAGGCCGTCCGCGACGCGCTGCCCGAGTCTGCCTCACTGCTCGGGTTCACGCCCGAGTCCGTCGCGACGACGACCCGTCGCGCCCTGCAGCAGGCCACCGGGTTCAAGGACTACGAGTGGCAGCTCATCCAGGGCCCCGCATTCAAGCCGGTCGTGCAGATGGCGCTCGACCAGGTGCTCGCCGAGGAGGTCGGCGCCGGGCGCCGCAAGCCGACCCTGCGCATCTGGGAGTGGGATGAACCGGCCGTCGTGATCGGCAGCTTCCAGTCCCTCAAGAACGAGGTGGACGCCGAGAACGCCCAGAAGTACGGCTTCGACGTCGTGCGCCGCATCTCCGGCGGCGGCGCGATGTTCATGGAGGCCGGCTCCGTGATCACCTACTCGATCTACGCGCCCGTCGAGCTCGTGGCCGGCATGACGTTCGCCGACTCCTACGCGTTCCTCGACGAGTGGGTGATCGTCGCGCTCAAGTCGCTCGGCATCGAGGCGAGCTACGTTCCGCTCAACGACATCACGAGCCCGACGGGCAAGATCGGCGGCGCCGCGCAGAAGCGCCTCGGGTCGGGTGCCGTGCTGCACCACGTGACCATGAGCTACGACATGGACGGCGAGAAGATGGTGCAGGTGCTGCGCATCGGCCGCGAGAAGATCAGCGACAAGGGCATCGCGAGCGCCGTGAAGCGCGTCGACCCGCTGCGCACCCAGACCGGACTGTCGCGCGCCGAGATCATCGACAAGATGGTCGGCACGTTCAAGGGTCTCTACGGACTCGAGGCGAGCGAGGTCACCCCGGCCGAGCTCGCCGAAGCCGAGCGTCTCGTCGACGAGAAGTTCGGCACCGAGGCGTGGCTGCAGCGCGTGCCATGACCGGCGGCGTGGCCCGCCGCACCCGCGGGCTGTTGCTTGCGGGTGCGCTCACCGGCCTCGTGCTCGTCGGCATCGTGCTGTCGTCGATGCTCGGGCAGCTCGCCGTCTCGCCGACCGAGGTGGTCGGCTCGGTGCTGCGCGCCGTCGGCATCCCGAATGGATGGGCACCGACCGACCCGATCATCGAGTCCACCCTGTGGGTGGTGCGCTTCCCCCGCATCGTGATGGGACTCGCCGTGGGTGCGGCCCTCGCGGTGGCCGGCGCCGTCATGCAGGCGATCTTCGGCAATCCGCTGGCCGAGCCGGGGGTGGTCGGGGTGTCGTCGGGGGCGGCGCTCGGGGCATCCATCGGCATCGTGCTCGGCGTCGGCGCGGTCGGTTTCGGGGCCCTCGGATCGGGCTCGATCGCGCTCTTCGCGTTCGTCGGCGGACTCGGCGCAACCCTGCTGGTCTACGGCGTCAGTCGGGCGAACGGGCGCACCGAGGTGGTCACGCTGCTGCTCACCGGCATCGCAGTGAACGCGTTCGCGGGCGCTGGACTCGCGTTCCTGCTGTTCGTCGCCGATTCGGGCAGCCGCGAGCAGATCGTGTTCTGGCAGCTCGGCTCGCTCAACGGGTCGCGCTGGTTCGAGGTCGGCATCGTGGTGGCGGTCGCGGCGGTCGGCACGCTCGTCGCCGTCATCCTCGGTCGCCGGTACGACCTGCTCGCGCTCGGTGAGCGCAACGCCCGCCACCTCGGAGTCGACGTCGAGAAGCTGCGCATCGGCTCGATCGTGCTCGTCGCGCTGCTCACGGGTGCCGCGGTCGCGTTCTGCGGCATCATCGCGTTCGTCGGACTGGTCATTCCGCACGTCATCCGCATGGCGATCGGGCCGGCCCACCGGCCGCTCATCGTCGCGAGCGCGGTGGGCGGCGGCGTGCTCATGGTGTTCTCAGACCTGCTCGCCCGCAACGTCGTGCAGGGCGCCGACCTGCCGATCGGACTGCTGACCTCGCTCGTCGGCGGACCGTTCTTCTTCTTCCTGCTGTTCCGCCAGCGCCGCCGAAGCGGAGGCTGGCTGTGACGAGCATCGAGGCCATCTCCATCCACGCCGCGGGGGTCGGCGTCGACCTCGACGGCGTGACCGTGCTCGACGACGTGACCCTCGAGGTCGTTGCCGGGGAGGTGCTCGTGCTCGTGGGGCCGAACGGCGCCGGCAAGTCCACGCTGCTCGGGGTGCTCAGTGGCGAGCGGCGTCCGAGTCGCGGAGCGGTCACGATCGGGGAGCGCGAGCTCGGCGGCATCCGTCATCAGGAACTCGCCCGCCTGCGCAGCGTGCTCACGCAGGAGAACACCGTGAGCTTCCCGTTCCTCGTGTCGGAGGTCGTCGCGATGGGACGCGCGCCATGGCAGCGCACGATCGAGGGACGAGAGGATGTCACGGCCGTCGCCCACGCAATGGATGCCGCAGACGTGCACCACCTCTCCGCCCGCCGTTACACGTCGCTCTCGGGCGGAGAGAAGGCCCGCGTCTCGCTCGCGCGCGTGCTGGCGCAGCAGACCCCCGTCGTATTCCTGGATGAACCGACCGCCGCCCTCGACCTCCGGCACCAGGAGGACGTCATGCGCATCGCCCGCGCGATCGCCACCCAGGGCCGCGCGGTCGTCGTGGTGCTGCACGACCTGTCGCTCGCGAGCGCGTACGCCGACCGCCTCGCGCTCATCTCCGCCGGGCGACTCGAGGCCGTCGGGGCCCCGGCTGACGTGCTGACCGAGGAAAGGGTCGAGCGCGTCTACGGGCTACCGGTCGAGCTGCACCTCGTGAACGGGCGACCCGTGGTGGTGCCGTTGCGATCCTGAGTTCGGATTGCGTGATGCGCAGCATGCTACACTGAGTCGGTGATCAAGTCCTTTCGGCACAAGGGCCTGCGCACGCTGTTCGAGTCGGGAAGTGCTGCTGGTGTGCAGCCGAGTCATGCAAAGCGACTGCGGGTTCAATTCGCGGCGCTCGACTCGGCGCAGACGATCGACGACATGGATATCCCCGGCTTCCGGCTACACCCGCTGAAAGGTGGAATGGCTGGCCGCTGGTCGATCTCCGTGAATGGCAACTGGAGGATGACGTTCGAGTTCCGCGAGGGGAACGCCTACGTCCTTGACTATGAGGATTACCACTGATGGACGAGCTGAAGCTGATGCACAACCCGCCCCACCCTGGGGAGTTCATCTCCGAGGTGTACCTGAAGCCGTTCGAACTCAGCGGCCGAGACCTTGCGAAGCAGCTTGACGTGGCTGCATCGACCCTGAGCCGGGTGCTCAGCGGCGCGAGCCGTGTGACGCCCGAGATGGCATTGCGGCTGTCGAAAGCCTTGGGTCGGAGCGCCGAGAGCTGGTTGGCGATGCAGGATTCGCACGACCTCTGGATCGCTAGGCGTGACCTCGACCTCACCGGGGTTCGCCCGCTCGCACTTGCGTGATGCCCACCCTCGCGGACGCCCTGGCCAACGGGCCCGTCGTGCTCGACGGCGGCCTCGGCACGCTGCTGGCGGCCCGAGGCCACGACGTCTCGTCGTCGCTGTGGTCGGCCCAGCTGCTGCTCGACGACCCTGACGCGATCCGGCGTGCGCACCTCGAGTACTTCGAGGCCGGCGCCCGCGTCGCGATCAGCTCCTCCTACCAGGTGAGCTACGAGGGGCTGGATGCCGCGGGCCACGACCGCGCGCAGGTCGACGAGCTGCTCGTCCGCAGCATCCAGCTCGCGCGCGACGCCCGGGACGATGCCGGGCTCGCGCCGGGTGTGGCCTGGGTCGCGGCATCCATTGGACCCTACGGCGCGACGCTCGCCGACGGCAGCGAGTACACCGGCGACTACGGGCTGACGGTTGCGGAACTGCGCGAGTGGCACCGGCCGCGGCTGCATGCGCTCGCTGCGGCATCCCCGGATGTGATCGCCGTCGAGACGATCCCGTCGCTCGCCGAGCTCGAGGCGATCTGCATCCTGCTGGATGAGCTCGACCTGCCCGCGTGGGTGAGCGTCACGATCGCGAATGGCGCCCTTCGCACGGGCGAGTCACTCGACGAGGCGCTCGCGCTCGCGGCGTCGGTGGATGCGGTGATCGCCGTCGGCGTGAACTGCTGCGACGACAACGAAGTCGCCGGCGCGCTCGCCGCCGCCCACGCGACCGGCAAGCCGGGCGTGGCCTACCCCAACAGCGGCGAGCTGTGGCACGCCGACACCCGCACCTGGTCGGGCCATGGCAGCGAGGTGCATCGGCTCGCGGCGTCGTGGATCGAGTCGGGCGCTGGCCTGATCGGTGGATGCTGCCGGGTCGGCCCCGAGCAGATCGCCCAGATCGCGCAGGTCGTGAACGACCCCCGCACGCCCGCGTCGGCAACGGACGACGTATCGAACCAATGACACCCGTTTGGGGGGCAATCGAGCAAGTTCCGCATATGATCATCCGGTGGACTGGCTGATCTTCTCGGGCGTGGTGGTGGTGCTCATCGCCCTCGGCTTCGTTGCGCAGCACATGGGTTGGATCGACCTGAGCAACAAGCAGAAGACCAGCGGTTCAGGCGGCGTGATGGGCATCGGCGACGAGGTCTTCCACCCCACGCGTCACGAGGCGCAGGTCGAGCTCGATCGCCAGACCGTGCTGCCGGCACCCGCGCCGCTTCCGGGAGACGGCGACTTCGGCATCTACGAGGGCCAGGTGCGCATCGACCTCACCAAGCCGGGCAAGCACCGCTCGGACGCGCCGGCCGACTGAGCCGATTCCGGGCCAGTCCGCCCGCACGGCGATCGCCACCGCCTGAATCCGGGCCGAAACGCCGCCTCTTCGGACGCTGAACGCGCGTTGACGGGCCGAAACGTCAGATCCGGGCCCGCGCGCCGACCCCGATTTGACGCGCCGGCCCGCATTTGCCCACCAGGGGCGCACGCGCGACGCACGCACCAACCCGCGTCAGCGCGTCAGCAGGTCGTCGTACTCCGGGTGCTTCTCGAGGTACGCCTTCATGAACGGGCAGGTCGCGCGCACCCGGTAATCGGTGTCCGCCCTGACGAGGTTCAGTGCGCCGCGAGCGAGTTCTCCGCCGAGGCCCTCGCCCTCGCGGGCAGGATCGATCTCGGTGTGGATGAAGGTCAGGGTGTTGTCGCGGATCAGGTAGTCCGTGGCTCCGGCATGCTCACCATCGACCAGCAGCTCGTAGCGGTTCAGCGTCGGGTCGTTCAGCACTTCGGTGGTCACGCGTCAACGATAGGCGCACGCACCTGCGCGTTGGTCGAACGGCGGCCGGCGCTAGGCGCTGTCGCGCACGACCATGCGGGTCGGCATGATCCGCTGGCGGTCGACGTGCGAGACGTCGGCGTCGGCGAGCAGGTCGAGCAGCATTCGCGCCATCTCGACGCCCATCTCGAACGACGGCTGGTGCACGGTCGTGAGCTGCACGGCGCCGGATCGTGGCGGCGGCACTGTCGTCGAAGCCGACCACCGCGACATCCTCGGGCACCCGGCGACCGTGCTCTCGCAGCACGTCGACGGCGCCGATCGCCATCAGGTCGCTCGCGACGAACACGGCGTCGAGGTCGGGAGCGCGCTCGAGCAGCGCGCGCATGGCGGCGGCGCCGCTGGCCTGGGTGAAGTCGCCGTGCTCGAGCAGGTCGGTGCTGAGGCCCGCGCCGCGCATGGCGCGCACCCAGCCGTCGGTGCGGTCGATCGCGGCCTGCATGTTCGGGGGTCCGGCGATGATCGCGATGGCGCTTGCGTCCGGCATCCACGAGGTATTGCGTTCCCATCGCGGCGCCGGCCGAGTTGTCGACGTCGACGTAGTTGTTGGTGTGGATCTCGGGGCGGAACGGCCGGCCGCCGAACACGACCGGCAGCGTGGCATCCAGGGTCGTGAAGAAGTCGTCGCCGGAGTGGTGCGAGACGACGATCGCACCGTCGACGTTGCCGCCGAGCAGGTAGCCGATGGTCTTCTCGGTGGGCGAGCTCGGGCTCGCGAGCTGGAGGTTGAGCACGTACTCGCTGTCCTGGAGCCCGTCGGTGATGCCCCGCGACGACCTCGGCGAAGAACGGGTCGCCGAAGAACCGCGTGGTGTCCTCTGGCACGACCAGCGCGATCGCCATCGTCTTGCGGCGCGCGAGCGACCGTCGCGGCGCGGTTGGGGCGGTAGTGCAGGCGCTCGATCGCGGCGTTGACGGAGGCCACGACGTCCGGGCTCACCTGCGGCGAGCCGTTGACCACGCGCGAGACCGTCGACCGCGAGACACCCGCGGCGGCGGCGACCGCTTCGAGCGTCGGCGGCACGGCACGCCGGTCCGGCGTCTCGGTGGTCATGCTCGGATTCTAGTGATCGGTCTCGGGTGCGCCGTCGGCACCCGCGGCATCCAGCGCACGAGCGCCGATGATCCGCGGTACTCGAGCGCGCTGGCCTTCGGCGTGCGCTCCTGGGTGTCGTAGTCGACGCGCACGATGCCGAACCGCTTGTCGTAGCCCCACGCCCACTCGAAGTTGTCGAGCAGCGACCAGGCGAAGTAGCCGCCGACCGGCACGCCGTCGTCGATCGCGTCGAGCACGGCCCCGAGGTGGTCGCGCAGGAACTCGGTGCGCTCGCGGTCGTCGATCGAGCCGTCGGGCTCGACCGTGTCGTCGTACGCACTGCCGTTCTCGGTGATCGCGATCGCGACCCCCGCCGGCTTCGTGTACTCGTCGTGCACCCTGCGCAGCAGCCGGGTGAGGCCCTCGGGCTGCACCTCCCAGTCCATCGACGTGCGGGGCAGGTCGCGCGAGACGAAGTGCACGCCCTCCGCATTCACGAACGGCGAGCGCTTCGGACGAATGGATGGCGCGGCGGTCGTCGCCACCTCGCCCCCGGGCCGCGCGCTCACCGCGTCACCGTGGTAGTAGTTCACGCCGAGGGTGTCGATCGGGCGGGAGATCGCGTCGAGGTCGCCGTGGCGCACCACGCGCTCGAAGCCGTGGCCCGCGACATCCTCGAGCACATCATCCGGGTAGCGACCGTGGAACAGCGGGTCGAGGAAGAAGCGGTTGAACTGTCCGTCGATGCGACGCGCGGCGTCGAGGTCGCCGGCATCCTCGGGGTCCACCGGGTCGGCGACGGTGAGGTTGAGCGTGATGCCGAGGCTCAGGCCGGGGTCGCGGGCTCGCAGCTCGCCGACGGCGAGGCCGTGCGCGAGCAGCAGGTGGTGCGCTGCGGCGAGACCCGCGGCCGGATCCTGGCGTCCGGGAGCGTGCTCGCCGCCGACATAGGAGAGGAACGAGGCGCACCACGGCTCGTTGAGCGTGCTCCACGAGCGCACGCGGTCGCCGAGCACGTCGTGCACGCTGAGCGCGTAGTCCGCGAACTTCTCCGCGGTCGCGCGGTTCGCCCAGCCGCCCTGCTCCTCGAGGGCCTGCGGCAGATCCCAGTGGTAGAGCGTCAGCCACGGCGTCACGTTGCGCTCGAGCAGTTCGTCGACCAGGCGGGAGTAGAAGTCGAGGCCGGCGGGGTTGACCGGTCCGCCGTCGGGGCGAACTCGCGACCACGATGTCGAGAAGCGGTACGCCTGCAGGCCGAGGTCGGCCATGAGCGCGACATCCTCGCCATAGCGGTGGTAGTGGTCGCACGCGACCTCGCCGGTGTCGCCGTTCACGACGGCGCCCGGGACGCGGGCGAACGCGTCCCAGATCGAGTCGGTGCGGCCGTCCTCGTGGGCTGCGCCCTCGATCTGGTACGCCGCGGTCGCGGCCCCGAACACGAAGCCGGGCGGGAACGCGCGGGGGAGACGGGCAGGCCGGGGCGCGACGGCGGACGTCGCGACGCGCGGGTGCACGGCGGCCCGCGCCGCGGACGAGAGCTGCGTCATCCCTTCACCGCTCCCGCCATGATGCCCGACACCAGCTGCTTGCCCGCGAAGATGAAGAGCAGCAGCAGCGGGATGGTGGCGAGCACGACCCCCGCGAGCACGATCGAGTAGTCGACGAAGTAGTTCGACTGCAGCAGCGACAGCGCGACCGGCAGCGTCGGGTTCTGGCGATCGAGCACGATGAACGGCCAGAAGAAGTTGTTCCAGGCGCCGACGAACGTGAACAGGAACAGCATCGCCGCGGCCGGTCGCGCGGCGACCACGCCGACCGTCCAGAACGTGCGGATCATGGATGCCCCGTCCACGCGCGCCGCCTCGATGAGCTCGTCGGGCACCGACTGCCGCAGGTACTGGGTCATCCAGAAGACCCCGAACGCGCTCGTGAGCGCGGGGATGATGATCGCGCCGATCTGCCCCGTCCAGCCGAGCTCGGAGAACAGCACGTACAGCGGCACGACGCCGAGCTGCTGCGGGATCGCCATGGTCGCGACGACGAACGCGAGCATGCCCGGTCCGCCGAGGAAGCGCAGCTTCGCGAACGCCCAGCCGGCCAGGGTCGAGGTGATGACGACGGCCGCCGCGATCAGGAACGACGAGTAGATCGAGTTCCAGAGCGCGCCCCAGAAGTTCACCGCGGGGTTCGACACGACCGAGATCGCGTTGTCGATGAAGTTGCCGCTCGGCCACCACGGGCGCTCGCGCAGCGACGACGAGTCGCCGGAGCCGATCACGAACGACCAGTACAGGGGGAAGGCGGCGCTGACGAACACGACCACGAGCGTCGTGTAGGTCCAGAAGCCCGGCCGGTTGCCGCGGATGCGGATCGTGCGCTCGCCGCGCGGCGCTGGGCGCGGTTCGGGCGGTGCTGCTCGGAAGCGTCGCACTCGACGAGTCGCGAGCGGGTCGCTGGTGGTGCTCATCGTCCGAGCTCCTTCCGGGTGCGGCGTTTCGTGATCGACCCGACGACCCTCGTCGCGCACGAGCGTTCGGGTGATGGCCAGGTTGATGAGTCCGATGCCGAGGATGATGATGAACAGGATCCAGGCCATCGCCGCGGCGCGACCGAAGTTCCACTGGCCCCAGCCGATGTCGTAGAGGTAGAGCGTGATCGTCAGCCATTGCTGACCGGCACCGCCGCGACCGAACTGGTCGAACACTCGCGGCTCGTCGAAGATCTGGAGCCCGCCGATGGTCGCGGTGATGATGACGAAGATGAGCGTCGGCTTGAGCGAGGGCAGCGTGATGCTGAAGAACTGGCGGATGGGCCCGGCCCCGTCGACGGTCGCCGCCTCGTAGTAGTCGCGGTTCACCGCCTGCATCGCGGCGAGCAGGATGAGCGTGTTGTAGCCCGTCCAGCGGTAGTTGACCATCGTCGCGATGGCCATGTGGCTCCAGAACGGCTCCTTGTGCCACGCGATCGGGGCGAGGCCGATGTCGGTGAGGATGCCGTTGACCAGACCGAAGTTGTCGGCGAACACGACGTTGAAGATGAGGCCGACCGCGACCGGCGCCACGACGAACGGCAGCAGCACGGCCATGCGCCAGAAGGTCTTCGCGCGGATGTTGCGGTCGAGCACCGCCGCGATGAAGATCGCGAGGATGAGCTGCGGCACCGAGGAGAGCAGGAAGATGCTGAAGGTGTTGCGCAGGGCCGTCCAGAAGTGCGGCTGCTGCAGGATCCAGATGTACTGGTCGAACCCGATGAACTCGCCGGAGTTGCGCACCAGGTCCCAGTCCATGAACGAGATGACTGCGGTGTAGCCGATCGGGAACAGTCCGACGATCGCGAACATGATGAAGAACGGCGAGACGTAGAGGTAGGGCGAGAGTTTGACGTCCCACTTGCTCAGCTTCTGCGAGAACGAGAGGACTCGCACCGGCTTGGCGGGTCGTTCGTCGAGATGGCGCTCATGGTTCTGGGCTTTCGGTTCCGGCGCGGGAGGTCGGGTCTGGATGCAAGTGCGGGCCGGTCGGGTCCGGCCCGCACTTGCGGGATTGGGTGGCGAGGCGCGCCTTAGAAGGCGCCGACCTCGGTCACCCAGGTGTTCCAGGCCGTGTCCTTGTCCTCGAGGCCGTCGAAGACGCGGGTGACCGCGTTCTGCAGGGCATCGTGGTACTGGAAGTACTTCGCGCCCTTGAACGTCGCGACCGTGATGGCCTCGGCGCGCGACGGTGAGGATCTCACCGGTGGGGGCGTTGTTGAAGTACTCGTTGGACGCGTCGGCGAGTTCGGCGCTGCTGAGTGCGTCGAGCTGGCTCGGGAAGGTGCCGGCGTTCGCGAACGCCTGCATCTGCACCTCGGGCGAGGTCAGCCAGTCGGCGAGCTGCTGCGCGGCCTCGACGTTCGGGCCGTCGGCCGGAACGGTCAGGTACGAACCGCCCCAGTTGCCGCCGCCGCCCGGGAACGCGTCAGCGATGTCCCAGCCGGTGGTGTCGGGCGCGTTGCCCGAGATGACACCGAGCATCCAGCCCGGGCACAGCATGACGGCGAACTCGCCGCTCGCGAGGGAGGCGAACCAGTCCTCGCTCCACTGACCGGCGTAGGCCGAGATCGGAACAGCCTTCGTGGCGACGGCGTCGTAGGCCGCGGCGATGTCGGGGTTCTCGGTGGCGACGATCGTGCCGTCCGGCTCCTCGTACGCGATCTCGAGCTGGTTCACCATGCCCTGGAGCACGGAGTTGGCCGAGTCGATGAACGGCTTGCCGGTGGCCGCCTTGTAGTCGGCACCGATCTGGAAGAAGTTGTCCCAGCTGCCGTCGAACAGCGCGGCGACCTCGGCACGGTCGGTCGGAAGACCGGCCGCGGCGAACAGGTCGGAGCGGTAGCAGACGCCCTGCGGGCCGATGTCGGTGCCGTAGGCGATCAGGTTGCCGTTCGCGTCGGTGGCGGCGGCTTCCTTCCAGTCGAGCCAGCGACCCTTGAGGTCGTCCGGCACCGGCGCGAGCAGGTCGGAGTACTGCATGGCCTCGGTGAACCAGTCGATCTCGACGGCTTCGACGTCGGCCAGACCGGTCTTGCCGAGCTTCTGGAAGTAGTTGGCGCGAGCGTCGTTCGACGTTGCGGCCTTGTTGTGCACGACCTCGATGCCGGTCTCCTCGGTGAACTGCGCGAGCAGCTCGTCCGTGTAGCCGAAGTCGTTGAACGTGGCGAGGGTGAGGGTCTTGGTGTCTCCACCGTCGTCCGTGCCACCTCCAGCCGAACATCCGGTGGCGATGAGGGCGATGGTAGCTGCGCCGGCGACTGCCGCGGCGATGGTGCGTCGTGATGTTCTCACGGTCACTCCTTTGTGTGCGTGGATGGGGTACTGCGTGGTGTGGCGTGGGAGCGCTCCCAAATGGGGGCTATGGGAGCGCTCCCACGCGATCGGGAGTCAGGATGTCACCGTTCGATCACCCTGTCAACGCACGCGTGGGAGCGCTCCCACGCTGGAAACGTTTCCTTCGGCCCGGAACTGTGCGGAAGTCGCCGCAGATTATTTGTTCCGACGGCGACGATCTTGAATCGGTTCAGGCGCGCGGCGTCGAGTCGCGGAGCTCGTTCGACGTCGGGTGCGACGAGGCTGCCTGTGGCGTCGGCGGCTTCCTGCGCGAGCACCGCGGCGTCGTTGTCCGCATTCTCCTGCAACGCGGACTTCTCGCGCAGCGGAGCCGTCTTGAGGAAGAGGCTCAGGATGAACGCGAGCACGACGACGGCGAGGCCGACCCAGTAGACCGTGACGGTTGCGGCGTTGAAGCCCTCGAGGAACGGCGCGGTGAGCCGCGGGTCGGCGCCCGTGAGGAATGACGTGTCGCCGCCGACCGCATCCGCCGACCCGCCGGAGGCCGCGCCCTGCAGCACCGCGATGATGCCCGCGTTCGCGGGGTCGCTCACCACCGCCGGATCGGCAAGCGCCGCGCCGACGGCCTGCTGCACCTCTGGACGCTCCGCCGCCGTCTGGATCGCGGTCGGCCAGATCGCGAAGAGCACCGAGAACAGCACCGCGACGCCGAGCGTTCCACCGATCTGGCGGAAGAACGTGCTCGAGGATGTCGCGACACCGATGTCCCGCGGTCCGACCGAGTTCTGCGATGCGAGGGTGAGGGTCTGCATCATCTGGCCGAGTCCGAGGCCGATGAAGAACATCCCGACCATGATCCAGATCACGGGCTTGTCGGCGGTCAGGAAGGTCAGCCACAGGAAGCCGATCGCCATGAGGGCCGTTCCGGTGCGCGGGAAGATCGAGTACTTCCCGGTCTTCGCGATCACCTGGCCGCTCACGATCGACGAGATCATGAGCCCGCCGATCATCGGCAGCATGAGGAATCCGCTCTCGGTCGGAGTCGCACCGTTCACGAGCTGGAGGTAGAGCGGGATGGTCATCATCGCGCCGAACATCCCGAACCCGACGAGCACCCCGAGCACCGTGGCCATGCGGAACGTCGCGTTCTTGAACAGCTTGAGCGGGATGAGCGCGTCGTCGCCCATGAGCTTCTCGCTCACGATGAACGCGGCGATACCGAGCGCGCCGATCACGTAGCAGGCGATCGAGCCGAGCGAGTCCCAGCCCCACTCGCGGCCCTTCTCGGCGACGAGCAGCAGCGGCACGAGGGCGACGACGACCGTGGTCGCGCCCCACCAGTCGATGCGAACGTTCCGCTTGCGTGTGCGGGATGTGCAGGAAGCGCATGACGATCGCGAGTGCAACGAGCCCGATCGGGAAGTTGATCAGGAAGACCCAGCGCCAGCCGGTGATGAAGAGGATCTCGGGGGTGCCTGAGAGCAGCCCGCCGATCAGCGGGCCGATCACGCTCGAGATGCCGAACACCGCGAGGAAGTAGCCCTGATACTTGGCGCGTTCGCGCGGCGCCAGGATGTCGCCCATGATCGCGAGCGGCAGCGCCATGAGCCCGCCGGCGCCGAGCCCCTGCAGGGCGCGGAAGACCGCGAGCTGGTACATCGAGTCGGCGAAGCCGGCGGCGACCGAGCCGACCAGGAAGATCGCGATCGCGATGATGAACAGCGGCCGACGGCCGAAGATGTCGCTGAGCTTGCCGTAGATCGGGGTCGCGATCGTCGATGTGATCAGGTAGGCAGTGGTCACCCACGCCTGGAGGCTCAGGCCGTCGAGGTCGTCGGCGATCGTGCGCATCGACGTGCCGACGATGGTCTGGTCGAGCGACGACAGGAACATCCCGGCCATGAGACCGAAGATCACGAACAGGATCTGCCGGTGCGTCATGACGCCGCCGGCCTCGGCGATCTGCCGTGCTTGCTGCTTGCCCTTGCTCTCGGTGAGCACAGGATCGTTCTCCGACATTGCGGGTACTTCTCTCTCTGACAGACCAATGGCCATCGCGGAACGCGTCCGTCGATGGCCGGGAGCTGCCCTGCGGCGGCAGGAGCCCCAAAAACTTGCGTGGACTGCAAAGTTACACCCACCGCATCCACATCGCAATGCAACCGATCGCAACCGTAGGATCGTGGGGTGTCAGACCTCGAACCGGCATCCTCGACGTCGGACCCCGATGCGGTTCCGCTGACGCGTCGCGCCGCACGCGAGCGCGAGCTGGCCGCCAACCGCTTCGCCCCGAACTATCGTCGTCGCCGGATGATCGTCGGGAGCATCGCCGGAGCCGTCGTGCTGGCGATCGTTGCCGTGATCGTCGCGTTCGCGATCCTCGGGCAGGGTAGCGGCGTGGATGGCGCGGCATCCCATTCCCCAAGTGCTTCACGCACGCCATCCCGGACCCCGTCCCCCTCACCCACCCCGACACCCACCCCGACGCCGGAGGTCCCCGTGGCCGACATCGACACCGCATCGAGCCTCACGGTCGTCGTGAACAAGCAGCGACCGCTGAACCCCGCGAACTACTCGCCCGACGTCGTGCCGGTGCCGGTGCCGTACATCAACGAGCCCTACCTGCGGCAGGAGGCGGCGAGCGCCGTCGTGCAGATGTTCGCGGCGATCACCGCCGAGACCGGACTCGAGCTGCAGGCGCAGAGCGCGTACCGCAGCTACGACACCCAGGTGAGCGTCTACCAGGGCTGGGTCGACAGCCTCGGGCAGGAGGCCGCCGACCTGACGAGCGCGCGCCCCGGCCACAGCGAGCACCAGACCGGGCTCGCGATCGACGTGAACGCGCTGCCCGACCAGGGGTGCTCGCTCGAACCGTGCTGGGGTGCGACTCCGCACGCGCAGTGGGTCGCGGCGAACGCGTGGCGGTTCGGCTTCGTCGTGCGCTACCAGGACGGCCAGACGCCGATCACCGGCTACGAGTACGAGCCGTACCACCTGCGCTACGTCGGGCCCGAGGTCGCGAAGGACATCCACGACCGCGGCATCCCGACGCTCGAGCAGTACTTCGGCCTCCCAGCTGCGCCGACCTACTAGCGCGTCGACCGGCTCAAGTGGCGGGCGATGACCAACCGCTGGATCTGGTTCGTGCCTTCGAAGATCTGCATCGCCTTGACCTCGCGCAGGTAGCGCTCGGCGGGGAAGTCCCGCGTGTAGCCAGCGCCGCCGAGCACCTGCACGGCGTCGAGTGCGACCTGCATCGCGTTGTCGGTGCAGACCAGCTTCGCGATCGACGCATCCATGCCGAACGGCTGCCCGGCGTCGCGAAGTCGCGCGGCGGCGAGGTAGGTCGCCCGACCTGAAACGACGCGCGCGGCCATGTCGGCGAGCATGAAACCGAGTCCCTCGTGCTCGATGATCGGCTTGCCGAAGCTCTCGCGCTGCTTCGCGTACCCGACCGCGAGGGTGAGCGCGGCCTGGGCGACGCCCGTGGCGAGGGCGGCGATGCCGAGCCTGCCCGAGTCGAGTGCGTCGAGCGCGATCGAGAGTCCCTTGCCCTCATCGCCGACGCGGTGGTCGACCGGGATGACGACGTCGTCGAAGTGCATGGTCGTCGTGTGCGATCCGGTGAGCCCCATCTTGTTCTCGGGAGGCGACGACGTGAGTCCCGGGGTGTCGGCCGGCACGTGGAAGCACGAGATGCCACGGGCCGCCGTCATCGGAGGTGCGGGCGAGCACCGTGTAGAAGTCGGCCTGCCCGCCGTGCGTGGTCCAGGCCTTGGCGCCGCTGATCACGTACTCGTCGCCGCGGCGGGTGGCGCGGGTGATCATCGCGGCCGGGTCGGATCCGGCGTGAGCCTCCGAGAGGCAGTAGGCGCCGAGCAGCTCGCCGCCGAGCATCCCGGGCAGCCAACGATCACGCTGGTCGTCGGTGCCGTACTTCGCGATCGGCAGGCACGCGAGGGTGTGCACGCTCACGCCGAGCCCGATGGTCGCCCACGCGGCACCGAGTTCCTCAATCACCTGCAGGTAGACCTCAGCGGGCTGGTCGCCTCCGCCGTGCTCCTCCGCGTACGGCATGCCAAGCAACCCGAGCTCGCCCATCGCGCGAAACGTCTCACGTGGAAAGCGCTCCTCGCGCTCGGCGTCGGCGGCGCGGGGTTCGAGCTGCTTGTGCGCGACGTCGCGCACGAGCTCGACGATGTCGAGCGCCTCGGGGGACGGCATTGGGCGGTGGAGCAGCATTGCCATCCTTTCGGCCACGAAAGATCAAGTACTCTGGATGATACTGGAAACCCCGATGTAGTACTGTGACGATATGCCATCAGTGTCGATTCGCGCCAGTGCCCCGCCGCAGCGCGCGCTTCGCAAGCAGGAGGAATTGATCGAACGCCTCATCGAGGTGTTCCTGCGCGAGGGCTTCATGGAGCTCAGCATCGACGACATGGCACGCCGGCTGCGCTGCTCGAAGACGACCATCTACGGGGTGGCCGAGAGCAAGCAGCAGGTGATCGCGGTCGTCGTGCGCGGGTTCTTCCGTCGGGCCACGGAACGGGTCGAGCAGACGATCGAGCCTGTGGATGCCGCATCCACCGAACGCATCCGCGCGTACCTCATGGCGATCGCGGCCGAACTCGCCCCCGCGTCCCCCGAATTCTTCGCGGATCTTGACGCGTACGCCCCGACCCGCGAGATCTACCGCGAGAACACCCGCATCGCCGGCGAGCGCCTCAAGGCGATCATTCTGCAGTGCGTGCCCGCGGCATCCCACAGCGAGGCGCTGTTCATCGGCAGCGTCGCGGCCGGCGTCATGACCGCGATCCACCGCGGCGAGATCGAGTCCGTGGCCGGGCTCGACGATTCCGCTGCCTATCGCGCGCTTGCGCGGCTTATCGTTGCAGGAGTCGAAGCGAGGAGTGGTCGATGAAGGTCGTCGTACTGGTCAAGCAAGTGCCCGACACGTGGGGTGAGCGCAGGCTCGATCCCGTGACCGGGTGGGTTGACCGCGCGGCATCCGATCGCATCATCGACGAGATCGGCGAGCGCGCGCTCGAGGTCGCGCTGTCGCACAAGGACCACGCGAAAGACACCGAGGTCGTCGCCCTCACGATGGGACCGGCCACCGCGACCGAAGCGCTGCGCAAAGCACTGTCGATGGGCGCGGATGCCGCGGTGCACGTGCTCGACGACGGCCTCGCCGGCGCCGACCTGCTGCGCACCGCGACCGTGCTCGCGTCCGCCATCCGCAGCACGGGATTCGACGTGGTGATCGCGGGCAACGAGTCGACGGATGGCCGTGGCGGCGTGATCCCCGCGATGCTCGCCGAGCTGCTCGGCGTGCCCGCGGCGCTCAACCTCGACGCGGTCGAGTTCCGCGACGGCGAAGTCGCCGGCACCCGCAGCGTCGAGGACGCGACGATGGCCGTGCGCGCGACGCTGCCCGCGATCGTGAGCATCACCGAGCGCACCGCCGAGCCCCGCTTCCCGAATCTCAAGGGCATCATGGGCGCGAAGAAGAAGCCGATGACGGTGCTGTCGGTCGCCGACCTCGAGGTGGATGCCGCGGCATCCCAGTCCGTCATGGTCTCGGTGAGCGAGCGCCCACCCCGCTCCGGCGGCGAGGTCATCGTCGACGACGGAACCGCAGCCACGAAGCTCGCGGACTACCTCGCCGCGAACCGCCTCATCTGACGTACGCCCCCCAGAACGACGAAGGAGTCACGAAGCCATGGCCGAATTCCTGGTGCTCGCGGAACGCGCCCCCTCCGGCGCGATCCGACCGTCCGTCGCCGAACTGCTCGGACTCGCGGCTCGGCTCGGTGACGCGGTGGCCGTCGTGGTCTCGCCGCCCGGCGATGCCGCGGCCGCTGCTGCGCAGCTCGGCGAGTGGGGCGCCGCGCGCGTGATCGTGGCGGAGAGTGACACCGCATCCGCGCTCGGCGAGCTCGAGGCCGCCGCCATCGTCGCGGCCATGGAGCAGTCCGCGCCGGTCGCGGTGCTCGTTCCGAACTCCGTGGTCGGCCGCGAGGTCGCGGGCCGGGTTGCCGTGCGCACCGGTTCGGCGCTCGCCGCCGACGCCGTCGACCTCGCGCTCCAGGGCGAGCGCGTCGTCGCATCGCACTCCGTGTTCGGCGGTGCCTGGCAGACCGACTCGGCCGTCGACGGCGCGCCGATGATCGTCACCGTGCGCTTGGGTGCGGTGGATGACCGCGCCCCCGCCGCCGCCGGTGCAGCCTCGACCGTCACCATCGCCGACGGTGCACCAGCTGCCGCGGTCGACTCCGTCGAAGACCTCACGCCCGCGTCGGACCGGCCGGAGCTGCGCGGCGCATCCGTCGTCGTCTCGGGCGGACGTGGACTCGGGTCGAAGGAGCAGTTCGTGCTGGTCGAGCAACTCGCGGATGCGCTCGGCGGCGCGGTCGGGGCATCCCGCGCCGCAGTCGATGCGGGCTACACGCCGCAGAACACGCAGGTCGGGCAGACCGGCATCACGGTCGCCCCGAACCTCTACGTCGCGCTCGGCATCTCGGGCGCGATCCAGCACCGCGCGGGCATGCAGACCGCGAAGACGATCGTCGCGATCAACAAGGACCGCGATGCCCCGATCTTCGACATCGCCGACTTCGGCATCGTCGGCGACGTGTTCACGGTCGTGCCAAAGCTGATCGACGAGATCGGGGCGAAGAAGCGGTGACCACCGCCGCGGCTGCCGGCACGCTCCGCTGGGACTGGCGCTGGCTCATCCTGCTGCGTCCCGGCGGCCGCCGTCGCGGTGACGATGGCGGTGCTGTTCGCCCGCGGACTGCGCGAGTTGCCGCAGGTGCAGGACTGGATCGTGGCCTACCCGGGAACGACGCCGCTGCCCGAGGTCGCGCCCGTCGGCATTCCGGCCTGGCTCGCGTGGACGCACTTCCTCAACGCGTTCTTCATCGTGCTCATCATCAAGTCGGGCTGGGCCGTGCGCACCGTCGAAGCGTCCCGGCGGCGTTCTGGACGCGCAAGCTGCTCGTGCGCCCCGGCGCGCAGCCGAAGCGCCTGAGCCTCGACCTGTGGATGCACCTGAGCGTCGACGCGCTGTGGGTCGCGAACGGGGCGCTCTACGTCGTGCTGCTGTTCGTCACCGGGCAGTGGATGCGGATCATCCCGACCAGCTGGGAGTTCATCCCGAACACGATCTCGGCCGCGCTGCAGTACGTCTCGATGGACTGGCCGACCGAAGACGGCTGGGTCAACTACAACAGCCTGCAGGTGCTCGCCTACTTCGTCACCGTGTTCATCGCCGGCCCGCTCGCCTTCATCACGGGCCTGCGGATGTCGCCGCTCTGGCCCGGCAATGAACGGCTCGGCTCGCGCCTTCCCGATCGAGTGGGCACGCAAGGTGCACTACCCGGTCATGCTCTACTTCGTGCTCTTCGTCATCGTGCACGTGACGCTCGTGCTCGCCACTGGCGCTGTGCGCAACCTGGGTCACATGTACGCCGCGAGTAACGAGATCTCGTGGGTGGGCGTCGCGCTGTTCGCGGGATCGGTCGTGCTCATGGCCGCTCGCCGTGCTCGCCGCTCGTCCGGTGATCCTGCGTCCGATCGCCGGGCTCACCGGCAAGCTCTCACGGTAGAGAAGGATCGCGATGCAGATCGACGGAACCACGGCACTCGTCACGGGGGCGGCCTCCGGGTTGGGAGCGGCCACCGCGGCGGCGCTCGCCGCCAAGGGGGCGACGGTGCTCGGGCTGGATCTCGCGGCATCCATCGAGAAGGCGTCGGCGACCGACGGGGTCACGCTTGTCGCGGCCGACGTGACGAGTGAGGCCGAGGTGGCGGCCGCGCTCGCGACCCTCGACGGGCCTCCGCTGCGCATCGTCATCAACTGCGCGGGCATCGCACCCGCTCGTCGCGTGCTGTCGTCGAAGGGCGTGCACGAGCTTGACCTGTTCCGCAAGACGATCGAGGTGAACCTCGTCGGCACGTTCAACGTGCTGCGGCTCGCCGCCGAGGTGATCGCTGCGACCGAGCCGGTCGACGACGAGGGCCAGCGGGGCGTGATCATCAACACCGCCTCGGTCGCGGCGTTCGAGGGGCAGATCGGCCAGATCGCGTACTCGGCGTCGAAGGGCGGCGTCGTCGGCATGACCGTGCCGGCCGCGCGCGACCTCGCCCGGTCCGGCATCCGCGTGAACACGATCGCCCCCGGCATCGTCGACACCCCGCTGCTCGCCAAGCTCGGGCCAGAGGTGAACGCATCGCTCGCGGCCTCTGTGCCGTTCCCGGCGAGGCTCGCCCGACCCGACGAATTCGCACAGCTCGCGGTGATGATCGTGGAGCACGATTACCTCAACGCCGAGACCATCCGCATGGATGGCGCGATCAGAATGGCCCCCCAATGAGCACCGCACCCGAGCACCGTCATCGTCGCAGGAGCCCGCACTCCCATCGGCCGCCTGCTCGGCGGACTCTGCCACCCTGTCGAGCACGGACCTCGGCGGCATCGCGATCGCGGGCGCGCTCGAGCGCGCCCGCGTCGCACCCGACCAGGTCGATGCCGTGATCATGGGCCAGGTGCTCACGGCCGGCGTCGGCCAGATCCCGGCGCGGCAGGCCGCGGTGAAGGCGGGCATTCCCATGAGCGTGCACGCGCTCACGGTCAACAAGGTGTGCCTCTCGGGGCTGCAGGCGATCGTGCTCGGCGACCTCTACGTGCAGGCCGGGCTCGCGAAGGTCGTCGTCGCGGGCGGCCAGGAGTCGATGAGCAAGGCGCCGCACCTCTCGCTCGACTCCCGCGTCGGCACGAAGTACGGCAAGGTCGTGCTCGCCGACCACATGGAGCTCGACGGCCTGTGGGATGCGTTCACCGAGCAGGCGATGGGGCTGCTCACCGAAGACCACAACGACACCCGCCCGATCGAACGAGCGGAGATGGATGCGTTCGCCGCGCGATCCCACCGGCTCGCCGCGGCCGCGCAGGCCGACGGGCGACTCGACGAGATCGTGCCCGTGACCATCCCGCAGCGCAAGGGCGAGCCGATCGTCGTGTCGCAGGATGAGGGCATCCGGCCGGGCACCACGGTGGAGGTGCTGGCGGGGCTGCCGTCCGCGTTCCGTCCGGGGGGAGCGGTCACGGCCGGCAACGCGTCACCGATCTCCGACGGGGCTGCGGCGATGGTGCTCATGGATCGCGCGGAGGCGGAGGCTCGCGGCATCCAGTGGCTTGCTGAGATCGGGGCGCCGGGCATGGTGGCGGGGCCCGACTCGACGCTGCAGTCGCAGCCCGCGCGCGCGATCCTCGACGCGTGCGAGCGCGAGGGCATCGCGCCCGCCGACCTCGACCTGATCGAGATCAACGAAGCGTTCGCGGCGGTCGGCATCGCGTCGGTCGCCGAGCTCGGCGTCGATCCCGAGCGGGTGAACGTCAACGGCGGAGCGATCGCGCTCGGGCATCCGATCGGCATGTCGGGCGCGCGCCTCGTGCTGCACCTCGCGATGGAACTCAAGCGGCGCGGCGGCGGCATCGGGGTTGCGGCGCTCTGCGGCGGCGGCGGCCAGGGTGACGCGCTGATCGTGAGGGTTCCTGTCGAGACGAGCCCCGCGTGACCACCGCGGTCATCGTCGATGTGATCCGCACGCCGTCGGGGCGGGGCAAGCCCGGGTGGTGCGCTCTCGTCGGTGCATCCGGCCGACCTGCTCGCGGGCGTGCTCTCGTCGCTGCTCGAGCGCAACGGCCTCGACTCCGAGCAAGTGGATGACGTGCTCGTCGGCTGCGTGAGCCAGGCCGGCGAGCAGACGGGCAACATCGCGCGCACGGCGCTCCTGTCCGCAGGCTTCGACACGTCGGTTCCCGGCGCCACGGTGGACCGCCAGTGCGGATCGAGCCAGCAGGCCGCGACCTTCGCCGCGCAGGGCGTGATGGCCGGCAGCTACGACATCGCCATCGCTGCGGGAGTCGAGTCGATGAGCCGTGTGCCGCTCGGCTCGGCGCAGGGCTCGCAGTCGCCGTTCGGCCAGCGCATCGCCGCACGCTTCCCCGACGGACTCGTGAACCAGGGCGTCTCGGCTGAACTCATTGCGCAGAAGTGGGGCTTGAGCCGCGAGCAGCTCGACGAGTTCGCGGCCCGGTCGCACGAGCGCGCCGCCGCCGCTGCGGCCGACGGGTTCTTCGAGGACGAGATCCTGCCGGTCGAGGTCGACGGCCCCGACGGCGCGCGCCTGCGCGTCGACGCCGACGAGACCGATTCGCCCGGGCACCACGGTGGAGGCGCTCGCGGGACTCAAGCCCGCGTTCGCCACGGATGCGATGCGCGAGCGCTTCCCCGACGTCGACTGGTCGGTGACGGCGGGCAACTCGTCGCCGCTGACCGACGGCGCCTCGGCCGCGCTCATCATGAGTGAGGAGCAGGCATCGAAGCTCGGCCTGACGGCTCGGGCCCGGTTCCACTCGTTCGCGGTCGTGGGCGATGACCCGCTGTTCATGCTCACCGGTCCGATCCCGGCGACGCGGCGCATCCTCGAACGCTCTGGTGTGTCGTTCGGCGATCTCGACATCTACGAGGTGAACGAGGCCTTCTCGTCGGTGCCGCTCGCCTGGGCGGCGGAGTTCGACGCCGACCCGGCCAAGCTCAACCCGCGCGGCGGGGCGATCGCGCTCGGGCACGCGGTCGGGTCATCCGGCACCCGCCTGCTCGCGACGATGCTGCGCCACCTCGAGGCGACGGGCGGCCGCTACGGGCTGCAGGTGATGTGCGAGGGCGGCGGCATGGCGAACGCGACGATCATCGAGCGGTTGTAATGCGCTGCATCCACGGTCATCCTGGTGCGGTGGACGACTAGGGGACGTCCTGCCGGTCGAGCGCTGCTTCGAGTCGATCCACCTTCGCTTCGATCTCGCCGGTGCGGCCCGGCCGGATGTCCGCCTTCAGGACGAGCGAAACCCGCGGGCCATACGCGCCCACGGCCTCCGTCGCCCGCCTGATCACGTCGAAGACTTCGTCCCACTCGCCTTCGATCTCGGTGAACATCGAAGTCGTCCGGTTCGGAAGCCCGGACTCCCGTACGATCCGAACGGCTGCCGCAACGGCGTCATGGACAGACCCGTCGGGACCCTCCGAGCCGCTCGGTGCGACCGAGAATGCGACCAGCATGATTCCTCCTCACGGGCGCGGGACGGGTGACGTCTCGCGGCTGCGGGCGTTCGTTCACGCCAGCCTCCAGCCTGCCACACCTCCCTGATGTGCCCGGCGTCGCGCGAGGTGGCGCGTCTCGAGACGGCGGAGGGCGGGAGAGGACCCCCACCCGCGCGCACTGCGCTACCCCAGCGCCGCATCCACGATCGCCTTCGCCTCAGCCTGCACGAGCTTGAGGTGCTCCGGCCCGCGGAACGACTCCGCGTAGATCTTGTACACGTCCTCGGTGCCGCTCGGCCGCGCCGCGAACCACGCGTGCTCGGTCGTCACCTTCACGCCGCCGATCGCCGCGTCGTTGCCGGGTGCGTGCGAGAGCTTGGCGGTGATCGGGTCACCGGCGAGTTCGGTGGCCGTGATCGCGTCGCCACTCAACTTCGCGAGGCGGGCCTTCTGCTCCTTGGATGCCGCGGCATCCACCCGCTCGTACGCCGGGTCGCCGAACTCCGCAACGAGGTCGGCGTACAGCTGTGACGGGGAGCGCCCCGTGACCGCCCGGATCTCGGCGGCAAGGAGCGCCAGCAGGATGCCGTCTTTGTCGGTCGTCCAGGCCGTGCCATCCATGCGCAGGAAGCTCGCGCCGGCGCTCTCCTCGCCGCCGAAGCCGACGGAGCCGTCGACGAGTCCGGGCACGAACCACTTGAAGCCGACCGGCACCTCCCACAGTCGGCGCCCGAGCGAGGCGGCGACCCGGTCGATCATCGAGCTCGACACGAGGGTCTTGCCGATCGCGGCATCCTGTCGCCAATTCGGGCGGTGGGTGTAGAGGTACTGGATCGCGACCGCGAGGTAGTGGTTCGGGTTCATCAGGCCGCCGTCGGGCGTGACGATGCCGTGCCGGTCGGCGTCGGCGTCGTTGCCGGTGAGGATGTCGTAGTCACCGGCCCGCGCGACGACCGAGGCCATCGCGGACGGTGACGACGGGTCCATCCGGATCTTCTCGTCCCAGTCGAGCGTCATGAAGCCCCACTGCGGGTCGACGAGCTCGTTCACGACGGTGAGGTCGAGGCCGTACGTCTCGCGGATCAGATCCCAGTAGTGCACCGACGCCCCGCCGAGCGGGTCGGCTCCGATGCGCACGCCCGCGGCGCGGATCGCGTCGATGTCGATGATGTTCTTGAGGTCGTCGACGTAGTGCTTGCGGAAGTCGTAGGTGGCGACCGCGGATGGCTCGGCACGCGTCACCCCACGGTTGCCGTCCGCGATCAGCTCGTTGGCCCGGTTCGCGATCCACGTCGTCGCATCGGAGTCGGCGGGACCGCCGTGCGGCGGGTTGTACTTGAACCCACCATCCCGCGGCGGATTGTGGCTCGGAGTGATGACGATCCCGTCGGCTTGGTCCACCGCCCCGGATGCGTTGTACGCAATGATCGCGTGGCTGAGCGCCGGCGTCGGCACCCAGTCGTCGAACTCGTCGACTCGCACATCCACGCCGTTGCCGACGAGCACCTCGAGCGCCGTCGTCTCAGCCGGGCGCGACAGCGCGTGCGTGTCTTTGCCGATGAACAGCGGACCCGTGATGCCCTGCCCCGCGCGGTACTCGACGATCGCCTGGGTGATCGCGGCAATGTGCGTCTCGTTGAAGGCGGTGTCGAGCGACGATCCGCGGTGCCCACTCGTGCCGAACACGACGCGCTGCTCGAGGATGCTCACGTCGGGCACCCGATGCCAGTACGCCTCGAGCAACTGCTCGATGTCGACGAGGTCGGAGGGCTGGGCGAGAGTTCCGGCGCGGGAGTCCATGCCTTCAGTGTGGCACCGGGGCCGGCGCAATCCGACCGCGCGCAAGCTCAGCGCGCGGTCCAGCCGCCATCCACCGCCAGCGTCTGCCCGGTGATCATCGACGCCGCGGGCGACGCGAGGAAGACGACCGCGGCCGAGACCTCGCGCGGAGTGCCGATCCGGTGCAGCGCGGCGATGCGCTCGATGACGTCGGCGCGGAAGGCGTCGTCGCCCAGCGCGTCTGCTGTGCCGTCCGTCTCGATGAACGTCGGCGCGACCGCGTTGACCCGAATCCCGAGCGCTCCCCACTCCACGGCGTGGCACTTGGTCATGTGGATGACGGCCGCCTTGGCGACGCAGTACGCGGACTCTCCCGGCAGCGCAACGAGACCCGCCTGCGAGGCGACGTTCACGATCGCTCCGCCTGCCGGCATCTGACGCACGAGGTGCTGCGAGAGGAAGAACGTCGACCGCACATTGAGCGCCCAGACCGCCTCGAAGTCCGCCTCGGTGACGTCGATCGCGGGTGCCTCGATTCCGCCGCCGGCATTGTTGACGAGGATGTCGATGGCTCCCGATTCGGCGACGTCCGCGTCGATGGCGGCACGTGCATCGTCGAGCCGAGTGACGTCGAGCTCGATCGCCGACGCCGAGCCGCCAGCGGCGCGGATCTCGTCGAGCACGGCATCGGCGGTGTCCGAGCGAGCGCACCCCCAGCACGACGTGCGCGCCTGCTTCGGCGAGGGCGACGGCGAGTGTCCCGACCGATGCCGCGCGCGGCGCCGGTGATGAGGGCGCGGTGCCCCTCGAATGCCAAGGTCACGACGCACCGCCACGAGGTCGCAGAGCTGGGCGTGAGTTTCGGCTCCGAAGTCCATTCCCCAGTGTGGCACCGGCGCCGCGAGTTAGGGTGTGCCCATGAGTGCCCCTCAGCCTCCTCCGGTGGTGGATGCCGCAGCGCCCGCTCGGCCCCTCGCCGAGCCTCGGCGGGGTCACCGTGCGCTGGCTCGCGTGGGGCGTCGCCGTCGGAGTCGCGCTGCCCTTGCTCGCTGTCGTCGTCGGCTTCGTGTGGAATGGCTTCCTGGTGTACCTCGCCGTGCCGCTGATGCTGGTCGGCGCGACCATCGGCGGGCACGGTCGGCGCGATCGCGGGCAGCGGGGTCGCTGTGTTTGCCCGCGGCGACGTTCGGTCGAGCACGGATCGACCAACCGGATACGGCCCCGCGACGCGAGCTCCGCAGCCCGCCCCAGCGCCGATCCGTGCGCTGCTGGTCGCCTGGCTCGCCGCTCTGGGTATCGGCTGGGCCGCATGTATCGTCTCTGCCGCGGCGCTCTCGGGGGCAAGGCTCGAGCCGGCCATCGTGGTCGGCGTGGTAGCGGCTTTCGTGGGTGTCGCCCTTGCCGCAACCGGAGTCCCAGCGATCACTCACGCCCGCGTCGCAGCCGTCACTGCGGTCGTGATCGGTCCCATCCTCGCGCTCGGGGGCGTGCGTCGGCACGATCGGGGCGTCGTGGTGGGTGGCGACCAACCCGCCGCTCACCGATGCAGGGGGAACCAGACGGGCCGCAGGGCTCGCCACCCTCGGAGTCCTCCGAGTGGGAGGCACCGGCGGAGGGCAGCAGCAATCGCATCCCCGGCCCGCCGCCGCTGTACAGCGATGGCTTCGGTAACCGCCGGCAATCTCGGCGCGGTGCTCGACGACGATCGCTCGCTACTTCGCTCGTGATCGCGCCGGTCGCCGACGACGACGTGTCGCCCGACGACGCTGTTCCCCGCCAGTGTCGTGCGCTGCCCGTGGGCGACCGACGACGGCATGGTGCACGCCACGACCGACATCTGGTTCGACGCCGAAGATGATCCGGTCGCGATCCAACAGCCTGCGCGACTACTGGGTTTCCCTCGGCTACACCGTCGTCTTGAACGACCCGGATCTGGTCGTGGTGATCGGCGCACCGGGGCTGATCGGTGCGCAGTACTCCGTCGAGATGAACCTGGGACGACGAGCTGCGGCTGCGAATGCAGAGCGTCTGCGTTCCCGCATAGTCGCGCTCAGCCCCGCCGTTACACTCGACCCATGCCTGAGCCGACGCCAGCTGCGACCCCCGACGAGACCTACTCGTACCTGGGACCCGCCGGCACGTTCACCGAGGCCGCCCTCAAGCAGGTGCCGCAGGCCGCCGGGCAAGACCTGGCGCTCGGTCAACAACGTGGGTGAGGCGCTCGACGACGTCGTCGAGGGTCGCAGCGTCGCGGCGATGATCGCGATCGAGAACTCGATCGAGGGCGGGGTGAGTGTCGCGCAGGACGCGCTCGCGGTCATCCCGAACCTGCGGATCATCGGCGAGTACCTCGTGCCCGTGAACTTCGTGCTCGTCGCCCGCAAGGGCACGACGCTCGCCGACGTGAAGGTCGTCAACGCGCATCCGGTCGCGTACGGGCAGACCCACCTGTGGCTCGACGCGAACCTGCCGAACCACGGGCACATCCCGGCGACGTCGAATGTGGCGGCGGCGGCATCCCTGTTCGAAACAGACCTCGCGGATGCCGCGGTCGCACCTCCCGGCATCACCGAGCACCACGACCTCGAGGTGCTCGCCGAGGGCATCGGCGACAACCCGAACGCGGTCACGCGCTTCGTGCTCGTGAGCCGCACCGCCGCAGCTGCCTGCCCCGACCGGCGCGGACAAGACGAGCATCATCGCCGAGCTGCCCGACGACACCGCAGGACGCCTGCTCGAGATGCTCGAGCAGTTCGCGACGCGCGGGGTGAACATGAGCCTGCTCGAGTCCCGGCCGATCGGCGACGCCCTCGGGCGGTACCGCTTCGTGATCGACCTCGACGGCCACATCCTCGACGAGCGCGTCGCGGATGCCCTGCTCGGCCTGAAGCGTTTTTCACCCAACGTCGTGTTCCTCGGCAGCTACCCGCGCGCCGACAAGGTCACGATCACCGTCGCGCACGAGCGCTACGACAACGACGCGTTCGTCGAGGCGCGCGACTGGCTGCGCGGGCTGATCGCTGGCGAACCGCAGTAGCAGGCCTCTTCTGTTTCGCTCCGTTACGAGACCAGTGGATGTCACGGGGCCGCACGCCTACCTTGGACTCCATGCCCCAGTCCATCCACGCCGCCCCAGCCGTCACTCACGACTGCCGGACGACCATGGACTGCGCGTCGACGGGCGCCGGCCACTCGCTCTCGTTCATCCAGGAGCGGCTCGCGTCCGCGGCCGCGTACGGCTGGCAGGACGGCGTGATCGAATCGGTGCGCGACGGCTGGATCTCGGTTCGCGGGCTCGACGGATCGCGGTCACGCGTCTGGAGCCACGCGGGTGACGCCGTGCAGGCGGGGGAGCCCGTCTCGCTGCACTCGGTCTACGACGTGCTGGCGATCGGTGCGTTCCGTCTCAATGTGCTGCGGGGGCAGGCGGCCTAGCTCAGCTCGGCCTGGCTGCATGCGCGTGCCATGACTCATCGAGGCCATCATCGCCTCGCACGCGCTCGCCATCTCGCGGCACGCTTCGGCGCACATCATGCACACCTGCATGTCGGTGTGCTGACCGCACTCGTCGGCGCACGCCATGCACATGGTCATGCACGCCTGCATCATCGCCATCATGCTCTCCATGTGGTGACCGGCGGGACGCAGCATCATCCGCATCATCGTGTTGCTCATGTCGGCGCAGGTCATGCACATCGCGCTACAGCGTCCATGCCGTCCATGCCCATGGAGCCGGCGCACATCGTGCAGGCCTGCTCGCACGCGCTCGCGGCATCGATGAGGCGCTGCATCGCCATCATGTCCATGCCGGGCATCATCATCTTCTGGTCCATCATTCCCATGTCCATTGCATCCTCCAGGTCGTCGAACTTCGTCCCTTCGACGGTACTCGCGGCACAGCCGCAAGTCACCACTCCACGGCTTAAGCTCAGGCGGTGACCGTGCCCATCTCGGCGGAGTACGCGCTCATCGACCGGACCCGTTCGGTGCGGGCATCTTCACGAGCAGCGCGCCCGGTTCGACCCACGCGTGCACCGCCTTGGCCTCGCCGAACTCGTCGCCGTCGAGCTGGAACTCCTCCGGGTCTTCGATGGTCATCGCGAGGTCCCTGCCGCGGAGGTAGGCGACATCCTTCACGTCCCTGCAGAGGTCGATGATCTTGCGGCCGATCGCGGACTTGCGCAGCACGCCGTTCTCCCACGCCACCTTGCGCCACACCTTCGCCCAGCCGAACGGACCGCGCGGGCGCAGCGCCGCGATGTCGAGCAGGCCGTCGTCGGGCTTGGCGTCGGGCATGAGCAGGAAGCCGCCGGGCAGCGCACCGCAGTTGCCGACGATGATGGTGTGCGCGCTCATCGAGCGCTCCGGGCCGCCGGTCGAGCCGGTACTCGAGCTTCACGGGCTTGAGCTCGGGCACCGAGCGCGCGATGCCGTCGACGTAGGCGAGCCAGCCGACCGCCTTCTTGAGCTTGGTGTTCGTGTTCTTGATCATCTTCGCGTCGATGCCGAGGCCGGCCATCACGAGGAAGCCGTGCGTCTCCGTGTCGCCGTTCGTCGCGCACGATCTCGACCATGCCGAGGTCGATCGCGCGGTCGTCGCCGCCGAACGCCGTCTCGACGCTCTCCTCGATGCTCGTGAGCGTCAGCGACGAGGTTGCGGGCGAGCAGGTTGCCGGTGCCCTGCGGCACGAGGCCGAGCGGCACGCCCGAATGCCCGCAGCGCCTCGCCCACGGCGCGCACCGTGCCGTCGCCGCCGACCGCGATCACGACCGCGGCACCGCGGCGCAGCGCGCTCGCGGTCTGGCCCTGGCCGGCATCCTGCGCGGTCGTCTCGAACCACATCGACTCGGCCCAGCCGTAGGCCGCCTCGGCCTGCTCGACCGCGGCGCGCAGCCGCTCGACGTCGACCTTGAGGGGGTTGTAGACGACCGCGGCCATCGGCGCTTCGCTGCGCGTCCGCCCTCTGCCACGAGAGCAACCGTACGGCATGGGCTCGTTAGGCTGTACGCGTGATCGACCCCGTAGCTGCTCCGCGAGAATCCAGACGTCGTCCGCCGTTCGCAGGAGCTGCGCGGGGCGTCCGTCTCCCTCGTGGATGACGCGGTCGCCGCCGACACGGAACGCCGCGTCGCAGCTCGCCCGCTTCGAAGCCCTGCGCGCCGAGCAGAACGTGTTCGGCAAGCAGGTCGCCGCGGCCAAGGGCGACGAGAAGCGCGCGCTCGTCGCGCAGGCGCAGCAGCTCGCCGCCGACGTGAAGGCCGCGCAGCAGGCGGCGACCGATGCCGAGCGAGCAGTTCGACCGCATCGTCGGTTCGCTCGGCAACATCCCGATCGACGGTGTGCCCGCCGGCGGCGAGGATGACTGGGCGCTCGTCAAGACCGTCGGCGAGCCCGTCGAGCTTCGACTTCGAGCCGCGCGACCACGCCGACCTCGGCGAGCTGCTCGGCGCGATCGACATCGAGCGCGGGGTCAAGGTCTCGGGCAGTCGGTTCTACTTCCTGCGGGGTGTGGGGGCGCGCCTCGAGCTCGGGCTCATGAACATGGCGCTGGACCGCGCCATCCAGGCCGGCTTCGTTCCTCTCATCACGCCGACGCTCGTGCGTCCCGAGATCATGCGCGGCACGGGCTTCCTCGGCGAGCACGCCGATGAGGTGTACCGGATCGCAGGGCGACGACCTGTACCTCACCGGCACGTCAGCGAGGTGGCGCTCGCCGGCTACCACGCCGACGAGATCCTCGACCTGTCGAACGGACCGCTCAAGTACGCCGGCTGGTCGACCTGCTACCGCAAGGAGGCGGGCGCGGCGGGCAAGGACAACCGGGGCATCATCCGCGTGCACCAGTTCAACAAGCTCGAGGCGTTCGTCTACGCCCTGCCAGAGGATGCCGCGGCCGAGCACGAGCGCCTCCTCGCCTACCAGGAGGAGCTGCTGCAGGCGTGCGAGCTGTCGCTACCGGGTGATCGACACGGCCGCGGGAGATCTCGGCTCGAGCGCCGCGCGCAAGTACGACGTCGAGGCCTGGGTGCCGACGCAGGGCACGTACCGCGAGCTCACCTCGACGAGCAACTGCACGACGTACCAGGCGCGCCGGCTCGACATCCGCTACCGCACCGAGAGCGGCAAGACCGCGCCGGTCGCGACCCTGAACGGCACGCTCGCGACGACCCGGTGGATGGTCGCGATCCTCGAGACGCACCAGCAGGCCGACGGCTCGGTGGTCGTGCCGGAGGCGCTGCGGCCGTACCTCGGCGGCCTCGAAGTGCTGGAGCCGCTCGCTTGACCGCTGACCGCTGGCTCATCGCGCTCGACATCGACGGCACGGTGCTGCGCGAAGACGGCGTGCTCAACGACGCGGTCGCGGATGCCGTCGCACGCGTCCGCGACGCCGGTCACGAGGTGATGCTCGCCACCGGCCGCTCGGTGGCGATGACGCTGCCCATCCTCGATCGGCTGTCGATCACCCCCGAGTACGTCGTGTGCAGCAACGGCGCGATCACGCTCAAGCGCGACCCGCTCGCGCCCGATGGGCTACGTGCGCGAGCACGTCGATCTCGTTCGATCCCGACCGATGTGCTGAAGACCATCCGTGGAGCCCTCGAGACCGCGAACTACGCGGTCGAGGACGAGACGGGCATGTACCGCTTCACCGGCTCGTTCCCCGACGGCACCCTCGGCGCCGCGAGCGAGAAGGTCGAGTTCGAGGCAGCTGCTCGGCGCGCGGGCCACCCGCGTCGTCGTGATCTCGCCCGGGCACGCGATCGAGGACTTCCTCTCCGTCGTCGAACGGATGGGCCTGCACAAGGTGAGCTACAACGTCGGCTGGACAGCGTGGCTCGACATCGCCCCCGACGGCGTGAACAAGGCGACCGCGCTCGAGCGCGTGCGCGAGCTGCTCGACATCCCGCGCTCGCGCGTGCTCGCGATCGGCGACGGCCGCAACGACATCGACATGCTCGAGTGGGCCGGCGCCGAGGGGCGCGGCCGTCGCGATGGGCCAGGCGCCGGATGAGGTGCGCGCGGTCGCCACCGAGGTCACCGCGACCGACCTCGACGACGGCGTCGCGCAGGTGCTCGATCAGTTCTAGACCGTCCTCGTCAGGCCGGCGCATCCCTACACTCGGCGGTTCGGCCGAGACACTGACCGTAAGGACACCGCTATGCGCAGGACCCATCTCCTCAGACCGTCGCCCGACACGGGCGTCTCAAGGGCAACACCGCCGCGACCGTGCTCAAGTTCGTCGGGGCCGCGCTCGTCGTCGTGCTGGTCTCCGGCGCGTCCGTCGCCGCGATCACCTACTGGCGGCTGACCTCGCAGATCCAGGACAACTCGATCGTGCTCCCGGGTGACGAGGACGCCCCTGCCGGCATCGGCGCGTACGAGGGCGGCTTCAACATCCTCATCGTCGGTTCAGACACGCGCGTCGGCCAGGGCGGCATCGGCGGCACCGAGGAGGACGCCGACGGCGAGCTCAACGACGTCAACATCCTGCTGCACGTGTCGGCCGACCAGACCAACGCCGTCGCGGTGAGCTTTCCGCGCGACCTGGTCGTCGACATCCCCGAGTGCGTGGATGCCGACGGCGACACCAAGGTCGTCTCCACCGAGTCGATCAACACGGCCCTGTACTACGGCGGCCTCGCGTGCGCCGTGAAGACCGTGAGCGAGCTCACCGGCCTCGAGATCCAGTTCGCCGGGCATGATCGACGTTCATCGGCGTCGTCAGCATGGCGGACGCGATCGGCGGCGTCGACGTCTGCGTCACCGGGCCCATGATCGACGAGGAGACCGGCCTCAACCTCCCGGCCGCCGGCACGTACCCGCTGTCCGGTCGCGAGGCGCTGCGACTTCCTGCGCAGCCGGATCGGCGTCGGCGACGGCAGCGACCTCACCCGGATCAGCTCGCAGCAGGTGTACCTGTCCGCGCTCGTGCGCAAGCTCAAGAGCGCCGAGACGCTGTCGGACCCGAGCAAGGTGCTCGGGCTTGGCGAACGTCGCGGCATCCAGCATGGAACTGTCGTCGCGGCTTGCGAGCGTCGACACGATGGTGTCGATCGCTCTGGCGCTCAAGGACATCCCGCTCGAGAACGTGACGTTCGTGACGTACCCGAGTGCCACCGGCGGCGAAGGTGTGTACGAGGGCAAGGTGCAGCCGAGGGTCGAGCTCGCGGCCGCAGCTGTTCGACCTGATCCGCGCCGATCAGCCGTTCGAGCTCTCGCAGGTCGGGGACGACCGGGGTTCCACCCCGGATCCGAATGCCCCGGCGCCCGACCCGAGCGCGACACCGCGCCGACGATGCCGACGCTGCCCGTGCTCGACGGTGTTCCCGGGCAGACGGCGGCCGGATCACACGTGCTCGGTGGCGAACGAGTAGCGCAGGGGCATCTTCGCCTTCGGCTGGCGCTTGCGGCTCAGCAGGTTCGAACGGCCGTTCGGGTACACTCGGTCTCTGGTCACGCCGGGGAGGGCTGTCCGAGCGGCCGATGGAGCCAGTCTTGAAAACTGGTGGGTAGCAATGCCTCGTGGGTTCGAATCCCACGCCCTCCGCTGAAGTCGACGAACCCGCCCGCACCGACGAAAGGATCTCTGATGAGTGAGCCACAACTCAGGGACCGCTCGAATCGATCCAGGCGCGCCATCGGCATCGCCCGCCACGGTCGGCTGCGCAAGTCACGAGCCCGTCGTCGCGCTGCTGAAGTTCGTCGGCGCCGCACTCGTCGTCGTGCTGGTGAGCGGCGCATCCGTTGCCGCGATCACCGCATGGCGCCTCAATTCAGGACGCTGCAGGACCATGGCGCCGTGCGTGCTCATCGGCGAGACCGAGGGTCCGCCGCCGAAGATCGGCGCGATCGAGGGTGGCTTCAACATCCTCATCGTCGGCACCGACACGCGTGAGGGCCAGGGCGGCGTCGGCGGTACCGACCGAGGACGCCGAGGGCGCGCTCAACGACGTCAACATCCTGCTGCACGTCTCGCAGGACCAGACCAACGCGGTCGCGGTGAGCTTCCCCCGCGACCTGGTCGTCGGAATCCCGGAGTGCGTGGACTCGAGGACGGCGACACCAAGGGCTACTCGACCGAGCCGATCAACACGGCCCTCTACTACGGCGGCCTCGCGTGCGTGGTGCAGACGGTCAGCGCGCTCACCGGTCTGCCGATCCAGTTCGCCGGCATGATCAGCTTCGTCGGAGTCGTCGACATGTCGCAACGCGATCGGTGGCGTGCCGGTCTGCGTCAACGGCCCAGTCGTCGACGACGAGACCGGGTATCAACCTTCCGGCGGCCGGCACGTACGAGCTCTCCGGGCTTCGATGCGCTCGCGTTCCTGCGCAGCCGCGCAGGCGTCGGCGACGGCAGCGACCTCACCCGCATCAGCTCGCAGCAGGTCTACCTGTCTGCGCTGGTGCGCAAGCTCAAGAGCGACGACGACGCTCGGCGACCTCGGCAAGGTGTACTCCCTGGCCAACGCGGCGGCGCAACAGCCTCACGCTCTCGACGAGCCTCGCGAACATCGACACCATGGTCGTCGATCGCGCTCGCGCTCAAGAACATCCCGCTCGAGCGCGTCACGTTCGTGCAGTACCCGGGCACGACCGGCGGCGACGGCATCTACTCGGGCAAGGTGCAGCCCCGACGAGGACGCAGCGGAGCAGTTGTTCGCGCTCATCGCCGCCGACACAGCCGTTCCAGCTGACGCAGGCCGGTGACGGTCGCGGATCCGAGGCTGACCCGAACGCGCCCGTGCGCTGCCGTGCCCGACCCCGCGGCGACGCCTGACCCGGCGCGACGCCTGACCGGAGACTCCCGTCGCTCCCCCGATCGACAACAGCAGGCTGCCGGTGGTCGAAGGTGTGAGCGGCCAGACCGCCGCGCAGCACACCTGCTCCGTCTCGAACGAGTAGCACCGACTCGAGCCGCGCCCACGTAACGGGTGGTGCGCGGCCCGGTCGCGAAGGGCGCTCGCGCGCGCCCGCAGCGACCGCATGCGCGCCGCAGGGGCGGCGGCGCGCCAAATGGGCACAGGTCGGCGGGCCGTTCGGCGCCTACCCAGCGCGGCGAACGGCCCGCCTGCCCGCCCGACAACGACCCGAACTGTCGATCGGGCGGGGTGGGAAACCGACCCCGGCAGTTGCAAAGCGCTGCTTCGGGTACGGCTTCTCGCCATCGACGTTTGGGGGGAAACGACGGGGGGAGCGGGTGAAACCGTGCGCAACTACCGGGGTCGGGGCTGGTGGGTCTGTGATAGCGGGTATTGTTCTTGGCGCAGCGGGTGGGATCGGCATCCTCATTTCGGGTTCGGATACCGTGCGCCGATGACCACTGTATCGGTCCGCATAATGGAGGACAACATGGCGCTCGACCCAGTCTTGGTCGTCATCGCGGAGCCCGCCGAATCGGCCCTCTCGCGCGGTGTGGCTACAATGGCTGAGCGGTATCGGGAGACGTCGCATAGTTCGGCCTAGTGCACCACCCTGCTAAGGTGGAGAACCCTTTATTGGGTTCCGTGGGTTCAAATCCCACCGTCTCCGCCATCGTGCGATCACACCAAGCCTGTTTCGATCAGGCTGGCGCGTCTCCTTTAGCGCTGGGTTGTCGGCAAATGTTGTCGCGTGCGGGCTGAGCGGCCTCGCCAAGCGCGATCTCGACAGCGAGGCTCGGGTACAGGGACGAGGCGCCCCGCGCCCCGAACTGTCCTCAGTTATGCGGATGTCGAGCGTGACTCAGGACCCTAGGGTTGGCTCACCCTGATTGACTGGGGCCCTTCTGAGGAGCGCACATGCGCCGCTGGCCAGCCGGGGACGCACCATGGTCTGGGTGCGCGGTACTGGAACGAAGAGCTTCGTCGCCAGAACCGGCATCGGCATGTGCTCATCCTAGGGATGGGTGCACCGCGCGACGACCCAAGGGAGGCCTCTCTATCGACGTCGTGAGCGGATGCTGCCGTAGAGACGCATGAGGTTCGGGACGACCACGTAGACGGCAACGGGGACGACCACGACCGAGAGGACGAACGCTCGGAGGATCGGATTCCAATCGGCGGCGAATGGAGCGATGGCGAAGAAGCCAAGCGTCACCAAGGGGAAGATGGCGATCCATGTGATGAGCGCTCTCGCGTGGACGGATGGCGGCGTTGGGGCCGATGTCAGGGTGCGTGGTTCGGTGCTTGTGGGCATTGTGAAACTCCTTTGATTGTTCATTCGCGAGCCGCGGTTGCGGCATCGAGATCCTGTTGAAGCAGCCATCCGCGAATCGAGATGGCGCTCGCGCTTCCGGCCCCCGCGGCTGTGATGACCTGGGCGGTGGGGGTGACCACATTTCCCGCGGCCCACACTCCGGGGGTGCTCGTCTGACCGAAGTTGTCCACGCCTATCAGGCCAGTAGTGACATCGCGCTCGCAGCCGAGGGCTTCGAGAAGTCTGTCGTTCGGGCGGGCACGCGGCGAGATGAATGCGGTGTCGCTAACGATTTCGGATCCGTCGGCCAGGCCAATTGCCTTGAGTTGACCCGGTGCGCCGACGAAGTGCGACACTGCGCCAATCGTGATCCGAACTCCGATGGCGCCCATCCGATGGCGATCTGAATCGTCCAGCTCGAGTTCACTCGTGATGAGCGTGACTTGGTCGCTGTAGCAACGCAGGAGGCCAGGCCCGCGCTCAGGCTCGCAGCGCTTGCACCCACGATGAGCGCGTCTACTTCGGTCATGACGGGACCACCTCCAACCAGCAGAATCGCAGCAGTGGACGCAGTACAGAAACTTCTGTTGCCGAAACCGGGACAAGATGCTTATCTGGAGTAGTGAGCACCTCGCAACGGGTCGCAACGGAACTGAGCCAGATAGCGCCAAGACTCAGGCAGGCTCGTCAGAAGAAGAACTTCACCCTCGAGGACCTCGCACACGCGACGGGCATTTCGAAGAGCACGCTGTCTCGGCTCGAGTCGGGACAGCGCAAGCCCAGCCTCGAGCTGCTGCTACCCATCGTCGCGTCCCTGTCCCTGGCTCTGGACGAGATCGTCAGCTCTCCACGCGTCGAGGACCCCAGGGTGCCCCAGAAATCCAGCCGCGCCGACGGTCGCACCCTCACACCCCTGTCCAATCATCGGGGTGAGCCACAGACCTTCAAGATTGGTGTCCCAGCCACTGACCGCACGCCGGTGCTACGAACTCACGAGGGCTATGAGTGGCTCTACGTACTGTCGGGACGGCTTCGCCTGGTTCTCGGTGAGCACGACATCATCATGGGCGCGGGGGAAGCAGCAGAATTCGACACCAAGAACCCGCATTGGTTTGGGGCGTCAGGTGCCGGCGCGGTCGAACTGCTCAGCGTGTTCGGCAAGCACGGGGAGCGCGTTCATCTTCGCGCGCGTACCGCTCGCGCGAGCCCCTGATCGCTCAGACTTGCGCGGCCGGTCGCGGGCCATCCCCGAGCGCTCGATCGAAGACGACACGGCAGTGTCCATGAGCGAAATCGAGGCGGCGCTCTCCGCGGACGGGTGCACACTGCGCGGGCGGACGATGGCACGCCTCCACCGTGTACTCACGAGCGAGCACGCGCGCACTCATACGATCTAGCCAGGAGCAGGCCCGGCTGAGGCGATCGGCTCATGCCTTAGGCGCGCCTGGTGGAACGCCGTCCGTCCGCAGAACGGCTGACCGAGTCCACGACGACGCCCGTACCAACTGGGCGTGGGACGAGCCGGCGCATCCCGCCCCGGGGGTTTGTGGCGATAGGACCGTTGAGGGGAAGGGTCAGGCCCGACGTGTGGCGCGTACGATGACGTCGCTGAGTGAGACGGGCGGACCGGATCGGTTACTCAGCGTGCGGTCGCGTTCCTCGGCTGTATCGACGTGCCATTGGGTGACGTCGAGAGCGTCCCTGACGTTCGAGGCCGTGACGGAGGCTTCGGCGGGCGAGTTGTGCCCACGCCCATGAGTGTGTTGGTGACCGACGATCAGCAGTGTGCCGCCGGGGGCTACCCAGTCGGCGATGCGCTGGTAGAACTCGAGTTGCGGCATTGCGGGTGTCGTAGAAGGTGGTGACGAGGTCGAACTGTTGGTGCGGCGTCCAGACGCTGAGATCGGCCTCGACCCACTCCACGCGCTCCGCGGTCGGCCAGACCGGGCGGCGCGGTGAAGGGCTTCGGCAGAGATGTCGGCTGCGGTGACCTGCCAGCCTTGAGCGGCGAGCCAGGTGGCCTCGGCGCCTTCGCCGCAGTCCGGCGTCGAGCGCCGTGCCGGGGTGAGGCCCGTAGCTACGTTCGAGGTACGGGTTTGGTGCGACCTGCTGGTCGCTGGCACGCTCGCGTCCGCCGCGCCAGTGAGATTCCCAGTAGCCCTTGTCGAAGGTGTTGGTCACCGGGTGCCTCCGCTGGCTGCGCGGGAGAGGGCGTCGCGAACTTCCCGGTACACCGCGCGGAGCGTGACGTTGGCGCGTCCCTCGTCTACCCGGCGTACCCATTCGTCGAAGGTGAGCCGCATCGAGGCCGCGAAGTTCGCGGCCACTGCGCGCGCGTCAAGCTCCGGGAGTCCAGCTTGCTCGTGAAGGGCGACACCGATGCGCTCGGTAAGACCGGCGTCGAGTTGCAGGCCTGCAGCCAGAAGGGAGGGGTTGTGGTTCATGAGCCGTCGCACGCGGAGGAAGCGGTCGTGGCCTTCCGGGTCAGCATCGAAGACGGCGGTCATTCTCCTCCCACGCATCCTCGAGATCCTGTCGCGGGTGCACCGATGCGGCGGCAACCTCGAGGAGCGGAGTTTCGAGGCCCGCGTCGTCCACCAATACGGCAGCTTCTTTGCTTGGGCAGTTGCGGAAGAAGGTGGTGCGGGAGATCCCTGCCGCCGCGGCAATGTCATCGACAGTGGTGGCAGCCACTCCGTTGCGTTCGAACAGCACGACGGCGGCGTGAGCGATTGCGCGCGTCATCTCGCGTCGGCGGCGCTCGCGCAGGTCCGGCGCCGGGGTTGAGGGCGAGTGCTCGGTGTTCACCGTTCCATCTTAGCACATCGTGCTACTATGGTACTGAGTACCACGTAGGGCCCTAGTGCCATTCCCGAAAGGAACATCATGACCACCACATCTCAAACCAACACCGTCGCCAGAACGCTTCGCACGGGCCCGGTGCTTGCTCTCCTGCTGATCTCGGCGTTCATCGTCGTGCTCAACGAGACAGCGATGGGTGTCGCGATCCCCCAGATCATGGCGGGCCTGAACGTCACTGCGGCCTCGGCGCAGTGGCTGACGACCGCCTTCATGCTGACCATGGCCGTCGTCATCCCCATCACCGGAGTGCTGCTGCAGCGCTACCCGCTGCGCCGGATGTTCCTCACCGCTATGGGGCTCTTCGCGGCCGGCACCCTGATCGCCGCGCTCGCCCCAACATTCGAGTTCCTGTTGGTAGGTCGTGTGGTGCAGGCAAGTGGAACCGCGATCATGCTGCCGCTGCTGTTCACTACCGTCATGCACCTCGTGGCACCCGAACGCCGCGGGCGGATGATGGGCCTCGTCGCGGTCGTCACCGCCGTTGCCCCGGCGATCGGCCCAACTGTCTCAGGCGTCATCACCTCCACCCTCGGCTGGCGCTGGATATTCCTCCTCGTGCTGCCGCTCGTGCTCCTTGCGATCGCCGCCGGTATCGCCTGGGTACGCAACGTCACACCCACCTCCCTCGCACGCTTCGATGCCCTCTCCGTTGCACTGTCGGCGATCGGCTTTCCCGGGCTCATCTACGGACTCGCCAGTATCGGTGCAGCCTCGGTCACCGGACCCGGCCTGAGCGTCTGGCTGCCGATCATCATCGGCACCGCAGCCCTCGTCGCCCTCGTCGCGCGACAGTTCGTCCTTCGGGACACCGACCGCGTGCTGCTGGATGTTCGCGTCTTTGCCGAGCGCAACTTCTCCCTGTCAACCCTCGCCATCGTGATCGTGTCCATGGCGCTGTTCGGCTCGCTCATCCTGCTGCCGCTCTACATCCAGGAGGTCCTCGGCAAACCCGCCTATGTCGCAGGCCTCGTACTGCTTCCCGGCGGCATCCTCTCGGGCGTGCTCGCACCGTTCGTCGGAGCCCTCTTCGACCGGGTAGGCCCGCGAGTCCTCATCCTGCCCGGTTCCATCATCGTCGCGGCAGCCATGTGGGCACTCTCCACCCTCAGCGCCACAACACCACTCGGCGTCGTCATCGGCATGCACCTGCTCCTCAGCGCAGGCACCGCGCTCATGTTCACCCCGCTCATGACCACCGCGCTCGGATCCCTGACCCCGGTACGGTACCCGCACGGGAGCGCCATCATCAACACACTCCAGCAGGTGTCCGGCGCCGCAGGAATCGCGCTCTTCATCACGCTCTACACCGTCGCATCCTCAACTGCATCGAGCACAGACGCGCCCACCGCACTCGCAGGAGGAGTAAGTACCGCCTTCATGATCGGCGCGATTATCAGCATCGCCGCGATCCCCGTTGCAACACTGCTCCGCAGGCAAGCCCGCTCGCCGGAGATGCCTGAATGACAGGGCACACCATCGGCGAAGATCGGCTAGAACGGTGGGGGCCCGACGATCTGGATCCCACCGTTCTCCTGCGCGCTCTTGGCGATCCGGTCGAAGTCGACGACGCAGGCCGACCCCTCCAAGGGCTCGCTCGCCCCGCGGTAGAACGGTTCACATTCGCTCGTCGGCTGGATGCCGAGCACCTTCGCAGTTTCGCTCTCCACGAGGAACGCGTGCGGCACGCCCGCCGGGACCATGACGAAGTCGCCCGGTCCGAGGTCGTGGTCGTCATCGAAGATGCGGTAGCGGATCTGCCCCTCGAGCACCCACATCGATTCCGACACAGGGTGCGTGTGGACGGGCGTCCACTTGCCGCGGACCATGTCGACCTGAACCAAATGGATGTCGCCGTCGGCAGCGCTCAGCTTCCACGTGAAGACTCCCCCGCCGAAGAACCACTGCTGGTCACCCTCGCCGGCACGCCGGATCACCGGCGCCCTCATCGTTTGCGGTGACATCTTGACCTCCCTTGTTTGTGGGACTGTAATCCCATAATAAGAATCGCATACCATGAATCCCATGTCAACGGGATACCTTGAGTCGGGTCGGGCACGTCAGAAGAAGCGCACGCGCGACCAGCTGATCGCGGCCGCGCGCGAACTGATCATGTCCGGCGACACTCCACGGATCGAGGATGTCGCTGAAGCCGCCGGGATCTCACGGACGACGGCCTACCGATACTTCACTTCGCAGACCGAACTCCTCGCGGCCGCGTATCCGGAGACCACCCTGTCATCCGTGCTTCCCGACCCGCCGCCGCCTGGCGCGGAAGAGCGCGTCGCCCTCGTCGCGGACTACGTCATCGGCCGAGTCAGGGAGACCGAGTTACAGCAGCGTGCGATGTTGCGCCTGTCGCTCGGTACGGTTCCGCATGAGTTACCACTGAGACAAGGCCGCGTCATCCCGTGGTTTGTGGATGCGCTCACACCGCTCGCCGACGAACTCGGGAGCGAAAGCACGCGCCAGCTGGCCTTCGCGCTCCGCGCCGCATGCGGAATCGAGACGCGCGTGTGGCTGACCGATGTGGCTGGCCTCGGCCCCGACGATGTCGGTGCCATCCAGCGCTGGATGGTCGACGCGCTCCTCGCGCACGCATTTGAGGCGCCACCACCGGCGCCCAGCCCAGTCATCCACCGGTGATCGGCGACTGGCGCTCCCTCAGTCGGGCTTGCATTCCGCCGAGGATGAACTCGAGACCGGTTTCGAAGACTTCATCGAGGAGTGCACGCGGGTCGCTCCAGCTGCGCATCGCCCGCGCGAGCGCACCGTCATCGTCTGAGTCAACCCAGACCTGTTGCGGTGCACCCTGCTCAAGTGCGTTGCCGATCGCGAAACTGTCGATCACCTCGAGCAGGACCCTGACCTCGGCGTCGTCAAAGCCGGCGGAGGCGAGGGTTCGAGCGAGCGCGCGATAGATCTCGAGCACGGCCGGCTCGGCAATGGGCACCCCGATGAGCATCGGCACGACGTGGGGATGCGCTGAGTACGCGGCGCGTTGGGCCCGCGCGATCGCGGCGACCCGGTCGACCCACGTTCCGGACTCCTCCGGCACCGGATGCGCTGCCACCATCCAGCCACGAATGAGCTCGACCAGGGCTTCTCTGCTCTCGACGTGGTTGTACAGCGCTGGCGCCGACACACCGAGGCGCTTGGCCAGCCGTCGCATGCTGAACGGCTCTCCGCTGTCGATGATCTGCAGGGCGGTTTCCGTGATCAGCTCGACCGACAGCAGGGGGGTAAGGGGTCGTCCCACTGCCACCTCGAAGTTTCTGTGCGTCGCGCTCGACCGGATCATAGGCCGATTGCCTATTGCACCACGAACCCTTGCACTCCCATACTAAGTGAACACCGTTAGTTTAGGTGACCGATGAAGGAGTGTCCCCGGAGGTTTCGATGTCAGTCAGCGAGAAAGATGTAGAGGCGCAACCTTCCGATGCGCCGGTCGGAAAGCTCAAGAAGGGTGCCCTCGGCACCGGCGGAATCGTCTTCCTCGTGGTCTCCGCCGCCGCGCCCCTGACCGCCATCGCGGGAGTCGCGCCCTTGGCGATCTTGATCGCGGGGCCCGCCGCCCCGACGGCCTACCTGATCGCCGGCGCGGCGCTCGTCGTCTTCGCCATCGGATTCATGGCGATGACCCGCCACGTGCGGCAGACCGGCGGGTTCTACACGTACATCTCCCACGCGCTGGGCAAGACCGTGGGCCTCGGCGCCGGCATCCTGGCGCTCATCTCCTACAACGCCATGCAGATCGGCATCTACGGCCTCTTCGCGGTCACCTCGAGCGCCATGCTCGAGACCTACTTCGGCATCACCGTGCCGTGGGGGGTGCTGGCCTTCACGGCTATCGCCGGAGTATGGGCACTCGGCTTCTTCGGCATCGACGTCGGGGCACGGGTCCTCGGCGTGCTGCTCGTCGCCGAGACGCTCATCCTTCTCATCCTGGGAATCGCGATCGCGGTGCAGGGAGGTCCGGAAGGGTTCTCGTTCGGCCTGTTCAACCCGCAGCTCGTGTTCACCCCTGAGGTCAGTGTCGTGCTGGGGCTGGCGCTCGGCGCGTTCCTCGGCTTCGAAGCGACGGCGCTCTACCGGGCTGAGGCGCGGAACCCGAACTCGTCCATTCCTCGTGCGACCTACATTGCCATCGGATTCCTGACCGTCTTCTACGCGGTACTCGTCTGGCTCTTCGTGCAGGCGTGGGGCGAAAGTGGCGTGCAGGGCTTCATCGCCGAGAACGGCACTACGGCTTTCGCGTTCATCACGGCCGACACGTTCCTCGGGCAGTGGGCGACGCTCGCGATGCTCGCGCTCATCGTCACGAGTGTCTACGCCGGGCTTCTCGCGTTCCACAACACGATCAATCGCTACACCTACGCCCTGGCGCGGGATGGCATCCTGCCGGCAGCCCTGGCCAGGACGCGGCGCAACGGTTCACCGCACATCGCGGGGCTCGTGCAGACCATCCTGTCGGTGCTGATCGTCGGCGGTTTCGTGATCGCCGGCGCCGACCCGTTCCTCAACCTCCTGATCTGGGTCAACACTCCGGGTGTCGTGGGGATCCTCGTCCTGCAGCTGCTGGCGTCCATCGCGGTCATCGTGTTCTTCGTGCGCAACCGCACCCTGGAACGGAAGTGGTACGTGTTGCCGGCGGGAATCCTGGCCACCATCCTGCTGGCCGTCTTCGCCGTCCTCATCGTGATCAACATCGACGTCCTCACGGGAGCCGGAGCTGCGGCCAACGCGGTCATCCTTCTGGTCGTGCCGGTCGCCTTCCTCATCGGAGTCGTTCTCGCCGCCGTCTACAAGCGGACACGGCCGGCGACCTACGAGCGGATCGGCGGCGGCGACCGGGATGACTGATCGGCCCGCCGATCTCATCCTCACCGCCGATCAGGTCCACACGATGTCGGCGGTGGTCGGGGCGACCGCCGTGGCGGTCCGTGACGGCGTGATCGTCGCGGTGGGCGGAGAGGGTGACCTGGCCGGTTTCATTGGGCCGGGCACCCGCTCTCTCCGCTACCCCGGCGCGACCATCGTTCCGGGGCTCAGCGATGCGCATGCGCATCCACTGTCCGGGGCGGGCTTCGCGGTCGGCATGGACCTTCGACGAGTGACCTCGCTGCCCGAACTCCGGCAGGAACTCGCGACGGCACTCGCCAGTCTCAAGCCCGGCGACTGGCTCAGAGGGTGGGGACTGGACCCGAACGTGTGGGGACTCGAGGCAGTGACGTCGGCGCCGCTCGACGAGGTCTGTGGCACCGTGCCCACCCTGCTGCGCTTCTTCGATGCACACGCGGCCCTCGCGAACAGTGCAGCGTTGAGTGCGGCTGGGATCACGGGGCCGCGCACCTTCCCGACGGGATCGCGAGTGGATGTCGACGGCGCTGGCATCCCAACGGGACTCCTTCTCGAAGCCGACGCGATGCAGCTGGTGCTCGAGTTGCTGCCGCCCGAGCCGATCGAGGAGCGCGCGCACCGGGTGAAGCGACTCCTGGCCGACATGGCCGCCAGCGGGCTGACGTCGTCGCAGGTCATGGATTTTGAAGAAGAACCCTTCGAGCTTCTGCGGCTCATCGAGGCCGAGGGAGAACTTCCGCTCCGGCTGCGATTCTCTCCGTGGGTCGAACCCAAGCACTCGCGTGACGATTGGGCGCGCATTCTCGAATGGCAGGGCACGGGCGGGCGCCGATGGAGCATCCACGGGGTGAAGTTCTTCCTCGATGGCACGGTCGACGGCGGGACGGCCTGGCTCGAGGCCCCCGACACTCACGGCCAGTCGACTCAGTCGGTCTGGAGCGATCCGGCCGACTATGTGGAGGCCGTGCGCTTCTTCGCCGAGAACGGGATTGGGACCGCAACGCATGCCATCGGGGATGCCGCGATCCGGTGTGCCCTCACGACGATCTCGCAGCTGCAGGGGAGCGGCGAAGGTCCCGTCCATCGCATCGAGCACGCCGAGACCCTCCCGGACGAGCTCGTGGGTGCCTTCCCGGCATCCCGGGCTGTCGCCAGCATGCAACCCACCCACTGCACCCACTTCCTCCGGGCGGACCAGACCGACAACTGGTCCGAACGCCTCGGGCCCGCGCGCGCCAAGGATGCGTGGCGAACCCACTCCCTCGCGGCGGCCGGCGTCACGCTCGCGCTCGGTTCGGACTGGCCTGTGGCTCCCTTCGAACCGCTCGCCATCATGGCCGATGCCCAACTGCGGCGCGACGTTGCTCGACCGGACCTCGAGCCGGTGGTGCCCGAGGAAGGTTTGACCGCTGCCCAGGCGCTCGAGGCCTACACGATGGGCGCCGCCCTTGCGGCAGGCGTTGCACACACGGAAGGGTCGATCAGCGTTGGCAAGGTCGCCGACCTGACGATACTGGCCGCCGACCCTCTCACGATCTCGCCGGAACAACTCGCAGGCACCGCCATTCTCGCGACCGTGGTCGACGGCGAGGTCCAGTGAGCGACACCACCTCCACCCGGGCAGCCGCGGAGGCCATCCCATATCGGATGACAGAATGTGAAGACAAAGAATTGACATGAGGGATGCCGCGGGCGAGACTCGTGTCGTCTCGACACCGACGTCAGCCTGGAGGCCGCCCGAAATGACCGACACCTCGTTCGCGGACCGCATCGCGGCCGCTCCCATCTCGTGGGGCGTGTCGGAGGTGCCCGGCTGGGGATACCAGGTGGGAGTCGAGACGGTGCTCGGCGACATCGCCACGCTGGGGCTCGCGGCGACGGAGTACGGGCCGGCCGGCTTCCTTCCCGAGGATGCCGAGCAGTGTCGCGCTGCGCTCGCCGCGCACGGTCTGACCGCAGTTGGCGGCTTCGTTCCCGTGGTGCTGCACGACGCCGCGCACGATCCACTTCCCGAGCTCGAGCCGTTCTTCGAACGCTCCGCGGTCACCGGCGCGAACGTGCTCGTTCTCGCCGCCGCGAGCGGGGTTGATGGTTACGAGAATCGCCGCGAGCTGACCGATGACGAATGGACGGTGCTGCTCGGCAATCTCGATCGCATCGTCGCGCGAGCCACCGCGGCTGGCGTAACGGCGACGGTCCACCCGCACATCGGCACGCTCATCGAGACCGCGGAGCACGTCGACCGGGTGGTCGCGGGCTCGAGCGCCGGGCTCTGTCTCGACACCGGTCACCTGGTCGCCGCGGGGTCCGACCCCGCCGCGGTGGTCGCCGCGCACGCCCACCGGGTGCGCCACGTTCATCTGAAAGACGTGGATGCGGTACTCGGCCCACAGGTTGCCAGCGGCGAGCGCGGCTTCGCTGACGCGATCACCGACGGGCTCTTCACCGTGCTGGGCACCGGCTCGGTCGACGTCGGCGGCATCATCTCAACCCTCGAGGACGCCGGCTACGACGGCTGGTATGTGCTTGAGCAGGACATCAAGCTCGCGGGCGAGCCCGCTGCATCCAGTCCGCTCTCCGATATCGAGGCCTGCCTCGCGTTCGTCCGCGTCGCCCTCGCGACTACTTCTCGACGAGGGTGACGTCGAACGAGTAGAGGTCGGGCCGGTAGGAGTGGTGGCCGAACTCGACGGCCTTCGCGCCGTTGTCGTAGGCGATGCGGTCCATCGTCAGCACCGCGCCGTGGCGGTCGAGCTCGAGCAGTTTGACTTCCTCGGAGGTGCCGCTGCGGGCTCCGATGCGCTGACGTGCGACCCGGATCGAGACGCCACGACTCCTGAGCAGCTGGTACAGGCCAAAGGTCGTGAGGTCTTCGCCGGTGAGGTCGCAGAACTCCTCAGGCAGGTAGTTCTCGAGCATGGCGATCGGCACGCCGTCGGCGAGACGCAGGCGCCGTAGGTGCAGCACCGGTGACGCCACCTCGACACTGAGCCGCTCGGCGATCGCCCCGCTGGCCTCGATGATCTCGAGCTCGAGCAGGCGAGTGCTTGGCTTGCGGTCGGTGTCGGTGAGGTCTTCGAACAGGCTCGTCAGCTCGACCTTGCGGGTCACGCCGCCGTGGACCACCTGGGTTCCGATGCCGCGCCGACGCACCACGAGCCCCTTGTCGACCAGCTCTTGGATCGCACGCCGGATGGTCGGGCGCGACAGTCCCAGTCGCTCGCCGAGGGCGACCTCGTTGTCGATGCGCGCGCCAGCGGGCACCGTCCCGTCAACGATCGCCGACTCGATGCGGCTCGCCACCTGGTAGTACAGGGGGATCGGACCGGACCGCTCCATATCCATGAACAAGGCCGCCGGCAACGCGTGCTCAGGCTGCATGTGACGACCTCCAGTACATCTGCCGTTATTGTACGGACAATCTCACTTTTGTCGTCGGCGGCGATCAGCGAGATCGATGATCCAGCGATCGCCTCAGTCGAGGTTCACGCTCACCACGGAACCGGTGCGCGCGGAGCGGTCCGCCGCGTCGGCGAGCAGCAGGGCGGCGCGTCCGTCTTCGAACGTCGGGCTCGCTGACGCCTCGCCGCGCACGAGCTGGATGAACGCGTCGAGCTCGGCCGCGTACGCGCCGGCATACCGCTCGAGGAAGAAGTTCTGGTACGGCGGCCGGGATTCCACTGCGCTCTCGGTGGCGAGGCTGACCAGGCTGGTCGGCGCGTTCGCGACCGACAGCATCCCGGTGCTGCCGAAGGCTTCGATGCGCTGGTCGTAGCCGTAGGCCGCGTGTCGCGAGTTCGTGATCGACACGAGCTGGCCATCCCGGGTTCGCATGGTGACTGCGGTGCTGTCGAAGTCGCCCAGTTCCCGACGTGTCGGAACTGAAGACGTTGGAGCCCAGCGCGCTGACCTCGGTGATGTCGGGCAGGAAGAATCTGGCCATGTCGAAGTCGTGAATCGTCATGTCGCGGAAGATCCCCCCGGACTCGGCGAGGTAGGCACGGGGCGCGATGCTCGGATCACGGCTGATGATGCTGAGGTGCTCGAGGTTGCCGATCTCGCCCGTGTGAACGCGCGCACGTGCGGCGGCGAAGTGAGCATCGAATCGTCGGTTGAATCCCAGCGCGATGGGCACCGGCGACGCAGCGACCTTGGCACGCAGGGCGTCGACGTTCGCAATGTCGAGATCGATCGGCTTCTCGCAAAGCGCGGCAACGCCGGCGTCGATCGCGTCGGAGATCAGGCCCACGTGCGTCGGCGTCGGCGATGCAATGACGATGGCGTCGATCTGGCCAGACGCGAGCACGGCGGCGGCGTCGGCGCCGACCCGTCCTCCGTACTGCGCGGCGATCCTCTCGGCGCCTTCGACGATCGGGTCGCAGACCCAGGTGAGCTCGGCGCTTGGGTTTGCCGCGATACTCGCGGCGTGCACCTGACCGATGCGACCGGTTCCGATGAGCCCGAATCGTACGGGTGCGCTCATGAGTTGCTCCTTGAACGTGATGGTGAGAGCGACTGTACACCGATGCAGACTTTGTGAGTACAAACTGTCAAAGGCGGGTATACACTGAGCAGCTACGGGGTCGATGTGATCGAGATCGAGCCGGGGCTCGCCGCCATCGACGACCTGACCGCGGCGATCGCGACGGCCAAGGCGTCGGCGACCTCCACGGTCATCCACATCAACAGCGACCCGTTGCGGTACGCGCCCGACGGAGGTGGTTGGTGGGATGTGCCCGTCGCGGAGGTCTCGACCACCGCCACCACCCAGGCCGCCCGCGCCCGGTACGAGGAGCAGCGAATCGGGCAGAAGCCACTGCTGGGTCCGTGACGCGCAGCACCCGTACCTGGAAGGTCACACACTCCGCAACGTGAGCGTGGCCGCCTCGAGCAACCCGCGCTCGACCAAGCGGGACTGCACCGCCTCGAACTGCTCTCGCAACCGGGGCGAGGCTCCATGCTCGACGAGCACCAGCGCGCGCGCGGGGCCCGCGTGGCGGAGGGGCGCAGCTGCAGTGCGCAGGCCCAGTTCGCGACGAACGTCGGCGATGCGCTCGAGGTGGCGGATCTGTTCGGCGCGCTCGTCGTGCTTCAGTTCGGCGTAGAGCCCGAGATCGACGACGGCCTGCGCCGCCGCGAAGCGAAGCTCGGGGGCGCGCTCCCCGTACACGCGAGCGAGCACGAGTTCCCCCTGTGCGTCCGCGAGCACCGCGTCGGGTGAGACCGAGAAGAACGGTGCACCGCCGGGGATGGGCGGGGGAAGGAGCGCGTCGCGCACCGCCTCGGCCACTCGCGCGTCGTCGAGCGGCCCTGCGAGCAGCGGGGTGTAGTCCTGGGTGAGCATTGCGGCGTCCGCGAGCGCGGTAATCCCGAACCGTGCGCGGGGTGCCACCTGGGCTCGGACCATCTCGCCGAACGACACTGCCCGACGCACGCGCGCGGCCGCAGCGTGCGTTGGATACCAGGCAGCGTCGAGCCAGCCCGTGGCGGTGCGGGTGAAGGGTCGGTGAGCTGAGATCTGGAAGCGGTGCGGTGCCCAGAGGATGTCGATGAGCCCGACGGTGCCGCTGACGATCCGAGCGCGGTGCACGCCCGCCTGCACATCCGACCACAGGTGCAGGTCGAGGTCGGGAGCCGTCGCGCGGACCCATTGGGTGAGGCCCGCCGAAGGCTCCGTCATCGAGGAACTGCGCCGCGAACGGCACCACCGGCGCACGGCGCCACGCGTGCACGCGGGCTGTATCGACGGAGCTCATGCTCTCAAGCATGCGCCAGGGCCAACTGCGGCGTGGGCCAGCAACCACAACCGTTACGGTCGGGAAATCGCCGCGAAACGCCGACGTAACAGCGAGACGGGATGGTGGTAACCGTCACTTGGTGTTCCTGGAGCCTCGATCTACTCGAGCCATGACCGGAAGACGGGAAGTGCGCGACCCTCAGCGGGCCGCTCTCATCCGACTCTGGTCAAAGGACACTGCTCATGGGATTCTCCGTCCCGGCGATCGACATCTCGCCGTATCTCACCGCCGACACCTCTCCCGGCGCCGTCGCCGCACGCGCGGACGTCGCCCGCCGATTCGACACAGCGTGCCGTGTGGTCGGCTTCGTCCAGATTCACGGGCACGGCGTGCCCGATGAGGTCATCGAAGGCCTCGCCTCCGCATCGGACTCGTTCTTCGTCGGGCTGTCCGCCGACGAGAAGCTCGCGTACCGCACGCCTCCGGGTGTCAATCGCGGGTACTCGCCACCGAAGTCAGAAGCAACAAGCCTGAGCCTGGGCGTCGAGCCCGCGAACAAGATGAACGACTTCTTCGAAGCGTTCAATGTCGGGCTGACGGTTTCCGACTATCCCGGCACCGACCTCCTCGAAGAGCAGTACCAGGCGAATGTCTGGCCAGACCTCCCGCTCTTCCAGGGGCGGGTCGAGGCCTACAAGGCCGAGGCACGCCGGGTCGCAGAGACGCTCATGACCGTCAGCACCGACGCGCTCGGACTTCCGCCGGGCTACTTCGACAGCACGGTCGACCGAGCGACCGGCACGATGCGCATGAACAACTACGCGCTCACGCCCGGGATGCACGTCAGGCTCGACGGCGAACTGCGAGGCATGGGCGAGCACACCGACTTCGGTGTCATCACCGTGCTGTGGGCCGATCGCGTGCACGGGCTGCAGGTGCTCGGCACGGATGGTGGCTGGTACGACGTGCAGCCCGACGAGGGCGCACTCCTCGTCAACCTCGGCGACATCATGACCCGATGGACGAACGAGCACTGGATGTCGACCCTGCACCGCGTGAAACCACCGGTGGTCGACGGCACGATCGAGCGACGCCGCAGTGTGGCCTACTTCCATGGCTGCAATTGGGATGCCTCCGTCGAGCCCCTGCCGGAACTGCTGGAGCCCGGGGAGGAGCCGCTGTACGCGGCCATCTCCGCGACTGAGCACATGCGCGCGAAGCTCGCCGGAACCCGCGCGGGCGTGCTCAACCCCAATGCGCAGCGCGAGAGTGCGCGAGTGGCGGCAGCACGATGAGCGTCGTGACCGTCGGTCGCCCGACGATGGTCGAGGATGCCGAACGGCACGTGGACCTCGGCCCGGTCGTTCGCGTCGAGAGCGTCGGCAAGCGCTTCGGATCGGGCTCGCGTGCTGTGGAGGCGATCGACACGGTCGACCTCGAGTTGCGGCCCGGCACCACAACGGCGCTGGTCGGGCCGTCGGGATGCGGCAAGTCGACCCTCCTCCGCGTGATCGCGGGCCTCGAGGCGCCAAGCAGCGGCGCAGTGACGATCGACGGCGAGCCACCGAACGCAGTACGCTCGCGCGGCGATGTCGCGGTGGCCTTCCAGGACGCCGCGCTACTGCCGTGGCGCAGCGTGGCATCCAACCTCGCTCTGGCTCTGCGACTCACCCGCCGCCGTCGCGACCCTGATCGCATCGCCGAACTCCTGGCACTGGTCGGTCTCGCGGGGTTCGAGCGCTCACGCCCGTCCCACTTGTCGGGCGGCATGCGGCAGCGCGCGGCCATCGCGCGCTGCCTCGTGACCAGACCGAGGCTCCTGCTGCTCGACGAGCCGTTCGGTGCAGTCGACGAGCTCACCCGGCGGAGGCTCAATCTCGAACTTCCGGCGATCTGGCAGAGCCAGCCCACCACGACGCTGCTGGTCACACACTCGATCACCGAGGCGGTGCTGCTGAGCGACGAGATCATCGTCATGAGTCCGCGGCCCGCCAGGGTTGTGGCGCGCATCCCCGTTGACATCGAGAAGCCGCGGCGGCCAGAGCACCTGGCCAGCCCGGCGTTCCTCGCCCTCGTGCGCAGCGTCGAGCACCAGTTGGGAATCGACGCCCCGCCCGTTCTCGGCGCCACACCCGCGCCATGACCCGCTTGCCCGCACCGACAGCACCGCATCTGCACTCCTCCTCCTGATGAAAGGCATTCTGATGAAAGGCATTGCCATGGCACACACCCCATTGCCCACGACCCGCACGTTCCGACGTGGTGCACTCGCGCTCTTGGCTGGAGCGTCGGCTCTCGCTCTACTCGCGGGGTGCGCCTCGGCCGAGCCCGGTACGGACGACGCCGCCGGCAGCGAACTCGAGACTGTTCGCTGGGCCCTCAACTGGGTGCCCGATGTCGAGTGGGCGGCCTGGTACGTCGCCGACTCGGAGGGCTTCTTCGCTGACGAGGGCATCACGTCAGAGCTCGTGCACGGCGGCCCGAACTCCCCGGGGGTCGCGCAGGTCGTCGCCGCGGGGCAGGCCGACATCGGCGTTGCCTCCGACGAGCTGCAGTTGATCCAGGCCAACGCCGAAGGCGCCGACTTCGTCGTGATCGGCGCCGTGTACCAGGCGTCACCGTCCGCGTACACGTGGATGAGTTCTTCGGACATCTCGAGCCCCGCCGACCTCGTCGGCAAGAGGATCGGCGGCATCCAGGGCGACCAGATCCGCATCGATGCCCTCTTCGCGATCAACGGGCTTCCCGTCGACTACGAGTTCGTGCCGATGGGCTACGACCCGCAGCCACTCGTCGCGGGCGAGGTGGACGTGATCACGTCGTACATCTCCAACCAGCCGATCCAGCTGCGCCAGGCCGGTGAGGATGTGACGGCGGTGACCTTCACAGACTTCGGGCTGTCGGCCTTCGGTGATGTGATCTTCGCCTCGCGCGCGTACCTCGAGGAGAACCCCGAGACCGTTCAGGCAGCGCTCGCGGCCCTGATCAAGGGCGTCGAAGCGAACGTGGCAGATCCGGAGCTCGGCGTCTCACTCACGGTCGACGAGTACGCCATCGACAGCGGGCTCGACGCTGAATTCGCGAGAGAAGCGAACGCCGCGTACATCTCCTTGCTGACCAGCGACTTCACCGACACGGCAGGTCTGCTCAGCATCGATCCCGAATACATGGTGAGCCACGTGTTCGCGAGCTACGAGGCCGCCGGCGAGACGGGCCTGCCGAGCGTCGAGGAGTTCCTCGACACTTCGTACCTCGAGGCAGCCCACAAGCTCGTCCGCGGATGAAGATCACCCGGATCACCCCGATCGCGCTCGGCTATCCCAAGACGGATCCGCCGATGCAGCGCAGCTTCGCCCTCGTGCGCGTCGAGACCGACACCGGTCTCGTCGGCTGGGGTGAGGCGAGCACCAACTGGGGGCACAGCTACCCCACGGTGTTCTCGGCGGTGATCCGGGATGTCTGCGCGCCGGTTCTCGTCGGCAGGGAGCCCCGAGAGGTGCGCTCCCGGCTGGCGGACCTGCACACCCGTCTCGACGGGTACCTCGGGTGGGAGGGCGTCTCGTCGCAGACCATCGGTGCGATCGAGATGGCGCTGTGGGACATCCTCGGTCGCTCGCTCGGCGCGCCGGTGTGGCAACTGCTCGGCGGTGACGGCGCGCCGATCCCGCTCTACGGCACCGGCACGACGATGTTCGACGCGAGCGCGGCGTGGCACGCCAGCTACTTCGACTCGGCCATCGAGGCGGGATTCGGCGCGGTCAAGGTGCGGCTCGGGCGGGAGCTCGAGCAGGATGTCGCGGTCGTTCGCGCGGTGCGCGAGCGCGTCGGGGCATCCACTCGCATCGCCGTCGACTCGTACTGGTTCCACGACGCGCGTTCAGCGCTCGAGCTCGCGATCCACTTGCCGACCTGGGCGTGTTCTTCTTCGAGGAACCCCTCCCGCAGTACCGAACCGCCGAACTCGCATGGCTCGCCGAGCGCAGCCCGATCCCGATCGCGGTCGGCGAGCGCGTCTACTCGCCACGTCAGTTCGGCGAACTCGCACGCAGGGGCGCCGCCGGCGTCTTCCAACCAGACGCAGCGATCTGCGGCGGTCTGCTCGCCGCGCTCGAGATCGCGGCGATCGCCGAACAGGCGGGCATCGCTGTCTATCCCCACGTCGGCGGGCCGACCGCGATCGGGCTCGCCGCGAACCTGCACTGGGCGAGCGCCGCCGGCGTGCCGTTGATCGAATACGACCTCGACCCCGTGCAGCCGCTGGTCGACTCGCTCGCCCCCGAGCTTGGCCTTGACCGGATCGCCGACGGTCGTCTCGCGCCGCCGAGCGGTCCCGGCCTCGGCGTCGACGTTCCCGATGACATCGACCTGCTGTTTCCCTCTGTTGCGGGTGACACCTACACCGACGTGTTTCCCGAGCACGAGCGCGGCCGGGTCGCCGGCCGCGACGACCATCCTGACGGAAGCCGGCGCGCGGTTGAGATCCGATGGCGGAGGCTCTCGATGAACGAGCTCATCGCGCGCGCGGGGGCACTTCGCTTGCGAAGCGCCGCCGCACCCGTCGGCGGCCCGACCTCGCGCCGCTGGCGGGCACCCGCGCTCGCGGCGCTCGGGGTGCTCGTGCTGTTCGCCACGTGGGAGCTCGCGGGTCGTGCGAGTGTCGCCGACGGATTCGTGCTCACGCCGGGCGCGGCGCTCGGCGCGCTCCTCGACCCCGCCGACGTCGACCGCTATCTGCGCGCGGCATCCGCCACGTTCTCGGCGGCTGGCACAGGGCTCTTGGTCGGCGGTGCCCTCGCTGCGGTCTCGGCGCTCCTCGCACACCAGGTGCGACCACTACGGCGGGTCGTTGACCAGGTTGCGGCGCTCGCCAACTCGGCGCCGTGGGTCGCCATCGGACCCGTCGTCCTGGTCGTCGCCGGCCGCGACGCTGGGCCGGTTGCGATCGCCGCGCTCGCCGTGTACTTCTACTTCTTCGTGGCCATCTCGGTCGGACTCGCCTCGAGCGAGGGCGCGTTCCGCGACCTTTTCGTGTCGACGGGAGCGACCCGTCGAGCCACCGCTGCGTTCCTCACCCTGCCCCGAGCGCTTCCCTCGCTCGCGGAGGGGGTCAAGCTCGCCGGCCCGGCAGCGATCGCCGGCACCATCTATGGCGAGTGGTACGGCTCGACTCGCGGTCTCGGCGTGCTGCTGATCTCGGGCATGCAGGGCGGCGACGCCGGCGTGCTGTGGGCGGCATCGATCTTGGCGGCCGGCGGGGGCATGCTGATCTACGGCATCGCGGGTGGCGCCCAGTTCCTGCTGCGTCGTCGGTACGGCCGATCGATCGGCCTCCCGCCAAGCCCGCGCGAGCGCTGGACCCACCGCATCGGCCGCGTGTCGCTCGAGGTCGTCGCGATCGCCGGCGTGCTGATTGGAATCTGGCAGGCCTGGGTGACCTTCAGTCGCATCTCGCCCCTCGTCGCGCCCCCACCCCTTGCCGTGCTCGCCGACCTCGCCGCGCGCCCCATGGAATACCTCGTCCTGGTCGGCCAGACCTGCTCCACAGCGGCAATCGCGCTGCTGCTTGGAGTCGCGGTGGGCGTCGCGCTCGCCGCGCTTGCCAGAGTCTCGTCGCTCGCCGCGGGCATCGTCGTGCCTGGCATGGTGCTGCTCGCGGCTACCCCGCTCATCGCGCTGTTCCCGCTGCTCGCGCGCATCCTTGGCACGAACGGACCCACGGTGATCGTCATCGCCGCGACCCTCGTCGTGCTCCCCGCCTTCGTGTACACCCGCACCGGGTTGGCGGCGGCGGCGGCCGCCCACCTCGACCTGGCGCGGTCCTGGGGCGCACGCCCCGGTGCTACGTTCCGGTGGATCGGCGTGCCGAGCGCACTGCCGCACATCTCGACCGGAATGCGCGTCGCGGCAAGTTCCGCGGTCATCGCGACCGTGATCGGCGAATCGCTCATCGGTCGCACCGGACTCGGCGTCGACTTCACCTACCAGTACCGTCTGTTCAACATGGCGCCGGCCTTCGGCTCGGCCGTGCTCATCGTCGTGCTGTCCCTGCTCGTGTTCACCGTGTTCGGGTGGCTCGACCGTCTCGTCCACCGCCGCTGGGGAACAGGAGTCTGACGTGGCCGACACTGGCGTAGATCGCAACCTCGCGGTGATCCGCGACTTCCACGAGCGAGTCTGGGTGCACGATGACCTCACCGCTCTCGACGAGCTCTGGGCCCCGGATGCGGTCGTCGTGGTGGCCGGGTTCGACGACTCCACCATCGAGGCGATCCGCGAGGACATCCTGCGCTACCGTGGCGCGTTCACCGACGTGTCGACCAGGGTCGGCGACCTGTTCGGCCAGGGCGACCGCGTTGTCCTGAGGTGGGAGACCACGGGTCGTCACATCGGCCCGTATGGCTCAGTCGCCCAGACCGGCCGCGTGATCACCATGGCGGGCATCGACATCTTCCGCCTCGAGCGCGGGCGCATCATCGAGTGTCGCTCGCTCTGGGACGGTCTGAGCGTCTACGAGCAGATGGGCGTGCTCACCGCGCCGGACTGAGTCCGAGAGTCGAGGTGCACCATCAGGAGCACACCGATGGTCTACACCGTCATGGTCGCAGGGTCCTCGTCGCCGGGCGTGCGCTCCGCGGCTCGCTTGCGAGCACGGTCGAGACTGCGCATCACGGGCGTGGCCGCGATGCCGTGGATGACGATGGATGCGACCACGACGAGCGACACGAGAGCCCAGAGTCGTTCGCCACCGGGAAACTCACCATGGCTGAGCGCGAAGGCGATGTAGAAGAATGACCCGACGCCACGCACGCCGAAGAACGCGATCACCGCGCGATCGCGCGGTCCGGTCGTGCCGGGGGTCAGTGCGAGCCAGCCTGCGAGCGGCCTGATCACGAGCACGAACCCGACGGCGATTGCGATGTCCACCCATCCGATCTCGGCGAACAGGCCTCGGCTGATCGCTCCGCCCAGGAGGAGCACCACCGCGACGGTCAGCAGCCGTTCGGTCTGCTCGACGAACTTGTGCAGCACGCCGTGGTACTCGTGGGTGCGCTCGGAGGCGCGGATCGCGCACCCAGCCACGAAGACCGCGACGAAGCCGTAGCCCTCGACCAGCTCCGCCGCGCCGTAGGCGAGGAAGGTTGCGGCCAGCGCGACGAAGCCCTCGGCTCGTTCGGCGATCCGGAAGCGCTTGGTGCTGAAGAAGAGCTTGCCGAGCAGCCAGCCGACCCCAAGTCCGATGATCACTCCGACACCGATGCGCCAGATCACGTCGACCACCACCCACTGCCCGAGCCATCCGCCCGGGGCGACGCCGACCAGGCTGATCGCGATGGCCGCCCAGGTGAATGGAAACGCGAGGCCGTCGTTGAGGCCGGCCTCAGAGGTGAGGGCGAAGCGGGTCTCGTCGTCGGCGGCATCCGGCTCATCGGTCGGCTCGCTCACCTGCACCTCGGTGGCGAGCACCGGGTCGGTCGGTGCGAGGGCCGCGGCCAAGAGCGCTGCGCTCGCGATGCCGAGACCGAGCACCCACGATCCCAGTACGCCGATCGCGATCATCGACAACGGCATTGCGATGGCGAGCAGCCGCCACGTCGTCGACCAGCGTCGGAGGCCGATCGGACGGTTGAGCGCGAGGCCGGCTCCCATGAGCGCGACGATCACGCAGATCTCGGTGAGATGCAGGGCGATCTCTGGATGCTCCGTGGGCAGCGGGTCTGGCAAGTCGGGCACGATCGCGAACACGATCATGCCAGCCGCGAGGAACACCATCGGCATCGAGATCGGCAGCCGGCCGATCAGGCGTGGCAGGAGCGCCGCCGCGAGTGTCGCGACACCGATTCCGAGGAACACTGCTCCTTCGCCGTCGAACTCGATCACGTGCTCACCCTAGGGTTTCCGGGTCGGTGAGCCGGCGGGGTTGCGTGCGTGCGTGGTATCTGGGTGCACCTCGCACCGTGGGCACCGCTAGTGTCGCCGCCGCGCCCGATCGTGCAGCTCCCGCATCCGCTGCTCGAACGCGGGCACCCCGCTGACGATGGTGACCCCTGGCGCGACCTCCGCCATGGGGATCACGGCCACGGGCCCGTCCGGCAACCCCCACGACGCCCGCCACTGGGCGAGCTGCGTCGCCGAGACGGCCGCGATCACCCGGCCGAGTCCCGCCCAGCCGTGCGCGGCCGCACACATCGCGCAGTGCTCGCCCGAGGTGTAGACCGTCGTGGCGGCGCGTTGTTCCGGGGTCAGGTTCGCGATCGCCCAGTGCACGAGTTCGAGCTCGGGATGCGCCGTCGGATCCCGATCCGTCGACTTCGCGATTCACGGCTTCCGCCAACGCGACCCCGTCGGAGTCGGCGAGTACGGAGCCGAAGGGGTCGTCGCCAGCGTCGAGTGCGAGGGTCGCGAGTTCGACGCAGCGCTGCAGGTGTCGTTCGTCGGTCTCGGTGATGTCAGCGTTCATCACGGAAGTATGGCATTCGGCCGTATTCGTCATCGTGACCTCCGGCGTGGGTTCGCCGACTGCCGCCCAGAGGATCTCGATCGGACCCCACCGCGGCAGAGGATCCAAAGGCTGATAGAGTGGATCCAATCGCGAGGCGGAGGTGGGATGATCCAGACAGTCTCGGGGCCAGTGGCGCCCTCTGACCTCGGCTTTGTCTCGATGCACGAGCACCTGCTGACCGACGCGAGCGCGCTGCAGCGCCCGGGAGTCGAGGCGCTCGACTCCGACCGTGCAGGTCTCGACGGAGCTCGCCGCGGCCCTGCGCTGGAGCCAGCTTGCCCTCGCGGACAATCTGAGACTCGACGATCTCGAGATGCTCAGCGACGAACTGCGAATCGCCGCGCACCGCTGGGCTGGGCTCGATCGTCGACCTGCAGCTCGCTCGGCTTCGGTCCCGACCACGCACGCTTGTCCGAGTTGGCCCGGGTCGCGGGGGTGACCATCGTTGCCGGTTACGGCGCCTACCTGCCGCGTCTGCTGCCCGCTTGGTATCTCGAACTCGATCTCGACTCGCGCACCGAATTGTTCGTGCGAGCCCTCACCGAGTCGATCCCGGGAACGGACTACCGAGCCGGAGTGCTCGGCCTGATGGGCACCACCGGGGCGTTCGGTACGCCCGACGGTGAGCAGGAGCGGATCAGCCTCACGGCGGCCGCGCCGCGCCTCGGCGGCCACGGGCGCCTCGATGAGTGTGCGGCTGGCGGCCGACGCCCGCAACGGCGTCGACGTGCTGGAGCACGTGCGGGCCGAGGGCGTCGCTGCCGACCGCGTCGTGTTCACGACCGTCGACGAGTTCCTCGACCTCCCCTATCTTCGCGACCTCGGGCAGGCCGGTGCGGTGCTCGAGATGTGCTTCGGCAACGAAGGCTCGCACGTCGGACGGATTCGCAACGCGAGCGACCCGCAGCGTCTGGACGCACTGCTTGCCGCTGCTCGGGAGCGACCCCGGCATCCGCTGGGTGCTCGGGCACATCGACCTGGACCAAGGGCCAGCTGCGCCGATTCGGCAGGCCCCGGATTCGACCATCTGCCGCGCGCGTGTCGTGCCCGCGCTGTCATCGCTCGGAGTCCCCGATGACGTGCTGCGCGCGTATGACGATCGACGAGCCGGCCCGGCTGCTCGACCGCGCCGCCTGACCGGCAGACGATCAACCAGACTCGGAGGAACCATGAGAGACCGACTCGCCCCGCTCGCGCCGCATCGAGCCCTTCTTCGTCGACGGCGCCTGGGTCGCGCCGGAGGGCGGTGAGCTGCTCGACGTCGTCGACCCGGCGACCGAGGAGCTGCTCACGCGGGTGCCGCAGGCCGGACGACGCCGCAGGTCGACGCCGCCGTCGCGGCCGCCCGCCGCGTCGCTCGACGATCGCCGCTGGAGCGGGATGACGCCCGCACGATCGCAGCCGCATCCTGAACCGGGTCGCGGACCTGATCGAGGAGCGGCTCGAGGAGCTCGCCGTGCTCGAGACCCGGGACAACGGCAAGCCGATCGAGCGCTCGCGCGCCGACACCGCGACCGCGGCCCGCGTCTTCCGCTACTACGCGGGCGCCCCGTCGCGGCTGACCGGCACCGTCATCCCGATCGACGGCGGCGCGCACCACGTCTACACGACGCTCGAGCCGGTCGGGGTCGCCGCGCTCATCCTGCCCTGGAACTTCCCGATCATGACGGCGAGCTTCAAGCTCGCCCCGGCGCTCGCTGCCGGCTGCTCGGTGATCGTGAAGCCCGCCGAGCAGACGCCGATCACGATGCTGCGCCTCGCGGCGATCTGCGAGGAGGCGGGCGTTCCCGGCGGGAGTGGTGCAAGGTGCTGACCGGCGACGGGCGGGTCGGCGCGGCGCTGACGGCGCATCCGCGGTGTCGACAAGGTCTCGTTCACCGGCAGCACCGAGGTCGGCCGACAAGGTGATGACGCGCCGCGAGCGCCGACTTCAAGCGCCTGACCCTCGAGCTCGGCGGCAAGAGCCCGAACATCGTCTTCGAGGACGCCGACCTCGACGCCGCCGTGCTCACGGCGATGCGCGCGTCGTTCGGTCACTCCGGCCAGATGTGCACGGCGGGCAGCCGCCTGCTCGTGCAGCGCTCGATCCTCGACGGAGGCCACGGAACGGCTGGCCGAGGCCGTGCGCAGGGTCTCGCTCGGCGACGGCCTCGCCGGCGGCGTGACGGTCGGGCCGCTCGTGTCGGAGGAGCAGCGCCAGCAGGTGCTCGGCTACATCGCGCAGGGCAAGGCGGAGGGCGCGACCGTCGCGGTCGGCGGCGGCGTGCCCGACCGCACGGGCTACTTCGTCGAGCCGACGCTGTTCACGGGCGTCACGAACGACATGACCATCGCGCGCGAGGAGATCTTCGGGCCGGTCGTCGGCATCATCCCGTTCGACGACGAGGACGAGGCCGTCGCCATCGCCAACGACCAGACCTACGGTCTCGCGGCCGGGGTGTGGACTCGCGACGTCGCGCGAGCGCACCGGATGGGCCAGCGGCTGCGCGCGGGCACGGTGTGGGTCAACACCTACAACATCTTCGACCCGCGCTGTCGTTCGGCGGCGTGGGGGAGTCCGGGCTCGGACGCGACCTCGGCGAGGAGGCGCTGCGCTCGTTCTGCGAGTCGAAGAGCGTGGTCATCGCGCTCTGACGTCGGCCGGCACTCCAGGCTCAGCCACAGCTCGAAGCACGCGCTGCGAGAGAGGGCGGTGGCGCCGATGCGAGGCGCGGCCCATCCGGCCGACGTCGGGGCCGAAGACGTCGAGCAGCAGATCGCTCGCGGCGTTCGAGACCTCGTTGAGCAGGGTGAAGCCGGGCGGGCAGAGCACGAAGCAGAGCCCGCGTGAGAGGGCGACGACCTCGTCGAGGCGCCCGAGCGCGTAAGCGGATCATGCCGAGCGCGTTGACCGCGGTGTAGCGGGCGGCCTCCGGGCCTGTTCGAGGGTGATGTCGACGCCGACGCTTCCGGGTGCAGAAGCTCACCGCTCGCGGGACTCCGGGGTGATGCCGCTGAGCTCGAGCAGGTCGCCGGTGCGGTGGAACGCCCGCAGACGAGCTGCCGTAGCGACCGCCGTAGGGCGGGTCGGAGTAGTCGGGGATCACGAGGCCGAGTTCGCGGGCTCGGGCTTCGGCGGAGTGGGTCATGGGCTGTCCTTGGGCTGGGGCGTCCAGCGTAACCGCCGGTGGCGTAAGTGGATACAACCTGATTAGTATGGGATCCATTATGCACCCATGGGCGTGCATGCCAGAGGAAGGACCCGCGCCATGACGATCGGTCTGACCGGCGACGCCCGCCGCCGGTGCGGGCGGCCATCGACGTCGCCGCCGAGCGGGCGCGCACCGCTCGGCGCGGCCGGTCGCCACTACTTCAACGCGGCCGGCTCGGGGCTGATGACCGACGCGGTGCATCGAGACGATGGTGCCGCACCTCCGCCTCGAGCAGCGGGTCGGCGGTTACGAGGCCGCGGCGAACCAGCACGCCGACGACTCGCGGCCGTGCTACCCACGGCCGCCGACGCTGCTGGGCGCGCGCCCGACGAGATCGCCTGCTTCGACAGCGCGACCTCGGGCCTGCGCGCCATCTTCGACGCGCTGCGCCTAGGCAAGGGCGACACCGTGCTCGCGCCGCGCTCGAGCTACGTCAGTCAGGCGCTGCGGCATGCTCGCCCTCAGCCGGCTACGACGGCGTGCGCCTCGGGTCATCGTCCGACCGATGCGAGCGGGCGCGATGGATCTCGACGCGCTCGAGAGCGCGCTCGCCACGGCGACGGGCCGCATCGTCATCAGCGCCGTGCACATCCCCACCTCTTCCGGGCTGGTCGAGCCGGTCGCCGCGATCGGTGCGCTGGGCCGCCGCTACGGAGCGCTCACGGTTCTCGACGCAACCCAGTCGGTGGGTCAGCTCGACATCGACGTGAGCGCTCTCGACTGCGACGCTCTGGTCACCACGGGCCGCAAGTATCTGCGTGGCCCACGCGGAACCGGCTGGTCTATCTGCGCCCCGGCCTGCTCGAGGGCATAGGAGGCTGGGCCCCAGACGTGCGAGGCTCGGTGTGGACCAGCGCGGAGGAGTGGACGCATGGAGGGCACGGCACGGCAGCTCGAGACCTGGGAGTCGTCGTCGCCGCCCGCCTCGGACTCGGGCGTCGCGCTGCGCGAGGCGGTCGAACGCGGGGCACGCCGCCGACCGAGTCGCACCTGGTCGCGCTCGGCGACCGCCTCCGCGACGGAGCTCGCCGCCATCGACGGCGTCACCGTCACCGATCCCGCCCGCGTCGCCCTCCGGCCTGGTCACCTTCACGGTCGCAGGCGTCGCCGGCAAGCGACGGTCAGCGCGCAGCTGCGCGAGGCCCGCATCGACTCCATCGCCGTGCCGGCCGGCCACGCCCAGTGGGATCTCGGCGCGCGCGGACTCGCGAGCGTCGTCCGGGTGTCGCCGCACGTCTACAACGACGACGACGACATCGAGGCGCTGCTCGATCGTCGGCGAGCATCGCCCGGGAGGCGGGCACCGATGACCGTGCGCGACGTCGTCGTGCTCGGCCTCGGCATCCACGGCTCGGCCGCCGTGTTCGAACTCGCGCAGCGCGGGCTCGACGTGGTCGGCATCGAGCAGTTCGACCGTCGGCCACGTCGCGCGGGTCGTCGCACGGTGCGACCCGGATGATCCGGCGCGCCTACCCGCATCCGGTCTGGAACGAACTGGTCGGCCGGGCCTACCTGCGGTTGGGATCGCTGGAGCCTGCGCCGCCGGCCGGCCGTTCGTCCACCCACGGGCGGCCTCTACGCCCACCGCGGCGCGCGAGCGCCTGCAGGGCGGTCGCAGCGCCCCGTCCGGCCGAGCGTGGGCCGAGACATCGCTCATCACTGCGCGCCCCCGGCCGACTACGGCGTCGTGCACGATCCCGACGCGGGCGTCATCGAGGCGGCCGGCGCGCTCGCCTTCGCCCACGACCGCGGCGCACGCGCGCCGGCGCCGAGCTGCGCTTCGGCGAGGCAGTGCTCGACTGGAGCGTCGACGACGGCGTGGTGACCGTGCGCACCTCCGCGGGCAGCTCCGCAGCCGGCGTCTCGTTCTCGCCGGCGGCGCCTGGGTCGCCGACGCTCGTGCCGAGCCGCGTCCGGGTTCTTCGAGGTGTGGCGCATCGTCACCCTCACCGCACCCGCCGGCCAGGCCGTCGCGCAGCCGCCGGCGCTCGGCTGCTTCTCGGTCGACCTGCCGGAGGGGCTCGTCTTCGGCCTGCCCGAGGCGTCGGGCTCGGAGCCAAGATCGGCATCGACGCCGGCCCCGTCTGGGACCCGGACGTGCCCGTCGCCCCGCCGACCGAGGCCGAGATCGAGCACCTCGCCGCGCTGCTGCGCCGCTTCGTGCCCGGAATCGACACCGCAGGGCGGCGAGGCCGTCGCGTGCCTCTACACGATGACGCCCGACAAGCGGTTCGTGTGGGCGCCCTGCCCGGCACGCCCGAGGTGGTGCTGTCGCCTCGGCCTGCTCGGGCCACGGCTTCAAGTTCGGCCCGGCCATCGGCGAGGCGGTCGCCGATCTCGTCGACGCGGCGTCGCCCGCCCCGACCTCGACTTCCTGAGCCCCGCCCGAATGGAGGCCCACGTATGAGCACCGCTCCCCCGTCCGGCCCCGCATCGCCGTGGCGGCTCCGCATCCCGGCCGCACTCGAGGCTGCCGCCGAGGCCGTCGCCGCGGGCGGCAACGCCATCGACGCGGCGCTCGCTGCCGCGGCGGCGCTCACGGTCGTGTACCCGCACCAGTGCGCGATCGGCGGCGACCTCGTGGCGCTGGTGCGACGCCCCGGTCGAGGGCGTCACCGCCGTGCTGTCCGCCGGAGCCGCCCCGGCCGGCATCGACGTCGACGCGCTCTGCCGCGCGACGAGCGGATGCCCAAACAGGGCGCGCAGACCGTGACGGTTCCCGGCGTGGTCGCCGGCTGGCGGGCGCTCGACGCCCTCGGCGCACGCCTCGGACTCGCGGCCCCGCTGCGCCGCGCGGCGCGCTCGCGCCGCCGACGGCTTCGCCGTGTCGACGGGCCTGGCTCGCGCCATCGCGATCCGCAGCGCCGAGCTGCTGGCCGACGAGGGCACCGCGCGACGTTTTCGCCGACGGGCGAGCGGCCGAGCTCGCGGTCGAGGGCGACCTCATCGTTCAGCCCGCGCTCGCGGCCACGCTCGACGAGCTCGCCATCGATCCGGACGCGATGTACCGCGGCCCCATCGCCGCCTCGATCTCGCGCTCGGCTGCGCACCTCGGGCGGCACGCACACCGAGGCGGACTTCGCCGCCCACGAGGCCGAGACTGGTCGACCCGGTCGACGCCTCGACCGGCGGCGCGCGTTGGTGGGTGGCACCGCCGCCCAGCCAGGGCGTCGTGCTGCTCGGCATTCTGCCCGAGGCCCTCGGCGGCGACACGCCGAACTCGTGGCCGCGGTGCACGAGGCTGCGCTCGTGCGGCAGTCGACGCTCGGCGATCCGCGCGGAGGCCCGATCGACATCGAGGCCATGCTCGACCCGCGCTCCGGCGCGGCACGAACGGCGCGCTTGCCGCGCGCGGGGCGCGCGCTCGGCGACACGGTGGCGGTGACCGCGGCCGACAGCCGACGGCACCGTCGTGACGCTCATCCAGAGCGTCTACCAGTTGTTCGGCTCGGGCATCCTCGACCCCGACACGGGCGTGGTGCTGCACAACCGGGGCTCGGCGTTCAGCACGGACCCGACGCACCCGGGCCGGGTCGGCCCCGGGCTGCGGCCGCCGCACACGCTGCTGCCCGTGATCGCCGAGACCGACGAGCTCGTGCTCGGCCTCGGCTGCCAGGGCGGCAGCGCGCAGCCGTGGATCCTCGCCCAGCTCGTGCGCGATCTTCTCGACCCCGCCGCCGATCCGGCAGACACGCTCGGCCGGCCGCGCTTCGTGATCGGCGCCCGCGACATCGGTTACGAGGCCATGACCCTGCTCGCCGAGCCCGGGCTGCCCGAGGCCGCGGCCGCCGCGGACGCGCTCGGGCTGCCCGTTGTCGCCGAGCCGACGGTCTCATCGACGAGGCCGGGCACGTGCAGGTCGTTCGCCTGCACAGCGACGGCCGCCTCGACACCGCGAGCGACCCCCGCGCCGACGGACGCGCCGTCGTCTTCGACGCCCCCTGAACCCGCACCCATCCCAGCACCCGAAGGAAGCACCATGAACAGCACCGCGCACGTACTCGACCCGCTCAGCTCCGCCGAGATCGCCTCGTTCGTCGCGGCGGTCCGCGACGAGCGATCGCATCGGCGAGCGTCCGCGCTTCTGGGGCATCTCCCTCGACGAGGAGAAGGCGCAAGGCGCTGAGGCCCGGCGAGGCGCGACCCGTGCGCCTCGTCGTGCTGAACCCCGACGCTCACGCATCCTGGGAGGTGCGCGGCTGGACGGCCGGCCCGAGCAGCGACGCGATCGTCGAGGTGTGGTCCGACGTCGACCACCGCCGACCGGGTGTCTCGAGCGACGAGGCCCGCCTGATCGCCCGGGCGGCCCGCGACTCGCCGCTGCTCGTCGAGGCGCTCGCGAAGCGCGGCATCACCGACACGTCGCTGGTCTGGGTCGACCCGGAGTCGATCACGGGCTTCGTGCCCGACGACCTCGCCGACCGCCGGCTGAGCTGGGGAACCGTCTGGTACCGGGAGTTCCCCGAGGACAACGGCTACGCCCGCCCGTCGCGGGCGTCGTGCCGATCCTCGACCTCGACACCCTCGAGGTGATCCGCATCGAGGACCACGGCGTGATCCCGCATGGCCACCGAGACCGGCGTGTACACCGCCGGGCACCTGGGGGCCGGACCGCACGGTGCTGCGCCGCTCGACATCGTGCAGCCCGACGGGCCGGGCTTCGACGATCGACGGGCAGCGAGGTCACGCTGGCAGAACTGGTCGTTCCGCGTCGGGCTTCACCCACCGCGAGGGTCTCGTGCTGCACGAGCTCACCTACCGCGACGGCGACGTGGAGCGACCGGTGCTCGAGCGGGCCGCCGTCAACGAGATGTACGTGCCGTACCTCGACAGCGACTCCACCGCCGTACCGCAAGAACTTCTTCGACTGGGGCGAGTACGGCGCGCGGCCCGCTGACCGACGAGCCTCGAGCTCGGCTGCGACTGCCTCGGCGAGATCCACTACTTCGACGTCGGAGTACCTCGACGGCGACGGCGAGCCGCAGACGATCGCCAACGGCATCTGCATGCACGAGGAGGACGACTCGATCCTCTGGAAGCACGTCGAACACGCGCACGCGGCAGCGCCGAGGTGCGCCGCAGCCGCCGACTCGTCATCTCGAGCTTCGCCACCGTCGCCAACTACGACTACGGCTTCTACTGGTCGCTCTACCAGGACGGCTCGATCGAGCTCGAGATCAAGCTCACCGGCCTGATGTCGGTCTCGGGCATCGCCGACGGCGAGACGCCGCCGCTACGGCCGCATGGTCGCGCCCGAACGTCGCAGGCGCCCACGCACCAGCACTACTTCGCGGTGCGCCTCGACATGGCCGTCGACGGCGCCGCTCAACCGCCTCGTCGAGGTGCACGCCGAGCCGGAGCCCGACGAGGCGCGGAACCCGTACGGCA
>CAWBNZ010000003.1:0-7548 GCA_963790235.1 uncultured Actinomycetota bacterium
GCCACCAACGGAAAACCCCGCCGACCGTCATGGTCGTCGGGGCTTCTACGAATCTTGGTGGGATCACTGGCAGCTATCGCACTGCAGGAGATCCATGGGGTCGACGGGTACCGCGTAGCCCCCAACGGTGTCTTCGTTGTCCATTTGATCCTCCTCAGGAAGTCTCGGTCGTCCCCACCAGTTGACTGGGGTGCTCCACTATATAACGGGAATGACACGGATGTCATTCCACTAGATGTTGTGGTTTCGGCGTGTCGCGCCATAGTTCAAGAATACGGCGCCCACCGACATTTCCGGCCCGATCTGGGGGCATCAGAGCGACCGCAGACCCTAGACTTCGCGTATCCCTGCCCGCGATCCATCGGAGTTTCCGTCGTCGACTGCCCCAGCCGACCCCACCCGCGAGAGCTTCCTGCGCAAGCACACCGAGGTGATCATCGCGGTGCTCCTCGGTCTCGTCTCGGTCGCCACGGCGTACTCCTCGTTCCAGGCAGCGTTGTACGACGGCAAGGTCATCGAAGCGAACACCCAGCCACGACCCTCTCGACCGAGGCGGAGTCCCTCTACCTCGAGGGCAACCAGCAGTATGTGCAGGACGCGCAGCTCTTCGACCGCCTCACCGACTTGCGCCTCGACATCCAGAACCCGGATGCCGCGATCTCGGCCGCGGCGCAGATCAAGTACGACACCATCTACTTCCAGTCGGTCTCCGAGGAGTTCGACGCAGCAATCCAGGCCGCCGACGCGCTCAATGAGTCGGACCCCGACTTCTACTACTCCCCGCTCGACGACGAGGGCTACCAGGCATTCCTTTCGGTGCGTACGCCGAGACGAAGGATGCCGCGGATGCCGCCCTCGCCCAGGCGAAGGAGCATGACGGGCGCGGCGACCTGCTCACGCTCACGACCGTGCTGATGGCGCTCTCGCTGTTCCTGCTCGGCATCGGCGCGGTGGTCAAGGCATTCCGGGTGCGGCTCATCCTCGGCGGCGTGTCGATCGTGATCTTCGTGATCGCACTCGGACTCGCGGTGACGGTGCCGTTCGTGGGGATCTGATCCCGGGGATCCGCTACAGCCCGTCCTCCGGGTCGACCGGGTGGTGGCTCGTGATCGACAGACGGTTGAACGCGTTGATCGAGATCCCGACCCAGCGCACGGCCGCCACCTGCGCGTCGGTGAGCTCCGGGTGATCGTCGTCCTCGGCTCGGCGGCCGGACGTGACGTCGGCGATGAGCGTGATCTCCTCGGTGAGCGCGAGCGCGGCGCGCTCCGCCTCGGTGAAGTACTCGGTGTCGCGCCACGATGACAGCACGGCCAGCCGGTCGGTGGTCTCGCCCTTGCTGATGGCGTCGCGCGTGTGCAGTCGCAGGCAGAACGCGCACCCGTTGATCTGCGATGCGCGCAGCTTCACGAGTTCGATCAGCAGCGGGTCAAGGCCGGCGCCGAGTGCGGCGAGCTCGGCCTGCTTGCTCACGCCCTTCAGTGCCTGGTACGCCTCGGGGAATGCCTTGTCGAGATAGATGGAGCGCATGCCCCAACGCTAACCGGCGAACAGCAGGTACGTGCTCGCCGTCCAGGTGTAGGCGCGGTCGCGCAGCCCGTCGCCGCTGATCGCGTCGAAGTTCTCGGCGAAGCCCGACCGCTCGCACAGCCCGAGGAAGCGCTCGCTCACCCGGTCGGCGAGCTCGACGAAGCCCGCGCTCGCGAAGGCCGTCTTCGATGAGGGCAGTGGATGGCGCCCAGATCGGCCCGCGCCAATAGCCGTCGTCCTCGTACTCCTGCGGTGCCGGGCAGCTGTGTCGCGAGACCCCACTCGGTGAGGTGCTGCTCGATGCGGCTGCGCGAGCGCCTCGCGGATCTCCTCGGGCAGCCGCGTGCCGAGCACGATCGGCAGGGTGACGAGCAGGCTGCTCGTCTTGCTCCGCGCGCCCGAGGTCGGGCTCACGGCGAAGAAGGACTCGCCGTCCCAGAGCTGCGCGAGCAGCGCATCGCAGCACCTGATCGCGCTCCTTGCGCCACGCCGCCGCCGTCGCCGAGCCCGAGCTCCTCGGTGAGATCGGCGAGCACGTCGAGCTGGATGACGAGGAACGCCGCGAGGTCCGGGCGCCTCGACCACGCGGTCGAGATCGAACATCGTCGAGTTGTCCCACCCGCTGTCGTTGCCGTGCTGGTAGAACGGCAGCGCACGGCCGGGCACGCGCCGGTGGTCGAGCCAGAAGCGCGACCAGCGCGACAGCTTGCGGTGCACGGTGAGCAGGGCATCCTGCGACAGCGGGCCGGTTGATCCGCTCGCGGAGCTTCGCGAACGCCCACCCGTGGATGGGCGGTTTCACGAAGTTGTAGAGCACCTCGGAGTGGGTCACCGAGTCGGGCAGGGCGCCCGCGTCATCCTGGTGGTCGAACGGGGTGAGGAACTGGTCGAGCGCCAGGTCTGCGTCGTGCGGGGCGACCGCGAGCGCGTTGAAGCAGTGGTCCCAGCTCCAGACCTTGTCCATCCAGTGCTTCGACATCAGGATCGACTCGCGGCGCAGGAACCCGCTCGGCTGCACCGTCGCCGACCAGAGCACGTAGGCTGCGCGGCCGGCGGTCTCGGGGTCGACGTCGCGTCGCCGCGCGGGCACGAGCGAGCCGCGATAGGCCTCGAACTCGGTCGAGCGCTGCTAGCACGATCGCGTCGAACTCCTGGCGGCGGTGGCTCGCGCCGCGTCCGGTCTCGAACTCCTCGATCGCGATCTCCCACTCGGCGCCGGTCGCGACGACCGCGCGCATCGCCGCGCCGAGCGCCTCAGCGCCCTCGAGCACGAGGTCGCCGCGCAGCGAGGTGATCCGGTAGCGCCGACCGGTCTCGTAGGAGGTGAAGACGGCGGCGCCGTCGATCGGGTCGCGGTAGAGGTACGTGCCGGTGAACGGCGTGAGCACCTCCGCGGCATCCACGATCCGCAGGTCCACGCCGGAGCCGCGCAGCCGCACGATCTCCTTCGACTCGAAGCGTCGCCTCGATCTGCCCGCCGTCGGTGAGCCAGCGTCAGCGACGCGGGCGCGGCCTGCGTGCTCGACTCGACGGCTGACCCCATCGCGCCACGGCTGCAGCCGGAACACGGCGTGCATGCCGGTCTGGTGCGAGACGAGGTGGATGTCCGGCTTGACCGTGTGCAGGGCCGTGACGGGCGAGAGGTCCAGCCACGAGCCACGGAGGCTGAACGGGATCTCGCGAACGTCGAACTCGATCGGGGTCGCGGGCATGGTGTAGTGGTGCAGTCCTTCGTCTCGGATGAAACGTCGCGTCAGTCTTTGACCGCGCCGGCGGTCACGCCGGCGGCGACGTAGCGCTGCGCGACGATGAGCAGCACGGCGGCGGGAATCGACGCGACGACGGCGGTCGCCATGATCGCGTTCCAGTCCTGCGTGTTGTTGCCGATGTAGCGGTAGATGCCCATCGTGATCGGCTGCAGGTCGCCGCCGCGGTCGAGGGTGGAGGCGAACAGGAAGTCCGACCACGCCCACAGGAACGCGAACAGGGCCACCGTCACGACCGAGTTGCGGCTCACGGGCAGCACGACCGAGCGGAAGGTGCGCCAGGTGCCGGCGCCGTCGATCTTCGCTGCCGAGAGGAGCTCATCGGGGATGCCCGACATGAACGCGGTGAAGATGAGCACGCCGAACGGCACCGCGATCGTCGAGTCGGCGAGGATGAGCCCCCACACCGAGTCGAGCAGCCCGAGGTTGTTGAAGATGAGGTAGAACCCCATCGCCATGATGATCCCCGGGATCATCTGCGCGATCAGCAGGATGAAGCTGAGCGCCGTGCCGCCCCACGGTCGCAGTTTCGCGAGCGCGAAGCCGGCCGGCGCCGACACCACGACGGTGAGCACGACCGTGCCGAGGCCGACGATGAGGCTCGTGAGCAGGTACGGGCCCTGCTGGGTGATGACCGCCGCGTATCCCGCGAAGTTCGGGTCGACCGGGAAGAAGTTCGGCGGATCCTTGCGCAGCGCCTCCGGCTGGGTGAGCGAGACGTTCACCATCCAGTAGAGGGGGAACAGCATGACGGCCGTGAGCAGCACGCCGACGGCGGTGCTCAGCAGCGAGCGTCGGCGGGTCATGCGTTCGCCAATCGTCGTTGCATCCGGATGTAGACCAGGCCGAAGGCGAGCGCGACCAGGATGAGCAGGTTGGCGACCGCAGCGGCCGGGCTGAGGTCGGGCGTGCCGCCGCCGAACCCGAGCCGGTACGACCAGATCGCGAACGTGGTCGACGAGTTGCCCGGGCCCGCCCCTCGTCATGATCCAGATGATGTCGAACACCTTCAGCGTGTAGACGAGCCCGAGCAGGATCGTGATCGCCGACACCGGGCGCAGCAGCGGGAACGTGATGCGCCAGAACGTGTTCCAGCCGTTCGCCCCGTCGAGCGAGGCCGCCTCGTACACCTCGCCGGGGATGTTCTGCAGGCCGCTGTAGAGCAGCACGAGGTTGAACGGGACGCCGATCCAGATGTTGGCGATGAGCACCGACACGATCGCCCACTGCGGTGAGGTGAGCCAGTTGATCTGCGGGATGCCGACGACCGACAGCAGGGCGTTGACGACCCCGGATTCGCTGTTCAGCATCCACGCCCACACCGACGCGGAGACCAGCAGTGGCAGCAGCCACGGCACGAGGAACAGCGCGCGCAGCGTTGCCGAGAGCGGGAACTTGCGGAAGAAGAAGACCGCGAGCGCGAGTCCGATCGTGAACTGGAACGCGATGGAGACGAACGTGAAGATCGCCGTGTTCGCGAGCGCGGGCGCGAACGTGCTGCTCTGGATGACCGCGATGTAGTTGTCGAGGCCCGCCCACTCGGCCGTGCCGTCGATGAACGATCGCAGCGTGTAGTCGCGGAAGCTCAGGTCCACGTTCCGCGCGAGCGGGTACGCGTAGAACACCGCGAGGTAGACCACGACCGGCAGGATGAACGCCCACGCCACGAGCTGTGAGCGGATCGTCCTGCCGGTCGCATGTCGGTTCCTCTTCGGGTGAGTGTCGGTTACTTGACGTTGGCCGCGGCGGCGGTCTGCGCCTCGGCGAGCGCGTCGGCCGGAGTGGCGGCACCACTCAGGGCGTTCTGCACTGCCGTGTAGAGCTGCTCGGAGATGATGTCGTAGTTCGTGCCGAGGTTGTCGGCCGTGCGCGGCTTCGCGTCGGCAACGGCCGATGCCCAGAACTCGAGCGTCGGGTCTTCGGCGAGCTGCGCGTCGACACCGTCGGTCGTCGGCGCGATGTAGCCGAGCGCGGTGGCACCGGCGCTGCCGGCGCTCAGGCACTCGACGATCTTCGCCGAGGTCTCGTACCGCGAGGCATCCTTCTGCACCGGGATGGCGATGAACTCGCCACCGGTCGGCGCCGGGTGCGGCTCCGCCGTCGATGCCGGGCACCTGGATGGAGAGGTAGCCCGCTTCATCCCCGGCGCCCTTGAACCACGAGCCGTTCTCGGCGAAGCCGTACTCGCCGGTGAGGAACTCGTCCCAGCTGGTGCCCTGCGTGTTCGAGATCACCGAGTTGGGCGCGAGGCCCTTCTGCACCCAGCCGGTCCAGAGATCGAGCGCCGCGATCGCCTCGGGCGAGTCGAGCTCGGTCAGGTCGGCGCCGGCGCCCCAGAACCAGGGAAGGAACTGGAAGGAGCCCTCCTCGGTGCCGACGGCCGAGAACGTGATGCCCTTCTTGCCAGCCGCGACGATCTTCTCGAGCGCCGCGGTGAGCGACGCGAAGTCGGTGACCGACGCGATGTCGACACCGGCCGCCTCGAGCACGGTCGGGTTGTAGTACAGGCCGAGCGTGTTGGCGCCGACCGGAACGCCGTAGACCTCACCGTCGAGCTCGCCCGCGCTCAGGATGTTCGGCGAGATCGACGAGACGTCGAGCCCGTTCTCGGCCGCGGTGGTCAGCAGCCCCGCCTCGGCGAGCACGGCGACCTTCGGGTTGTCGACCATCGCGATGTCGGGGAGGTTGGATGCCGCAGTCGTGAGGTCCTTCACGGTGTCGCCGGTGTTGCCCGAGTTGCGGTCGATGGTGATGTCGAGGTCGGCGGCGCACGCGTCGATCGCCTTGGCCCAGGTCGACGAGGCGTCCCGGTCCGGGTACGGATCCCACAGGGTGTAGGTGTCGCTCGAACCTTCGCCGGACGGGGTTCCTCCGGCGCAGCCGGCGAGGGCGACGCCCACGGCTGTGATGACGACCGCCGCGCCGAAGGCGCGACGCTTGGTGGAGATGTTCACGATGTTCCTCTCTGAATCATTCGTTGTTGCTGGTGCCAGGTGGTGAGTTGGGGGTGGTGACTTCTGGTGTCGTATCGAACTATTCTGTCGAACCGCTTCGACGACCGACCCGAATCAACGCGACTCTCGGCCGCTCGGCTCAGGCGGTGCTCCCGCGGATCGTCAGGACCGGCTCGACGAATTCGACGACCGTGGACACGGAGTCCGGGTCGTTGATGCGTCGAACCAGTTGCTGGACCGCGAGCCGGCCCAGGCCGTCGGGCGAAGTCTCCACTGCCGTGTACGGCAGCAGGAAACTCTGTCCGAAGTCTCGTGCGTACAAACTGACGACCGAGAGATCTTGGGGAACGCGCACGCCGCGCTCGTGCAGCACCTGCGGCAGCACGGCGATGGATGCGTCGTTGTGCACGATGAGTCCGGTCGCGCTCGGGTGCGCATCGAGGGCCGCGTTCAGCGCCTTCGTGATGCGCGGCTGCTGGGATTCGCCGTAGTGGAAATGCATGGCAACGCCGTGGCTCGCCGCCTGCTCGAGCGCCGCGTCGCGGAACCGCCACGCGTACGCGCCGCCTCGCTCGAACACGTGCCGCGGCGGCGTGACGAGGATGATCTCCTGGTGGCCGAGCTCGACGAGGTGGTCGACGAGGATGCGCGCAGAACCCTCGAAGTCCAGGTCGAACACATCGACGCCGTCGGTGTCGCGCGGCAGGCCGACCATGGCGCCGGGCTGGCGAGCCTCACGAAGTGGAGCGAGTCGCGGGTCGTCGTGCGTGACATCCAGCAGCACGACGCCGTCGACCATGTTGGAGGAGGTGATGCGCTTGACCGCATCGGCACCGTCGGCCTCGGTGACGAGCAGGATGTCGTAGCCCAGCTCCCGCGACGCAGTCGTCACGGCGAGGATGTACTGCAGCATCGCGGGCGGGAACTCGTCCTGGTGGAACTGCAGCAGCAGCCCGAGCACCATCGTCTCGGAGCTCGCGAGCGCCCGGGCGCCGGCGTTGACCGTGAAGCCGAGCTTGTCGATCGCGACGGAGATCCGGTCGCGGGTCTCGCGCGTGATCGGTCGCTTGCCCGAGAGCGCGTACGAGACGGTGCTGCGCGAGACTCCGGCAGCGCGGGCGACGTCGTCGATCGTGACCATGAGCGCCTCCCTTCGCCGTTGAATCGTCGTGCCGTGCGCTTGACGCGGATCGAACCGCTTCGATGTCGAACCGCTTCGACGATGAAACCATAGCCGCGGTCGAAGCGCAAGAGTCACGCGGGCGGCAGTTGCCGAGCGCTGCCGACACCACCGCGCA
>CAWBNZ010000004.1:0-148513 GCA_963790235.1 uncultured Actinomycetota bacterium
CGTCGTGGTCTCGAGCGCGCTCGACACCTCGGTCGGCATCTCGATGGGCCTCGCGCTCGCCGCGGCGCTGCCCACCCTCGACTACGACTGCGGCCTCGCGACCGCCGCCCTGCTCGCCGCCGACGTCACGGACACCCCCCTCACCCCAGTGGATGGCGCGCTGCCCGTCTCGCGCGTCACCCCCTCCGTCGCGCTGCTCGCCACCCACGCCGCCGAGGACGCCCGCCGCGACTGGTGGATCGCGCGGCTCGAGCGCACGCACGCCCTGCTGGCCTAGCCGTTCCGCAGGTCGAGTAGCGCGCCCGCGGGCTGCGCGCCGTCGCATCGCGACCGCGCAGTTCGAGGTCATGCCCATCCATGACTGGGGACCTTTGGCGGGCGCGCACCCGCCGTCACTCGCGGCGCACGAGGCCGCCGAGCCCGAGCGCCGGGACTGGTGGATGGCGCGACTCAAGCGGCATTTCGCTGACTCGCGACTTTCGGTCCTTCCCGCACCTCCTCAAGAGCCAAAAGTCGCGACTGAATGCATTCACCCACCCGCGCACGCCGTGACTCGCGACTTCCCGACCTTCGGAACGCCCGAAACTCGCAAGTCACGGAACGCGCAGCGCCGCCCCGCCGTCGTGAAGCCGGGACCCACGCGCACCGCTGCCGACGCGGCGCCAGCTCGCGGGTGATCGGCCGGATGGCTCGGGTGTAGGGGCCTCTATGGGCGGAGCCGTCCGGCCGATCGCCCGCGAGCCCACGGCCTACACGAACTCAGAGCCCGGAATACGCGTGCAGCCCCTTGAAGAACAGGTTCACGACGGTGAAGTTGAACACGATCGCGGAGAAGCCGATGATCGCGAGCCAGGCGGAGCGGGAGCCGCGCCATCCACGGGTCGCCCTCGCATGGATGTAGCCAGCGAACAGGGTCCAGATGATGAAGGTCCAGACCTCCTTCGTGTCCCAGCCCCAGTACCGGCCCCACGCGCGCTCGGCCCAGATGGCGCCCGCGATGAGGGTGAAGGTCCAGAACACGAAGCCGACGACGATGACGCGGTAGGCGAGCTCCTCGAGGCGATCGGCGGCCGGAAGTCGGGTGAGGAACTTGGCGCCGCGGCCGAGGGATGCGCGGCGCGCCTGCAGCAGCTGCGTGATCGACAGCGCGCCACCGACGGCGAGGAACCCGGTCGCGGTCGCGGCAACGAAGACGTGCACGACGAGCCAGCCGGACTGGAGCGCGGATGGCAGCGGCACGACATCCACGTAGAAGTTGACGGTCGCCACGCCAAGCGCGACGAGGGCGAAGCCGACGATGAACACACCCAGGAACTCGAGACGCTGCCACAGCTGCACCCCGAGGAAGATGGCGACGATGATTGCGGTCGCGGTGAGCGTGAACTCGAACATGTTCGCCCACGGCACGCGGTTCGCGGCGACTCCGCGCAGCACGTCGCCCGCGACATGCAGCACCCAGGCGAGGATGGTGAGCGCGAGCGCGATGCGCGCGAACCGGCTGCGTCGCGGCTTGCCCTCAGTCGCAACGTCGGTGCGTTCGAGCAGCGCGGTCGATCCGGCCGAGGAGGCCACCGACGTCGTCTTCACGATGGATGCCGCGGGCTCCGCGGCCGCGCGACGCCCGAGGTCCAGCCCGAACACGATGAACGCAAGCGCGTAGACCGCCATCGCGGAGTACACGAGCACGAGCGAGTACGTCGCGAGGGTGTCGATCACGGATCAAGCCTACGCGCGGGCGAACGCTCCAGCTGCTGCGTGTGCCGCTGCGCAAGCTCGGCCACCGCGGCATCCAGCGTCGGATCCTCGCCGCGCGCGAGGCCCGCATACTCGATGCGCTCGCCCGCGACCTTCACCCACACCCGACGGCGCGGGATGAACAGGCTCGTGAGCAGGCCGAGCATCGCCGCGATCGCGAAGGCGAGCACCCAGCCCTGCGCCGGATCACGGTGGATCTCGAACGACGCGAAGCGCGGGATCTCGGTGAGCTCGACGCTGCCCAGCCCGTTCGGCAGGTCGACGCGGTCGCCGATGCCGAGCGCGATGCTCGGCTGCGAGGGCGTCGTCTTCGCGGCCGGCAATCTGGGTGAGTGTGGCGGTGTCGAGCGTGTAGACGCCGACCGCCTGGCCCTCGTCGAGACCGAGATCGCCGGTGTACACCTCCAGCGTGAGTGTCGGATCGAGCAGATCCGGGTGGCTCGACGCCAGTGCGCCCGACTCGAGCGGCAACGTCGTGGGGTAGAGCAGGCCGCGGAACCCGACTTGCTCGTCGAGGCCGTCCGGCACCTTCAGAACGCACACACTGAACAGGTTCGCGTCTTGCGGGAGGCAGGGCACGGGCTGCGACGAGACGATGTTGCCCGCGGCATCCCGAACCGTGATCACCGGCGCGTAGCCGTTGCCGAGCAGGTAGACCTGCGTGCCGCCGATGTCGAGCGGCGAGTTGACCTTGATCGTGGACTGCTGCTCCGAGGCGCCCTCGGTCGTCGTCACCGACGCGGTGAAGTCGATCGGCGACCCGTACGCGTTGATGTTCTCCTCCTCGTACACGACCTCGAAATCGTCGAGCGTGATGCGGTAGGGCGTGAGCTTCGAGCCGTCGACGAAGCGACCCGGGTTGAACGAGTCGTAGTTGCCGAGCACGTTCGCGAACGATTGGCCTTCGACCACGATCTTCGACCCGGTGTAGCCGAGTCCACCACCGAGGCCCACCGTGATCAGCACTCCGATCAGGGCGGTGTGGAACACGAGGTTGCCGCTCTCGCGCAGGTAGCCGCGCTCGGCGCTTACCGAGTCGCCGTACACCTCGGTGCGGTACCCCTGCCGCTTCAAGCAGGGTCTGTGCGGTCGACGACTGCGGTCGCGGCATCCACGGTTCGTTCGGGTGCTCGTGAAGCCCGGCAGCCGGTCGAGGCGGGCAGGCGTCTTCGGAGGCTTCGCGCGCAGCGCGTCGAAGTGGTGTTTCGTGCGCGGGATGACGCAGCCGATGAGCGACACGAACAGCAGGAGGTAGATCGCCGAGAACCACACCGACGAGTAGGTGGAGAACACGCCGAGTGGCTCGAGGACCGCCGAAAGCTCCGGGTACGTCTGCTTGTACTGGATGACGCCGTTCGGGTCGCTGGTGCACCTGCGGCACGAGCGATCCGGGGATCGCGGCGATCGCGAGCAGGAGCAGCAGGAACAGCGCCGTGCGCATGCTCGTCAACTGTCGCCAGAAGAAGCGGAGGTAGCCGACGACTCCGAGCTGCGGCTGCACGATGTTGGGATCGGGCTTGGCGGGCGCTTCCTGGTCGATGTGATCAGAGGGGCGTGACGAATCCACCGATCACCCCCTGGATGCTCGTGATGAACAGGCGCCACACGCCGGTCACCATGAGGAGGCCGAGCAGGATGAGCAGGGCGCCGCCGATGATGTTGATCACGCGGATGTGGCGCTTGATCCAGGCGACCGAGCCGGTGCACCCAGCCGAGTCCGAGCGCGACGAGCAGGAACGGGATGCCGAGGCCGAGGCAGTACGCGACCGCGAGCAGCGCACCGCGCGCCGGGTTGCCCGACTCGAGCGCGAGACTGTTGACCGCGATGAGCGTTGGACCGAGGCACGGCGTCCAGCCGAGTGCGAAGACGATGCCGAGCAGCGGCGCGCCCGCGAGCCCGGTCGCGAGCTTCCACTGCGGCTTGAACGTGCGCTGCAGGAAGCTCACCTGGCCGATGAACACCGCACCCATCACGATGAGCACGATGCCCGCCACGCGCAGGATCACGTCGAGCCACGACTTCAGCAGCAGCCCGGCGGTGCCGAACAGCACGCCGAAGAGCACGAACACGATGCTGAACCCGAGGATGAACAGCAGCACGCCGAGCAGCAACCGCCGCCGCCCGCCAGGCTCGCCGGAGTCGAAGCCGCCGATGAACCCGAGGTACCCGGGCACGAGCGGCAGCACGCACGGCGACGCGAACGAGATCAGTCCGGCGGCGATCGCGATCGGCACAGCCACCAGGAGGTTGCCGCCGAGCACGAGCTCACCGACGCCCTCGCTCGTGAGCAGCGTCATGGCTAGCCCTCCTCGAGCACGCGGTCGATCATCGCGCCGAGGATGGACGGGTCGCGGATGAGCCCGCTGATGCGGCCGGCGACGCGGCCCTCGCGATCCAGCACGATCGTGGTGGGCACGGCGTTCGGCGGCATCCCGGAGCCCGCGAAGGCGAGCTGCACCGAGACGTCGTCGACGTCGAGGATCGACGGGTACTCGATGCCGTACTCCTCGGCGAAGCTCCGCGCGTTGTCAGCCCCGTCCTCGGTGTTCACGCCGAGGAACGGCACGTTCTCGTACTCGGCGGCGAGGTCGACGAGGTCCGGCGCCTCGACGCGGCAGGGCGCGCATCCCGCCCACCAGAAGTTGACGACGTACACGTGGCCGAGGTAGTCGGCGCTCGAGATCGTCGCGCCCGTGTCATCCACGCCTTCGAACACGACGGGGTCGGTTCGCTGGTCGGGTGTCAGCTCGACGGTCGAGCCATCACCGGAGATGTAGCCCTGATCGCTGCCGCTCGCGTACTGGTCTGCGAGCGGGTCGGCCGTGCAGCCGGCGAGCACCACCATGGATGCCGCGACCGCCGCCACCGCGATGGCGCGAGCCACCCGCATGCGAGTCACACCGCACCCGTGTCGATCGCACCGGCGAGGAGTGCCTTGGCAGGCTCCGCGTACCCGACCTCGATCAGCTTTCCGTCCCGCTTCGCGAGCGTCGTGATCGACGACAGGCTGCACCGTCGCTTGCCCGGGTTGTGCACGAGGCTGCGTCGCGCGACGTGGCGCTGCACCATCACGATCGGCATCTGGTGGCTCACGAGCACGACCTCGCCGTCCGTCGACCGAAGCGTGCGCGTCATCGATGGCCGCGAGCATCCGCGCGAGCACCTGCCGGTACGGCTCGCCCCAGCTCGGCCGCAGCGGGTTCGCGAGCCGCAGCATCCACGACGGTGCGTCGCAGCGCCTCGCGCCAGGGTGAACTGCTTGCCCTCGAACCAGTTCGTCGGCTCGATGAGGCGCTCGTCGGTGTGCACCTCGAGGCCGAACTGCTCGGCCCACGGTTTCGCGGACTCCTGTGCGCGCTGCAGCGGGCTGGCGTACAGACCGCGCGACGGGGTGCTCGGCGAGACTCGCAGCGGCCACCTCCGCCATCTGGAACCCGAGTTCGCTCAGGTGATACCCCGGGATCCGGCCGTAGAGGATGCCGTCGGGGTTGAACACCTCGGCATGGCGCACGAGATGGATGAGGTCGGCGGGCACGACCTCGATTCTACGTTTCTTCGCCGAAGCGACCTGCGAGTCGACCGTGCAGGGCAGCGCTCACCGCGTTCATGCCCGTGAACTGCACGTGGATGCCGCGGCGCTCGTATTTCGTCGTGATCGCGTCCATCGTCGCCACCGCTGACGCATCCCACACATGCGCGGCGCTGAGGTCGATCACCACCGACGCCGGATCGTCGACGTAGTCGAACTGCGTGACGAGGTCGTTGCTCGACGCGAAGAACAGTTCGCCGCGCACGACGTACTGCGCTACCGCGTCCTCGCCTTCGCCATGCACGGTGCGCGTGACCGTGGCGACGTGCGCAACACGGCGAGCGAACAGCAGCGCCGCCACGAGCACCCCCGCCACGACGCCGATCGCAAGATTGTTGGTGGCAATCACGAGCCCCATGGTCGTGACGAGCACGATCGTCTCACTGCGTGGCATTCGTTTGAGGGTCGATGGCAGCACGCTGTGCCAGTCGAACGTGGCGACCGCGACCATGATCATCACTGCCACGAGGGCCGCCATCGGGATGAGCGCAACGACATCCCGCAGCGCGACCGCGAGGATCAGCACGAACACGCCAGCGGCGAACGTCGAAATTCGAGTGCGCGCTCCGCTGACCTTCACGTTGATCATGGTCTGGCCGATCATCGCGCAGCCGCCCATGCCACCGGTGAAGCCGGTGATGACGTTCGCAACGCCCTGCGCCCACGCCTCGCGCGTCTTGCGCGATCCCGTGTCGGTGATGTCGTCGACGAGCTTGGCGGTCATGAGCGACTCGAGCAGTCCGACCGCCGCCATGCCGAGCGCGAACGGCGCGATGATCGCGAGCGTCTCGAGCGTGAGCGGCACGTTCGGCAGGAAGAACATCGGCAAGCTGTCCGGCAGCGCGCCCTCGTCGCCGACGGTGGGCACCTTCCAACCGGCGAGCAGCGTCACGCCCGTGATGAGCACGACGACGACGAGCGGTGCCGGCACGACGGTCGTGAGCCGCGGAAGGAACACGAGGATGAGGATGCCGGCGGCGACGAGCGCATACACGAGCCACGGCACATCCACGAGGTGCACGAGCTGCGCCATGAAGATGAGCACCGCGAGCGAGTTCACGAAGCCGACCATGACGCTGCGCGGGATGAACCGCATGAGCTTCGCCACCCCCAACACCGCGAGCACGACCTGGATGAGCCCGCCCAGGATCACCGTCGCGATCAGGTAGTCGAAGCCGTAGTCGCGCATCACTGGCGCGATGACGAGCGCCACGGCACCGGTCGCGGCCGAAATCATCGCGGGCCGACCACCAAGGATCGAGATCGACACCGCCATCGTGAACGACGCGAACAGTCCGACCCTCGGGTCGACGCCCGCGATGATCGAGAAGGAGATCGCCTCGGGGATGAGGGCGATCGCGACGACGAGACCGGCGAGCAACTCTCGGGTCAGCAGTCGCGGCGAACGGAGGGCGGCGAGCACGGACGGCGCCGGATGCGAGGCGTTCAGAATGATCCTCGGGATCGAAGGGGGAATGCGCGGGGACGCCGCGCGCGACAGCCAGCTTACCGTCGCGCCGCAGCAACGGCCGAGCGCAGCGACGGCACCACCTCCTGAGCGAAGCGCTGCAGCACGACTGGGTCGTCCGTGGCGAGAATGAAGGTACCGACCCCGTCGTCGAGGGCGAGGTCGACCAGCCGCTCGACGGGCAGCTCTCCGATGTTCAGCAGGCGGCGGATCTCGCGCGGGTCGCGTCCCGCGTCGGTGGCGGCCGCGTCGATCACGGCGTTCCCGCGCGCGAGGTCGCCGGGCTCGAGGCGGCCGAGGGAGGGCAGCCAACCGTCGGCGAGGCGGCCGATGAGCCGTTGCATCCGCGGCTTGGTGGCGCCGATCCAGATCGGGATGGGCCGAACCGGCGCCGGACCTCGCTTCGCGCCATCCACGCGATGGAACTTGCCGTCGACTCGAAGCGGGCTGCGATCGTCGGCGTTCCAGATGCCGCGGATGATCGCGATCGCCTCCTCGAGCGCCTGCACCGAGTCACCCGGCGCGAGGCGCTGCCCGCCCATTGCCTCGATCGCGTCCCAGAAGCCGCCGGCGCCGAGCGCGAGGTCGAAGCGGCCGGCGCTGAGCAGGTCGATGGATGCCGCGGCACGCGCCAGCACCGCCGGCTGCCGCAGCGGCAGGTTCAGCACGTTGCCGCTCAACCGCACCCGCTCGGTGCGGGCCGCGACGAAACTCAGGAGCGTCCACGTGTCGTGGAACCGCGGCTGGTACGGGTGGTCCTGGAACGTGACGAGGTCGTAGCCGAACTGCTCGCTCAGTACGGCGAGCTCGACCGCGAACTGCGGCGGCGAGTTCAGCGGGGTGATGAAGGTGCCGAAGTGGAGGTCGTGGCCGTAGTCGGGCATGGTTCCAGCCTGCCACCGCGCGGAGGCAGCGGGTCCCCCCGCGGCTACACTTCCGGGGTGACACAAAGCTCTTCAACAACACAGCGCACCCTGATCAAGCACCTGCTCGCCGCGACCGACGGACCCGTGTCCGTGTCCGGCTGGGTGGATACGGTGCGCGACCAGAAGAAGGTGCAGTTCGTCGTGCTCCGAGACGAGTCGGGTGCGGTGCAGCTCGTGCACCCACGCGCCTTCGCAGAGGATGGCACGGCCGAGCCCGACCCGCTCGCGGACGTGATCTCCGGACTCGCCCAGGGCACGTTCCTCACCGCGACCGGCGAGCTCAAGCACGACGAGCGCGTGAAGCTCGGCGGCGTGGAGATCAAGCTCGACGCGATCGTGATCGCAGGCGCGGCCATCCCGGAGACTCCGATCGCCGAGGACTCGAGCTCCGACAAGCGGCAGGACTGGCGCTTCCTCGACCTGCGGGTGCCGAAGAACCAGCTCGTGTTCCGCATTCAGACCACGCTCGAGCACGCGTGGCGCACCTACTGGGTCGAGCACGACTTCATCGAACTGCACACCCCCAAGCTCATGGCGAGCGCGAGCGAGTCGAAGGCCGAGCTGTTCGAGATCGGCTACTTCGAGACCAAGGCGTACCTCGCGCAGAGCCCGCAGTTCTTCAAGCAGATGGCGCAGCCCGCGGGCTTCGGCAAGATCTTCGAGGTCGGCCCGGCGTTCCGCGCCGACCCGTCGTTCACCAGCCGGCACTCCACCGAGTTCACGAGCGTCGACAGTGAGATCAGCTGGATCGACTCGCACGAAGACGTCATGACGCTGCACGAGGAGCTGCTCGTCGCGGGCTTCCAGGCCGTGAAGGACAAGCACGGCGACGAGATCCTCGAGCTGTTCGGCATCGAGGTCGCCGTGCCGACGACGCCGTTCCCGCGCATCCCGCTCGCCGAGGCCAAGCGCATCGTCGCCGAGCGCGGCTACGAGGTGCCGCGCCACGACGACGACATGGACCCGGAGGGCGAGCGCCAGATCGCCGCCTACGTGCAGGAGACCTTCGGGCACGAGTTCGTGTTCCTCACGGACTACGCCTCGAGCATCCGGCCGTTCTACCACATGCGCCACGAGGATGACCCGGGCCTCACCAACTCGTATGACCTCATCTTCAACGGCGTCGAGATCTCCACCGGAGCCCAGCGTGAGCACCGGATCGACGTGCTCATCGAGCAGGCGAAGCACAAGGGCCTCGACCCCGAGGAGCTCGACTTCTACCTCGACTTCTTCCGCTACGGCGTGCCCCCGCACGGCGGATTCGGCATGGGCCTGAGCCGCGTGCTCATGCTGCTGCTGCACCTGCCGAACATCCGGGAGGCTACGTACCTGTTCCGCGGGCCTACGCGGTTGCTGCCGTAGGCAGCAGCCGCTTCGGTCCGCGGTTCGCGCCGCCGCCCCTGCGGCGCTCAGTCGTCCGTCGACCACCACGACGCGGTCGCGGCGATCGCCGGGATCACTCAGGTGGGCACCTTGCGATGCGTCACGAAAGCTCGGGGCAACTACACGGGACGTTCGCCCGCTGCGATCTTCGCGACGTACTTCTCGATGCGCGCGGCCCGCGTCTCCGGCTTCACTGCGGTCTGGATCTGGTGGTACATCGTGAACTTCGTGCTCCTGGGCAGCGTCTCGTAGAACTCGAGCGCTCCATCGTGCGCCGCGAGCGCGGCGATGAAGTCGGCCTGGGGCTGGGCCTGGCCGGCGTAGGCGCGGTCCCAGCGGCCGTCAGCCTTCGCGGCATCCACCTCGGCTTGCCCTCGTGGCTGCATCTTTCCCGCCGCGGTGAGGCGCTCGACGATGTCGACGTTGCGCAGCGACCACAGGCCGCGGGGCCGCCGCGGGGTGAAGCGCTGGCCGAAGCAGTGCTCGTCGATCGCGTTGACGAGGCCGTCGATCCAGCCGTACATGAGGCCGACCTCGACGAGGTCATCCCGGGTGATCGACGTGTAGGGCGCACCCTTCTTGGCGATGACGAGCCACACGCCCGGTGCGGTTTCGTGGTGTTCGTGCATCCACGCCTCGAACTCCCCGCGGGTTTCGAACAGGATGCGGGGGAGGTCGTCGGCCATGGTCCGACGGTACCGGCAACCACCGTCACCGCGGCGGCATTCTCCGCAGTGCCGGCGTTCACCCGGATGGGGCATGATGGGCCGCATGTCCAAGAAGATCGATGCCGCCCGCAAGGAACTCTCGAAGGCGCTGAAGAAGCACGCCGAGGTCGTCGGGGCGGATGCCGTTTCGCTCAAGAAGGCGCAGCGCGCCAGCGCTCGCGTGCAAGCCGCCGCGGCCGACTACGCGGCCGTCGTGCAGGCCAAGAGCGGGATGGCCAGCCCGTTCGAGTCCGTTGACGCCTCGGGGCTCGAGGCATCCACGATCGCGTCGCTCAAGGCCGAGCGCAACGCGATCCACAACAAGCTGACCGGCCCGATCGACACGATCAAGGCCAGCTGACCCCGTCGACTAGGTCAGGTCGACCACCGAAGCGCCCGAGGCGCTCTTGATCACCGACTCGGCCGCGCTCTTCGCGGATGCCTTCGCAACGTAGTTCTCGCTGACTGCCAGCGTCTGGCCGTTCGCCGCAACGATGCGCCAGAAGTATGGCTGCTTCACGCTCTTGCCCTTGACGATCTCGAACTTCATGGTCGCTCCCTCGTTGGATGCCCGCGCCGACGCGAGCCAGCTCATCGCCAGCCTAGAGCCATGCGGAGGATCCGTCACGTGAAGATTCGGGGTCGACCGCAGACCGGAGCGCGGCGCGCAGGCGCTGCGGGTCCACGGTCCACACGGTGTGCACGCGGTCGTTCACGAGCAGCACGGGGATCTCGTCCCAGTAGCGGGCGTTGAGCTCGGGGTCATCCAGGATCGACAGCTCTTCGAGAGTGACGGTGGATGCCAGGGGCTCCAGCTCCGCGAGCACCGAGGTCACGACATCCCTCGCCGCATCGCACAAGTGACACCCCGGCTTGGACAGCAGGGTCAGTCGCACGGCAGGCATCCTGACAGACTACGGCGACCGTAGACTGTGCGGGATGCCCGAAGCCGCGCCACTTTCCTCAGATGATCGGTCGCCGAGCGACCGTCCGATCATCGCGTTCTTCGACGTGGACAACACGCTCATGCGTGGCGCGAGCGTCTTCCACGTCGGTAAGGGCGCGTTCCGCAGGGGGTTGCTGGGGTTCCGCGACATCGCCCGGTTCGCGTGGCACGACTTCCGCTTCGTGAAGGTCGGCGAGAACCACTCCCATCTGGCTACCGCGAGGGAGCGTGCGCTCGAGCTCGTAGCCGGACACAGCGAGTCCGAGGTGATCGCGCTCGCCGAAGACATCTACGCCCGGAGCATCGCGCCGCGGCTCTGGCCGGAGACGGTCGATCTCACCCGCGAGCACCTCGCCAAGGGCCACGAGGTGTGGTTGATCTCGGCGACCCCGCAGCTTGTCGGGCAGGTGATCGCCGACCGCCTCGGACTGACGGGCGCGCTCGGCACCGTGCTGAAGGCGGAAGCGGGCCGGTTCACCGGCGAGCTCATCGGCCACGTCGTACACGCCCAGGAGAAGGCGGTCGTCGCCGAGGCGCTCGCGCGTGAGCGGGGCGTGAGCCTCGCGGACTGCTGGGCGTATTCCGACTCGACCAACGACATCCCGCTGCTGAGCCTGGTCGGCAATCGCGTCGTCGTGAACCCGGATGCCCGGCTCGAGCGTCACGCGCGCGAGCACGGCTGGGCGATCATGCCGCTCAAGCACGCGAGCATTCGCGAAGCTCAGCGGCGGGTGCGGAGAGAAGCCCGCGCGGTGAAGAAGTCAGCGCGGCGGGCGAAGTAGCAGCGCGCTACTTCTTGTTGCGACGCTGATGACGCGTCTTGCGCAGCAGCTTGCGGTGCTTCTTCTTGGCCATCCGCTTGCGGCGCTTCTTGATGACTGAACCCATGGAAACCTCTTCGGTTGAACTGAACGAGCAGACCCGGCTCGATCAGAACCGCGAAGGTGTTAGTTTAGCGCGCCGCGCGGCGGCGCGCGTCGTCCGTCACGGTCGTCGGATCAACGAGAGCTGCTAGCCTGCAGCACTCTCTGCGTTCGGGGTCTGGATTGCTGCGACGACGGCCGATTCCGGAATGCGGAACGAGCGACCGAACCGCACGGCGGGCAGGTCGCCCGAGTGCACGAGCCGGTAGACGGTCATGTTGGAGACGCGCATCATCTCGGCGACTTCGGCGACCGTGAGGAAACGGACTTCGGACAGCGACATCCGTGCTCCCCTTCCTCGGCTGTGATTTCGTCGGCGACGGTGACCTTCGAGCGTGCCAGTCTGTGACTGGAGTGCTCAGCGATAACAGTAGGGGCAGGAGTGAGTCGCTGTCTACGGGCTTGCCCAAGCCGGAACGGTGGGCTCAGTCCCGCTTGAACAGCCGCCGCTGCAGCTTTCGGGGCAACGTGGTCACAGCCTCGCCAGCGTCGGTGATCACGGTGCGCGCCTGGTGCGAGCCCTCGGCGAGCCGTCGGCCGATGGTCTCGCCGACATCCGCTCCGGCCCACGCGGCGAACACAGCGGCACTGCGCGGGTCGTCGACCGCTTCATCATCGAAGTCAGCACTCAGCAGCGGGATGAGCCAGTCCTCGACCTCCTCGAGCGGCGCAGTGTCGAGGCGGTAGTAGCGGTGCTGGCCGTCTTCGCGCACCGTCACCAGGCCGTGGTCGCGCAGCACCTTGAGGTGCTTCGACACCGTCGGCTGGCTGAGTCCCATGCGTTCCACGATCTGCCCGACGCTGATCTCGCCGCTCTCCGAATCGGCGGAGACGTACTGGGCGAGCAGCACCTTGAGCAGGTCCCGCCGCGTTCCGTCCGCGATCACATCGAAGATGTCGGCCATGGCAACAGGCTAGTGGGGCCCGTCGGGGAGTACCATGACAACCTGTTTCAGGCAGTGACCGAAAGGGCTAGGGATGCGCGGCAAGCCGGTATCCCGCTCGACGCTCTACGAACGGCTGCGCGATAGCGTCGACGCGTTCGTCGCCGCGACGCCGGCGCGCTTCGCCATTGCGATCTTCGCGGGCCTGGTGATCGTCTTCACGCTGCTGTTCTCACTGCCGATCGCGACAACATCTGGCACACCCGCCCCCCTCGTCGATGCCTTCTTCACGGCGGTCTCCGTCATTTGCGTCACCGGGACTCTCCACGGTCGACATGGCCACGTTCTGGTCGCCGATCGGGCACGTGTTCGTGTTCGTGGGAGTGGAGATCGGCGGCGTGGGCGTGCTGACCGTGGCATCCATTCTCGGACTCGTCATCAGCCGCAAGCTCGGACTTCGGCAGAAGCTGCTCGCGGCGGGCGACTCCAACCCGCTGCGCATCCGCAAAGGCCCGATCTCCGAGAGTCAGGCCGTGCGGCTCGGCGAAACCGGAAGCCTGCTGGTCACCGTCGCGGTGAGCGTGCTCGTGATCGAGGCAGTGATTGCGCTCTTGCTGCTGCCGCGGATGCTCGTCGCGGGCGTGCCAATCCTCGACGCGCTGTGGCAGTCGGTGTACATCTCGGCGATGTCGTTCACGAACACTGGCTTCCTGCCGACGGCCGAGGGGCTGGCACCGTACGCGGGTGACGTCTACTTCCTGACCGTACTCATGATCAGCGTGTTCCTCGGCGCGATCGGCTTCCCGGTGATCTACGTGCTCTCGCGCAATCTCCGGCACCCTCGCCGCTGGTCACTGCACGTGAAGCTCACGGTGCTCATGTCGCTTCCTGCTGCTGGTTGGCGGAGCCGTCGCCTACCTCGTGCTCGAGTTCAACAATCCGCGGACCATGGCCGACATGGACGGCGGGCAGCGCCTGCTGCAGAGCTTCTTCATCTCGACGATGGCGAGATCCGGCGGCTTCGCGACCATCGACATCAGCCAGCTGGATGGCGCGAGCCTGCTCGTCACCGACATGCTCATGTTCATCGGCGGAGGGTCGGCGTCCACCGCGGGCGGGATCAAGGTGACGACCCTCGCCATCCTGTTCCTGGCCGCGTTCGCCGAGGCGCGCGGCTCCACCGAGATGGAGGCGTTCGACCGCCGCATCCCGTCGGATGTGCTGCGACTCGGCGTGAGCGTCGTGCTGTGGGGCGCGACGCTGGTCGCGGCATCGACGATCGTGCTGCTGCTCATGACCGACGACCCGCTCGACTACGTGCTGTTCGACGTCATCAGCGCCTTCGCCACCTGCGGACTCAGTACGGGTTTCACGCAGAACGCGCCGGATGCCGCGCAGTACGTGCTCGCTGCGACCATGTTCTTCGGGCGCATCGGCACCGTCACCCTGGCAGCCGCCCTCGCGGCCAGCCAGCGCCGCCAGTTGTTCCGCAAGGCAGAAGAGAGGCCGATCGTTGGTTAACAGGGAGGTCGACTGTGGTTGACAAGATTGCCCATGACGCACCCGTGCTGGTGATCGGGTTGGGGCGCTTCGGTGCCGCGACCGCCGGCCAGCTCCAGCGCCTCGATCGCGAGGTGCTCGCGGTCGACGATGACATGGGCCTCGTGCAGAAGTGGTCGGAGCGGGTGACGCACGCGGTGCAGGCCGACGCGCGGTCCATCGACGCGCTGCGCCAGATCGGTGCGCAGGACTTCTCGATCGCGGTGGTCGCGGTCGGGTCATCCATCGAGGCATCAGTGCTGATCACGGCGAACCTGGTCGACCTCAAGATCCCGCAGATCTGGGCGAAGGCGATCAGCCAGTCGCACGGCAAGATCCTCGCGCGCATCGGCGCGAACCACGTGATCTACCCCGAGGCCGAAGCCGGCGAGCGCGTCGCGCACCTCGTCTCCGGCCGGATGCTCGACTTCATCGAGTTCGACGACGACTTCGCGATCGTCAAGATGTATCCGCCGAAGCCGATCCGCGGCATCCCGCTGTCGGAGTCGCAGGTGCGCCGCAAGTACGGCATCACGGTCGTCGGGGTGAAGAGCCCCGGCAAGGACTTCACGTACGCGACGCCTGAGACGACGGTGTCGAACCACGACCTCATCATCGTGAGCGGCAACTCGATGGACATCGAGAAGTTCGCAACGCTGCCCGCTCGTAGCTACTTGCCCTCCGCCAGCTCCTTCGCACGCACCAGGCCCGCGGCGACCGCACGATCGAAGAGTGCGGTGAGGTCGGCCTCCGTGCAGCACTCCGATCGCGCGCTCGGTCGTGCCCTTCGGGCTCGTGACCTCTCGCCGCAGTTCTTCGGGCGTGCGGTCGGATGCCGCGAGGTACTCCATCGACCCGAGCCAGGTCTCCTCGACCATCACCTTCGCCTGCTCTGGCGTGAATCCGAGATGGATCGCGGTCTCGGTGAGCCGCTCGATGAAGAAGTAGACCCAGGCTGGGCCGGAACCGGAGATCGTGCCGAGTGGGTCGATCTGCGCTTCATCCACCTCGATGACCGTGCCGACCGTCTCGAACACTGCTCGGCCGAGCGCGAACTGCTCGGCGGTCGAGCGGCGTGCCTGCGGCGAGCCCCGTCACGGCGCGGCCGACGACCGCGGGGGTGTTGGGCATCGAGCGCAGCACGGCGTTCGGCACGATCGCCTCCATCGTCGCGACCGTGACGCCAGCGGCGAGGCTGATGACCACGGCGTCCGGCTCGAGCGCGTCGGCAAGCTCACGCAGGGTGTCGGGCACCATCGCGGGCTTCACACCGATGAGCACGATGCCGGCGCCGCGCACCGCGATCCGGTTCGCTTCGGGTTCGCGCTCGAGCGCGAACGAGTCCACACCGTCCAACGCGATTGCGTCGGCCTTCGCGGCGCTGCGGTTGGTGACGCGGATGCCGCCATCCACCGTCACGCCCGGCTGCACGAGCCCGCGGAGGATCGCGCCGCCCATCGCCCCCGCTCCGATGATCGCGATGGACGGCAGGGCAGTTCGGACGGCGATGAGGTGCTCACACGAGCATCCTAGGATTGGACCATGTCGACTGAGGGTGGAACGAAGGCGATCGTTGCGGCACTGCTCGCGAACACGGGCATCGCGATCACCAAGTTCATCGCCTTCATCTTCTCCGGTTCGAGCGCGATGCTCGCCGAGAGCGTGCACTCGCTCGCCGACGCGGGCAATCAGCTGCTGCTCATCATCGGCGGCCGCCGGTCGAGGCGTGAGGCCGATGCGTCGCATCCATTCGGCTACGGCCGCACGCGCTACGTGTACGCGTTCATCGTCGCGATCATCCTGTTCACGGTCGGTGGCATGTTCTCGATCTACGAGGGCGTCGACAAGCTGCAGCACCCGCACCCGCTCGAGGTGCCCTGGCTGCCGATCCTCGTGCTCGCGATCGCGATCGTGTTGGAGTCGTTCTCGCTGCGCACCGCAGTGCGGGAGTCGAACCACGTGAGGGGCAAGCAGTCGTGGGTTGAGTTCGTGCGCCGCGCGAAGTCGCCCGAACTGCCGGTGGTGCTGCTCGAGGACATCGCCGCACTGCTCGGCCTCGTCCTCGCCATGATCGGCGTTGGGCTCACGATCATCACGGGCAACCCGATGTGGGACGCGATCGGTACCCTCGCGATCGGCGTACTGCTGATCACGGTCGCGATCATCCTCGGCATCGAGATGGCGAGCCTGCTCGTCGGCGAGGGCGCGAACCCCGACGACGTCATCAAGATCCGCGACGCGATCAACGCCCACCCCGACGTCGAGGCACTCATCCACATGAAGACGCTCTACGTCGGCCCCGAGGAACTGCTCGTCGGCGCCAAGATCGCACTCGCGAAGACGGCCAAGCTGCAGGATGTCGCGACCGCGATCAACGCCGTCGAGCTCGCGATCCGCGAGGCCGTGCCCGTCGCGCGCATCATCTACCTCGAGCCCGACGTCTACGTCGCGAAGGGCAGCGAGCCGTCGACCGACGCGATCGTGATCAAGGGCACCGACTAGCGAGCTGGAGCTAGCGGCACGGTCTCTGGGATGATCGGTGCCATGGACATCGTGCACTCGCTCTTGCTCGCCACACACATCCTCGGGCTCGCCGCCATTATCGGGTCGTTCTTCGTGCAGATGCGCCGCAAGTCGGAGTTCGTGCTGACACCCATGCTGGTTGGTGCGATCGTGCAGCTGGTCTCGGGCGTGCTGCTCGTGGGCCTCGCCCAGGCGGCGGATCGCGACCTCGACATGATCAAAATCACGGTGAAGCTCGTCGTGGCGATCGTGGTGCTCGTCGCGGCGATCATCGCCGTTGTGAAGCAGCGCCGCGGCGGCCGGCCGAACCCGTGGTTCCACACTGCGGGCGGACTCGCGATCGTCAACGTGCTCGTCGCGGTCATCTGGCAGTAACCGGACTAGCGGCGCGCCTCGAAGAACTCGCGCAGCAGCGCCGCGCACTCGGCCTCGAGCACGCCGCCGATCACCTCGACCTTGTTGCGGCATCCGACGCTCGCGCAGCAGGTCGACGACGCTGCCGACCGCGCCCGCCTTCTCGTCCCACGCGCCGAACACCACGCGGCCGATGCGCGACTGCAGGATCGCCCCCGCACACATCGCGCACGGCTCGAGCGTGACGACGAGCGTGAGGTCGTCGAGCCGCCATGAGCCCGTGGATGCCGCAGCCGCCCTGATCGCGAGCAGCTCAGCGTGGGCGGTGGGGTCGCCGCTCAACTCGCGCTCGTTGCGTCCTGCGCCGAGCGTGACACCGGATGCATCGAGCACGACGGCTCCGATGGGGACGTCGGCTGAGGCGGACGTGAGGCGGGCCTCGGCGATGGCCCGCTGCATCCACTCTTCGTATTCGCCCATCGGAGCCTCCCAAGTAGATTGAGCCTATGCGCCTCCACGTTGCCGACCACCCGCTCGTCACCCACAAACTCACGGTGCTGCGTGACGAGAACACGCCGTCGCCGACGTTCCGCGCGCTCGTCGAGGAGCTCATGACCCTGCTCGCCTACGAGGCAACGCGCGAGGTGCGCACCGAGGTCGTGACGATCCGCACGCCCGTCGCCGAGACCCAGGGGCTCGCGATCGCGTCGCCGCGGCCGCTCGTCGTGCCGATCTTGCGTGCCGGACTCGGGATGCTCGAGGGCATGACCAAGCTGGTTCCGACGGCCGAGGTCGGCTTCCTCGGCATGGCGCGCGACGAGGAGACCCTGCAGCCCACGACGTACGCGAAGCGCCTGCCAGACGACCTGTCGAACCGCCAGTGCTTCGTGCTCGACCCGATGCTCGCGACGGGCGGGTCGCTCATCGCGGCGATCGAGTTCCTCTTCGATCGAGGCGCGGTGGATGTCACGGCGATCTGCCTCATCGGAAGCCCAGAGGGTGTCGCCGCCGTCGAAGCCGCCACCGCTGGCCGCGAGGTGACCCTCGTGCTCGGAGCGCTCGACGAGAAGCTCAACGAGGTCGGCTACATCGTGCCGGGGCTCGGGGATGCAGGCGATCGCCTCTACGGAACCGTCTAGCCCGCGATTCCGCGGACTTCTGCGGCGCGACTTGCGTTAATTGCGTTCATGCACTTATCTTGCATCCATGACTGTTCGCGCTAGCTTCCCCATTGCCCCTGCGGCGATCGGTGGCGCGGTCATGTGTTGTCGAATGTGTGCCTAACGGCCCCTTTCGCCAGTCCCTAGGACTCCCGGGCTTCTTCCCTCATAACGGTTGAAGCGCGAGCACCATAAGGCAACACACCAGAAGGATCACAACCTCATCATCAGAGGCCCTTCACCCCGAGTCATCCAAGGATTCCAGGACCATGTCCATTGCACCCATTGATCACGCACCTCTGACCGTCGTCGCCCCCGCACCCGTTGCAGCCGAGCCGGCCGCGCCCGCCGCCGAGCGTCGCCTCCGCGCCGTGCCGACCGGAACCGAAGCCCGCGGCTTCGTGCTCTACGTCGGCGTCGACGAGCTGAAGGCCGCCGACGCCGGCACCGACCTCGGCAAGATCGTCGAGCAGCTGCGAGCGCTCGCCGCCCAGCTCGTGCCGACCGCCGAGACCTACGCCGCCGTCGCCATCGCCCCCATCGGCGCTGGCGGACGAGACGTGGATGTCGTGCGTCTCGCCCTGCAGGACCCGGCAGCGCTCGCCAAGCACCGCAACGTCGAGCCCTCCCCGACCGCGAAGCGCCGCACCGGCATCGTCGTGGACCTCTCGCGCAAGCGCGTGGAGCTCGACGGCGAGGTCGCCCCGCTCACCTACAAGGAGTTCGAGCTGCTGCAGTACCTCGTGCTGCGCGAGGGACGCACGATCGACCGCTCGGAGCTCATCGCCTCGCTGTGGTCACTGGACGAGGATGACGCGCCGAACGAGCGCACCATCGACGTGCACGTGCGCCGCCTGCGCGCCAAGCTCGGCGACTACGAGGACATCGTGCGCACCGTGCGCGGCGTCGGCTACCGGTTCGACCGGCACGCCGACGTGCTCGATCCGGCACGCGAGCACGCCGAGCCCCGACTTCTTCTGAGTCGCGGTGTCGTGCGCCGCGCTAGCGTGGCGACATGGACATCATTCTCGTTCCCGGACTCTGGCTCGAGGCATCCTCGTGGGATGCGGTGACCCCGCATCTCGAGGCCGCTGGCCATCGCGTCGTGGCCGTCGAGCTCCCGGGCATGGAGTCGCGGGACGCCGACCGGTCACGCATCACGCTGGACGATCACGTTGCGGCCGTGGTCGCGGCGATCGACGCGGCGGAAGGGCCCGTCATCCTCGTCGGTCACTCGGCCGGCTCGGGCATCGCCTCAGCCGCGGTGGATGCCCGACCCGACCGCGTCGCGCGTGCGATCTACGTCGGCGGCTTCCCGAGCCCCGACGGCAGCGTGCTCATCAACGGATTCGACGCGGTGAACGGCGAGATCCCGTTGCCGGACTTCAGCGAGTTCTCCGAAGAAGACCTTGGCGACTTGGATGACGCGGCGCTCACCGCGTTCCGCGAGCGCAGCATCCCGTCCCCCGAGCAGGTCGTGCACGGCACCGTGCACCTGCACGACGAGCGCCGCTACTCCGTGCCGGTCACAGCGATCTGCCCCGAGTACACCGCGGCCGACCTGCAGCAGTGGATCGCCGGCGGTGAAGGCTCGGTGCAGGAGTTCGCGCGCATCGCCGACGTCACCTACGTCGACCTGCCGACCGGGCACTGGCCGCAGTTCACGAAGCCCGCGGAACTCGCGGCGCTCATCCTGGCGCAGCCGCCGCTGAGTACCACGCCCTAGGCAACCTCGCTGATCGGGGAGATTGACCACGCGCGGTCCACCTCCCGGATGACGGCGACTCCACCGGGTTGCAGCAGGATGCGGTCGGTTGCACCGGTGAGCAGGTCCTGCCCCGCGCCATCCACCCGCACCGGCTGGTCACCGTGGTGCAGCAGGAACAGGTAGTCGGCGGTCGCGCCGCGGCGGCGCACGGCCTCGACACCGAACGACTGCGCGTTCTGGAGCACGGGCACTACACCCGCCTCGGCCGCCTGCGCGGAGAGGAACGAGTCGAGCGACGCCTGCACGAGCTTGGTGGAGACGTAGGTCGCCGTGCCCTCACCCAACTCGCGGCGGGTGATCGCCGGCAGGCCGGCGAGTGTGCCTGAGGCGTAGCTCGCGACCGTGTCGGCCGTCTCGGGATGCACCAGCTCCGTCCACTCGCCGCACTCGAGTCCGGTGTCGAGCGTCACGACGTCATCCTCGGCGAGGGGGAAGATCTGCTCGACCCGGATGCCGAGCAGCGAGCGGAGCATGCCCGGATAGCCGCCGGGCACGATGCGCTGGTGCTCGTCAGCCAGTCCGGTGGCAAACGTCACGACGAGATGGCCACCCGATTGCACGTACTCCTCGAGCCACTGCGCGGTCTCCGCCGAGATCGCCGACAGCGCGGGCACGACGAGCAACCGGTACGCCGAGGCATTCGCGCCGGGGCGCACGAAGTCGACCGCGTGTCCGCCGCGCCAGAACGCGCGGTGGGCGGCGCGCACCTCGTCGGAGTAGCGGATCGCGTCGGTGGGCAGGTGCGGGGTATCCAGCGACCACCAGCCCTCGGCGTGCCACACGATGCCGATCTGCGACTCGACGACCGGGCCGTCAGCTGGAAGGTCGGCGACCTCCGCGATCGTCTCGAGGATGCCGCCGAGCTCGACTGTGGCCTGGAAGGCCCGGGTATCGGCACCCGCGTGGGGCACGAGGGCACCGTGCCAGAACTCGGCTCCGCCCGCCGACGCCCGCCACTGGAAGAACAGCGAACTCTGCGAACCACGCGCGATGTAGCCGAGGGAGTTGCGGATCATCCGGTCCGGCTCCTTCGTGAACAGCCGATCGCCGACGCGGATGCCCGTGGCGCTCTGCTCCATCAACACCCACGGCCCTCCCGCCCACGACCGGGTGAGGTCTGATCCGTACGCCACGTGCGTCTCGCCGTCCGGACCGGCGGTGTCGAGGTAGTGATCGATCGACACGACGTCTTGCGCGTCGCTCCACGACCACTGCTCGAGATGATTCCACGTCGGCAGCATGAAGTTCGTGGTGATCGGCGCCGTCGAACCGGTCGCGAGGATCTCGTTCTTCTGCTCCGTGTAGGCGGCCAGCATCTCGTCGGAGTTGAACCGCTTGAAATCGACGACCTGCGCGGGATTGTGGAGGTACTGCGTCTGCACCGGCGGCAGGATCTCCTCCCACTCCGCGTACCGCTGCGACCAGAACGCCGTGGACCACGCATCGTTGAGCGCGTCGAGGGTGGTGTACTTGCGGCCCAGCCAGTCGCGGAACGCGCGAGCGGCGTGCGGGCCGAAGTCGATGGTGCCGTACTCGTTGTGCACGTGCCATCCGCGCAGGCCATGGTGCTGCCCGTAGCGGTGCGCGAGCACCCCCGCGATGCGACGCGCTGCATCGCGGTACGCCGGGGCGCTGATCGCATACGTGTCGCGCGATCCGTGCAGCACTGGCGTGCCGTCCTCGCGGAGCGGTAGCGCGTCTGGATGCGCAATCGTGAACCACGGCGGCGGCGACGCGGTCGGTGTGGCCAGGAAGAACCCGATGCCGGCGGCATCCAGATTCTCGATGACCTCATCGAGCCAGGCCGTGTCGTACTCCCCCTCGCGAGGCTCGAGCATCGCCCACGAGAACACCCCGATCGTCACGGTGTTCACCTTCGCGCGCTGCATGAGCTCGATGTCTTCGGCCCAAGTCTCGCGTGACCACTGCTCGGGGTTGTAGTCGCCGCCGAAGAGGAACATGCCTGGGGTGTAGGGGGTGTTTGACATGGGTTTCAAGCTACGGGCTTTCGCCAGACTGACACCGCGGACGTGCTGTCATCCGTGAACTGCGACCCGTCCCAGTCGGCGACACGCTCGACCAGGTCGAGTCCAGCGATCCGCGCCATGAGATCGAGCTCAGACGGCCAGACGAACCGGTGCTCAGAGCGGAACACCGACGTGACGCCATCTCGAGTCCAGTAGTGGTGAGAGGTGAGACGTTGACCGGTGACGTCGTATGTGTCGAGACCGAGGTGCTCCTCGGTCACCTCGAACGGGACGGCGAGCTGGCCCGGCGGGAGGCGGCGCAGCGGTGGGATGAAGCACTCGACCACGAACGCGCCTCCAGGTGACAGGTGCCGGGCCGCATTCGCGAAGCACTCGACCTGTTCCGCCTGGGTCAGCAGGTTGCTGATCGTGTTGAAGACGAGCAGGACGAGCGAGAATTCGCCCGGTGCGGTCGCTGTGGTCATGTCTCCGAGAACGACCGGGATGGCCTCGCCAACCTTCTCGCGCACTCGAGAGGCCATCGGTTCCGACAGTTCGATACCCACGACCTCGGCTCCGCGTTCATGCAACGGCACCGCGACCCTGCCGGTGCCGATCGCGAACTCGAGGATGCGGCCGCCTCCCGCCCGTTCGAGGAGGAACTCCACCGTGGGCTCGAGCACCGCTGGTGAGTTCATCCGGCCGGTGTCGAGGTCGTAGCGGGCAGCGACCTCCTCGGTCCACGCGTCGTCAGGCATCCTCCATCTTGTCCAGGTGACGGCGATCCGCACAAAACGTGGCGGTCAATGCGCCCACCGAGCGGACTCACAGAAAAATAACGAACAGGTAACTAGACAGCGTTACCGTTCCGTTATACATTCATAGAGCAGAAGTTGTTTGCTGTGGCAGCTTCCGCGGAATGTGATTGCAGGACACTCTTGGTGCAAGGGAGAGGGTCGGCTTCGAGCCTCTGAAGCCGACCCTCAATCCTTGTCCGGCTCTGCCGGACGCAGGACGCGGTCGCACGATTCGCCGGGATCACGAAACAAGGCGCGTCACCCTCAATCACTTCAGAAACGTGTGAAGCTCCGAACAAGACTTCGTGACCTGGGGTCGCAGTGGCAAGATCCTGCGACCCCAACCACTCGCCTCTGGGCGCGCCGCTCGGCGGCGCACGTCGTCCGGCGATCACCAGAGGAAGCACGTCACGTCGGATCTCCCCTTTCGTTCAGCGGAGTCGTCGGCGCCTCATAGGCTTGGGCTTGTGAGCGATCGTTCGGACGCGGTGGATGCCTGGGAAGCGCTGTTCCGCGCGCAGGTCGCCGTGCTGCGCGACCTGAGCCGCGACTTCCCGCTCGGCGAGATCTCGTTCAACGAGTACGACGTGCTGTTCAACCTGTCACGGCAGCCGGAGCGGCGCTCACGCATCCGTGACCTCAACAAGCACCTGCTGCTCACCCAGCCGAGCGTGAGCCGGCTCGTGGATCGCCTCGTGTCGCGCGGACTCGTCGAGAAGTCCGCGGATCCTGGGGATGCACGCGGCACTGTCGTTGCACTCACCGATGAGGGCGTCGAGCTGTTTCGGGCGGTGGCGGTGCAGCACGCGGCATCCATCAGCCGGCGGGTCGGCGGCATTCTCGATTCCGAGGAACTGCGCGTGCTCACCACCCTCACCGACAAGCTGAGGCGCGGCCCGACCGCATGACGAGCATCGTCTGGTTGCGCGACGACCTTCGGGTCGCCGACAACCCGGCGCTCACGGCAGCGGTGCAGCGGCAGCGGTCGGGAGAGCACGGCCCGGTGGTCGTGCTGTACCTGCGGGATGAGGTGAGCCGCGGCATCCGCCCGCTTGGCGGGGCGAGCCGGTGGTGGTTGCACCACAGTCTCGTGGCGCTCGGGCGAGACATCCCGGTCACGCTTCGCTCCGGCGCTGCTGCCGACGTGCTGCCAGCGCTCGTGCGCGAGACGGGTGCGACGGCCGTGTTCTGGAACCGTCGGTACGGCGCCGCCAGAGACGTGGATGCCGCGCTCAAAGAGCACCTGCGCGACGCGGGCGTCGAGGTGCAGAGCTTCCAGGCGAACCTCTTGTTCGAGCCGTGGACCGTGAAGAACGGCAGCGGCGATCCGTATCGGGTCTATTCACCGTTCTGGCGCGCCGCGCGCGAGCTGAACGTGCGCGACCCGGTGCCCATGCCCGAGGGCGAGGACTACGAGCGGGCGGCGTCGGAGGAACTCGACGACTGGGGGCTGCTGCCGATGCGCCCTGACTGGGCGGACGGCCTGCGCGAAGCCTGGACCCCGGGCGAGCACGGCGGCCACGAACGGCTCGAGACGTTCGTCACCGACCGCCTGCACGAGTACCACCGACGCGACGAGCCAGCCGTCGAGGCGACCAGCATGCTCAGCCCGCACCTGCGATTCGGCGAGGTCAGCCCGTTCCAGATCTGGGAGCGAGTGCACCGCGACGTGCCACCCGCGGCGCGCAAGAACGTCGCCAAATTCCTGAGCGAGCTTGGATGGCGCGAGTTCAACTGGCACATCCTGTTCCACCACCCCGACCTCGCCACGCGCAACTACCGCCCCGAGTTCGACGCATTCGAATGGGCCGGCACGAAGGGGCTCACCGCGTGGCAGAAGGGGCGCACTGGCATCCCGCTCGTGGATGCGGGCATGCGCGAACTCTGGCGCACCGGGTCCATGCACAACCGGGTGCGCATGGTGACGGCGAGCTTCCTGATCAAGAACCTGCTCATCGACTGGCGCACGGGCGAGCAATGGTTCTGGGATTGCCTGTGTGACGCCGACGAGGCGAACAACCCGGGCAACTGGCAGTGGGTGGCCGGCTCTGGGGCCGATGCGGCGCCGTACTTCCGCGTGTTCAACCCCGAGCTGCAGGCGAGCAAGTTCGACCCGAAGGATGAGTACGTGCGGCACTGGGTGCCCGAGCTCGGCACCGACCTGTACCCGGAGCCGATCGTGGATCTTGCGGAGTCGCGCAAGCGCGCGCTGGAGGCGTACGCGCGCGCTACGCAAGCCGAGCGCCGACGGTTAGGGCCGCCCGCCCTTCGTGCCCACGGCTCGCGCTCCCATTGCGACCGCCGCGTGCGTCGCCGCGATCGCGTCGCCGTCGGTCGCCCAGGCGGCGAGGAACCCAGCGGCGAACGCGTCCCCCGCGCCGGTCGGGTCGACGATCTCGGCGTCGACCGCAGCCACGTGCTCCGTGATGGCGCCTGCGCGCACGATGGCCCCGTCACGACCGAGTTTGAGCACGACCGTGTCGAACGGCAGCGCTTCGACGATGGCCAGCGGGTCGTCGAGGTCCGTGAGCAGCCGAGCTTCGTCGAGGCTGGGCAGCAGCACGTCCACCCCGGCGACCGCCGCGAGAAACCGCTCGGTGCCGAAGTCCGCGAGGAAGCCCGCCGAGCCCGGGTCGACCGAGACGACGAGCCCCGCCGCCTTCGCCCGTGCGATGAGCGCGCTGAACGCCGCGCCGCCATCGGTGGACTGGAGCAGTGGATGCCCCGTCAGGTGCAGCACATCGAAGCCGTCGAGGTCGATCGCGCCGAGGTCGAGCTGCGCGTTCGCACCGCGCGACGTGAGCATCGACCGGTGCTCACCCTCGACCAGAACGACGATGGCGCCCGTCGGCTCGGCTGTCGCGGAGAGTCGCGCCTCAACGCCGGGGAGCGCGGACGCGATCCGCAGCACGTCGTCGGCACCGACCGCGCCAACGAATGCCACCCGTTGCCCAAGTGAGGCGAGCCACGCCGCGGTATTGGCCGCAGAACCGCCGGGAACCTGGCGAATGGATGCCGCGGTGTCGGTGTCAACCCGAATCGGCTGGTCGAGCACCACGAGCACATCGTCGATGACGTCACCGACGACGAGGATCCTAGGCGCGGGCATACGCCTTCGCGATCTCCGCAGCGACGCGCACGTTGTTGCGCGCAAGGTCGAGGTTGACCTCGAGCGACTTGCCGCCCGAGAGCTCGACGATCTTGAGCAGGAGGAACGGTGTCACGGCCTTGCCGCGCACGCCCGCGGCATCCGCTTCGGCGAACGCCTCGGCGAGCACCCGGTCGTGCTCCGCGGTGTCCCAGGCCTGGGCGGCGGGAATGGGGTTGGCGACCACCATGCCGGAGCGGGAGCCGGCGGCATCCTGTGCCCTGAGGATGGCGGCGATCTCGTCGGCCGTGTCGACCGACCAGTCGAGGGTGAACGCAGACTCGCGCAGCCAGAAGCTCGGGAAGACGTTGGTGCCGAATCCGACGACCGGCACGCTCAGGGTCTCGAGGCGCTCGAGGGTCGCGGCGATGTCGAGCACGGACTTCACTCCGGCGCTCACGACCGCGACCGGGGTCACGGCGAGGGTCGAGAGGTCGGCGGACTCGTCGAAGGTCTCGTTGGCTCCGCGGTGCACGCCCCCGAGGCCACCGGTCGCGAACACACGGATGCCGGCGAGGCCCGCGAGATGTGCTGTCGCTGCGACGGTCGTTGCGCCACTCGCGCCCCGGGCCGCGATGATCGGGAGATCGCGCACGCTCGCCTTGGTGAGGTCCTCCTCGGCGATGCGGCGCACGCCGTCGGCATCCAGTCCAATGCGCGGGATGCCGTCGAGTACCGCGATCGTCGCCGGTGTGACGCCCGCATCACGCAGGATCGTCTCGAACTCGATCGCCGCTTCGAGGTTGCGCGGGCGGGGCAGTCCGTGGCTGATGATCGTGGACTCGAGGGCGACGATCGGGCGGCCGTCGGCGAGTGCGGCAGCGACGTCATCGGAGGGGAGGAAGGGCTTCGTCATGGCGATCCAAACTTTAGTCGCCGGTGCTGAGGTCAGCGCGCGGGTTAGGCTGACGACCGATGAGCGGCGGCAGAGTCTCCACGAGAGCGACGATCGGCGACGCTGCGACGGCGCTGTTCGCCGAGCGCGGGTACGCCGGCACGTCGGTGCGCGACATCGCGAGTGCCGCGGGCGTGGATCCGGCGCTCGTGATCCGCTACTTCGGCTCGAAGGAGGGGCTCTTCCTCGAGACCATGCAGCTCGACCTCGAGCACAACCCGCTCGTCGACGGGCCGATCGAGACACTCGGGGTGCGGTTCATCCAGAGCCTGCTCGATTCGGACGAACAGACCCGCGGCGCATTCCTCGCGCTGCTGCGCGCGAGCGACGACGGCCAGCGCGGGTCGCGGCTGCGCGAAGCACACGAGTCGTCCTTCGTCGCGCCACTGCTGACGCGACTCGAGGGCGCCGACGCCGAGTTGCGCGCCCGCCTCGCCGCGGCGCTCGTCGGCGGGCTGCTCTACAGCCTGTGGGTGGTCGGCGACGACACCCTCGCCGCCGCCGACCGCACGGAACTCGTCGCGACCTACGGCGCGCTGCTGCAGCAGCTCATCACGCCGTAACCGTCGTCGCTGGTTACTGCGGCGCCTACTGGACGCTCCAGCCGCCGTCCGACGGCATGATCACGCCCGTGACGTTCGTGCCGTCGTCGCTGAGCAGGAACGTGATGGATGCCGCGAGCTGGGCCGGATACGCAATCGGCGGCAGCGCCTGCATGCTCTCCGCGATCCGCTCCGAGCCGTACTCAGACCCCGACTTGGCCTGGATGTTCGTGGCCACCGGCCCCGGAGCGACCGCGTTGACGCGGATGCCCTTCGGCGCATACATGTACGCAGCGCTGCGCGTGATGCCGACCACCGCGTGCTTCGACGCCGTGTAGGCGAGCCCGGCGGCGGAGCCGCGCAGGGCGGCCTCAGAGGCCACGTTCACGATCGACCCGCCGCCGCCCTCGAGCATCACGGGGATCACTGCGCGGGTGAGCTTGAACATGCCGTCGACGTTCACCGCGAACACGCGCTCCCACACCGCATCAGACACCTCGTGCAGCGGCGTCATGTCATCCATGATGCCCGCGACGTTCGCGAGCGCGTCGATCCGGCCACCGGCCGCTCCGACGATCGCCGCGATGTCCTCGGGCTTCGTGATGTCGCCGACGAGTCGGGACCACGAGCTGTTCGGGCATGGATGCAGCGAGCTCATCCACTCGCTCCTTGGAGATGTCGACGGCGATCACCTTGCCGCCCTCCCGAGCGACGCGCGACGCGGTCGCGCGCCCGATCCCGGAGCCGGCTCCCGTGACGATCACGGTCTTGCCCGTGAACCGCCCGGCGGTGATCTGCTCCTTCCAGTCGGTGTCCTCCTCTGGCTCGTCGTCGGCCGACGCGACAGGGGCGACGCCACCGTTGGCCTTCACGACCATGTCGTCGACGATCTCCTGGGGCAGCATGCCATTGCTCATCGACACCAGGCGCTGCAGCGAGAGCAGCTTCACGGGTGCGAGCGCCTTCTCGGTCTGGCCGCCCTGGGCGAGCAGGTCGCGCAGCAACTGCCCGCCGACCGGATGCTTGAGCCATTCGCCGACCGACGATTTCGCGGTGAGCGGCTTGTCCTTGGCCATGGGTCTCCCTTCGTCGGGCCTTCGTTGGCGACCGACAGCATGAAGTCTTCGCCGCTTTCGCGCGCGTGTCAACTTAGTTGACTTCTCGCTCACCACTCCTGAACCGTGACCCCGAGCCACTCGCCGAGGTCCGCGATCTCGGCGCGCACCATCTCGTCTTCCTCTGGGTCGAAGGGCAGCAGCTCGTGCACCGCGTTGACCGTCATGGTCTCCTTCTTGCGATCGACCTCGGCGTCGAGCAGGCCGACGAACCGGTCGCCCAGGAGGATGGGGTGCGCGAAGTATCCGTAGACGCGCTGCGCCTTCGGTTTGAACTGCTCGAGCACGTACTTGAACTCGAAGAGCTCCTCGAGTCGCGGACGGTCGAAGAGCGCTCCGTCGTACGGGCTGAGCAAAGCGACGCGACCGCCCGCGTCGTCATCCAGTGCGGCGATCGCCTCCGGGTCGACCCGCCACTTCCAGGTGCTGCCCTCGACGACCGCCGGCTCGCCCGCGTCGCCCACGGGTGTCCAGGGCGACTTCTGCCTCGCGATGCCGAACGCCTGCAGCCGCCGCTCCTGGCGCAGGCGCTCGGCTTCCTCGAACGAGTACTCGGGCAGGTTGTTCGGATAGACGCGTTCGGCGAGGTCCCAGCGTCGAGTGCGGCCCTCCCGGCCGACCACCGCGACCTGCGCCTGACGATGCAGGAAGTCGAGCATGATCGGCACCTGGTTCGACCCCGACCAGCCGTCGGGCGCGCGCGCCACCTGCGCGGTGTCGGGGATCTGCGAGGCGAGCAGCGGACCCTCCGCACGCAGGCGGTCGAGCACGTCGGCGCGGAACCGGGCGTTCGCCTCGAGCCAGTCCTTCGTGCTCTGTCGCTGCGGCCACTGGCGCATCACGGGAAGGATGAGCGGCAGGGCACTGATCGGACGGAACGTGCCGTCGTACTCGAACAGCAGTCGGTCGAGCTCGACGGCCTTCGAGAGCTGGACGGTCTCGTACGTCGATCCGATGCGCGACCAGAGGATCGTGTGCTCCGCGGGTGCGATCGCGGCGACCGGATCGATCTTGATCTGGCCGAGCTGCTCGGCGACGCCGACGACGTCGCCCGGGCGGTCGGCATCCAGCAGCTGGGCGCGCACCGCGATCCGCCGGGCTTCGTCGCGGGTGAGCTGGTGCGTCACCGTTCGAGCGTATCGCGGCGTGCCCAGCAGATGGCTGCCGCGCCGACCGTTCGGGTACGGTCGGCGCGGCAACGTTCAGGGGAGGTGGAGCCCCTGGCTACTGGTAATCGGCGACGTTGTCGATCGTGACGATCGCCGTTCCGGTGTCGATGTTCGGCTCGACGTCCTTGCCCTGGGCTGCGTCGAACGCCGCCTGAACACCGAGGCTGCCCATCTTGGCTGGGAACTGCGCGACCGTGGCCGTCTCGGTTCCTTCCAGGATGGCCGCGATCTCGTCAGGCGCCGCGTCGAATCCGACAGCGATCAGCCCTTCCAGACCGGCCGACTTGACCGCCTCGAGCGCACCGATCAGCGACGGACTGCAAGCCGCGTACATCGCGGTCAGACCCGGGTTCGCGGTCAGGATGTCCTGGCCGGCGTCGAGACCCTTGGTCTGGTCGCAGTCGGTGGGGACGGTCGCCACGACCTCGGCGGCGTCGCCCAGCGTATCGAGCATGCCGTTGACCCGGTCGTCGAGCGACGGGTTGCCGAGCACACCCTGCAATACGGCGATGGTGGCTCCCTCGGGCAGGTTCTCCGCCAGCCACGTGCCGGCCAGCTGGCCGCCCACGTAGTTGTCGGTCGCGACGACCGAGGTCTTGCCATCCCAGTCGGGGATGTCGTTGTCGACGAGCACCACGGGGATGCCGGCGTCGACGGCCTTCTGCAGCGCGTCGGTCACGTTCGGGCTGGTCGGCGCGATCGCGATCGCATCCACGCCCTGGGTGATGAACGACTCGATCGCGGCGATCTCGCCCTCGTCGTCGGTGCCGCTCTTGCCCTGTGCGAAGACGACTTCAGCTCCGGGCTCGTTCGCGTCCCACTCCTTCGCGGCATCGACCATGATGTCGTAGAAGTCGACGGGGAACTTGGTGATGAAGCCGATGGTCAGGACGCCGTCGTCTTCGCCCCCGCCGGTATCGGCTGGGGTGCCGCACGCCGTGAGCGCCATGGCCAGAGTGGCCGTGGCGGCGGCGAGCATTATGTGCTTGCGGTTCATCGCTCTCCTTCATTGGGGGATGGTGCATACGGGGGTGGTGCCATTTGGAATGGGGATGACGTCATTCGTCACCGCCCACGATCAGTGAGACGAGCCGCGTGCGGCTATCGGCACTCGGGATCTCCTCGCCGACGACGCGACCACGTCGCATCACGACGGCCCGATCGGCGATCTCCATGACGTGGTCCATGGCGTGCGAGATCACGATCACGGCGCATCCCTCGTGCTTGAGTCGGAGGATGAGGTCGAGCACCTGCCGGGATTCGCGCAGGCCGAGCGCCGCGGTTGGCTCGTCGAGGATGACGACGCGCGAGGCGAACGCCGCGGTGCGCGCGACAGCGATTGCCTGCCGCTGCCCCCCGGACAGCAGGCCGACCGAACTCGCACGCTGGGGCAGCGTGATCTTGAGCCGGCCGACCAGTTCGGTGGACTGCCTGGCCATTTCGCCGCGACGCATCCAGCGCAGGCCGAGCGGCAGCCAGGAGGGCACCGCGATCTCACGGCCGGCGAAGAAGTTGGCGGTCGAGTCGAGGTTGTCGAAGAGCGCCAGGTCTTGGTAGACCGTCTCGATGCCGGCGGCGCGGGCGATGGCCGGCGTGGACATCGACACGGGCTCTCCGTCGATCTCGATGCTGCCGGCATCCAACTTGTGAACTCCGCTGATGCACTTGATCAGGGTCGACTTGCCCGCGCCGTTGTCGCCGAGCAGGGCGAGCACCTCGCCGCTGTTGACCTGCAGGTCGACGTTCTCGAGCGCGAGCACCGCGCCGAATCGCTTCGTGGCTCCGTGCACGGCGAGCGCCGGCACCGTGCTCACCGTCGGGCCGGTGGTTGTTGCGGTGCTCATGCGACTGCCCTCAGCACGCGGAAGCGACCCTCGAGGCGGCCCCGGATGACGTCGGACTCGACCGCGAGGAAGATCACGGTGCCGATCACGATCAGCTGAAGGAACGCCTCGATGTTGAGCAGGTTCATCCCGTTGCGGATGACGCCGATCATGAGGGCACCGATCAGCGCATTGCCGACGTTGCCGCGGCCGCCGAGGAAGCTCGCTCCGCCGATCACGACCGCGGCGATCGCATCGAGCTCGGCGAGGTCCCCCGAGGTCGGTGACCCAGCGTTGAGTCGTCCGGACGTCACGATCGCGGCCACGGCGGCGAGCGTGCCGCTGAGCACATAGACCGAGACGAGCACACGGTTGCGCGGCACTCCGAGCCGGCGCGCGCCCTCTGGGCTGCCGCCGACCGCGTAGATCCAGCGGCCCCAGACCACCCGACCAAGCAGGAGGGAGATGAGGATGGCGATGCCCGCCACGAGGAACAGCGAGTTCGGCACCCACGGGCGCGAGCCATCCCGCGAATCCTCCACCGACGTCGCGCACTCCTTCCGGCATACCGCTGATCGGCCGGCCGCCGGCAATCCCGAGGGCGAGGCCGCGGGCGATGCTCAGGGTGGCGAGCGTGATGATGAAGGGATGCGGCAGCCGCCCGTACACATAGCCGACGCCGTTGACCAGCCCGACGAGCGCCCCCGTGATGAGCATCGCGAGGATGGTCTGGAACGTCCCGCCGGTCTCACCGAAGACCGTGGCGCCCACGACAGCCGACAGCGCGACCGTCGATCCGACCGAGAGGTCGATGCCCCTCGTCAAGATCACCAGGAGCTGGCCGATCGCGAGAATCGCGATCGCCGCGCTCTGCTGCAGCACGTTGCCCAGATTGCCGGTCGTGAAGAACACCGGAGACAGCACCGACATCACGATGACGAGCACGACAAGAATCAGCAGCGGCCCGAGCTTGAGCACGGCCAGCAGCGCGCCAACCAGTCTGAGGCGGGCCGGGCTGATGTCTTCGCCAGGCGTCAGAGCGACGGCTCCGGCGAAGTCTGGTGGGGCGGGTTGCATCGCAGCCTCCTTGCTGAACGAGGTGACTGTACCGCGCTATTCATCATATGTCTAGATCGATATCGTGATATGTTAGCGGCGGTTTTACTGACGCTTCGGCTCTCCTGTAGTTTGAGTGAGGCGATATGTCAGACAAACCAGTGGTTCAGTCCACACCTCGATTTCAGCTCCTGAAGGATCACATGGTCACCATCATCGGCGTCGATGTCATTGATCTGCGTTTCCCGACGTCCCAAACCGCGGACGGCTCGGACGCGATGAACAAAGACGGGGACTACTCCGCCGCCTACGTCATTCTGCGAACCGACGACCCGCAGCTCGCCGGCTACGGCTTCACGTTCACGATCGGGCGCGGCAACGACCTGTGCGTCGCCGCGGCCGTGCAGCGGGCGCAGCCCCTCATCGGTCGGGATGTGGCCGCGCTCGTCGCCGACCTCGGCGGAACGTACCGCGAACTGCAGTCCGATTCACAGCTGCGGTGGCTTGGGCCCGAGAAGGGCGTCATCCACCTCGCACTGGCCGCGGTGATGAACGCGGTGTGGGACCTCGCGGCCAGGGTGGCCGGCAAGCCGATCTGGCGCTTGCTCGCCGACATGACACCAGAGCAGCTCGTGGATGCCGCCGACCTGCGCTACCTCTCCGATGCCCTCACCCGCGACGAGGCCATCGCTCTGCTCGAGCGCCAGGCGCCCAAGCGGGCCGAACGGATCAGCGAGCTCGAGAACGCCGGCGGCTACCCGTGCTACACGACGAGCGCGGGCTGGCTCGGCTACAGCGACGAGAAGCTCCGCCGCCTGCTGCAGGAGGCCGTCGACCAGGGCTACCGTCACGTCAAGCTCAAGGTGGGCGCCGATGTCGATGAGGACATCCGTCGTCTCCGCATCGCCCGCGAGGTGATCGGCTGGGACGCGAAGCTCATGATCGACGCCAACCAGGTGTGGGATGTGCCGGAGGCCATCACGTGGATCGGCCGGCTCGCCGAGTTCAAGCCGCACTGGATCGAGGAGCCCACGAGCCCTGACGACGTGCTCGGCCATGCGGCCATCCGCGCCGCCGTTGCCCCGATCGGGGTCGCGACGGGCGAGCACGGTATGAACCGCGTGCTGTTCAAGCAAATGTTCCAGGCCGGAGCGATCGACTTCTGCCAGCTGGACGCGTGTCGTCTTGGCAGTGTGAACGAAGTGTTGGCCGTGCTGCTGCTGGCCGCAAAGTTCGAGGTGCCGGTGTGCCCACACGCGGGCGGAGTCGGCCTGTGCGAACTCGTGCAGCACCTGTCGATCTTCGACTTCGTCGCGGTGTCGGGCAGCCTGGAGAACCGGGTCACCGAGTACGTCGACCACCTGCACGAGCACTTCGTGGACCCGTGCATCGTCAGGGACGGCAAGTACGTGCTGCCCCAGGCTCCGGGCTACAGCGCCGAGATCCACGATGCGACGGTGGACGAGTTCCGATATCCGGAGGGTTCGTTCTGGGCGAGCGAGCGTGCGGCGCGTGACGCGGCGGCATCCATCACCGCGCCCGTTTAGCGCACGTCGGGAAGCTCGACGTCGTCAGGCAGGTCGACGTCGTCAGGCACCGGGCGCTCGCGCAGGAACTCCTCAACCGCGAGGAGGTGATTGGCCATCCGCACTTCGGCGTGCTGGGGCGAGCGTACGCGCAGCGCCTTGAGAATCGCGCGGTGTTCGTCGATCGTGTTCTGCTCGGCGCGGTCTTCCGCGATGGCTCGCCACAGCCGGGTGCGCACCGTGCGCGGCGCGAGCGCAACCACGAGGGACTCGAGCACGGCGTTGCCCGAGGCCTTCGCGATGATGCGGTGGAACTCGATGTCGAGCGCGAGGATCGCGTCGTGGTCGATCGGGCTCTGCTCGAGAATGGCGGTCGACCGGTCGAGCAGGGACTCCGCGAGGTCGAGCATCTCCTCGTCGATGCGGAGGGCAGCGAGGCCGGCCGCCTCGGTCTCGAGCACCCGGCGCACCGCGTGCACCTGCGCGGAACCGTGCACGCCCTGGAAGTCGACGACGAAGCCCATCGGGGCGAGCAGCATGGACGGGTCGAGCTGGGTCACGAACGTGCCGGCACCCTGTCGCGACTCGAGCACGCCCATCATCGAGAGCGCGCGCACGCCCTCGCGCAGCGAGCTGCGGCTGACGCCGAGCCGCGGACCCAGGTCTTTCTCGATCGGCAGCTGGTCGCCCGGTGCGAGCTCGCCATCCAGGATCATCTGCTTGATCCCGTGCACAACGACGTCAGTCTGCGACATCGACGCCTGGGTCATGGAACCTCCTCGCGGCTCGCGAACAGTGTAGTTCGGGGGCGGACGCGCTGTGTGCGCACAGTGCTCCTCGGGGCGTCCGCGACGTGTGGGCGCGAATCGCGTAATGGTATGATGTATGTCCGAGGATTGCCGCCAAAGCGCGCATGACACCGGCGGTTCCGACCTATTCGTCTCATCTCTCGGCTCAACCACGAGATCAATGCCCACCCGAGATCAACACACAGAGGAGTGCACGTGCTCGCAGCGCAGTATCTCGGCGACGGACGAGTCGAAGCCTCGTCATACGAACCGACCCCTCCCGGACCGGGCGAGGTGCAGATCGCTGTCGCGTACACGGGACTGTGCGGCACCGACCTCCACATCCTGCACGGCAACATGGATGCCAGGGTCACCACCCCGCTCGTGTTCGGTCACGAGATGAGCGGCACGGTCGCGGCGGTCGGCACCGGCGTCACCGAGTGGAAGGCGGGCGACCCGGTCACGGTCATGCCGCTCGACTGGGATGGCACCTGTCCCGCGTGCCTCGCGGGCAACACCCACATCTGCCAGAACCTGAACTTCATCGGCATCGACACCCCCGGCTCGCTGCAGGCGCTGTGGAACGTGCCGGAGCGCACGGTCGTGCGTCTGCCCGAGGGGCTGCGTCTCGATCACGCGGCGCTCGTCGAACCGGTTGCGGTCGCGGTGCACGATGTGCGCCGCGCCGAGCTCGCCCCCGGCCAGAAGGCGGTCGTGATCGGCGGCGGCCCGATCGGCGTGCTCATCGCGTCGGTGGCCAGGGAGTTCGGTGGCGAGGTCGCGGTCATCGAGCTCGACGCCAACCGCAGGGCGCAGATCGAGTCGATGGGCTTCGAGACGCTCGACCCGCGCGAGACCGACCAGGTCGCGTGGGTCGAGGAGTGGACCGGCGGTGCCGGCGCCGACGTCGTGTTCGAGGTGTCGGGCGCGGCGGCGGCCGTGCTCGGTGCGACCGCCCTCGCGAAGGTGCGCGGCACGATCGTGGTGGTCGCGATCCATCCGACGCCGCGCGAGATCAACCTGCAGCGAGTGTTCTGGCGCGAGCTGAGCATCCTCGGGGCCCGGGTCTACCAGCGGCAGGACTTCGAAACCGCAGTCGAACTGGTCGCGCGCGGCGTCATCCCGTCTGACGTGCTCATCACGAGCATCGTGCCCCTGTCGGCCACCCAGGACGCGTTCGCCGACCTCGAAGCAGGTCGCGCGATGAAGATCCTCGTGGATGTCGCGGGCCAGGCATGAGCGACCTGTTCGACCTCACCGGCCTGACCGCCGTCGTCACCGGAGCCCGGCGCGGCATCGGATTCGCCATGGCCGAGGCCCTCGCGAGTGCGGGTGCCGACATCATCGGCGTCAGCGCGACGCTCGAGGCGTCCGGCAGCGCGATCGAGGCCGCGGTCACGGCGACCGGCCGCAGCTTCGAGGGCATCGCGTGCGACTTCGCCGACGCGGACGCCGTCGCGCGGCTCGGTGCCGAGCTGGCTGGGCGACGCGTCGACATCCTCGTCAACAACGCGGGAACGATCGAGCGCGCGCCCGCGGCCGACCACCCGCTCGACGCGTGGGATCGCGTGCTGCAGGTCAACCTGACCAGCCAGTTCGCCCTCACCCAGGCCGTCGGGCGGGGCATGCTCGAGCGCGGACGCGGCAAGGTGATCTTCACGGCGTCGCTGCTGAGCTTCCAGGGCGGCATCAACGTGCCCGGCTACACGGCCGCCAAGTCGGGCATCGCCGGCCTCACCAAGGCACTCGCCAACGAGTGGACCAGCCGCGGGGTCAACGTCAACGCGATCGCGCCCGGCTACATCGCGACCGACAACACGCAGGCTCTGCAGGATGACCCGACGCGCTCCAAGGCGATCCTCGATCGCATCCCCGCGGGCCGGTGGGGCAGCGCCTCCGATCTCGGTGGTGCGACGGTCTTCCTCGCATCCCGCGCGTCGGACTACGTGTCGGGTGTCGTGCTGCCCGTCGACGGCGGTTGGCTCGGACGATGACGATGCGGGAGCTGCTCGCCGACCACCGGATCGTGCCGGTGATCATGATCGACGATGCCGGCGCCGCGAGCGACCTCGTCGGTGCGCTCGCCGAAGGCGGCATCCGCTGCGCCGAGATCACGCTGCGCACGCCCGCGGCGCTCGAGGCGATCGCGGCAGTCGCGGGCATCCCGGGGTTCACGGTGGGCGCCGGCACCGTGCTCTCGGCCAATGATCTGCGAGCGCGTCGTCGACGCCGGCGCGCGCTTCATCGTGAGTCCAGGCTTCGACGGTGACCTGGTGGGGCTGGCCGAGCACGCTCGGCGTCGGCATCCTGCCCGGCGTCGCGACCGCGACCGAGGTGCAGCACGCCGTGGGCCGTGGGGTCGACGTCGTGAAGTTCTTCCCCGCCGGCCAGCTCGGCGGGCTGCGCACGATCGACGCGCTCGCCGCGCCGTTCGGCGGCGTCGGGTTCGTGCCGAGCGGCGGCGTGACCGCAGACAACGCCGCCGAGTACCTCGCGCATCCGTCGGTGCCAGCGATCAGCGGCAGCTGGATGGCGCCGCGCGACCTGATCGCGGCCGGCGACTTCGATGAGATCCGGCGCCGCACCGCAGCCGCCGTTGCGGCCATCGCATGATGATTGGGCGCCGGTGAGTGACCGTTCGAAGTCGAGCGGCGTCGTCACCCTCGGCGAGACGATGGCGCTGTTCCGCCCGGACGCAGTCGGGTCACTCGCGCAGGTGAACGAGTTCGGCCTGTCGATCGGCGGCGCCGAGAGCAATGTCGCGATCGGCGTGGCGCGTCTCGGCGGTCGTGCGGCATGGATCGGGCGCGTCGGAGCGGACGGCCTGGGCGCGCGGATCGTGCGCGAGTTGCACGCGGAGCGCCTCGGGGTGCACGCCATTGTGGACGACGGCGCGCGCACCGGGCTGATGGTGAAGGAGCGGCGCACCCCGGCATCCACGAGTGTCTCGTACTATCGCTCCGGCAGTGCCGGCAGCCGGCTCGAGCCAGGCGATCTGGATGCCGAGCTGATCCGTTCCGCGCGGGTGCTGCACGTCACGGGCATCACGCCAGCCCTGTCGGCGAGCGCCGCGGCCGCCGTGCACGCCGCCGTCGACCTCGCGGTCGACGCAGGCGTGCCGGTGTCGTTCGACCTCAACCATCGCGCGACGCTCTGGCCGCCACGATGACGCCGCGCGCGAGTACCTCGCGCCTCGCGGCCAAGGCAACGATCCTCTTCGCGGGCGACGACGAGGCCCGCCTGATCGTCGACGACGGTGAGCCCGCGCTGATGGCCGAGCGGCTCGCTGCGCTCGGTCCGAGCCAGGTGATCGTCAAGCTCGGAGCGCGTGGATGCCACGCGCTCATCGACGGCGAACGGCATGACCTCCCCGCCATCCCCATCGACCCCGTCGACACCGTCGGCGCGGGCGACGCGTTCGTCGCGGGCTACCTCGCCGAGCTGCTGGTGGATGCGCCGGTGCAGGAGCGCCTGGCGACCGCCGTGCGCTGCGGAGCGTTCGCGTGCCTCGGCCCCGGCGACTGGGAGAGCTACCCGACACGAGCGGACCTCGGGCTGCTGGATGCGACGGACCCGGTGCGGCGCTAGGGGCAGTTGCGGGCGCCGACGCCGCGACCGCGTTCCACGCCCTGCGGATGACGCTGATGGGCTCAGCTCGCGTCGAGCTCGACCGAGATGGCCGCGAACCCGAAGGCCGACGCCGTCACCGTGATGAGTCCGGCAGCGGTCGGGCGGATGACCGCGAGCGCGCGCCCGTCGTGCAGCCGGTGCCGCGCGTCGGCGAACGATTCCTCCGTCGCGAACGCCGCACTCCCGAAGCCCTGGAGCGCACCCGGACCGTCGATCTGCAGCTCGACCTCGACGTCGGCATCGGTCGCGCGGATGCCGTCGGCCACAAGCTCGACGGCCACGAACGCGAGGTCCCGGCCATCGATTGCGATGTCGGGGCGCTCGGCGGTCAGTGCAAGCCTGCGGTCCGCGCCAGCGGTTCGCAACACCGTGCGCTCCGCGGCGGTACCGTCGCGGATCGCAGCAGCCTCGAGCTGCCCCGGAGCGTACTCCACCTCGAACACGGCGCGGTACCGATGATCGGGTCCGGCCGGCCGACGCCCCAGGGATCGGCCATCGAGCAGGAGCTCGACCTCGGGCGCGTCGCTGTACACCTCGACCTCCATGGGTTCGCCGCCGGGGTCCGCCCAGGTCCACGAGCAAATGCTGTCCGTCCACGACCACGGCGCAGACTGCGCGGTCTTGCCGCGCGTGTGCGGTCGCCTGACGGCGAGGTAGGGCTCGGCCCGCAGCCCGAACACGATCTCCCGGTAGTACGAAGCCGGGCGCCGCTCGCCGGTGATATCGATGTCACCAGCACCCGAGATCAGGAACGGGTACGCGCCCAGCGCGCCGCCTGACGGGTCCTCCCGGTACTGCATCCGACCGAGGCCGGGTTCTCCGAGGTAGTCCCAGCCCGTCCAGGTGAAGTCGCCGATGACGTGCGGGTTGGCATCCACCAGCGCCCAGAGCCGGTCGATCTTGGTGGGGAAGGTCTCGGATCCGACGATGACCCGGTTCGGGAAGCGTTCGCGATCGAGTTCGTACCGGGCGTCCTGGTAGTTCATCCCCGCGATGTCGGGCGCTCCGTAGGCCTCTTCCGTGAGTTCGGTGACCGCATCGGTGATCGCGAGCGCGTTCATCCGGTCCTCGAGGCTCATCGTTGCCCCGTTGATCTCCACAACGGGATCGAGGGATGCCCCGCCGAGCAGTTCCGGTTCGACTGCGGCTGCGCCATCCATCACGAACAGGGCGCCGTTGACCGCGGCCGTCACGTACCGCGTGGGATCGAGCCGGCGCGTCGCGGCCGTCATCGCCCTCGTCAACTCGGAGCCGCTGCGCGTCGCGGCTTCCGGGATCTCGTTGCCGATCGAGTAGATGATCACGCTCGGGTGATTGCGGTCCTTCACCACCATCGCCTCGAGGTCGCGTTGCCACCAGTCCGTGAAGTGATCAGCGCCGTCCTCCGGCGACTTCGCCCTGGTCCAGACATCGGTCAGCTCGTCCATCACGAGCACACCCAGACGGTCGCACGCATCGAGCATCGCGCGACTCATCGGCTGGTGCGCGCTGCGGATCGCGTTGAAGCCCGCTGACTTGAGCACCGCGACTCGACGTTCCTCGGCTGCGTCGAAGGTCGCCGCGCCGATCACGCCGTTGTCGGCGTGCACGCAGGCGCCGCGCAGTTTCACGGGAGCCCCATTGATGCGCAAGCCGCGCGCGGCATCCAATTGCAGCGACCGGATGCCGAACAGCACCTGGCTCCGATCCTCCTGGTCGGCGGCGCCATCGCTGCTCGACGAACTGAGTCGCGAATCGACCCGATACAGGTCGGGCGTGTCCACCGACCAACGCCGTGGTGCCATGACGAGGATGCGCTGACTGACCTCGGTCGTGCCGCCAGCCGGAATGCTGACCCTCGTGCGGTCGACTCCGACGGTCTCTCCGGAGGGTCCGACGATGCTCGTCTCGAGTCGCCGGACCGCCGGCACGGGCTCCATGTTGCGCACGATGGTCACCACCTGCACGACCGAGGCGTCGACGTCGTGCTCGGGCGTCGTCACGACGATGCCGTCGATCGGCACGTGCACGCGCGGACCGATCGCAAGATGCGCCGGGCGGATGATGCCACCGCCGGTGTACCACCTCGCGTCGCGGTCCGATCGCGCTTGCACCACGATCTCGTTGTCACCGCCATAGCGCAGGTACTGATCCAGCTCGACCGTGATGGCGGACGTACCGGAGGGTCGTCGCACCGCGAGATCACCGTTCACGTACACAGCCGCTGACCGGTGGATGGCCTCGAACTCGAGCACGACGTGCCGGTCGCGCCACTCGGTTGGTGCGGCAAACCGTGTGCGGTACTCCCACGCCCCGCGAGGAAAGTAACCCGACGCCTGCTGGGCTGGATCGTCCACGCGCTGTGACCTGAGCACCGCGTCGTGTGGGAGCACGACCGACTCGAAGTCGCTGGTGCCACCCGCCTCCTGGAGGCGATGTTCCCACGGATACGGAGAAAGTTGTCGTTGCATTGCTAGCCTGCTGCCTTTCGATTTCCGCCTGGTCCCGTTCGGGCTTCACCTGTAAACATCAGACCTTTGGGCCGATTCGAGGTCAAGTCCCGTTCAACACAGCCACAATTCCTCCCAGCCAAGATCACGATCTCTTGAACCACTGGTTTCTAAACTACAACGTTGACAAGAGATTGATCAGATGATTATGGTGAATCTTGAGCCTGCAATGCAGCAGAGAGGAACCTCACGAATGAGCGCTTCAGGAACGTGGTGTGTGCTGAGCGGCACGCCGCTCCCGGCGTTCGTCGACGGGGAGGGCCGATCGTGGTGATGCCAACGAGCGGCGTCGGCCTGGATGTCGGCGGCGTGACCCGCAACTTGCGTGACCGCAAGATGACCGGGTGGCCCGGAGCCAAGCGAAGCCTGCGCCGTCACTGGCAGCTGTACCTGCTCATCCTGATCCCGCTCGCGTACTTCATCATCTTCAAGTACATCCCGATGGCGAACACCGTCATCGCCTTCAAGGACTACAACGTCGTCGACGGGGTGTGGGGTAGCGATTGGGCTGGGCTCAAGCACTTCGAGCGCTTCTTCAACAACCCGATCTTCTGGCCGGTGCTGCGCAATACGTTCCTGCTTTCGGGATACGTCGTGCTCGCGAGCTTCCCGGTTCCCATCATTCTGGCGCTCGCCCTGAACGAGGTGCGGCTGAAGTTCTTCAAGAACACCGTGCAGATGGTGACCTACGCGCCCTACTTCATCTCGACGGTCGTCGTCGTTTCGATGACGATCCTGTTCCTGTCACCCCGCCTCGGCCTGGCGGGCGACGTCACCCAGTTCTTCGGTCTCGGCACGATCGACTTCCTCAGCGACCCCGACTACTTCAGACACATCTACGTTTTCACCGACGTCTGGCAGACCATGGGGTACTCGGCGGTGATCTACCTCGCCGCGCTGGCCGGTATCGATCCCACGCTGTACGAAGCGGTGAGGGTCGACGGCGCTAGCCGGTGGCAGAAGATCGTCCACGTCGACATTCCCGGAATTCTGCCCACCGCGGTGATCATTCTCGTGCTCGGAGTCGGCAACGTGATGGCGATTGGGTTCGAGAAGGCCTACCTGTTCCAGAACAGCCTCAACATCTCGCAGTCGGAGATCATCCCGACGTACACGTACAAGGTCGGACTGCTCAGCGCCGATTTCAGCCAAGCGGCGGCCATCGGACTGTTCAACGGTGTGATCAACCTCGTGCTCCTGCTCGGAGTCAACGCCCTGGTCAAGCGACTGACGGGAAATGGACTGTGGTAAACGAGACGGTGAACGAGCGGCCGAAGACGACATCGAGCCCCGCGAAGTCGCAGTCGGCACAGGCGCGGTCGGCCAAGGTGCTCGCGCACCGTTCGAAGCGCATCAAGAACACGACGGGCGACCGCATCTTCATGGTCGGCGTCTACGTGCTGCTGACCACGTTCCTGCTGGTCGTGCTGCTCCCGCTGCTCTACATCGTGGCGAGTTCGTTCAGCGACCCGCTTGCGGTGTCATCGGGGAGGGTCACCTTCTGGCCGATCGACTTCACCCTCCTCGGGTATCAGAAGGCCCTGAGCGACGACTCGATCGTCACGGGGTTCACCAACTCGTTCATCTACACGCTCGCGGGAACGGCGATCAGCCTTGTGCTCACCGTCGCAATCGCGTATCCCCTGTCCCGCAAGGAATTCTGGGGCCGCCGCGGCATCACGCTGTTCGTCGTGTTCACCATGCTGTTCGCCGGCGGCATCATCCCGACGTACCTCGTCGTGCAGAACCTCGGCCTGCTCGACACGCGGTGGGCGCTCATCCTTCCGCAGGCCGTCGGTGTGTGGCAGGTCATTATCGCCGTCGCCTTCTTCCGAACGTCGATCCCGGACGAGCTCTACGAAGCGGCGCAGCTCGACGGCGCCAGTGACCTGCGCTTCCTGTTCTCGACGGTGATCCCGCTCTCCAAGCCGTTGCTCGCCGTGATTGCGCTCATGTACGCGATCTACCAGTGGAACTCGTACTTCGATGCACTGCTCTATCTCCGAGACGAGGATCTGTATCCGCTCCAGCTCGTGCTGCGGAATGTTCTGATCCTCAACCAGTCAGCCCCTGGGATGGATGCCGCGGCCGCCATGGAACGGCAGCAACTCGCCAGCCTTCTCAAGTATTCGCTCATCGTCATCTCGACCGTGCCGGTGATGCTCGTGTACCCCTTCGTCGCTCGATTCTTCAACAAGGGAATTCTTGTGGGCGCCGTCAAGGGCTGATGCGCCGCGGCAGCGCGCGCGTGTCCTGTTCCATCTCTGCACATTCCGATCAGCACCTCCAACCACAGAAAGGCAAGACCGTGAACACACAGGCACTATCCGACACACTGCGACGACGTCGTCGCTCGATCGCCGGAATCGCGGCCATCGCGGCGTTGGGCGTCGTCCTCGCTGGCTGCGCACCGAGCGCCGAGGATGACCAGAAGGTCATCACCATCTTCGCCTCACAGGGCGGCCAGATGGACCTCAACACCAACTCGTTCACCAAGCTCGTCGAGGAGAAGTTCGGCGTCGACATTCAGTTCGAGACGACCGGCTACGAGTCTGGAGCAGCGAACGAAGCTCGACAGATCTCGCTCGCGGGCGGTGATTTGCCCGAGGCGTACATGCTGGTGTCATGGGCGTCGCAGTTCAGCAAGGCTGAGCTCCAGCGCTACGGCGACCAGGGCCTGATCCTTCCGTTGAACGACCTGATCGACGAGTACGCACCAGACATCGCCGACGCGCTCGAGGTCGAGCCCGCGTTCGCCGAACTCGCCACCGCTCCCGACGGCAACATCTGGGGCCTGCCGCAGTGGAACGACTGCTTCCACTGCTCGTATCCGTACAAGTTCTGGATCAACTCGCATTGGCTCGAGACCCTCGGCCTTGAGGTGCCGACGACGCCCGACGAGTTCTTCGATGTGATGATGGCGTTCAAGACACAGGACCCGAACGGCAACGGCATCGCCGACGAGATCCCGATCACCGGCACCGCGCAGTGGTCGATCGTGCCCTACATCATGAACGCGTTCATCCAGAACTCGTTCAACACTGGAGCAGGCGCGAACGGCCAGCCCGTTTCCCTCGGGCTCGACGGCGACACCGTGCAGATGCAGCCGATGCAGGATGGCTGGCGAGAGGGTCTGAAGTTCCTGAACAAGATGTGGGCTGCCGGCCTCTTCGACCCCGCGTCGTTCTCGCAGGGGGATGATGCGATGCAGGCCACCGGCAACTCTGCCGAAGCCATTCTCTTGGGAGGTGCCACCATCATGCACCCCGCCATCTTCGTGAGCTTCGTCCCAGCGTCACCGGACGGTCGCGAGAACATGTACGACACGATCCCGCCGCTCAATGGTGCCGAGGGTCAAATCGCCACATATCAGCTGCCGAGCGTGCCGGGCGGGACGTTCGTCGTCACGAAGGCAGCCGACGAAAGTGAGCAGAAGGTCATCATGGAGATCATGAACTACCTGTTCACGCCGGAAGGCCACCTTCGTTCACAGTTCGGCGAGGAGGGCATCGGTTATCGCTTGCCGGAGGAGGGCGAAATCGCGCTCGACCAGACGCTCGAGCCGAGCATCGTCGACCTGCCGTTGGACGAGGAGAACGAAGCGGACTACAACGGCAACTGGGGCCCGATGACCCAGGTGTTCGACACCGAGGAATGGCGGAACCGACAGGTGCAGCCGCTCGAGATCTACACCAATGCCGGGGCTGAGCGGAGGTTCTTCGAGGCCACCGTGCCCTACGATGGCCTGGAGTCCGACGCGCTGTTCCCGTACTGGAACCTCTGGGTTGCGAATGAGGACGCCAGCGAACTCTCGACGCTCCAGACCAATATCGAGAGCTATGTTGCGACGTCGACAGCCGAGTTCGTCACCGGTGTTCGTGACCCGAACAACGATGGCGACTGGCAGGCCTACCTCGACGGTCTGGCCGGTCTCGGAGTAGACCGCTACCTCGAGATTTGGCAGAAGGCGTACGACCAGTAGCAACACTCACTGAACGGGCGCGGTCCATTCGGCCGCGCCCGTTCAGCTTGCACCGCACCACCACGAGTACTGCACCGTGGCCGGATTCGAGGAGACAATGAACGCGCCCGACTGGAACGACCCCGCCGTCTACGAGTGGGGAAGCGAACCCGCTCATGCCACGCTCGTGACGTACGACACGCTGACACAGGCGGTGCGGGCCGATCGCTCGGAATCAGCCTTCCGGGTCAGCCTCGATGGAGACTGGAGGTTCCGGTGGTCGCCGAACCCGGAATCGCGGCTGCCTGATTTCGCGGACGAGAACGTCGACGATTCGGAGTGGGATCTCCTCCCGGTTCCCTCGAGTTGGCAGCTGCACGGGTACGACTACCCGATCGGCACCAACACGGTGCTGCCTTGGACCGGCGCGAACGGCAAGAACGAACAACCCGCTCCCACCGGCGACTACCCGCACGCCCCGACGCGCTACAACCCGGTCGGCCAGTACCGGACGACCTTCGAGCTCCCTGACGACTGGGCCGGACGTCGAACGTTCATCCAGTTCGAAGGCGTGGAATCCGCGTACTACGTCTGGATCAACGGCCAGCGCATCGGGTACCGCGAAGACAGTTACACCCGTGGCGAATTCGACCTGACCCCGTACGTGCGAAGCGGGCACAATGTGCTCGCCGTCGAGGTGTACCGGTGGTCGTCAGGCTCCTACCTGGAGAACCAGGACAATGTGCGGCTCTCGGGCATCTTTCGCAGTGTGCTTTTGCTGTCCCGCCCGCCGGTCCTCATTCGCGACTTCACCGTCAGAACGTCGCTCGCTGACGACTTCTCCGAGGCCGCCCTCGAGCTGAGCGTCGAGGTGCGCGACCCCGCCGGCACGCGCACCGGGGAGGCCCTCGAGGTGCGGGCGACGCTCTTCGACGGAACGGATGCTGGGGCCGTCGAAGTCTGGTCACAATCCGCGCCGGTTGAACCGGTGGCTCCCGGCCAGGACGCAACCGCGGCGCTGACGGAGCCAGTGGTGTCGCCTCGGCTCTGGTCCGCTGAGCACCCGAACCTGTACACCCTGGTCGTCGAGCTCTGCGACGCGAATGGGTCGGTCGTGGATCGAGTCTCCACCCGCGTCGGCTTCCGCCGAGTCGAGATCGTCGACGGTGTGTACCGGATCAATGGGCAGGCGCTCTCGCTTCGAGGCGTCAATCGGCACGAGTGGAGTCCGCGGACCGGTCGCACCCTCAGCTTGGCCGACATGATCGCCGATATCACGCTGATGAAGCAGTACAACATCAACGCGGTCCGCACCTCCCACTACCCGAACGACCCGCGGTGGTACGAACTCGCCGACGAGTACGGACTGTACGTGTTCGACGAGGCGAACAACGAGAGCCACATCAACCGCATCGACGCTGACGGGCGACCGAACATCCCGGGCGACCGTCCAGAACTTCGAGCGCCCTTGCTGTGGCGGATGCGGAACATGGTCGACCGGGACAAGAACCACGCGAGCGTGATCGCCTGGTCCATCGGCAACGAGTCGGGAGTCGGCTCGAACCTGAAGGCCATGTACGACTGGGCCAAGGGGTACGACCCGACCCGGCCGGTGAGCTATCAGGATCCGAACGGCTCCGGCTCGTGGGTCGTCCCGTCGGACATCTCCGATTTCGACGGCGACTTCTACCCGCCGGTGCACAAGTTGATCGAGCGGGCCGGCCGCGATCCGAGGCCCTACGTGCTCATCGAGTACGCGTTCAGCCAGGGGAACACGTCTGGCTACCTGGATGAAACGTGGGCGGCCATCCGCGAACATCCGGGCCAGGTCTTGGGCGGCTTCCTTTGGGACTGGGCCGACAAGGGGCTGTGGTGGGAGATCCCGGGACGGCCGGGTGAGGAATTCCTCGCCTACGGCGGCGATTGGGGCGACGATCCCAACGAAGAGGGCGCACACATGAGTGGCCTGCTGCTTGCCGACCGAACACCGACACCGAAGCTGGAGGAGGCCAAGCTGGCCTACCAACCAGTGAGCTTCACGCCCCTGGACCTGGATGCCGCGACCATCAGGATCACGAACGAGTACCTGTTCACGAGCTTGGATGGGCACCGGCTGCACTGGGCGGTCACTGAGGACGGGGTTGCGATCAGCAGCGGAACGATCCTTGGGCCTCAGCTCTCGATCGGACCCTTGCACAGCGCGGACATCACACTTCCGGGCTCGCTGCCGGAGCAGCTGCGGGCCGGTTCCGAATACCGGCTGGAGCTCTCGATCGTTCTCGACGCTCCTACCCCCTGGGCGGAAGCGGGTCACATCGTGGCCAGGGCACAGTTCGCTCTTCCCGTCGTTGCTCCCACCCTCTCGCCAAGCTCATCGGCGGAGTTGGCCTCGCCGCAACTCCGCGAGACCGAGGGGATGATCGAGGTCTCTGGCGACGGCTATGCGGTGCGCATCGACCGCTCCAACGGTCGGCTGACGTCGTTGCACTACGACGGCCGCGAGATGCTGGCAAGCGACCTGATGCCGAACTACTGGCGTGCTCCGAATGATCCGGAGCTGTCGATCCCTGAATTCAGAGCGAAGTTTCCGGAGCCATCGGGGCCGTGGCGCGGCGTCGGTGAAGACTGGGCGATCAGCGAGATTGCATCGTCGTCCATCCCGGGTGGTGTGCGGGTCACCGTGCGCGGGAGCGTCACGACCACGATGCCGTTCCGTCCAGACGACCGCATCACGACGTCGCCCCAGTCGATCGTCTACACGATCTACGGCAACGGGCAGGTGGACGTGCTGTCGACCTTCGAGCCGGTTCCAGGCACCCCGAACCCGCAGGTCATCGGGACTTCATTCGGGCTTCGGCCCGAGTTCGCAACCATCGAATGGTACGGACGCGGCCCGTGGGAGTCGACCATCGACCGGCTGAGTTCAGCATTCCTCGGACGCTACTCGGGATCGGTCGCGGACCAGGTCACCCGATACAGCCGACCGCAGGAGAGTGGGAACAAGGCCGACACCCGCTGGGCTGCCCTCACCGACGACGCCGGTACTGGAGTGCTGCTGGTGGCTGGAGGAAGCATGTACCTCAACGCCCAACCGAACAGTCCAGATGAACTCGCCGGACACCGTCACTGGCACGAGGTGCCGGAATCGTGGCGGACAGTCGTGCGCGTCGACGCTGCGCAGGAAGGCCTCCTCGGCGGCAACTGGGACCTGCTGACGCGCCCGGAGCAGTACAGCAACACACCAGCCAAGGGACCATACCGCCTCCTCTACCGCGTGCTTCCCGTTCGCGAAGGGCAGGATCCGGCAGCGTTGGCACGGGAGTACGTGGAGACCGAGGAGATCCCATCATGAGCAACGATGACCAGTCCGGCACGAACGCGATGACGACGGCCTCGGGCCTCGAAGCCTTCTCCAGCGACTCCTCCGCCCCGACCTGGGAATCGGGTCTGGTCGTCGGGAGCGGGCGCGTCGGTGGGCTGTTGTTCGGCGCCCCCGGCGCCCTGACGCTCTCCGTCTCGCACGAGCGGTTCTTCCTTCCGGCGAACCCGGCCCCTGAGGCGCCCAGGATTGCTGACGCGCTCGACGGCATCCGGCAGGCGATCCTCCGCGGCGACAACGAGCTGGCCACGAAGTTGATGATGACGGCTGCAAACGAGGTCGGCTTCGACACGCTGATCTGGACGAACCCGCTCGCCATCTGTGCGACGCTCACCATTCGCTCGACCGCGACCGGTGCCGAGTCGACGGTCCGCCGCATCGACCTCGAGCATGGCGAGGCGGGAGTCGAGTGGGATGACCCGCAGGGCGGTCGCGTCGCCGTGCGCATGCTCGCGCCACGTGGCACGGAGACGGTGGCACTCGCGCTCGAAGCGGAGCGCCCCGCCGTGTTCGAACTCGAGCTCGCGATCTCACGGGAGGCCACCGAAAGTGCGCCAACCGGCGCGGGTGACTATTCGGCCATCGTCCGTTCCGAAGCCCAACCGGGCGCCGTCGGCGTCCTCCGGGCCACGGGCGCGGGCGACGATGAGATCGTGGCGACGACGTCGGTCGCTGGTGCTGGCGAATGGCAGTCGGGCGAGCGCGACGATTCCCTCCGGTCTTCGGTGGAGGTACCCGGCGGCGGGCGAGTCGTACTCTCCGTGGATGTCGCGGTGGCGCCATCCACTGCCTGGAGTGCTGAGCCTGCTCGGGTCTCCACCGACTGGGACTCGTTGCGGGAGGGTCAGGCGCAGACCCACGGCGAGCTCGTTCGCCGCTCGGTGCTCGACCTTGCTGGCGACGCGGCGAACACGACGGACGAGCTGTGGCGGCGCGCTCGCACCGGCGACGCGGCGGCTCGACTGAGGGTGGTCGAGACCGCCTACCTCTCTGGGAGAAGCAATGCCATCAGCGCCACGGGTGAACTGCCGCCGACGCTGCAGGGTGTCTGGCAGGGCACGTGGTCACCGGCTTGGTCGGCCGACTTCACCATGAACGGCAATGTGCAGAACGGCGGGATCGCGAGCCTGATCCCGACGGGAACCCCAGAACTCGCTCGCTCGTTGCTTCGACTCGTGCTGCCGTACCTCGACGACTACCGCGACAACGCGCGCAACATCTTCGGGGTCAGCGGCATGATGCTGCCCGCCCGGATGTCCGACCACGGGCGGGCCAACCACTTCGGCGCTCCCTACCCGCACATCTTCTGGGTCGGCTGTGGAGGATGGGTGCTCCGCTTCGCCGCCGACCTCGTATCGACCACGGGTGACCGGTCGGTGGTCGACGACCAGTTGTGGGAGTTGGTCGAGGGCGTACTCGAATTCGCCGAGAACTCGACCCTGATGGTGGATGGTGTCCGCCGGATCATCCCCGGATACTCGCCTGAGAACTCACCGGTTCCGGGCGGCTCGCCGTTGGTGGCGGACCCGACCATGGATGTCGCGATCCTCCGTGATGCAGCCCGGAGCGCGCTCGTGCTCGCGGCCGCGATCGGCGACCACTCACTCGACGAGCGCTGGCAACGGCTCGTCGCTGACCTGCCGCCGTACCGCGTCGCGGGCGATGGCACCCTCGCGGAATGGATCGACCCGGCCTGGCCCGAGAACATCGCCCACCGGCACGTCTCGCAGCTCTACCCCCTCTGGTACGAAGTGGACGAGGCATTCGTGGGCGACGGCAGCCGCGCTCGGGAGCTTCGCGCCGCCGCGTCGGCGACGATCGCCGCGAAGATCGCGTGGCGCGCTGAAGCTCCGACCGGACCTCCCGGACGAATGGAGATGGCGTTCGGACTCGTGCAACTCGGGCAGGCCGCCGCAGCACTCGGCGACGCGGACGCGGCGCTGGTGTGCGTCGAGTGGCTTGCGGTCGATCACTGGACGCCGGCACTCACGACCACACATGACGCGGGCCGCATCTTCAATCTCGATCCGAGTGGCGGGCTGCCGTCGCTGGTCGCGAGCATGCTGTTCTCATCCACCCTCGACAGCGCGATCCTCTTGCCCGCATTGCCAGACCAGTGGCGGGCCAGCGGATCCATCACGGGTCTCACCGGCCGGGGCGGCATCGTCGTCGAGCGGCTCGAGTGGCGCGCCGACGGCGGGCGGGTCGTGCTGCGTCGTCGACCGGAGGTCGCCTGGTTGAAGCCCGACCAGTCGGTGCGACTGCACGCCGGCTCCGGCTTCGCCTTCGCTGGTGGCAGCGCCGACATCGTCGTGGACGTTGGTGCAGACCCAGTCGAGCTCATCCTCGACGTCGCGGGAGCGTGATCATGCTGGACTCTGACACCATCCGCTGGCGCCCGGGCGCGCTCGAACTCGATGTGGACGTGCGCCCGGACGCGCCGCCGATGGTGCGCCGGTTCGTCGCCGTGGGCGACCACCGCGAGTCTGCTCCGTCGACGGGTCTGCCCATCGCCGAGATCCACCTCGGCGGTGAGGGGTCGGCCGCCAACTCGTCCGAGCGCCTCGCCGGCAGCGCGGTCGGTCGCCGACTGCGCGCGGTGGACCACCGGAGCTGGGATGAGGGCGGCATGGCCCACCTCGAGGTGACGGCGCGGGACGAGCGCTCCGGCATCCTCGTGATCTCACGCTGGTCGGCCTGGCCCGACCTCCCCATCGCGCGCTGCGACACCGAGGTCGTCGCCGGCGACAGGGCGGTCGAGCTGCGGGCGGTCTCGTCCGTCGCGCTCGGCGGCATCTCGGCGCCGGGTTCGCAGTGGTGGCACGACCACGAGGTGGGCTTCGCGCACAACACGTGGTTCCGCGAAGCCGTGTGGCAGGCGCGCACCCCCGCCGAACTCGGGCTCGATGACATGGGACTTCCCGGGTGGGACATCCAGAGCTCGCGTGCGTCGTTCGCACTCGGCCAGCGCGGCAGTTGGTCGACCGGCGGCCACTTGCCGATGGGCATCCTCCGATCGCGCACCGAGCGGCGATCGCTGCTCTGGCAGGTCGAGCACAACGGCGCGTGGCGCTGGGAGCTGGGCGACCAGGGAGACGCGCTCTTCGTGGTCGTCAGCGGTCCAACCGATCAGAGTGCGTCGTGGATGCGACGGCTCGAGCCCGGCGAGCGGTTCCGCTCCGTGCCGGCCACTCTCGTGCTCGGTGGCGACGACGACGACCTCTTCGGGGCGCTCACCCAAGCGCGACGCCGAACGCGGCGACCGCATCCTGACCACGACGCCCTGCCGGTGATCGTCAACGACTACATGAACGCGCTCATGGGCGACCCGACCGACGAGAACATGCCGCCGTTCATCGACGCGGCCGCTCGCGCGGGCGCGGAGATCTACTGCATGGACTCCGGTTGGTACACCGACGGCGCGACGTGGTGGAACGACCTCGGCCACTGGGTTCCCTCGACGCGGCGCTTCCCGGACGGCCTGGCCGCAATGACCACGCTCATGCGCGACGCCGGCATGGTGCCCGGTCTCTGGCTCGAGCCCGAGGTGGTGTCGGTCGCGAGTCCCGTGGCCGACGAGCTGCCCGCCGAGGCGTTCTTCCAGCGCGACGGGCAGCGCGTCATCGAGTCCGGTCGCTACCAGCTCGACCTCCGGCATCCCGCCGCCCTCGCCCACATCGACGGCGCGGTCGAGACGCTCATCACCGACCTCGGGCTTGGCTACCTCAAGTTCGACTACAACATGGACGTCACGCAGGGCACCGACGTGAACGCCGACAGCCCCGGCGACGGGCAGTTCGGTCACCAGCGCGCGCTGCTCGACTGGGTGCGAGACCTCATGGACCGCCACCCCGGCCTCGTGATCGAGAGCTGCTCGAGCGGTGGACAGCGAATGGATGCCGCGACGCTCGCCGTGCATCCCGTGCAGTCCACCAGCGACAACCAGGATCCACTGTTCACCGCCGCGATCGCCGCCGCGGCGCCGACCGCGGTCACGCCGGAGCAGGGAGCGGTGTGGGCATACCCGGATCCCTCGTGGTCCGACGAGCGCATCGCGTTCTCGCTCGCGAGCCCGCTGCTCGGCCGTGTGCACCTCGCCGGGCAGATCCACCGGCTGTCGGATCCGCAGATGGCGCTCGTGCAGGAAGCGATGGCGGCGTACCGAGTGACGCGCGCGCGGCTCCGCCGCGGCGCTGCCGTTCTGGCCGCTCGGGCTGCCCGGCTGGCACGATCCGGTGGTCGCCCTCGGGATGCGCGACGACGAGGGCGAGCTCGTCACCGTATGGCGACGGTCGGGCCCAACCGCCGTGCGCCTCCCGCTCCCCCGGCACGCCGGGCACGCGCTCGAGGTGGACGTGGTGTTCCCGACCAGCCTTCCGACCGACGTGCGCTGGGATGCTGCCGCGGGCGAGCTCGTGCTCGAGCTGCCGGAGGAGCCGGCGGCCCGCACGCTACGGCTGCGACGCTAGGCACTTCCCTTCCGATACTCACCGATATATCGTTGAGTATCGCTGAGCCCGCTCGGGCCACGGCGCGTCAGGAGGTCATCATGCACGGGTCATCCACGGGTCAGACATTCGGGCAAGGGCGCGGCGGCGGTGCCGATGGCTGGCCAGGCCCGGCGATCTGGGAGGCGATGGAGCAGCTGCGCGGGCAGTTCGAGCGCAAGGTCGGCCCGCGCATGGGTCGCGGCGACGTGCGTGCTGCGGTGCTTGCGCTGCTTGCCGAGAAGCCGATGCACGGCTACCAGATCATCCACGAGATCGAGGAGCGCAGCGGCGGCGCCTGGAAGCCGAGCCCCGGCTCGGTGTACCCGACCCTCCAGCTGCTCGCCGACGAGGGACTGATCGGCGCCGAGGAGTCGAACGGACGTAAGACCTACTCGCTCACCGAGGAGGGACGTGCGGTCGCGGATGCCGCGGGCGACAAGTCCGCGCCGTGGGAGGCCGGGAGCAGCTCGCGAGCCCGGGCGACACGGCGCCCTGCCGAAGGCGGGAGTCGAGCTGGCCCAGGCCGCCGCGCAGGTCGGCCGCTCCGGCAGCCCCGCGCAGGTGGAGCAGGCGGTCGTCGTGCTCGACGAGGCGCGGCGCAAGTTGTACGCCATCCTTGCCCAGGACGGTGAGAGCGTGAGGCTGCGCGCCCGCTACCGCAGGATCATGCGGTTCGCGGCCCGCTACCTGGTGCAGACGTGGTGGTACGAACTCGTGCTGCCCAGGTTCGGGATGTCGCGGCTCGCCGCCCGCGGACGCCCCGCCCGGCTGCGGCGCATCGCCCAGCGGTTCCACGTGCTCGCGGTGGACCTCGGCGGACTCATGATCAAGGTCGGCCAGTTCATGTCATCGCGACTCGACGTGCTGCCGCCCGAGATCACGAAGGAGCTCGAGGGCCTGCAGGACGAGGTGCCCGCGGTGCCGTTCGCCGAGATCCGGGCGCTGGCCGAGGCCGAGCTGGGGGTGCCCCTCGAGCGGGCGTTCCTGTACGTCGACCCGCGTGCCGGTGGCCGCGGCATCCCTGGGGCAGGCGCATCGGGCGACGCTCTCGGACCAGGACGCCGACGACACCGGCCTCCGCGACGTCGTGGTGAAGGTGCAGCGGCCCGACATCGGTGAGATCGTCGCCGTCGACCTCAGTGCGCTCCGACGCATCGCGCGCTGGCTCAGCCGCGTGCGCCTGGTGTCCGACCGCGTGGACGTGCCCGCGCTCACCGAGGAGTTCGCCGCGATCAGCCTCGCCGAGATCGACTACCTGCACGAGGCATCCAGCGCCGAACGGTTCGCCGAGCAGTTCGCCGACGACCCGCGGGTCAGCGTGCCCGAGCTGGTCTGGGAGCGCACGACGCGCCGCGTGCTCACGCTGCAGGATGTCACGGCGATCAAGATCAACGACGTCGCTGCGCTGCGGGCGGCCGGCATCGATCCCGCGGACGTCGCGGCCGAGTTCGCCGCGGTCATGTTCGACCAGCTGTTCGTGCACGGCTTCTTCCACGCCGACCCGCACCCCGGCAACATCTTCGTCACCCCGATCGATCAGGCAGTGGATGCGACGGCCGCACCGCCCTGGAAGTTCACGTTCGTCGACTTCGGCATGATGGGCGAGGTGCCCGACGCGCTGCGCCAGGGACTGCGCCAGCTCCTCATCTCCGCCGCTGCCCGCGACGGCAAGGGCATGGTGGACGGCATCCGCAACGTCGGAGTGCTGCTGCCGGGCGCCGACACCCTCGAGCTCGAGCGCGCGATGACGACCCTGTTCGGGCGCTTCGGCGGCATGGGCTTCGCCGAGCTGCAGCAGATCGACCCGCGGGAGTTCCAGGCCTTCGCCGACGAGTTCGGCGACCTGGTGCGCTCGCTGCCGTTCCAGTTCCCGGAGAACTTCCTGCTCATCATCCGCGCGATGTCGCTCACCTCTGGCATGTGCAGCTCGCTCGACCCTGCCTTCAACATCTGGGACGCCGTCGAGCCGTACTCCGCAAAACTCATCAGCGCCGAGGGCGGCAACCTGCTGCAGGATGTCGCCAAGCGCGCCGTCGCCGCGGCATCCACCCTCGCCCGACTCCCCCAGCGGCTCGACTCCCTCACGACGCGGCTCGAGGACGGCGACCTCGCCGTGCAGAATCCGCGGCTCGAGCGACGGGTCGCGGCCCTCGAGCGCACCGGCCGGCGCGTGGTGTCGGCGGTGCTGTTCGCGGGGCTGCTGCTCGGCGGCATCCTGCTGCGCTCGACCGATGTCGTGTTCGGCACGGTGCTCATGGCGGTGTCGGTGGCGCCGTTGGTGCATGCGGTGTTCGCGGGAGTGTTCGGGCGGCGGGGATGAACCCCGCTAGGTGCGAAGCTCGGCGAGAAGGTGCTGCACGGCCTGCTTCCCGTCCTGACCGCTGAATCCCATGAGCACGCGCAACGGCATCGACGAGATGATCGGCAGCATCTCCTCGCTGGTCCAGGCCCCCGCCTGAGCTCCCGCGGACGCGAAGGCGGTGCCGACCACCGTCGCGCCAGCCGGGTCGGCCAACCACTCGCCAAGGGTCGACTCCTCGTCAAGTGAGGTGATGGATGGCGTCGCGAGCTCGATCGACTGGCTGACCCTCACGTCGCGAGAGGATGCGCCCGCAGCGATCAGGAACGCGCCGGGCTCCACGACCCAGTCGCCGTCCTGCCAGAATGCGAATGCCCGCTCAGCCAGAACTACGCGGAGACGAGCGCTCTCACCGGCCTCGAGGTGCACTTTCTCAAACGCCTTGAGTTCCTGGCGAGGGCGATCGACTGTCGACTCAACGTCCGAAACGTAGATCTGAACAACCTCGGAACCGGCACGGCCGCCGGTATTGGTGACCGTCAACTCCACGACGGCCTCCGCCGTGCGTGGGTCATCGACCGATACCACGAGATCGCTGTACTCGAACGTCGTGTACCCGAGACCGTGGCCGAAGGGGAACGCGACGTCGCGCTCGACCGCGTCGTACCAGCGGTAGCCGACGTACAGACGCTCCCCGTAGTGCACGACGCTCTTCGAGCCGGGCCAGTTGATCTGGGCCGGAGTGTCCACCAGGCGCACGGGAATCGTCTCCGCGAGGCGCCCGCCCGGCTCGTCGTTGCCGAAGAGCATGTCAGCGGCAGCCGAGCCACCGGCTTGTCCCGAAAGCCACATCTCGAGGATGGCCGAGGCGTTCCGGACAACCCCCTCCAGCTCCACCACCCCACCGTTGCTGAGCACGACCACGACGTGCTCGTTGACTGCGCGAAGGTGCTCGAGCAGTGAGAGCTGCTCCGCGGGCAGGCTGATGTGACTCCGGTCGAACCCTTCCGACTCCTGCCGTTCGGGCAGACCGAGAAAGAGCACGACGGTCTCGGCCTCGCGCGCGAGGTCGACGGCATCGGCGACGGCCTGCGAATCCTCGGTACCGTCGAAGGTGAACCCAGGGGCAAAGACCACAGGGCGATCGGTGGCCGCCGTGATGGCTGAGAGAGCGTCGTCAAGCCGAGTCGGATTGACGTGCGAGCTTCCGCCGCCCTGGTAACGGGGAGTGCGGGCGAACTCGCCGATCACGGCGATCGTGCCTCCCGCATGAGGGTCGAGCGGCAGAATCGACCGCTCATTGGTCAGCAGCACCGAGCTCTCGACCGCCGCGCGCCGAGCCAGTTCGTGGTGAGCATCGAGGTCCACTTGGGGCAGTGCGCCGCGGGCGTGCAGCAGTCGGTCGTGCACGGTGAGGATGCGCGAAGCTGCCCGGTCGAGCGCCGCCTCGTCGAGTCGGCCATCGCGGACGGCCGCGACAATGGCCGCCGGGCCTCGGTCGCCGGTGCTCGGCATCTCCAGGTCGAGGCCTGCAGCGAGTGCCGCGACGGAGTCGACCACCGCTCCCCAGTCAGACACCACGTACCCGTCGAACCCCCAGTCACCGCGGAGCACGTCGGTGAGCAGCCACGAGTGCTCGGAGGCGTACGTACCGTTGACCTTGTTGTAGGAGCACATGACGGTCGCCGGCGACGACTCCTCGACCGTGCGCTCGAAGGCAGGCAGGTAGATCTCCCGCAGGGTGCGCTCGTCGACGACCACATCGACACGCTGCCGGTCGGTCTCCTGATTGTTCGCCGCGTAGTGCTTCACCGAGGCGCCGACGCCCTGACGCTGGACGCCGCGAACCCATGCCGCGCCGAGCGCACCGGAGAGCAGCGGATCCTCCGAGAAGTACTCGAAGTTTCGACCGCACCGCGGGTCGCGCTTGATGTTGACACCGGGGCCCAGAAGGATGTCCACCCCGAGCCCGCGGCTCTCCGCCCCGAGGGCAGCTCCGAGTTCTTCGAGCAGCGCCGGCGACCAGGATGAACCAGTGGCCGACGCCGTGGGAAACGCCGTCGCGGGCTCGCTGTGCATGAGTCCGAGGTGGTCGGCATCACCGGACTGCAGGCGCACGCCGTGCGGGCCATCGGTCAACGTCACAGATGCCACTCCGGCGTGCTTGATGGCACGGGTCGTCCAGAAGTCGCCGCCCGACACGAGGCTGGCTTTCTCTTCGAGGCTGAGCGCTGAGATGCTGGCGTGGTTCATATACGATGCTCCAGATGGGGTTCGGGCCGTGGATGAGGATGAGGATTGTGAGCGGCGACTATGCCACAGCGCCGGCCTGCTCGTCTTGCTCGCGCTGGAGCTCGAGCAGACGGCGACGCTCTGCTCGACGTTGCTGCTGCTCCAGGGGATCAGCAACCGGCGCCGCCAGCAGAAGCCGCTGCGTGTAAGGATGCTCGGGCTTCGAGGTGACGTCGGCCGCCGGTCCGGTCTCGACGATGTCACCCTTGTACACGACGGCGACGCGATGGCTGATGTGACGCACGACGGACAGGTCATGGGAGACGAAGAGGTAGGCGACCCCGGTCTCTCGCTGGAGGTCGACGAGGAGCTCAAGCACGCGAGCCTGCGTCGTCAGGTCGAGAGCCGACACGGGCTCGTCGCACACGATCAACTTGGGCGAAGGGGCGAGCGCCCGGGCGATCGCCACCCGCTGGCGCTGTCCGCCACTGAACTCGCGCGGGCGCCGCTCGATGGCGTCCGAGGGCAGCCCCACCTTGTCGAGCAGTGAACGTACTCGCGTGCTCGCATCACGTGAGCTCCTGCCCTGCACGATGAGCGGTTCGCTCAGGATGTCGCCGATCGTCATCGAAGGATTGAGGGAGGTGTACGGGTCCTGGAACACCACCTGCAGATCGCGGGAGATTCGCCGCCGCTCCGCTGGGCCGGCATGGGTGATGTCCTCGCCTCGGAGGATGATGCGTCCTCCGCTCGGCTTGGCCAGACCGAGGATCGCGCGGCCGATCGTGGTCTTGCCCGACCCCGACTCCCCCACGACGCCCAGGGTCTCACCCTCGGCGATGGTCAGGGAGACGCCGTGGAGCACTTCGAGCGGGGGGCGACGGAACGTGCGTGACGGGTAGGAGACGCGGAGGTCGGTCACTTCGAGGAACTGGTCGCTCATGTGACGGCCTCCGTCGCCAGTCGGGCGGGCGCGTCGGTGCGGATCACGCTCTCGTCGAGCACCGACCCGAGCAGCATCTGGGTGTAGGCGTGCTGGGGTTGGCGGAAGACCTCGAGCGCAGCGCCCTCTTCGACCACCCGCCCCTCGGTCATGACCGCAATCCGATCGCAGAGGTCAGCGACCACGCCGAAATTGTGGGTGACGATGAGCACCGCCATGCCCATCTCCTGTTGCAGGTCGCGCAGCAAGTCGAGGATCTCGGCCTGCACGGTCACATCGAGCGCGGTTGTCGGCTCGTCGGCGATCAGCAGGGCGGGGCGACTGGCCACGGCTCCCGCGATGAGCACGCGCTGCGCCATCCCACCCGAGATCTGGTGAGGGTATGAGTCGAACGTGCGGCGGGGGTCGCTGATCCCGACGCGGGCGAGCAACTCGAGCACCCTGCCGCGCGCGTCGCTGGCCGTCATTTTCGAGGATGCCCGAATGCCCTCCACGAGCTGCGCACCGACCGTGTACGACGGGTCGAGGTTCGACATCGGCTCCTGCGGAATGTACGCGAGCTCGCGACCGCGCAGTGATCGCATCTTCGATTCGGGCAGGGCGAGCAGTTCACGGCCGTTGAGCTTGATCGATCCACGCAGGATCACCGCGTCTGGCGGCAGCACTCCGAGCACGGCGAACGCTGTCTGGGTCTTGCCCGAACCCGACTCGCCCACGAGCCCAAGGGTCTTGCCAGCCTCCAGTCGAAGGCTCACACCGGAGACGACCTCGCGCACCCCTCCGCTTGGCGTTGGGTAACCGATGGCGAGATCCTCGACGACCAGGAGGACGTCGGCCGCCGCCGCCGGCGAGTCCGTCACCGCGGCAACACGGCGCCGCGTCGCGCGAGCCGGCCGCGGTCGCACGCCTTCGAACGCGTCGCGCAGCGAGTTGCCGAGCAGCACGAGCGATGCGGTCATGAGCCCGAGCGTGAGGCTCGGCCAGAGGTACTGGACTGGCTGCACGTACAGGTTTGCGAAGCCCTCGGCGATCATCGCGCCGAAGGAGGGCACGAGGTTCGACCCGACACCGAGGAAGGCGAGGCCGGACTGGATGCCGATCGCCGTCCCAACGAGGAAGGCGGTCGCGATGATGATCGGCCCCCGGATCACGAAGAGCACATGACGCCCGAGGATGCGGAGGTTGGAGAGGCCCGACACGCGTGCGGCGTCCACGAAGAGTTCGTTCTTCACTCCGACCACAAGGTTGCGCACGATGCGGAAGATCCCAGGCGAGATCAGCACCCCGAAGATGAGCATCGTCGCTCGATAGTCGCCCTTGGTGACCGGCATGAGCAGGATCAGCAGCAGCAAGCCCGGGAAGGTCATGATGAGGTTGAAGAGCCACTCGGTACCCGCGCGGACCTTGGTTCCGAAGTAGCCGCCGATGAGACCGAACACGGTCCCGATGACCAGGGCCACCCCTGCGCCGATGAGGCCGGCGATCACACTCGTGTTGATCGAGTGCAGGAGTCGGGAAGCGATGTCGCGACCACTCTGGTCCGCACCGAGCGGATGTCCCGGGGTGCCCGGAAGCGCGTTGTATGAGCTCAGTTGGGCTTCGTTCGGATCCACCGACGTGATGAGCGGGGTCAGGATGCCGAGCATCACGATCACGAAGAGGATGGCCATGGTGATCACGGCTTGCGGGTCGCGGATGAGCTTGCCGAACACCGAACGGCGCGGGGCAATGGTCACGTCGGAGGGCGCGACGACCAACTGTTCGATGCTCAATGCATTCTCGCCTTCGGGTTGAGCCAGCCGTTGGCGATGTCGGTGGCCAGATTGACCGTGACGACCAGCAGCACGCTGAACACGGTGACGCCCATGATCACGGGGATGTCGCCCTGGAGTGCGGCGTTGAACGAGTAGTTGCCGAAGCCCTGCAGCCCGAACACGTTCTCGATGATGAGCGAACCGCCGAACATCGAGATGAACTCGAGCGAGAGCACCGTGAGGGCGGGACCGGATGCGTTGCGCAGGGCGTGACGCACCACGATCGACGTGGTCGGGATGCCGCGGGTACGCAGCGTGCGCACGTAGTCCTTGCGCAGCTCATCGATCATGCTTCCGCGAATCTGGGCCGTCATGCTCGCGATGCCACCGATCACGAGCACGGTGACCGGGATCGTGATCGAGGCGAGCCACCGGCCAGGACTCTCGGAAAACGGTACGAAGCCGGTGGCCGGCAGCAGTCTCAGGTTCACGGCGAAGACGACGACGAGCACGATGGCGAGCAGCAGCCCCGGCACGATGTAGCCGAGCAGTGAGATGCCCTGGGAGATGCGATCGATCGCGCCACCGCGGGTGGCGGCCGCCACGCCGAGCAGCACGCTGATGACGACGGTGATGGAGAGCGCCGTGATCACGAGGGACAGGGTCACCGTCAGACGAGCGGTCGCCGCCACCGTCACCGGTTGATTGGTGAAGAGCGAGGTGCCGAAGTCGCCCGTGACCACGCCGCCCAGCCAATCGACATACTGCACGAGCACGGGGCGGTCGTAGCCGAGGCTGTGGGTGAGCGCCGCGATGGAATCCGGCGTCGCTGCAAGGCCGAGGATCGAACGTACGACACCCTCGAAGGAGGTGCTCAGCAGCAGGAAGGTGATGAACGTCACGAGCACCGCCAGTACCAGCCCGGCCAGGAGTCGCCGCAGGGCGTACGAGATCACGAGCGTGACCTCGAAACGTTCCGGGGCATCGTCAACTCCTTTGTCGGGATGGATGCGGCGTGCGCGTCAGCTGCAGCCGGGTACCAGTAAAACACTTCTCAGCGATTTTGACAACCGATTGCCAAAGTGCTGGGAAGCGTGTGCTACCAGTCGTGAACGGTGCCGTCCGCGAGACGGTTGTACGGCAGGTACGCCTGCTGGTACGGATACTTGCCGGCCTCATCGACGTTGAGTTCGACCCCGAGCCCAGGCGTGTTGCCAGGGTGGAGGAGACCGTCGCTCCAGGTGAAGGACTGCTCGAAGACCGCGTCGGTCTTCTCGCCGTGCTTCATGTACTCCTGGATGCCGAAGTTGTGGATCGACAACCCAAGATGCATCGCCGCGGCCATGCCGACCGGCGAGATATCGGTGGGGCCGTGCATGCCTGACTTGATCTGGTACTGAGCGGCGTACTCGAGGGTCTTCTTGAGCGCGGAGATACCACCCATGTGGGTTACCGCGCCGCGGACGTAGTCGATGAGCTGCTCGCGGATGATCTGCTGGTAGTCCCACACCGTGTTGAAGATCTCGCCGATGGCAAGCGGTGTCGTCGTGTGCTGGCGCACCAGGCGCAGCGCCTCTGGGTTCTCGGCCGGCGTGCAGTCCTCCAACCAGAACAGGTCGTACGGCTCGAGCGACTTGCCGAGGCGAGCCGCCTGGATCGGAGTCATGCGGTGGTGGCCGTCGTGCAGCAGCGGCAACTCGGGACCGAACTCGTTGCGTACCGCCTCGAAGACGGTCGGGATGTGTCGCAGGTAGCTTCGCGTGTCCCAGTCCTCTTCATTCGGGAGCGCGCCCCGCTGAGCCGGCTCGTGGTCGTAGCGGACGCCCTTGTTCGCCTCGAAGGTCGCGTTCGACGCGATGCCGTAGATCGACTTGAGCCCGGGCACCGCGGTCTGAATTCGTATCGAGCCGGTATCCCTGTTCCTGGTGCTTGCGCACGCTGTCGAAGATCTCCTGGTTGTCGCGCCCGGAGGCATGCCCGTACGCCATGAGCCCCGTGCGACTCTCACCGCCGAGCAGCTGGTACACCGGCATGCCCGGCGGCCTTGCCCTTGATGTCCCACAGCGCCATGTCGACCGCAGCGATCGCCGCCATCGTGACCGGGCCGCGACGCCAGTACGCGCTGCGGTAGAGGAACTGCCAGGTGTCCTCGATCTTCGACCGCGTCACGGCCGAGCAGCAGCGGGACGACGTGGTCGCTCAGGTAGCTCACCACGGCGAGCTCGCGACCGTTGAGGGTGGCGTCACCGAGACCGGTCAGTCCGTCGTCGGTCGTGAGCTTGAGGGTGACGAAGTTGCGATCGGGGCTCGTGACGATGACTTCTGCCTTGTCGATGAGCATCAGCGGATCTCCTTAGTTCTGAAGCGTGGTGAGCGAGCGCTCGACGAGGTGCACGAAGCTCGAGTTGGCGGACAGGTCCTCGCTGACGAGACCGAGCGCGTCGCGCGGGCTGGCGGACGCGGAGGCGCGAGTCCACACCGCGAGCGCAAAGGCGCAGCCCCGCGCATCCCGTCCTGCATCGAGTTCCGCGGTGGCGATCGGCGCGATGCGCAGCTTCAGCTTGGTGAGGCCGTCTTCGGCGATCTGCTCGAGTCGATGCTCGATGCGCGGATTGGCGAAGCGCTCGAGCAGTGCTGCGCGGTAGGCCGGGATATCCAGGTGGTCGGGGAGATGTCGTTGGGCTTCATCCCAGAGGTCGTCGACGGCCGTTCGACACCGAGGATCGCCGATCGCGGAGGCAACCGTGTCGTGGCCGAGCAGCTGTCCGTGGAGCGCGAGCAGCGTGTGCGCCCCGTTGAGCATCCAGAGCTTGCGCTTCTCGTAGGGTTCGATGTTCTCGACGAACCTTGCCCCGGCCACCTCCCACTGCGGGCGTCCGCTCGGGAACTCCCCACTGAGCACCCAGTCCGAGAACGGTTCGGTCACCACCGGGGCGGCATCCATCCATCCCGTGTGCTCGAGAACGAGGAGTTGATCATCTGACGTCACGCGCGGCGTGATGCGGTCGACCGACGTTGAGACGAACGACACCCGCGAGTCGACCCAGGTGCGCAGTTCCGTCGAGACGTGGGAGGCGAGCTCTGCAACCCCCCGCCCGACGAACGCCCCGTTGCCGCTGACGTTGTCGCACGGCACGATCGCGATCGCGAGCCCGTGCCGGCGGCGCCGAAGTTCGAGCCCGACCACGAGCCGAGCGAGTCCAGTCTCGAGCCCCAGATTCTCGGTGAGCGGGAGCGACCCGCTGCCCAGCTCCGTCAGGATCTCAAGGTCCGCCCGCATCGCGTCGTCGCGCAGATCTGGCGCGCCATCAGAAGTGAGTCGATAACCGGATTCCGTGATGGTGAGCGTCACGATCGCGGTACTCGGGTCGGCAATGGCGGCAGCCAGCTGCGCCGTCTCACTGCCGGGGATGACCGATCGGATGCTGCCGATGTGGCAGAACCGGTCAGCCTCTGGCCCTCGCTCGACCAGGGTGTACAGGCCGCCTTGGGGCCCCAGTTGATCGGCAACAACCGAACGGCGACCGGTGAACGCGGTGATGGCCCAGTCCTCAGCGTCGCTCGCCCCGGCGGTGTACCAGGCCTGGTGGGCGCGGTGGAACGCTCCGACGCCCACGTGCACGATGCGCTTCGACGCGGGCGGGGCGGGGACGGTTCGCCGCAGTCGATCTCCGTGGTGAGGGGCGCGCGCGAGCCCGGCGGTCTCGGTCGCGGTCACAGCTTGAACACCTTGCGCGGGATCGCGCCGACGAGATCGTCGGCGATCCGTTCGGCACGAGACAGCGAGATGCGCTCTTCGCGCACGAGTCGCGCGAGCACGCCCGCGTCGACGCGTCGAGCTGTGTCGTGGCGGGCGGGAATCGAGAGGAAGGCCCTCGTGTCGTCGATGAAACCAGAGGACTTGTAGAAACCTGCGGTCTCGATGGTCGCCGCGCGGAATCGCGCGATCGAGTCAGGGGCGTCCAGGAACCACCACGGGGCGCCGACGAAGACCGAGGGGTAGAAGCCGGCCAGTGGTGCGAGCTCGCGCGAGAACGCTGACTCGTCGACCGTGAAGAGCACGAGGTGGAGGTTTGGCTCGAGGCCGAACTGTTCCAGCAGCGGACGCATGCCGTGCGTGAAGGTCGTCGCCACCGGGATGTCGTGACCGGCATCCGGCCCGAACCGCGCGAACGTCTCGGTGCTGTGGTTGCGCAGCACGCCGGCATGCACGGTCATGACGAGTCCGTCTTCGACGCTCATCCTCGCCATTTGGAAGAGCATGTGGGCACGGAACGTGCGTGCCGGCTCGGCGTCGATGGTTCCGGCGAGGGCCGACTGGAACAGCGCCTCAGCGGCGGCGGCATCGAGGTCGACGGTCAGCGGCTCGAGTGCACCATGGTCGGTCGATACTGCTCCGTTCTCGATGAAGTACTCTCGGCGGCGCTGGAGCGCGGCGAGGTAGCCAGAGAAGGTCGGGCGCTCTCCCGTGACCGCGAGCAGCGCCGCGACGCGCTCGGGGAATGCCACATGCTCGGGGTCGAGGTACGCATCCGGACGGAACGTGGGGATGACGCGTCCACCGAGGTCCGCGTCACGAAGCGCCCGATGGGCGCTCAGGTCGCTCAGCGGGTCGTCGGTCGTGGCGAGTACCTCCAGATTGAAGCTTCTGAAGAGGGCGCGCGGCCGGAACTCGGGCGTCTCAAGATGGCTGGCGATGAGATCGAAGATCTCGTCGGCGTTGTCAGCTCCGAGGTCCTCCTCGACCCCGAAGAACGACGACAACTCCTCAGAGAGCCAGTAGCCGGAGGCGGTGCCGGCGAACAGGTGCCAGTTGGTCGCAAGCGCACGCCACGCCTCGCGAGGGTCGGCTGTGCCCTCGCCGACTCCCATGCGCCTGAGCGCCACGCCGCCCGAGTGCAACAGGCGGGTCACGTAGTGATCCTTGGTCACGAGCAGATCGGCGGCATTGGCGAACGGCGCGTCGTCGACGAGCAGTCGAGGCGGCACGTGCCCGTGTGGCGAGATGATCGGCATTTCGGCAACGCGCTCGTACAGATCTGCGGCGATGGCGCGGGTCTCCGGATCTGCGGGGAGCAAGCGCGAATGCACGCGGCGCTGCGAGAAGGGCATGCAAGAAATCTCGCATGGTCGCTCTCAATTGTCAATCGGTTGCCAAATCGCGAGAAGCCGCCCCGACTGTGCGACGATGATGGGGACTTGCGCGAAGGGACCTCAGTGAGCAGCGAAGAATCGCCCCCTCCGACGGCACATTCTGGCAACCGGAAACCACCGTCGACGATCTACGACGTCGCGAGAGCAACCGGCGTCAGTCCCTCGACGGTTTCGCGCGCGCTCAACAAACCGGGCCGAATCAACGCGAAGACGGAGCAACGCATCCGCGCGGCCGCAGCCGAGCTCAACTACCGGCTGAACCCGATGGCCAGGGCACTGCCGACGGGCCGCACCGGCACGCTCGGCCTGATCCTGTCCGACATCACGAACCCGGTGTACTTCTCGCTCGTGCGTGGAGCCGAGCAGGTCACCGCAGCGCTCGGCTACACCCTCGTGCTCGCGGAATCGCAGGAATCCCCGGAACTCGAACTCGAGACCGCCCAGCGACTGCTCGTCTCGGTCGACGGGCTCGTACTCGTCGCGTCACGACTCGAGGATGACGCGATCATCGACCTCGCCGACCAGAAGCCACTCGTTGTGGTCAACCGACGAGTTGCCGGAGTCGACGCTGTGATCCCGAATGTCGCGCCGGGCATCCGCGAGGCTCTGGATCATCTGCACGACCTGGGGCACCAGTCTCTCGCATACCTCTCGGGACCAACGGCGTCGTGGATGAGTCGTCTGCGCTGGGAGACGCTGCTCGAGCAGGCCGTCGATCGGGGCATGTCGATCGTGGAGATCGGTCCGGGCGCTCCCACCCTTGACGGGGGACGGGATGCCCTCCGCCGTGTGCGCGCGGCTGGAGTCACTGCCGTCATCGCGTACAACGACCTCATGGCGATCGGCTTGCTGCTCTCCGCGAATCAGTCCGGCCTTACGGTGCCCGACGATCTCAGCATCGTGGGCTTCGACGACATCTTCGGCTCGGACTTCACCAGCCCGCCGCTGACGACCATCCGCACTCCCCTCGGCGCGGTGGGAGACCAAGCCATGCGTGGGCTGATCGCGTCGCTCGACGGCACCGACCACACGACGCCGTTCGAGCTGCAGACGGAGCTCGTGGTTCGCGGATCGACGTCGGCCCGCTGAGTTCCTTGCCGACGCCGGCGCCACTTGGCTAGTCCTGCGAGGCTGCGCGCCAGCGCCTCCTCAGCGCGTGCGCAGCCGCCTTTGGCCGGCGGTCGCGGGTGAAGACGCCCTTCTTGTTGCCGTCGACCCTGAAGATCGTCGGCGTGGTCTGGAAGTCGGCGAAGTTCCACACCTGCTCTCCGATGACGGCGGGCACCCGGTCGAAGACGCGGTGGCTCATCTCGAGCAGCTCGACCTGGTAGTTCTCCGTCCACGGCTGCTCGAAGACCGAGTGCAAGCCCGCGACCGTGTCGGCGCCGTACTCCGACATGATGAGCGGCTTGCCGAACCGCTCCTGCCAGCCGCGCAGGTCGGCCTCGAGATGCACCTCGGCCGAGGCAAGGTCTCCGGTGTCCTCGTACCAGCCGTAGTAGCGGTTGAGGCAGATGACATCGAACAGGTCGGCGATCTTGTCGGTGTCGCTGGTGGCGAACCCGAGGTTGGCGAAGGTCAGCGGCCGACTCGGATCGAGCTCGCGAGCCAGCTGCACCAGCGGCTCGAAGTACTCGCGCGCGCCCTCCTCGTTCGACGACGGCTCGTTGGTGATGCACCACATGACAACACTCGGATGATGGCGGTCGCGATCCACGAGTTCGCGAAGGTGCTGGGCGTGGGCGGCCTGCGTTCGCGAGCCGAAGGTCTCCTCGGAGAACGTGGGCTGGGTCTGCCGGATGCCCATTCCCGCGCCGATGTTGAGGTTGAGTCCGACGGCCGCGGTCTCGTCGATCACGACGATCCCGTGCCGGTCCGCGTACTCGAGGAAGTCCTCGGCATAGGGGTAGTGCGACGTGCGGAACGAGTTCGCCCCGATCCACGACATGAGACTGAAGTCGTGCACCATCAGCACGTTGTCGTGCCCCTTGCCGCGCGCGATGTTGTCCTCGTGCTTGCCGAACCCGCGGAAGTAGAACGGCTCGCCGTTGATCAGCAGTTCCATGCCTCGAACCTCGACGGTGCGCACCCCGATCGAGAGCGCGTACTGGTCGGCGACAGCGTCGCCCTCCTGAAGCTCGACGACGATCTGATAGAGATACCCGTGACCGGGCTGCCACAGGATGACGTTCGGGATCACCACCTCGCCCCGCTCGCCAGACGACTCAGCGACCACGGCTCCCTGCGCATCCTTCACGCGGATGCTCACCTCGCCCGCCCCGCCATGCGAAACCCGGTACGTCACTCGCCCGTCCGTGCCATCCACGGCGGTCGTCACATCCACGTTGTCGATGGAATGGGTCGGCACACTGAACAACGAGACGGACCGCGCGATGCCGGCGTAGTTGAGGAAATCGTGCAGGTATGTCTGCCGCTCGCGACCGTCGGGACCGGTGACCACCCGGCCGGGCGGGATGGTCGCGTTGGTGAGCACGTTCTGCACTCCGACGGTGAGACGGAACTCCGCACCCGCCGCGACCCGATCCGTGATGTCGATCTCGAACGGCGTGTATCCGCCCACGTGGGAGCCTGCGAGCTCGTCGTCGACGTAGACGTGCGCCTCGTGGGTTGCCGACTCGAACCGGAGCAGCACCCGCTCTCCATGCCATCCGCGCGGCACGCGAACGGTGCGCTGGTACCAGACCAGACCGACGTGGTCTCGGAGCTTCAGATCGACGTGGATGTCGTTGTAGCTGCTGGGCACGGGCATCTCGAGGTCGGAATCGAGCGGGCCCGACCAGGGGTCCGTGAGATCGCCGCGGTCGACCGCGAACCTCCACAGTCCGTCAAGGGTGAGAACTTCACGCGTGGGCGAGATCTGGGGTTTCAGCACGACCTACTCCTTCGTTGCATCGCGGCGTCGTCCACCTAGTGAATCAGACCTGACGCTACACTGGCAATCGCTTGCCAGTTTCGCTCCGATGCGGAGGCGGCAGTGAAGGGAACCATGACGCGCGCATCTTCGTCCATCACACGCTGGGCGATCGTCGGCGCCGGCCGGATCACCGCGAGCACCGTTCCCGACCTGCTGGCCGTCGACGGCTTCGAGGTGCGCACGATCATGACGCGCACACCGGGTGCAGGCGATGACCTCGCTGCGGCGTCCTCTGCCACACTCACGTCGACCTCGCTCGACGATGTGCTCGGCGATCCTCTCGTGGATGCCGTGTACATCGCCACGCCGTTCATGTCGCACGCGCAGATCGCGCGCCTGTGCCTCCGCGCGGGAAAGCACGTCGTGATCGAGAAGCCGATCGCAGCTTCGGCAGCGGACGCCGAGGACCTCTTCGCGATCGCCGCCGCCGAGGGGCGATTCCTCATGGAGGGCATGTGGATGAAGTTCACGGCGGTCTACGAGCGGATCACGGATCTCATCGCGTCGGGAGCGATCGGCGAGCCGCGCAGTGTGCGCGCCGGCTTCGGCTTTCCGCGCCCCAATGACGGGAGCGGCCGCTGGGATGTAACGAGGAGCGGGTCGACCCTCCTCGACCAGGGGATCTACCTCGCGACCCTCGACCACATGCTGTTCGGGGTGCCGGACAGGATGAGTGGCGAGGCTCTGGTGCGGGACGATGGACTCGATCTCTCTGGACACTTCACGCTCGAGCACGCCGGCGGCCAGTTCACCCACGGGGCTTACTCGATGGTCGACTTCGTCGATCCCTCGGCGAGCATCAGCGGCACCGAGGGCTGGATCGTGGTGCCCGGAATGTTCTGGGCGGCGCAGGGCCTCCGCGTTCATCGAGGCGACTGGGATGGGATGTTTGTCAACCCTCAGCAGCTCGAACTGCCGTGGGAGGGCTTCGGCTACCGTCCCATGTTCACCGCCGTGCGCGACGCCCTGCGCGACGGATTGCTGCAGCATCCTCGCCACGACGAGCGCGCGACGGTCAGCGTGATCCGCACGCTCGAGCAGATCCGGCGCGCTTCCGCCTGATCGACCGCGAGCACGACGGGAGGGCCCGCCTCAACGAGACGAGCCCTCCCGTGCTTGTTCCTACGAAGCCGGAGCGAACATCCTGATCGTCTTCGGCACGTTGATGTCGGGCACGACGACCACGTCAGGACCGGTCACCCAGATGCCGCTCATGGAAACGATTGGGGCATTGAGCGCCTCCTCGACGGTGATGGCCGTTGCCTGCTTGTAGAGATCAGCCCGCGCCGCATCGTCGCTCTCGAGTGCGATCTGCGAGAAGAGGGACGTGAGCTCGTCGTTCTGGTAGCGGAACGGGTTGAGGAACGCCTCGGCACCGAAGTAGTTCGCGAACTCACGACCAGCGACGTTCGTGCCTTCGATCCACACCACCACCGGGTAGGTCGCGGATGCCACGGAACTCGCGATGTTCTGCGGCGGCACCGGCTCCCAGGTCACGGTGATGCCGATGTCGGCCAGCGCCTGTGTGATGACCGGCTCGAACGTCGTCGAGACGACCGTGCTCGGCATCGTGATCGAGAAGCCGTCGGGATAGCCCGCCTCGGCCAGCAGATCCTTGGCGGCGTCTGGGTCGAAGCTGTAGGCATCGGCCAGGGACTCGTCGTAGGCGTCGCCGTTCATGTTGAACGACTCGACCGTCGGACGTGCGTATCCACTGAAGAGGGTCTCCACGAAGAGGTCGCGGTCGAAAGCCATGTTGATTGCCTGGCGCACACGCTCGTCCGCCAGGGCGGGCTGCAGCGTGCCATTCCGATCGGCGATGAGCAGCATCATGGTGGCCGCCGACGTGATCTCCTTGACGGTGAGACCAGCGCTCTCGAGTTGCGGCAGCTGGGGAGCCTGGACGGCACCAGCGAGGATCTCGCCGGTCTGCAGCGCGTTGGCGACCGCAGTCGCGTCCTGGATCACCCGCACCGTGAACGTCTTGAACGGATAGGCGTCGGCGTTCCAGTAGTCGTCGCGTCGTTCAAGCACGTAGGTCGTGCCGTCCACGGTGCTGTCGGCGAGCGCGTAGGGCCCCGACCCGATCGGACGAAGCTTGTTGGACTCGTCTTCGAGCGTGGGGCCATGACCAACCACGCCGGTCGCCTGCGCAAGATAGTTCAGCAGGGTCGCGTCGGGCGAGGAGAGCTCGAGCACGACGGTTGACTCGTCGGGAGCGGTCACCGAGGAGACCACCGCGAGTCGGCTCTGTTGAACACCCGCCGTCGCCTTGGTGTGCTCGAGGGTCGCAACGACGTCGGCGCTCGTGAGGGCGTCGCCGTTGCTGAACGTGAGCCCGCCGCGGATGCCGAGGGTGAGCGTCTTCCGATCCTCGGAGTACTCGTAGGTTTCTGCGACGCCGGGCTGGATCTGGCCTTCGTTGTCGACGTAGAGCAGCGTCTCGTAGATGGAGGACCAAACGAACGTGCCCTGACCCTCGTCGAGTTCGGCAGGATCGAACGACGGTGGCGGCGCAGAGATGGCGACGCTGATCACAGCGTTGTCGTTGCCTTCAGGGGCGGGCGCCTCTGGTGAGCAGGCGCTCACCCCGAGTGCGATCGCAAGCACGGACGCCGCGAGCGCGACCATCCGTCGGCGAGCGTGAGGTGCTGTGTGCATCAATGACTCCCTCGTCAGGTGAATGGGCAAGCCGCCCAAAACATAGTGAACCATCAAATTTCGGTTTTGACAACCGATTGCCAAAACTGATGCCCAAGTAATGTTGATGCTGAGATGAGCTGCGCACCGTTCCCAGCTGCACCGCGACGAGACCGACACCGGCGCCGGACGGCAACCGGGTGCGACCTGACGAGGTCACCGTCACTTTCCCCGACGTCAGATCGAGGCGAGCAAACCTTCACTGGCAAGAGCACGTCGGACTCGCGGAAGACGATTGCGTCAGACGTAGCGCGCACGGCGCTCGCGGCGCAAGCTTGACGCATGCCCATCGCGTCATCCGAGCCAGCTGACCTCCTCAGGTCCGCCCGGTCGTCCTTGAAGTGGACGCGATACCCGGAGGGCGTTCTCCCGCTCTTCGTCGCCGAGATGGACTACCCCGTTTCGGAGAACATTCGCCGGGCTGTCACCGACAGGGTCGCCCAGTCGGACCTGGGATACATCGACTCCGCGGGCCCGCTCGCGGACGCCTTCGCCCAGTTCGCGCAGCGACGCTGGCAGTGGCCGATCGATCCCTCGACGGTGCGGGTTGCCACCGACGTGAGCGTCGCGATCGTCGAGTGTCTCAGGTACGGAGCCGACGGTGGCTCTCCGGTCGTGGTGTGCTCGCCGGTGTACCCGCCGTTCTTCGAACTCGTCGATGAAGCTCGCCTGCCCCTGGTGGACGTGCCGGTGCTCGAGTCAGGTGAAGGCTGGCGGCTCGACGTCGGTCGCATCGAAGACGCGTTCATCGCCGGCGCTCGGGTGTTCCTGCTGTGCAATCCGCACAATCCTCTGGGGTTGCCGCATTCGCGCGAGACGCTGGCCGAACTCGCGATGATCGCCGCCCGGCACGACGTGCTGGTGATCGCCGACGAGGTGCACGCACCCCTCACGTTCCACGGTGCGACGTTCACCCCGTTCGCGACCGTCGCAGGCGACGTCGGCGCCCGCAGCGTCACGGTCACCTCGGCGAGCAAGGGCTGGAACATGGCCGGCCTGAAGTGCGCAGTGATGGTGCCATCAGACGCGCGCGCTCGCGCGGTGCTCGACAGGTTTCCGCAGGAGGTGGCGTCGCGAACGAGCATCCTCGGCCTGCATGCCAACGTTGCCGCATACAGCGACGAGGAATGGCTGGATGCAACGATCACCAAGATCATGCGCAACGACGAAGTGCTCGCGGGTCTCCTGCAGCGGCGGTTGCCGATCGTGCGCTACCGACGCCCCACCGCAACCTATCTGGGCTGGCTCGACTTCCGGGATCTTGGCCTCGGACTCGATCCCGCCGAGCAGATTCTTCGGGATGCGCGGGTCGCTCTCAACTCCGGTCCGGCGTTCGGTGCGGGAGGGCGCGGCCATGCGCGCATCAACTTCGCGTGCGCGCCCAGCGTGCTCGAGGAAGGCGTCGAACGGATCGCGGCGGCGTTCGGCTGATCTCGGGGTGAGACGGACCTGAGCGTCGGGCTCGTATCGTTGACATTGCACGCCGACCCGACGATGGAGTCTTCAATGACCGAACTGCGCAGTGCCGCCTGGTACCGCGGCGACGATCGCTCGGCCTACATCCATCGGGCGTGGATGCGGCGCGGCAACCCCGCCGACGCGATCGACGGCAGCAAGCCTCAGATCGCGATCGCGAACACGGCGTCCGACCTGAGCACGTGCAATTCCCACCTCGACGAGGTCGCGGAGAGCGTCCAGCACGGGGTGTGGGAGTCGGGCGGTGTGCCGTACAACATGCCCGTGCCATCCATCGGTGAAAACCAGGTGCGCCCGACCGCGATGCTCCTGCGGAACCTCGCGGCGATGACGATGGAGGAGATGTTCCGCGGCAACCCGATCGACGGGCTCGTGCTGCTCGGAGGGTGCGACAAGACGATTCCCGCGCTGCTGATGGCGGCCGCGTCGGTGGACATCCCGGCGATCGTGGTGCCGGGTGGGCCGATGATGACCGGCTACTTCCGCAACGCGGCCCTCGGCTGCGGCACCGATGTGTGGCAGCTGAGCGAGGAGGCTCGCGCGGGCACGATCACCAACGGCATGTTCCTGCAGTCGGAGCAGTCGATGATCCCGGGCAAGGGACACTGCAACACGATGGGCACGGCCTCGACGATGGCCGTCGTCGCGGAGGCTCTCGGCATGACGATTCCCGGCTTCGCTGGCACGCCGGCCGCCCACGCGCTCCTGCTGTCGAAGTCGCACGAATCGGGGCGGCTGATCGTCGACATGGTGCGCAACGATCGCAAGCCCAGCGACGTGATGACGAAGGAGTCGTTCCTCAACGCGATCATCGCGGTGGCGGCGGTCGGTGGGTCGACCAATGCCGTCGTCCACCTGCTCGCGATCGCCGGACGCCTCGGCATCGACCTGACCCTCGAGGACTTCGATCGCACCGGCGCCGGCGTACCGCTCATGGCGAACCTCCAGCCGAGCGGCACCTTCCTCATGGACGACCTGCACCGGGCGGGCGGCGTGCTCGCGGTGCTGTCCCAGGTGAAGGACCTGCTGCATCCAGAACCGATCACCGTGACCGGGCGGCCGCTCGTCGACTATCTCGGCGACAGCCCCGTCTACGACGCCACGGTCATCCTGCCTCGCGAAGCTCCCCTGATGGATGACGCGGGCATCGCCGTGCTGCGTGGCAACCTCGCGCCGCGCGGCGCGATCATCAAGCCCGCCGCCGCCACCCCGGCGCTGCTCAAGCACACCGGACCGGCGGTCGTCTTCGACAGCATCGAGGACCTGCACGCGCGCATCGACGACCCGGACCTCGACGTGACGGCCGACTCGGTGCTCGTGCTGCGCGGCTGCGGACCGCGCGGGTACCCGGGCATGCCCGAGGTCGGCAACATGCCGATCCCGCGGAAGCTGCTCGAACAGGGTGTTCGCGACATGGTGCGCATCAGCGACGCGCGGATGAGCGGCACCGCCTACGGCACGGTCATCCTGCAGGTCGCTCCAGAGGCCGCAGCGGGCGGCCCGCTCGCCTTCGTTCACAGCGGCGATCTCATCAGCCTCGACGTCGAGCACCGGTCCCTCGTGCTGCACGTGAGCGACGAGGAGCTGCAGTCGCGCACCCAGAGCCCCGCGAGCGAGGCCGCGTACGCGACACCGCTCCGGGGCTGGGCGAAGCTGTACGTCGACCACGTCACCCAGGCCGACACCGGGGCGGACCTCGACTTCCTCGTCGGCTCATCCGGAAGCGGCGTCGCCCGTGAATCGCACTGACGCCCGCTGATGCGCGCACTTGTGGTTACAGCGCCCCGCCAGGCGGAGGTGCAGGACGTACCGGACCCGGTCGTGGCACCCGGCCAGCTGCTCGTCGATGTCGAGCGCGTCGGCATCTGCGGCACCGATGTCGAGCTGTACACGGGCGAGATGGCGTACATCGAGCAGGGCCACACCACGTTCCCGCTGCGACTCGGTCACGAGTGGGCCGGCCGGGTCGTCGCGACCGGATCACCCGAGGATGCCGCGTGGATCGGCAAGCGCGTCACCGGCGACACCATGCTCGGGTGCGGTCACTGCGAGCGCTGCCAGGCGGGCCACCACCACGTCTGCCCGAACCGCTCCGAGGTCGGGATCCGAGGCGACTGGGCTGGCGCCCTCGCGGACCAGCTCGTCATCCCGACGCGGTTCGCGTTCGAGATCCCCGAGCACGTCAGCCTCGCAGCCGCGGCGCTCGTCGAGCCTGCGGGCAACGCCCTGCGTGCCGTGCGCGCTGCGGCACTCGAGCCGGGGCAGTCGGTGCTCGTGCTCGGTTCGGGCACCATTGGTTTGCTCGCGGCGCAGTTCGCCCTGGCCGAGGGAGCCGACGTCCACGTCGCTGGGGTGCGCGAGCCATCCCTTGAGCTCGCGCGGTCGCTCGGGGTTGCTCACACCTGGAAGCTCAAAGATCTGGCCGAAGGTCGCGAGAACGAATTCGACGCCGTGATCGAGTGCACGAGCGTCGAGGCCATGCCTGCGCTCGCGGTGACGCTCGCAAAACCCGCGGGCCGCGTCATCTACATCGGCCTGTCGTCGGCGCCGAGCCTCGTCGACACACGAGACATCGCACTGAAGGACATCACCACGGTCGGGATCCTCTCGGCATCGCCCGGGCTCGCGGGAGCGATCGCGAGCTTCGCGAGCGGCGCGGTCGTGCCGGATTCGATCGTCAGCGAAGTCGTCGGGCTCGAGGATGTCCCGGCTCGGCTCGAGGGGCGGCGCGGTGATGGCGCGGGGCCCGGGCCGAAGGTGCACGTGGATCCGCGCCACGTTCGTTAACCCGGGGGAGAACTCAGCGGGTCGGTCATCGTGGTCTTGGGATCGCGCCGACCGGACCGCGAGTGTCCGGAGAGGAGGAAGCCCCGTGGAACGCGTCGCGCAGCCGGGAGGTCTCCTCAGGAGTCAGAGCAAGAATCGAACCGTGGCTTGCTCCTGGCGGGAGCGTTGTCGCGAGCGGTCGCCACGTCGGACTCTCCAACGACTCGCTGAAGAGTCCCACGTAGCCGCGCACGCCGAACTCGTCGATGTACAAGTACCAGCCGTCTGGGCCATGCACAACGATCGGCCCCTCGCCGTGGACAACTGAGCCGGAGCCGATCCCCTCGGCGAGGAGCTCGTATTCGGTTGCGTCGAGGTGGTGCGATCTCTCCACGGTGATGAACTTCGAACCGGAAGTGGAAGAGTCGGGCGAGCGCTCGTCCTTGCTGAACCGGTAGAACTCGCCGCCATGCTCGATCACCGTCGCGTCGATCACCGACCAACCCTTGTCGATCCAGGGGTGAACATCGGCGATCTCTCGGAAGTCGGTCGTCCAGCCGGCGAAGGTGCGATGGTAGCCATGCTGGTGGGTGCGCGGCTGGGTGTCGTCGTACATCGTCGACGCCCAGTACACGAAGTACGCATCTCGGTCCGTGTCGTAGGTCGCCTCGGGGGCCCAGGCATTGCCGGCGCTCGGTGGCGCCACAGGCAGCAGCGAAGGCTCGCTCCACGTGATCAGATCGGGACTACTCCACACGACGATCGAGCGGCTGCCATGACGTATGCAGTCTTCCCACGCTGTCTCCGAGTTCCGCCCTGCGATTCGCAGGTCGGTTGCCAGAAGGAAGAACCCGGCACCGTCGGGGCGACGCAGCAGGAAGGGATCACGGACCCCCCGTTCGCCGACGGTCGAACGGAGCATCGGACCACCACCGCGGATGGCTTGCCAGCGGTCCGGCCGGTCTCCGTCGCTCAGGGCGAATCGCACCTGCTCGCCATCCGGCTCGTCAGCCGAGGTGAAGTACGCGAAGAGGTAACCGGACTCCAAGGTCACCCCTTGACGCTGCCCTGCACGAGACCACTGACGATGTGGCGCTGCATGAAGGCGAAGAAGATCACCATCGGAATGAGCACGATCACCGTGATGGTCAAGAACATCGGCCAGTCAGTGGTGAATTGGCTCACCGCGGAGTACACGAGCAACACCAAGGTCTGCTTGTTGCCGGAACTGATGAAGACGTTCGGAGTGATGAAATCGTTCCAGACCCACATCGTCTGGAAGACCCCGACGGTGATGAGGATCGGACGTATCAAGGGCAGCACGATGGTTCGATAGATGCGCCATGACGACGCTCCGTCCAGGCGGGCGGCCTCGAGCAACTCGGTCGGCACCGTCCGCATGTATCCGAGGATCAGGTAGTAGCAGAAGATGGAGCCGACACTGTAGATCAGGATGAGACCCTCGAGCGAGTCCACCAGGCGGGCTCCGACGAACATGCGGTAGATCGGCACGAGGGTGGCTTGACCTGGGATCACGAATGCGAGCACAAGGGCGACCCCGATGGCCTGCGACACCCAGCTGCGTCCGATGATCCGCCCGAACGCGGCAAGTGAACCGATCAGCAGCATCAGCGCGATCGAAATCACGGTCACGTAGACCGTGTTGAGCAGGCTCTGCATCACGGGAGTGGTGGTGAACACCCGGACATAGTTATCCCAGTACAGCTCATTGGGCAACGCCAGCGGTGAGGCCACCGCCTCGGGCTGCGTCTTCAGGGTGTTCACCAGGACGTAGTAGAACGGCAACGCCATGACTGCGGACGCGGCCAGCATCACCACCGAGACCACAATCGGTCTCGCATGGCTGGCAAGCTTGCGCGAGTAGTTCATGAGAATCTCCTCTCCACAACTCGGGTCAGGCCGAGTTGAGCGACTACGACGGCGCCGACGATGAAGAGGAAGATCACCGCGAGTGCGCTCGACGCTCCGACGCGCCCTTCCGCGATCCCGTTCTGGATGAGCGCTTGCGTCAACGTTCGTGTCGCGAAGCCGGGGCCGCCGCCAGTCAGCGTGAAGGGGAGGTCGTAGACCTTGAGACCGTTGGTCATCAGCAGGAGGGTGCTGACCGTGATCGCCGGCGTCAGCAACGGCAGGGTGATCGATCGGAACGTCTGCCAGCCGTTGGCTCCGTCGATTCGGGCTACTTCGTAGTAATCCGAAGGAATGGATTGGAGGTATGCCAGGTAGAGGATCGCGTGCCACCCGGTGAGTGACCAGAGCGTGACGAGGATCGTCGACAGCTGTGCGAGCAGTGGGTCCGCCAGCCACGGAATGGGATCGATCCCCGCGATGGTGTGGAGGATCGAGTTGAGCACGCCGGAACCGAGCGGGTTGAGGATGAAGCCCCAGACCAGACCAAGCACGGCGATGCTCGGAATGGCCGGGAAGAAGAACACAGCGCGGACGGCGTTTCGGGCGAAGAAGCGCATGTTCAGCACCAGAGCCAGGGGTATCGCGCAGAGTGTGACGAGCGCCGTCGTGCCGACGGCGTAGAACACGGTGTACCTGAGCGCGTCCAGCATCGACTGATCGCGGAAGAGTTGAAGGTAGTTGTCCAAGCCAACGAGGGCGAACTCGTTGGTGTAACCGTTGTAGTCCGTGAAGCTGTAGAACACCGATTGACTCATCGGGATGATGTAGAGCACGACGAACACGATCACAATCGGGAGCATGAAGAGGCTCGAACTGAAGGCCTCGCCGGAACGCATCAGCCGGGGCCGCCGTCGGGCGAGCGAGGCCGTCGGAGGGTGGCGCTCCGCGTTGAGCGTGCGCAGCGTGGTGGTCACGTCGGTGCCTTTCATGGTTGGTGCGGGTCCGGCGGCTACCGCCGCCGGACCCGCCGGGAGTTACTGAAGCGACGCCAACTTGGCGTCGAGCGCCGCGCCCACATCGGCCGGCTCGATCTCACCCAGAATGAGCCGCTGGAGCTGAGCGCCCACCTCGCTGTTCAGTGCCGCTGAGTCGGTGACCCAGGACACCTGGGGCAGGTAGAAGCGGCCTTCGCGCACATCCGCCGCCATCAGGTCCAGCGCCGGGTTCAGCTCCGGCGCGTAGTCGGCTGTGGTGGTGATCGACTGGTTCTGCTGCTGATAGAGCTCGACGCCCTCCTTGCTCTGAAGGAACTCGACGAACGTCTCTGCAGCCTCCTCATGCTCCGTCTTCGCGTTGATCGCGTAGCCCGGCGAGACGGCGCCAGCCCAGTACGATTCCGAGGCGCCCGCGATCGGCCAGAAGCCGAGCTTCAGGTCCGGCGCGCCGGCCTGAACGGATCCGAGTGCCCAAGAACCTGTGGTGATCATCGCAACCTGACCGGTTTGGAACTCGGAGGTCACCTGGTCTCCAGTGAGACCCGTGACCGTGGTCGGGACGAGATCTTCCGTGAAGAGGCGGTACCACTCCGTGACCGCATCGGTCCAGGTTTCTTCGAACGTGGTCTCCCCCGCCCAGATCTGCGCGTCCATGTCGCCTCCGAGGGCTTGGTTCTCAAGCCCCAGAAGCGCCGCGAGGATAACCGAGATGCCGCTTCCGCCATCGTAGATCGGGGCGATTCCGGCATCCTTCAGCTTCTTGCAAAGGTCGAGGAACTCATCCCAGGTCGCGGGAGGCTCTGTGGCACCGACCTCAGCCAGGAGATCCTGGTTGTAGAGGATGCCGCCGCCCCACGAGGCCACCGCCGCACCATACACCTTGCCGTCGGTGGTGTAGGTGTCGCGAGCAGCCTGGGCGATGTTGTCGATCCAGGGCTGTGAGCTGAGGTCCTTCGCGAAGCCCCCATCCATGATGGCTTGCTTGTTCTCTGCGGTGATGATGAAGACATCGGCGGCGGTCCCGCTGCCCAGCCGCGTCTGCAGCGTCTGGACGTACCCGTCCACGGGTGTGCCGTAGGAGACCTCGAGCTTGATGTCGGGATTCTCCTCTTGGAACGCGTCGAGCACTGGCTTCATCATCTCCGGGTTGTCCCAGGAGTAGAAGGTCAGGGTCGACGTGTCGGATGCTGGACCCGGAGGCGCAGCCCGTCATGGTCGCGCCGATGACGATGGCTGTTCCGATCGCGGCCATCGCCAAACGGCGGGGGCGGCTGTTTTTGAGTAGCGACATTGCGTACCTCTCAGTTTGGTGTTCGGTTCTTAGGTTGTGTTGAGTTCGCGAGTCACGGGGACGCGCGAAGGCTCAACCTTTTGGAGCAGACCGTCGTCGAGATGAACGAGTCGGTCGATCGCCAGCTCGCGGCGGTATCCGGTGCCGTCGGGAATGGCGAAGCGGTGATAGGCGATGAACCATTCATCGGTGCCGGGAATCTGAATGATCGAGTGGTGACCGGTCGCGAGGATCCCCCGCTCGCTCGCCTTCTCCAGCAGCACGCCATGATCCAGCCACGGTCCGCGGAGACTCGCCGAGGTCGCGTAGCGCACCCGGTAGTCCTCCTCGCGGGTGTCGTTCTCCGACCACGAGAGATAGTAGGTGTCGCCGCGCCGATGGATCCACACCGCCTCCCGGAAACCGGTCGGCGTCCAAGATGTGACGGCGTTCGGGTCGAACGAGACCATGTCTTCGCCAAGGGCGACGAGGTGCGAAACCCCATTGCCCCACAGGAGGTATACGGTGCCGTCGTGATCGACGAAGACAGCCGGGTCGATGGCGCGGCCGGCAAACTGCCCCTCGGAGATAAGCGGTCGGCCGAGATCCCGGAACGGCCCGGTGGGCGAGTCGGCCACCGCGACTCCAATGCTCTCTCGGTCGGCCGTGAAGTACAGGTAGTAGAGCCCGTTCCGTTGCGCGACCGCAGGAGCCCACGCGTGAGCCCGCGCCCAACTGGTGTCATGCGGAAGCGAGAAGAATCTGCCGTGATCGATCCACGATCCCAAGTCGCTCGAAGAGAACGCACGAAACTCCGTTGCGGACCAGTCTGGGAAGCCGTCGCTGGTCGGGAACAAGTAGAAACGCCCATCGAGAACCGTGAGATGGGGATCTGCGAAGTGGCCGGGCAACACCGAGGGAGCCGCGGCCGGCGTGTCGGTCTCCGCGTTCATCGTGACGCCACCTCCCCCGCGCCATAGGATGTGGACGACGCCATCCGGCGGTTGAGGGGCAGGGAATGGTAACGATACATGATGTGGCTCGTTCGGCTGGAGTGTCGCCGATGACGGTGTCGCACGTGATCAATGACCATCCGCACGTGCGCGACTCGACCCGCGCCAAGGTCGTCAAGGTGATGGAGGAGCTGGGCTACCGGGTCAACGTTGCTGCTCGCAACCTCCGGTCGGGACGGACGTTCACGATTGGGCTCGCCGTTGCGGAGATTGATCGGCCGTACTGGGGGCAGTTCGCCGCTCGGATCATCGAGGAAGCGTCGCGACACGACCTGCGTGTGCTGATCGAACAGACCGGGCGCCAGCCGGGAGAACGAACTCGATGCGCTCGCACTGTCCCGCAACCGCATGTACGACGGTCTCATTCTGAGCACCGTCGCTCTCGGAGACGCCGACGTCGGGCTGCTGAACGTGGACTACCCGGTCGTGATCCTTGGCGAACGCATCTTCGACGGACCGGTCGATCATGTGGCGATGGCGAACATCGACGGCACCTATGCGGCGATCCGCCATCTGATCGACCAGGGCTGTCGGCGCATCGCTACGATCGACGATCACGCCTCGGGCGAGGTGAATATGTCCACTCTGCGATACGCCGGGTTCGCCCGTGCGCACGAGGAGGCCGGAATTCCGGTCGATCCCGATCTCGGCGTGCAGAGCCGGGGGTTCGGACTTCGCGATGGATATCTCGCGACCCGCGAACTCGTGGAGGGCGGTGCCGTCTTCGACGGGTTGTTCTGTGTGACCGACACGGTGGCGCTGGGTGCCCTGCGCGCGCTCACGGAACTCGGTATCGGTGTCCCAACCGACGTGAAGGTGATGGGTTTCGACAACATCTTGGAGGGCGAGTTCAGCTCTCCGTCGCTGTCCACTGTGGATCCCGACCACCGGGGTATGGCTCGGGCGGCCGTCGATCTCCTGTTGCGCCGGATCAGCAACCCAAGCGAGGGCCCCGTTGAGTTCGTGAGCAGCTACAGCGTCATCGCACGAGAGTCCACGCAGTTGATCGGCGAACGCGCGGGTTGAGTCCCTGTGCTGCAGCAGCATCATCGCCGACGACCTTTCCTGTATCGATACACGATTATGCATGTCGGCCGGTCGGCTGTCAAGCGATCTCCACGCGGCGATGAAACACTGTATCGTTACAGGCTTCGGATCCCGAATACCACACACGAGGAGACGCCTTCATGCCAGACCTGTCCTGGGTTCCTCCGTACCTCGATCCCATTGACGACGCCGTCGCCCTCGCCCGAATCGACGAAGTCATCGCCGACGGCCCGTTCCAGGACACTTGGGAGTCGTTGCGCGGCTACCGACCGGCGAGATGGTTCGTCGAGTCCAAGTTTGGAATCTTCATTCACTGGGGCGTGTACTCGGTGCCTGCGTATGGCAGCGAGTGGTACTCGCGAAACATGTATCGCGAGGGCACTGCGGAGTTCGAACATCATCGAGCGACCTATGGGCCGCACTCGGAATTCGGCTACAAGGACTTCATCCCCGAGTTCCGCATGAGCGGCTTTGAACCCGACGCGTGGGCGGCGCTGTTCCGTCGGGCCGGCGCACAGTACGTCGTGCCTGTGGCGGAGCACCACGACGGCTTCGCGATGTACCACAGCGAACGAACTCGCTGGGACGCCAGCCGCGTGGGCCCGCAGCGCGATGTATTCGGAGACCTCGCCGATGCCGTGCGCGAGCAGGCGATGACCTTCGGAGCATCATCGCACCGTGCCGAGCACTGGTTCTTCATGAACGGCGGATCACGGTTCGAGTCCGACGTGCGCGACCCTGCGTTCAGCGACTTCTACGGCCCGGCGCAGCGCGAGGAGACGGCACCGTCGAGAGCGTACCTCGATGATTGGCTGCTGCGTACCGTCGAGATCATCGATCGCTATCGCCCCGAGCTGCTGTGGTTCGACTGGTGGATCGAGAACCCGGCGTTCGAGCCCTACCTGCGCAAGGTAGCCGCCTACTACTACAACAGTGCCGCCGCATGGGGTCGCGAGGTGGTCATCAACTACAAATGGGATGCATTCGCTCAGGGCAGCGCTATCTACGACATCGAACGCGGGTCCATGGGCGTAGCACAGCCCTTCGTCTGGCAGAACGACTCGGCGGTGTCCCGCACGTCCTGGTGCTGGACCGAGGGGCACACCTACAAGAGCGTCAACGAGCTCCTGGGCGAACTTCTCGATATCGTCTCGAAGAACGGAAATCTTCTGCTGAACATCGGGCCGAAGGCCGACGGCACGATCGCCTCGGAGGAGATCGCCATCCTCGAGGCGATCGGATCTTGGCTGCTGGTGTACGGCGAGGCCGTGTACGGCACGGTTCCCTACGTGGTGCCGGGCGAGGGTCCGCTGCAGGTGAAGGGCGGTTCGTTTGTCGATGGCGACGAGACGGTCTTCTCATCCGACGACCACCGTTTCACGGTCCGCAACGATGTCACGGGGAGCTACCTGTACGCCTCAACGGTGGCATGGCCTGAGGGACACGAGGTAGCTCTCACGACGCTGGGGCTTCGCCATCAGGTCGAGCCGAGGGATATCGACGAGGTGTGGCTACTCGGCGTCCGCGAGCCGCTGCTCTGGCGCAGGGAGCTCGACGCCCTCTACGTTCAGCTGCCCGGAGTTCGACCCAATCCGCACGGCTACGCCCTGAAGATCAGCTTCGTGACGCCCGCTCCAGCGCAGCGCGTCGACGTCCTCCACCAGTTCTGAGGCGGTGCACAGAACAAGCGTCGGCGGCGGCTCGCCGGAACCGGCGTATCGGGACCCCGGGGACGGCTCATCGCGCTGCCACCCGCAGCGACGTGGGCCCGGAGGGATTTGACTCCCCTGCCGGATAGCCCAGCCGTTCAACGCAAAAGGAACCCCGCCGAACTGGCGTGGTTCCTTTTTGCGTGGTGCGCCCGGAGGGATTTGAACCCCCGGCCTATTGATCCGTAGTCAATTGCTCTATCCGCTGAGCTACGGGCGCATGCCATGCACGAAGCAGGACCCATCGACTATACCAGCGTCGTCGGTGCCCGATAACTTCAGAGCATGACGATGCTCGACCGCTCGGGGTTCGTCCTCGATTTCGAGGATCGGTTCGCGACCCTCGACGAGACCCGCTGGCTTCCGTACTACCTGCCGCAGTGGTCGAGCCGCGAACGCACCCGCGCGAGGTACGAGGTCGGCGACCACCTCATCCTGCGCATCGATGCCGACCAGCTGGCCTGGGCTCCCGAGTACGACGGCGAGCTGCGCGTCACCAACCTGCAGACGGGCGTCCGATCGGGACCAGTGGGCAGTCACGACGGGCAGTTGCGATTTCGGGATGACGTGGTCGTCTCAGAAGAGCAACCCACCCAGCAGCTCTACACCCCCACCTATGGGCTCATCGAGGTGCGAGCGCGCGCCAACCCCGACCCGACGTGCATGGTCGCGCTCTACCTGATCGGGTTCGAGGCTGAGCCGTCGCAGTCGGGCGAGATCTGCATCCTCGAGGTGTTCGGCAACGACCTCGGCCACACGAAGATGGGCATCCACCGATGGTCTGATCCGCTGCTGGTTGAGGCGGTCGAGGCTGTGCCGATCGAGAAGGGGCCGGGGTCGCTCGACGCGACGGAGTATCACGAGTACGCGGCATCCTGGCGGCTCGGTCGCACCGAGTTCTTCATCGACGGCGAGCTCGTGAAGGTGCTCGACCAGGCTCCCGACTACCCGATGCAGCTCATGCTCGACATCTACGAGTTCAGACAGCCGGGGCCGCCCGACGCAGCCGCGTATCCCAAGGAGTTTCACGTCGAGTGGGTTCGGGGGTGGCGCCATGCCGACGCTGGATGACGTGAGCAGCATCGCCGCGAACCTGCCCGGCAACGTCACGAAGGTCACGCCCTACGGCTCGACCTGGCTCGTGCGCAACAAGGCCTACGCGTGGGAGAGCCACCCGTGGCCGAGTGAGGCGGAGCACATCCGCGAGCTCGTCTCGCGCGAGCTGTGCGTCGGCCTGAAGGTGCCAGACGACGACACCAAGCAGGCACTCGTGCAGGGCTGGCCCGACACGTTCGCGGTGTCGGAGACGCCGTGGGGCGGACCGAAGATCATCGTGCGCATGGAGCGCGTCGACGAGCAGCTGCTGCGCGAGCTCGTCATCGACGCGTGGCGCACCGAGGCGCCGAAGTACCTCGTGCGGCAGTATGACGAGCAGGAGGGCACGCATGGCGACCTGGGCTGACGTCGAACGCATCGCGAGCGGGCTGCCGGAGGTGACGGAAGACATCCGGTTCGGCACGCGCGTCTGGCGCATCAAGGAGAAGGGCTTCGTCTGGGAGCGACCCCTGCGCAAACGCGATCTCGAGGAGTTGGGGGATGCCGCCCCGCCCGGCCCGATCGTCGCCGCGAGAACCGTCGACCTCGACGAGCAGCTCGCACTCGTCGAGGGCGAAGCGGACTACTGCTTCATCACGCAGCACTTCGCGAACTACCCTGCCGTGCTCATGCAGCTCGACCGCATCCCTCCCGACCGCCTGGGCGAGATCATCACCGACGCCTGGCTCGCGTGTGCCCCGAAGCGGATGGCGAAGGACTTCCTCGGCGCGGGATGACCCCCGATCGTGGGCTAGTCGGGGCACTCACTCCACGCCATGCTGGGGCGAGTCGGTCGTCATACCGATCGGATCAGGATGACGGCCGACTTTGCGTTTGCCCTCCAGCGCGCTACCGAACCGCCTTGATCGGCGCGACGGCGAGCCCGCCGAGCACCGCGAGCGCCGCTGAGGCGACGAAGAGCGCGACGAACCCGCCGAGGTTCACGACGATGAGCGCACCGATCAGCGGACCGAACGCCTGTGGCACGGCAGTCGCGATGTTCATGATGCCGAGGTCCTTGCCGCGGGTGAACGAGCTCGGCAGCACCTGGGTGGCGAGCGCCTGGTCGACAGCCATGAAGCATCCGTAGCCCAGGCCGAGGAGACCGGCGCCGATGAACGTGATCTCGAGTGCGGGCACGAGCGCGAGCAGTAGCGCCGCGAGCGCCTGGAGGTACGCCGCCGCGTAGATGAACGGCTTGCGCTTGCCGATCCGGTCGCTCATCCGCCCGCCGACGAGGGCCGCGAGGATGAAGAACACCAGGTAGACGAGGGTGAGGCTCAGCAGGTCGTCCTGCGCGGTGTCGATGCGGCCGAGCCCGAACATGATGAAGTAGATCAGCAGCGTGGTGCCGAGTGCGTTGCCGAGATTCACGAGGATGCGACTGAGCAGCGTCCATCCGAAGTCCGGGTGCTGCACGGGGTTGACCCAGAACCCGCGCACCATCCCCGAGAACGAGAACTTGGGACGCAGCATCTTCGGCATCGCCTCGTCGCGCGTGAACAGGAAGAACGGCAGCACGAGGATGACCAGCAGCACGGCCACGACCGCGTAGCCGACGATGCGGCTCATCGTGTAGTCCGGGAAGATCGCCTGAACGACCTCGGTGACCAGCAGGATGCCGAGCACGGTGCCGAGCGCCTGCGGTGCCGACACCCAGCCCGAGACGAACCCGCGCTGGTCGACCGGCACCTGGTCGGAGATCGTGGCGGTGATCGCTGCCGACAGCATGCAGAATCCGATGATCGCGAGCGACCAGCAGACGCCGATCGCGACGATGTTGTCCTGGAAGCCGAGCGTGACGAGCGACGGCCGCGAACAGCACCGCGCCGATGAGGATCCACGGGCGGCGGCGGCCGAGCTTCGATGTGGTGCGGTCGGACATGAACCCGGTGAGCGGATAGGCGATGAGCGCGCACGCGCCGGCGATGCCGGAGATGATGCCGAAGGCGCGCACGCTCTCGAACCAGTCCTCCGGCGCGATTTGCCCACCGGGGCGCAGGGTGTGGTCGATCTGGATGGGCAGCAGCAGCTGCACGGGCGTGAGCTGTGCCATCCAGATGCCGAACCAGGCGAGGGCGAACAGGGCGATCCAGCGGCCCGGCACCTTGCGGGTGGGCTCGGCGAACGGAGTGAAAGCGGAGGGGGTCTGCTGTGAAGTCACGCGCGACAGAGTATCGCCTCGCTGAAGATTTCGACGAGCATTCCCCACGCAGTGACCATCGCGCCCTGTGCGCGCTAGATTCGCGCTGTGGCGAAGACGCGATCAGCTCGGAAGCTCCCGACCACCGGTCCGGTCGCCGACCACGCCATCGACTGGATCTACTTCGTGCTCGGCGGGCTCGCCGCGGTGTGGCTCGCGTGGGTGCTGCTGCGGCAGAGCTTCTCGTTCGGGTGGTGGCAGATCGCCTTCGTGGTCGTGTTCTGGGGCGCGCTCGCCTACCTCGTGCTGCCTCGGTTGCACCGCATCCTGACCGCGATCTACGTTCCCGACTACTTCATCGGCCGCGCGCGCACGAGCGACGGACTGCTCGGCGATCCGGTGAACCTCGCTCTGCACGGCTCTGAGGCCGAAGTGCACCAGGCGATGGATGCCGCGGGCTGGACCCGCGCGGACGACCTCACGTTCCGCACCGGCATGGGCATCGTGAAGAGCACCCTCACGCGTAAGAGCTACCTGCGCGCGCCCGTGAGCCCGCTGCTGCTGTTCGGCCGCAAGCAGGACTTCGCGTACCAGCAGGAGGTGGACGGGAGCCCGGGCAAGCGCCACCACGTGCGGTTCTGGAAGTGCCCAGACGGTTGGAAGCTGCCCGGCGGGCACCCTGCGGACTGGCTGGCCGCAGGCACCTACGACAGGAGTGTCGGCCTCTCGCTGTACACGCTGCAAGTGACGCACAAGATCGCAGACGACACGGATGCGGAGCGCGACTTCATCGTGAAGACCGTGCTCGAAGCCGAGCCCGCTGCTTCGGTGTCCGTGATCCGCGACTTCTCCGCCGGCTACCACTCGCGCAACGGCGGTGGGGACACGATCGTCACGGACGGCGACCTGCCGGTGCTCGACCTGCGTGCGCTGCATCCCGTCGACGCAGCCGCGGTCGTCGTGGCCGACCGACAGTCGCGACCGACGACCGTCGGCGACCGTGCTCGGCGCGATCCTCGTGGCGATCGGAGCGGTGATCGGCATCGTGACCGGCGTGCAGCAGATCGGAGCGGCGTACGCCGAGGCCGAGCAGGTCTTCCGCGACAGCGATGACTATGAGGCGCTCGGTTGGCTGCTCTCGGTCGTCGGCGGCGTCGCGATCGCGGTCGCCCTCGTGCAGCTGCTGCTCGCGTGGTGGGTGTACCGGGGCAGCAACCGGGCTCGCGTGCTCGTGATGCTCTTCGCATCGATCACGGTGATCACGCTCATCATCGGCGCCGAACTCGGTGACACCGCGTCGATCACCGACAACCTGCCGGGCGTCGCGCTCAACGTGCTCGCGCTGCTCACGCTGTCGAGCGAGCGCGCCATGACCTTCGCGCGACGCCTGCATCCCAGCCGGCGCGACGTCACCGCGGCGAGCTGACTACCAGGCCTCGGCTGGTGCCGCGATCACCGGCACGTCGAAGTACGCCCAGTGGGCGCCGTTGTTGTAGTGGCCGGATGCCCAGGGCGACGCCCAGATCGCGGCCTCGATCTCGGCGGTCGGGGCAGAGCGCAGGAAGGCGTCCACGAACGGCCGGTACCCGTCGTTGGCGTAGAACGACGCTGCGGCGTTCTCGGCCGCGATGAGCAGACTGTCGTAGCTGCCGGTGCCGCCACCGCCGCCAGACCCGTAGCCGTTGTTGAGCGGGTTGTTGCGGTTCCACCAGGAGTCCACGTAGTTCTCCTGGCGCATCCATCGGGTGATGACCGTCACGTTGCTCTCGGTCATCGGGAATCCGGCGAGCAGGCACACGAGCTTGGCCCAGTCGTGGTTCGTTCCGCCGGCGGCAAGCGTCGCGATGCCGGGGGTTGCGAGGTAGGAGTCGCGCACGGGCGCACTCACCGCCGCCGTCGGCGATACGACCAGCGTCTGCGCGTGCTCGACGACGAATTCGGCGTGGAGCTCCGCTGCGGTCGGCGGCAGTGGGGGGGCGAGTCCGGGCAGGGCCACGAGTCCGATGATCGCCGCAAGCGCGACCGCGACCATGCGGGCGATGTGTCGACGAGGATGCCCGGACGGCTGGTCCGCCAGGGCAGTGTGGAGAGTGAGAGATCCGGTCATGTGCGTCAGAGTCCTGAGCCGAGCGCCTCGGCTCGCTGCCGATCGGCGGCGGGCAGTGCGAACAGGGGGTCAAGGCTAGCAGCGCCCGGATCGGCGAGGCTGGGAGAACCGGGAGCGAAAGCTGGGTGCTCGGTCAGCGGCGGCCGGCCCGCACGGCTCGCCATCCGAGTTGCGCCGCCGCAATGACCAGCAGGATGCCGAACAGCGTCGCCGACACGCGCGGCGGCATGATGAACGCGATCGCGCTTCCACCGAAGGATGCCGCGACCGCGCACACACCCGCGATGACGCCGTCGCTCAGCCGCACGAGCCTCGCTCGCAGGTTCGCGATCGTGCCGACCGTGCTGATCGGCACCATCGCAAGCAGCGACGTGCCCTTCGCGAGCAGGTCGCCGATGCCGACCAGACTGATGAGCACCGGCACGATGATCACGCCGCCGCCGACCCCGAGCAGACCCGAGAGCGTGCCGACCGCGACGCCGAACAGCACGAGCCCGACGATCGACCAGATCCCGAGTTCGAGTTCTGCGCCGCGCGACGGCACCTCGAAGAACAGGAGTCGAACGGCCGCGGCCACGAGCAGCACGACGAACGCCCAGCGCAGCACGGTGAGCGGCAGGACCCGCAGCAGCTTCGTGCCGATGAGCGCACCGACCACGCCGCCCGCCCCGATGCTCAACGCCGCGACCACGTCGACGTGCCCGTTCGCGAGGTAGATGAGGGAGCCCACGAGCGACGCGGGCACGATGGCGACGAGTGAGGTGGCCGACGCGCGCCGCTGGTCGAATCGCAGCAGCCACACGAACAGCGGAACCATGACGATGCCACCGCCAACGCCGAACGCGCCCGAGAACAGGCCGCCGATCGCTCCGACGAGCACGAGCAGGATGACGCGGCTCGCGCCCGCGCGGTCCGCTGCTGGTGGGGTGGCTGCAGTCACACCATCACGCTAGTCGGCCAGACAGGTCGAATCTGACACGATGGAGCGCATGGCCGTTGCATCCATCGAATTCCGCGTCGACGACCTCACCGGCAACGCGACCCGCGCGCTCGTCGCCCGTCATCTCGAGGGCATGCACGAGAGCTCGCCTCCCGAGAGCGTGCACGCGCTCGACCTCGACGGACTCGGAGACCCGAACGTGACGTTCTGGTCGGGCTGGATCGACGGCGAGCTCGCGGTGATCGGTGCGCTCAAGTCCATCGACGACGCGAACGGCGAGATCAAGTCGATGCGAGTCGCCGACGGGTTTCTCGGGCAAGGCCTCGGCCGCGCCATCCTCGAGCACATCGTGTCGCAGGCTGGCCGTCGCGGGATGTCGCGGCTCTGGCTCGAGACCGGCTCGCCCGACGACTTCCTGCCCGCCCGCCGACTCTACGAATCCGCAGGATTCGTGGAATGCGGCCCGTTCGGTGACTACCGGGACGACCCGTTCTCGGTGTTCATGGTGCGGGAGTTGGCGACGCGGCTCCCTGAGGGTCCGTAGCGGCCTGTGCGGCTGACCTGGGCGGCAGGCGGTAGTTGCCGTGGCCGTCCCACGTCGAGTCGAGCGCGGACCCTCCGTCGGCGTCGTCGGGTGTTCGACCCTCGACCCGACCCGCGCGCAGGCCGCGGTTGGTGAACGAGCCGTGATTCGTCACGGTTCCGAACAGCCGGCCCCCTGGCCGCACCTCGAGGGTGCCCGCGACCCGCACGTCGACGTCGCCGACGACATCCCCGGTCACGGTGACGGTCGCGAGGCTCTCGATCGTGAGGCTGCCGCGCAGGGTTCCCGTCACGACGAGCATGCCGCCGCCCTCGACGCTCACCGATCCGGTGTGCTCGTCGTCGATCGTGAGGGTGATGCCGTCCCGCACCGAGACGATTCCGTCAGAAATGGAACTGGAACTGTCCATACCTCAACGGTACGGCTGGCATTCGCAGCCACGACGGGGCTTGCGCGGCATTGCCCGTGTTGCTAGCTCGCGGCGGGCGGTGCCGGCGGTTCTGGCACCACATGGAGGCCGCCGGTGGAGTTCGCGCTCTTGGTCAGCGCCTGCACCCACGCGGGATTGAGCACGGGCGAGCGGCTGCCGAAGTACTCGAAGGCGAGCGCAATGCTCGGACTGATCCAGATCGACTTGCGGCCGGACCCGTCGGAGACCGACTCGCTCCAACTGAACGCGAAGCTCTCACCTCGACGCAGTTTCGCCCAAATCACTACCTGCAGGTGCGCGAGCACGCGGTCGTCGATCGTCGCCGAGAGTTTGGAGTCGTACGTCAGCATGCCCACAGCCAAGAGGATACGTCAGGCTCGGCGCGTGAGTGTACCTTCGCGACTCGCCGAGCGCCAGCGGTAGGTGAGAGACCGGTCGAGGGTCCCATCATTGAGCGTGACCGCCGTACCCTTTACCCGAATCTTCGACGACCTGCGGGGGGCAAGCCGTCGAGGCGAAGTTGTGGCCTACTTCCAGCCGCAGGTCGCGCTCCCCGGACGCCGGGTCGTGGGAGTCGAGGCTCTCGCGCGCTGGAATCACCCCGAGTTCGGCATGCTGACTCCGACCGCGTTCATTCCGGTCGCCGAGACGGCGGGTCTGATCGGCGAACTCGGCCGCCACATCCTCGAGCTCGCCGTTCGCCAGGTCGCGAGTTGGCGCACCAACGGACTGCACCTCGATCTCGCCGTCAATGTGTCTCCGAACCAACTGCGCGACGACCGATTCTGCGAAGACGTATCGGCCGTGCTCGACCGTTCGGGCCTCCCGCCCGAGTGCCTGACGCTCGAGATCACCGAGACGCAGCCCATCTCCAATCTCTCGGCGGTCGTCAGTTGCCTCGAGCAGGTGCGCGACCTCGGCGTCGGGGTGTCGATCGACGACTTCGGCTCTGGGCACTCGTCACTCGAACAGTTCCGCAGCTTGCCCGCGAGCGAACTCAAGCTCGACCAGTCGATCATCCAAAGTTCGGAAGATGACGCGCTCGCCCGGCTCGGCGACGTGCTCGACGAGGCGCGCGACCGAGGCCTGCGCATCGTCGCCGAGGGAGTGGAGACCCTCGAACAGCTTGCCCTCGCCGTGCGACTCCGCTGCCACCGCGCGCAGGGTTTCCTCATCGGCGCCCCGATGGATGCAACCGCGCTCGTCCGCTCGCTCGGCTGAACCCGAGCGGCCGTCCGCGCGGTTTCGTCTAGATGTCGGTGTCGTCCGAGACGACGGGAGCGAGGGGCTCGTTGTCGGGCGCAGGCTCGCCCACCTCGATCTGGGTCCAGACCACCGGCATCCCCGGTGAGAACAGGATGTCGACGCCGGGGCCGCCACGCAACGGCGGGATGTTCACGTACCCGCCCCCCGACTTCACCGCCTCGAGCACCTTCGCACGCAGGTCGGAGACCGGGTCGGGCAGGAAGTAGTCCTTGCCGTCGACGCTGAGCCGATGCACGATCGTCACGCTTCCTCCATCGATTGGTTCCCCCGGCACCACGTTACGATAGTTCTGCACGAACGAGGGAGACCTGTGGGCCGCTTGCTGTACGGATCGCCGCCAGTGGCGTTCGAGCTGGATGACCGCACGCTCGCCCACGTCGAGATCGTGGTCATCGCGAAGCTCCGCCGCAACGAGAGTTTCGCCTTCTCGCTGCCCGGTAAGGGCGACGCCCGCACCTCGATCTGGCTGAGCCCCGCGAGCGACGTGCAGTTCGAGTACGTCAAGGGCAGCCAGGACGTCAACCGGGCGTGGCTCGAATCCCTGATCGAGTCCGCGAATTCGCCCCAGGGCCTGCGAATCGGCGACGAGCCGGAGCCCAAGAGCAGCGCGCCAGCTGCCTCATAACAAATCTGGGGGCATTTGTGACCCCCCTCGCCAAGATTCTCGGCTTGGTATATTCACGGCATGCTTTCGCTCGGTGCCATGGACGAGATACTCAGGCGCAACAACGTGCGCCGTTCCGGCGACGCTGACGCACGCCCGATCGTCTTTGCCCACGGCTTTGGTTGCAGCCAGGAGGTCTGGCGCGACGTCGCGCCAGCGTTCGAGCCGGACCATGACGTCATCACGTTCGACCTTGTCGGCGCCGGGGGCTCTGACCTTTCGGCCTACGACCGCGGCAAGTACGACTCCCTCCAGGGCTATGCGTCAGACCTGGTCGACCTCGTCGAGGGACTCGACCTCCACAACGTGGTGTTCGTGGGTCATTCGGTGGCCGCAATGATCGGAGTGCTTGCGGCGAATCGCGCACCCGAGCGATTCGGGGCGCTTGTGCTCGTCGGCCCGTCGCCCCGGTACACGAACACCGGCGACTACGTTGGTGGCTTCGAGCCCGCCGACATCGAGGGGCTGCTCGACGCACTCGACTCGAATTACCTCGGCTGGTCGGCGACCATGGCGCCGGTCATCATGGGCAATCCCGACCGTCCTTCGCTCGGGACGGAGCTCACGAGGAGCTTCTGTGCCGTGCAGCCCGACATCGCGCGCCATTTCGCCCACGTGACGTTCCTCTCGGACAACCGCGAGGACCTTCTGCGCGTCTCAGTGCCGACCCTGGTGCTGCAGTGCAGCGAGGATGTGATCGCACCCGAGTTGGTCGGCCGATACGTGCACGCCAGCATCCCGGGCAGCGAGTACGTCGAACTGCAGGCAACGGGACACTGCCCGAACCTCTCGGCACCAGCCGAATTGACCGCCGCCATCCGCCGCTACCTGGGCTGAGCCATGCGTCTCGACGATCTTGGACGGCTCGCCCCCTGCGCCCTGATCGGCACCGACGCCGACGGCGTGGTCCGTCAGGCAAATGACACGTTCCTCGAGTGGGTCGGCCGCACGCGCGACGAGGTGGTCGGAAGGCCTTTCGTCGAATTCCTTGATGGCGGCAGTCGAATCTTCTACGAGACCCGCCACGTCTTGGTGCTGCAACTCGAGGGCGGGGTTCGTGGCGTCGCGCTCACCCTGGTTGGTGCACGCGGCGCCACGCGCGCCGTGCTCGCCGACTCGATCGTCCGCGAGGTGAACGACATGCCGATGACGGTCACCGCGTTGCTCGATGCGACCGAGCGTCATGAGTACGAGCGCCAGCTGCTCGATTCACGTCGATCCGAGGAACGGGCGAGCAAGCGATTGCGCGTGCTGCAGGAGTCAGCGACGGCATTCGCAACGGCGATCACGGAGGTCGATGTCGGCGAGGCGCTCGTTGAGGCGGCGCGGGACGCGTTCGATGCTGCGCAGGTGGCCGTGCACGTGATCGAGCCCGATCGCTCACTTCCGCTGCTCGCCGGACACAACCCGCTGAGCGAGTTCTATCCGCCCGATGCTCCGCGAGTGGGCATCGTCTCGCTGACCGAACGCCAGGTCATCGTGATCGAGGATGTCGCGGCGGCCGACGCGATCAACCCCCTGCTTGGCGACGCGTTCCGCGCGTCGGGGGTCTCGGCGATGACCGTGGCGCCCATCCTCGACGGCACCCGCCCGGTGGGTGTCATGGACTGCTTCTTCGGTCGCCCGCGCGACTTCGACGACGACGCGATCGCGCTCAAGACCGCGCTCACCCGGCAGGCCGCACAGACCCTTCTGCGCGTGCAGATGCAGGAGGCCATCCGTCTCATGAGTCTGCGCGACCACGTCACCGGGCTGCCGGGACGCCAGGCATTCGAAGACCAGCTCGCCGGATCGATCGCGGCGGCGCGCGAGTCCGGTAGGCCGATGGCGGTGATCTTCGTCGACCTTGACGGGTTCAAGGCCGTCAACGACACGCTCGGGCACGCGTTCGGTGACTCCGTGCTCGCCGAGGTGGCGCATCGGCTGCGGCGCGCGGTTCGTGGTGAAGACGTTGTGAGCCGCTACGGCGGCGACGAATTCATCGCGGTGTGCGACCAGTGCGACGAGTTCGACGCGCTCGTGATCGCCGAGCGGCTGCGCACGGCCGTGGCCGAACCGATTGACGGCGTGCCGCACGAGCTGCGCGTCACCGCGAGCGTGGGCGTCGCGCTCGTCGAGGCGCCGGAGGACACGCACACGGCCGACGTCATCATCGCGCTCGCCGACCAGGCGATGTACGTCGCGAAGACGAGCGGCCGCAACCGCATCGAGATGCTGCGGGCGCGCGAGGTCGCGGCCGGCTGACGACGGGTTCAGTGGTGGTGATGTTCGGCCGGGGCGGCGACGGCCCCGACGCCGGGCCTCGTCCACTGCGCGGTCGGTCGACCGTCGCGACGCCAGAACTGGCCGGCGCGAGCCTGCGGCCAGCCCGCCGGTGAATCCTCCCAGTGCTCCTTGCGGCCGAAGGCGGTGAGGTCGAGCAGCTGGAGCGAGCCCATGATCGACTCGACACCCCTGCCAGTGGTCTCGTACGTCACGAAGACCCGGTCGCCCTGCCGCAGCAGGCACGTGATGGTGCCGTCGGTCACCCAGAACCGGTCGGCGGAGCCGTGCGTCGAGTACCACGGAGCCGTGTAGCCCATGAATTCGCGGAACGGGGCGAGCTCACTCCACGGGCCGTCGGCGAACACCGCGAACGAGATGCCCTGTTCGTTGAGATAGACCGCGTCATCGGCATCCTTGAAGCTCCAGTGGGTGATCGTGCAGCCCTCGCACTGGCCTTCGAACGGCTGGCCCGCGTGCCACATGTGCTTGTAGACCACGAGCTGGTCGCGTCCGTCGAAGACGTCGAGCAGCGAGACCGAACCCTCCACTCCCTCGAGCACGACGGGGGGCACCTCGGTCATCGGCAGCCGTCGACGGGCCGCGGCGATCGCGTCACCGGCGCGGGTGTGCGCCTTCTCCCGGTCTAGCAGTGCATCCCTCTCGCGCTGCCAGTCATCCCACTCGACGATGGGCGGAGCGGCGGTCGTCTGGGTCTCCGTGGAGTCGGTGTGTGCCATCCCAGCATCGTAACCCGAATGTTGACACTGTGTACATCCCTGCTCAGGAGACGAGCGAGGCTGCGTGATCGGGCACGAAGCGCTGCGAGTCCACGGGCGGGCGCGCCTCGTCCTCTGCTGCCGGGCGCTTCGGGATGGTCACGGGTTCGGGCTCCGTGGACTCCCACGGCACCTGCTCGAGCAGGTGCTTGATCACGTTGAGCCGCGCCGCACGCTTGTCGTCGCTGTCAACGGTCCACCACGGCGCGTGCTGGGTGTCGGTCGCGTCGAACATCGCGTCCTTCGCCCGGGAGTAGTCCTCCCAGCGCGACGATGGACTGCAGATCGGTCTCCGACAGCTTCCAGCGCCGCATCGGATCCTTCAGCCGCGACTTGAAGCGGCGCTGCTGCTCCTTGTCCGACACCGAGAACCAGTACTTGATGAGGATGATGCCCTCGTCGACGAGCAGCTGCTCGACGACGGGCACCTGCGCGAGGAACAGCTCGTACTGTTCATCCGTGCAGTAGCCCATCACGCGTTCGACGCCCGCCCGGTTGTACCAGGAACGGTCCATCAGCACGATCTCACCCGCGGTCGGCAGCCGCTCGATGTAGCGCTGGAAGTACCACTGCCCCTGCTCGCGCTCGCTCGGCTGCGGCAGCGCGACCACTCGGGCCGATCGCGGGTTGAGGTACTGCATGACTCGCTTGATCGCGCCGCCCTTGCCCGCGGCATCCCGGCCCTCGAACAGCACGAGCACCCGGGCGCCCGACTCGGTGACCCAACGCTGCATGGTCACCAGGTCGGTCTGCAGGCGCTCGAGCTCGCGCTCGTACGCCGCCTTCGGGAGGGACGTGGGGCGCTTGCGAGACACTGCTACGGTCGCTCGGGCGCGCCGCCCGATGCGGTGTCCTGCTCGTCCTCGCTCGTGACCTCGGTGTCGGGGTGCTCGGTCGAGCCGTCCTTCTCGTGGTCGCCGGCGTGGTCGTCGTGGTCGTGGCTCGCGCCGTCCTTCTCGTGGTGTGACATGCCGCCACGCTACGACGGCGATCGGCAGGCGGGCTAGGGGTTGCGCTCCACGACGACCGCGGTGCGGGCGGGCAGCTCGATCGCGCCATCCACGAGCTTCGCATCGCCGGTCGCGAGCAGGATGTCGCGACCGCCGTCCACCCGGACCACCCGACCCACCTCTGCGAAGTTGAGCACAACGCTGACGCCCTCTCGGTCGAGGCGGAACCAGCGGGCATCCTCGTCGAAGGCACAGCTCACGGTTTCGAACCGCGGATCGGTGAGGGCCGGGATGTCTCGCCGCAACGCGATGAGCCGCCGGTGCAGCTCGAGCAACCGAGCGTGCATCCCCTCGCCGGCCTCGCTCCAGCGCAGCTTCGACCGCGCGAACGTCTCCGGATCCTGCGGGTCGGGCACGACCGCTGGATCCCAGCCCATCTTCTCGAACTCGGCGATGCGCCCCTCGGCGGTCGCCTTGCCGAGCTCCGGTTCGGGATGCGACGTGAAGAACTGCCACGGCGTCGTCGCGCCCCACTCCTCACCCATGAACAGCATCGGCGTGAACGGCGAGAGCAGGCACAGCACGGCCTGCAGCCCGAGCGCCGGCTCGTCGAGCGTCGCGGAGAGCCGGTCGCCGACCGCGCGGTTGCCGATCTGGTCGTGGTCCTGGGTGAAGGTGACGAGCCGCCAGGTCGGCATGGTCGCGGTGTCGATCGGGAATCCGTGGTCGCGCTCGCGGAACGACGAGTACGTGCCGTCGTGGAAGAAGCCGCGGGTCATCACCTTCGCGAGCGCCGCGAGCGAGTCGAAGTCGGCGTAGTAGCCCGTGGTCTCGCCGGTGAGGTTCACGTGCGCGGCGTGGTGGTAGTCGTCGCTCCACTGCGCGGTGAGCCCGTAGCCGCCCTCGCGTGCGCGGGCGTGATGAGCTTCGGGTCGTTGAGGTCGGACTCGGCGATCAGGGTGAGCGGGCGGCCGAGCTCGGCGGCGAGCGCATCCACTTCGGTGGCCAGCTGCTTGAGCAGGTGGGTCTCGCCCTCGTCGAGCAGGGCGTGCACGGCGTCGAGGCGCAGCGCGTCGACGCCGTAGTCGCGCAGCCACATCAGGGCGTTGTCGATGATGTAGCGGCGCACCTCGTCGGACTCGCGCCCGTCGAGGTTGATCGAGTCGCCCCAGGTGTTGCGGGTCGTCCTTGAGGTAGGGCCCGAACTGCGGCAGGTAGTTGCCGCTCGGGCCGAGGTGGTTGTAGACGACGTCCTGCACCACCGCGAGCCCGCGCGCGTGGCACGCGTCGACGAAGCCGCAGGTAGGCGGCCGGCCCGCCGTAGCGTCTCCTGCACCGCGTACCAGAGCACGCCGTCGTAGCCCCAGTTGTGCGTGCCGTTGAACGCGTTGACCGGCAGCACCTCGACGAAGTCGACGCCGAGGTCGACGAGGTGGTCGAGCCGCTCGATCGCGGAGTCGAGCGTGCCCTCCGGGGTGAACGTGCCGATGTGCAGCTCGTAGATCACGCCGCCGGGCAGCGCACGGCCCGGGCCAGGGCTGCGGCTCCGGGAGTTCGACGGTACGCGAGAGGCCGTGCACTCCGTCGGGCTGGCGCCGCGATCGTGGGTCGGGCCGCGGGGTCGGGTCATCGTCGATGAGGTAGCCGTAGGCGGCATCCACGGTCCATTCGACGGGTTCGGCGGGCGACCACCAGTCGCCGGCGCCCTTCGACATCGGGATGACGCGGCCATCGAGTTGCAGCCGCAGGGTCTTGGGGCGCGGCGCCCACACGTCAAAGGTCACGAGGTCATCGAGATGATCGTCATGCCTGCGGCGTGCGGCGCATCCATCGTGGCGAGCGCCTCGCCCGCCGCGGCGAGCGGGATGGTGCGGCCGACGAGCAACCGCGGGTCGAGGCGGCCGCTCGCGATCGCCTCGAGCATCTCGGGGTACTCGTGCGCGGCCATGCCGTGGCTGCCCACGAGCTCGAGTTCGTTCGCGATCACGAGATCCATCGGCACCGCGGCGAGTGCGTGCTCGGCGAGCATGAGGCCGACCTGCACGTGGCGGCCGCGCTTGCGCAGGCTTCGAATCGAGTTCGCGCACGTCGTGGCGCTGCCGAACGCGTCGAGGGAGAGGTGGGCGCCACCGTCTGAGAGTCGACGGACCTCGGCCGGGATGTCGGGACTGTCGCCGGCGGAGTCCGGGCCGATCACGAGCGCGCCGAGCTCTGCCGCCGCCTCGCGCGCCCGCGGGCTCGGGTCGATGCCGATGACCCGGGCGCCGGCCGCGAGGGCGATCATGATCGCGGAGAGGCCGACGCCGCCGCATCCATGCACCGCAACCCACTGCCCCTCGGCTGCACCCGCGCCCTGCGCGACCACCGCGCGATAGGCCGTGCTGAAGCGGCAGCCGAGGCCGGCCGCCGACACGAAGTCGAGCGCATCGGGCAGCGCGACGAGGTTGACGTCGGCTTCGGCGATCGCGACGAACTCGCGCGAACGAACCCCACTGCGTGAAGCCCGGCTGCATCTGGTGGTCGCACACCTGGTGATTGCCGGCCAGGCACTGCGGGCACGCGCCGCACGCGCAGATGAACGGCACCGTGACGCGCTGCCCCACCGTCCAGCCGGTCACGTCGGCGCCGACCTCATCGACGATGCCGGCGAACTCGTGCCCCGGCACGTGCGGCAGTGCGATGTCGGGGTCGTGCCCCATCCAGCCGTGCCAATCGCTGCGGCACAGGCCGGTCGCCTCGACCCGGATCACGCCCCTCGCGGTGGGCAAGCCGGGCGTGGCACGTCGACGAGCGTCGGGGTCACGCCGAACTCACTGAACTGGATGGCGCGCACGGTTCTGATCCTGCCAGCAGTCGGCGCGATCAGTCCGACGACTCCATCGCGAGCAGCGCCACCGGGTAGCGCGCGAGCAGCTCCGCGAGCGCGAGCTGGCCACCCTCGAAGCGAGCACCCGTGATCACGTCGGTCACCGGTCTCCCCGGCAACAGGATGCTCGTATCACCCCATCCGCCGCGATTCGCGAGCCCCACGGGCAGCCGCGTCGCAATCGCGACCGCCCCTCCCCGGTCGAACGCGATCACGTGGTCGGCCGCCTCGCCGAGCGCGGCGACCGGCAGGTAGCGCGTGAACAGCTCTGGCCGGTCGCGGCGCAGCCGCAGCGCACTCGAGGTGACGAGCAGCTTGGCGGCTGCGCCGTCATCGACGCCGGGCAGGGCTCCGGCGTCGAGCTCGGCGAGCGTGCGGCGGCGGACGTCGAAGTCGACCCGGCGGCGGTTGTCGGGGTCGACGAGCGAGGTCTCCCAGAACTCGCTGCCCTGGTACACATCGGGCACGCCCGGCGCCGTGAGCTGGAGCAGCTTCGCGGAGAGTGAGTTGCTCCAGCCGGGCGCGGCGATCCGCGCGACGATGCGCTCGATGACGGCGGCCACGTCGGGGTGGTCGAATGCGCTGTCGATGAGCGCGTGCATCCTCGCCTCGAATGCTTCGTCGGGGCTCGCCCACGACGTCGAGTCGCCGGCCTCGCGAGCCGCCTTCTCGGCATAGGCGTGCAGCCGTTCGCGCGACGCCGGCCACGCGCCGACGAGCGACTCCCACAGCAGGTTCTCGAGCGCTGCGTCGCCGAGCGGGCTGAGCTCGCGCAACTGCGCGATGCGTCTCGCGCCAGAGCTGCGGCACCTCCGAGAGCACGTCGATGCGCGCGCGCACGTCTTCGCCGCGCTTCGTGTCGTGCGTCGACAGCGTGGTCTGCGACGCGGGGAACACCGCCTGGCGCCGCTCCTGCCGCGCGTGGAACTCGGCCACGTCGATCGAGAACTCCGACGGGTCGCCGCCGACCTCGGTGAGCGACGCGAGCCGCGAGTAGCGATAGAAGGCGGTGTCTTCGACGCCCTTCGCCATGATCATGCCCGTGGTCTGCTGCATCCGCTGCGCCGCTGGATGCTCCGGATCGTTCAGCACGGGCATGAGCGCGTCGAGCACCTCCCCAAGATCGGGGCGGCGAGCGCGAACCCCTTCCTCGGCCTGCGCGAGGTGGTCGGCGCCATGCGGCAGATAGGAGCGGTAGACGGGGAAGGATGCCGCAAGCTCCGCGATCGCGTCGTCGGCTCCCGCACATCTCGGGCACCAACCGCGCGATGCGCAGCACCTCCGAGCGCAGGATGCCGTTCGCGATGCCGAGCCGCGTCGAGTGGATGAGGTCCTCCCACGACTGCCCGCCGTCGACGGCGTCGAGGCGCGTGCGGCCCGCGGGGTCGACGAGCACGCGGTCGATGTCGCCGAGCGCGTCGTACCCGGTGGTGCCCGCCGCCTGCCAGTGCGGCGGCAGCTGCTCGTCGCCCTCGAGGATCTTCTCGACGAGCACGTAGGTCGAGTCGGTCGCGCGCGCGAGGTCGTCGAGGTAGCCGCCCGGATCGAGCAGGCCGTCGGGATGGTCGACCCGGATGCCGTCGACGAGCCCCTCGCGCACCCAGCGCACGATCTCGACGTGCGACTCCTCGAACACCCAGGGCAGCTCGACGCGGATCGCGGCGAGCGAGTTCACGGCGAAGAAGCGGCGGTAGTTGAGCTCGGCATCCGCCCGCGCCAGTCGACGAGCTCGTAGTGCTCCGAGATCGGGAACCGCAGGCCGAAGTAGTCGACCTGGCCGTCGATGATCGTGGTCGTCGTGTCATCACCGAGCACCGGGATGCGCAGCTTGCCGCCGCCGAAGTCCCAGTCGATGTCGAACGCGTCCGCGTACCGCGACTCGCGGCCGTGCAGCAGAACGTCCCACCACCACGCGTTCAGCGCGGGGGTGGCGACGCCCATGTGGTTGGGCACGATGTCGACGAGCACGCCGAGCCCGGCGTCGTGCGCCGCGGCGGAGAAGCGCGCGAGCGCATCCGGGCCGCCGCGCGCGGGGTCGACGGTGGAGTGGTCGACGACGTCGTACCCGTGGTCCGACCCCGGTTCTGCCACGAGGAGGGGTGAGAGGTACACCCAGTCCACGCCGAGGTCGTGGAGGTACGGGATGAGGGCGGCCGCGGCATCCAGATCGAATTCGGCCCTGATCTGCAGTCGGTAGGTGGACGCGGGGATGCCGCGCGCTAGCGTGCTCACGCCGCCACCAGCAGCATCATCGAGCGCGAGACGACCCTGAGGGGAGAGCCGCATGGCAGGTGCCCGTCGGCCACCCCGGCGGCGGTGTCGAGAGCGATGAACCATCTCGCGCCGTACTCCTCGGATGGCAGCACGAAGTCGACGTCGTCCTCCGAGGCGTTGAAGTAGAGCAGCACGTTGTCGTCGAGGATGCGCTCGCCCTTCGTGCCACGGCCGCGGATGCCCTGGCCGTTGAGGAACACGCCGGCGGCCTTGATGAAGCCCGTGTCCCAGTCCTCGTCCGTCATCGGTGAGGCATCGGTCGAGAGCCACTCGATGTCGGGCAGCGGCTCCCCTGCGCCGCGCACCGCCACGGGCCTGCCGTTGAAGAAGCGTCGCCGCCGGAAGGTCGGATGCTCGTTCCGCAGCTTCGCGAGGCCCGCGACGAACTCGATGAGTTGCTCATCGGCGTCGTCCCAGTGCACCCAGCTGAGTTCGGAGTCCTGCGCGTAGGTGTTGTTGTTGCCCTCTTGCGTGCGCCCGAGTTCGTCGCCGTGCGCGATCATCGGCACGCCCTGCGAGAGCATGAGCGTCGCGAGGATGTTGCGCTGCTGCCGCGCCCGGAGGGCGTTGATCGCCGGGTCGTCCGTCGGCCCCTCGGCGCCGCTGTTCCACGATCGGTTGTGGGACTCGCCGTCGTTGCCGTCCTCGCCGTTCGCGTCGTTGTGCTTCTCGTTGTACGACACGAGGTCGCGCAGCGTGAACCCGTCGTGCGCGATGACGAAGTTGATGGATGCCACGGGCCGACGCCCGTCCTCCTCGTACAGGTCCGGCGATCCGCTCAGCCGGTTGGCGAACTCACCGAGCGTCTCGGGTTCGCCGCGCCAGAAGTCGCGGACGGTGTCGCGGTACTTGCCGTTCCACTCCGTCCACTGCGGCGGGAAGTTGCCGACCTGGTAGCCGCCGTCGCCGAGATCCCACGGCTCGGCGATGAGCTTCACCCTCGAGACGATCGGGTCCTGTTGCACGAGCTCGAAGAACGTGGACAGCCGGTCCACCTCGTAGAACTCGCGAGCGAGCGTCGCGGCGAGATCGAAGCGGAATCCGTCGACGTGCATCTCGGTCACCCAGTAGCGCAGCGAGTCCATGATGAGCTGCAGCGAGTGGGGGTGGCGCACGTTGAGCGAGTTGCCCGTGCCGGTGGTGTCGAAGTAGTGGGCCTCGTCGCCCTCGACGAGCCGGTAGTACGCGGCGTTGTCGATGCCGCGGAACGAGATCGTCGGACCCAGGTGATTGCCCTCGGCGGTGTGGTTGTAGACCACATCGAGGATGACCTCGATGCCGGCCTCATGCATCGCCCGCACCATCGACTTGAACTCATCGACTTGCTGCCCGACGTCGCCGGCCGAGGAGTACTCGGCGTGCGGGGCGAAGAAGCCGATCGTGTTGTAGCCCCAGTAGTTCGAGAGCCCCTTCTGCTGCAGCGTCGAGTCGTTGACGAACTGCTGCACGGGCATGAGTTCGATCGAGGTCACGCCGATCCGCTGCAGGTGCTCGATGATCGACCGGTGCGCGAGGCCGCTGTACGTGCCCCGCTCATGCTCGGGCACGTCAGGGTGCAGCTGGGTGAGTCCCTTGACGTGCGCCTCGTAGATCACGGTGCGGTTGTACGGGATGCGCGGCGCGACATCCCCAGTCCAGTCGAAGCTGTCGTCGACGACGACGCCGAGCATCATGCTCGCGGCGGAGTCGTCGTCGTTGCGGGAGTCCGGGTCGCCGAAGTCGTAGCCGAACAGCGACTGGTTCCACTCGAAGTCCCCGCTGGTGGCCTTCGCGTACGGATCGAGCAGCAGCTTGTTGCGGTTCGCGCGGTGACCGGATGCCGGATCGTGCGGTCCGGTGATGCGATAGCCGTACCGTTGCCCCGGGCCGACCCCGGGAAGGTAGGCGTGCCAGACGTACGCATCCACCTCCTGCAGCACGATGCGCGTCTCGACGCGGCGCTCATCGAAGAGGCAGAGCTCGACGCGCTCCGCGGACTCGCTGAAGAGCGCGAAGTTGGTGCCGTTGCCGTCCCAGGTCGCGCCGAGCGGGAACATGGAACCGGGCCAGTGTTCGATCACTGTTCTGACCCTAGGCGCAAGTGGAGGTCGACGCTGGGGGTTGCCCACCGCCGGCGAACGGATTAGCGCTGCCCCGAACGCGCGTGCGCGTCAAGCCCTTGCCGGTCGGCGGGGGCGGAGTTTGGATCAGTAGTGTCGAAAGGAGCCTCTGTGACCCAGCTCAGCCCCCAACCCCCGTGGACTCGAAGCGTGCGGACACTCATTGACGAGATGCCCGATCCCGACAACCTGCGCATCGACCGCACCGATCTGACCATCCTGCCGATCCAGCTCTCGCCCGCGCCGAGCATCGGCGAGCGCCTCACGCCGGCGCGGCATCGCGCGGAGTACTCGCGGAGCGCGTGAGCGCCCGCGTCACGCTGTCCCCGGTCGAATCCGACGCTGGCCCCGCGACCGCGCTCGCCACGGAGCACAACCCGACCTCGGTGCACGACGCCTTCGCTCTCGCGCGGGATCTGGCATCCCTCGGCAACCTGCCGGGCGACGGCACCACCCTCGATCAATGGGAGGCGCTCGCGACCGTCGCTGCGACCGACCTCGGTGCCGCTCGTGCGCTCGAACCGCACCTCGACGCCGTCGCAATCCTCCGGCAGGCAGGAGCTGACGTGCCGGCGGGCACCCTCGGAGTCTTCGCGGCGGAAGATGGCGAAGATCCGCTCATCGCCACACAGACCGGGACTGGATGGAGCCTCTCGGGAACGAAACCGTGGTGCTCGCTCGCCGATCGACTGGATGCCGCCCTCGTCACCGCATCCGCCGGCGACGGCCCTCGGCGGCTCTTCGCCGTCGACCTCACGCACCCAGGCGTGACGGTGCAACCGGAAGCGTGGGCCGCCCGCGGTCTCGTGGAGATCCCGAGCGGTCCCGTGCACTTCGACGGGGTGCCCGCTGCCCCGGTCGGCGACCCCGGCTGGTACCTCGATCGGCCCGGCTTCGCGTGGGGCGGCATCGGCGTTGCGGCGTGCTGGCACGGCGGCGCCGTCGGGATCGCACGCACGGTGCACGCCGGGGCTTCCGCGAAACCGAACCCGCACCTGCTCGCGCACCTCGGCGCGATCGACGAACTGCTGCAGTCGAGTCGGCGGGCGCTGGCCGAGGCGGCTGCCCTGGTCGACGCGGGCACGACCGAAGCACGCCTGCTCGCGAAGCGCGTCCGTGCGACGGTCGCCCGCGCCGTCGAGGAGATCATCGCCCGCGCCGGCCACGCGCTCGGTCCCGCGCCGCTCGCGCGCGACGAGGCCCACGCGAAGCGAGTTGCCGACCTGACGCTCTACGTGCGCCAGTACCACGCCGAACGCGACCAGCAGTCCCTCGGCGAGGCGCTCGTAACCGCGGATGCCCCATGGTGAAGTTCGACGCAGCCCAGGCCGGCACCTCCGCCGCGACCTGGAATGCCGACCCGCGCATGCACGATCGTCGTCCGCTGTCGCTCGACCGGGTGGATGAGCTACTCGTCGTGGCCGCGCACCCGGACGACGAGACGCTCGGGGCCGGCGGGCTCATTGCGGAGTGCGTGCGACGTGGCATCCCGGCGTCGATCGTGATCGTCACCGACGGTGGGGCGTCTGGCGAACCGGGTATCGTGGGGCGGCGAGCTGCCGAGGCACGGGCCGCGGCGCGCGCGATGGGTGCCCGCATCACCCTGCTCGGTCTGCCGGACGGCGGCGTGCTCGAACTCCGCGACGACGTTCGCGCCGCACTCTCGCCGTACGTCACGGGAGCGTCAGAGCACGCGCTCGTCGTCGCACCGTGGCGCGGCGACGGCCATCGGGACCACCGGGTGGTAGGCGAGGTCGCCGCGGAGCTCGTCGCAGAGCGCGTCGTCGCGCCCCGGTTCGTCGAGTACCCGATCTGGCTGTGGCACTGGGGCAACCCGGCGAGTGAGGATGTGCCGTGGGACGACCTGTTCGGCCTGCGCATCCCGGCCGAACGCAAGGCGCGCGCACTCGCCGAGTACCGCTCCCAGACCTCGGGGCCTGATCCCATGCTGCGGCCCGACTTCGTCGCGAATTTCACCGGCGGCACCGAGTACTTCGTCGAGCAGCGGTCGAGACTCGGCGGCGAGTACTTCGACGACCTGTACGACCGGCGTGACGACCCTTGGGGGTTCGCGACCCGCTGGTACGAGCAGCGCAAGCGTGCGCTCACCCTCGCGATCCTGCCCGAAGAGCACTATGACTCCGCGTTCGAGATCGGCTGTTCGATCGGCGTGCTCACCGAGGGCCTCGTGACGCGGACAACCGATCTGCTCGCCGTCGACGTCTCGCAGGCCGCGGTGGACCGCGCACGGCAACGGCTCGGCCCACTCGCCCGCATCGAACGAATGGATGTCGCCGACACCACCCCCGACGGCCCGTTCAACCTCATCGTGCTCTCGGAGGTCGGCTACTACTTCGATCGACAGACCCTGAGTGGCGTGCTCGAGCGGATCGCTGCAGCGCTGGCCCCCGGCGGCACCCTCGTCGCGTGCCACTGGCGCCACCACGTCGCCGACTACCCGCTCGACGGCGACACGGTGCACGAGACCATCCGCGACTTGGGTCTCAACCGGATCGCGATGCATTTCGAGAAGGACTTCGTGCTCGAAGCGTTCTCGAGCGATGAGCGCTCGGTCGCCGAGCGCACGGGGCTGGCGTGAGCGCGGCATCCATTCGCCGGATCGGTGTCGTGATCCCCGCCCGCGACGAGGAGGAACTCGTCGCACACTGTCTGCGGTCGGTGATCGAGTCCGCGCGAGTGGTGCGCGCCCGAGTCACCGTCACGGTCGCCGCCGATGGATGCCTCGACCGCACCGCCCAGGTCGCCCGCGCGTTTCCCGGCGTGAACGTGATCGAACTCGAGTCCTCCAACGTCGGAGCGGCTCGCGCTGCTGCCAGCGAACGCGCCCTGCGGCGCGGGGCCGATTGGCTCGCGAACACCGACGCGGACTCGGTGGTGCCGCCACACTGGCTCGCCGAACAGCTGGCCCTTGCCGCTGCGGGCGCCGACGTCGTGGTGGGCACCGTGCGTCCCGATTTCGCAGGACTCACGGGCGAACAGGTGTCGGCGTGGCTCGAGACGCACATCCCGGGCGCGCCGAACGGGCATGTGCACGGCGCGAACCTCGGCATCCGCGCGTCCGCCTATCGCGCCGTCGGCGGGTACCGTTCGCTGCCAGAGCACGAGGATGCGGACCTGGTCGAGCGCCTGCGTGACTGCACGATCGTCGCGACCGACCGCACCGAGGTGGTCACGTCCGCGCGTCGGTTCGGGCGCACGCCCGGCGGGTACGCGCGATACCTGCGCGAGACGTTGCTCGCGCAGGTGCCGCGCGACTCGTCAACGCCGTCGGGGCGAAGCGATCCCCGAGATGCGTCAGCACGTCTGCTGACGGAACGGGAGGAGGACCACAACTCCAGACGCATCACCTGAGCGTCACGACTCCATAGGTGTCATTGGCGGTCAAGCGCCTGGACATCCGCTCAGCGCCGCAGTGCCACCGGCAGCAGCGCGGCGTGTGCCTCGAGCAACTCCTCGGTCATTGCACGGATCTGCTCGAGGGTCAGCAGTGCACCCGTCAGAGGGTCGAGCGCGACGGCGTGGAAGACGTGCTCCAGGTCGCCGGTGAGGGCTGCGGTCACGGCGAGCGTCTGCACGTTCACGTTCGTGCGGTTCAGCGCGGCGAGCTGTGGCGGCAGCGCGCCGATCGCCGTCGGCTGAACGCCGCTGCGATCCACGAGGCACGGCACCTCGACGCACGCGTCGTCGGGGAGGTTCGAGATGAGTCCGCGGTTCGGCACGTTCCCGTAGACCACCGCCGGCACACCGGTCACCATCGCGTTGACGATGCTGGCGCCGTACTCCACGGACGGGGCGAGGTTCGGCGACCAGCCGCTCGAGCTGCGCGTCGAGATCGCCCTGCTCGTCGTGGTGCGAGACAGACCTCGTAGTAGTCCCACCGTTCGGGGATGTACTCGAGCACGGTTTCCGGATCCTTGCGGAAGTACGGCAGATATTCGGAGGCGTGGTGGCTCGACTCGGTTTCGAAGTAGCCGAAGGACGTCCATGATCCGGCTGCGCACCTGCTCGTTGCCGCCCTCGTAGTTGCTGTCGCCCGCGGCGGCCTCGCTGTGGTCGCCGTCGTCGTCGATGAGCCCGGCGCCCGCGCTGCCGGGGAGGTGCCGCCGGGCCATCGTTTCGCGCAGCCGCGGGTAGAGGTCTTCGGCCCCGCGCTTGAACTCCAGGATCCACGCCTGGTGGTTGATGCCCGCCGACACGTAGCTCACCTCGTCGTACGGAACGCCGAGCGTGCGGGCCAGCATCCGGGTGGTGCCCTGCACGCTGTGGCAGAGACCGACGGCCGAGAGGCCCTTCGCGTTGAGGAACGCGGTGGCCATCGCCATCGGATTCGCGTAGTTGATGAACTGGGCGTTCGGGCACAGCTCGAGGGCGTCCTCTGCGATGGCCGTGTAGGCATCCACTGATCGCAGGAATCGGAACACGCCGCCCGGTCCGACGGTGTCGCCGACCGCCTGGTCGATTCCGTAGCGCCGTGGGATCTCGACGTCCCACCGGTACGACTCGACCCCGCCGACCTGGAACGTGATGATCACGAAGTCGGCGTCGCGCAGCGCCTCGCGGCGGTCGGTGGTCTCGATCACGGTCGCGCCGAGCCCGTGCGCTTCGATGAGCGTGCGCGCGGCGGTGGCGGTGCGGTGCACCCGATCGGCGTCGAGGTCCATGAGCACGAGCGTGCTCGAACTCAGCGCCGGGAAGCTCACCAGATCGGCGATGAGCCGGAACGGGAACACGAACCCGCCTGCACCGATGATGGTGATCTTCGGAGAGGACAGGACGGTGGATGGCGCTGGCGACGGCTGTGTCATGTCGCCAGCGTAGGCAGAGCATCGCGGCAGAACCTCCGCGATCGTGACCGGATGTTCCGGGATCCTCGGCACACCCAGGGCTCACAGCGTCTAGAGTCGACGCGTGTCCACCGCCGTCGAGACCGTGCGCTCCGTGCTGTGGGTGCAACGCGGCACCCCGCCGGTGATGGCCACCGCCCACCGCCACGACGACCTCGAGATCAACATCGTGTTCGACGGCCATCTCGACTACCTGTTCGGCGGCGAGCACCTCCGCATCGCCGCCGGCCATGTCGTGCTGTTCTGGGCGGCGACCGCACATCGGCTCGTCGAGCCGAGCGACGCTCCCCCGGCGGGCGACATCGGATGGGTGCACGTGCCACTGCCTGACGTGCTCGCCTGGAGCCTCCCCGAGCAGGACCTCGGTCGCGTACTGCAGGGCCGACCCCTCATTGCCCGCATCGACGAGGCCGGGCGCGATCTCGGCACGGTGCTCGCGACCTGGGAACGCGAACTCGCGGCGCCGGACACCGCGGCGAGCGCGATGCTCGAAGTCCACGCGGTCGTTCGGCGCCTGCTGCGCTCGTCGGGCTCGCAGGCTGCCGTGACCTCGGACGCCACGAGCCGGGTGACCGCGATGGCACAGTACGCGATGACGCACTTCCGGGAGAACCTCGCCGTGAGTGACATCGCCGCGGCCGCCCAGCTGAATCCGACATACGCGATGACGCTGTTCCGCCGGGTCATGGGATCGACCGTGGGCGAGTACCTCACCCGGGTGCGAGTCGCTGAGGCTCAGCGCCTGCTGCTCACGACGCGACTGACGATGAGCGAGATCACGTTCGCCGCCGGGTTCGGGTCGCAGAGCGCGCTGTACACGCACTTCACGCGAGCGTGCGGCGTACCGCCCGGGCGCTATCGGGCGGACCTGCGGCAGTCGCGGTAGAGCAAACTACTTCTGCGGAGCCGTCTCGGCGAGTTGGCCGATGCGTTGAGCTGAGACCCCGAGAATGCGCGCCGCGTCTCGCTGGCTGATCCCTTCTTCTGTGAGCGCCTGGACGGCTCCGCGCTTCATCGCCGCGGCCTCCTTAACGGCCGCTCGTGCTTCTTCCTCGCGCACGGCGGACTGCTTCCAGAGTTTCGCGACCTCGTGGGGGAGCTGCACGGTCACATTGACGGCGACCTCGCTCTCGTCCACGTCGAGCCAGAGGGCGGCAACCTCGCGCGCGACACTGTCGAGGTCGGTCAGCGTCCGGGCTTGGCCCATCGCGACGATCGTTCCACCGCTCGGGGCGGGGCCGGCCAGTTCAGGAATCTCGAACGTCCACCACTTCCCGTCACGGTAGGCGGTTGCCTCGACGGCGCGGGTCTGCGTCTTGTTCATGTCTCGTCCTCCTATCGCCAGTTGCTCGGGGCATCCGGAAATGCTGCGATGATCTGGCGCACGATCCCTGCGGACACTTCGTGCCTCGGAATCGTGATCATCATGCGTGAATCCTTCGGGTTGCCCCAAATCTCGTGGCTACCTTTGCCCTGCCGCAGAACCAGAACGCAGGAACTTGGCTACGTCTCGGTACTTCTGCGGCTTCGGCATCAGAATAGTCTAGACCCCCCTTTATATCAAGCACAAGGGGGGTCTAGACGACTCAGCGCGTCTGGTGGAGCTACGGGGCCGGCGGCCGTGCGACCATCAGCTCACCGGAGCCAGAGACGAGGACGTCGCCTTCCTCAGCTGCGCACAGAAACGTCGACCCGCGCGGCGCCGGCACCCCGCCCACCACGAGTTCGCCTTCAGCGACGACGATGACCGCGAACCCCGCCTCGAGGGCGACCTCGGATGCCACGGCCACCCGCTCGAGCCTGAAGTACTCCTCCGCGGCATCCGGCAGCACCGCCCTCGGCCCGCTCGCACGGCGGATGAGGGCACCGACCCCCTCACGCGTGCGACCCGCGCGACTCACGGCCGCAAGCGCAACGTCGAACCCGAGCCCGAGATGCCCCGCCGCAGCACCGTCGATCGCGAACCCATCCCACTCGAGCAGGATCGACAGGTCCTCCGGCTGCTGCAGCTCGAGCAGCAGCACGCCGGCGCCGATCGCGTGCAGCTCGCCCGGCGGCACCCAGACCACGTCGCCCGGCGCCACCTCGAGCTCGTGCAGCAGGGCGAGGAGCGCCGCGGTGTCTTGCCGCGAGACGAGGTCGGCGAGCTGCGGCATCCCGATGTCCTCACGCAGCGCAAGGTGCACGGTGCCGCCCTCGAGGATGTACCACGCCTCGGCCTTGCCGTGCGCAGCGCCCAGGTGCCGGGCCGCGAACGCGTCGTCGGGGTGCGCGTGCACCGGCAGCCGCTGCCCCGCGTCGAGCAGCTTCACGAGCAGGCGGGTGTCGGCACCCCACCGCGCGACGTGCTCCGCACCGAGCCACGCGACCGGGTCGGCCTCGACGGCGTCGCGCAGCAGGCGGCCGTCGGGGAGTCGGGTGAGGCCGAGCTCGCGCTCGCCGAAGATCGTCGTGGTCGACGCGATCCAGTCCTCCGGTTCGCGCTCGGCCGCGGTTGGCTCGCCGCGCAGCCCGGTGATGCGCGCCCCGCCGCGGTAGAACCGCTCGGGTGGCCGGTTCGACGGCAGCCGGATCACGCCCGATCACCCCGCAGCGCGACCGGCGCCAGGAAGCCGCCGACGAACGTGTCACCGAGCCCGATGGTCGTGGGGCTCTCCACATCGAGATGGTGTGCGGGAACACCGGCCGCGGGCAGCGCATCCTCGACGAACTGCACGACCCGAGCGCCGTCGGCGTGCCGCGGAAGCTGCGCGGTCGCCTCGAAGTCGGCCGCCGTGTGGCCGTCGCCGAGACGGTAGCGCGTCGCGGACATCCGCACGGCGCTCTCGAGACTGTCGCGGTGGCGCTCCGCCTCCGGTCCGACCGCGATCGCCCAGTACTTCGTGTGCACCACGAGCGCGGGTGCCGGGATGATCGCGTGCGCGTCCCGCAGCGCCTGGGCGACCGCCGCGGCATCCAGCAGGTCCACCGGCCGCCCGAGGTACTCCTGCAGTTCGTCCTCGTTCATGCCGTACACGTCGATGCGCGACAACAGCCGCTCGCGGGGCAGACGCGCGAGGTCGCGGTGGTAGTAGCCGGCATCCTCGTAGTACACGATCGCCTCCGCGGGCAGGCTCGCGAGCGCGCGCACGAGGTCGTCGAGCCGCGACGACAGCAGCTCGGCATCGGTCATCGTGTTGAACCCTGAGATCAGGAACACGTCGGCCGTCGCCAGCGCGGCAGGCAGCTCGGCGCTCAGCGCCATCTCGCGGTTCGGTGGATCATTCGCGAAGATCAGCCGGTTCGCGTGCGGCGCGACGAGCTCGCGATCGCCGACGCGGAGCCGCGTTCCGGCCGGATACTGCACGATCAGATGCGGATCGAGCGTGTCGCGCGTCGCGCTCGAAACGTACCGAGTGGATGCCGGCAGCAACCGCCGCACGTTGTCGTCGATGCTCACGAGGTGCTGCACACTCCCGACGCCCAGACTGTCGAGCGCGATGCCCGCACGCACCCCCGTGCCGCCGAGCGTCACGGCCGTCGTGAAGCGCGCGGCGAACGCCTCGACGACCGCCGACGACTCGACGAAGCGCTCACCGCCGGAGCCGGTGGCGAGGAACGCGAGGATCGTCAGGATCAGCGCGCGCTCGCTGTCGATCGCTACCGTCGCGCTCGGCGGCGTGCTCGAAAGCTCGTGCTCCCCGATGTCGTGCTCGAGGATGAGCTGCTGCAGCACCGCGGCATCCCACTCGATTTCGAAGTCGACGGTGCCGCCGAGCCCCAGCACGATGTCACCCACGACGCCGATCGTATCCCTGCGCTCTCGGGCGGGCCGGCCTAGTACAGCCCCGCCTTGCCCGCGGCGCCGAACAGGTCGATCTTCTGGGCCGCGGTCACCTTGAGCGCCTTGATCGGCTCGGGCTGGATCGCGTTCGGCTCACGAAGGCGCGAGTCGCTGCCCATGATCTCGCGCATGCGGTCGTGGTACGCGACCTTGATGTCGCTCGAGATGTTGATCTTGTTGATGCCGAGCTTGACGGCCTTGCTGAGCTCGCTGTCGGGGTTCGCCGAGCCGCCGTGCAGCACGAGCGGGATGTGCACCGCCGCCTTGATCTGCTCGAGCAGGTCGTGGCGCAGCTCAGGGTTCTTGTCGGCCGGGTAGAGGCCGTGCGACGTGCCGATCGCGATCGCGAGGCTGTCGACGCCGGTCTGCTCGACGAAGCGCACGGCATCCTGCGGGTCGGTGTAGATGATCTCCTTCGCGCCCGACTCGCCGTAGCTGTCGTTCGCACCGATCGTGCCGAGCTCGCCCTCGACCGGCACGCCGACGGCGTGGGCGGCCTCGACGACCTTGCGGGTGAGCGCGACGTTCTCGTCGAACGGCTGCAGCGAGGCGTCGATCATGACCGACGTGAATCCCGCCTGGATGGCCCGGATGATCTGCTCGTAGGTGCCGCCGTGATCCCAGTGGATCGCGACCGGCACGCTCGAGCGGTGTGCACGCGCGTGCATGGCCGGGATGAGGTCGGTGGTGATGTGCGACACCTCGTCGGGGTGGATGGCGATGATGACCGGAGCGGCCTTCTCCTCGCTGATGTCCATGACGCCGGTGAACATCGCCCAGTCGCTGATGTTGAACGCCGGGATCGCGAAGTTGTTCTCGTTGGCGATGTCGAGGATGGACTTGCCGCTGTAGAGCACTGGTGATTCTCCTGTGTGTTCGGTGGTGAGTGGTGTCTCGGCGGTGGCGAGGTCAACTCTTGACGGCGCCCGAGGTGAGGCCGCCGATGAAGTAGCGCTGGAAGAAGAGGAAGAGCGCGAGGACGGGAATGGAGCCGAGGATGCTCATCGCCATCATCTCGTTCCACTCGTACGAGTGCTGGCCCATGAGCAGTTGGATGCCGATGGGCACCGTGCGCATGTCCGTGGTCTTCGTGAGGGTCAGCGCGAACAGGTACTCGTTCCACGCGATCATGAACGTGTAGACCCCGACGGAGACGATGCCGGGAACCGAGACCGGAACGAGGATGCGCCACAGCGTGGTCCAGGAGCCCGCGCCATCCATCCGCACTGCTTCGTCGAGTTCGCGGGGAATCGTGTTGAAGTAGCCGGTCATCATGATGATCGCGTACGGCAGCGTGAACACCATGTAGGTGAGGATCAGGCCGGGATAGGTGTTGAACAGGCCGAGCGCCACGACGAGCCCGAAGTACGGGCACGAGCAGCGTGATCGGCGGAATCGCCTGCACGCTGACGATGATCACGTTGAGCGGCTTCTTGAACGGGAAGTCGAACCGGCTGAACGCGTACGACGCGAGGATGGCGACGAACAGCGTCGCCATCGTCACGGCGCCCGACACGACGTAGCTGTTGATGAAGAACCGGATCTTCTCGGGGTCGGCGAAGATCGCGCCGTACGCCTCGAACGAGAAGCCCTCGGTGATGAGCCGTGGCGGGAACTCGAAGATCTGGGTGTTCGGCTTGAACGAGCTCGAGAGCATCCAGAGCACGGGCGCGACCGCGAACAGGGCGCCGGCAATGAGTCCGACGAGCAGGGCGGCGCGCGACAGGTTCTGACGAGTTTGGCGAGTGACGGCCATGGCTTCAGTCCCTCGCCCTCTGGTGACGCACGTAGAAGATGGCGAGCACCATCGAGAGCAGCAGCACGAGCACAGCGCTCGTGGATGCCAGTGCGAACTCGTACTTCGCGAACGCGAGTTTGTAGGTGTAGGTGCTGAGCATCTCGGTCGCGATGATCGGGCCTCCACCCGTCGTCATCCAGATCAGAGCGAACTGCTGCGACGTCCAGATGAAGTCGAGCAGCGCCATCGAGATGATGATCGGTCGCAGTTGCGGGATCGTGACGTTCCAGAACCGCTGGATCGGGCCGGCGCCGTCGACGCGTGCGGCCTCGTGCAGATCTGCCGAGATGCCCTGGAGGCCGGCGAGCAGGCTGATCATGAAGAACGGATAGCCCGACCAGATGTTGATGAAGGTCACCGTGCCGAGCGCGAGGGAGGGATCAGCGAGCCACTCAGTGTCGCCGGTGGTGAGCCCGAGCGAGCCGAGCAGGAAGTTCGCGACGCCGTTCGGCGCGAGCAGCATGCGCCAGAGCACGGCGACGATCGCGGCGGTGAAGAGCCACGGCAGGATGTACATCCCGCGGAACAGCGAGATGACGCGATGCCCGAGCAGCGGCGAGTTCAGCATGAGCGCGAACGCGAGGCCGATCAGCAGGTGGGCGACGACACTGCCCGTGACGAAGACGAACGTGTTGGCGATCGCGGTGTGGAAGACGGTGTCGGTCAGCACTTCGACGTAGTTGTCGAAGCCGACGACCTCGGGATTCTTGTTGAGGATGACGTTGTCGAGGAACGAGTAGCCGATCACCATCACGATCGGCACGAGCATGAGCACGATGAGCAGCGCTGACGTCGGTGCGACGTAGGCGTACGGCTCAGCGCGGCGAGCAAGGCTGACTCGCGAGCGACGGCGTTGGAGCGTGGTGCTCATGGCCGTGGTCTCCTTCTGGGGTGATGTGAGAGCCGCGCCGCAGCGATGGCGCGGCTCCCACGTGTGTGGATCAGAGCAGGAGTGCTAGAACTCCTCGGACCAGGACTGCTGCACCGCTTCGAGCATCTCCTCGACCGTCGTCTGGCCCTCGAGCAGCTTCTGGAACTCGGTGTCGAACTGCCGCATGAGGTCCTCGGCAACCGGCAGGCCCGTGAACTCGTTCGCGGGGTAGCCGCTCTGGTAGATCGCGAATGCCTGCTCGAACAGCTCCTTGCCCTCGCCGAACTCGGGCGCAGAGTCCACGTTGCCCGGGAACGCGTTCGCGATCGTCGAGAGCTCAGAGTTGACGTCGGCGCTCATCAGGAACTCGACGAGCTTGAGCGCCTCGGCCTTGTGCTCGCTGCCGTCGGCGACACCGATGCCCCACGACGCGTACGGGATACCGCGGGCGCCGTCGTAACCGTCTTCGGCGGGAATCGCCGCGATGTCGAAGTTCAGGTCGGGGTTGCTCTCCTGGATCAGGTTGATGTGCGAGAGCGAGTCGATCATCATGCCGACGCGGCCGTTCGTGAACTCCTCGACCTTGTCCTGCTCCTTCATGGTGAAGGATCCGGCGGCGATGACACCGTCATCCCACAAGCCCTGCACGAAGTCGACCGTGTCGACGACGTCGGAGTTCGTGAGGTCTGGCAGGCCATCCTCGGTCAGCATCGAGCCGCCTGACGCCCAGTTCCACGACATGACGTCGTTCTGGATGCCGTTGGGCGCCTCGAGCGAGAGCGGGAGCACCCAGCCACTCGCTCCGGTGCCCAGCGCCGTGATCGCCTTCGCGGCGTCCGTGAACTCGGTGCGAGTGCTCGGCACCTCGGTGACGCCGGCCTGGCCAAGCAGGTCGGTGTTGACGAACAGCGGGTAGACGAAGTTGACGACCGGGATCATGTAGGTCGCACCGTTGATCTGGATCTGGCTTGCAAGCTTGCTGTCGTCCATCCCTTCCTCGGCCATGAGGGCGGTCAGGTCGGCGATCGCGCCCTGGTTCGCGAAGTCGCTCACCCAGGCTCCGTCGAGACCGACGACGTCGGACATGGTTCCGGATGCGGCGCCAGCGAAGAGCTGCTCCTTGGTCGACGCGTACGGTCCGCTGATGAGCTCGACCGTGATGCCGGGGTTCTCCTCTTCGAACTGGTCGATCAGTCCGCGGAACGCGCCATCGGGGAGCTCAGGCTCCCACCACTGCGCGAACTCGATCGTGACGTCGCCGCCCGCGTCCGACCCGCCGCCGTCGCTGCTTGCGCAGCCGCCAAGCGCCAGAACGGTCGCCGCCGCAGTCGCGGCTCCGGCGATCGTGAGGACGTTGCGGCGTCCCCGAGCCATTGTGCTCATTGTTTCTCCTCGTTGAGATTTGCTGTTTCACGCACTCTTATGCGTATTTGTGCATCTTCTAGCGATGTTATGCGGGAATCAGCAGTTTGCGCAAGTGGTTGTGTGGAAAGAAGTGCGCCGCGAAGCGGCACGGTTACACTGCACGCAAGGCAAGAACAGCAAAGAACCGCAAGAAAGCGCTGGGATCGAGTCGTGAGGGGAACAGTATGGGCGCCGTAGCGAGGGGCACCGCGCGCCGCCTGCCCGCGGGCCGCAAGGCCGATCTCGCTGCCTACGTTGCCGAGGTCGGCCAGGTCACGGTCGCGGATCTCTCCGAGCACTTCGGGGTGTCCATCGACACCGTTCGACGCGACCTGGACCAGCTCGACCGCGAAGGTGTGCTCGTGCGCAGCCACGGCGGTGCGGTGAGCGTCGATGGACCCCGCACCGATCGAGGGTTGGATGTGCGCCTCGGCATGCAGATCGCCGAGAAGGAGACCATTGCGCGGCTCGCCGCGGACCTCGTCGCGAACGGCTCCGTGATCATGCTCAACGCCGGCACCACATCACTCGCGGTTGCGCGCGCGCTGCGCAATCACCGAGATCTCACGATCGCGACGAACAACCTGCGCATCCCGGCCGAGATCTCCGAGAAGGCGTTCCGCGATCTCTACGTCTTCGGCGGGCAGGTGCGGGTGATCACCCAGGCGACCACCGGGCCGGTGGCGTTCACGATGAGCGCGGGCGGTGCGGAGGTCGAGTTGCGCTGCGACCTCGCGCTGATCGCGGTGGGTGCGGTTGCGGCATCCGGCGTACTCGACCAGCAACCTCGGCGACGCGGCGATGATGAGCGACATGATGCAGCGCGCCGAGCGGACGGCGATCCTCGCGGACTCGTCGAAACTCGGCCGTCAACTGTTCGCGCAGGTCGCCTCGCTCGAGAAGGCCGACTACCTGGTCACGGATGCCGCGCCTCCCGCTGACCTCGCCGCGGCGCTGGCCGACGCGGGCGTCGAGGTGATCAGCCCGTAGCCCGCCCCGGTCAGGTCACGCACCCGCACGAGCGTCGCACGACGAGGGTTCCGCGCAGGAGTCCGCCCTCCGAGGCAGGTGAGTCGCCCAGCAGCTGCTCGAGCGAACGCGCGGCCAGCTCTTCGATCGGCTGGCGCACGGTCGTGAGGGTGGGCCAGGTGAACTCCGACTCGGGCGAGCCGTCGAATGCGGCGATCGCGAGGTCGTCGGGCAGCCTCACCCCGGCCTCGTGGAGCGCGAGCAGCATCCCGCTGGCGATCATGTCCGAGCTGGCGAACACGGCATCCACCACGTCGATCGCGTCTGACAGCGCCCGACCCGCGAGGTAGCCGCCGTCGCGAGTGAAGGTCGACCCGAACACGGGGCCACGCGGTAGGCCCGCGTCCGCGAGCGCGTCGGCCCAACCGTCGAAGCGCCCGTCGGGCTCATGCCCGACGAATGCAATGCGGCGATGCCCGTGCACCGCGATCAGGTGCTCGGTCGCAACGCGACCACCGTCACGGAGATCGATCCGTGCTCCGGTCGCCCACCCCGAGCCGAGCGCCTGATTGAGCGCCGCCCAGCGCACCCTGGTGGCATCGAGTTCGGCGACCAGCGAGTCGGCGACCGGGGATGCGACCAGCACACCATCGACTTGCCGCGAGCCGAGCGCTCGCAGGTACTCGACGGTCGTTTCATCCTGCAACGAGTTCACGACGAGTGTGCTGATGCCCCGGGCTGCAGCCGCAGCTTCGACCGCGTGGCACAGCTGGGCGTAGAAGGGGTTCGTGCTGTCGGGCACGATGATCCCGACGAGGTTCGCCGATCCGCTCTTCAGCGCCTGTGCCGCGGAGTTCGGGGTGTAGCCGAGCAGCCGGACCGACTCGAGCACGCGCGCGGCGGTCGCCGGCGCAACCGGCTGGCCGCCGTTGAGCGTGTAGCTCACCACCGGATCGCTCACCCCGGCATGAACAGCCACGTCGTGCCGGGTGACTCTGCGTGCCGAGCTCATCGTGCTCCGATGCTAGACGCGGACCTTCCCGGCTGCGTCCGCGAGTGAGGCGGGCGCGTCGCCGAAGTCGCGGATGGACAGCCGCTCCCCACCCCGCAGGGCGGACTGGTGGGCGACGATTCCCGGGAGCGTGAACCGCGCTGCTGTCCAGGCGTTCACCGGTGGGAGGGTGCCGTCGTTCACCGCACGCACAAAGTCGTCGACGAGGAAGTGGTGGGAGCCCTCGTGGCCGTTGTGTGCACCGGTGAGCTCGGCGGGCAGGCGGGAGGTGTCGTGAATCGGCGCGTGTCCCGAGATGAAGGAGTCGCGCAGCGCTGGCGAGACATCCGCGAGCGACGGATCGTTTGGGTCAAGGCTGTCGGTCGTCGCGAGCAGCTCGGTCACGTCGACGGACGACTCCTTGGTCTGCCACACGGAGACGGCGGCCAGCTGCTCGAAGCTGCCGAGGGTGCCGAAGTAGCGGAAGCGGCTCTCGCGGATCTGCGAGGGATAGCCCACCCGACGCATCTCGTTGATGCGCATCGCGCCGCCGTCCGCCATCGCGAATAGGGCGGTCGCGTTCGAGAAATCGTTGTCGAACATGCTGATCTCGCGGTCGAAGACCCCGTCGCCGCGATCATCCCGCACACCGATGCAGCTCACACTGACGGCGTGGGTCGGAATGGCGCCGAGCACTCCGCCGATCGCGTGCGTCGGGTAGTGCATTGGCGGGAAGCTCGCGGTGCTCCGCCAATCGTCCCCGCCGCTGTAGCGGTATGCATCGTAGAAGCCGAGGTCCATGTCGTGCACGTAGTCGCCTTCGGTGTAGAACACCCGACCGAACGCGCCCTCGGCCATCCGCTGCCGTGCGTAGACCGTTGCTGGGTTGTAGTAGCTGGTCTCACCCATCATGTAGGTGAGGCCGGTCTCGCGCACGGCGTCGATGATGGCCGCGATCTCCGGCCGTCGGCCCACGCGATCTCCTGGTCGGCGTGAGCGACCATGCCCTCGTAGGTGAACTCCTTGAACGCGGTGATGCGCTCCCACTCTGCTTCGGGGTAGACCTCGAGGCGGCGCGCAACGATCGGGTGGCTGCGGTCGCGGATCGACTCGAGCTGGCCCATCCACTGTGCTCGCATGGCTCGGTAGTGCGCGGCATGCGCCTCGAGCATGGCTCGCGCGTGCGCGGCATCCGTCCACTCGAGGTAGGCGGCGCGCAGGTGGGCGGGGTCGCGCTCCCGCGTGTACTCGAGGGGCTGCTGCATCCAGTCCCGGAAGGATGCGACGCCGGCCTCCGTGATCGAGTACTCGGTCTTGGTGCCCTTCTGCCCCCACGGCACCTGCTCGACCGATGATCAGCTCCTCCGCCTGCATGCGGCGAAGCTCGGGGTAGATCTGGGAGTCGGGCGCGTGCCACACGTGGCCGACCGAGCTGTGGAACGCCTTGGCCAGGTCGTAGCCGGTCATCGGCTGCGCCGTGAGCAGTGCCAGCAGGGCGTAGCGAAGGCTCATGCCTTGATTCTGGCGTCCATCGCTGCACGTTGCGAACACAATCGACTCGGCGTAGTCTGTCCGTCAACTATCTATGCCCATAGTGAGTTGGACGAAGGAGTCCCCGTGAAGGACAGCACGGTCAACAAGGTGCTCGAGTACCCGCTCAATGCCTGGTACGTCGCCGCGTGGGATCACGAGGTCACCCGCACGATCCTCGCCCGCACGATCGCGGGCCGGCCGCTCGCGATCTACCGCACCGAGGATGGCCGGCCCGTGGCGCTCGCGGATGCGTGCTGGCACCGACTCGCGCCGCTGTCGCTCGGCAAGCTCGTTGGCAAGGATGAGATCCAGTGCCCGTACCACGGCATCCGCTACAACGCGGCGGGGCGGTGCACCTCGATGCCCGCCCAGGAGACGATCAACCCGAGCGCGACGGTGCCGTCGTTCCCGGTGGTCGAGCGGTACCGCTACCTGTGGATCTGGCTCGGCGACCCGACGAAGGCCGACCCCGCCACGATCCCCGACATGCACCAGATGACCGACCCGGACTGGACGGGCGACGGGCTCACCATCTACGCCCCGTGCAACTACCAGCTCGTGCTCGACAACCTCATGGATCTCACCCACGAGGAGTTCGTGCACGGCTCGAGCATCGGCCAGGCCGAGCTGAGCGAGTCCGACTTCGTGGTCACCCACGACGACACGACGGTGACGGTCACCCGCTGGATGCTCGACATCGATCCACCGCCGTTCTGGCGCAAGAACATGCGCGACAAGTACCCGGGATTCGAGGGAAGGGTCGATCGCTGGCAGATCATCCACTTCGAGGCACCGTCGACGATCTGCATCGACGTCGGCGTCGCGAAGGCGGGCACGGGCGCGCCGGAGGGCGACCGCAGCCAGGGCGTGAACGGCTACGTCATGAACACGATCTCGCCAGAATCGGCGAAGACGTCGCACTACTTCTGGTCGTTCCAGCGCAACTACCGGCTCGACAGCCAGCTGATCACGACGCAGCTGCGCAGCGGAGTGCACAACGTGTTCGGTGAGGACGAGGCGATGCTCGTCGCGCAGCAGGCCACGATCGACGCCAACCCCGACTACGAGTTCTATAGCCTGAACATCGACGCGGGCGGCATGTGGGTTCGGCGGATCATCGAGCGGATGCTCGAGGCCGAGGGTCGGCTGGCGCCGGCCCCCGTCGCGGCACCGTAGGGCTCACATGGCCGCCACCCACGCCGACGTCTGGCAGCGCGCGACCGTCGTCGAGAACGTTGCGCTGACCGACTCGATCCGCAGGATCGTGTTCGAGCCGGCCATGCCGATCGCCGGTGCCGCCCGGCGCGCATCTCGACGTGCGCGTGCCGATCGCTGGGCAGACGGATCGGCGCTCGTACTCGATCGTCGAGGCGTGGGACGACGGGCGACGCATCGCGCTCAGCGTGTTCGAGTCACCGCGCTCGCGCGGCGGCGCCGCTGCCATGCATGCGCTCTCGGTCGGCGACGTGCTCGAGGTGACCCAACCGCTGCTCGACTTCCCGCTGCGCATCGGCGCTGCGCGCTACGTGCTGCTCGCCGGCGGCATCGGCATCACGGCCGTGCTCGGCATGGCGCGGGTGCTGCAGCGGATCGGCGCCGACTACACGCTGGTGTATGCGGGTCGCAGCCGCGCGGCGATGGCGTACGTCGACTCCCTCGAAGACGAGCACGGCGAGCGCCTGCGGGTGCACGTCGGCGACGAGGGGAGCTCGCTCGTGGTTGGGGAGCTGGTTGCATCCATTGGCCCAGGAACCGAGCTGTACATGTGCGGTCCGATCCGACTGATGGATGCCGTGCGCCGCGCCTGGATCGAACGCGAACTGGATGCCACCGACCTGCGCTTCGAGACGTTCGGCAACAGCGGCTGGCACGACGCCGAGGAGTTCACGGTGCGCATCCCGCGACTCGGCATCGAGACGTCGAGTCGGACCGCGGCAGTCGATGCTCGAGGCACTCGAGTCCGCCGGTGCCGACATGATGTTCGACTGCCGCAAGGGCGAGTGCGGGCTGTGCGAGGTGCGCGTGCTGCACCTCGACGGCGACATCGACCACCGCGACGTGTTCTACAGCGAGCGCCAGAAGGATGCCCGCGGCAAGATCTGCTGCTGCGTCTCGCGGGTGGTCGGCAGCGGCGCGGGCGGCGGTGTGGTCACGATCGAGACGTCGTGAGTCGCCAGTCGCGTCGCTAGCTCCCGCCGAGCGCGCCTGAGGCAATCAGCGCACGCAGGTCGGCCTTGCGCACTTTGCCGGAGGCCGTACGAGGAAGCTCGGGAAGAACGACGACCCGCTTCGGGATCTTGTACCTGGCGATCCGGCCGGTGAGGTGCGCGACGAGCTGTTCGGTCGTCAGGTCTGCGCCGTCCTTCACCGTCACGATCGCCCACGGCGTCTCGCCCCAGCGCTCGTCGGGCACACCGATCACGGCGGCGCCGCTGACCGCGTCGATGCCCATGATGAGATCCTCGATCTCCGCGGGGTAGATGTTCTCGCCGCCGGAGATGATCATGTCTTTCACGCGGTCGGAGACGACGAGGCATCCATCGTCATCGAGCCTGCCGAGGTCGCCGGTGCGCAGCCAGCCGTCCTCGGTGCGCGCGGCCGAGGACGCCGCCGAGATCCCCGAGGTAGCCCGGGCTCACGTTCGGGCCGCGCACCTGGATCTCCCCGACCGCCCCTGGCGGGAGCGGCTCGCCAGCCTCATCGACGATCCGCACCTCGGTGAAGAAGTGCGGCAGACCTGAGGTGCCGGCCTTCGCGCTGGCCAGGGCCGCCGGGAGGTACGTCGCGCCGGGTGAGGTCTCGGTCAGCCCGTAGCCCAGCGAGAACGAGAGGCCGCGCTCCTCGTAGGCGGCAGCGACGCGGGATGGCACGGGCGAGCCGCCGCACGTGAGCTTGCGCAACGACGTGATGTCGGTGCCCGCCCAGTCGGGATGCTCGGCGAGGAACTGGAACGTCGTCGGCACGCCGCTCAACATCGTCACGCGGTGCTGCTCGATCAGCCGCAGCGTGCGTCCCGGATCGAAGGCCGGCTCCAGCACCGCGGTGGCGCCCTTGAGGATGATCGGGCAGCAGCCCCATCCCGAGCGATGCGGCGTGGAACAGCGGCGAGATCACGAGGGCGACGTCGGTCGAGACGATGTCCACGTCGACGAGCACATTGAGGGCGTTCCAGGTGAGGTTGCCGTGGGTGAGGATCGCGCCCTTCGGCCGGCCCGTCGTGCCCGACGTGTAGAGGATGGCCGCGGGCTCGTCGAGTTGCACGTCGGCCAGCTCGACCGGTGACGCAGCGGCCGCGAGCACGTCGTCGTACCCGTGCGGACCGGCGGCGCCGACCACGATGCGCGGGAGGGCGCCCGCCGCGGCGGCGGCCGTGTCATCCAGACCTCGCGTCGTGCACGAGCAGCTGGCTGCCGGAGTCGGCGAGCATGTGGGCGAGTTCCGGCGGCGCCAGTCTCGTGTTCAGGGGCACGAACACCGCACCGAGCGTGGCGCACCCGAACAGCACCTCGACGAACGCCGGGCTGGTTGTCGCCGAGGAACGCGACCCGGTCGCCGCGAGTCACGCCGCGGTCGGCGAGCGCCCGCGCGACCCGGCCGGCGCGGTCGGCGAGCTCGCGGTAGCTCACCGACTCCGTCTCGCGATGGATCAGGGCGATCGAGTCCGGAGCCTTCGCGCGGCGAATGGGCAACCACGCACCCAGCCCACGATTCTGCATCGGCTCTTCGCTCCTCTGCGCGCTATGCGTAGAAACGGTACAGCCCGCGGCCACGACCGCGGGCTTCGCGCCGCCCTCGATCGTGATGGTCTGGTCGACGGTCAGCTGGTAGCCGCCGGGCACCTCGGCCACCTCGGCGATCGACCGCCGACATCTGCACGCGCGAGCCCGACCTTGACCGGCGAGACGAACCGCACCTTGTCGAGTCCGTAGTTCACCTTCGTCGTGACGCCGGTCACGTCGAGCAGCTCGGTCCAGAACGCGACGGCGAGCGAGAGCGTCAGGAAGCCGTGCGCGATCGGGGCGCCGAACGGACCGTGGCCGCACGCTCCGGGTCGACGTGGATCCACTGGTGGTCGTCGGTCGCATCCGCGAACGTGTTGATCTGCTCCTGCGGTGACGGTGCGGATACTCCGAGGTTCCGAGGTCGCGGCCGGTGAGGCTCGGTAGGTCTGCGTAGTCGATCGTGGTGGTCATGATGGGGATGCCTTTCGTTGGGGTCGCGTCATCCAGCCCAGGAGGCGGAGTGCATTGGTCAGGGTGATCTTGCGCACGACGGCCTCGTCGAAGCCGAGGTTCGCGAAGTCCTTCATCCAGCGGGTTGGATGCAGCATCGGGTAGTCGGACCCGAACAGCACGCGGTCTTGCAGGTAGCTGCGCGCGGCGCGCACGAGCGACTCCGGGAAGTACTTCGGCGACCAGCCCGACAGGTCGATCCACACGTTGGACTTGTGGGTCGCGATCGAGATCGCCTCGTCCTGCCAGGGCACCGATGGATGCGCGAACACGATCTGCAGGTCGGGGAAGGATGCCGCGACGTCGTCGAGCAGCATCGGATTCGAGTACCGCAGCCGCAGGCCGGCCCCGCCCGGCAGACCCGCGCCGATGCCGGTCTGGCCGGTGTGGAACAGCGCGGGCACGCCGAGGCTCGCGATCTCCGCGTAGAGCGGGTAGTACTGCTCGTCGCTCGGGTCGAAGCCCTGCACGGTGGGATGGAACTTGAATCCGCGAACACCCGACTCCTCCACGAGCCGGCGCGCCGCGCCGATCGGGTCGGCGCCACGCGGGTCGACGGACCCGAACGGAATGAGCACGTCGCTGTGCCGGGCAGCTCCCTCGGCGATCGAGCTCGAGCTCAGCGGTGCGTGGCCGAGGTTCGTCTGCGCGTCGACCGTGAACACGACCGCGGCCATCCGCAGTTCGCGGTAGAGGTCGGCGATCGCGTCGATGGTCGGGCGCTCGTCGGACGCGAAGTACTTGCTCGCCGCCTCGTTCAGGGCGGGTGGGAGCGCGGCGCGGCCGTCGGCATCCACCTCGATGTGCACGTGCACGTCGAGCGCCTCGATCGCGGTGACGTCGATGGTGGAGCCGTATGGGGCTGGCGTCACGAGGCGGCATCCCGTTGCAGTTCGGCGGGCAGTGGCGGAAACGTCTCGCCGACGCTCTGCAGCGCGCCGCCGAACTCGGCGTCGAAGGATGCCGCGAGGTCGTCGTACGACCAGCCGCCCTCGCGGTAGCGCGTCTCGACCGGCTCGGGGTGGGACCAGAGCTGGATGCGGTCGCCGCCGACACCGATGGCCTGCCCGGTGACGCCTGCCGCGGCATCCGACGCGAGATAGGCGACGAGGCCGGAGACGTCGTCGGCCGTGCCGAATCCGAGGTCGTGCCGGAAGAACTCGGGCATGGGCTCGCCCGCCGCGTCGGCCTCGACGGCCGCCGCGAAGTACGGCACCGTCGCGGTCATCGCCGTCGCGGCGACCGGGATGACGGCGTTGACCGTGACCTCGGCCTTGCGCAGTTCGAGCGCCCACGTGCGCACCATGCCGACGATGCCCGCCTTCGCGGCGGCGTAGTTCGTCTGGCCGAAGTTGCCGCGCTGGCCGGTCGGCGATCCGATGCAGATGATGCGGCCACCCTCGCCCGCGTTCCGGAAGTGGATCGCCGCCTCGCGCACGCACGTGAACGTGCCGCGCAGGTGCACCTCGATCACGCGGTCGAAGTCGTCGTCGCTCATCTTCCACAGCACGGTGTCGCGCAGGATGCCGGCGTTCGTCACGAGGATGTCGAGCCTGCCGAACTCCCGCACCGCGGTCTCGACGAGCTGCTTGGCCGTCTCGATCGAGCCGACCGGCGCCACGACGGCGACCGCACGGCCTCCGGCCGCCTCGATCTCGGACACTGCGGATGCGGCGGCCGCGGCATCCACGTCGTTGATCACGACCGCGGCGCCCTGGCGCGCGAGCTCACGCGCGTACGCAAGCCCGAGTCCCTGGCCGCTGCCGGTGACGATCGCGCTTTTTCCTGCAAGTGACATGGTGCTCCTCCGTGTTAACGCGACTAGCGCTTCGCGTTGCGTTTGGCGATCTGGATCTGCTCGTAGATGTGGGTGCGGAGTTCGGTGAACCGTGGGTCGGCCCGCGTGCCGAGTTGGTCGCGCGTGGCGGGGAGGTCGATCGTGACGTCCTCCTGCACGGTGGTCGGTGCGTGGGAGAGCACGAGCACGCGCTCCGCGAGGTACACCGACTCGTCGATATCGTGGGTGACGAACAGCACGGTGACGCCGAGCGACGACCAGAGTTCGCGAACCAGGTCTTCGAGGTCGGCGCGGGTCTGGGCATCCACGGCCGCGAACGGTTCGTCCATCACGAGGATCTCGGGGCCGTACGCCACGGCGCGGGCGATCGCGACGCGCTGCTGCATGCCGCCCGACAGCTGCCACGGGTACTTGCGGCCGGCACCGCCGAGCCCGACCGAGTCGAGGGTCCGCTCGACGATCTCGCGGCGTCGCTCGCGCGGGATCCCCTGGTTGCGCAGCGGCAGGTCGACGTTGCCCGCGACCGTGAGCCACGGGAACAGGCTGCGGCCGTACTCCTGGAACACGAGCGCCATCTTCTTCGGCGGGGATGTCACGGCCACACCGTCGAGCTCGATGCGACCCGAGGTCGGCGCGAGCAGACCGGCGATGCACTTGAGCAGGGTGGTCTTGCCGGCACCCGACGGACCGACGATGCACACCAGCTCGCCGCGACGCACCTCGAAGGTCAGGTCGCCGATCGCCGGCACCGGCCCCTGAGCCGTCTCGTACTCCTTCTTCAGGTGCTCCACACGCAGCAGCACGTCGGTACCGTCAGGCACGTTCGACCTCCTTCAGTCCGTGATACCAGCGCAGCACGATTCGTTCGACGACCTGGAATACCAGCGAGAGTGCAACACCGATGAGACCGAGCAGCAGGATGCCGCTCCACATCTCCGCGATCAGGTAGTTGGTCTGGAAGTACGAGATCCGGTACCCGAGCCCCGACGAGGATGCACCGAGCATCTCCGCGATCACCATCAGCACGAGCGCGACCGCGAGACTCTGCCGCACGCCCGTCATGATCTGGGGCGTCGCCGACGGCAGCAGCAGCGACCACACGCGCGTGACGCGGCCCAGCTGGTACGAGCGCGCGGTCTCGCGCATGACGGGGTCGACGGCGCGGACCCCCTCGATCGTGTTGAGCAGCACGGGCCACACCGCGCCCGAGACGATGACCGCGATCTTCATCTCGTCGGTGATGCCGAGCAGCAGCAGGAAGATGGGCACGAGCACGGGAGGCGGCACCGCGCGGAAGAACTCGAGCAGCGGCTCGAACAGAGACCGGATCAGCCGGAACGACCCGATGATCGCGCCGAGCACAATGCCGAGCACGATGGAGATCAGGATGCCGAGCCCGAGCCGCACGAGGCTCGGCAGCACGTCGACCACGAAGCTCTCGGTGATCCAGGTGTCGACGAACGCCTCGACGATCCTGGCCGGCCCCGGGAAGAACTTGTTGGGCGAGAGCAGCGCCGACGCCACCCACAGGCCGACGAGCAGCAGCGGGAATGCGAGCGCGTAGGCGATGCCCTCGAGCACACGGCGGGTTCGCGAGATCGGCCGGGCCATCAGACGGCCTCCGCTCGCACCGTGTGGTGCCAGGCCAGCACGCGCCGCTCGACGGCGCGCAGCACGAGGTTGATCACGAGGCCGACGAGGCCGGCGACCACGACGAGCGCGTACACGCCGACCGTGTCATCGCCCGACCGCGACAGCACCAGGAGCCGCCCGAGGCCGGGGTTGCTGATGACCATCTCCGCGGTGATCGCGAGGATGAGGGCGACGGTGCCGCCGAGCCGCAGGCCGGTGGAGAGGTAGGGCAGCGTGGTCGGCAGCACGAGGAAGCGCAGCCGTGCACCCGTGCCGAGACCGAAGCTGCGGGCGGTGTCGCGGGCGACGGCATCCACGTCGGCGACGCCGTAGAGCACCTGGATGAAGATCTGCCAGAACGTCGCCCACACCACGAGCACGAGCGCGGCTTCGCGCTGGAATCCGAACAGCAGGATCGCGAGCGGGATGAGGGCGACCGAGGGAATCGGCCGGAGGAACTCGACCGTGGTGCGCGTCGCCCTGCGCAACAGCCCCGACAGTCCGATGAGCGTGCCGAGCGCGATCGCTGCGACCGCGGCCATCACGAGGCCGATGAGCCACGTGAGCATCGTGTTGCCGAGCGCCTCCCAGAACGTGACCTCACCCAGGTTCTCGATGAGCCGGCCGAGCACCGCGCTCGCCGGCGGCACGTACCGCCCGTCAACGAGACCGACGGCTGGGGCGAGCTGCCAGAACGCGAGGAATGCGAGCACCCCTGCCGCCCCGAGGGCGGCGGAGATCGCACTGCGTCTGGCGTTTCGCACGGGGTGGCTTTCAGATCGAAGGGGCGAGTGGGCAGAAGATGATCGCGGCCGGGCTCGGGTTCCCGGCCGCGACCACGAATCAGCGGTAGAGCTTCGAGAAGTCCGGGAGCTCGTCGAGCACTCCCACCTCGACCGCGAGCTCACCGAGCTGCTCGATCTTGCCCTTGTCGAGCTCGGCGGTGAAGACGGGCAGCGGCACGGAGTCGGCCACCGGGTCGGGCACCTCGAGGTTGTCCTTGATCGCCTGGCGCACATCCGCCTCGTTCGCCGTCGCCCACTCGAGCGCTTCGGTCATCGCGGCGATGAAGTCGTCGACGAGCGCGGGTCCGACGCGATCAGCTCGGCGGTGGTGAACGTCAGCAGCAGCGGAAGGCCGGGGATGGTCTCCTGGTACGGGTGCATGATGAGCGTGCCACCGTTGCCAACGATCTGCGAGACGAACGGCTCTGGCACCCAGGCGGCATCGATGTTGCCGGCATCCAGCTGGGCGGCAGCGTCGGGGAACGCGACTTCGACGAACTCGATCGTGCTCGCGTCTCCGCCGGCAGCCTCAACCGCAGCCTTGATCGTGACGTCGCCGGCCGCACCAAGGCTGTTGACCGAGACGCGCTTGCCCGCGAGGCCGGCGATGTCGGTGATGCCCGACGCCGCCGACGCGACAACCGCGTTGACGTCCTTGCCCTCTTCGAGACTGCTGGCGTAGTTGGTGAGGATCGTGATGCCGAGGTCCTGCTGCTCGGCGCGGAACGGGCCGAATGGCTGGCCGATCGCGAACTGGATGTCGCCGTTCAGCAGTGCGGGGATCGCCTGGGCGCCGCCCTGGGCGGGCACCACCTCCACGTCGAGTCCGTGATCCTCGAAGATGCCGGCGTTGATCGCGCCCCACAAGGCGGAGGTCTCGACGATCGGCAGCGCGGCGACCGAGATCGTGCGGATCTCTCCGGGCTCGTCGTCAGGAGTCGGCGTGGATGGGGTCGGAGTGGTGCACGCCACGAGCACGAGGGCGGATGCCGCGAGCGCAGCTCCGACCCACACGCGCTTGGCGCTCTTGTTCAGCACAGACATGGAGCCTCATTTCATTCGACGTTGAATGGGGTGCACAGTGCCAGGGGATTGTTGACATGTGTGTCGCCAGTATGCACATCCAATGTCATGTATGTCAAGAATGAGCAGCCGCGCTCGAGTCGCTGAGGAGGCTACGTGGCGGCGCTGACCCAGTCCTCAGTTGTGCGGCGCTCGACCTGCGAGGCGAGGCCGTCGTCGATCATCGCGACCAGCTCGCGCACGCGGGCGGTCGCGAGTCCGCCGAGATCCTGATGGATCGCAAGGAACGCGTCCCGCGCCCGGGTGCGCGGCCAGTCGGCGGGCAACAGCGTCGTCGGCAGGTCGGGATCGCGGCTCGAGAGCTCGAGCCATTCCTCGAGGAGGCGCGTGCGGTGCACGAGGGCGTCCTCGGACCGGATGTCCGAGGAGAGCAGCGAGCGCACCGATTCTGCTCGCTCGAGGAAGTCATGGTAGAGCTCCGCGAGGCTCTCGAGGTTCCATGCGTTCTGCGGGAGTCGGATCGGCACCGCCGACGTTGCGACCGTGGCCTGGAGCGGCGTGGCGACGACACCGAGCGCGGCCAGTTCTCGCACCGCATCCTCGTGGCGGTCGTGCGGACAGATCCAGACGTCGTCGTACAGCGGGGCAAAACCGAGCCAGCCCAGGCGATTGCGGGCGCGGGCACGGAGGGCTCTGCTGTTCTCGGGAATGGAGAACGCTACGACGCTCCACTCGCCCGACCAGTCGTCGTGAGCACTGCCGAACTCGACGATGCGGCTCGATGTGGCGATCAGGATGGCGCGGGCCCGCGGCGTCGGACGGTAGAACGTGTTGCGTCCCGACCGCGTCGAGTGCAACAGGTCACGCTTGACCATGCGGCTGAGCGCCGCCCGAGCCGCCGCATCGTTGACCCCGAAGTCGGCGAGCAGCGAGACGATGGTCGCCGACGGCAGCCCATCGCTCGGCGCGAGCCAGTAGTCGCCGAACAGCATCAGCAGCAGGCTGGATGGCGAACCCGGCCGCGTGCCCGCCATTCGCCCGCGCGCGCGCCTGCGGTCCACGTGCACCGCGTTGGTAGCCATGCCCTGATCTTGACATGCGGTGAGCGAGACCGGCACGCGTCTCACAACGTCAGCCGTGCGCTGTGCGAAGAATGTATCCCCCGGGAAACCCGGGGGTGCTGGGCGAGAAACACGGCATCCATAGTCTTCTTGGCGCCCCTGCCGTCTGAAGTGTGGGGCGGAACAGGAGCGCTCATGCCCCGCTCAACCGAGGCCGCAGCACCGCTTGTGAACTCCCCGAAACATGACGAACACGCCCGCGCAATACGCGAGGACTACCGTGCGGATATGGTCGAAGCGTCTGGCCACGATCGCCACGTCGTCGTCGTGGGCGCCGGGATGGTGGCCCACCGCTTCGTCGAGAGCTTGCGCACGCGTGACGATGGCGACCGGTGGCGGGTCACCGTGATCGGCGAGGAAGACCGCCATCCCTACGACCGGGTCGGTCTCACCGCGTATTTCGCTGGGGCAAGCGCGGAGGACCTGACGCTCGAGCGCGCGACCCTCGACGACGACGAGCGGGTGCGATTCGTGCGCGGCGATGCGGTTGTCCGCATCGATCGCGAAGCCCGCCGCGTGACGACGAAGACCGGACTGAGTACCGGCTACGACGCACTCGTGCTCGCCACCGGCTCGTACGCCGCGCGGCTCGCGGTCGACGGCTACGACCTGCCCGGCTGCTTCGTGTACCGCACGCTCGACGACGTCGAGGAGTTGCGGGCGTTCGTGGAACGCCGGTCGGCCCAACTCGGCCGTCCGCTGCGCGGCACCGTGATCGGCGGCGGACTGCTCGGGCTCGAAGCCGCCGGCGCCATGCAGGGACTCGGCGTGGACTGCACGGTCGTGCAGGGCTCCGACCGCCTGATGTCCGCCCAGTTGGATGCGCCAGGTGGCGACTCACTGCTGCGGCTCATCAAGGCGAAGGGCATCCAGGTGCGAACGGGCTCGGTCACGACCCGGCTCGACGCCGACGCGAGCGGCCAAGTGGCGGGCCTCGAGTTCCGGCAGGGCGACTACGCCGAGACCGACGTCGTGATCTTCACCGTGGGCGTGCGGCCGCGCGACCAGCTCGCGCGCGCCGCGGACCTTGACCTGCACGAGCGCGGCGGTGTCGTGATCGACGCGCAGTGCGCGACATCCGACCCGCACATTCTCGCGATCGGCGAGGTCGCGAGCTACGACGGCCGCTGCGTCGGACTCGTCGCACCCGGCTACGCGATGGCCGAGGTCGCCGCGACGCGCCTGCTCGGCGGCGAGGCATCCTTCGCCGGATACGACGACTCCACCAAGCTCAAGCTCGGAGGGGTGGATGTCGCGAGCTTCGGCGACGCGTTCGCCACCACGCCCGGCGCGCTCGACGTCGTGTACGCCGACCCCGTCGCGGGTGTGTACAAGAAGCTCGTGCTGTCGGACGACGCGAAGACCCTGCTCGGCGGCATCCTCGTCGGGGATGCGAGCGCGTACGGCATGCTGCGTCCGCTGCTCGGCGGCCCGCTCGGCGCCGACCCTGCCGCATACCTCATGCCCGAGGGCGCGAGCGATGCGCTCGCGAACGCCGAGCTGCCCGACAGCGCGCTCGTCTGCTCGTGCAACAGCGTCACGGCCGGCACGATCCGCGGCGCCGTCACCGAGCACGAGTGCACGGATGTCGCAGGCGTCAAGGCCTGCACGCGCGCCGGCGCCGCCTGCGGTTCGTGCCTGCCCCTCGTGAAGAAGCTCGTCGGCAACGAACTCGCCCGCAGCGGCGTGACCCTCAGCACCGCGCTGTGCGAGCACTTCACCCACTCGCGTGCGCAGCTGTTCGACGCCGTGCGCGTGTCGGGCCTGCTCACGTTCAGCGCGATCATCGAGCGCTTCGGCGTCGGTCGCGGCTGCGACATCTGCAAGCCCGTGCTCGCGAGCATCCTGTCGACACTCGGTGGCGGGCACGTGCTCGACGGCGAGAACGCGACGCTGCAAGACACGAACGACCACGTGATGGCGAACATCCAGAAGGACGGCAGCTACTCGGTGGTGCCGCGCATCCCCGGCGGCGAGATCACACCGGAGGGGCTGCTCGCGATCGGCCAGGTTGCGAAGGACTACGGCCTGTACACGAAGATCACCGGCGGCCAGCGCATCGACATGTTCGGCGCGCGGCTCGAGCAGCTGCCCGAGATCTGGGGTCGCCTGGTCGACGCCGGGTTCGAATCGGGTCACGCGTACGGCAAGTCGCTGCGCACGGTGAAGTCGTGCGTCGGCTCGACGTGGTGCCGGTACGGCGTGCAGGACGCGGTGGGCATGGCCGTGCAGCTCGAGCTGCGCTACCGCGGCCTGCGCTCGCCCCACAAGCTCAAGCTCGGCGTCTCGGGCTGCGCGCGCGAGTGCGCGGAGGCTCGCGGCAAGGACGTCGGCGTCATCGCCACCGAGCAGGGCTGGAACATGTACGTCGGCGGCAACGGCGGGTTCACGCCGAGGCACGCGGTGCTGCTGGCCGAGGGACTGGATGACGCGGGGCTGCTGCGCGCGATCGACCGCTTCCTGATGTACTACATCCGCACCGCCGACCGGCTGCAGCGCACGGCGCCCTGGTTCGAGGAGATGGAGGGTGGCGTCGACGCCCTGCGCGCCGTGATCTTCGACGACAGCCTCGGCATCGCCGACGACCTCGACGCCGCGATGGCTGCCCACGTCGGCAACTACGAGGACGAGTGGAAGGCGACCCTCGACGACCCCGAGAAGCTGCGCCGGTTCGCGTCGTTCGTCAACGCGCCATCCACCCCCGACCCATCGCTCGCCTACACCGAGGAGCGCGGGCAGGCACGCCCGGCGACCGAGGCCGAGCGCGACGAGGGCCGAGTGCTCATCGCCGGCACGACGCTGGCGGTGCGGGGGTGACCATCCAGCAGGACGCGCCCACCACGACCTGGGTTCGGGTGTGCGCGGTGTCCGACCTCGAGCTCGAACGCGGGCGGGCGGCGCTCATCGACGGCGAGCAGGTTGCACTGTTCCTCGTGCACGGTGGCGGCATCCACGCGGTGCAGCAGCGCGACCCGTACAGCGGCGCCTACGTGATGGCGCAGGGGCATCGTCGGCACGCGCGAGGGAGCACCAACGGTGGCATCGCCGATGTTCAAGCAGGTGTTCGACCTGCGCACGGGCGTGTGCCTCGAGACGCAGGGCAAGGATCCGAAGACGCTCACGGTCTGGCCGGTCACGATCGACGAGGCGGGCGACGTGTTCATCCGCTGGAAGGGCGGCGCATGACGACGATGATGGGCATCTCGCTCACCGGCCGGCAGGTCGTGATGGTCGGCGGCGGCGAGGTCGCGGCACGCCGCATCCGCCGCTTCCTGCTCGATGGCGCGATCGTGCGCGTGGTCGCGCCGGAGCTCGGCCCGGCCACGGCCCGGCTCGTGGACGAGCACGGTCTCGAGTGGCGGGCGCGCGCGGCATCCGACCGACGACTGGATGACGCATGGCTCGTGCACACCGCGACGGGCAACCCCCACGTCGACGCCGAGGTGGCCGCGCGCTGCGAGGATCGCCGCATCCTGTGCATCAACGCGGGTGACGGCGCCCACGGCACCGCCCGGCTCGCGGCCGAGACCCGGTCGGGCGACAGCATCGTCGGCGTCGTCTCCGACGCGGGCGTCGACCCCGGTCGCACGAGCCTGCTGCGCGACGCGATCGCCGAACGACTGCGCGAGGGCGGGCTGCCCGTGCGGCGCCGACGCCCCACAGCGGTCGGGCGGGTGCACCTCGTCGGCGGCGGTCCGGGACCGGTCGACCTCATCACCGTGCGCGGGCGACGGCTGATCGCGGAAGCCGACGTCGTGGTCGTCGACCGGCTCGGCGCGACCGCGGTGCTCGACGAACTCTCCCCCGACGTCGAGGTCATCGACGTCGGCAAGCGTCCCGGGCACCACCCGGTGCCGCAGTCCGAGATCAACGCGATCATCGTCGACCGTGCGCAAGCGCGGCCTGCAGGTCGTGCGGCTCAAGGGCGGCGACCCGTTCGTGTACGGGCGCGGCGGCGAGGAGGTGCTCGCGTGCCACGAGGCCGGCGTGCCGGTCGAGGTCGTGCCCGGCATCTCGAGCATCGTCGCGGTGCCGGAGGCGGCCGGCATCCCGGTCACCCATCGCGGCACCGCCGCGGCGATGCACGTCGTCAACGGGCAGGATGCCCCGACCGACGCCACCCTCGCCGCCCTGCGCGACCCGCACACCACGACCGTCGTGCTGATGGGAGTGAGCGCGCTCGCGTCGTTCGTCGCTGCCGCGCTCGGCGGCGGTGCCGACCCGCAGCTGCCCGTCGCGATCGTCGAGAGCGGCCACACTGACGCGCAGCGCACGACGAGGTCGACGCTGTCCGCGGTCGTCGCCGACGCCGCGGCTGCCGGAGTGCGCAACCCCGCGGTCATGGTGTTCGGCGCGGTTGCGCACGCCGACCTGCTGCTGCCCTCGCCTGCTCCCGCTCCGCGGCAGGTGAATCGGGCGTGATCCACTCCAGCTCACCAGTTCCAACCGATCATGGCGCGCCGCGCTCGCCGGGCTGCACGATCCTGCTGCCCGTCGATCGGCGCTCGGGTGAGCTCAGCGCGGCGCTCGAGCGCCACGGCGCCGAGGTGCGGCTCGCGCCCGCGCTCACGATCGTCCCGCACATCGACGACGAGGCGCTCATCGCACGGTCCCGCGAGTTGATCGCGAACCCTCCCGACATCGTGGTCATCACCACCGGGGTGGGCTTCCGCGGGTGGATCGAGGCGGTCGACGAGGCCGGGCTGCTCGAGGCGTTCCTCGCCGCGATCCGCTGCGCACAGCTCGTCGCGCGCGGACCGAAGGCCCGCGGCGCCATCCAGCAGGCCGGCCTCGCCGCGGACTGGGTCGCCGAGTCCGAGACCGCGGCCGAGTTGCAGGAGTTCCTGCTCGCCGAGGGTGTCGCCGGCAAGCGGATCGCCGTGCAGCACCACGGCTCGGGCTCCGACGGCCTCGACGAGGCGTTCGAGGCCGCCGGCGCCGACGTGCTGAGCCTCACGGTCTACCGCTGGGGTCCACCACCCGACCCCGGCGTCGTGCGCCGATCGGTGCGCGCGGCGGCGGTCGGCGAGTTCGATGCGATCCTGTTCACCTCCGCACCGGGCGCCGAGAAGTGGCTCGGCGACGCCGAGGTGCTCCAGGTGCTGCCGGCAATCCGCCAGCAGGAGCGTTCGGGACGCCTCCTGATGGCCGCGGTCGGACCGATCACCGCCGAGCCGCTGCGCGACGTGGGCTTCACGCCGCTCGTGCCCGACCGCGGTCGCCTTGGCGCACTGGTCCGCGCCGTCGTGACCCACTTCGGCGGTGGCCAGGCGCTCAGCAGGCAGACCGTGGCTGGCCGCCTCGAAGTGCGCAGCCGGGGCGCGGTGCTCGATGGGCGTCACATCCCGCTCACGCGCGCGGGGGTCGACATCATGAGCGTGCTGATGCAGGCGAACGGCGCAACCCTGTCGCGCGAGGATCTGCTGGCCGCGCTGCCACGGTCCGAGGGCAACGCCCACGCCGTCGAGGTCGCGGTCGCTCGAGTGCGCGAAACGATCGGCGAGCCCGAGCTGATCAAGACGGTCGTCAAGCGTGGCTATCGCCTCAACGTCGTCGAACTCACTGACACCGAGAGGAACGACCCATGAGCGACCCAGTGCTCATCGCCTGCTCGCACGGCACGAGCTCCGAGCGCGGGCGGGCCGCCATCCGCGACATCGTCGAGGGCGTCCGTGCGCTGTTGCCCGGCATCGAGGTCGTACAGACGTTCGTCGACGTCGAGCACCCCCAGATCGACGAGGTCGTCGCCACCGTGACGGCACAGGATGCCACGGCGATCGTCGTTCCGCTGCTGCTCTCCACCGGCTACCACACCCGCGTCGACATCAGCCGCGCGGTCGCGACCACGCACCGCGCGGTCGTCGCCCCAACGCTCGGAACCCATCCACTCGTCGCCGAACTCGTCGTGCAACGGCTCACCGAGGCGGGGGCAACGCCGGATGACGCGGTCGTCCTCGCCGCCGCCGGTTCAAGCGACCCCGGCGCCGCCGTCGACGTGGCCGAGGTCGTCGCGACCGTGTCGGGATTGTGGGGGGCTCCGGTCGCCGCGGGCTACGCCGCGAGCGCGGACCCGCTGCTGCCAGAGGCGCTCGCTCTCGCGCGGGCGACAGGTCGTCGCACGGTGGCGGCGAGCTACGTGCTCGCGCCGGGGTACTTCGCCGACGTCATCCAGTCAGCCGGCTTCGATGTCGTGACCGAGCCGCTCGGGCCCCACCCGAGCCTTGCCACCGCGGTGGCCGATCGGTATCGCGCGGCGGTCGCGCAGTTCCACCTCGCCGGCTGAGTACCCGACACGGTGTTGACGCGGCTCGGGTGGCCGCCGCCAGCGCATCATTTACGCCGACTTGATGAGCGAATCGCCGCCGCCCACTCGTCTCCGAGTCCGCTGGGGCTGGTTCGTCGGATGCATCCTGTCGGTGACTCCAGAGAGTGTGGCCGAGAGGAGCGCCGAAACGGCGCGGCTCACCGACGAGCGTGGACTACGTGCGCGCGGCCGACTGAAGCGGGCGCTCCGCGTCCCGCGCTTCGAGGGCGACCTTCAGGTCGGGACGCCGCTCGTCCGCGATGGCGATGGCGAGCGCATCCCGCATGACAGCATCGATCGACACCCGCTGGCCCGTGTCGGCCGACAGCACGGCGGCCTCGACCATCGCGAGGCTCAGCACGTTGCGGTGCACCTCGCCCGACGGCACAGTGCCGGTGCGGATGGCCTGGATGAACTCGGCGAGCGAGGCTGCGATCTCCTGCGGCCCATCCTCGATCACCGGCAGATCGATCGGCTCCGAGCGATCCATGACGGGCTCACCGTCGCCGTCCCAGGTCGCGGCGCCGAGCGCGGCGCTCGCGCGCCACGAACCGTTCCACGAGGTTTCGAACCCGGGAGCGCACCAGCTGCCGGTGTACACGTAGCGCGCGCCAGAGCGGAACTCGAAGACCGCCGACGCGACCGCGTTGCCGGCGTACCAGCTCCACCCCGGGTTGAACTCCTCGCAGTACACCGAGACCGGGTCGTCGTCGAGCAGGTAGCGGGCCGCGTCGAACTGGTGGATCGCCATGTCGATCAGCAGCACGTGCGCCATCTCGTCGCGGAACCCGCCGAAGTGCGGCGCCTTGTAGAACTCGGTGCTGAGCACGCCGATCTCGCCGAGCGATGCGAGCTGCTGCCGGTAGCGCGCGAGGGCGTTGTAGTACCGGCGCGACTGGCTGACCATGAGCAGCTGTCCGCTCACCTCGGCGGCCGCGGTCAGCGAGAGCGCCTGCGCGACGGTCGGCGCGATCGGCTTCTCGCACAGCACGGGCAGTCCAGCGAACAGCGCCTGGACATTCACGGGATGATGCGCCTCTGGCACCGTCGCGTTCACGACGGCCTCGGCGCCGGTCGCGGTGATCACGGCACCGAGGTCCGCTCCCGTCACCACGCCGGTAAGCCCGGCTGAGGCGACGGCGTCGTTCGCGGCATCCACATTCAGGTCGACGAGCCCGACGAGTTCTGCGTCAGGGGATGCCGCGATCGTCGACACCCACGCCCTGCCCATGCCCCCGGCGCCGACCAACACCACTCGCAGCGATCGGTCACGACTCCAGTCCCCAACACGTGCACTCCACTCATTGCGACTCGTCCACTCCAGCTTGCGTGAGCACGCGACCATTTTCATCAAGTCGTGAAACAAAATAGCCGACGGGCGTCACGTCAGCGCAGCGAGCCTAGGGCGAGCGCCGAATCCTTTACAGCGACCCCCCGTACGGGGTACGTTGTTTGGGACACCTCGTGGGAGCGCTCCCATGGATCGCGAGTCCCCTCGCGACATCTGGAATGGCCCAGAACGACAAAGGACAAGACAACGTGGTCTTCACCCCAACTCACACCCGATTTGCCGCAGTTCTCGGCGTGATCGCGCTCGCGGCAACCGCACTGCTCCCGGTGACCGCTGCCACTGCGAGCCCTTTGACGGACGTGCACACCTTCGACGACGACGCAGACGGGTGGACTTTCTACGCGAACAGCGGCACGGCGACCGTCGGCGTGGTCGATGGAGAGTTCTGCGCCGAGATCTCGGGCGGCACGAACGCCGTGGGACATCGCCGTGCAGCACTCCCGGTGTCGAGTTCGTCGAGGGCACGAGCTACCGCATCACCTTCGACGCGCACGCCTCGCGCGACATCACGCCGACCCTCCAGGCGGGCGGCGACTGGCCCGACGTGTTCGCGGCCAACCCGGCCGTCACGACCACCAAGTCGACCTTCACGCTACGACTTCGTCGCCGACTTCAGCGCGCCGACCGGCGCGTTCAACTTCCAGCTCGGGCGCCAGGGCGACTCCGTTCACGTTCTGCATCGACAACATCTCGATGACGAGCGACGTCGAGCTGCTGCCGCAGACCACCTTCGAAGGCGGCAAGGGCGTGTGGGGCGTCTACGGCGTGACCGCAGAGACACAGGTCGGGGATGCGCTGTGCCTCACCGTTCCGGCCGGCGGCGATCCGTGGAGCGCGGGCCTGACCTACAACGGCGTGCCCATCGAGGAGGGTTCGAACTACGTGCTGAGCTTCACCGTGTCGGCCGACCCCGGCACGAACGGGCGGGTGATTGTCGGCGAGGCCGGCGGCGCGTATCGCACAGTGATCGAAGCGACCCCTGACCTGGGTGCCGAGCAGACCTACACCTACCCGTTCACCGCCACCGCGACCTTCCCCGCCGATGGCGCCGCGCCCGGCCAGGTCGCGTTCCACCTGGGAGGAAAGGCAGCCCCGTATGAGTTCTGCGTCACCGAGGTCTCGCTCATGACGAGCGCAGCACCGCCGCCCCCGTACGCTCCGGAGACCGGTCCACGGGTGCGGGTGAACCAGCACGGCTACCTGCCGGACGGGCCCAAGCACGCGACGGTGGTGACGGAGGCGGAAGGCTCCATCCCGTTCGAACTGCGATCGGGCGACACGGTCGTCGCGATCGGGCGACACGGTCGTGTTCGGGCTCGACCCGAACTCCGGGCTGAACGTGCACACGATCGACTTCAGCGACGTCACCGCCGAGGGCACGTACACGCTCGCCGCCGACGGCGAGGAGAGCTACGAGTTCGCCATCGGCGCCGACCTGTACCAGCAGCTGCGCTACGACGCGCTCAACTACTTCTACCTCGCGCGCAGCGGCACCGACATCGAGGCGAGCATCGTCGGCGACGAGTACGCGCGCGTCGCCGGTCACCTCAACGACCCGGCTGGCTCGCTGAACGGCTCCGCGAACCGCGGCGACTTCGACGTGCCGTGCCTGACCGCGGCCGAGGATGGCGCGAGCTGGTCGTACGGCGACTGGACCTGCCCAGACGGCTACACCCTCGACGTGGTCGGCGGCTGGTACGACGCCGGCGACCACGGCAAGTACGTCGTGAACGGCGGCATCGCGGTCAACCAGCTGATGAGCCTGTACGAGCGCACGTTCACCGCCCCGTCGGCGACGCCGGGCGCGCTCGGCGACTCCACGCTCAACCTGCCGGAGACGGGCAACTCGGTTCCCGACGTGCTCGACGAGGCGCGCTGGCAGCTCGAGTTCATGCTCAGCATGCAGGTGCCGGAGGGCAACCCGCTCGCCGGCATGGTGCACCACAAGATCCACGACGTGGGCTGGACGGGCCTGCCGCTGTTGCCGGTGAACGACCCGCAGTTGCGCCGCCTGCACCGCCCGTCGACGGCCGCGACCCTCAACCTCGCGGCGACGGCCGCGCAGGGCGCGCGCCTGTTCGAGCCGTACGACTCCGCGTTCGCGGCGACACTGCTCGAGGCAGCCGAGACATGCGTGGGCCGCCGCGCTCGAGACGCCCGACCTCTACGCCCCGGCATCCGCGGGCAACAACGGCGGCGGGCCGTACAACGACGAGGAGGTCGGCGACGAGTTCTACTGGGCCGCGGCCGAGTTGTTCCTCACCACCGGGGATGACGAGTACCGCGACTTCGTGCTCGCGAGCCCGTTCCACACCGACGACATCTTCAGCACCGGCGGTCCCTTCTGGGGCGGCACGGCCGCCCTCGGCCGGCTCGCGCTCGCGACGGTCGAATCCGACATCCCGAACCGGGAGATCATCCGGCAGTCGGTGATCGACGCGGCCGACACCTACCTCGCCTGGCAGGACGCCGAGGGCTTCGGCACCACCTACCCCGGCACGGAGGGCGAATACGACTGGGGCTCCAACAGCGCCGTCGTGGCCAACCAGATCGTGATCGCGACCGCGTTCGACCTGACGAGCGACCCGAAGTACTCGCACGCCGTGATCGAGGCGATGGACTACCTGCTCGGTCGCAACGCGCTCAACTACTCCTACATCACGGGCTACGGCACGGTGTTCTCCGAGAACCAGCACTCGCGGTGGTTCTCGAACCAGCTGAACTCAGACCTGCCGCATCCACCGCCTGGATCACTGGCTGGCGGACCGAATTCGCTGCGATCCACGTGGGATCCGACGATCGCGGCGCTCTACGCAGGCGACCACGACTGCGCGCCGCAGTTCTGCTACGTCGACCAGATCCAGTCGTGGTCGACCAACGAGATCACGGTCAACTGGAACTCGGCGCTGTCGTGGATCGCGTCGTTCGTCGCCGACCAGGGCGCGGGCTCGGAGGACGTCGGCACCGTGGTGCGCATCACCGAGAGCCCAGAGGATGCCACGGCCGTCGTGGGCGACGAGGTGTCGTTCTCGGCCGCCGCAACGGGCGACCCGGATCCGACGGTGCAGTGGCAGGTGCGCACCGGCGGCGCCTGGACCGACATCCCCGGCGCCGACCAGGCGTCGCTGACGCTCGAGGCCGAGGTGGATGGCGCAGAGTACCGCGCAGTGTTCAGCAATTCGTTCGGTGCCGCCTCCACGGAGCCGGCAACCCTCACCGTCACCGATCGGGTGATCACCATCTCGCTCTCCTCGTCTGAGGTGAAGCAGGGCGGTTCGGTCACCGTGACGGCGGCGGGCTTCGAGGCAGGAGAGCACGTGGAGGTCTGGCTCAACTCGACGCCGGTGCTGCTGGCGACGCTCACCGCGGGCGATGACGGGCGCATCTCCGCGGCCGTCACCATTCCCGCGAATGCCGACGTCGGCGCACACACGATCCGGGTGCTCGGGCTCGACTCAGATGCCGAGGGGAGCGCCGCACTGAAGGTCGCAGCGGCGGGCGCCCTTGGCAACACCGGCTCGACGTTCTCCGCGATCGGATTCGCGGTGCTGGCTGCGATGCTGCTGCTGGCCGGAGCCGCGACGTTCTTCGCGCGGCGCCGCTCGGAAGGGTAGGGCTCCGGGCTTCAGGGTTGGCTCGACTACCCCGCGGTCTTCGAAAGCCCGCCGAGCCCCTGCAGCGTCGACACCGCGTCACGCAGCGACGCCGCAGCCTCCCGCGCGATCTCCACCGTGAACTCACTCCCGAAGCTGAACCGCACCGCGGTCTGCGCGACGACCGGGTCGATCCCCATCGCGATCAGCACATGGGATGGCTCGTCCCGCCCGGCCGCGCACGCCGACCCGCTCGAGCACACCACGCCGTGCCGCTCGAGTTCGAGCAGCAACGCCTCCCCGCTCAGCCCTGCGAAGCAGAACGAGGCGATCGAGGGCAGCCGCGAGGTCGGATGCCCGGTGAGCCGGGCTCCCGGCACCGACTCGAGCACCTCAGCGATGAACCGGTCGCGCACGACCGCGAGCTCCGCCGGCTTCGCATCGAGCAGCGTGACGGCCGTCGCGAGCGCGACCGCTCCGGCAACGTTCTCGGTGCCCGAGCGCTTGCCGCGCTCCTGCCCGCCGCCGTGCACGAGCGGCTCGAGCGGCACCCGGCCGCGCACGAAGAGCGCGCCGATGCCCTTCGGCGCGCCGAGCTTGTGTCCCGAGATGGTCAGGGCGTCGACGCCGAGGTCGGTCGACGTCGAGGTCGAGCCACGGCGCCGCCTGCACGGCGTCGGTGTGCACGGGGATGCCGAGCTCATGCGCCTTCGGCCGCGATCTCGGCGACCGGCTGGACCGTGCCGACCTCGTTGTTCGCGAGCATGACCGACACGAGCGTCGTGTCGGGGCGCAGGGCTGTGGCGATCGCCGCGACATCGACCAGCCCTCGGCTGTCCACGCCGACGATGGTCGACCTCGAAGCCGTGCACTCGGCGCAGGTAGTCCACCGATTCGAGCACGGCCTCGTGCTCGATCGCGCGTGGTCACGATGTGCTTGCCCCGGGGATTGCCGAGTGCGATGCCCTTGATCGCGAGGTTGTCGCCTCCGTGCCGCCCGAGGTGAAGACGATCTCGGCGGGCGCGAGCGCCGAGCCATCCAGCGACGGTTGCGCGTGCGTCGGCCAGCGCGGTGGCGGCCGCGCTCGCCGAGTCCGTGTGAGCTCGACGGATTGCCGAACTCGCCGGTCAGGTACGGCCACATCGCGTCGAGCACCTCCCGGCGCACCGGCGTGGTGGCGGCCGCGTCGAGGTAGTTGATTGGCCCAGTGATCATGCGGAGCACCTCGACGTCGAGTCCGAGGTCGAGCGCGCGCACGCTGTGGGTGAGCGCGCCGACCGAGATGACGTCGACGCCGGTGGCGGCGATCGTCGGCGATCGTGTCGAGGGTCACGCCGCCGCTCGCCTCGACGAGCGCGCGGCCGGCCGACGAGTCGCGACGCCCTCGCGCAGCTCGTCGGGGCTGAAGTTGTCGAGCATGATCGTGTCGACGCCCGCCGAGACGCACCGGTTCGATCTGGTCGAGGCGGTCGACCTCGACCTCGAGGTGCGTCGTGTGGCCGATCCGCTGCCGCGCGGCGCGGATCGCGTCGCCGATCGGGATGCCCTGGGCGGCGAGCACCGCGAGGTGGTTGTCCTTGGCGAGCACGGCGTCGGAGAGCGACGAGCGATGGTTGTGGCCGCCGCCGTCCCGCACGGCTTGGCGCTCGAGCACGCGCAGGCCGGGCGTGGTCTTGCGGGTGTCGACGACGCGGGCGCGCGTGCCGGCGACCGCCGCGACGTAGCGCGCGGTGAGGGTCGCGATGCCGCTCATCCGCTGGGTGAGGTTGAGTGCGATGCGCTCGGCGCGCAGCACGGCGTGGGCCGGCCCGTCGACGCGGGCCAGCACGGTCGCCGGCTTCGAAGGCCGCGCCATCCGTCGACGACAGCGCTCGACGGTCGCGGTCGGATCGACGAGTTCGAAGACCCGCGCGAACACGTCGATGCCGCTGAGGATGCCCGGCTCGCGCGGCAGCGAACGTCGCCGTCGCACGAGCCGACGCCGGCAGGAACGCCTCAGAGGTGATGTCGCCCCACGGGGCGTCTTCGGCGAGCGCGCGACGGATGATGTCGTCGACGGCAGATCCGGGTTCACCGCGCGACCTGCTCCCTGGCGAGCGCGGGCGCGGCCCACTCGAGCGAGTGGGCGAACGCCGGGAGGTCTCGGGGAAGTCGGTGCGGTCGTGCGCGCCGCGCGATTCCTCGCGGGCGATCGCGGCTCGCACGATGATGCGCGCGAGGTCGAGCAGGTTGCGGTCCTCGCCGGCCGCGCACGGTCGTGCCGTCGGCACGCTCCAGCCGAGCAAGGGTGCGCGGCGGCGGTCTCGAGGCCGGCGAGCGAGCGCTCGAGCCCGACGTGCTGCCACATGAGCTGCTGCAGCTCGGCGCGGTCGAACGGACTCGGCGCCGCCGTCGCGCAGAGCCTGCGCTCGCGGCTGCGACCTCGACCGGAGCGGCCCGGCGATCGGCTCCCACGGCTCGTCGAGCGCGTCGACCGCGCGCCACGCGAACACGAGCGACTCGAGCAGCGAGTTCGACGCGAGGCGGTTCGCGCCGTGCACGCCGGTGCACGCGGCCTCGCCCACCGCGAAGAGGCCGGGCAGGGTCGTGCGGCCGACGAGGTCGGTGCGGATGCCGCCCATCCAGTAGTGGGCGGCGGGCGTGACCGGGATCGGGCTCGGTCGCCCAGTCGAGCCCGTGCGCGGCGGTGACCCGGGTGATGGTCGGGAAGCGGTGCTCGAGCGTGGCGCGGCCGAGGGCCGTGGCGTCGAGCAGCACCGGGCGTCCGCCCTGGCGTTCCATCGCGGCGGCGATGCCGCGGGCGACGACGTCGCGCGGCGCGAGTTCGCCGTCGGGGTGCACGTCGAACATGAAGCGCTCGCCCGGCCTCGTCGAGCAGCACGGCGCCCTCGCCGCGCACCGCCTCGGAGACGAGCGGGCTGCCGTCGACCGCGAGCGCGGTCGGGTGGAACTGGTAGAACTCGACGTCGGCGAGCGCGGCGCCAGCGCGGAAGGCCGCCGCGACGCCGTCACCGGTGGTGACCGTCGGGTTCGTCGTGTGCCGGTAGAGCTGACCGGCGCCGCCGCTCGCGAGCACGACGATGTCGGCGGCGATCACGCGCGGGCCGGCCGCGTCGACGACCTCGACCCCGACGACCCGCCCGTCGTCGACGACCAGGTCCGCATGAACGTGTGCTCGTGCACCTCGACCGCCACCGCGCGCACCGCGCGCAGCAGGGCGACCTCGATCGCGAGTCCCGTCGCGTCGCCACCGGCGTGGATGACCCGGCGCGCCGAATGCGCCGCCTCATGGCCGCGCTCCAGCTCGCCGCCCACCGCGATCGAACTCGACGCCGAGCGCCATGAGGTCGCGCACGCGCTGCGGACCCTCGGAGCACAGCACCTCGACCGCCGCCGGGTCGCACAGGCCGGCGCCGGCGCGCGATGCGTGTCCGCGATGTGCGACTCGACGCTGTCGTCGGGGAACAGCGCCGCGGCGATGCCGCCCTGCGCGTACTTCGTGTTGCTCTCGGCGAGCTCCGACTTCGTCACGAGGATCACCTCGTGCCGCTTGCTCGCGCGGTACGCGGTGATGAGCCCGGCGATCCCCGTGCCGACGACGATCACGCGGGCCATGCTAGAAGCCCGCCTTCGGCTGAGACGGCTTGGCCGCCAGCATGCGTTCGAGGGCGATACGGGCGGGAGCCGCGACATCCTCGGGCACGGTGATCTGGTTGAGCACCTCGCCGCGCGACGAGCGCCTCGAGCACCCACGCGAGGTAGCCCGGGTGGATGCGGTACATCGTCGAGCACGGGCAGATCACCGGGTCGAGGCAGAAGATCGTGTGCTGCGGATACTCGGCCGCGAGCCGGTTCACCATGTTGATCTCGGTGCCGATCGCGAACGTCGTCGGTTCCGTCGCGGCTGCGATCGCCTTGCGGATGTAGTCGGTCGAGCCCGACTCGTCCGCGGCATCCACGACCGGCATCGGGCACTCGGGGTGCACGATGACGCGCACGCCCGGGTGATCCGCGCGCGCCTGCGCGATCTGCTCCGGCGTGAAGCGCTTGTGCACGCTGCAGAATCCGTGCCACAGCAGCACCTGGGCATCCTCGAGCTCTTCTGCGGTGTTGCCACCGAGCGCCTTGTTCGGGTTCCACATCGGCATGCGCTCGAGCGGCACGCCCATCGCCTTCGCGGTGTTGCGACCGAGGTGCTGGTCGGGGAAGAACAGCACGCGCTGCCCTCGCTCGAACGCCCACTCGAGCACGGTTGCCGCATTGGACGACGTGCAGACGATGCCGCCGTGCTCGCCGCAGAAGCCCTTGAGCGCCGCCGACGAGTTCATGTACGTCACGGGGATGACGGGAACCCGGCCGTCGGCGTCCGGCTCGGTGCCGTACAGCTCCTCGAGCTGCTCCCAGCACTCGCGCACCGAATCGATGTCGGCCATGTCGGCCATCGAGCAGCCGGCGGCAAGGTTCGGCAGGATGACGCTCTGCCCGGGTTGCGCGAGGATGTCCGCGGTCTCCGCCATGAAGTGCACCCCGCAGAACACGATCGCCTCGGCGTTCGGCACGGTCTGCGCCGCGTTCGCGAGCTGGAACGAGTCACCGAGGAAGTCGGCGTGCTGCACGACCTCGTCGCGCTGGTAGAAGTGGCCGAGGATCACGACGCGCTCGCCGAGCGTCGCCTTCGCCGCCCGGATGCGATCGTGCAGTTCGTCGTTCGACGCGCGCTGGTACTCGCTCGGCAGCTGCCCCTGCCGCGGCGCGCCGGTCGGAATCACGTCGCCCATCGACGCACCCGGACCGTAGCTCGGGTGCCGTGAGGTCGAAGGTCCACGGACCGTCGGCGAGTTCCGGCGCGCAGGTCGCGCCCGCTTGGCCGTTGGTCGTGATGAGCTGGATGGCGGTGTCAACTGACGACACGATGGCTCCCTGGTGTTGTTGGTGACATTGCCTCGTGGCCGAGCGGGCCGTTGTCGACGAGCTCGATGCGCTCGTCATAGCGGTAGAGGCGTGGTGGGCGGTGGCGGCCGCCCGAGACGACCTCGTCGGTCGCCACGAGCGTGCCAGAGGTCTCGACCTGGCGGCGGAAGTTGGCCGGATCGAGCTCGCGGCCGAGCACCGCCTCGTACACGTGGCGCAGGTCGGCGAGCGTGAACGTCTCGCCGAGGAACGCGCGCGCGATGCGGCTGTACTCGAGCTTGGTGCGCAGTCGCCAGAGCGCGTACTCGACGATCGCGTTGTGGTCGAACGCGAGCGTTGGCAGCTCGTCGGCTGGGAACCACTGCACGTTGTTGCTCGTGCTTGCTTGCTCTGCCACCTCTGGGCGAACGAGCGCCCAGTAGACGACGGACACGACGCGTCCAGACGGGGAACGCTCGAGGTCGCCGAACGCGTACAGCTGTTCGAGGTACGTCGGCTGGAGCGACGTGGTCTCGACGAGGTTGCGCGCCGCGGCATCCGCAAGGCTCTCGTCGCTGGCCACCCAACCGCCGGGCAGTGCCCACAGGTCGGCGAACGGATCGCGAGTGCGCCGCACGAGCGGGAGCCACAGTGCGCTGAGCCCGGTCTCGGAGTGCGGTCGGAGCGCGAAGATCACCGTCGACACCGCGAGGTCGATGCCCTGGTTGCGCGTGCCGCTCATGGTGTGGTGCCGATCGGTAAGAGTCAGGATGACTTGAACTGATCGTAGCAGTAAGAGTCGCGGTGACCAAAACCGGACCGGATGCCGAGAGCGACGAGCGAACATTGACTCGGCCGTAGCGGATAGTTAGCCTTGCGCCCGCGCAACCTACGAAGGGACCAAGTTGAGAACCTCGCGTGTGGCCTTCGTGGGCGGAGGGCCGAGGGCGTCGATCTTTGTGCGACAGGCCCTCACCCTGAACGACCGATTCGAGGTGGTCGGTGTCACGAGTCGTTCCAGCTCAACGCGAGCGACCGTACACGAACGGTTCGGCGTGCGGACCTTCGAGTCGATCGAAGAGCTCTCGGCGTCGCGGCCGGATTTTGTCGTGGTTGCGATCAATCGAGACGGCGCGGCGCAAGTCACCGCGAAACTGGCACATGCCGGACTCCCAGTCCTTGTTGAGACGCCACCGGCAGCCGACGACGTCGGTGCCTTGCGAGCGATGTGGAGTGACCTTGGGCCGACGGGGCTGGTGCAAGTCGCCGAGCAGAGCGTGTACATGCCGAGCCACCTCGCGAAGCGAGCGGCGGTCGAGACGGGTCTTATTGGACGACCGATCGCCGTTCAGGTGTCGTCGAATCACGGATATCACGCCGTTGCGCTGATTCGCTCGTTTCTGGGACGCACCTTCCAGTCGGTAGCGGTCCGATCCACGGGCGTGCGAGTCGAGGCAGTGAACGCGATGAGATGGGACCAGTGGAACCGCGACACCCAACCTCGAGAACTCGAGAACACCATCGCCACCATCGACTTCGGGGATGCCGTCGGGGTGTATGACTTCACCGACCTCCAGTGGTTCGACCCCGCGCGGCATCGGCGCCTCGTCATCCGTGGCAGCCACGGCGAGATTGATGGAGACTCAGCGCTTCGTCTTGCCGAGGGCACCGTCGTCGAGTCGTTCTTCAACCGCCGCCAACTTGGGATCGACATGAACTTCGAAGGCTTTGACCTCGACCACATAACCCTGGATGGGAAGGTGCTCTACAAGAATCCGTATGTCGGTCACAGACTCTCAGATGAGGCGATCGCAGCAAGCCACCTGCTCGATGCGATGGCCGCCTGGGTGCAGGGCGCTGGGCCAGAGCCATATCCGCTCGCTGCCGGAAGTCAGGACCACCTCATCGCGCTCGCCATCGACGAGTCCAAGCGAACCGGCACGACGGTGTCGACCGACCTCGAGGCATGGGCTCACGATCAGCTCAGCACGCCTGGAGCGTAGGACACCATCGAGCGCCGAACTGGCAGACTGCGAGGCACCGCGCCGACCTCGAGCGCGATGGAGGAGGAGCGAGTGGATGCCCGCTGACATCACCGAGACCGACGAACGACACCTGCAGCGCTGCGTCGAACTCGCGACCCTCGCACTCGACGCTGGCGACGACCCCTTCGGCTCCGTACTCGCCGACTCCGACGGGGTCGCGTTGGCGGAAGCGGTGAATCGTGAAGCGACGGATCAGGAT
>CAWBNZ010000005.1:0-113261 GCA_963790235.1 uncultured Actinomycetota bacterium
GGCAGGTCCGCGCTTGCAATCGCGTCAATAGGATGTCGCCATGACGGAGCTGGGCGACGGGTTCAAAGCGCGGCTCAAGGACGACCTCTGGCACCGGCTTCGGCCGATGGGCGGCAACGATCCGGTACAGCAGCACCGCGCGGCGACGCCGCTTGAGCTGCTGTACGACCTCGTGTACGTCGTCGCGTTCGGTGCGCGCGGCGGAAGCCAGCTCGCCCACTTCGTGGTCGGAAGGCGCGGCGGCACCCGCCTTCGGCGCCTACCTGTTCGCGATCTTCGGCGTGAGCTGGGCGTGGATGAACTTCACCTGGTTCTCCTCCGCGTACGGCAACGACGACGCACTGTTCCGCGTCGCGACCATCGTGCAGATGGTCGGCGCCGTGATCTTCGTGTTCGGCCTGCCCGTGAGCTTCGAGTCCGCCGTGCACGGCGAGAGCCCCAACAACGCGCTGCTCGTGATCGGGTACATCGTCATGCGGGTGCCGCTCATCGTGCTCTGGCTGCGCGCGGCCCGGGAGGATCCAGCCGCATCGCTGCAACCGCGCTCGCGTACGCCGTGACGATCGCGGTCGCGCAGTTCGGGTGGCTGCTGACCATCGTGCTGCCGCTCTCGGCGCTCGTCACCGTCGCTCTGCCTCATCGCGCTCGCGGTGGCGGAGATGGTGGCGCCGGTGGTGATCTCGGTGAAGCTCGGGCGGGCGCCGTGGCATCCGGGGCACATCGCGGAGCGGTTCGCGCTGCTGACGCTCATCGCGCTTGGTGAGGTCGTTGGCATCCACCACCGTCGCCGTCGGCGCGCTGGTCGAGGCCGAGGGCTGGTCGCTCGGCGCGGTGTCGATCGCTGTGGCCGGCGTTGTGCTCGTGGCCGCGCTCTGGTGGGCGTACTTCCTCATCCCGTCGCGCACGCTGCTCGAGCGCTGGCCCGCGCGCATCTGGGCGTGGCGCTATGCGCACCTGCCGATGTTCGGCGCGATCGCCGCCGTCGGCGCCGGACTGCACGTCGCCGCCTTCGCGGTGGAGGACGACCACATCGAGCCGATCGTGGCGGCGCTTGCGCTCGCGATCCCGGTCGCCGCGGTCATCCTCATGGTGTTCGCGACGTGGAGCCTGCTCGTGCGCCACTTCGAGTGGATGCACGTTCCGATGCTGCTCGTGTGCCTGCTGCCGCTCGCAGCCGCGGTGCTCGTCGCGGGTCTTGCTCCGGGCGGCGAACACGGCGGCGCAGTGCTGCTCACTGTCGTGATCGGACTCGTTTCACTCAGCGCGATCGTCGAGGTGGTCATCCACGAGCGGGTCGGGTACCGTCACACGATCGCGGCGCTCGAGCGCCGCTGAGCGCGCGGGAACTATTCGGCGCCCATCGGTGTTGAATGAGTCGAGTGCCGCAGCCAGCGTCACGACCAAGCAACGAAGGGGGCCATCATGGCCACGACCGAGACCGCGATTCTTGCCGGCGGATGTTTCTGGGGAGCGCAGCAACTACTCCGCCGACGCGACGGCGTCATCTCCACCCGCGTCGGATACTCCGGCGGCGACACCCCGAACGCCACCTACCGCAACCACGGCGATCACGCCGAGGCGGTCGAGATCGTGTTCGATCCGTCGGTGATCTCGTACCGCGACATCCTCGAGTTCTTCTTCCAGATCCACGACCCGTCGACCAAGGACCGGCAGGGCAACGACATCGGTCGCAGCTACCGCTCGGCGATCTACTTCACGAGTGACGCGCAGAAGCAGGTCGCGCTCGACACGATCGCCGACGTGGATGCCTCGGGCCTGTGGCCCGGCAAGGTCGTCACCGAGGTCGAGCCCGCCGGTGACTTCTGGCAGGCCGAGGAGGAGCACCAGGACTACCTCGAGAAGCTCCCGAACGGCTACACGTGCCACTACGTGCGCCCGGGCTGGAAGCTCCCGAAGCGCGAAGACCAGCTCACGAGCTGATCAGCTGAACTCAACACGAAGGGCCCGTCACCTCGCGGTGGCGGGCCCTTCGTCGTGGTGCGTTGCTACTTCACGGACTTCCGCTCGTAGATCGCCATCGACCAGGCGTACCCGATCACGGTGATCACGACGATCCAGCCGAGGGCGAACCAGAGGTTCAGCCCGAGCGGCTCGCCCATGAGCAGACCGCGGATCGTCTCGATGAACGGCGTGAACGGCTGGTACTCCGCGAACACCCGCAGCACGACCGGCATCGAGTCGGTCGGCACGAAGCCGCTGCCGAGCATCGGCAGCACGGTGATGAGCAGCGGCAGGTTGCTCGCCGTCTCCACCGACTTCGCAGATATTCCCATCGCGACGCCGAGCCAGCTGATGGCGTAGGCGATGAGCACCATGATGCCGATCGCGCCAAGCCATTCGAGCGGGCCGGCGCTCGGGCGGAACCCGACCAGCAGGCCGACGCCGAGCACGAGCGCGAGCGCGATCATCGCCACGACGGTGTTGCCGAGCACGTGGCCGGCCAGCACCGCAGCGCGGGAGATCGACATCGTGCGGAAGCGAGCCGTGATGCCCTCGTGCATGTCCATCGACACGGTGATCGCCGCACCGCCCGCGCTGCCCGCAAGCGTGATCGCGAGGATGCCGGGCATCACGTAGGCGAGGTACGCCTCGCGACCGCCGGCCGGGTCGACACCCGGGAGGCCGGCGCCGAGCGTGCCGCCGAAGACGAACACGAACAGCAGCAGGATGACGACCGGTCCGAGGATGGTGAACATCGACAGTCCGGGGTAGCGGATCGCGTGCAGCAGGTTGCGCTGCAGCATCGTGATCGCATCGCCGACGACGTGCGACTGGGGGCGAGTGCTCACGGCGGGGCGCTCGAGTGTGGTGGTGGTCATGAGGGGTTCCCTTCGGTGTCGGCCTTGCCCGACGCATCCTTCTTGCCGGTAAGGGCGAAGAAGACGTCATCGAGGTCAGGGGTGTGGATGCTGAGGTCGTCGACCTCGAGGTTCGCCTTGTCGAGGCGGTCGAGCACGGTGCGCACGCTCCGGACTCCGCCGTCGCTCGGCACCGTGAGGGTGAGCGTCGACTCGTCGCCCGACGACTCGTCGAGCAGGCGCGACGGCGCCGTCGAACGCCGCCCCGTCGGTGAAGCGCAGCTTGATGTGCCCACCCGGTACGAGCCGCTTGAGCTCGTCGGGCGTGCCCTCGGCGACGATGTGGCCGTCGTCGAGCACCGCGATGCGGTCGGCGAGCTCGTCTGCCTCGTCGAGGTACTGCGTCGTGAGCAGCACGGTCGTGCCGTCCGCGACGATGTCGCGCACGATGTCCCACATCGTGTGGCGGCTGCGCGGGTCCAGACCCGTCGTGGGCTCGTCGAGGAAGATGACGCCGGGCCTCGTGACCAGGGTCATGGCCAGGTCGAGGCGCCGCTTCATCCCGCCCGAATAGGTCGCGAGCGGCTTGCGAGCGGCCTCGACGAGATCGAACTGCTCGAGCAGCTCGGCGGCCCGCGCCTTGGCGCCCTTGGTGCCGAGGTGGCGGAGCCGGCCCATGAGCAGCAGGTTCTCCTCGCCGGTGAGCAGGGCATCGACCGCCGAGAACTGGCCGGTGAGACCGATCGACGCGCGAACGCCGTCGGGGTCTCTCACGACATCGGATCCGTTCACGGTACGCCGTGCCGCCGTCGGGCCGCACGAGCGTGCTGAGGATGTGCACGGTGGTGGTCTTGCCTGCACCGTTCGGCCCGAGCAGGGCGGTCACAGTGCCGGCGGCCACGGAGAGGTCGATGCCGTCGAGCACGACCTTCGGGCCCGACTTGCCGCCCGGGTAGGTCTTGCGAAGTCCGCGGACTTCGATTGCTGGGGTGTTCATGGTGGTCCTTTCCTGGTGAATGATGTGACTACTTGGCGTGGCGGATGGTGACGTCGCCGAACTGCGTGCGTGCGCGAACCGCGACGGTCTGCGTTGCACCCTCGGGAGCTGTGGCGCCCTCGAGCTCGTTGCGCACACGGCCCTGCTTCGACGAGAGGTCCAGCCAGGCGGGGATGCCGGGTTTCACGCCGATGGTGACCGCGCCGTAGCCGCTCTCGACGTCGATCGAGCCGGTAGAGATCTCGCCGAGGAAGATCGTGCCGTAGGCCGTCTTCGCCGCAACGTCGGCGCGAGCCGTGGTGATCTCGAGGTCGCCGTATGACAGCTTCGCCTCGAGGTCGCCGCCGGAGTCGCCGACGGTGATCGCGCCATGCGAGGCCTTGAGCACGGCATCGCCCGTGACGGTGCCGATCCTGATCTGGCCGTGGTCAGCCGTGATCTCGGCGGTGCCATCGACGGTGCCGATGAGTGCGTTTCCGTGGCCGGCCCGCACCCAGAGGTCACCCGCCGACTCGACCTCGACACCACCGGTCGACGCCTTGATGCGCGTCGCCCCCAGGCGGCCTGTCGCGCGGATGTGACCCACAGAGTTCTCGATGGTGACCCGCGAGCCGCTCGGCAGCTCGACGCGCACGTCGATGGACTCGGTCGGCCCGATGATCGAGAAGCGGGGCCTCGGAGCGGTGACGGTGAGCTGCCGCGCGGCGAAGTCGACCGTGGTCTCTTCGGCGCCGCGGCGGTCGGTCGCCTTGCTGGCATCGGTGGGCGCCACCGTGACGATGGTGTCGGAGCGGTCGCTCGCGACGATGTCGATGAACCCGACCGGCACGTGCATCGACAGGTCGATCGGTTCTGGTGTGGTGAATGTGGGCATGGTGAATCGCTCCTTGTGTAGGCGTGTTCGAGTGAGCCGCGCGAGGCTCGCGAGGCTTGTGGATGAATCGGGGCAGGGCTTTGCGGCTTAGCGCGCCCATCCCGCGAAGTTGTCACCGGTGCGCAAGCTCCGCTGCGCTACTCGGCGTTGCTTGGGATCGAGGGCTGCCGCAACCGCCCGCACGAGCCACGTGTTCACCGAAAGACCGTCGGCAGCCGCGGCCTCGTCGACGCGCGCCTTGAGAGCATCGGGCAGCCGAAGCGTGGTGCGCGACGTGCTGGCGTCGTCGAGGTCGACCGTGACGGTCGGTCGCTCATCGGAGTCCGGTCTCCGGCGTTGGCTGGGTGACGACGAACTCGACGTCGCGGCCGCGCAGGCGAAGGTCCACTGAGCCGGGTGCGAGGTCGCGGGTGATCTCGCCGACTGCCGCCGACAGGGCGTCGAGCAGCACGAGGCGCGTTGCGGCATCCAGTCCGGCGGCGACCCGCTCTGCGGCGGCGCGAGTGTCCTCCGCGCCGTTCGCGGCGGCGTCAGCGAGCTGGCGCTGCAGGTCGGTGACGTACGGTCCAAGTTCCATGTGCACCACTATGACACCACGATGGTGTCACGTCAAGTCACTTTGGTGTCACGGGGTCGCCCCGTGGTGTCACCTGACTCTGTCAACCCTTTGCTCCGACGAACGTTGTCGCCCATAGCGTCGAAGAGGTCCTTCTCTTCGGGGGACGAGTTCCCCACAGGGAGCGGAAAGGAAAGAAGTCATGAGTATCGGTACTGGAGTAGTCCTGTTCGTGATCGGCGCGATTCTCGTCTTCGCACTCAACTTCGACGTGGGTGGAGTCGTCAACATCGACGTCATCGGTTACATCCTGATGGTCGCGGGCGCGATCGTCTTCGTGATCGGGCTCGTGGCGATGTTCCGTCGTCGCTCAGCCGTGACCACGTCCACGGTCGGAGCCGACCCGGCTACGGGCGCTCGCGTTGAGCAGAGCCGCACCGACGTCGACGGCGCGGGCCCGGTGGCCTAGACGGCCGGAAGCTCTTCGAGTAGTGCGACGGCGTGCTGCCGGATCTCATCGTGGGTCCGGCAGCACGCCGTCGATCGAGGGCGAGTACGAGGTTGCCGCTACTCGATCGTGAACGTCACCACCGACGCCGCCCCGACCACGCCGGTATCCGGGTTGATGTAGCGCACCGCGATGGTGTGCTCGCCGTCGGCGAGCGGAGCCGTGGTGCGGATCAGCGGGGTGTCGGTGAGCGTGTGGATGTTGCCGGTCGGCACGCCATCGATGAGCACCTCGACGCGCTCGCCCGGCACGCCGCCGAACCGCACCTCGACGGAGGTGGCTCCCCCGATGGATGGGATGCTCGCGTCGGGCGCCGGAACCGTGATCTCCGGACGTTGCAGCGTCACCGGTTCTGCAGCACTCGCCTCCGAACGGTTGCCCGCCGGGTCGGTCTGCACGGCCCTCACCCCGACATCGACGGGGCCCGGGTCGGGCAGTGGCAGCGACCAGGTGCCGTCGGCCGCGGCAGCGACGGTGCCGATCGGCGTTCCGTCGGACTGCTGCACTTCGATCGCCGCGAGGGGCTCCGCCGATCCGGTGAGAGTGGGGAGGTAGAGCTGCGGTCCGGCGATGGGTGTGACGGTGGGCGCGAGCGCGATGGTGTCGATGGTGAGGGCGAGGTCGACGGGCGCCGAGCGGTTGCCTGCGGCATCCACCTGGGTGATTCGGAGCGTGTGCAGGCCGTCGGCGAACGCCTCAGCCGGTGCGACTGACCATTGGCCGTCGGCCGATACCGGCGCGGTGAGAATCGCACCCGCCGGGCCTGGGCCGACGATGCGCTCGATCTCGACGCGAGCGTTCGGCTCGCCGGCACCCGCGATCGACGGCCTGGGGTTGTTGCCGAGCGCGCCGTCGAGCGGCGTCGTGATGGATGCCGCGGTCGGCGCCGTGACATCCGGCGCGGGTGTGGGCGGCGGCGGTGGTGGGGGTGAAGGCAGCACCGGCGGCGGAGCCGGGGGAGCTTCGGGAGTGGGAGGCGGAACCGGATCGGGCGTGGAGGTGGCCTCAGGCGACGGTCGCGACGTGGGTGTGGGATCGGAGACCTGCGCGTCGGGAGGCGCCACGTTCGGTGCCGACACCGGCGGCGGGGCGAAGACACCGCTCGCCGCGGCGGCCGCCAGCCCGAGCGCGAGCACGCCGGCGGCAGCTGAGGCGACGAGCACGCCGCGGCGTGAGGTGCTCGCGACCGCGGCGACGGCGGAAGTCGCGGTCGACGGTTCCGGTGGGAGTCCGTTCGCGACGGCGGCGGCCTCGGGCGCCTTCCCGGCGGCCGCGAGCAGGCTGGCCGCGGCAGCGCTGCCGAGCACGATCGGGAACAGCACGACGGCGAGCCGGCGACCGACGTCGTCGATCTCCTCGAGCAGGATCGAGCAGCGCGTGCAGTCGTTCAGATGCCCGTCGAACCGCTCGCGTGCGCGGGGGCTCAGGTCGCCACGCACGTAGTCGCTCATGCGCTGGGTCGTCCACTGGCACCCAACGGCAACACGGGAGGCACTGACGTGTGCCTGGAGCCATGCCTTCTTCAGACCGTCGCGCGCTCGGTAAGCCAACGCCGCGGCGGCATTCGCGCTCAGTCCGAGGAACGGGGCGGCCTCCGCGGGTTCGAGACCCTCGACCTCGGTGTACCAGAGCACGGTCTGCCAGCGCTCGGGCAACGTGCGGAACGCCCGGACGGTGATCGTGTTCTCCATGACCGTCGTCTCCGGATCACCGGATTCCGCGGGCAGTTCCGCGACGGTGTCGAGCGACACCGATGGATCGGACTGCCGCAGGTTCAGCGCGAGGTTGCGGATGGTGCGGTACAGGTAGGGACGGAACGCCTCGCGCGGGCCACCCCCGCGCTGCAACGCCCGCAGGATCTGCAGGAACGCTTCTGAGACGAGGTCGTCGGGATCGGCGATCCTCGCGAACGATCGAGCGGCCGCGCGCCCCGCGCGGGAGTGCCGCTCCCACAGTTCACGGTACGAGTCGGTGTCTCCGGTTCGCGCGCGCTCGGCGAGCTCCTCGTCGGAAGCCCCGCTCACCTCCGACATGCCACCACCAGTCCCTCATCGCCCCACTAAGGGAGACACGAGAATAACCCGATCGTGACGGGAAACCGAACGCGGGGAGAGCAATTCTCGAGAATCGCGTCATGATCACGGTCGTTTCGCGGTGTTACCCTGGTGCCACGTTCTCAGCGCCGCTTCTCGACCCGAACTTGAAGCGTCGTGCACACGAATCGATCGCACCCAGGGACACACCGTGGTCTCCCTACCCGGTCGGCCCAGGCCCAGAAGAACCCCCCCGTTGCAGGATGCTGCGTTCTTCGGGCTTGGGCGAACCGCGTGTCAACCCTTTGTTTCGTCGGACCTGTCGCCCGTAGCGTCACATCACTCTTCTTGAAAACGTGGAAGTGGCCAGAATCGGGAGTGAACCAGCGGGGGAAACGATGAGTGACTCAGGAGCAGCACAAGTGCAGGCGCCGCAGCGACTCGTGCCGATCCTCGTCGTCGCGGCGACGATGACGGTCTCGTCGTGGGCGTGTGCCGCCGCGCTCGAGCGATCGAAGCCCCTGGACAGCATCGCGGGGTCGAGCGTCATGGGCCCGCCGGGAGCGCCAGCGGATCGCCTCGATCGTCGCTAGACCGCAGAGCAGGGAACGCCCCAGTACACAGAGCTCCGAGAGGACGAGGATGACCGACGACGATCCGACCCAGCCGCTGCCGGTCGTGCAGCCGGGCGCTGTCGAGCCCGGGCCTTCAGCGGGTCCGCCGACCGCGGTGACCGAACCGCTGGCACCTGTTGCGGGAGCGGCGGCGTATCCCGGGGCGCCTGCCACCCTTGAACCGGCGCGGCATCGCACCCCACCATGGGTACCGTGGGTCATCGCGCTCGCGAGCGCGGCAATCCTCGCCGTGCTCGCCATCAACCTGTTCCCGCTGCTCACAGGCGATCGGGCGCCAGCTTCCACGCCGAGCCCGACCTCCACCCTCAGCGTGCCGCCCGCACCCACCCCGACGGAGGGCACTGGCGACACCGAGGAAGAGCCGAGCGCCCCGCCCCCGCCACCTCCACCGGCACCCGAACCGACCGCTGAGCCGACGGAGGAACCGGACCCAGAGCCGACCGAGTCCGTCGAGCCAACTCCCGAACCCACGCCGTAGACGGCCATGGGAGAGTTTCTCGCTGAGATCGCGGGTCGAGTGCTGTGGTCCATTCCGGTCGGAATCGTGCTCTGGTTCGTTGCTCGCCGGTTGAGCACGGTGGTGCCATCGCGCCAGCGTGTGCCCGCTTCATCCACTGACCGAGTCCGACCGCCGTGGCAACGAGCGGTGGGGCTCGTGGTGGCTGCTGGACTCCTGTGGGCGCTCGCGACAGGTCTGGGATGGCTCATCACCCGCGTGTGGAGGCCGGTGCGTGATCTGGATGTCGCGATCATCGACTGGTTCGGCGCACACCGAACGGATGCCGGCACAACACTCGCACTCGCCATCGACTACATCGGCGACACCCCCGGCATCGTCGCAGCCCTGCTCATCACCGCGCCGATCGCGCACGCCCTGACTCGTCGGTGGACGCCGGCGCTCGTGCTCGTGCTCGCGGCAGCCGGGGAAACCATCATCTTCCTCCTGGTGCAGTCCGTCATCAGTCGAGCGCGCCCGGACATCGAGCACCTCGCGGTCGAGCCGGCCACGTCGTCGTTCTTCTCCGGTCACGTCGCTGCGACGTTCGCGACGTACGCCTGTCTCGCGCTCCTCGTCATCTCGTGGGGGAACAGTCCCGTTCGATTCGCCGCGGTCAGCCTCGCCATCGTGCTGCCGCTTGCGGTGGCCTGGTCTCGGATGTACCAGGGGATGCACTTTCCGAGCGACGTACTCGTCAGCCTGATCATCGCGCCGCTGTGGCTGGCCGCATGCTGGTGGGCGCTGCGGCCCGGACCGCACGGCGAGTCGGTGCGATTCGGAGCACAGGCTCGGTCGGAGGAGCTGCCGGCAGCGCCCCGTCGCGCCCGCGCCCAGCATCCAGAGAGACAGCGGTCATGAGTACAGGCTCGGTCAAGAAAGCCGTGCGCAAGACCTGGCGATCGCGACCGATGCACTTCCTTGCGCGCGGTGGCTTCGCCGTCAACGGACTGGTGCACGGGCTCATCGGGCTCTTGGCCATCGGCGTCGCGCTTGGGGCGGCTGGCCAAGCCGATCACGGCGGCGCGCTCGGCCAGATCGCTTCGAGCCCGGGAGGCGTGATCACCTTGTGGGTGGTGACCGGTCGCGCTGGCCGCGCTGGGACTGTGGCTCATTATCGGTGCCTTCTTGCTCCGGAGCTCTGACCCGAAGAAGCGATTGGTCCGCGGTGTGGTGGAGGGCGGGAAGGGTCTCGCATACCTGCTGCTGGCCGGGACCGCGCTGACGTTCGCCAAGGGCGGTCATTCCAACAGCGAGGCCGAAGTCGACTCGTTGAGCGCCGACCTCATCGCCACTCCGGGGGGCATGCTGGTGCTGTTGGGCCTCGCAACGCTCGTGGTGATCATCGGCTGCTACTTCGCCGTCAAGGGCGCGCGTCGGCGGTTCGTCGATGACATCGACCTCCCTGCTGGCAAGGCTGGTCGCGGCGTTGTCGCCCTGGGCGTGTTCGGCTACATCGCGAAGGGCATCGCGCTCGTCGTCATGGGGGTGCTGCTCGCGATCGCTGCGGTGAAAGCCGATCCGTCGCAGTCCTCGGGACTGGACGGCTCACTGCGAGTGCTGTCCGAGTTGCCGTTCGGCCAAGTCATCCTCGTGTTCATCGGCCTTGGGTTCATCGCCTACGGGCTGTACTGCTTTGTCCGGGCGCGCCTCGCGAGGCTCTAGCGATCCGGCGAGCCAGGGGTGCACCGAGCCCTCACCCCGTCATGTCCCTCCGTCGAAGGAGCATCAGTGCGAGGAGAGATCCGAGTGCCGCGATCCCGCACAGGATGACCACGGATCCGACATCCAGCTCCTCCACGGGCATCGCCGAACTGTGGTGGAAGGGGCTGGTGTCCTGCAGCCACGCAGGCAGCTGGAGGAGGTCGCCGAACTGGCCGATGACGAGACCGCCGACCAGCAGTCCCCAGCCGAGTGGAATGGTCAGGCGGGGCAACACCGCGAAGACCATCGCCGTGACGGCAACGAACACGAGCGCCGCGGGTGCGTGCGCAAGCGCGGCTCCCGTGAACCTGCCTGCGGCGTACACATCGCCACTGCTCTTCGCGATCGCCGCACCGATCGTCACGCCCGTGACCAGGCACAAGACCAGCACCGAACCCGCAGCGACGGCGAGAGTCGAGGCCAACCACCGCACTGCGAGACAGAGGCGCGGCCAGCAGCAGCTCGACTCGACCTTCGGTCTCCTCGGCCCGCATGCGGAGGATTGCCTGCACGCCAGCTGCGGCCGCGAGCACGCCCGCGATGCCGATCAGGGCGGCGGTGAAGATGTCGACGATGCCAGCCGTGCTGCCGGGAACGAGGCTGCCGATGAGGTCGCTGAGCGATTCATTGCCCTCGACGGCGTCGGCGACGACGGGCCCAAGAGCGCCGGCGATCGACCCGAGCACAGCCACTCCGACGCACCAACCGAGGAGGGTGGCGCGCTGGAGTCGCCACGCGAGCCCGAGCGCACTGCGGCCGCCGAAGCCGGCCTGGCTGCGGCCACTGCGTTCCGGCACCAGGCTCGATCCCAGGTCGCGGCGCGCCTGCAGGGCGAACGCCGCCAGTGTGGAGACGACGAAGGCGACGAGGGAGAGCAGCAACGGGGCGAGCGTCGGCTCGGAGAACGGACGCGTCGCTTGTCCCCATCCGATCGGTGACAGCCAGGAGAGCCAGCCCGGGGTAACTCGGGTCAGCTCGCCGTTCGGGGTGCCAAGGGCATCACCGATTCCTCGCACGAGATACGCCATGCCCACGAGTGCTGCTGCGGCGCCGTTCGCGGCTCGCCCCGACGGCAGCAGTTGAGCGAGCACGGCTGCCGCGGCCGTCGACACCAGGCCAACGGATCCGACCGCAAGTGCCGCGACGATCGAGCCTCCGATCGGAAGGCCGCCCACGATGTACCCAACCGCAACGAGGAGGACCAGCGTCGCATTGGCGATGACGCCCAGCGTGACCGTGGCCGCGAGCGCGGTCGTCCGACGCACCGGAGTCGAGCCGACGAGCTCGGTGCGACCGAGCTCCTCATCGGTCCGACTGTGCCGCACGACAAGGAACGTGCTCATCAGCCCGGCCAGCACGCCCGTGAAGGTGAAGGCCTGGAAGAACGCGACGGCCCCAACGCTCGTGCCGTCGGGCAAGCCACGAAGGAACAGGAACGCGGGATTTGCCGCAGCGAGCGCGATGATCGCCGAGCGCTCGGCCTCCTCGGCGAACTGGCTGGAGATGGCACTGGATGTCGCGAACGCAAGCAGCGCGATTCCGCCGATCCAGATCGGCACGACCCATCGATCGCGCCGCACTCTGGCGGCCAGCAGCACCGCGAACGCTCGTATCACTTCGCCTCGCTGTAGTGCCGCAGGAAGAGCGACTCCAGTGACGCGGGTGCGACGGTGAGCCCACTGACACCGGCTGCGGCGAGAGCTTGGAGCACTTCGGCCATCGCGTCGGCGTCGGATTCGAACTCGGTGGTGTCGCCATCCACCCGCACGTCGTGCACGCCGGAAAGGCCTTCGAGGATGCCGCGGTCAACCATCCCCGCGACCCGAAAGCTCGTGCGGCTCAGGTGGCGGAGCTCGGCCAGCGTGCCGCGCTCAATGGCAACCCCGGCGCGGATGATGGTCACGCGATCGCAGAGCTGCTCGACCTCGTGGAGGATGTGGCTCGACAGCAGTACGGTCGCACCTTCGGCGCGAGCTCGCTGCACCTGTTGCTGGAAGACGTCCTCCATCACCGGGTCGAGTCCAGCGCTGGGCTCGTCGAGGATGTACAGGCGCGCCGGCCGCGCGAACGCCGCGATGAGCGCGACCTTCTGGCGGTTGCCCTTCGAGTAGGTGCGCGCCTTCTTGCGAGGGTCGAAGTCGAACGCGTCGATCAGCTCCGCCCGACGTTTCGGGTCGGCTCCGCCACGGAGACTCGTGAGCAGATCGATCGCCTCGCCGCCCGTCAGGTTCGGCCACAGGCTGACGTCACCGGGCACGTAGGCGATGTCCCGGTGCGTGGCGACCGGCTGCCTCCACGGGTCGAGGCCGAACACCCGAGCCGATCCGCTCGTCGCCTTCATGAGACCGAGCAGCACCCGGATGGTCGTGGACTTGCCGGCGCCGTTCGGGCCGAGGAAGCCATGCACCTCGCCCTCGCTGACCGTGAGGTCGAGCCCGTCGAGCGCGGTCGCGCGCCCGAAGCGCTTGACGAGCGCGGAGATTTCAATGGGATTCGGAGACACGGTGGATCCTCCCGGGTTCGGTCTACTGCAGCAGCATTGTCGTCGCGAAGTATCCGACGACCGACATCGTGACGGCGTACGGCAGCGCCATCCACAGCATCCTCACGTAGCCCAGCCGCACGAGCGGCGCGACCGCTGAGGTCAACAGGAACAGGAAGGCCGCCTGGCCGTTCGGTGTGGCGACACTCGGCACGTTCGTTCCGGCGTTGACGGCGATCGCGAGCAGCTCGAACTGCTCTCGGCTAATCGTTCCGGCATTGAAGGCCTGGGCGATCTCGTTGATGTAGACCGTCGCGACGAACACGTTGTCGCTGATCGCCGACAGCAGACCCGCGGCGATGAACAGCACTCCAAGCTGCTGCGATCCGTCCTGCGCGAGCACGAAGTCGATGACGGGGGTGAACAAGCCCTGGTCGTGGATGACCGCGACAATGGCGAAGAACGTCACGAGCAACGCGGTGAACGGCAGCGCCTCCTCGAAGGCGTGACCGAGTGATCGCTCGTTCACGACGCCGTTGAATGCGGTCGCGATGACGATGACGCCGAGACCAACCAGTCCGACCTCGGCAACGTGGAAGCCCAGTCCCGCTACGAGCAACAGGGCCGTGACACCCTGCACGATCAGCTTGGCGCGGGTGCGGTCACTGCGCTTGGCGCGCTGCTGCTCGTCCCATCGGACCATGACCTCGCGAACCGAACCCGGCAGGTCCGCCCCATATCCGAACCAGCGCGTCTTCTCGAGCGCGGCCGTCGTGATCATGCCGATGACGAACACCGGGATCGACACGGGTGCGACCCGAATGAAGAACTCAGCGAAGTCCCACCCGACCGCCTCACCGATCAGGAGGTTCTGCGGTTCTCCAACGAGGGTCGCGAGTCCGCCGAGCGCGGTACCGACCATTGCGTGCATCAGCAGGTTTCGCAGGAAGGCGCGGAACCGATCCAGATCTCCTTGCAGCGGATCGGTGACGAGTTCGTCGTCCTCGTGATCGTGATCGTCGTCGTACGCCCGATCCGACGCGAACCGGTGATACAGCGTGTAGAAGCCCGTCGCGACCGCGATGACCACGGCGGCCACGGTCAGCGCGTCCAGGAACGCCGACAGGATCGCCGCGACCCCCGTGAACGTCAACGAGAGCAGCAGCTTGGAGCGCACACTGATGATGAGTTTCGTGAAGACCAGCAGCAGCAAGTCGCGCATGAAGTAGATGCCGGCGACCATGAACATGAGCAGCAGGATGACGGCGAAGTTGGCTTCTGCCTCGTGGTACACCGAGTCGGGGCTCGTCATGCCGAGCACGACGCCCTCGATGGCAAGCAGCCCGCCGGGTTGGAGCGGGTAGCACTTGAGCGCCATGGCGAGCGTGAAGATGAACTGCGCGACGAGCATCCACCCGCTCACGAATGGCCCGGCGAGCCACAGCAGCACCGGGTTGGCCACGAGGAACGCGAGGATGGTGACCTTGTACCAGCGTGGAGCACTCCCGAGGAAGTTTCGAACGAATGCCGCGGGCACGGTGCGGATCATGGATGGGTCCCCTTTCGGTCTGACGACAACGTCGCCGCCGACCAGGCTTCCCGGCACTCCGGTGCCCAGCCTATGTGCTGGCGCATCCTCGGGGCGTCGCCGTCGCAAGGCAAAGTGCCGAAGCAGACATCGCTCCCGTGGCTAGACTCCAACGCATGAAGCTGTCCATAGGGCCAGTTGAGGAAAGTGAATGGCCTGCCGCGCGGGCTCTGCTCCATCGCGCGTTCGTCAACGAACCCTTCACCGTGGAGATGTACGGTGCAGCGGTGCTCGATCGGTGGGGTGGGTCCTGGGATCTGTATTCCTCACTCCGGAGTGACGACGCGACGGTTGTTCTGGGCGCTCATGTGAGTGACGTGCTGGTCGGCGTCGTCATGGGAAGCCCGTCCGGGCAATGCCGGCTCTGTCAGGTGCTGGCGCGCGAGCCTCGGCCCGACGATCACTCCCTCGCCATCGACTGGCAGTTTCACCAGAACGTCGCCGAAGCCCATGGACAACTCGGAAAGCATGCCTGGGTCGAGAAGGCTGCCGTCGAACCGATGCTGCACGGTCAGGGCATCGGGCGCCAGCTGCTCGAGGCCGTTGCAACCGCGGTCGAGATCGAGGAACCAGCGGACATTGTTCTCGAGTGCGCACCCGATCGAGTCAAGTTCTATGCAGGCTCGGGGTACGAGGTGGTCAGTACCTTCGCAGATCCTGCGGGCCCAGATGCGTCCTTGATGCGACGCCGGATCCGTTGATACTTCTGCCTTTTCGGCAGCAACCGCCGGAGGCGGTCGAAGAAATCAGGGGCCGTACCGCGTGCGCTACCGCAAGCCCGACCGCACCCAGACCGACAAGCGCGGGTTCCGCACCAAGCGCGACGCGAGCTGTTCCTCGCCTCGGTCGAGGTCGCGAAGAACACCGGCCGCTACATCGACCCGAGCCGCGCACGGTCACCATCGCGACTGGATGACCTCGTGGGTCGAGAGCCGCTCCGACCTCGGCCTCGACGCTCGACCGGTGCAGGGTGTCCGCATGCACATCATCCCGACGCTCGGCCTGGCGCTCTCGGACTTCCGCGGCTGCAGGCGCAGCAGTGGGCATCGAAGCTCAGCGCGACGCAGAGCCCGGCTCGGTCCGCAAGATCGTCAACGTGCTGTCGGCGGCTCCAGCTCGCCGTCGACGACGGGCGTCCGGCCAACCCGCACGCGGTTGAAGCTGCCGAAGCAGATCAAGAAGCGGAAGAAGTTCCTCACGCACGAGCAGGTCGCGGCGCTGGCGGAGGCGGTCGACGCGAAGCCGGCGGGGGAAGGCTTCGGACTGCTCGATCCTGGTGCTCGCGTACACCGGGCTGCGGTGGGGCGAGCTGTCCGGACTGCGCGTGCGCGACCTCGACTTCGGTCGAGGACGCCTCGACGTGCACACCACGATGATCGAGGTCAACGGCACATGCAGGAGTCGACGCCGAAGGATTACGAGGAGCGGTCGATCCCGGTGCCGGCGTTCATCCTCGAGCAGCTGGCCGATCCACGTCGAGGGCAAGGTCGAAGCGACGCACGTGTTCGTCAGCTCGAAGGCGGCGCGGTGCTGCGCAACCGCGACGTTCCGCCGCGGATGGTTCGACGACGCGGCCGCGAGCATCGGCATCCCGGGTCTGACTCCGCACGAGCTGCGGCACACGTGCGCGAGTCTCGCGGTGTCGGCCGGAGCGAACGTCAAAGCGCTCCAGCGGATGCTCGGGCACAGCTCGGCGAAGGAGACCCTCGACACCTACAGCGACCTGTTCGACGAGGACCTGGACAGCGTCGCCGTCGCTCTCAACGCCATTGGCGCTTCGCTGAGTGTGGGCAAAATGTGGGCAAAGCGACCCGAAGCGGGTCGCGCGGCAGCGCATCGTCGAAGAAATCCACCTCTGACCGGCCATTCTCTCGGAGCCCCCTGTCGGATTCGAACCGACGACCCCCGCTTTACAAGAGCGGTGCTCTGGCCAACTGAGCTAAGGGGGCGACCGCACGATTCTAGGCGAGCGCCCCGTCCCGAGCCACTCAGCCGGCCGGTGCCGCACGCACGTCGAGCAGCAGTTCGAGGTTGTCGGGGCAGCGGTCGAGCTCGCCCGCCTCGATGCGGCGGGCGAGCCGACGGTGTGGGCGTTGTACGGCGCGGTCTGTCCGGCGCGCGCGAGCACGTCGACGACGAGGCCGTTCACCTCGGTCATCTCGCTGTGCCGGCCCTTCATCCAGTCCTGCAGCGACGGTCGTGCGGGTGTCGGGCAGCGAGTACTTGTCGAGCACCTCGCCGAGCAGGTCCTCGGCGTACTGGTCGGGTCCGCTGACCTGCTCGTCGGTGAGGCCGAAGATCGGCACGAGGCGCTGCCGTCCGCGACGGCGGCGCGAGCGGCCTCCTTGCCGCACTCGACCATGAACTCGTGCACGCCCGGCATCCGCACGGCGTCGGCGAGGGCGACGTCGAGGATGGCGGAGGGCACCAGCTCGCCCGCGTTGGCGACGAGCTTCATCCACTTGGACGAGCGGATGTCGTCGGACATCTCGACGGTGCCGGCGTGCTGCAGCACGTCCTGCACCTCGACGGCATCCGTGCTGGATCGCAGGGTCGATCGCGCCGATCGCGAACCACGAGTTGGACGGGCGCGTTCTGCCGGGTGACGACGCCCGGCTCGAACATGTTGGAGGCCATCTCGATGACGGCGCCGATGGTGCGCTGCGGCCCGACGACGTCGGCGATGTCGTCGACCGACATGCCGTTCTGCAGCCCGACGACGAGGCCGTCGCTCGTGCGAGCAGCGGCTTGATGAGCTCGGACGCCCACCGGGTGTCGTACGCCTTCACGACGAGGAACACGATGTCGAACTTCTCGCGCAGCGTCGCGACCTCGCACAGGTGCAGTACGCGGTGACGGGCGTGATCTCGGTCTCGAGCGGCAGGCGCACCTCGATGCCGCGCTCGCGCATCGCCTCGACGTGGGCGGGCCACTGCTCGATGAACGTCACATCGAGCCCGGCGCGGATCAGGTCGGCGCCGATGCCGGAGCCCTGCGCACCGGTGCCGACGAACGCGATCTTGCGGACATGCGGCCTCCTTGCCGTCGAAACTGTGCAGTCAGACTACACAACGTCAAGTCAGGCGCAACAGTTCGTCGACGTTGCGATCCCGGCGCGCAGCTCGCCCCGCTCGATGCGGTGCGCGAGTTCGACGACGGCGGCGTTCACCGGCGTCGGCACGCCGAGCCGGGCGCCCTCGGCGACGACGTGGCCGTTGATGTCGTCGACCTCGCTGTGCCGGCCCTTCGTCCAGTCCTGCAGCACGGTCGTGGTCGCGCCCGGCAGCACGAACGCCGGCGTAGAGCGTGTCGAGCAAGCGTCTCGACGACCGTGTCGCGGCTGCGCGACATCCTCGGCTGCCAAGCCCGAAGATCGGCAGCACCGGATGGCCGAGCGCCGCCCCGACGTCGAGCGCCTCCTGCCCGGCGCGCACCATGAGCGTCGCGCATGCCCGGCGCCTGCGACCGCGTCGAGCATCGGCAGACCGAGGATCGCGGTGGTCACCAGCACGGTGCGTTGCTGACGAGCTTCATCCACTTGGTCGCACTGGATGTCGTCGACGATCGCGACCGTGCCCGAGTGCCGCAGCAGCGCAGCGATCTCCTCCTCGCGACCGGCCGGTCCGCCCGGGTCGAGCGCGCCGACGGCGAACCACGAGCGGTCGGGCCCGAGTGCCGATCGACCACGCCCGGGCTCGTACATGGTCGACGAGATCTCGATGACCGTGCCCATCGTGCGGTGCGCACCGACGACGTCGGCGATCGCCTGCGTCGCTCATGCCGTTCTGCACCCCGGCGAGCAGCCCGTCGTCGGCCAGGTACGGCTCGATGAGCTGGGCGGCCCAGCGCGAGTCGTACGCCTTCATGAGCATGAGCACGACGTCGAACGGCTGCTTGAGCGTGGCCACCTCGCACAGGTGCATCGTGCGCGGCTCGACGTGCAGCGTCGCCCTCGGCCATGTCGACCGTCAGCCCGACGCTCGCGCATCGCCTCGACGTGCGCCGGCCACTGCTCGATGAGGGTGACGTCGACGCCGGCCGCCGTGAGATCGGCACCGATGCGACGCGCCGTTCGCCCCGGCACCGAGCACTGCGATGCGCTTGGTCATTGGCTTCTCCTTTGAAGTGGGTGAGTCGAGCAACGGCGCTCGGGCTACAGCCTCGATGAACGCTGTGCGCTCTGACTCTTGCAAAATAGCCGCTCGCGCACCAAAGTGTAAATCATCGCTGAACATTCTCGAAGAGGAGAACCCATGGCAGGCACACCCGTCCCCCGTCCCGACGACTTCACCGAGGGCCGTCCCGTCGTCTTCCGAAATGCAATCGTCATCCCGGTCGACGGTCCAGTCATCCTCGATGGTGACGTGCTCGTCAAGGGCGAACTCATCGAAGCCGTCGGCCCGAAGCTCGCGGTGCCCGAGGGCACGCTCGAGATCGACGCCAAGGGCGGCATCCTCATGCCCGGCATGATCGACACCCACCGCCACATGTGGCAGACCGCCTTGCGCGGCTACGGCGGCGACTGGGCACTGAGCCAGTACTTCGTCTTCTACTACCTCCAGCACGGCGAGGTGTTCCGGCCTGAGGACATCTACGCGGGCAACCTGCTGAGCGCGCTCGAGTCGGTCGACACGGGCGTGACGACGACGCTCGACTGGTCGCACGCGCTGCGCACGCCCGAATACGCGGACGCCGCGATGCAGGCGTTCGACGAGATCCCCGGCCGATTCGTGCTCGGCTACGGCAACTACCTCGGAGCGCCGTGGGAGTGGACCGCGGCACCCGAGTTCCAGTCGTGGGTCAAGAACTTCTCGCGCACCGACCTGCGCGGCCTGCAGATCGCGTTCGACGTGCCAGACTCCGACGACTTCCCCGAGAAGGCGGCGTTCGAGTATGCGCGCGACAACGGCCTGCGAGTCACGACGCACGCGGGCGTGTGGGGCGCGACGACCGATGTCGGCATCAACCACATGTTCGACGCCGGGGTCATGACCGACCAGGTCACCTACGTGCATTCGGCGAGCCTCAGCCCCGAGAGCTACCAGAAGATCGCCGCCACTGGCGGCACGGTCTCGGTCGCGACCGAGAGCGAGCAGAGCGCAGGACAGGGCTACCCGTCGACGTGGGAGATCCGCAAGTATGGAATCCCGGCGTCGCTCTCGATGGACACGAGCGTGTGGTGGAGCGCCGACTACTTCTCGGCGATGCGCGCGACGCTCAGCTCCGACCGGTCGCGTGACCACCTCGAGGCTCACCGCAAGGGTGACACGGTCGCGGTCAACCGCATGCGTGCGGAGGACGTGATCTGGATGGCCACCATGGGCGGCGCGAAGTCCCTCGGCATGGAAGACACGATCGGTTCGATCACGCCGGGCAAGAAGGCCGACCTGCTGCTGATCAAGAACGACCAGTCGCCGGCGATGACGCCGATCCTGAATCCGACGGCGCACGTCGTGTACCAGGCGGGCACCGCCGACGTGCACTCCGTGATGGTCAACGGCCGGATGCTGAAGTACGAGGGCAACCGCATCGGCCTCGACATCGCGCCGGCGCGCGACGCGGTCGCGGCCTCGGTCGAATTCGTGCGCTCGAAGCTCGGCGAGCAGGCGTGGGAAGAGGGCATGCACCCGCCGCTCGAGCCCGACGAGGAGATCGAGAACCCGTACAAGTACGCCGACTGAAGGCACCGATGATCCTGCACCTCGCCACGTTCCGCTGGAAGGACGACGTCACCGAACAGGATGTCGCCGACCTGACCGCGAAGCTGCTGGAGATGGCGGAGGCCATCCCCGAGCTGCGTTCGTACCGCTGCGGCGAGAGCCTGCGCCTGCGGCCGGGCAGCGCGGACTTCGGCGTCGCAGCGATCGTGGACGACGAGGCTGGGCTGAGCGCGTACCTCGACTCGGCGGCGCACGAGGCCGTCTACGACCAGCTGCTCGGTCGCATGATCGCTGAGCGCGCAGCGGTGCAGCTCGACGTACCGACGGGCGCCGAGTTGTGACGGACATGCGAGCCGCGGTGCTCCACGCCCCGGGCGACCTCCGGATCGTCGACCGGCCGGTGCCGCTGCCCGGACCAGGTGAGGCACTCGTGCGCGTCGCGGTGTGCGGCGTGTGCGGCAGCGACGCCACCGAGTACGATCGCGGCCCGGTGCTCACCGTGATGCCGGTCACGCTCGGGCACGAGTTCGCCGGCATCGTCGAGGCGCTCGGACCGGACACGGACGGTCCGCCGGTCGGCGCGGCGGTCGTGTGCGGCGCCGGCATCGCGTGCGGTCGCTGCAAGCCGTGCCGAGCAGGGCGCACGAACCTGTGCCGCGACTACCGCACCGCGGGATTGCAGGTCGACGGCGGCTTGGCAGGCTACGTCGTCGTGCCCGCGGCCATCCTGCTCGATGTCTCGCACACCGGCCTCTCACTCGACACGCTCGGGCTTGCCCAACCGATGTCCATCGCTGTGCACGCCGTGCGCCGCAGTGGGCTGAAGGCCGGCGATGACGCGGTCATCATCGGCGCCGGAGGCATCGGCGCCTTCCTGACCTTTGCCGCCGCCGCCACCGGCGCGCGCGTGCTTGCGGTTGACCTCAACGAGCCGCGGCTCGACCTCGCCCGCCGGCTCGGCGCCGCCGAGACCCTGCTCGGCGGTGGCACCCCGCTCGTCGACGCACTCGCGGAGCTCGGTATGGACCCAGACGTGTTCTTCGAGGTCAGCGGCTCGGCACCCGGACTCGCGAGCGTGCTCGCGGCGGCTCGTCCGGGGGCGACGATCGTGCCCGTCGGCATCCAGAAGGGCGACGTGCCCGTGCCGCTCGGCCGCTGGACGCTGGGCGAGTACACGATCGTTGGCACGGTCGCGCACGTGTTCGGCACCGACATGCCAGAGGCGGTGCGCCTGCTCGGCACCCGGGATGACTGGAGCGACCTCGCCTCGAACGTTCTGCCGCTCGCCGACAGTCGAAGGCTCACTGCAGGCGCTGCTCGGCGGCGGACGCGGGCAGATCAAGACACTCATCGACCCGTGGATCGGATGCCGCTCGCCCGGCGAATCACGCGAGGAGCGGGTCGTGACGCAGCGCACCCTCATCCACGACGCCGCGGTGGTGACGATGGATCCGGCGCTCGGCGACTTCGAGCGCGCCGACATCCTCATCGAGGACGGGAGGATCGCCGAGGTGCGCCCCGGCATCGAGGCGGACGCGGAGCGGATCGACGCGTCATCCATGATCGCCATGCCCGGCATGGTCGACACGCATCGGCACACGTGGCAGACCGCGCTGCGCGGCATGCTCGCGGATGGCAACATCCCGGACTACCTGCGCGGCATCCGCCTGCAGATGGCGCCTCGGTATCGCGCAGAGGACATGTACGTCGGCAACTACCTCGGCGCGCTCGACGCGCTGAACTCGGGCGTGACGAGTCTCGTCGACTACTGCCACAACATCCTCGACCCCGATGGTGCGCACGCGGCCGTCACCGGATTGCTCGACGCGGGCATCCGCGGTCTGTACGGCCACGGCATGACGCCCGTCGTGGAGAACACGTGGTCGGAGAGCCGCGGCGGCGCAGACGCGAGCGGTGAGTCGGGCAGCTACGTCGCGCGCACCGCGTTGGCCCGTGAGATCAAGTCGCGGTACTTCTCCTCCGACGGCCTGCTGCGCTTCGGGCTCGTGCCGCAGGAGCTCGCGATCACTCCGGCGGCCGAGGTCGTGCGCGAGTTCGCGTTCGCCCGGGAACTGGGGGCGAGGATGACGCAGCACGCCAACCAGGTGATGGTGCGGCAGCTCTTCCAGGACGTCGAGGTCATGCACGAGCACGGACTGCTCGGCGACGACCTGCTGCTCGTGCACTGCACGTTCAATACCGCGCACGAGTGGGAACTGCTCGAGGGCACGGGCACGATGGTGTCGGTGTGCGCCGAGACCGAGATGCAGATGGGGATGGGGTACCCGGCCATCGCGGAGGTCACGAAGCACACCCCCGGCCCGAGCCTCGGCATCGACTGCGTGAGTGGCGACTCGGGCGACATGATCTCGCACGCGCGGCTCGTGCTGCAGGCAACCCGGTATCGCGCCGACGAGCCCGGCTACCGCGAATGGCGCGCGCCGCAGGTGATGTCGTGGACGACCCGCGACGCGCTCACCTGGCTCACGGCGAACGGCGCGAAGGCGGCGGGTGTCGATGACGTCGTCGGCAGCCTGACGCCGGGCAAGCGCGCGGACATCGTGCTGCTCGAGATGGGCGGTGTGAGCCAGGCCGGCTGGAACCGACGCGATCCGGCCGGCGCGATCATCGCGCAGGCGCACGCTGGTCTCGTCGACACCGTGCTCGTCGACGGGCGGGTTGTGAAGCGGGGCGGAACACTCGTGCACATCGACGTTCCAGCGGCGATGCGGCGGATGGAGGCATCCCAGGCGTACCTGTTCGAGCAGATGGATGCCAACGGCGGCTTCATTCCGCAGCCACCGATCGACATCCCGCTGTATCGCGAACGCGCGTAGGCGCTGAAAACGCCCGTAGCGATCTCCAGACTTTCATTCACATCGAACGTTTTGTTCAATGTGACTTGACACTGTGCAGTGACGCTCTTACCCTCGAACCACACCAAAACGCGACGTGGCGTCCCGACGACTCGTCGATGAAGCACAGGAGTCAACGACGACCATGAGCACGCGCACCCTGCTCCGCGGCGGCACCGTCATCACGTCGGCACGAGCCGGCGAGGTGCTTGCAGGCACCGACATCCTCATCGGTTCCGATGGCCGCATCGAGGCGATCGGCACGAACCTCGATGCGACGGATGCCGAGGTCGTCGACCTCGCGGGACGCATCGTGCTGCCGGGGTTCGTCGACACGCACCGCCACACCTGGCAGTCCGTGGTGCGCAACGTGGCCTCCGACTGGTCGCTCACCGAGTACCTCGCGGGTCTGCATTCGGGCCTCAGCAAGTACTTCCGCCCGGAGGACACCTACGCCGGCAACTACCTCGGCGCGCTCGAGGCGCTCGACTCCGGCATCACGACCCTCGTCGACTGGAGCCACAATCTCGCCACCCCCGCGCACGCCGACGCAGCGGTGCAGGCGCTGAAGGACACGGGGATGCGCGCCGTCTTCGCGCACGGCGGCGGCAGCAAGCAGTGGGGCGCCCCGCTGCCGTCTCCGAACGATCACCCGGCCGAGGACGCCCGCCGCCTGCGCGACGAGTACTTCAGTGACAACACCGGTCTCGTCACGATGGCCCTCGCGCTGCGCGGGCCGCAGTTCACGCTCCCCGAGGTCAACACCCGCGACTTCCGCCTCGCGCAGGACCTCGATCTGCGGGTGACCGTGCACGTCGGCGACGGGTACTGGGGCAAATCCGGACCGATCCGCAAGCTCAAGGACGACGGTCTGCTCAGCGACCGCACCACCTACGTGCACTGTTGCACGCTCGGCGATGACGAACTCATGATGATTGCCGACTCCGGTGGCACGGCCTCCGTCGCTCCCGATGTGGAGATGGCGATGGGGCACGGCTTCCCGGCGACCGGCCGCCTGCTCAAGGCCGGCATCCGCCCGACCTTCTCGATCGACGTGTGCAGCCTCAACGGCGGCGACATGTTCGGCACGATGCGCACCGCGATCGGGATGCAGCGAGCCCTCGACAATGCGCCCGCGGTCGAGACCGGGGAGGTCATCGAGCGATTGAGCCTGACCACTGGCGACGTCATCCAGTTCGCGACCATCGATGGAGCGCACGCCGCAGGACTCCGCGACGTGACCGGCTCGATCGAGGTGGGCAAGGCGGCCGACATCGTCGCGCTCGACGACCGCTCGCTCGCGATGACCCCGCTCAACAACCCGCTCGGCGCGGTCGTGTACAACGCGCACCCCGGCCTCGTGCGCGACGTGTGGGTGCAGGGCAAGCGCGTCAAGCAGGATGGCGTGCTCGTCGGCGTCGATCTGCCAAGGCTCCGCGCGATGGCCGAGGCCTCGCGCGACTACATCGTCGGCGAAATGCCCGAAGCGCATCTCGACGGCTCGTGGCACCCGGACCTCGTGACGGCCTGATGAGCACCCAACCCGCCCAGCAGGAACGCACGGCCCCGGTCGACCATCGGTCGTGGCCGCGCGTCGTGCTGTCGTGGCCGGGCACCCGGGCGCTGATTGCGGTGCTCGCGCTGTTCGCGATCAGCCCGCTCATCGCGCGCGGCAGCGTCAGCGAGACGGCGATCATCTCGATGCTGCCGTTCGCGGCGCTCATCGCGATCGTGGCCATCGGGCAGACCCTCGTGATCCAGCAGGGTGGTCTCGACCTGTCCATCCCGGGCGCTGTGACGCTCGGTGCGCTCATCGCGGCCAAGTTCGGCACCGAGTGGGATCTGGTGACCGCGATCGTGGTCGCCATCCTCGGCACCTCGCTGTTCGGCCTGCTCAGCGGTGTCGTGATCGCCTACTTCGGGCTTCCGCCGCTCGTCGTCACGATCGCGGGCAACGCGCTCATGATCGGCGCCGTGCAGGCGATCTCAGGCGGATTCAGCGAGCAGACAGCGAAGGCGCTGAGCGACTTCGCGCTGAGCCGGCTCGGCGGCATCCCGGTGCTCGCGTTCTTCGCCGTCGGCATCGTCGTCGTCGTGCACATCGTGCTGAAACTCACCCGGCTCGGGCGCCGGTTCGAGCTCGTGGGCGAGAACCCGCGCAGCGCAGCCAACATCGGCATCGGCACGCGAGGCTACGTCATCGCCTCGTACTGGCTCGCGACGATGCTCGGTGCCACGACGGGCGTGCTGCTCGCGGGGCTGCTGCGGCTCCCGACGCTCACGGCCGGCAACGACTATCTGCTGCCATCGATCGCCGCGGTCGTGCTCGGGGGCACGGCCCTCACCGGCGGCAAGGGCAGCGTCATCGGCACCGCGCTCGGCGCGCTCTTCCTCGCCCAGCTGAGCCAGCTGGTGCAGACCTTCACGCAGGCCACGGCCGTGCAGAACATCGTCCAGGCGCTCATCATCGGCGTCGGGATCGTCGCCCAGCTCCAGCTGGGCGGCTCCTCGGCGAGGCTCAAACGCCTCGTCGGCAGAACCGAAGTACCCATCCACAGCACCAGTGACTCAACGAGGAGCAAGAAGTGAACGGAATCATGAAGCACCGCAGGCTGGCCCTGGTGGCCGCCACGGTCGCCCTGGGCGCGCTCGCGCTCGCGGGCTGTTCATCCACCAACGCCGGCGGCGGCGAGACCGGCGGCAACAACCTCGAAGGCGACATCGCCGCCGGATCGGTCGGCACCGTCGACCAGTTCGCCGACATCGCCGACCTCTGCCCGGCCGACGCCGAAGACGGGAGCATCACGCTCGGTGTCGTCGATGGCGGCGGCACCAACAGCTGGTCGAAGACCGTGCTCGCCGAGATCGAGAGCGAGGCAGCCAAGTGCGCCGGCGTTCGCGAAGGCGGAGTACGTCGCGGGCAGCTGGAGCCTCGAGACGACGACGGCGGGCATCACGAGCCTGGCCGCGAAGGGCACCGACATCATCCTGGTCATCCCCGACGCCGGCCCCGGTGAGGCTCACCTCCCGGCGATCCGACAGGCCACCCAGGCTGGGTCGATCGTGGTGAACTTCGCGTCAGACCCGCAGGGCGAGGCCGGTGTCGACTACCTCGACTACACCGACCAGTCGCCACACTTCGTCGGTACGACGAAGGCGCAGTGGCTCGTCGATCAGCTCGGTGATGAGGGCGGCAACGTCGTCTTCTTCGGCGGTCCTGCCGGTGCACTGGTGTCGACGCAGGAGTTCGCGGGAGCCCAGGAGGTCTTCGCCGACAACCCGCAGATCAACCTGCTGAGCGCCGAGCCGGTCGCCACCAACTGGGACCCCGCCCAGGCGCAGCAAGCGATGGCCGGCCTGCTCTCCGGTGGTGACACGATCGACGCGGTCATCGCCGACTACGGCGCCGTGGCCTCCGGCATCATCCGGGCCTACGAAGCCGCGGGCATCCCGCTGCCCCTGATCACGACGACGGATGACAACTCGCTGAGCTGCGGCTTCGCCGACCTCAAGGAAGCCAACCCCGCCTACGAGCTCGCCACGGTCTCGTCGCGCACCTGGAACGGGCGGGTGGCGCTGCGCAAGGCCCTTGCCGCCTTCACGGGCGGGTCGGACCAGGAGCCGTCGATCTACAACCTCGCGCTGTTCGAGGACTCCACCGGATCGACCGAGGGCACCGTGACGCCTGAGGATGCCTGCCTGCCGGATGCGCCGGCGGACGCGACGCCGTCGACGCTGTTGACCGCGGACGAGATCTCGGCGCTGTTCGGCTGATGACTGGAGACCCGACGATGACGGACGCCGTCCTCACCCTCACCGGGATCACGAAGACCTACCCGGGTGTGCGCGCCCTCGATGACGTGAGCGTCTCGGTGGTGCGTGGGAAGGTCCATGCGGTCCTCGGTGAGAACGGTGCGGGCAAGTCCACGCTCGTCGGGATCGCTGCGGGGTCGGTCGTGCCTGATTCGGGCACGATCGGCCTCGGCGGCGAGGACTTCATGCGCATCCAGCCGCGAGCCGCGCGCGAGCGCGGCCTTGCGATCGTGTACCAGACGCCGGCGCTCGCTCCCTCGCTCACGGTGCTCGACGCCGTGCTGTTGTTGCTGCCAGAGTCGCGTCGCCCGAAGCGGCGGGGAGCCGCGGAGTGGCTCACCCTGCACTTCGAGAAGCTTGGTCTGCGCATCGACCCCGGAGCCACGATCTCGTCGCTGTCGCTGCGTGAGGCGCACCTGATCGAGATCGCGGCGGCCCTGGCATCCGAGCCATCCGTGCTCGTGCTCGACGAGCCGACCGAGGCGCTCGGGCCCGAGGAGACGCGCTGGCTCTTCGACCGCATCCAGGAGCTGCTGGCCCAGGATGTCGCGATCGTCTACATCACGCACCGGATCCCCGAGGTGCTCGAGATCGCCTCCGACCTGACCGTGTTGCGCGACGGCCGCGTCGTGGGCCGCGGCGTGGTCGCGGACTACACCGAGGACGAGATCGTCGAGCTCATCGTCGGCCGGGCCCTCGAGACCACGTTCCCCGAGAAGATGCCAGCACCGGCGGCCGGCGACGAGCCCCTGCTCGAAGTGCTCGAGCTGAGCGGGCCGGGCTTCTCCAACGTCTCACTCGCCGTGCTGCCGGGCCAGATCATCGGCCTCGCCGGTGTCGAGGGCAACGGGCAGCGCGAGTTCCTGCGCGCGCTCGGCGGCCACGGGGCGTCCGCTGGACGGATGCTCGTGCGTGGCACCGAGGTCTCGTTGCGCTCGCCGCGCAGCACCACACGCGCGGGAGTCGCCTTCCTGCCAGGGGATCGCCTCGGTCGCGCCATGTTCGGCAAGATGTCCGTGCGCGAGAACGTCATGGCCCCGTCGATCGACGAGGCCATGCCCACCGGCTTCGCCGACCGGCGCCGGGAGTACCGCCTGACCCGCCGCGCGGTCGACGGGCTCGCGGTCAAGACGCCGACCTTCGAGACGCCCGTCATGGCGCTCTCGGGCGGAAGCCAGCAGAAGGTGCTGCTCGCCCGGGCGCGACTGGGTGAGCCGAAGGTGCTGCTGGTCGAGGATCCCACCCAGGGCGTCGACGCGGGCGCTCGCATCGAGATCTACGCGTTCCTGCGCTCGCTCGCAGCGTCGGGCGTCGCCGTGGTCGTGCTCTCCACTGATGCGGTCGAGCTCGAGGGGCTGTGTGACCGTGTGGTCGTGTTCTCGCGCGGCCAGGTGCAGGCGACGCTGTCCGGCGATGAAGTCACCGAGCGAGCCATCACGGGAGCGGCGGTGCTCTCGAAGACCGGCTCGGTGGCGACGGTGGACGCGCTGCCGGCGCGACGCAGCCGCATCCCTGCCGCCGTTCGCGGCGAGGTGCAGGCGGCCGTGCTGGTCTTCCTCACGCTCGCGCTCGGCATTGCGACCACGTTCGTGTCATCGGCGTTCGTGAGCCCGCTCAACATCAGCCAGCTGCTCGCGGGGGCGGCCGTCATCATCCTCGTCGGCCTGGCCCAGCTGCTCGTCGTCATGACCGGCGGCATCGATCTCAGCATCGGATCGGTGGTCGCGCTCTCGACGGTCGTCATCTCCTACTTCGGGCAGGGCGGCCCCGCGACCTTTGCGGTTGGCGTCGCGCTTGCCATTGCGGTCGGCTTCGGAGTGGGGCTCGTCAACGGTCTGCTCGTGACCAAGCTGTCGCTGCCTCCGGTGATCGCGACGCTCGTGACGTCGATCGCCATCGTCGGCGTCGCGCAGGTGCTGCGCTCGAGCCCCGGTGGATCGTCAACCGGCGACATCATGAGCGCGATCGGGACGACGATCGGCGGGGTGCCACTCGTGCTCGTGCTCGCGGTCGGAGTGGCCGCGCTCGTCTGGTTCATCATCCAGCGCACCCGCCTCGGCCGCGGGTTCCGAGCCGCGGGCTCGGACGCCCTCAAGGCCAACCGGATGGGTGTGAGTGTGCCGCGCATGCGGTTCATCGCCGCGGTCGCGGCCGGTGTGCTGGCCGCCCTCGCGGGGCTCGTGCTCTACTCAAGAACGGGCATCGGCGACGCCAACACCGGCCAAGCGCTCACCCTGACCTCCGTGACCGTCATCGTGATCGCCGGCGCGAGCATCTTCGGCGGCTCCGGCTCGGCGATCGCGGTCGCGGCGGCCGGCTTGCTGCTGCAGACCATCACGAACGCCCTGTCGTTCCTCGGCCTGAGCCTCTCGTGGCAGTACTGGATGCAGGGCGCGTTCGTGCTGTTCGCTGCGGTGATGCCGATGATCGTGCGGTACCGCCGCCGAGCACGCGAGGCCACCTGATGATCGAGGTGACCGGATGGTGACGACCGATTCAGCCGCGCAGCTCGTCCATCGCGCGCAGCACGTCCACCGCCGACGTGAGCGAGGAGCCGGACCGCGCGCCCTCACCGCCCGGTGCCGCGGGCATCGCCTGATTCTGCTGGCGGCGCCCGAACACGAACCAGACGCCGCGAGCGACCACGTCACCGTTGTTGACGTAGAGGTGCGGGCGCACGGAATCGAACTGCAGCGAGTCGCCGGGCTTCAGCACGAACGAGTCGAAGTCGAGTCGCAGCGTCAGCTCGCCTTCAAGGAGGTAGGCGTACTCGACCCCGGAGTGGCGCATGAGCTTGCCCTCGATCGAGCTGGACGCACCAGGCGCGTAGCTCACGAGCAGCGGGTCGGCCGGGCCGCCCTCGCCCACCGCGAGTCGCTCCCAGTGAACGCCGTTCTCCATGTCGAGCACGGGGTTGTCCTCGCCGCGCTGGACTGCGGGCATGACCGGACTGCGAACGCCTCCCGGGCTTGGCGGGAAGACATCCACATCGGGCACCACGGTCGGCGCGACGCCGAGCAGCTCGTCGAGCGAGACTCCGAGATGGTTCACGAGCGCGTAGAGGGTGGAGACCGACGGCTGCGTCTTGCCGGTCTCGACCTGGGAGATCAGGCTCGCCGAGACGCCGAGCGCTTGCGCGACGCTGCGCAGGCTGAGCCCGCGCTGCATCCGCGCGCCGCGCAATCGTGCGCCGATGTCCTCTGCAGCCATGCCAACTCCAACGGTCCGTCATCCAGCACGAGCCAACGATCTGCCGGTTCTCGCGAGGATACACCGGCACTGGCGTTCACTTATACTAAACACACTTTGGCAGCACTGAACAGTGCGGTCGACGTCACTCCAGGAGGAACTCGATGAAGAGCACGGGCACGACCGGCACCAACGCCGTCGACTGGGAGGCGCGAGTCGACTTCGACCGGCTCCGCTCGGAGCGGCTCGCGCGAGTGAAGGCACAGCTCGCGACGTCGGAGATGGGCGCCGTGCTCGCGTTCGACTTCGCGAACATCCGCTACATGACCTCGACGCACATCGGCACGTGGGCCATCGACAAGCTCATCCGATTCTCCCTGCTCACCCGGAACAGCGATCCGATCATGTGGGACTTCGGGTCGGCGGCCAAGCACCACTCCCTCTACAACCCGTGGCTCGACGTCACGACCGCCGAGATGGATGCCGACCCCAACTCGCCCCACGAGGGCGCTGTTCGCCCCCGTGCAGAACGCGGCTCCCGAGCCGGCATCTCGCTGCTGCGCGGCGCCTTCACGCCAGACGCGGGCATCGCCGACGAGGTCGCGGCGAAGATCAAGCGCGAGCTTGAGAAGTTCGGACTGCTCAACGAGCCGCTCGGCGTCGACGTCATCGAGTTGCCGATCCTGTTCGCGCTGCAGAAGGCCGGCATCCAGGTGGTCGACGGACAGCAGCTGTTCATGGAGGCCCGGCGAGTCAAGACCGGGGACGAGATCCGGTTGCTCACGCAAGCCGCCTCGATGGTGGATGCCGCCTACGAGGAGCTCTACCGATTCCTTCGCCCAGGCGTGCGCGAGAACGAGACGGTGGGACTGGTCGCGAAAACCCTCTACGACCTCGGCTCGGAGTACGTGGAGGGCGTGAACGCGATTTCGGGCGAGCGCTGCTCACCGCATCCGCACGTGTTCTCCGACCGCCTCATCCGACCGGGTGACCCTGCGTTCTTCGACATCCTGCACAGCTTCAACGGCTATCGCACGTGCTACTACCGCACGTTCGCCGTCGGGTCCGCCAGCAGTGCGCAGAAGGATGCGTACACGAGGGCCCGCGAGTACATGGACCGGTCCATCGCCCTCGTGCGGCCCGGCGCGACGACGGCGGACATCGTCAAGGTCTGGCCCACGGCGCAGGAGTTCGGGTTTCCTGACGAGGAGGCGGCGTTCGCGCTGCAGTACGGTCACGGTGTGGGCCTGTCGATCTGGGAGAAGCCGATCTTCTCGCGACTCGTGTCGATCGATCATCCAGAGGTGCTCGAGGAGGGCATGGTGTTCGCGCTCGAGACCTACTGGCCGTCATCTGACGGGTGGGGTGCCGCGCGCATCGAGGAGGAGGTCGTCGTCACCGCCGACGGCTGCGAGGTCATCACGAAGTTCCCCGCCGAAGAACTGCTCGTGGCAGGCAAGCGCTACTACACGGTTGACGGTCCGCTCGATCTCACGCGCGACTCGCAGTCGCACCTCAACACCACGTGGGGGCGCGGCGAGGCATGACTCCCGTTGGTTTCCTCGGACTCGGCTCGATGGGGTCGGCGATGGCCGGTCGCCTGCTCGAGACCGGCCACGAGGTGCTCGCCTGGAACCGCTCGCCGGAGCCGCTCGAGCGACTCGTCGCCGCGGGCGCGACGGCGGGTGACAGCCCCGCAGCGGTGCTCGCAGCTTCGCCGGTCACGTTCGCGATGCTGGCCGATGATCGCGCCGCCGAGGCCGTGCTCACCGAGGAAACGCTCGCCGCAGGGGCGGGCCATGTGCTCGTGCACACCTCCTCGATCAGCCCCGCGTGCGCTGAGCGACTCGCCGCGCGCGCCTCGGCGGCCGGACTCGCCTACGTGGCTGCTCCCGTGCTCGGCCGGCCGAACATCGCCGCGGCGGGCAAGCTCAACATCATGGTCGCGGGGCCCGTGGACGCGATCGCGATCGCCGAACCGGCGCTCGCCGGGCTCTCGACCCGACTCTGGTTGTTCGGCGAAAACCCTCGCGTGGCGAATGTGATCAAGGTCGCGGTGAACTACAACTTGCTGCAGACCATTCAGTCGATCGGGGAGTCGGTCGCGATGGTCGAGCGGCACGGCGTCGACCCGGCCGAGTTCGTGGATCTGCTCACCGGCACGCTGTTCGGCGGGGCCGCGCACACGGTCTACGGCAACCAGATCGCGCAGCGCGCGTACGACCCGCCCGGTTTCACGATGGCGCTCGGCCGCAAGGACCTCGGTCTCGCCGAGGAGGTCGCCGCCGAGGTGGATCTTCGGCTGCCGGTGTCGCCGGTCATCCGGGCCGTGTACGACCGTGCGCTCGCCGAAACCGACCTGGCCGAGAAGGACTGGGGAGCCGCGGCCGAAGTGACGCGCCGAGGCCTGCTTGACGAAACGAACGAAGGAGGAGACCGTGGCTGAACGCACGATCGTGGTGATCGGTGGCACCTCGGGCATCGGGCTCGAACTCGCGAAGGATGTCGTGGCGAAGGGTGACCGCGTCGTGATCTCCGGTCGCGACCTCGCCCGCACCCAGGAGATCGCCGCATCGATCGGGGACCGGGCCTCCGCCGTCGCGGTGGACATCTCCGAACCCGAGACCATCGCGGGAAGCCTGTCCGGCATCGGCCGGGTGGATGGTCTCGTGCTCGCCGCGATCGAACGTGACGCGAACACGATCCGCGACTACGACATCGGACGCGCGGTGCGGCTCGTCACCCTCAAGCTCATCGGCTACACCGAGACGGTGCACGCCCTGTCCGATCGGCTTGAACCGTCGGTCGACACCGGCATCGTGCTGTTCGGGGGCCGCGCGAAGGACATGCCGTACCCGGGCTCCACGACGGTGTCCACGATCAACGGTGGCGTCGAGGGGCTCACGGCGTCGCTCGCGATGGAGCTCGCGCCGATCAGGGTGAATGCGCTGCATCCCGGCATCATCGGCGACAGCCCGTTCTGGGCGAGCAAGCCCGAGGGCGTGCTTGACGGCTACAAGGCGCGCACGCCCGGCGGGCAGCTCGCGACGATGGCCGACATTGTGGATGGCGTGCAGTTCCTGTTGCGCAATCGCGGTATCTCCGGCACGAGCCTCTACCTCGATCGCGGCTGGCGCCTCACGTAGGGCGGTAGGACGGATCGAACAGCGCCGGATGTCGCAAGAGCTCGAGCCGCGTCCGCCTGATGTGGCCCGCGACCACCCGCTCCGCTTCATCCACGTCGTCGCGCCGGAGCGCCGACACGAGCAGATGGTGCTCGTGGTGCACGCTGCGGTCGCCCTCTGAGCGGAAGTACCGGGTGAACGCGCGACGGTAGTGCTGCGTGCGGTTCCACAGGTTCAGCACGGTGTCGCCGAGCATCGTGGTCGGCGCCGCTCGGTAGCACGACAGGTGGAACTCGCGATCGAGGGCGAGGAACTCCTCGACCTCGGTCGAGCTCTCCATCGCGATCGCGAGCTCCTCGAGCCGATCGAGGTGCTCTGGGGAGAGCAGGGGTGCGTTGTACCGCAGCAGCAGCGGCTCGATCCGCTCGCGCACCTGGTAGAGCTCGTCGCACTCGGCCTGGCTCAGCCGCGAGACCCACGCGCCCGTGTTGGCGACGAGGGTGACCAGGCCTTCGGCCTCGAGCATCCGCAGTGCCTCGCGCACCGGCACCCGGCTTGCGCCGTGGCGATCGGCGAGATCCTCCTGGCGGATGCGGGCGCCGGGTTCGTACTCGCCCGTGAGGATCGCCTCGCGAAGCACGGTCGCGATGCGCGCCCCAGCGGCACCGTGCCCGGTCTGCTCGGTCGTCGTCGTTGACATGGTCCTACTGTGCCGGATCACTGCGCGCCGGATCGGCGGGATGCCACAGCAGCGGCCCGCCCTCGCGCTCGTACGCCTTGCCGTCCGGGTAGCTGACCAGCTCGAACTGCGTTCCCCACGGGGCGCGGAAGTACACCCAGCGCTGGCCCTCGGATGCGCCGGCGCTCGCAACGGGCTCGCCCATCACCTCGACGTCGTGCTCGCGAAGGTACGCGACCGCGGCATCCAGGTCGTCGACGTAGAGAGCCAGGTGATGGCCGCCGAGGTCGCTGTTGCTGGGATGCGGCTGCTGCCCGTCCGCCGCGTCGTAGTGGAACAGCTCGATGTTCAGCCCGGTGCCGAGCCGGTAGAACCGGATCTGTTCGATCACGGTGCGCGGGTGCACGCCGAGCTGCACCGTCATCCAGTCTGTGTCGTCCGAGCGCTTGGCGCCGAGGACGTAGGCCCGCTGCGCCCCGAGGATGCGGACGAGGAAGTCCTCCGCGGCATCGAGATCGGGCACGGTGAATCCGACGTGGTCGCCGCCTCGCAGTCCGGGGATCGCCATCGTCTCCTCCTCGCGATTGGATCCAGTGTGGAGCAGAACTGCCGGGAAGTCTATCCGTACGCGCCAGAACCCTTGCGATTGGATACAATCCATGCGTAGAATCGCTGCAACGCGAGCATGGAAGAGGCGACGATGCCCAAGCGACGACGACTCGAGACCGGGGTCGAGTGGGTCGAGCTCACGACCACGGCTGCCGACTGGAAGAACGCGGATCCGGCACTGCTGCGCACGATGCTCGCGCAGCTCCACCTCATTCGTGCGTTCGAGGAGACCGTGCTCGAGCTCGCGGGCGAAGGCCTCGTGCACGGCCCGGCCCACTCGAGCATCGGTCAGGAGGGCGGCGCGGTCGGATCCATCGTCGGCTTGCGCTCCACCGACGCGATCAACGGGTCCCACCGCGGCCATCACCAGTTTCTCGCCAAGGCGCTCACCCACGTGAGTGGCGGCACGATCGACCCGGCCGTGCTGGTCTCCTCGGCCGTCCAGACCGTGTTGCAGCGCACCCTTGCCGAGATCCTCGGCCTTGCGCAGGGCTACTGCCGTGGCCGTGGCGGCTCGATGCACCTGCAGTGGTTCGAAGCTGGAGCGCTCGGCACGAACGCGATCGTGGGAGGCGGTGCGCCGATGGCCACCGGCAACGCGTGGGCACAGCGGCACAGCGGCACGACCGACCTCACCATCAACTACTTCGGTGACGGCGCCGCGCAGATCGGGTCGGTGCTCGAATCGATGAACCTCGCGGCCGCGTGGAAGCTGCCGGTCTGCTTCTTCATCGAGAACAACCGGTACGCGGTCTCGACGACGGCTGAAGAAGTCACCGCGGACACTCGGTTCTCCGTGCGAGGGCAGGGCTTCGGCATCCCATCGTGGCGCGTCGACGGCATGGACCCACTCGCCGTGCACCTCGCGATGGAGGCGGCATCCAAACGGATGCGGTCCGGCGAGGGACCCGTCATCATCGAGGCCGAGGTCTACCGCTTCTTCCACCAGAACGGGCCGTACCCCGGCAGCGCGTTCGGCTACCGCACGAAGGAGGAGGAGGCGAGCTGGCGCGCGCGTGACCCTCTGGATCGCATGGCGGCCGAGCTGACGGCGCTCGGTCTCATCGACGCGGCGGGCCTCGCCGCGGTGCGCGAGCAGGCGCAGGCCGCGATGATCGCGGCCGCAGGCGAGCTGCTCGAAGCCGACCCGGATGCAGCCGGCAAGCGCCGCATCCGCCCCGAACTCTGGCCGGACCCGGGCTTCGCCGACGTCGGGGTGCGCGGCGATGGCGCCGAACTCGACGGCTTCGAGATCGCCGAGCCGCTGACGCTCGGGGGCGACTGGCGCGACGTGAAATTCGTGGATGCCGTCGCGGGCGTCATGGAGCGCCGCATGGATCAGGATCCCCGCATCGTCGTGCTCGGCGAAGACGTGCACCGCCTCGCCGGTGGCACGAACGGCGCGACCAAGGGCCTCGCCAAGCGCTTCGGCTCCGACGCACTGGGGGATGGCCGCGTGCTCGGCACGCCGATCAGCGAGAACGCGTTCGCGGGGCTCGCGGGCGGCCTCGCACTCGACGGCCGGTTCCGGCCCGTGGTCGAGTTCATGTACCCGGACTTCATGTGGGTCGCCGCCGACCAGGTGTTCAACCAGATCGGCAAGGCCCGTCACATGTTCGGCGGCGACAACCCCGTGCCGCTCGTGCTGCGCACGAAGGTCGCGATGGGCAGCGGATACGGTTCGCAGCACCTGATGGACCCCGCGGGCCTGTTCGCGACGAGCCCGGGCTGGCGCATCGTCGCCCCGTCGAGCGCGGCGGACTACGTCGGGCTCATGAACGCCGCGCTCGCCCTCCAGGACCCGGTGCTCGTCATCGAACACGTCGATCTGTACCAGCAGGCGGATCGCGTGCCGGAGGGCGACCTCGACTACGTCATCCCGTCCAGGCACCGCCGCGGTGCGCCGTGAGGGCTCCGACGTCACGGTCATCAGCTACCTGTCCATGGTCGGGCACGCGCTCGAGGCGATCGAGCAGTCCGGCGTCGATGCCGAGCTCATCGACCTTCGCTGGCTCGACCGGGCGTCGCTCGACTGGGAGACCATCGGCACGAGCATCCGCAAGACCAATGCCGTGCTGATCGTCGAGCAGGGCGCGAGGGGCACGTCGTACGGTGGATGGCTCGCCGACGAGATTCAGCGCAGGTTCTTCGACTGGCTCGATCAGCCGGTGGACCGCGTCACTGGTGGCGAAGCGAGCCCGAGCATCTCCAAGGTGCTCGAGCGGGCCGCGATCGCCGGCACGCGCGAGGTCATCGCCGGGCTCGAACGGGTGCGTACCGCGATGGGCGGTCGCTGATGGCCACCGTCGTGCGGATGCCCGCGGCGCTCGCCGGAGCCACCGAGGGCGCCATCCAGACCTGGCTCGCGACCGAGGGGCAGCGGATCTCCGTCGGAGATCCGCTCGCCGAGATCGAGACTGAGAAGGCGACCGTCGAGTACGCGGCCGAGGTGGCGGGCACGGTGGGCAGACTGCTGGCCGAGCCCGGGCAGAACGTCGCGGTCGGCGAGCCGATCGCCGTCATCCTCGGCGAGGGGGAGAACGAGGATGCCGTCGGCCCGGCGCTCGCGTCTGCTGGCGCCGCCCGCGCAGACCGAGCAGCCGCGCCCGCGCCTGACGCGCCGGGCGAGCCGCAGCTGCGGTCGGCCGAGCCGGAGCCGGAGCGAGCACCGGAGGCGGAGTCCGCTGACGCGAGCGCGAGCGACCCAGGGGGCCGCATTTTCGCGAGCCCGATCGTCCGCCGGCTCGCGAAGGAGCGCGGCGTCGGCCTCGACGCGCTGAGCGGGTCTGGTCCGGGCGGGCGCATCGTGCGCCGCGACCTCGATGCCGCTGCGGGGGCCGGAGCCCCTGCGGCGGGCGGTGCCGCGACGAGCGCGGTCCGCGGTGCTGCGCCCGCGGCATCCATCACGCCAGGTGCCGCGGCCTCGTTCATCGATGTTCCGCTCACGCGCATGCGGAAGGCGATCGCCCGCCGCCTCACCGAGAGCAAGACCACGGTGCCGCACTTCTACGTGACCGCGCACTGCCGGGTCGATCGGCTGATGAGCCTGCGCGCCGAGGCCAACGAGGTGTCGCCGCGCAAGCTGTCGGTGAACGACTTCGTGCTCAAGGCCGTGGCCCTCGCGCTTCGCGATGTGCCCGACGCCAACGTCACGTGGAATGGCGACTCCATCCGCCGGTTCGACGGCGTCGATCTCGCGGTCGCCGTCGCGATCGACGGTGGACTGACGACGCCCGTGCTGCGTGGCGTGCACGCGCTCACGGTGGGCGAGATCTCCGCGCAGGTGGCTGATCTCGCCGAGCGCGCACGCTCTGGATCCCTGCAGCAGCACGAGCTCGAGGGTGGCAGCTTCTCAGTCTCGAACCTGGGCATGTACGGCGTGGATGAGTTCTCCGCCATCCTCAACCCGCCGCATTCCGGCATCCTCGCCGTCTCGGCGGCGAAGCCGCAGCCGGTCGTTGACGACGGCCACATCGTGGTCGGCACGGTCATGAGCGTCACGCTCTCAGCCGATCATCGGGCGGTGGATGGCGCGGTCGCGGCCCAGTGGATCCACCGCTTCACCGAGCTCATCGAGCATCCGGTGGGCTTGCTGCTCTGAGCTACGGTGACTAGGTGCACCCCACCTCCGCGCGCCTGCCGATGGTGATCGCAATCCCACTCGCCCTCGCCTGTGGCGTCGGTGTGGCCGTGCAGAGTCGCATCAACGGCGAGTTCGCGCAGCGACTCGACAGCGGCACCGTCGCGGCGCTCATCTCGTTCGGCTCCGGCCTCGTGGTGCTCGTGGTGATCGTCGCCCTCGCGCCGACCGGTCGACGGGGCGTCGCGCAGCTCATCTCCGGTCTCCGCGCACGAACGTTCCCGTGGTACTTCATCCCTGGCGGCCTGGTCGGCGGCCTGTTCGTGCTCTCCCAAGGACTCTCGGTGGGGGTGTTGGGCATCGCACTGTTCCTCATCGCCGTGGTCGCCGGGCAAACGCTCGGCAGCACCTTGCTCGATCGTCGCGGGATCGGCACGATGGCGCCCCGCGCGATCACGTGGAACCGGGTCGTCGGCGCCGCGCTTGCAGTCGTCGCCGTCGTGGTGGCGGTCTCGTCACAGATCCGCACCGATGCGGTGATCCTGGCACTTGTGCTTCCGTTCGTGACCGGCGCGCTCATGGCCTATCAGCAGGGCGCGAACGGCCAGGTGCGGGAGTTCACCGGTTCGGTGCTCGTCGCCACCCTCAACAACTTCGTCGCCGGCACCGCGCTGCTCCTCATCATCGCGCTGGTCTGGAGCGTCTGGTCGGGATGGCCGACCCAGTGGCCGACGAATCCGGTGCTCTACACGGGCGGGGTGGTGGGCATCGTGTTCATCGCGATCGGCGCCCTGGTCGTGACCTCGGTCGGCACCCTCCTGCTCGGCCTGTGCACGATTGCCGGCGAACTCATCGCGTCGGTGCTGCTCGACCTGCTCGTGCCGGTGGACGGTCACACCCTCACCGTCACCGCCGTGATCGGCGCCGGGATCGCGCTCGTGGCCGTCGTCATCGCGACGGTGCGCCTGCGGCCAGGCGCTACTCCAGCACGCTGAGCACGTCGTCGGGGTTCGCGAGCTTGCGCGGCTTTCCGCGGCGGTCCGATGGCTTGAGCGCGCCCACGTAGAGCCAGCCAAGCAACTGTTCGCGCTCGCCGAGCCCGTGCATCCGAGCGACCTCCGCGGCTCGGGTGTGACCGCCGGTGCGCCACATGACGCCCCAGCCGGCTTCATCCAGCAGCAGCGACAGGATGTGCGCGACACCGCTCGCGACCGCCTCCTGCTCCCACTCGGGCACCTTGAAGCTTCGCTGCGGCGAGCTCACGATGGCGATGAGCAGCGAGGCTCGCAGCGGCTTGCTCGCGAGCTTCGCGGCATCCTTGCTCTTCGGATCGAGGCCGCTCGCGCGCGACGAACGCGTCGCCCAACCGATTTCGAGCGGCACCGCGTAGCTCAATGAGCCGCCACGGCCGCAGTGATGAGTGGTCGGCAACGCCCGATGCCGCGGCAACGAGCGGCAGCAGTTGCTCGTGGGTCGGCGAAACGTCGGTCACCGACGACTGGGACCGCCGCCGACGCACGGCATCGAGCGCGCTCAGGGTGTCGACCTACGACTGGGTCGAGTCGGGCGCGAACTCGAGCGACAGCGAGTTCATGCAATAGCGGTCGCCGGTGGGAGTGTCGTACGCGTCGTCGAACAGGTGCCCGAGGTGCGAACCACAGGTGGCGCAGAGGATCTCGGTGCGGACCATCCCGAGCGTCTTGTCGGTCTTGAGCTCGACGGCATCCGGGTCGACGGCCTCGAAGAAGCTCGGCCATCCGGATCCGGAATCGAACTTCGCACCGCTCTTGAACAGAGGGGCGTGACACGCGCCGCACTCGTAGGTGCCTGGGCGCTTCTCGTCGAGCAGGGCTCCCGACCACGGACGCTCGGTCGCGGCCTCGCGCAGGATGGAGTACTTGCTCCCGAGCTCCTCGCGCCACTCGGCCTCGGTCTTCTCAACCTTGTACGTCATCTGTGCACCCTCTTTTCTTCAACAGGTCGACCACAATCTTCGGGTCTCGCACCATTAAACTCGCGAACGTGTCGGATTGTTCCGTGAAGCGATGGTCGGAGCTCTCGACCGACGAGGTGTACTCCATCCTCAAGCTGCGCACCGACGTCTTCTTCCTCGAGCAGCGCATCGACGAGACCGAGCTGGATGGCCGCGACCGTGAGCCAACGACCACGCACTATTTCATCGAGGATGCCGCAGGCACCGCCGCCTACCTCCGCACCCTGGTCGACTCCGCACCCACCCACCTCGACGCCAGGCACCTCGTCGGCCGGGTGGTCGTGCGCGCCGATCGACGTGGTGAGGGTCTCGCTCAGGAGCTCATGAGCCTCGCACTCGCGGATCTCGCGGGGCACGCCGTCATCCTGCACTCACAGGAGTACATCGCACCCCTGTACGCGAAGCTGGGCTTCGAGCCGTTCGGTGCGGTCTACGTGGAGGCGGGCATCCCGCACCTGTCGATGTATCGGGCGGCGTCGTGATCGCGGTCGCCGTCGCGCCGTTGCTGGCGCTCTCGCTGCTCGTCGGGCCGGCCCCTGCGGCACGGGCGTGCATCGTCGAGGATGCGACGCTCGACGTGGGGGTTCAAGGAATCGTTCCGCAGCTACCTCAGCGGCACGATCGCGAACGGCGAATGGATCGTGTCCGACGGAGCGACCTACGAGACGCCGGACTTCGGGTTCTCCGGCACCGGCACATTCGGCGATGTGGGGTTCGAGGGCGCGATTCGGTTCACGGGACACGGCGGCATCCTCGACACGACCGTCGCGAATCCGCGCATCGACGTGGGCGGCGACGAGCGGCACCCTCTACCTCGACGTCTCCGGCACGACCCAGCAGGGCGACCCGGTGGACGAGTCCGGCGTGCCCTTTGCGGACCTGACGCTCGGCGAAGGTGTCGGCGTCGACGGTGGACCTGCGATTCGAGGATGTCGCAGCGACCCTCACCGACGCGGGTGCGGCCGCATTCGGCACCTACGAGTCCGGCGAACCGCTCGACCCGCTCACTCTCCAGCTCGACGTTGGAGCCAGCATGCGCGCTGCCCGAGCCGACGGGGCGCGCAGATTGCCCCGACACCGGCCACCGACGTGGCCGATCTGGATCGCCGGTGCCGCGGGAGCGGCGATCCATCGCGGCCGTCACCGTGTTCGTGGTGCGCCGACGACGCGGTGGACTAGCTCAGCGTGAACACGAAGTACGGCCCACGATCATCGTGGTGGATCTTCGCGCCACCAACCATCCCTCGAAGTCGCCCGTGCCGGTGCCGGGCACGACCCAGCCGAACGCTGACGGGTCATCCGGATGCTGCAGCGCCCCGTGATGCACGGTGACGGATCCGCTGCGACCGTCGTCGAGGCGCGCCGTGATCCGCTCGACCGCGAGGTAGCCGCGACCCGTCTCCTCGGTGCCGCTCGAGACGAAGTCGGCGACGCTCTCGCCGGTCATGCCCTCGATGAAGGTCTTGCGCATGATGATGGTGCCGCAGCCGTTCAGTCACTGGCCAGGTGCATAGATGGCGCGGGCGAGCGCGTCGAGCACAGCGGCGGTGCGCGGCCCGAAGCTCAGGATGTCGCCATCCGCCATGTCGACGAACCGCCGGTGCTGCCCGGCCTTCGTGAGCGCGATCGCTGGCTTGGACTCGAGCAGCCCGTCCACCCCGCCGACGCTCGCGAGCCCGTCGGTCATCACGAGGATGAGATCGGGATCGGCCGCGACCATCGCCTCGTCCGTCATGGGGCGCAGGCCCTCGAGGCCGATCTCGGCCGCGACATCCACGCCGCCGAGCGCGCCGATGAGCACGTCGGCCCCCGACTCGGATCCGAACAGGTAGTAGACGCCCGAGCCGCGCAGGTAGAGGAACAGCATGCGCAGAGGCTTCGCCGGAAGGATGCCCGCGATCTCCTGCACCTTCGCGTCGATCTCCGCGGTGAGGATGCCGGCGAGCTCATCCCCGGCCGCCGGTGCACCGAGCGCCGCGGCCACCTGCCGTGCGAGCTCTCCCACCCCGTCGAGGCTCGGATCCGTCGCCACGAACACCACCGGAATGCCCGCGTCGCGCAGCTGCAGCACCACATCGACCGGGCCGATCGTGCCATCCGTGATCACGAGCGTCGGGCGCAGCGCGAGGATCGACTCGGTGTTGAGGGTGTGGCCGTTGCTCGTCACGACGCGGCAGGTCGGCCGCCTCGGGGAAGGTCGTGGAGACGTCGCGGCCGACGACGGAGTCGCCGAAGCCGAGGCCGAACACGGTTGCGGCGATCGAGCCCGAGATGTCCATCGGCACGATGCGCTCGGTGGAGGTGACGGTGACCTCGGTGTCGCCGTCCAGGTCGTGCGAGGTGACCTCGGCGGGCAGCTGCTGCTCTGGCGTGGCGAGCGCCGCGATGGCGGCGGCGGGCAGGATGGCGGTGGATTCGCCGATGTGGGCGGCAGGGTCATCCAGCAGGTCGAGCTCGTCCAGCGGCACGAGCGGGTCGGTGGTGACGGGTGGCGCGGTCGCCCCGGGAGTCGACGCGGCGCAGCCGGTCACCGCCAGGAGGATCGCCAGCGCCACCGCGGCGAGCGCGGTCGGGTGCAGTCGGCTCCTGGGCATGGTTAGGCAATCCTAAGCTGCGGGATCGCCGCCAGAACCTTCGGATGACGGCGCTCGCTGTGAATCCAGCGGGCACGCGCGGAGCCTCCCCGGCACGCGGCATCCTCGACCCTAGGATCGTGGCGATCGTCCGGCACCGGGCCGGCGCAGGAGGATGCCATGGGCGCGTTGCCCGAGCACGGGAACGTCCCTGACGTCCCGGCACCCGGCGGCCTCTCCGAGCGCTCGATCGCCATTCTCGCCTTCGAGCGCGACTGGTGGCGTCACGCCGGCGCCAAGGAGGAGGCGATCCGTTCACAGTTCGGGCTCTCCGCAGCCCGCTATTATCAACTGCTGAACACCGTGATCGACTCGCCCGACGCCGTGCGGCACGATCCGATGCTGGTCAGGAGACTGCAGCGGGCGCGGGATGCGCGCACTGCCGCGCGGGCCTCGAGGGTGTTCAGAGCCCCCAACGACGAAGAGACGAATCCCTGATTTATGGCCAGCCAGAAACCTGACCGGTTCGACCGCCTGCCGGCGGACCTCGAGCGCGTCGGCGCGCACCGGTCCACCGAGAAGCAGGGTCGGGGATGGGTCGGGTTCGCCTGGGGAGCGCTGGCCACCGGCATCCTCGTGGTCGCAGGGCTCTTCGGTCTCTCCGTGCTCGGCAACGTCGACCTCGGGCTCCCGACGTTCAGCAGTGGCGACGACCCAACGCCGACGCCGTCTGCGACCCCGACTCCGACGGCTGCGCCGCTGACCGATCCGGCCACGCTCGCGCCCGAACGCGGCATCCAGATCACGGTGCTCAACGGATCGCCGACCGAGGGCCTGGATGATGTCGTTGGCGGTCAGCTCGCCGCGTTGAAGCTGGCCGATCGGCGCGATGACGCAGGCGTCGCGAGCGCGACATCGAGAAGACCTTCATCTACTACGCCGATCCACTCGAACGAGGATGTCGCGCGCGGCATCGCGATCACGCTCGGCGTGGGCGAGATCAGGCTCGTGCCCGTCGAGTCGATGCCGTCGAGCGCGCCCATCGCGATCGTGCTCGGAGCCGATTTCCCGCCGGAGGGCATCCCCGCCGGATAGGGCTCGTCGCAGGGTCACGAAACGGGACCGCGCACCCCGAAAGGCCGCGAAAACCCTCGATACGTCTCAATTGTGTTACGTGCGTGTTTAATTCTGCGTGAATTCGCCTCGCCCGTGGATTCCGCCCTCTTGTGCGCGGTGGTGCTCCGCTACTATCCGTAATTGGTCGCCCCATCCGGATCTTTGTGATAACGCGCCAGCGGTGTCCCATCAGAACCAGATGAGCGGAGCCTCCCCGAGGCCCCGTTCACGACTCGGCTCACGCAACACCGCACGCGCCGCACGCAGCACAGCAAGGAGTTACAGATGGCGAACGGAACCGTGAAATGGTTCAACGCTGAGAAGGGCTACGGCTTCATCACCGTGGACGAGGGCGGACAGGACGTCTTCGTCCATTACTCCGCTATCGACATGGCAGGCTACAAGGTGCTCGAAGAGGGCCAGCAGGTCGTCTTCGAGGTCGGCACGGGCGCCAAGGGTCCCCAGGCCGAGTCGGTTCGACTGGCCTAGCTGCCACCAGCCTTTCCTAACGCCGTCCACGAAGGTGGGCGGCGTTAGCTTTTGCCCGGAATGACAGGCGTTGGGGGCCCTCGGGCTTTCTTGCACTCGCCTGCCACGAGTGCTAGTTTTGCCTCTGGCACTCGCAGAGTCAGAGTGCCAGCAGCATCCCATGAGGGACACGCACGTACTACGTCCGGGAGGGACGAGAAACACACATGGCAAAGATCATTGCTTTCAACGAAGAGGCCCGTCGTGGCCTCGAGCGCGGCCTCAACATCCTGGCTGACGCCGTCAAGGTGACGCTCGGCCCGCGCGGTCGCAACGTCGTGCTCGAGAAGAAGTGGGGCGCCCCCACCATCACGAACGACGGTGTCTCGATCGCCAAGGAGATCGAGCTCGACGACCCGTACGAGAAGATCGGCGCTGAGCTGGTCAAGGAGGTCGCCAAGAAGACCGATGACGTCGCCGGTGACGGAACGACCACCTCGGTCGTGCTCGCCCAGGCGCTCGTGCGTGAGGGTCTGCGCAACGTCGCGGCCGGTGCTGACCCGATCAGCCTCAAGCGCGGCATCGAGAAGGCCACCGAAGCGGTCATCACCGCGCTCGTTGCGGGCGCCAAGGAGATCGAGACCAAGGAAGAGATCGCTGCCACGGCATCCATCTCCGCTGGTGACGCCGAGATCGGCGCACTGATCGCCGAGGCGATCGACAAGGTCGGCAAGGAGGGTGTCGTCACCGTCGAGGAGTCGAACACCTTCGGCACCGAGCTCGAGCTCACCGAGGGCATGCGCTTCGACAAGGGCTTCCTCTCCGCGTACTTCGTCACCGACCAGGAGCGCCAGGAGGCGGTCTTCGAAGACCCGTACATCCTCATCGCGAACAGCAAGATCTCGAACATCAAGGACCTGCTCCCGATCGTCGACAAGGTGATCCAGAGCGGCAAGCAGCTGCTCATCATCGCCGAGGACGTCGACGGCGAGGCGCTCGCGACCCTGGTCGTGAACAAGATCCGCGGCATCTTCAAGTCGGTCGCCGTCAAGGCTCCGGGCTTCGGTGACCGTCGCAAGGCGCAGCTGCAGGACATCGCGATCCTCACGGGCGGCCAGGTGATCTCCGAGGAGGTCGGCCTCAAGCTCGAGAACGCGACGCTCGACCTGCTCGGCAAGGCGCGCAAGGTTGTCATCACCAAGGACGAGACCACGATCATCGAGGGTGGCGGTGACGAGGAGGCGATTGCCGGCCGCGTCAAGCAGATCCGCAGCGAGATCGAGAACACCGACTCCGACTACGACCGCGAGAAGCTCCAGGAGCGCCTCGCGAAGCTCGCCGGTGGCGTCGCCGTCATCAAGGCGGGTGCCGCGACCGAGGTCGAGCTCAAGGAGCGCAAGCACCGCATCGAGGACGCCGTTCGCAACGCGAAGGCTGCCGTCGAGGAGGGCATCGTCGCCGGTGGTGGCGTCGCGCTCATCCAGGCCGGCAAGACCGCCTTCGAGACCAAGGCCATCAAGGGCCTCACGGGCGACGAGGCGACCGGTGCCGAACATCGTGCGGGTCGCGGTGGATGCCCCGCTCAAGCAGATCGCGCTCAACGCCGGTCTCGAGCCCGGCGTCGTCGCCGACAAGGTGCGCAACCTGCCCACCGGACACGGCCTCAACGCCGCGACCGGCGAGTACGTCGACATGCTCGCCGCGGGCATCAACGACCCGGTGAAGGTGACCCGTTCCGCGCTGCTCAACGCAGCGTCGATCGCGGGCCTCTTCCTCACCACCGAGGCCGTCGTCGCCGACAAGCCCGAGAAGTCGCAGCCTCCGATGGGTGACCCGTCGGGCGGCATGGACTTTTGACCGTACGTTGACGCGGCGAAGCCGCATCAACTGAAGGTCAAAGGTTGAGGAGCGCGCCGTAGGCGCGCGTCTCGAAACCTCTCGCACCAACGCAGTACCAAAGGGCGGTCCCGCAAGGGGCCGCCCTTTGGCGTTGCGTGTGGTGCAGCGCCGGCGTATGCGCGGGTTTCAGACAGATGCGCTTGCGCGCGCCGCAGCATCCGTCTGAAACCGGCGCATCGCACGGTTTCCGGCGCCGAGCCCGCTCGGGTGTCGCCAGGTTGTCGAGGATGGCTGCGCGGCGGAGGCCGCGCGCTACCGCGCGAACAACCGCGCGTTCTGCGACTCGATGTCGGCGTAGGTCTGGCCGGCGTGGCCGAGCGCTGCGTTGATGTTCGCGAGGCTCTCTTCGACGCGCTGCTGGGTCGCGCGCCAGTCCGCGACGACGGACTGGAATGCGCTCGAGGCGGAGCCCGTCCACGACGACTGGAGGTTGGTGAGCTGGCCCTGCAGGCCGCTCACTTCTGACTGGATGCGGGAGATGGAGCTGCGCACCGCGGAGGTGGCACTGAGGACGGCTTCGCTGTCTACCTGGTATCGGGTCATGGGGATGACGGTAGGGGAGCGGCGCGGGCGCGCGCGGCGGGTCACGGGCCGGTGGGGGTGGCCGCGGCATCCTCGGTCTTGGTGAGGAGGGGAAGTGAGACTCGGAACGTCGCGCCGCCACCCGGGGTCTCGAGCACCTCGACGGTGCCGTGGTGCGCCTCGATGATGGATGCGACGATCGCGAGTCCCAGGCCGCTGCCGCCCGTGCCGCGGTTGCGCGAGGTGTCGGCGCGCCAGAACCGCTGGAAGATCTTTCCCCGAACCTGCTGCGGGATGCCCTCGCCGTGGTCGATCACGGAGAGCAGCGCGAGGCTGCGGCGCTGGTCTACGCCGACACCGATCTCGATGGGGGAGCCCTCCGGGGTGAAGCGGATCGCATTGCCGATCAGGTTGGTGAGCACCTGCCGGATCTTGTTCTCCTCGGCGAGGATGATGGCCCCCATGGATGCCGGCGGCTGCTTCGCCGCGACGACCACAGCATCGCCCGCGGCGCGCGATCGCCGCGCGACCAGCCGCGCGAGTGTGGCACCCGCAAACGCGATCGGACCGGTCGCGAGGGTCGCGCGCTGCTGCGCAGGCGTGATGTGCTGCACGACCTCGAGCGGCTTCGTGTCGACGCCGACGACATCCGTTTCCACCACCGTGACCACGCGGTTGGGGGCGGAGGCCATGGCGTCGAGCGCGACATCCTGTGCGACTGGCACGAGGTTGACTTCGGTGAGCTGGAGCGGCTTCGCCTCGTCGAGGCGGGCGAGCTCGAGGAGGTCCTCGACGAGCAGGCCCATGCGGATCGCCTCCTTCTCGATGCGCTCCATGGCCTGCGCGACATCCTCTGGCTTGGTCAACGCACCCATGCGATAGAGCTCGGCGTAGCCGCGCACCGAGACCAGCGGTGTGCGCAGCTCATGGCTCGCGTCGCCGACGAAGCGGCGCATTTGGTCGATGGTGCGGGCGCGATCGGCGAACGCCTCGTCGATGCGGTTGAGCATCGCGTTGAGGGAGCGGTTGAGGCGACCGACTTCGGTGTTCGGTGTCGCGCCGGCAATGCGCTGGCTGAAGTCTCCGCCGGCAAAGCGTGCGGCCGTCGCTTCGGCATCGCGAAGCGGTGTGAACGTCGAGGTGACCAGCAGTCGCGTGAGCGCTCCGCCGAGGATCACGACCGTGAGCCCGAAGAACAGGAAGATCGCCGCGTACCTCGACACGATCGAGTTCGTGTACGACAGGTCGAGACCCACGACCGCGGTGTACTGCTCCACCTCGCCGTCGAGCGTGATGAACCGCGTGATGACTCGCCACTGCCCGCCCGGCACCGTGCTCGGCAGCGTGATCGCACCCTCGAGGCGCGAGACCTCCTCGATCGTGAGCGAACTGAGCACCGGGCGCGCCTGATCTGGACCGCGGTTGTCGCATTCGAGGTTGCCGTCATAGTCGACGACGCCGATGTAGAAGTCGTTCGGTGACGGCGATTCCCTGCACAGCGGCTCTTGCTGGCTCAGTGCATTCATCGCGCCGATGATGCGCGTGTCCTCCTCGGTGAGGAGATAGTTGCGCAGCACGGTCATCGTGCCGACGCCGGCGACCGCGAGGCCGAGGATGAGCAGCAGCACCGTCACACCGGTGATCTTGGTGCGGAGTGAGATCCGGTTCCACCACTCGGCGAGGCGATGCTGCATCAGATCAGGCTAGACCGGTTGCCGGTGTGAGGTCTCGACGAACTCGAGAGGTCTAGGAGACCTTTGCGGCCTTGAGCATGTAGCCGAAACCACGTTTCGTCTGGATGACCGGCTCTTCAGAGAACTGGTCGAGCTTGCGGCGCAGGTAGGAGATGTAGCTCTCGACGATGCCAGCATCGCCGTTGAAGTCGTACTCCCAGACGTGATCGAGGATCTGCGCCTTCGAGAGCACGCGGTTCGGGTTGAGCATGAGGTAGCGCAGCAGCTTGAACTCGGTGGGGCTGAGCTCCACCTGCTCGCTGCCGATCGTGACCTCGTGCGTGTCCTGGTCCATCGTGAGCTCGCCCGCGCGGATGATCGCCTCTTCGTCGTCGTGCATCGTGCGGCGCAGGATGGCCTTGATGCGAGCGACGATCTCGTCGAGGCTGAACGGCTTGGTGACGTAGTCGTCGCCGCCGACGGTGAGGCCGGTGATCTTGTCCTCGGTGTCATCCTTCGCAGTGAGGAACAGGATGGGCGCGGTGTAGCCGCTCGCCCGCAGTCGCTTCGTGACGCCGAAACCGTTCATGTCCGGCAGCATGACGTCGAGGATGATGAGGTCTGGTTCCTCCTCGAGCACCGCCGAGATGGCCTGTGCGCCATTGCCGACCGCGCGCACGGCAAAGCCGGCAAAGCGCAAGCTCGTGGTGAGCAGGTCGCGGATGTTGGGTTCGTCGTCGACGATCAGAATCTTCGGTCCATCAGCCATGCCTCAAGGTTACTGGTAGTTGTCTGGATGATTTCTGAGAACGCAGTGGATGCAGGAGGCAGGTACCGCACGGCTGTTTTCTGCTCCCGGCTACCTTTGGAACATGTCACAACGCATCGGCCGACGCGACTTCGACTTCGCGCGGCAGGTCGCCGTGATGGCGGTCGTGAACCGCACGCCGGACTCGTTCTACGACAAGGGGTCGACCTTCGCGCTCGACCGGGCCGTGGCGGCGTGCCTGCAGGCGGACGCGGATGGCGCGGACTGGGTCGACATCGGTGGGGTCCCGTTCGGGCGCGGACCGGTGGTGTCGGTCGACGAGGAGTGCGAGCGGGTGGTGCCGGTTGTGGAGGCGGTGGCCGCGGCATCCACCGTGGTCATCTCGGTGGATACGCACTCCGCGGTGGTCGCGGCGCGTGCGATCGCGGCCGGTGCGGACGTCATCAACGATTCGAGCGGGCTCTGGGACGCCGACATGGCTCGCGTCGTCGCCGACAGCGATGCGACGATCGTGATCACGCACAGCATCGGCCCGCCGCGCACGGCGAAGCCGAAACCCGACTACGGGGATATCGTCACCGAGGTCGCCGGCTTCCTGCGTGAGCGCGTCGATCGGGCGCTCGCGGCCGGGATCCCGCACGAGCGCATCGTGCTCGACCCCGGCCACGACCTCAACAAGAACACCCTGCACACGCTCGAGCTCACCCGGCGGCTCGACGAGATCGTCGCGCTCGGCTTCCCGACGCTCGCGGCGGTGTCGAACAAGGACTTCGTCGGCGAGGCGATCGGGCGCGAGCAGGGTGCGCGGCTCGAGGGCTCGCTCGCGGCGGCGGTGGTGTGCATCATGAAGGGCGCGCGCATCTTGCGGATGCACGACATTCCGCAAGCCGTGGACGCCGTGCGCATGACCGAGGCGATCCTCGGCTGGCGCGAGCCGGTCGAGCTGAAGCACAACGTGTGAGCGCCGCCCCGTGACCGCCCGCATCGACCGCCTGTGGCCCGACCCGGCCGAACACCTCACCGACGACGCGCTCGTCGAGCCGCTGACCGGCCCGTCGGGCACGGGTGTGCGCGTGAACTTCATCTCGAGCATCGACGGCGCTGCGACGCGCGACGGTCTCTCGGGCGGACTCGGCGACGCAGCCGACCACCGGCGCTTCGAACTGCTGCGCAGAGTGTGCGACGTCGTGCTCGTCGGCGCGGGCACGGTGCGCGACGAGGGCTACGGCCCGATGCGGGTCTCCGAGCCCTCGGCACGCTGGCGAGTCGAGCACGGGATGCCACCGCACCCCGTCTTCGCGATCGTGAGCCACCGGCTCGACCTCGACCCGTCCTCCCGCATCTTCACCGAAGCGCCCGAGCGCCCGATCGTCGTGACGACGACCCGGCCGACCGCCGATGGGGAGGACCCCGGCCTGCGCGAACGCCTCGCCGAGGTCGCGGACCTGGTCACGGCGGGCGAGCGCCACGTCGACCTCGCCGCCGGGGTGGCGGCGCTGCGCGAGCGGGGGCTCAGTCGCATCCTGTGCGAGGGTGGTCCGACGCTGTTCGGGGCGGCGCTCGCTGCCGACATCGTCGACGAGCTGTGCATCACGATCGCGCCGACCCTCGAGGCCGGGGATGCCCGCCGCATCGCCCACGGCGAGACCCCGCCGCGCGGCATGCGCCTCGTGGAGGTGCTGCGCTCCGGGGTCGACGCTGCTGCTCCGCTACGCGCGCGCAGCTGCGCTGACCGTTGCCGGTTTTGCGTCGGTTTGTCCGTTTTGCGCCTGAACGTTCCGGCGCAAAACGCACAAACGGGCGCAAAACCGTCTCTTGGGCGGCCGGAGCCACCACCAGCGGAGAGGGCTAGGCCGCCGGCGGCGCGTCGAAGGGGTTCGGCCCCAGCTCGTCGATGAGCTGCTGCACCTTCACGTAGGCGCGGTTGCGGTACTCGATGAGCTCAGGGATGCGATCGGGGTCGATGTCGCGGAATCCGCTGCCGGTCTTCGTGCCGAGCTTGCCGGCATCCACGAGTTCCTGCAGCATCGGCGGGGTCGCGAACCGCTCGGGGAACTCGGTCTGCAGGCTGCGGTAGCAGAATGCGTAGACGTCGAGTCCGGCCATGTCGGCGACCGCGAACGGTCCGAAGAACGGCAGCCGCATGCCGAAGGTCGTGCGCACGATGCGGTCGATGTCTTCGGGGGAGGCGACGCCCTCGTCCACGAGCTGGGTAGCCTCGTGGAACAGCGCGTACTGCAGCCGGTTGAGCACGAAGCCCGTCGCGTCGGTCACGCGAGCCGGCACCTTGCCGGCGGTGCGCAGGAGGGCGGCGACGGCATCCAGCTTCGATTCGTCGGTCGTGGGATGCGGGATGAGCTCCACCCCGGGGATGAACGGCGCCGGGTTGCTGAAGTGCACCCCGAGGAAGCGCTCTGGCCGCTCGACGTGCTTGGCGAGCTCGGTGATCGAGATCGTCGACGTGTTCGAGCCGATGATCGCATCGGCGTTCGCGGCGCTGATGCGCGCGAGGGTGGCTCCCTTGACCTCGATGGTCTCGTAGACGGCCTCCTCGATGAGGTCGACTCCCTCGACCGCCTCTTCGATGGTGGATGCCGCGGTCACCCCCGCGCGGATCCGCTCCGTCGACCCACTCGGGAACAGCCCGCCCGACTCGAACGCCTCGGACTCCCGGATGATGCGCTCGAGGTTGGCGAGCGTCACCTCGGCCGAGACATCCGCGAGTCGCACCGTGCAGCCCGCGTTCGCGAGCACCTGCGCGATGCCGCCGCCCATGTAGCCGGAGCCGACCATCGCAACGGTCGTGATGGAAGACGTGGTCATGCGGAGGTACTCCTTGTGAGGTTGGTGAGGTCGGGCTGGCGCACGCGGCTCGTGCCGAGCTCGGCGCCGTAGGTTTCGTCGAGCGGCAGCACGAGGTCACGCAGGTAGTCGCGGTTCCAGGCGCTCACGCCGAGTCCGTCGCCGCCGTAGTTCTCCATGCAGATCACGCCCTGGAAGCCACTCTCGATCGCGACCTCGAACGCCCAGCGGTAGTCGATCAGGCCGACGTCGAGGTGCGCGGGTACCGCAGTGAACTGTTCCCGTTCAGGGTGTTCGTCTCGGGTGTAGTTCTTCACGTGCCAGAAGTTGGTGTGCGGCAGCAGCTGCTCGAACAGCTCGCGCCACGAGTCGATCGGACGGTGCAGGCGGATCAGGTTCGCGACATCCGGGTTCACCCCGATCCACTCCGAGTCGATCTCCTCGAGCAAACGAAGCGTGGATGCCGCGTCGCCGAGGAACGTGTCCTCGTACAACTCGAGCGACAGCACGATGCCGAGCTGCTGCGCATGCGTCGTGAGCTCGCGGAGCCGGCTGACCGCGTCATCCCACCGCTCTGGGCGGTCGTGGTGGCCCTCGGCCGTCCAGAACCACAGCCGCCCCCGCTGCTCGTCGGTCAGCGGCTGGTGCAGCCCGACCGAGACCGTCGTGATGCCGAGCGCCGCTGCGGCGTCGAGCGCGCGGTGCGTGTAGGCGAGGTTCGCGTCACCGTCGGTGTCGTCGATCACGCTGCGCCGAATGAGCGAGCTGGATGCCGCGACCACCCCCGCCTCGCGCAGGCACTCCGCGAGCGACTCGAGCTCGCCCGGGTCCAGGTCGGCGATGCGGGCCCAGGAGTCGGTGAGGTCGACGTGCCCGAACCCGCATCGTGCGACTTGGAGCAGTGGTGGCATCCATGCGTCTGGTCCGCCGTGGGTGGCGTCGAGGCCGCGGCGCGACACGGCCGGGAAGGGCAGCGTGCTTGCGGCGATGGGCCAGTCGGATGCAGTGAGCAGGGGCGCGGCAGGCATGGCTTCGAGCCTAGGGCGGGTTGGGCAACCGGCGCCGGGAACCGGCGAGGCTCGAAACCTTTTCTTGGGAACCGGCCATCACCCGGCGAGCGCGTCGAAGAACCCGATCACGTCGTCAGCCCACGGCTGCGGCGCTTCCCAGGGACCGAAATGACCGCCGCGCTCGAACTCGGTGAACCGCTGCACGTTGAACCAGCGCTCGACCGACGAGCGCGGCGCGGGCAGGATGTCGTGCGGAAACTGGCCGAACGCGGTGGGCGCGGCGACGTACCCGGTGCCGAGTTCGGAGTGCGCGTTGTCGTAGTAGTAGTGCACCGATGAACCGGCAGTTCGGGTGACCCAGTACACCGTGAGGTTCGTGCACAGGTCGTCGAGGGCGAACGCGTCGAGGCTCTCGCTCCAGCCGTGGAACTTCTCGAGGATCCATGCGGCGAGTGCGGCAGGCGAGTCATCCAGCGCGACCGCGAGGGTCTGCGGTTTCGTGCGCTGGAGACGGGAGTATGCGGCCTCGGCGGTGTCCCAGTTGGCGAGCCGTGCCATCCACTCGCGGTCATCGTCGGTGAGCTCGTCGGTCGCGAGCCCTCGCGGGCGGTGCAGCGGAGCGTCGCCCAGGTGCAATCCGATGATGCGATCTGGATGCCGCAGCGCCAGCTGCTCGGCGATCGTGCACCCGATGTCGCCCCCGTGCACCCCGAACCGCTGGTGTCCCAACGCGGACATGAGTCCCGCGAACAGCTCGCCCACCGCCGCGGGCCCGGTCGGCTCGGACGGCCGCTCGCTGAACCCGTACCCCGGGATGCTCGGCACGACGAGCTCGAACCGCTCCGCGAGCAGCGGCAGCGCGCCGTCGAAGCGCCAGAACCCGTCCGGCCAGCCGTGGATGAGCAGCAGCGGTGTCGCGCCGGGCGTGCCGGCGAGCATGGGCGTGGATGCGCTGACCGTCGACGTCGACCATGACGTGGCGACGGGCGCTCGGGCCGGTGATCGGGCTGCCGTCGGCGCCGAGCCCGTTGAGGCGTCGCTCGGCCGCGCGCCAGTCGTATGGCCCGGCCCAGTGCGCGAGCAGGCGCGTCGAGCGCGTCGGTCTGCGTGCCGCGCGACCAGTCGTGCACCTCGCGCGGCGTGCGGCGCGTGCGGGCGAGCCGCTCGCGCAGGTCGTCGAGGTCGGCCTGCGGGACGTCGATGGTGAACGGGGTGATGGGGGAGGGCGCGGCATCCACCCCTCGATTCTGCTCCTCGCGGTCGGTGAGCGGCGAGGCCTAGCGCACAGGCCGGTACACGACGTGCGTCACCTTCGAGGCCGCTCGCGACGATACCTGCTCGAGCCCCGTCGTCGGCACGCCCTCGAACAGCCGCTCGCCGGCGCCGAGGATCAGCGGCGCGATGTGCACGCGCAACTCGTCGATGAGTCCGGCCGCCAGGAACTGATTGACGGTGGATGCCCCGCCCGCCACCGACACGTTGCGTTCCCCGGCCGCGGCTCGCGCGCGCTCGAGCGCGACGTGGATGCCCTCGGTCACGAAGTGGAACGTGGTGCCGCCGTCCATCGGAAGGTCGGTCGCGCGCGTGGTGCGTGAGCACGAACACGGGTGCGTGGTACGGCGGGTCCTCGCCCCACCACCCGTGCCAGTCCGGGTCGTGCTCGCCGCGGATCGGACCGAACATGTTGCGGCCCATGATGAACGCGCCCGCATCGACGATCTGGTCGATCTCGGCCTGGTTCTCGTCGGGGGTGGTGAACATCCAGTCGTGCATCGTGCGCATGACCCATTCGGCCGGGCGGCCCTCGATCATGCCGAGCGGTTCCTCGAGGCTCTGGTTGGTGCCGGCGACGTAGCCGTCGATGGACATCCCGATATCGCAGACGACGAGTGACATGGGTGCACCGTAGCAAAGCGGTGCGACAGCGGGGTCTCGATACGCGTCGCTTTGCGGCGCTGCTCGACCGACGGTCAGGCGACCGGCGTCAGCTCGTCCGAGTCCACGATCGTGTACGAGTAGCCCTGCTCCGCGAGGAAGCGCTGGCGGTTCTGCGCGAAGTCCTGGTCGACGGTGTCGCGCGCGACGAGCGTGTAGAAGTTCGCGGGCAGGCCCGACTCCTTCGGGCGCAGCAGCCGGCCGAGACGCTGGGCCTCCTCCTGCCGTGACCCGAACGAGCCCGAGACCTGGATGGCGACGGTCGCCTCCGGCAGGTCCACCGAGAAGTTCGCGACCTTCGAGACGACGAGCACCTTCGTGACCCCGTCGCGGAACTCCTGGTACAGCCGCTCCCGCTCCGGAATCGGCGTCGATCCGTTGAGCTGCGGGGCATCCAGCACGTCGGCGAGTTCCTGCAGCTGGTCGAGGTACTGCCCGATCACGAGGATGCGCTCGCCCTTGTGCTTCTCGACGAGCTCCTTCACGACCCGCAGCTTCGCCGGCGCGGTCGCCGCGAGCCGGTACCGCTCATCGTCGGCGGATGCCGCGTACTCGAGCCGCTCGAACTCGGGCAGGTCGATGCGCACCTCCGTGCACGTCGCGGGGGAGATGAACCCCTCGGCCTCGAGTTCCTTCCACGGCGCGTCGAAGCGCTTGGGACCGATGAGCGAGAACACGTCGCCCTCCCGGCCGTCCTCGCGCACGAGCGTCGCGGTCAGGCCGAGCCGGCGGCGGGCCTGCAGTTCGGCGGTGAGCTTGAACACCGGGGCGGGCAGCAGGTGCACCTCGTCGTAGATGACGAGACCCCAGTCGAGGGCATCCAGCAGGGCGAGGTGGGCGTACTCGCCCTTCCGGCGCGCGGTGAGGATCTGGTACGTCGCGATCGTCACCGGCTTGAGCTCCTTGAGCTGTCCGGAGTACTCGCCGATCTCGTCCTCGGTGAGGCTCGTGCGCTTGAGCAGTTCGGCCCGCCACTGGCGCGCCGAGACGGTGTTGGTGACGAGGATGAGGGTGGTGGCATCCACTTCGGCCATCGCGCCGGCGCCGACCAGTGTCTTGCCTGCGCCGCAGGGGAGCACGACGACACCCGAGCCGTGCGCCATGAAGTTGTCGATCGCGAGCTGCTGGTACGGACGCAGGTGCCAGCGATGTCTCGTCGAGCTCGATGTCGTGCGGGGTGCCCTCGGTGTAGCCCGCGAGATCTTCGGCGGGCCAGCCGAGCTTGAGCAGCTCCTGCTTGAGCTGTCCGCGCGCCCAGGCCTGCACGACGTAGGAGCCGGCGCCGTCGGGTGTGGTGGAGTCACGCTTCTCGAACAGCAGGCCCGCGACCTTCTTCGCGCGGGTGATCTCGCGCAGCACCGCGGCATCCCGCGCCGTCAGGATGAGCACGCCATCGGCATCGCGCTCGATCACGAGCCGGCCGTACCGGCCGACGGTCTCGGTGAGGTCGACCGAGACGCTCGCCGGCACCGGGAAGCGCGAGTACTGCTCGAGCGTCGCGAGCATGTCCTCGGCGGTGTGGCCGGCGGCGCGAGCGTTCCAGAGGCCGAGGCGGGTGATGCGGTAGGTGTGGATGTGCTCGGGCGCACGCTCGAGTTCGGCGAAGACCGCGAGGTCGTGGCGGGCGTTGTCGGCTTCGGGATGCGCGACCTCGAGCAGCACGGTGCGATCGGACTGCACGATCAGGGGACCGTTCGGGAGCATCCCTCCAGCCTAGTTTCCCGAAGGCCGACCGTGGCCGCTCGGCGACCCTGAGCCTCGGCTTTGCGCCGATGTGCACGCTTTGCGCCCGAACGTTCCGGCGCAAAGTCGACGAATCGGCGCAAAGCCGGGTGGGTTGGGGCGGCTACTCGGCAGGCCGGATGCCCGTGATGCTGCCGAGCGGCAGCGTGCGCTCGATGTCGGCGCGCTTGTCACGTGCGCGCAGCCGCCCGCCCGCGACGGACGCCGGTTCGAGCTGGTACTCCACGGACTCGCCGCCGGGCATCGCCACAGTCACGGTGAGGGAGACCTTGCCGCGCACGGCGAGGTCGAGCTGGCGCGACAGCCACGCGCGGTCGTCGTCGCCGGGCGCGCTCGAGCCCACCCGCAGTCGCTCGACCAGCGCCGACACGGGCAGGGCCGCCGCCACGGTGCGCGACGTCGCACGGTGACGCTGCAGCACGACGATCGAGCCGTGGTCGTCTTCGGCTGCCACCGGATAGCGGTGATCGGCGAGGGTCCAGAACACGACGTCACGGTCGAACCGGGTGCGGAGTCCATGCTCGTCGGCGTAGAGCCCGAGCGCCGAAAGCGACTGGTCGACGGCGAGCGTGCGCAAGATGGTCGGGTCGCTCGAGTGCACGTGCGCCCCGATGCCGTGGGCGCGCACCCGCACGAGCCCGAAGCGCGTCGCGGTCTCGCGCAGCAGGTAGTCGAGAGGCTGCGGGATGCCGGTGAGCGAGATCCCGCGCAGGAACTCCCGAAGCCCCTCCTCCGTCTCGCCGAGTGCGAGCGCGCGGGTGAGGCTCGCCGCGCTCACCCGGTAGGTGGATGCGAGGGCGCGCCCCTCCGCCTCCGCGAGCACGCGCAACCGCACGTCGAGGTGCGTCGCGAGCGGACCGGGCGACACGATCGAGAGGTCGTGCTGCAGGTAGACCTTGTCGACGGGCGGGCGGAAACAGCGCCGTCATGGATGCCGCGGCGGCATCCGCGTCGCTCGAGGCACGAGCAGTGCCGTGCCGGGCGTGCTCGGCACGTTGGCCGCGGTGATGCCCAGGAGTTCGGCGTCGCGCGCGTACACGGCGACGCGGTCACGCATCCACTCGCCGCCGAGCGGGAAGAGCCAGTCCACGTACTCGACGAGGCGGTCACCCCACATCGCGCCGGAGCGTCGACGCAGGATCGTGCGGATGTCGTCGGGCAGCCGCTCGAGCCAGGCTCCGGCCAGGTGCGCCCAGCGCTCGCCCATGCCCGCGAGCATCCACTCGGATGAGGTGGCCGTCGGCATCCATCGTGCCGCGTCGGTCGCGACGAGCCCTGCGCGCTCCGCGATGCCGACGATGGCCGCGACCGCGTCGAGCTCGACGCCCGTCGCGTGCGCGAGCCGCTTGGTGTCGGGCAGCGCGATGCCGCCCTTGCTGAGTTCGCGGGCGGGCTCGCGCTGCAACTCGGCGATCAGGTCGGCGACGGCTGCGGTCGTGCTGAACGCGTGGTCCGCCGCGGTGCGGTCGGTGAACGCGGGCTCGGTGTGCGAGACGGGGGCGAGCGCGGCGGGGGCGTCAGCGTCGAGGTCGGGCAGCGCCTGCCGAACCACGTCGGGCACGTCGAAGTCGCCGCCGACGACAAGGCCGATGGTGCGAGCGGGGCGCAACTGCGGCGGCATCCTGGATCGAATTGTTCGAGAGGGCGATGAGCGTGTGCCGATCCAACCGGGAGAGCGCGCGCGACACCGACTCCGGCGTCAAGAGCGCATCGGCGAGGTCGAAGAAGTCGCGGATGCCGTGCTCGCGAACCTCGCGCGCCGCGATCAGCTGCGCGAGTTCCTCGTCTGGCAGCGACCGCAGGTGGCTCGCCAGCGCGAGGGCCGACTCGCTAGCTGCGGGCATCCTTCGACTCACGACCCTTGCGGATGGCGGTCACGATGAGCAGCGTCACCAGGATGACGAACGCGATCGCGAGCCCCGGAAGCGGGAGCACCGTCACGATCAGCGGGAGCTGGAACGGCACCGCGGCGGAGATGAGCGTCAGCACGATCGCGATGATCGAGAGCCCGATTGCCGACGCGAACATGTACGCGAGGATGCGCTCGAGTCGGGTGACGTTGCCGCCTTCGGCCTGCTGCTGTTGTTGTGCCACGTGCACAAGGATACGGTGCACACCGGTCACGGGAGGGGCCGTCCCCTAGGCTGGACGCGCAGGAGTACCGCACAAGGAGTCACGCGATGCCCACCGGCAAGGTCAAGTTCTACGACGAGGAGAAGGGCTTCGGCTTCATCAGCTCTGATGACGGCCAGGAAGTCTTCCTCCATGCGTCCGCGCTGCCCGCCGGCACCGTGGTCAAGGCGGGCATGAAGCTCGAGTTCGGCATCGCCGACGGCAAGAAGGGCGCCCAGGCGCTCAGCGTGCGCGTGCTCGAGGCTCCGCCGAGCCTCACGAAGCTCAACCGCAAGCCCGCCGACGACATGGCGATCATCATCGAAGACCTCGTCAAGCTCATGGATGGCATCGGCACCAACCTCAAGCGCGGTCGCTACCCCGACAAGGCGCACGGCTCGAAGATCGCCGCCATGCTGCGCAAGGTCGCGGACGAACTCGATGCTTGATCAGCAGAGTGCCTAGCTGACCATGTCGAGCCAGTACGAAGATCTCGCCAGGGCATCGCTGCTCGAGATCACCAAGGCGGCCAACGTCGGCGAGCTCATCGCCGAGTCCACCGACGACGACGGCGTGATCACCGTGCGGTTCGTCTCGGTGCAGGAGGGCTACCCCGGCTGGCAGTGGAACGTGAGCCTCGCGCACGTCGACGGCTACGACCCGACCGTGATCGAAGCCGAACTGCTGCCGGCCGACGGCGCGCTGCTCGCGCCCGACTGGGTGCCGTGGAGCGACCGACTCGCCGACTACAAGGCCGCGCAGGAAGCCGCGGGCCTCGAAGCCGATGCGCTCGCCGCCGACGACGATGACGACGACCCGGACGAGGACGCCGATCTCGACGACGACGACCTCGACGACGAGGATGACGACCTCGATGACGACGACGACTGATGACGATGACGACTGGATGCCACTCCGGTGCTGCACGGCGGCGACCTCGACGGGGTCGACATCGACGATCTGGATGACTCGGGCGACGACGAGGATGAGTAGCCCAACGCGCAGTACCGTGTGACCGTGATTGCACCCTTCTTCTCGGAGCGCGCGAAGCGACGTCGCGCGGCGCTGAGGCAGCTCAAGCGCGAGATGCCGGGCGCCTACGTGGGCTTCGCACTCCGGTTTCCGCTCGACGACCTTGCAGAATCCGAGTACCGGGACCCGCTGCTGCTGTCGGCGACGAATCTCGAGTTGCGCATCCAGACCCTCGATCGGTCGATCGTCGAACTCGCGGTGCCGTGGAAGGACATCAGCCCGATCGTCGTCGAGTACGCGCCCGCGCCGCAGCTCATGCCCGTGATGGTGTTCACGACGACCGTCGGCACCGAGCAGACCGACCACCGGTTCCTCGGGGCGCACTCGAGCGGAACGTTCGCACTCAGCATCCAGCAGCTGCAGCGCATGGCGCGCGCGATCGAGCGCAAGCGGCCGCACTCGCCGATCGGGGTGCGCGGGTAGCCAGTGCGCGCAGCTGCGGCTCGTTGGACGCGTCGTCGCGGCGGCGCTTCCAGTGCGTGTAGAGCAGGCCGATCAGGCCGAGGCCGAGCGCCGGCGATGCAGGTCCACAGCCACCACGCGTTGCCGCTCTCGGTGAGCGGACCGATGAAGAAGAACAGCACCGCCGTCGCCGCGAGCCAGAGCGCGATGCCGACGAGCATGGCCTTGCGGTCATCCGTCTTGACGGGCTGGGGGTCGGGTCGGCGCTCGGAGTCCTTCAACCAGATGCGCACAGACACAGGTTATAGCTCCCAGCGCTCTGCGAAGATGAATGGATGCAGGTGCCGACGTTCATCGGATCCGGTTCCAACACCGGCCAGCTCATCAACCTCGCCATCGCGCTCGGCTTGCTCGTCGGCGCGGTCATCGCGCTCGTGCTGCTCGTTCGGTACGTGCGGGCGCGCGGCGTGACGAACCGGATGCACGAGCTCTTCCCCGGCGGAGTCGTGCTCACGGTGCGCTCATCCAACGAACTGCACGCCGCGCTCGCCCGACTCGAGGGCACCATCGACGGCGAGGCACTGAAGGTGCCGCGGTACCTGACGGTCGTCGTCGACAACGAGGGCGTCGCGTTCTGGGTGCCGATGCCGTTCCGCGACCAGGCGACGCTCGACGACAAGCGGCTGCGGCTCATCCCGTGGGCTCAGGTGCGCACGATCGAGGCGGGCACCGCGTTCCTCGAGCGACCGGTGAACTCGGTCGTCGTGGTCGCGTCGCAGTTCGGCACCGAGATCCGCGTGGAGTTCGTGCCGCACCAGACCGGATTCTTCGGCGGCATGGGCTACGACGGCGGGAGCTGCGCGGGCTCATCGACCTGCTGCGAGCGCAGCGGCCCTCAGGCGCGGGGGGCTAGGCGCGGGGCGCTCGGGCCCGAGCGGGAGCGCGCGCGGGGCGCTGGATGCGCGCGCGGGACCGGCGCTAGGCGCGGGGCGCTCGCGCCGCCGTGGCTCGCGGGGCGCGTTTCGTGCCGCGCTGCGCAAATCCGGGCCAGTACGTCAAATGCGGGCCGGCGCGCAGGCCCGGAACTGACGTTTCGGCCCGGAAACCGGCCGTCGCAGCTCAACACGCTGACGTTTCGGCCCGGAAAGCGGGGCGCCGAGCGCCAGCGAGGCTCAACTGGCCCGGAACCGGCTCGCGATCACGGTGCCAGTTCGCGCCTATCCGGGCCAGTTCGCCGGCGGACGTGGGCGCGCAGCGCTCGCATTCCGGGCCAGTTCGGCCTATCAGGGCCGATTCGACCGGGTTGCGGAGCCTCTTCGCGAGAATCCGGGCCAGTTCTGCCCATTCCGGGCCGCGGTTTCGGCCCGGAGAGGCCGTTTCGGCCCGCTTTCTCGCGAAACTCCTCCTGCGGGCGCTCCAACCGGCCCGGATTGGCGGAACTGGCCCGGATGGCGGGATTGGCCGAACTGGCCGCCTAGGCCGAGCACCTACGGCTCCCCGCCCCCGCACTCCAACGGCCCCGCATTCGCGGGCGGCGTCGGCAGCTCGCACGCCGGGGTCGTGAGCGTCTGCGCGAGCACCGCCCACACCACGCACGCCGCAACGATCAGCACGGTGACCAGCACCGAGGCCAGCACGATCGCGTTCCGCCGCCACATCAGCGGGCCGCCCTTTCGATGAGTGGGAGCGGGTGGGTGTGTGGGCGCCGGCGGGGTCGAGAGTGCGGGTGCGGGTGCGGGTGAACGAGCCTCGAGTCCATGCTCACACCATCCCGAATCGCTCGGACTCGATGCGCCCGCTCGGCACGCCGGCTGCGAGCAGGCCGCGCTCGACGGCATCCATCAGGGGGTCCGGTCCGCAGATGAGGAAGGTGTAGTCGGCGGGATGCTCCGGCAGATGCTCGCGGATGAACGCGTCGTCGATGTGCCCCTTCACCCCGGTCCAGTGCGGCGGACGGCTTCGACAGTACGTGCACGACGTCCACGGGCATCCTCGCCTCGAGCGTTTCGAGCGCAGCAAGACCGGTGATGGATGCCTCGTCCCGATTCCCCAACCACAGGTGCACCTCCCGGCGCTCCGCCGAGTGGTGGGCACTCTGTTCATCAGCAGCGCCCGCGTCGCGGTCCGCGATCGTCTCGAGCATCGAGAGCAGCGGAGTGATGCCGACCCCCGCACCGATCAGCACGAGCGGCCCGCGCTCGGGCAGGGTGAACGAGCCGTACGGTCCGTCGAGGTAGAGGTGCTCGCCGACGTCAAGGGTCGGGATCTCGGCGGTGAATCCGTCGTGCTGCTTGATCGTGAAGGCGACCTGGTCGGGCGACTCGGCGCTCGTCGTGAACGAGAACGGGTGGTACGTCATCGAGAACGGTGAGCGGCGCGCGAGCAGCCACGCGAACTGCCCGGCCTCGAAGTGGAACCCGTGCCGGCCGTACGAGCTCGGGTCGAGCAGGCGCAGCGGACGGCGGTCGCATCCCCGGGCTCCGGCGTGACCGACTCGACCACCCAGCGACGCTGCCGGCGCACGATCGGCTTGATGATGCGCACCCAGACGCCGAGGGCGATGAACGCGACGCTCAGCACGATCCACAGCGCCTGCTCCCACCACTCGCGCACGTAGTAGCCGACCAGCAGCACGTGGGCGAGCGCGAACACCACGACGCCGAGCGCGAGCAGCGCGTGGGTGAGCTGCCAGGCCTCGTACGACAGGCGCAGCCGCTGGCGCAGCGTCGAGAACACGATGAGCACGAGCACCGCGACCCACGACGCAACCGCGAACTTCGCGCGCAGGGGAGAGGTGAAGATGTCGAGCAACCCGAGGAAGCGCGCGTCGAACAGGAACAGGATGATCGGATGCGCGAACACGAGCACCGTCGCGACATACGCCATCAGCCGATGGAATCGCAGCACGAGGTCGATGCCGATCGGGTGCACCACGGTGTTCGAACGCGCGGCCATCACGAACTGCAGCCCGAACATCGACAGTCCGACGAAGCCGAGGGCGACCGAGAGATTGATCCAGAACCCGCGGCCCGGGTCGAGCCGGATCAGCCCGAGCGGCAGCGGCAGCACCACCATGAAGAGGTACGCGAGAAACCACAGCACGAACGCGCCCGGATGCCGCGCGCGAAAGGCCCTGGGAATGTGCACACGCAATGTCTACCACCGACGCCCGGGACGGGCGTCGGCGCTGGCGTCGCGGCAAGGCCAGAAATGGCCTTTGCTTTCAGCTCCAGCGCGCTGCACCATTGGGGCCATGGCTCCCACCACGAACCGCGGCCGAGTGCAGCTGGATGTCACCACCGACGAACTCGCGATGCTCACCGCCGCGCTGCTCAACGCCGGCACCGAGGTGCCGCCGAGCGAGTTCAAGACCGTGTTCGGATTCGGGCGCAACGACCTCATCCCGCTGCGCCGCCGCCTGTCCGCACTGCTCGGTGAACCGCGCGCGAGTGATGCGGCGGAGCGATTCAGTGTGCCGGAGTGCTCGGCGCACCTGAAGGGCGCGCTGCTGCGGCCATCCACGATCTCACTGCGCGACGGCGACTTCCGCATCGACGGCGAACTCGAGCATGGGCATGAACGGCACCGGGTGCGGGTGCGCATCCGCGACGCAGACGGCTACGACCTGCGCGACAAGGCGCAGGGCGACGAGATCCGGGTGAAGCGGCTCATCGATCTCGGCAACGGCATCCGGTTCGAAAGCTCAGTGCTCACCGAGGTGATCGTGCGCACGCGCAGCAACGCGGTGGAGGTGCTGCGGGCGCGCGAGCCGATCGCGACGCGGCGGTTTCTGCGGTGGTACGCCGCGCCCGATGGGCCCGACCTGCACGTCACGAGGCGCCGCGAGCGCTAGGAGGCGAGTGCCTCCACCACGTACTCGATGCTCTTGATCAGCTGGCGCACGTCATCCGGGTCCACGGCCGTGAAGGTTGCGACGCGCAGCTGGTTGCGGCCGAGCTTGCGGTAGGGGTCGGTGTCGACGATGCCGTTGTCGCGCAGCGCTGAGGCGACGGCCGCGGCATCCACCGTCTCATCGAAGTCGATCGTCGCGACCACCTGCGAGCGGTGCGCCGGGTCGCGTCACGAACGGCAGTGCATACGTGGATGCATCGGCCCAGTCGTACAGCGCCCCCGACGACTCCCTGGTGCGCGCGTCGGCCCACGCGAGCCCGCCGTTGGAGTTGATCCACTCCACCTGGTTCTCGAGCAGCAGCAGCGTGCGCGAGCGCGGGGGTGTTGAGCGTCTGGTCGAGGCGCGAGTTGTCGATCGCGTTCTTGAGGGAGAGGAACTCGGGGATGTAGCGGTCGGATGCCGCGATCCGCTCCACCCGCTCGATCGCCGCGGGGGAGAACAGCGCGAGCCACAGGCCGCCGTCGGCCGCGAAGTTCTTCTGCGGAGCGAAGTAGTACACGTCGGTGTTGGCCGCGTCGAAGTCGACGCCGCCGGCCGCGCTCGTGCCGTCGACGACGGTGAGCACATCGGCAAGGTCGCCGCCGATGCGGCGCACGGGCGTCATCACGCCGGTCGAGGTCTCGTTGTGCGGGTAGGCGACCACGTCGACGCCGTCGATCGCGAGAGCGTCGAACGCCTCGTCGCTCGGGCGCTCGCCGGCTGGTGCGGTGATCGACGTGCGGGGTGACGCAGGTGCGGCGCTCGCCGCGGCCTGCACGAACTTCGCGCCGAACTCGCCGAAGGTCGCGTGGGCGGAGCGCTGGGCGATGAGACTGTAGGCGGCGGCATCCCAGAACGCGGTCGATCCGCCGTTGCCGAGCACGACCTCGTAGCCGTCGGGCAGGCGGAACAGGTCGGCGAGTCCGGAGCGCACACGACCGACGAGCTGGCGCACTGGCGGCTGCCGGTGCGAGGTGCCCATGATGGCGGCCCCAGCGGTGGCGAGGTGGTCGAGCTGGGCCTGCCGCACCTTGCTCGGACCGCTGCCGAACCGACCGTCGGAGGGCAGGAGTTCACTGGGGATCGTCACGCTCGGCATGCGTCAATCCTAGGGATGGGCGCGGGTAGGCTTGATCACACTGGCACGATGACCGACCTCGTCGACACCACCGAGATGTACCTCCGCACGATCCTCGATCTCGAGGAGGAGCACATCGTGCCGCTGCGGGCGCGCATCTCGGAGCGGCTCGGGCACTCCGGTCCGACGGTCTCGCAGACCATCGGCCGCATGGAGCGCGACGGGCTGGTGGTGGTGGAGGGCGACCGTCACCTCGAGCTGACGCCGCAGGGTCGCAGCCGCGCCATCCACGTCATGAGGAAGCACCGCCTCGCCGAGCGCCTGCTCGCCGACGTCATCGGACTCGACTGGGCCTACGTGCACGACGAGGCCTGCCGCTGGGAGCACGTGATGAGCGAGCAGGTCGAGCGCCGCCTGCTCGAGATGCTCGACCACCCGACGGAGTCGCCGTACGGCAATCCGATCCCGGGACTCGAAGAGCTCGGCGATCCTCCCGCTCCCGCCTTCATGGACGGCGTCGTGAACCTCGTCACGGTTGCGGCCCAGTCTCAGGATGCGACGACCGCCGTGATCCGCCGGCTCGGCGAGCCCGTGCAGTTCGAGCCCGAACTGCTCCAGCAGCTGCAGGATGCCGGCGTCATGCCCGGCGCGACCGCGACGATCTCGAGCGCCGGATCGTACGTGCTCGTGCAGGTCGAGGGCTTCGGCGACGGCCTCGAGCTGCCCAACGAGGTGGCCGTGCACATCTTCGTCGCACGCTGACGCGTACCCCCCAACGTTGGGTAGAACAGCCTGTTCATCAGGACATTCACAGGCCCGAGACGGCCTCTCGATGTGACTTGATCGTTACCTTCACGTACACTCGCTGAGTCTCCAAACCCGATACCCGGTCAATGAGACCCTGTCTGAGCGTCTCGTTCACCCGTCTCAGCAGGTACGTGACGACATACGAAACGGATGGGGCAACGACCTAGAGTTGCCGAGGCGCAGGAGATCTTCTCTTGACTGAAGTAGGACGCAACACCCCCAGCTTTTCCCGAACCCCAGCTCCGAAGCGCAAGTCAAGTTGGCTGAACGTCGCTGTCATGGCGCTCGTGGTTCCCGGACTCTTCGCCACCGTCGCGCTTCCCGCGTACGCGTTCGCGCCGGCCGAGGACACCGCGGGAGCCGATGCCGCGGTCGAGTTCATGGAGCTCAAGGAGAACGGCGCGCAGAGCGTGAATGTCGCCGCGGATGTCGCGGCCGCCGCCCCCACCCGCGACGGCTACACCACCACCTCCGCCGCCGAGATGCTGCGCGCCGCGCTCGCCGCGTCGTACGCCTCCTACTCGGGCCCGAGCTACTCCGACTACCTCGCGAACCCCCCGTACCCCAACTTCGACCTCGCCGGCGTTGCCGCCGTCGCGCAGCAGTACCAGGGTGTGCCGTACCGCTTCGGTGGCGCAGACCCGTCGGGCTTCGACTGCTCCGGTCTCGTGATGTTCGTCTACGCCCAGTTCGGCATCTCGCTGCCGCACTCGGTGTCGGGCATCGAGGCGTCGGGCACCCGCATCGATCCCGCCGCGGCGCTGCCGGGCGACATCATCACGATGTCTGGACACAACGGCATCTACCTCGGCAACGGCATGTTCATCGACGCCCCGAGCGAAGGACGCGTCGTCGAGGTCCGCCCGATCTACACGAGCGACTACTGGGTCGTCCGCATCGGCATCTGAGCCGTAGCCAGACGTTCATCGTTTCGTAACACCGTGGTCGCGTGCGCCGCCGGGGCGGCGGCGCACAAAAGGGCGCAGCCTGGGTTACTCTGAAGCCCTTGGATTCACCCAGAGACCAGGAGCGTCGTATGTCGAGCAGTCGCAGCATCCAAACCGTGGATGCGCGCGTCGCGTTCTTCATACGGCACAGCAGTCAGAGCGTCACGTCTTCGGACGGTCGCAACGCCTAAGGCATCGTCTTTCGACGGTGCCTTTTGTCGTCTGGTAGCGAAAAACTTCACTCAGGGTCATCCAGAACGTGCATCGAATGCCCGCAAGCCGTGCGGGCTCGTTCGAGAGGATGACAATGCGCACCTTGGTACTGAACGCGGGCTACGAGCCGCTCGCCGTCGTGTCGTTCAAGCGGGCACTCGTGCTCGTCATGAATCAGAAGGCGACGATCGTCGCGGCTGATGTCGAGCATCCTGTGTGGGGATCGACCGGGGCATGGGATCGCCCGTCGGTCATCATCCTGCGGCAGTACGTGCGCATTCCGAGTGGGCGCCACGTGCCCGTCTCGCGCCGCGGCGTGCTGCGCCGCGACAACCACCGCTGCGGCTACTGCGGCGTGAACGCGAACACGATCGACCACGTGCTGCCCCGCTCGCGCGGCGGCAAGGACAGCTGGGAGAACCTGATCGCGTGCTGCCTGCGCTGCAACAACCTCAAGGGCGACCGCACTCCCGAGGAGATGCGGTGGAGCCTGCGCCACATCCCGCGCCCGCCGCACGGCAGCACCTGGTTGTTGCGCGGAATCGAGCGCTCAATGCCCGATTGGGATGAGTATCTGGCTCCAGCAGCGTAGGGTGGGGGTACTCCCGTTATCCGCCCGTTACTTGTGATGGGCCTGCACCTCACCATGGAACATTCAGGCAGGGTTTAGTAGCCTCGTTAGGTTCCATCACCCGGAGGAAATACGTGTCGTTCGAAGATCAAGGTTCGCCCGCATTGGGTGGCCGCTTCGAGACCCCACAGCCCTCCCGCCGCGAACTGCGCGAGGCCGAGCGCCTGCGCACCGAGCCCGTCGCCGTCGATCCCTTCATCGAGATCGCCAAAGTGGATGCCGCGAACCCCGAGGTCTCTGCCCTCTTCGGCCTCCAGCCCTCCACCGTCGTGCGCGAGTCGGCCCCGCCGCTCATGGACGTCGAGGTCGTCGGCAGCCGCAGCCGCAACTCCAAGAAGTCGGGCCGCGCCCCCTCGAAGTCGTTCGCGAAGCTCGCCCGCGCCCGGGGCAACGAGACCGCACCCCGCAAGCTGCGCCGCGCCGAGGTGCGCATCGTGCGCGCGGCCGACGCCCCCAAGCACGACCGCAAGAACCCGTTCAGCGTGCTCGTCACGATGCTCGCCGTCGGCGGCATGGTCGCCGTCGCCGGACTGCCCGCCTACGCCGCCTTCACCAACCAGGCGGTGATCGCCGACGCCAAGACGGATGCCGCCACGCAAGACCTCACTCGTTCCCGCAACGGTCACGGCCCTCAGCGCCCCCCGCGACGGATACACCGCCACGAGCCCGGACGCCCTCGCCGAGATGTCGAAGGACGCCATCCGCGCCGCAGCCAACGCGGCCTACCTCGCCTGCGGCGCCCGCGAGATGGGCGACGACTACCCGTGGCCCTACGAGCTGACGGATGACCAGGGCGGCGGCCTCAGCCCCCTCAACTACTACTACCGCGAGTGCGTCGACTTCGTCGCCTGGCGCCTCAACCGCGACCAGGGCTACTACGCCGCCCCCTTCAAGTGGGTCTGGTCGAACCTCACCCCCACCGGCGGCAACGGCGGCCAGTGGCAGTACGCGTGGGAGTCGCAAGGGCTGGCCCGTCTCCAAGACCCCCATCCCCGGAGCCGTCGCCTACACCGGCGGCAACCACGTCGCCTACGTGAAGTCGGTGAACGCCGACGGCACCGTGACGCTCGAGGAGTACAACTACGTGCCGGGCGCGTACTCGCAGCGGACGATTCCGGCGAGCTCGGTGGTGTCGTTCCTGTACCCGCCGTCCTAGGACTTCTTCGGCTGGATGTCGCGCCGGCCGCCTGATCGCGGATTGCTAAACTCGCTCCGCCGGCCTCTGTAGCTCAGTGGATAGAGCGTCTCCGTCCTAAGGAGAGCGTCGGGGGTTCGATTCCCTCCAGGGGCACGTTGTGATGAGTCGGGACATCGTTGATAGATGTCTCGGGACATCGTTGTTATTCATGAAGAGCCCGGCCATCGGCCGGGCTCTTTGTTCTGGTCGCGCCAGTAGCTTTTGTCGGCGTCGATGTTGTGGTTGCTGAGGACTTCGCCGGTGGTGAGGTGGGTGACTGTGGCGGTGTTTTCGTCGATCAGGATCAGCACGGGTGCGGCGGTGTGTTTGCGGCCGATGCCGAGGTGGTGCATTTTGCCTGCGCGTCGGATGGAGACTTTGCCATCGCGGTCCACGATGTCGGTCCGGACTCGGTAGTGCGCTGCTAGTGGGGCGTTTCGCGGGGTTGCTTTGATGGTTGCGTCGTATGCCTGCTGAGGGGTGTGGCGCCCGAGCGCCCGGTGGGGGCGCTGCTGGTTGTAGATGATGCGGAACCGATCGAGCTGAGCCTGGAGATCGGGGATGTCGGCGGCGGGCGGTTGTCTTCCGAGCCAGAGCTTCAGTGTCTGATGGAACCGTTCGATCTTGCCCTGGGTTTGTGGGTGGTAGGGATGGCCGTTCTTTTGAGTGATGCGAAGGCTCGCCAGCAGGTACTCGAAGGCGTTGCTTCCGCTGGTGAAACGGGCTGTGTAGACGGTGCCATTGTCAGTCAGGGTCGATGCCGGCGGGCCGTATTCGTTGATGTGGCGGTGAAGGTGCTTACTACGAGCGGACCGGTGACGCGGTCGTGGGCGGCGCAAGACAACAGCAATCGTGAATGGTCATCGAGCCAGTTGAGGATCTCGACGTCGGTTCCGTCGGCGAGAGTCCAGTGGGTGAAATCGGACTGCCAGGTCTCGTTGGGTTGATCGGCAGTGAAGCGGACATACGAAGATCGAGGGCGCTTGTTCGGCTCCGGGACGATCAGTCCGGCGTCCTTGATGATGCGGCGGATTGTGGAGATCGCCGGGACTTCGATGCCTTCGCGCTCGAGGTGCCACGCGATCGTCATCGGGCCAGCGTCGAGACCACCGCTCTGCAGCTGGCCGCGCAACTCGACAATCCGCGCCCGGATCGGCTCGGGTGTGAGGTTCGGGCTGGAGCTGGGTCGTCGACTTCGCGGCTCGAGCGCGTCGAGACCACCGGCCTCGTAGCGGGTGACGAGGGTGTGCACCCACTGCCACGAGACATCGAACTTGCGCGCCGCTTCGGCCTTCGTGAGACCCTGATGCACAACAGACAAGACGATCACTCGGGCCTTCGACATGAACCATCATCGAAGAACGACCACTATCAACGATGTCCCGACTCATCTATCAACGATGTCCTGACCTCGGACACCTCCAGGGGCACTTCGATCATCGTTGTCCCTGCTACCGTGACCGCATGACAAGCCCGTCAAGCAAAGCGCTCGCGGCGTTCGTTGCCGAGCGGGATTGGGCGCAGTTCCATCACCCGAGAACCTCGCCAAGAGCATCTCGATCGAAGCCGGCGAGCTGCTCGAGTGCTTCCAGTGGAACGACGATGCCGATGAATCCCGCGTGCGCGACGAGCTCGCCGACGTCCTGACCTATTGCCTGCTGCTGGCCGACAAGCTCGGTGTCGACCCCGACCAGATCGTGCTCGACAAGCTCGCCATCACCCGCGAGAAGTACCCGGTCGACAAGGCGCGCGGCCGCAGCGACGAAGTATGACGCCCTTTGAGATCGAACGACTCGACTTCTCGTCGCCGCGGTAGCCAGCTGGGCGCCGCTCGATCGCTCGCAACAAGAACTGGCCCGTCGTCTACGTGCTCGACGGCGATGGCTTGCCCGATCGCAAGGAGGTGCTCCGGAACGTCTACGTCGGTGAGACGCTCAACGCGGCAACCCGAATGCGGCAGCACCTCGAGAATCCGGACAAGCAGCACCTCCGCAGCGTGCGCGTCATCATCGACGACACCTTCAACAAGTCGGTGTGCCTCGATCTCGAGTCGTATCTGATTCGACTGCTCGCCGGCGACGGCATCGTTCCGCGTGCTCAACCGGAACGACGGCATCACCGATCGCGACTACTTCGAGCGCGACGCGTACCGCGAGAGCTTCCGCGAGATCTTCGAGCAGCTGCGGGCCGACGGCGTCTTCACCCGCATCGATCCCGGAGATCGAGAACAGCGACCTCTTCAAGCTCTCGCCGTTCAAGGCGCTCACGCAGGACCAGGCGGTCGCGGTCGAGGACATCGTCGAGGGACTGCTCGAGGATCTCGAGCTCGGACGCTCGGACGCACGATCGTCATCCAGGGCGCACCCGGGACCGGCAAGACGGTGATCGCGATCTACCTGCTGAAGCTGCTGATGGACATCGCGCACTCAGCGTCCGGACGACGATCGTCGACAGCGACTCGATGTTCGCGGAGTTCTTCGTCCGAGGAGAACCGCGAGCTGCTCGACGGACATCCGCATCGGGCTCGTCGTTCCGCAGCAGTCACTGCGCAAGTCGATCCAGAAGGTGTTCAAGAAGACGCCCGGCCTGACGACGGACATGGTCGTTGACGCCGTTCGACGTGGGCAAGTCCGACGAGACGTACGACCTGCTGATCGTGGACGAGGCGCATCGACTGAATCAGCGCGCGAACCAGCCGTCCGGGCCGCAGAACAAGATGTTCAGCGAGATCAACGACGAAGCTGTTCGGGTTCGACGACCTGACGAAGACGCAGCTCGACTGGATCCGCGCGAAGAGTCGCCACCAGATCTTCCTGCTCGACGGCGCCCAGAGCGTCCGACCGGCGGACCTCCCGCTGACGGCACTCGGACGAGCTCGTCGGGGATGCGCGCGTCAGCGATCAGCGTCTCTATCCGCTCGTCTCGCAGATGCGCGTGCGCGCCGAGCGAGGACTACGTCGTCGTACGTGCGTCGCATCCTCGGAGCCGAGCAGTCCGCTCCGTGCGATCGAGCCCGAGACGTTCAAGGACTACGACTTCCGCTTGTTCGACAGCCTCGCCGAGATGCGAGATGAGATTCACGCGCCGGGATGCCGAAGTCGGACTCGCTCGCCTGGTCGCTGGATACGCGTGGGAGTGGAAGACGAAGAAGCGACAAGTCCGCGTGGGACATCGAACTCGATGGAGTGCAGTTCCGCTGGAACGGCGACGCAGGTCGACTGGATCGCCTCGCCGGGTTCGCTCGCACGAGGTCGGCTCGATCCACACGGTGCAGGGTTACGACCTCAACTACGCCGGCGTGATCATCGGTGCCGACCTCCGGTACGAGCCGGACCGCGCGGCTCTTCATCGATCGTGACTCGTACTTCGACGCGAAGGGCAAGGAGAACAATCCGAAGCTCGGGATCGTCGTACTCGGACGACGATCTGCTGACGTTCATCGCGAACATCTACGCGGTGCTGCTGACGCGCGGAATCCTCGGAACGTATCTGTATGTCGTCGACCCAGGTCTTCGGGAGTATCTGCGGTCGGTTAATTCCCACAGCTTGACGCCCCGATCTGGGGCCAGCCGTCCGGCGCGGACCGCGCTACCGTCGTCCCACCACGACGACTGGGGGAATCGTGTCTGACTTGCGTGAGCGTGCGCCGGCGCACGCATTGATGGAGAAGCTCATCGAGGTGCGGGCTCAGCCGGGATGGAGGCAGTTGCCGCTCGGCATCCTGAAGCCATCCAAGGAGGGGCTGAACTGGATCCGCGGCATCCGCGGCGAGCTGCACACCGCGCGGCGGCTTGAGCGGCTCGGACCGGAGTGGACGGTGCTGCACTCGGTTCCGGTTGGGACGCGGGGGAGTGACATCGATCATCTCGTCGTGGGGCCGGCTGGGGTGTTCCCGATCAATGCGAAGCGGCACGTCGACAAGAAGGTGTCCGTCGGCGAGCACCTGATCTTCGTCGACGGGCACCGCACCGATCACGTGCGGAATGCCGCATTCGAAGCCGGACGCGTGGAGGCGGTGCTGCGGCGGAATCGACTTGTCGCGCCCATCCTGCCGATCGTCGCGATCAGCGGCGCGAAGACGATCAGTGGGCGGCGGGAGGCGACCTGGCAGGGACGTCGGGTTGGCGTCATCCATGTCGATCGACTCGTTGCGCGGCTGCGGCGTCGTCCGGCGCGGCTGACGGCGGCGGAGGTTGCGCGAATCACGTATGTGTTCAGTGACTCGTCGAGTTGGGGGTCTGCGGTCGTGCAGCCGACCGATCCGTCGGCGCTGCGCGAGACGTACGACGCGATCGATCGTGGGATGAATCGCTGGAACGTGCTGGTGTTCGCGATGATCGCGGCAGTCCTCGTTCCGGCGGGTTGGCTGGCCTCGACCCTCATGACTGGGTTCGTGATGTCCGCGTTCTCTGCGCTCACACCCTGACGCGGATCACTCGGTTGAGAACCGGAGAATGACTTCAGAAGCGAGTTCGACCTGTGCGTGGGTTGGTGCCCCTCCAGTGGCCGCCACGGCGGAGAGCGCAGCTCGTGCGATGTCGTCCACGGGCTGTCTCACCGAGGTGAGGTGCATCGCTCGCGCGAGGAGCGTGTCGTCCCAACCCGAGACGGCGACGGATCGTCGACCGGGATGGGTTCCGAGTTCCTGAAGCACGCCCACTGCAATCACGTCGTTTGCGCAGATGATCGCGTCGGTTTCGGGCCAGGCCGCCATGACTTCTCGCGCGGCAGTGCGACCAGACTCAGCAGACATCCATGCCGACAGCACTCGCAGTGGTTCGGCGGGGGATGACGCGGTCATGAGTTGCTCAAAGGCGGTCTGCCGTTCGAGCGTTGTGGCGATGGTCGGCGGTTGTCCGATGAAGCCGATGTGCGCCCGCCCGGAGGAGCGCAGGTGGTTGACGATGGCTTCCATGGGCTGCACCTGGTTCACGCGCACATAGGGGAGCGACGCATCGATCACCTGGTCGATCTGAATGGTCGGCACGACGCCAGCCGTCTCCGCAAGCCCCTCGAGGCTCGCCGTGAGGTGCGTGGGGGAAATGAGCACGGCATCCACTCGCCGATCGATGAGCGTTCTCAGCGCGGCTCGTTCGACATCCGGGTCGTTGTCGGCATCCGCGATCAGGATTCCCAGTCCGCGCTGCCGCGCCGCGTGCTCGATCGCCTGCACCAGCGCGGGAAAGAAAGGGTTCGTGATGTCAGGGATCACCAGCCCCAGCGTTTTGGTTCGCTGGGTTCGAAGGGATCTGCCGATCGAGTCCGCACGGTACCCGAGCCGCTGGGCGGACTCGCGAACCTTCTCAGCGATCTCGGGTGTGACAGCGCGCGCGCCGGTCAGTGTTCGGGACACGGTTGCGATGGACAATCCGGCGTCCGCGGCCACCTCCCGGATGGTGACGCGGCCCGACCTGTCGTTCACGATTCCTTCCACACCCTCTTGGGCGGCGATCCCACCCATGCTAGATTCTAGGCCGGAAAACGTTTGCCAATCCCAAGGAGCACTCATGCCTGCCGAATCACGTTCGTTGGCCGGAACCGTCGTTGCCGTCACGGGGGCCAGTTCCGGAATCGGTCGCGCGGCCGCCCGTCTCTTGGTCGAGGCTGGAGCGCGGGTCGCGCTGACGGCTCGCCGCGAGGAGAGACTGGTCGAGTTGCAGAACGAGCTGGGTTCCGACTCGGTGGTCTGGGTTGCCGGCGACATCGCGGACGCCGAGACGAACACGCGACTTGTTGCGGCCGCGGTTGAGACTTTTGGTCGACTGGACTCTTTCGTCGCCTCGGCCGGTGTCGGGAGCGTACGGAGGAATCGTCGACGGTTCCGACGACGACATGCAGTCAATGATCGACACGAACTACACGGGGACGGTGTGGGGCGTTCGCGCGGCCGTGCCTGCGCTTCTTTCGGGCGGTGGCGGTGACATCGTGATCGTGAGTTCCGTTGCGGGCATCCGAGGAGGCAGCGACGAGGCGGTCTACGCGGGGACCAAGGCAGCGCAACTGGTGTTCGCCGGCGCCGTCGACCGCGAACTTCGCGAATCCGGAATCCGAGTGACGAGCATCTGCCCCGCGGCGGTCAGCACCGAGTTCGCAATCGGCCACGGTCGCACCGAAGGCGACGCATGGCTGGACAAGGTGCTCACCCCCGAAGACGTCGCCGATTCAATCGTCTACACCCTGCAGCAGCCCCGCCGAGTCAGGACCACTCAGGTCACGATGTGGAGCGCCGCCCAGGGCAGCTGACGCACGTCTTCGTGAACGCTGGTCTGCGGCCCAGTCCCGGCCCAGTCCCGGCGCTCGTCCATCCTTCCGGCCCCCCAACTCCCATACTTTCGCCCGATACCCCCACCCCCACGCTCCCGCCACCCTTGGAGCATGACCTCCCAGCACCTCGCGGCCCCACCCCGCCAAACCCCACGCCGCACCAACAGGCGCGTCTGGTTCATCCCCGCCGGCCTCATCCTGCTCAGCCTCGTTCCGATCGTGGTGGGCGTGTTCCGGCTCACCGAGCTGGCGGGCGGCGCTGAGATCACCGAGGGCAACGCGCGGTTCTTCGAGTCGCCCGTCCCGGCGGTCGCGCACATCGTCGGGCGTCGGTGTTCTGTCTGCTGGGGGCGTTCCAGTTCGTGCCGCAGCTTCGGCGGGGGCGGCCGAGTTGGCACCGCATCGCGGGGCGCATCCTCGTTCCCGCGGGGATCATCGCGGGGCTGTCCGGCATGTGGCTGGCGGTCAACTTCCCGCGGCCCGATCTCGACGTGGTGGTGCGACTGTTCTTCGCCGCGCTCATGGTCGGGAGCATCCTGCTCGGGCTGCGGGCGATCCTGCGACGTGACTTCGCGGCCCATCGGGCGTGGATGATCCGTGGCTACGCGATCGGCGTCGGTGCGGGCACCCAGGTGCTCACGGCGATCGTGTGGGCGCTGCTCACCGGCGGCGTGGACGCGGACGCGAACACGACGGTGGCGCTCATGGTCGCCGCGCTGGGTCATCAACCTCGCGGTCGCCGAGGTCATCATCCGGCGGTCAGTAGCATGAGCACCATGCTCGGGCCGTTGCGTTCGGTGTGGACTCTGCCGCCCCGCGCCTCGCCGGCTCCTCCGAAGCGCGTCTGGCGGGACTGGGTGCTCGTCGCCGTGCTGCCGCTCGTCGCCCTGTTCGAGGGGCTCGTGCGCACCGACCTCCCGTTCGCGGTGGCCTCCGTCGTCGTCGTGATCGCGCTCGTGCCGACGCTGCTGTGGCGGCGCACGCATCCACTGGTCATGTTCCTGATCGCGTTCGGGGTGACCGGGGCGTTCCGCCTCGTCACCGGCGAGGAGCTGCAGCTCTACACGCAGGGGTTCCTGCTGCTGCTCGTGTACGCGGTGTTCCGCTGGGGATCGGGGCGCGCGCTCGTCATCGGGTTCGCGGTGATGCTCGTGACGACCACGGCATCCAACCTGTTCGTGCCGTTCGACCTGGCGCGGTAGCCGCTAGTCGATCCGCGCCAGCGACATGAGCGGCACCGCCGAGGGGATCCGCGCCGTGCGCCCCTCGACGAGGTTCGTCGCCTGACGGCGCAGGTAGCCCGGCACGTGCGCCTCGATGCTCGGGTGCGGCGCGAGCCGGTGAGTCGCCTCGATGATGCCCTGGAGCGTCTGCTCGATCGCGGCGCGAGCGTCTCCGTCGGGCACGCCCCACGAGACGGCCTCGGCCGCGAGATCGTCGGCCGTGACATCCGGCAGCTGGCGCACCCCGTTGATCCGCAGCGCGAGGGCGGTCGATCCCGTGATACGGCAGCGCGGTCGGGGTCACGTCGTAGAGCGGGGCGAGCGTCGGATGCTCCGGACTCTGGATGCAGCAGCGACGTGTTCTTCGCGTGCGCGTCCGAGTTGCCCGCGGCGACATCGAGGGTCACGTGCCGCAGCAGGCGCAGGCGGTCGGCGTGCGGGCTCTGGATCGAACACGGTGCGCCCCGCATCGAGCAGCCCGGCGATCGCGCGCAGGTTCGCACCCCCGTTGGCCTGCTCGAACTTGTCGTTGCCGCCCCACGGCAGTCCGAGCGCCTGCGCGGCATCCTCCTGGTGGAGGCGTTCGATCGTACCGGATGCCGTGCGCACGCGGTCGTACCGCTCCACGACGAGCACCGCGCGGTCGCCCATCACGCTCGACGTGGGTCTCGAATGGCGCGAGCCCGAGCGCGGCGGCGACGTGCTGCAGGTAGTCCTCGGCGTCGGCCGACCAGCGTTCGGCGAGCGGAGTCGGCTTGAGAATGTGGGTGGATGCGACCGAGCCGTTGCCGCGCATCCACCGTCCGTCGATCGCGGGTGAGCGTGAGCTTTCGCTGCACTCCCGGCACGGCGGAGCCGCCGCCACCGACGAGGTAACCGTCCGCTCGATCGAGGAGCGCGCCGACTTCGGCCGGGGAGAGCATCTCGCGGCTCGGTGTGCTCACGCGGGCTGCCGACCGCGAGCGCGCCCGCGAGATCGGCGCCGACCGCGGCCAGCAGGCCGACGAGGTCGTTGCTCGCCACCTGCGTTGCGGCGGCGAGGCGGTCGAGGTGGGCGCCCTCGGGAAGCAGGCCGCCGAAGAACGACTCGGTCTGCCGGGTCGAGTGAGAGTCCGACCCGGAGGCCCTGGCTGAGCACTGTGCGAGTTGACGCCGAACCGCTCCTCGGCTTCGGGTGACCAGCGCAGCAGCGCGCGGTCCTGCGCGCGCACGAGCTCGCCGAGGTGGGTGCCGTAGAGGGTGACGGGCAGTTCGGTCACGAGTCGTCCGTGGTGGCGATCAGGGTGATGCCCAGTCGGCTGATGATGGAGAAGAACTGCGGATCGGCTCGCTTCGGCTTGCCGGCCTCGAGCTCGTAGATGTAGCGCTGCGTGCTGCCGAGCGCATCGGCGAGCTGTCGCTGCGTCCAGCCGCGGGATTCGCGCACGCGACGGACGACGCGTCCGAGGTCCGACGATCCCGTGATGAGTGCGCGCATGCTGGTCTCCTGACTACCGATCAGTAGTCAGTTTGGCATGACTACAGTTCGGTAGTCAAGAGGACCGTGACTACGGTTCGGTAGTCAGGATGCCTCCTCGTCCTCCGGCGGAACCCCCCGAAACACGTCACCCCCTGCTGGTTACCCTTGAACCATGACGAACGACCAGTTGCGCGCTGCACTGGCGTCGGCCGACTCGTCGAGTCGCCTGCAGACCGCGCTCACCGCCGGCACCGACCCCGACCCGTCGTACGTCGAGGTGCTCGTCGAGCGGTGCGCGATCGAGCCCGACTTCTACGTGCGCGACATGCTCACGTGGGCGTTGACGCGGCATCCTGCTGACTTGACCGTGCCGCTGCTGCTCGAGGAGGCGCAGTCCGACGTGCCGCAGGCGCGCAGCCAGGCGCTGCACTCGCTGTCGAAGGTCGGCGACCCGCGCGGGTGGGCGGCGGTGACCGACGCGGTGCTGCGGACCCGGATGACGAGGTGGCGCGCGCTGCGTGGCGCGCCGCGGTCGTGCTCGTTCCGGAGGGTGGGGAGGGTGCGCTGGCGCGGCGGCTTGCGTCCCAGTTGGGGCGGGGCGACCGCAGCGTGCAGCTGAGTCTGAGTCGGGCGCTGGCCGCGCTGGGGGAGGCTGCGGGGGAGGCGGTGGCTGCGGCATCCACTCACCGGGATGAGAAGGTGCGGCTGCATGCGGTCGCGACCGAGCGGCTCATGCGTGATCCCGACGAGAGCTTCGAGGCGGCGGTGTTCGAGGCGAAGCGGATCGTTGCATTGAAGGATGCGCCGCTTGGGGAGGATGATCGCGTTCAACCGTGAAGTGGGAGGCGTCATGAGGGAACATGCGGTCTCGGTGACGATCGGCACGTCGAGCCGGATCGGCTGCTCGCGTTCGTCGCGGACATGTCGAACGATGTGCAATGGCGCCACGACATGGCGCGCAGTGAGCTGGTGACCGGCGAGGCGGGGGAGCCCGGGTCGGTCTACCGGGAGCAGGGGGTCACTCCGGGGCGGGATGATCCGTACCTGCTCGAGCTCGTGACGCTCGACCGGCCGGGCGGCGTCGCGACCTTCACGACCCTCGACCGCACCCCGGTCGCCTACGGCGGAACGTATCGGGTTGTCGCCGTCGACGGTGGCGCGCAGATCACGATGGGGGTGTGGCTGCGGGCCATCGGCAGGCTCCGGTTCGTCGTGCCGTTCATGGGCAAGGCGGTGCACGCGAACTCGACTCGGTACCTGGGCGATCTGAAGGTGCTGCTGGAGTCGCGCTAGGTTCCGTCGATCCCGCGGCCCGACCCTGCCCACGTGTGAGTTTCCTCCGTAAGAACGGCTGTGGGGTTGCATCCATTGCACGTCCGCGGAAGCGTGGCTGACTCGTTGCACGCTACCGATGGAAGGATCCACATGCTCACGCTCACCGAGACCGCAACCACGGTCGTCTCCAACCTCGTCGCCCAGAGCGGCACCGCAACCACGGGCGGACTGCGCATCGACCAGCAGGGTGACCAGTACGCCGTCACCGTCGCCGAGGCTCCATCGCTCGACGAGTTCATCGTCGAGGATCACGGCGCTCGCGTCTTCCTCGCGACGACGGTCGCCGAGACCTTCGACGACAAGGTGCTGGATGCCACGGTCGGCGACGACGGCAGCGTGACCTTCGCGATCGCTACCAAGTAGCGCTCCCGCCCGCCGAGTGCCGTACGGTGTGCCCATGCGCGCATGGGTCCGCGACCGGTACGGGTCGATCGACGAGTTGCGGCTCGAGGATGTCGCAACTCCCGTTCCCGCGCACCGACGAGGTGCTCGTCCAGGTCGTGACCACCTCGATCAACCTCTCCGACTGGGAGTCGCTGCACGGGTCACCCGGGTATGCGCGGTTCGGCGGGCTCCGTCGCATCCTCGGGTCTGATGTTGCGGGCCGGGTCACCGCGGTCGGCCCGGGCGTCACGCGCTTCCGTGTCGGCGACGAGGTCTACGGCGACAGCATGCCGCGGTTCGGCGCGTTCGCCGAGTTCATCGTGATGCCCGAGACGGAGCTCGCCGCCAAGCCCGCGGTGCTGAGCTTCGCGGATGCGTCGACGATTCCGCAGGCCGGCGCGATCGCGCGCGAGGCGATCGCGCTCGGCGAGCCGGGGATGCGCATGCTCATCAACGGCGCGGGCGGCGGGTCGGGCAGCCTGCTCATCCAGCTCGCGGTCGCCAAGGGGCTGCACGTCACCGCCGTCGACAACGCGGGCAAGCTCGACTTCCTGCGCCGGCTCGGCGCGCACGAGGTGATCGACTACCGCGCGAGCGACCCGTATCGCACCGGGCCGTACGACCTCATCGTCGACATGGTCGCGCATCGCTCGGTGTTCACCTACCGCCGCGCGCTCGCCCGCGGCGGACGCTTCGTGATGGTCGGCGGCACGCTGCGGGCGCTGCTGCGCATGGTGACGATCGGTCCGCTGGTTGGGCGGCTGACCGGGCGGCGGCTCGGGTTGCTCATCGTGCACACCGGGCCGAAGCATTTCGCGGAGCTCGGCGAGCGCGTTGCGGCGGGCGAGGTCAGGGTGCACATCGACCGGGAGTTTCCGTTTGAGGAGCTGCCAGCGGCGCTCACCCTGCACGGGGACGGGAAGGCGCTCGGCAAGGTGGTCGTGCGGGTGCGCGACGACGGGAGCTAGGAACGAGCCCAGCTCCGCGATGAACCTGGTCAGCCCGTCGCCTCTGCCTCCGACTTCGCCTTCGGCAGCGCCACCGTCACGGTCGTGCCCTGCCCGAGCACCGACGCCACCGCGATCTCGCCGCCGTGCGCCTCGATGATGCCCTTCGCGATGGAGAGCCCGAGGCCAGCACCCGGCGCCTCCGCACGGTGCGCGTTGCCCGCGCGGAAGAACCGCGTGAACAGCCGCGGGATGTCGTCGCGCGGGATTCCCATGCCGGTGTCGCTGACCCGCACGACGATCCGCCCATCGAACGGATCCTCCGCCGCGATCCGCACGATGCCGCGCGCCGGCGTGAACTTGATCGCGTTCTCGATGAGATGGACGAAGGCTCGCTGCAGCTGCCTGCGGTCGGCATCCACGATGATGGCCACCCGCTCGACGTCGGTCGAGAGGTGCACGTTCTTCGCCCTCGCCATGGGGAGCATGGATGCCGCGGCACGATCGAGCAGGCCCGCGAGGTCGGTGCGGCTGAGCGTCTCCATCGCAAAGCCGCCCTGCAGCGTTGACATCGCCAGAAGGTTGTCCACGAGCGACTGCAGGCGCCTGCCGCTGTGCTCGATGTCTTCCACCATGTCCACGGCGACCGGCGGCAGCTCACCCCCGTCGCCGTCGAGCAGCAGGGTCGCCTGGGTGTTGATCGCTGCGACCGGGGGCTTGAGATCATGACTCATCGATGCGAGCATCGCGCTCTTGTCGTGGTCGAGTTCGGTGAGCTGTCGCACGATGTGCTGCTGCGACGCGAGCAGCCGCCCGAGCACCGCCTGGCGGAAGATGATGGGCACGGCCGACAGTCCGACGGTGAGCGCAGCGAGGACGACCGCCAGGATCGACAGCGGCATCTGGGTGGCGACCACGAGCACCGCCAGCCCTGCCGTGACCGCCAGCGCGGGGATTGGCACGGCGAGCGATCGGCGCACGCGCACACGAGGCTTCACCGGGGCGATGGTGCCCGCGACCCACCAGGTGAAGAACCCGAGGGCGATCGCCCAGGTCGAATCGAGCGGCGAGCCGGCGAGGTAGGCGCCCTGGTGCTCAAGCAGGGCAAACGTGATGTCGGCGGCGGTGAAGACGCCGAGGCCCGTGGCCAGTGCCCACCATCTCGGACCGACGTTGATGCCCGGCGCGGCCATGATGCCGGCCATCATCGCGAGCAGCACCAGGTCGAACAGCGGGTATGCCAGCGAGATGGCTCGGTCGAGCAGCCGGTCGCCGCCGAGCGCACCCTGGATGACCGGATCGACCAACACCGCGAGCAGCGTCGCCGCGCCCACGGTCGCGATCGCCCCCTCCAGTACGACGACCGGGCCGATGCCCTTGAGCTGCGACCGCACGAGCACGATCAGAGCCGCAACCATCAGCGGATAGAACGCCAGGTAGCCGATCTCGGCGAGGGATGGGAACGCGAGATAGCCGGTCTCGTCCATCGCGAACACGTAGTAGCTGTCGCCGAGTGCCGAGACCGTGACGGCGAGAGCCGCAAGGGTCACGGCGGTGCGACTGAAGCGCGACATCGCGGCGACCAGCCAGAAGATGGCCACGGGAATCCACTGGCACGCCAGCGAGAGCCCGATGTCGAGCGCTGGGATGTCGGCGATCGTCAGACCGACCAAATAGGCGAGGTTCGCGGCCACCATCGCGAGCAGCAGCACGCGGATCGTGAGTCGAAGCCGAGTGGATGTCGCGGGCGTTCCAGTGCGCGGCAGAGCCCCTGATCCCCCCGCTTCTGTCACCGGCTCAGGCTACGCGCCGCGCGCCGCGCGCAGCATCCCCACATCGGGGTTAGGACGGCACGTCCTCGATGAGCGCGTCACATTCTCACCCCCTACGTCGTCATACCTGTAGGGACGTTGCACCTTCGCACCGTCTCCACAGGAGGTGCATCACCGTGACGCAGGTCACCGACCGGATCTCGAGCTGGGTCGACGAGCAAACCCGACTGGGGGATGCCGTTGCGGCATTCCGCGGCCGCGCCTTTCCGAGTGGGCGTGCGGGGTTGTTCTGGCAGATCACGGTGAGCAGCTTCATCGTGTGCATGCTCACCGGCCTCGTGCTGCTGTTCTTCTACGATCCGTCGACCGCGACGGTCGTCTACAACGGCAGCTACGCCCCTCTTCGCGGAGTCGAGATGTCGGGTGCGCTCCAGTCCACGCTTGCGATTTCGTACGACGTGCCCGGCGGCTTGCTCGTGCGCCAGCTGCACAACTGGAGCGCGTCGCTCATGATCGCGGCGCTCGCGGTGCACATCCTCTCGGTGTTCTTCACCGGTGCGTTCCGCCGGGCGCGCGAGCTCATCTGGCTGCTGCTGTTCGGCGTGCTGTTCCTGTCGATGGCGGCCGGGCTCACGGGGTCGGTGCTGCCGGATGACCTGCTCTCCACCAACAGCCTCGCGGTGCTCGATGGGGTGACGAAGGCGATCCCGCTCGTGGGTACGTGGCTGTCGTACCTCGTGTTCCAGGGGCGGTTCCCGAGCGGTGCGATCGAGACGTTCTATCCGCTGCACGTTGCGGTGCTGCCGCTCGGAATCGCCGGGCTGGTTGCCGCGGTGGTCGTGCTCGCGATCGTGCATGGGCCCGCGCCCGCGCGGGTGGTCGGCGAGCCAGAGCCCGTCGTGGTCGGCGTGCCGTTCCGCGCGGCCGCCACGCGCTTTGCCGGAGTGTTCTGTGTGGTGTTCGGCGTGCTCACCGCGATCGCGGCGCTCGTCTCGGTGAACCCGGTCGCGACCTACGGTCCCGCGGATCCGGGCAACGCCTCGGCAGGTGCGGGAGCGGTGTGGTACCTCGCGTTCCTCGACGGGGCGCAGCGGCTCGCGCCATCCGGGTGGGAGTTCGAATGGATGGGTTACACGATCACCCTTGCCATCCTGATTCCGGTCGCGGTCTCAGGCCTGTTCCTCGTGGTCGCCGCGCTCTGGCCGTTCGTCGAGCGGTTCATCGCGAACGATCCGCGATCGCTGCGGTTCGACCAGCACCCGCTCGACCGTCCGCGGAATGCGGCGACCCGCACCGCGCTCGGGGTCGCCGCGATCGTGTTCTACTGCGTGCTGTGGGCGGCCGCGGGGTCGGACACGATCGCGTACGTGCTGCACCTCGGCGCCGAGAGTCTGCTCATCACGCTGCAGGTGACGCTCATCATCGGTCCGCCGCTCGCGTTCACGATCACCCAGCGCATCTGCCTCGGCCTGCAGCGCAAGGACCGCGACATCGCCGAGCACGGCTACGAGACGGGTCGCATCGTGAGGATGCCGGGAGGCGAGTATGTCGAGGTGCACGAGCCCGTGAGCGCTGCTGAGCGGCTTCGGCTGGTTGGCCGCGAGGTTGTGCGGCCCGCCATCCTGCGGCCGGACTCGCGTGGCCGACTGACCGTGACCGCCAAAGTGCGCTCGGTGCTGGCACGCTGGTTGTATGGATGACGACGTGACGCGCACTTCGGCGATGGGTGCCGGCCTCGCCGAACGCGGCGCCCTGCTCGGCCTCTGCTACCGGATGCTCGGATCCCTCACCGACGCCGAGGATGCCGTGCAGGAGACCTACGCGCGCTGGCTCAGGTTGAGCGATGCGGAGCGCGGCGGCATCCGGCATCCCAAGGCCTGGCTCATGAAGGCGGCCAGCCGGGTGTGCCTCGACATGCTGGGGTCAGCGCGGGCACGCCGCGAGCAGTACTGGGGCGAGTGGCTGCCCGAGCCCGTGCCGAACGGCGGGCTGTGGACCAGCCAGTCCGACGACGGCAGCGTCGGCGACCCGTCGGACCGCGTGAGCCTCGACGAGTCCGTCTCGATGGCGGTGCTCGTCGTGCTCGAGTCGATGACGCCGGCCGAGCGGGTCGCGTTCGTGCTCCACGATGTGTTCCAGTACTCGTTCGCGGAGGTCGGCGAGATCGTCGGCAGGAGTCCAGAGGCCAGTCGGCAGCTCGCGTCGACCGCGCGCCGTCGCATCCACGACGAACGACGAAGCCCCGTGGATGCCGCGGCCCACGCCGCCGTCGTCCGCTCGTTCAAGCACGCATGGGAGACGGGAGACGTCGAGGCACTGGTGGGATTGCTCGATCCGAACGCCGTGGCCATCGGGGACGGCGGCGGCGTGGTGCTCGCGACGAAGCGTCCGCTCGTCGGCGCCGACCGAATCATGAAGGGCTTCACGCAGCTCGGCAAGGGTCTGCCCGAGTTCCAGATCGAGGAGACGCTGGTCAACGGCGAGCTCGGCTTGAAGGTCGTGGTCGGCGACGAGTTGATCGCGGTCGTGTCGCTCGCGATCGTCGACGGGCAGGTCCAGCGCATCTGGGCGATGCGGAATCCGGAGAAGCTCACGGCGTGGTGACGCGCGGACGCGCGTGAGGTAATTGATGCATGGGCATCCTGCGCGGAGCACCGGTGATCGGTGCGACGGCCTCCCTCGGCTTCGAAGGCATCACCTTTCCGAGTCGTGAGCAGTTCGGGATACAGGTCGCCCGGCTAGCCACCGCGTGCGCTCAGCCCGCGAGCAGCACCGTGACGACGATTGCCGGGCCATCGATCGGCAGGCTGTTCGACCGCGCGCTCGCGCTGAAGGTGTAGCCGAGGTCGCCGATGGTGGGATGCGAGAACACCCCACCCTTGTACGGATCGGCGATCGCGCCCGCCCAGCCCTGCCCAGGCAGTGTTGACGTCAGGAACTCGGCGATCGCGGGGTCGTCTCCGATGAAGACGGCCACGATCGAGTCGGTGGTGGACCCGGCGAGGAGTTCGAGGTAGCAGTCCGCAGGCCCGGGAAGGTCGAGTCCGAGCACCTCGGCGAACCGTGGCTGATCGATCTCGAGCGCAGCGTGGCTCCACTGCGTGAGGGTGCCGCCGTACTCCGTGCACCACCCATCCTCGGGTTCCTCGTACTGCACCGGGGCGATGGTCTTGGTCGGTTCTGCAGCAGGAGCGCCGGAGGCGCAGCCGCTGAGCAGCGCAATCACACTGGCCGCACTCATCGTCGCGACGATGACGTCCCTGACACGCCTGCGTGCGCTCATCATTCCCCCAAATGCCAGCGTGCCCCGACGCGTGACGACCATCGTCGCCGCACGAGGAGGGCATTCGCACGCCCTTGACAAATTGCCTGTGGATGCCGCGCTCGCGGCTCGGTGCGCGACACTGGATGCATGGGCATCCAGCGCACCGCAGTCGCGCTCGTCACGCTGACGCTCGCCGTTGGCGCGCTGGCCGGCTGCGTGTCACCCACTCCGGTGCCGCCACCACCCACTGCGGAGGAGATCGCCGCCATGCGCGAGGTGCAGGCGCAGGACTGGTGGGATTCGATCGCGACAGGGACGACGATGCCGAACGTCGCAGTCGTCGCGGAACTCCCGCCCGAGGAGGCGTACATTCGCCAGACAGAGTGCCTGGATGCAGCGGCGCTGCCGGGTGTGAGCGTCGGCAGTGCGGGGGAATGGACCTTCGACGACTCGGATCTGGATGGTCCGGCAGGCATCGCGGTGCAGGTGCAGTGGTGGATCTGCGGCCAGCAGTATCCCGCCGTCGGTGACTTCGACTGGATGCTGAGCCCCGCCCAGCTCGAATGGCTCTACGACTTCCTCGCTGAGCGCCACATCCCATGCCTGCGCACGCTCGGCATCGACGTGATCGGATTCCCGTCGCGTGAGGACTTCCTCCACGAGAGCAACGGCTACCCGTTCTGGCTTCCGTACCCCGAGACGCTGAACCCAACCCCGCCGAGCTCGGAATGGGTTCTGATCGCGAAGCGCTGCCCGCTGCCCGAGATCATGCACGACTACGGGCTGCCCGGGTACAACGAAGGGACCTAGATCGCCTTCGGCTCCGGTCGGCCATCTGGATGCCGCGCCCGCCGAAACGGCGACAGCACGAGCAGCACCGCCACCACCACGAACCCACTGATCGCGATCCAGAACGTCGGACGGTAGCCGATCGCATCCGCGAGGATCCCGCCCAGCGGCGCCCCGACCACGATCATCGCCCGGTTGAACGAGCGGATGGTGATGTTCACACGGCTCTGCAGCGCGTCCGGGGTGATCGCCTGCCGCCACGCCATCTCGTTCGCGTTCTGCAGCCCGAGGCAGAAGCCGTAGATGCCCTGGCCGATCGCGAGCACGATGACCGTCGTGCCCACGTAGACGTTGTCGGTGCCGCCGAGGTTCATCGGCGTCAGCGCAATGCAGGCCCACCCGAGCGGCATGATCAGGTACCCGAGCAGCACGGTCGGGCCAGCACCGAATCGCCGTCCGGCCTTGGCTGCGAGCAGCGCGCCGACCAGACCGAACAGGCCCGCCGCCGAGAGCGTGACGCCGAGCTCGAGTGGCGTGAGGCCGAGACCGAGCAGCGCGAACGGCACGTAGATCGTGATGAGCATGCTGTTGAACAGGAACCACAGGTGGCCGCCGATGGCGACCCACCGCAGGGTGTGGTGGCGATAGATCCAGCGCAGTCCGTCGGCGATGTCGCGGCGCAGGTGGAGCTTCTCCGTCTTGGGGGCGGGCGGGGGTTCGTGCACCGGGATGCGCCACACCGCGATGGCGGAGAAGAGGTAGCTCGCGGCATCCACCACCACAGCAAGGGGAGCGCCGATGAGGCTGACCAGTCCGCCCGCCAGCAGCGGCCCAGACGTCTGCGCGACCGACGCGCTCTGGTCGAGGCGCGCATTCGCAGCGAGCAGCCCCGCGGGTGGAACGAGCCGCGGTACGAACGACATCGACGACGCGTCGTTGAGCAGGGTCAGCAGCCCGAACGCGGCGACGAACGCGAACAGCACCGGCAGGCTGAGCCAGCCGAGCCAGTAGAACAGTGGAATCAACCCGAGCAGGATGCCGCGGCCCAAGTCAGTCGTCACCAGAATCGGTTTGCGCCGACGCCGCTCCACCACCGCCCCCACCACGAGCCCCAGCAGCAGGTACGGCAGCCACCGCGACGCGTTGAGCCACCCCACGTCGGTCGCCGTGCCGCCGAGCGTGAGCACGACGAGCACCTGCAGCGCGATCGTCGTGATGTAGGTGCCGAAGCCCGAGACGGTCTCGGCGGCCCAGAGGGCGGCGAAGCCGCGGTACCGGAACGGGTCGACTGGGCGCGGGGGCTGCTGCGAGGATGACCGCATGCCCAAGTTCACCACGATCGACGAGTACATCGCCGCCCAACCCGAGGACGTGCGTCCGATCCTCGAGCAGATTCGGCTGGTTCTGCACGATGCGATTCCCGACGCCGAGGAACGCGTGCGCTACGACATGCCCGCGATCATGCTGGGCGGGCGGTACGCAATCCACTTCGCGGCGTGGAAGCGGCACATCGGCCTGTATCCGGTCGCGCGCGCGGACGGCTTCGCGGCCGACCCCGGACTCGAGGCCGCGATCGAGCCGTACCGCGAGAAGACCGACACGGTGAACTTCCCGTTTGCGGGCGGGATGCCGTATGAGCTCATTGGGCGCATTGGGGCGTTCCTGTACGCGAAGCACGCGGGCGCGCTGGAGCGGTGAGCGAAGGGCGCTTCTGGCCTTCGCCGCGACGCCAGGGCCGACGGCCGTCCCGGGCGTCGGGTCATCGACGAGCAACCTTGAGCGCGATCCGGGCCAGTTGACCGTTCGGACCGCGCCCGCGTCCGATTTCCGGGCCAGTTCGTCACTCTGAAATCGCCCGAGGTCGTGTTTCCGGGCCGTCTCGTCAAATCCGGGCTTGCGCGCCGGCCCGGATTTGACGATCTGGCCCGGATTTGCGCCAAAGAGGTCGCGCCGGCGTCAGTTCGAGGCTCGCACGACCATCACCGGGCCAGTTGGGCAGATCCGGGCCAGTTCGGCCGATCCGGGCCAATCGGGGGTCTCCCTCGCCCGCGCTGCCCCGCTACATCGTGTCGTAGCGCGCGAGCGCATCGGCATCGCGCGCGTGCGTGACCGCGCGCCGTGCGGCGTCGAGCGCCTCGACCGGGTCAGCCTCCGACTCGGCGAGCATGAGCTGGCGCTCCGCTTCAGCGAGCCGCGTGCGCGCATCCACCCCAACGCCGCGACCGCCGATGTAGCCGCGAACCTCGGCGATCTGGCTCTTCGCCGAGACGAGCGTGCCCACGAGCGCCGCCCGCGCGTGCTCGAGCCGCTGCTGCTGGTTGCGTGCGCTCGCGAGTGCGAGGTCGAGTTCGGCGACCGCGTTGCCGACGAGGTCGAGTTCGGCGATCGGATCCTTCGTGCGCTCGCCGGCCGCGAGTGCGGTCTCGACGCTTGCGATCGCACGGATGATCGCCTCGCCCGTCTCGGCATCCGGTGCGGCGTCGCGCTGCACCTTCGCGTCGGCGAGGTCGCGACCGGTGTCGCGAACGAGCGTGGCGAGCGCCTCGCTCGCACCCTCGAGATCGGCGGCGGTGCGGTCGACGGCGTCGAGCAGCTGTTGTGCGCGGTGCACGTGTTGGCGTGCCTCCTGCAGCTCCTCTGCGATGTTGCTCACGCCTGTGGCGCTGACCCTCGGTGCGACGGCGTCGGCCGTGCGGGTTGCGTCGTCGAGGAGGGTGGCCGCGGCATCCACGGTGCTGGAGACGGTCGCCGAACGTGCTGGATCGTAGGTGTCGGCGAGCTGCGCAAGGGTGCCGCGGGTCGGCTCGAGCCGAGCGCGGGTCGCCGCGATCGCCGCTCGCAGGTCGTGCAGGCTCGCGGCCGCGTCCACCTCCTGGCGGCGGAACACACCGAACGCCGCGGTCTCGTCGGAGAGCGTGCGCTGGGCGCGCTCGCACAGGGCGATCACCTGCAGGGTCCACTCGCGGTGCTGCTGATCCGATTCGGGGAACGCGTCGTCGAGCTGCTGCTTGAGCCGGAACGCCTCGGTCACTTCGGCGCGGGCCGACTTCACGGCCTCCGCGAACCGTCGCGAGCGCTCGAGGCCGAACTGGGCGATCGCGAAGCCGAGTTCGTCGTCGCTGTCGCGCAGCTGCTCGTCGAGTTGCAGCAGCAGGCTGCCCGCCCGAGTGTCGATCGACTGGATGTCGCGGCTCACGTTCCCGCGCCCGATCGCCGCCCCACCCGAGCGTCCGCCGCGGCGGAACAGTGCCACGATCCCGAGCACCGTGAGCCCGCCGAGCACGACGACGGCGGTGACGATGGCCACGACAGCGAACCGCAGAACGTCGGGGCTGTCCATGCGCTCGATTCTACGTGCGGCGTGCGGCCCGCGTCCGGCCCGTGCGTTCCGCGAAACTCCCGGTATCTCCCGGATTGCGGGGCGTTCCGCACTTAAGGTGACGGTGTGTGGCGTGCCGGTAAGCCCGAAGACGACTTCGATGTCCTCCCGGAGGAAGACCTCCAGGAGGATGCCGCGCGCGCGCAAATGCAAGTGACCGCTCCGCACGATCTGGACTTCAGCGGGCTCGGTTCGGGGGCAGGAATCGTGAGTGCAAACGCCGCAGAGCCGACGTGGACGGCATGGCGAACCGAACTCGCCGGTCTGGGCGGACGGTCGCCGCTGCTGCACTTCGTGGACTCCCCGCGCACTCGCATCGAACTCTCGGCGACGCATCCCGGTGGACTCGCGCAGTTCATCACCGGCAAGACCACCCTGCTGTCGAGCCTGATCCGGGATGACGTGGCGCTGCGTGCCGCGAAGATCGCCGCCGGGGCGATCGCAGCCAAGGGGCTCGAGCTCGCGACCGCGCGCGGAATCGACAGCATTCACTTGGGCATCGGCATCGCCGAGTGGCGTCACGAGGAGAGCGAGTACCGCGCGCCCGTGCTGCTGCGTCCGCTCGCCATTCGCCGCCACGGCCGCGACTTCGAGGTGAAGCTGCGCGGCGACGCGTTCCTGAACCCCGCGTTCGCACGGGCGCTCGACGCGCAGTTCCAGGTGACGCTCGACGCCGACGCGTTCGTCGCGCTCGCCGACGACGACGGAACGTTCAAACCCAACGCCGTGATCGACCGCTTGCGTGGCCTCACCGGGCACCTGCCGTGGTTCCAGGTGAGCCCTCGCCTGGTCGTGAGCTCGTTTGCGGAGGTCGCGAGCGAGATGGTCGCCGATGCTCGGGAGCTGTCGCATCCCGTGCTCGATGCACTTGCCGGCAACACCGCGGCGAAGTGGCAGCTCGACGAGTCGTACAAGGCCGTGCAGACCGTGCCGTCAGACGAGCGTGCGCCGCAGACCGACACCCTGCTGCTGGATGCCGACGCCGAGCAGGAGTCGGTGGTCGCGCAGATCACGTCCGGGTCGTCGATCGTCGTGAAGACGCTGCCCGGCACCGGGGGCACCCAGACCATCGTGAACGCGATCGGCAGCCTCGTGGCGCAGAACAAGCGAGTGCTCGTCGTGAGCGCGCGCCGAGCATCCCTGCACGGGATCTCGGAACGCCTCACCGACATCGGGCTGCCGGGCCTCGCGGTCGCCTCGCGCAGCCTGCGTCGCGACATCGTGCGTTCGATCTCCCGCAGCGAGAAGGCCAAGAAGCCGAACATCGACGAAGTGGATGACGCGCTCGTTCGCCTGCGCAAGGTGCTGCTCGACTACCGCGGCGCCCTGTCGCGGCCCGACGCCGTGCTCACCGTCTCGGTGCTCGACTGCGTCACCGAGCTCAGCCGGCTCGCCCTGCTGCCGTCGCCGCCGTCGACCACCGCGCTGCTGTCGCGCGGCTCGGTCGAGCGGCTCTCGATGGATCGCGCGCTCGCCGCCGAGACCATGGTCGCGGCCGCTCGCCTCGGTGAGTTCAAGTACGGCCCGGGCGACTCGCCCTGGTACGGCGCGAACTTCGCCGACGGCGTCGAGGCCACCCAGGCTCATCTGCTCGCCAAGCGCCTGCACGAGGAGGGGCTGCCGCGGCTCATCGACCGCGCGAACATCCTGTTCTCGGGCACGCACATGCGGCCGTTCCAGAACATCAACGAGCTCGGCATCTACCTGCGCCTGCTCGTGGACCTCCGCGACACCCTCGACAAGTTCCTGCCGACCGTGTTCGACCGCTCGATCAGCGAGCTGATCGCCGCGACCGCACCCAAGCGCGACTTCCCAGACATGACGGCGAGCAACCGCCGGCGCCTCAAGAAGCTCGCGCTCGAGTACGTGCGCCCCGGCGTGCGCATCGGCGACCTCAACCAGGCACTCATGCGCATCCAGCAGCAGCGCGTGCTGTGGCACCGATTCGTGGCCGAGGGTGCGACGCCCGAGGTTCCGGTCGGCATCGGTGACGTGCAGGTCGCGTACCAGTCAGTGTCGCAGGATCTCGCGGCCCTCGACGTCCCGCTCGGTCACCAGACCAAGGAGTCGTCGCTCGGTGCGATGCCCGTGCCCGCGCTGCTCGCGAAGGTGCAGGGACTCGCCGCCGAGTCCGAGGTGCTGCACAACCTGCAGGAGCGCACGCAGCTCGTCGCATCGATGCGCGAGTACGAGCTCGACCCGCTCATCGAGGACCTCGCCCGCCGTCACGTGCCGGAGTCCCAGGTCGCCGCAGAGCTCGAGCTCGCGTGGTGGAAGTCGGCGCTCGCCTCCCTGCTCGAACGCGACCGCGCCCTGCTCGGCGCGAACACGTCGGTGCTCGATCGACTCGAGGCCGACTTCAGGCTCGTGGATGAAGCGCACGCCGCCGGCTCCGCCCAGCTGCTGTCGTGGCAGCTCGCCGAGACCTGGAAGCTCGGTCTCGTCGACTGGCCCGACGAGGCGGCCGCGCTCAAGCGCGCCCTGCGGCAGGAGCGCATCACCTCGTTCGACCTCCAGACCACCGCACCGCACCTCTCGCGCACCGTCGCCCCGGTGTGGCTCGCGTCACCGTACGACGTGCACGAGATCACCGACTCGCTCAGCTTCGACGCCGTGATCCTCGTCGACGCGGGCGCCACGACGATCGCCGAGAACGTCGGAGCGATCCGCCGAGCGAAGCAGGTCGTTGTGTTCGGTGACCCGGTCACGCAGACGCCAGCGCCCTTCGATGTGTCCGTCACCGATCCGTCGGTGGGTGCCTTCCCTTCGTCGTCGGTCGCCGATGCGGAGGTGTCGCGCGATGACGTGCACGCGTCATCCGCGCTCGCTCGACTCGGCGAGCTGCTGCCGATCCTCACGCTCACCCGCAGCTACCGCCCCGGCGGCGAGGATCTCGCCGAGCTCGTGAACCGCCGCTTCTACGGCGGCCGGATCGCGTCGTTGCCCTGGGCCGGCACGTTCCTCGGGCACGGCAGCATCTCGCTGGAGTACGTGCCAGACGGCCACGGCCTGCCCGACCCGGACTCGGGCGCGGTCGAGAGCCCCGACGCGGAGGTCGCACGCGTCGTCGAGCTCGTGCTCGATCACGCCACCCGTCGCAGCCGCGAGTCGCTCATGGTGATCACCGCAAGCCAGGCGCACGCGGTCCGCGTCATGCAGGCGGTGCTCGTCGCGGTCAGCGACAAGCCAGAGCTCGCCGACTTCATCATCGGCGACCGCGCAGAGCCGTTCACGGTCTCGACGATCGAGCAATCCGTCGCGCAGAGCCGCGACCGCGTCATCTTCTCGATCGGCTACGGCCGCACCCCGCACGGTCGCGTGCTCAGCGACTTCGGCTCGCTCGGCGAAGACGGCGGCGAGCGGCTGCTCGCGGTCGCGATGACCCGAGCGCGGCGCTCGCTCGTGATCGTCGCGTGCTTCAAGCCCGACGACATCGACGAGACCCGCATGCGTCACGGCGCGGTCGCGCTCGCTGAGATCCTGAGCGACGTGGATGCCCGGCTCACGGCATCCCCGCTGCCCGACGATTCCGACCCCATGCTCGTCGACCTCGCGCGTCGACTCGAGCACCGTGGATTGCGCGTGGCCCTCGGTCACCGCGGCAAGCTCGGGCTCGTGGCATCCCACGGCGGTATCTGCGTCGCGATCGAGACGGATGCCGTGCTGCACCGTGCGAGCCTGCGCGAGTCCCTGCGCCTGCGCCCCGAACTGCTGCGCCGGCTCGGCTGGCACTACCTGCGCGTGCACTCCTTCGAACTGTTCAGCGATCCGGACGCCGTCGCCACCCGCGTGATGGAGCTGCTCGGCGCCGACGCGGCGCCCGTGACCGAGCCGATCGCGATTCCGGCAGCGCCGTACGTGGCGCACGAGGATGCCGTCGAGGAGACCTACGCCGCGGCCGAAGCGGCGACGACCGCCGAGGCTGCAGCCGAGCGCGCGGCCCGCGAGGCGTCGGCCGCCGCCGACACCGAGAACTACGGCCCTGGGTTCGGCGACCTGGAGCAGGTCACCCCCGCAGCCGCGGCAGCGCCGATGTTCGAGCCCGCGTGGAGCGTGTCATCCGACCAGGTGACCGAGCCGATCGATCTGCCAGCGCCGGTCGGAGTCGATGCCGCCGCCGACGACCTGGCGGCCGACGACCTGGCGACCGATGACCCAGCATTCGAGCTTCCGCGCACGAGCGAGCTCGCGCTCGACCAGTTCGGTCCGCCCGCGATTGAAGATCTCGTGCCTGGCCCCGAGCCGGAGGTCGAGGCGAAGGCCGAGGGTAAGGCGAGCGCTGCGCCCGAACCCGAGCTGCCCGTCGAGCCAGAGCCTGTCGAGCCGGAGCGCGGTCGAGCCGGAGCGGGTCGAGCCAGAGCGGGTCGAGACAGTCGTGCCGCAGACGCTCGCGGAGAAGCTCGCCGCGAGGCTCGCCGAGGAGCAGCCCCTGGCGGTGCCGCCGGCGGCTCATCGACCAGCAGAGGTGCGGGCGGCCGCAGACCAGCCCGACGATGAGCAGCCGCGTGGCCTGCGCCGCTACCTCTCCCCGCGCGTTCGCAAGCGCGAGCGCGACGCCGAGCGATCGATGCCGCCGTACGCGCGCAAGGACTCGTATGTCCCGTGGTCGGAGTTGCCGGGCGAGTCCGGATTCGACGACGAGAGTGATGAGCAGTCGCCGTCGAAGCCCTCCGACTAGGGCGTGTCTCCTTATCCCTCACCTACTGTGCGAGCGCGGTGTGGCGCCGTGCTGTGTTGTCGTCGGTCGCCGATGCCGCCTGCATCGACTCCCTCCTCCGCCTTGCACGGCACCACACCGCGTTCTGCTCGCTACGGCGAGGGATAAGGAGACACGCCCTGATGATCGAGCCCGAACCCGGCACGGAAGACGGCATCCGCATCTACAAGGTGCGTCGTCGCGCGACCACTGCGCCGCCGCCGGGGTCCGACCCCAATCCGGCACCGGAGCCCGAGCGGCACGTGCTCACGGAGAACGACGACCGCCTGAAGGCGGAGAAGCCTCCGCACTACTAGTTCTGCTCGCCGTCCACTGGAGGGTATGCGCGCCGGAACCCTACGCGGCGGGCTTCGCGCCGTTCTGCTTCGCGAGCAGGTCGCGGATCTCGGCGAGCAACTCGAGCTCGGTCGGCGGGGTGTCTTTCACGGCTTCGGTCTCGGCCGCCGCCTTGCGGCGTGCGAACGCCACACGCTGCAGGGTGTTGATCGGCACGATGAGCGCGAAGTAGACGACGAGCGCGACGAGGATGAACTGCACGAGCGCCGCGATGACCGCGCCGAACACGATCGTCGCCGTGCCACCCGATGTCGTCGGGATCTCGACCGCGAACGCCGTCGCGAGCGACTCGGTGTTGAACAGCGCACCGATGGCCGGGTTGAACACCTGCTGCACGAGCGCGTTGACGATGCCCGTGAACGCAGCGCCGATCACTACCGCGACCGCGAGGTCGATCACGTTGCCGCGCAGCAGGAACTCCTTGAACCCGTTGATCACGAGTGCTTCTCCTTCTTGCCCGAGGGCTTCGACTCCTTCTTGGGCGACGATGACGACGAGTCCGACTTCGACGCCGAGTCCGACTTCGGGGCGGCATCCGACTTCGCTGACGCCTCGGACTTCGCCGAGCCCTCCGACTTCGACGACGAGTCCGACTTCGAGGCTGAGTCCGACTTCGACTTCGACGACTTCGCTTCGGCACGGCTGTCGTTGCGGTAGAACCCCGACCCGCTGAAGCTCACGCCGACGGGCGAGAAGATCTTGCGCAGCTTGCCGCCGCAGTTCGGGCAGATCGTGAGGTTGTCGTCGGTGAAGGCCTGGTGGATGTCGAACGCATGATCGCAATCAGCGCAACGGTACGAATAGGTGGGCACGGTGTCCTCAAACGGAGTGGGGCGGCAGGGGTTCTTGGCGGGGAGCTCAGCGGTCGAACGCGACGATGCCGGAGGGGGTGACGACCCCGTCCACCGGCTGGTCATGGCGCTCGGTTGGCACGGCATCCACGAGTTCGTCGTCGAAGATCACAGCATAGACGGGCGGGCAGTTCTCCATCGATCCGAGCGTCTTGTCGAAGTAGCCGAGCCCCCAGCCCATGCGCATGCCCTTGCGGTCCACGGCCGCCGCGGGCACGACGATGAGGTCGACCGAGTTGATGGCGATCGGGCCGAGCAGCTCGCTGGTCGGTGTCGGCATCCCGAGCAGGTCGACGTCTTCCTCGTTGCCGTCGTACGGCGCCCAGTCGAGCAGGCCGTCCTGCCGCGACACGGGCAGCAGCACCTGGATGCCGCGCTCGCACGCCCACGACAGGAACTCGCGCGTGCCCGGCTCGTCGCGGGTGGAGAGGTACGCCGCGATCGACCGGGAGCCGAGGTCGCTCGCGAGCTGCACGAGATGCTGGGTGATCGCGGCATCCGCCCTGGCACGTTCTGCCGCAGGGGTGACCCGCCGCCGCTCGCGGAGGTCGGCTCGCAGCGCGCGCTTCTCGCGGCCAACCACGTCGAGCGACTGTTCCGCCATGGGGAGATTGTACGTTCACTCGGGCACGGTCATCTCGTCGCAGTGCCCACCGATAGCCTGTGTTCCATGCCCTTTCGCATCACCAAAGCAGTCATCCCCGCGGCAGGCCTCGGCACTCGCTTCCTGCCTGCCACGAAGGCGATGCCGAAGGAGATGCTTCCGGTCGTCGACAAGCCGGCGATCCAGTACGTCGTCGAGGAGGCGGTCGCGGCCGGTCTGACCGACGTGCTCATGATCACGGGCCGCAACAAGAACGCGCTCGAGAACCACTTCGATCGCGTCGGCGAGCTCGAGGCGACCCTCGAGGCGAAGGGCGACACCGCTCGGCTCGAGAAGGTCAACTACTCGACCGACCTCGCCGAGGTGCACTACGTGCGCCAGGGCGATCCGCGCGGGCTCGGCCACGCCGTGCTGCGCGCGAGGATGCACGTCGGCGACGAGCCGTTCGCGGTGCTGCTCGGTGACGACATCATCGACGAGCGCGATGTGCTGCTCACGCGCATGATCGAGGTGCAGGCGCAACGCGGGCGCGTCCGTGATCGCACTGCTCGAGGTCGACCCCGCCGTCGCCCACATGTACGGCGTCGCGACGGTCGAGGCGACCGAAGACGAGGATGTGGTGCGGGTCACGGGGCTTGTGGAGAAGCCTGCCCAGGGCACGGCGCCATCCAACCTCGCCGTCATCGGCCGCTACGTGCTGCAGCCCGAGGTCTTCGACGTGCTCGAGCGCACGCGCGCCCGGCAAGGGCGACGAGATCCAGCTCACGGATGCCCTGCTCACTCTCGCGACCGAGGACGATCGCCGGCGGCGTGTACGGCGTCGTGTTCCGTGGCCGCCGGTACGACACTGGCGACCGCCTCGACTACATCAAGGCCATCGTGCAGCTCGCGGTCGAGCGGGACGACCTCGGTCCAGAGCTCCGCCCGTGGCTGAAGTCGTTCGCGTCGCACCTGGACTAGTCAGTGGCCGCATCCATCCCCACCCTCACCGAGGGGATGACGACGATCCGCCCGATCCGGCTGCGCGATGCGCGCGCGCTCGAGCGCGAGCTGCTTGCGAACCGCACCTGGCTGCGCAAGTGGGAGGCGACCAACCCGCACGGACCGATGAACTTCGACGTGCGCTCGAGCATCCGCAACCTGCAGCAGAACGCGCGCGCGGGTCTCGGCCTGCCGTTCGTGATCGAGGTGGATGGTGACGTCGCCGGCCAACTGAACGTCTCGTCGATCAGCTACGGCTCGCTCTCCTCCGCGACGATCGGCTACTGGGTCTCCGAGCGGTTCGCGGGGCGCGGCGCGACGCCGACCGCGGTCGCACTCGCCACCGACCACTGCTTCTTCACGCTCGGCTTGCACCGCATGGAGATCTGCATCCGTCCGGAGAACGGTCCAAGCCTGCGGGTGGTGGAGAAGCTCGGGTTTCGGTACGAGGGGCTGCGGCGGCGGTTCATCCACATCAATGGCGACTGGCGCGACCACTTCTGCTTCGCGCTCACCGTCGAGGAGCTGCCGCAGGGCGTGCTGCGCCGCTGGCTCGACGGCAAGGTGCCAGAGCGGGATGCGATCGTTCCGGCGGCCGACAGGGCGAAGGCCCAGAAGCCCCTGCTGTGAGCCTTGCCGCGCACAGCGCGGCATCCCCGGCGATCGGGCATCGGCTCGTACCGTTGTGCGCATGGAACTGAACGGTGTCGGCGGCGGGCTCATGCTCGCGGTCGCCGCCGCGCTGTGGATGGTCTACCTCATTCCGAACTGGCTCAAGCGGCGCGAGTACCTCGCGACCGAGCGCAACGCCGTGCGGCTCCAGCAGACCATCCGTGTGCTGTCGGAGACTGCGGAGGTGCCGGCGGCCATGAGGGCGTCGATCGCCCCAAGTATTTCGATTGCGCCAAGCATTCCGGTCGCACCAGCGTCGCCCGCGCGGCCGGCGACTCCTCAGCGTGCCGCGCCCGCCCAGATGCCGGTCGAGCGCGTCGTGTCGCTCGCGACCCTGCGGCTTCGACGCACACGAGCCGTGACGAGCCTCGTTCTGCTCACATCCATCGTCGCCGGGGTCGTGCAGCTCGTGCTCATGGTCGGCACGGGTGCGGTCGCGGGCGGATGGCTCGTGCTCGGTGTGTCCGCGATCGCCGCCGTGGCATCGGTCGCGCTGCTCGGGCGGTTGGCCGGGGTGTCCAGGGCACGGAGCGCGGCGGGGGCTGCCCCACGGGTGGCTCGCACGGTGCGGATGTCGGAGCCCGTCGAGTCCACTGCGACAGCGCCCGAGCGGGAGTGGACGCCGGTGCGGGTGCCGAAGCCGGTGTATCTGTCGAGGCCGGTGGTGGCGCCATCCACCATGGCTGATCCTGCCGTTCGCGTCGCTGCGGAGGCCGAGCGCGCGCAGCGACCACCCGAGCGTGAGGTTGCCGCCCTCGACCAGCGCCTGGCGGCGATGGGCATCGTGGATGTCCCAACCGACGGCTCGGCACCGCTGCGCGACCTCGACGCGGTGCTCGCCCGCCGCCGGGCCGCAGGCTAGGGCGTGTCTGACAAACCCGCACCGCAGCGTGTGCGGGTTTGTCAGACACGCCCTATCGTCGGAGCTGTGCCCGACTGGGATCTGATCGTCGTCGGAGCCGGTCCGGCGGGATCGGCCGCCGCGGTCTCCGCGCTGCGTGAGCGCCCCGATGCGCGCGTGCTCATGCTCGACCGCGAGCCGATCGGACGCGACAAGGTGTGCGGCGACGGCATCGCGCCGCACGCGCTCGCCGAGCTTGAGCGGCTGGGCATCAGCGCGACCGAGCCGGAGGAGGAGGTGCCGCGTGTGCGACTGGTGGCGCCCGGTGGGGCGGGCGAGTCCGCGGTCGTCGATTCGCCCGGCCGGGTAGTGCCCCGCGCCCAGTTCGACGAGAGGATGCTGCGGGCCGCGATCGCCGCGGGTGCCGAGTTCCGCGTCGAGCGGGTCACGGCCGTCGTGCAGGATGCCGCGGCAGCCACGGCGCAGGTCAACAACGCGGTGCAGGTCAATGAGCACACCACCCACGTCGTGATCGGAGCCGACGGCAGCAACTCCATCGTGCGCCGTGCGCTCGGCGAACCGTCGAACCGCGGCCGCGCGCTCGCCGTCGCGATCCGCGGCTACGTGCCCACCCCCGCCGATGCCCCGCGCGAGATCATGCTGCGCTGGGACAGCCGCCGCGCCGGCGGCCTCTGCTACGCGTGGGCCTTCCCCACGGCGCACGGCACCACCAACGTCGGTTACGGGATGTCGTCGGCCGCGCCCGACCACGACCGCGCGAACCTCGTGCGGCGGCTGGGCGAGCTGCTGCCCGAGTACGAGCTGGACGGTGTCGAGCTCAAGGGCCACACGCTGCCCCTCACGGTGCGCAAGCCGCGCCCCGCGGTCGGGCGGGTGCTGCTGGTCGGGGATGCGGCATCCCTCATCAGTCCGTTCACGGGGGAGGGGATCTACAGCGCGATCGTGTCGGGCGCGCTCGCCGGGCGCGCGGCGGTCACGGCGCCCGACCCCGGCGCGGTCTACGCCAAGGCGCTCCGCGATCGGTTCGGGCGCCAGCACCGGCAGGCGCGGATGCTGTACCCACTCATCGACTTCAGGATCGTGCTCGACACCGTCATCAACGCCGCGCAGCACGACCGGCGGATGTTCGAGCGGCTGCTCGACGTTGGGCTGGGGGATGCGGCGTTCAGCGTTGCGGACCTGCTCCGGTTCGGCCGGTACGTCTCGTGGCGCTAAGGCGTCGTCGCGCCTACCCCTTCACTGCACCGACCGTCAGCCCGGCGATCACCTGGCGCTGGAAGATCGCGTAGATCACGAGCTGTGGCAGCAGTACGAGTGTCGCCGACGCCATCATGCCGCCGTAGTCGACGGTGAACTGGCCCTGGAATCGTGAGACCGCCAGGGAGACCGTCACGAGGTCCGGGTCGTTGATGAGGATCGATGCGAACGGGAACTCGTTGAACACATAGACCACATTGAAGATCAGGATGGTCGCGATCACCGGGCGCATCAGCGGCAGCACGATGCTGGTCACGAGGCGCCACAGGCCGGCACCATCGATGATGGCGGCCTCTTCGATCTCGGTGGGGAACTCCCTGAGGAACCCGGTGAGCAACAGGGTGTTGAACGGGATCGTCACGGCGATGTACGGCAGGATCAGCGCCGCGTAGGTGCCGAACACACCGAGCGCGAGGTCGAGACGGTACACGGGGAACAACAGGATGTAGACCGGCACCGCGAGCCCGGCGAGCAGGTAGAACCGGATGCCCGACTGCACCCGCCGGCGCCGGAACACGAGCCTGGTGAGCGCGAACGCCGCCATGAACGACACCGCAGCCCCCACCGTCACCGACACCAGGGCGACGAAGATCGTGTTTGCGTACATCTGCAACAGGGGAAGCGACGTGATCGCGTTCACGTAGTTATCGAGCGTGAGTGCGACGAACGAGAACGGATCGTTCAGGATCTTCGCGCTCGGCTGGAACGAGAGCAGCACGATCCAGAGCAGCGGCAACAGAATCAGGAACGTCACCAGGTATGCCGCGACCCCTGCGATGATCGCGCCGGACCGCGCACGCCCGCGCCCGGCGATCATGCTGTTCTCCGCTCGCGCGACAGGTAGAGGTAGCCGACCGACACGATCGCTCCGAGCAGGGTCACGATCACGGCGATCGCCATCCCCAGCCCGTACTGCTGGTTGGTGAACGTGATGAAGTACATGTAACTCACGAGCGTCTCGGAGCGATGCACAGGGCCGCCGCCCGTGAGCATGTAGACCAGCTCGAAGATCTTGAACACGTTGGTGATCATCAGGATGGTGACGATCGCGAACGTCTCGCGCATCATCGGAATCTTCACGTACCGCAGTTGTTGCCAGCTGCTCGCCCCATCGATCTCGCTGGCTTCCATGACATCGCCGGGCAGCAGTTGCAGTCCTGCGTAGAAGATCGTCATGGCGAAGCCGATGCTGCTCCAGATGAACACGAACGAGATGGCGTAGGGCGTGAGGATGTCGCCGCCGATCCACTGCACCGGCGCGATCGATGCCCCGGCGAGCATCCGGTTGAGCAGCCCGATCTTCGGATCGAGGATGAACACCCAGATCAGCCCGACCAGGATCGGGGCGATGATCGCGGGCGCGAACACGAGCGCGCGGAGCGCGCCACCGCCCGGCACGCGCCTGCGCAGCAGGAGCGCGAGACCGAATGAGAGCGGTACGAGCAGCACGATGCTGACCACGAGGATCACGAGCGTGTTCTGCAGTGACTGCCAGAAGAACGGGTCTTGCGAGAGGGTCACGTAGTTGTCGAACCCGATGAACTCCGGATCACCGAAGCCCTGGAACTTCGTGAGGCTGTACCCCATCGAGTAGAGCACCGGATAGATGACGAACAGCGAGAACAGGATCACGGCTGGAGCGATCATGACGAGGATCTTCCAGCGGGAGCTGACCCAGACCACGGGGTCCGCCTTTCTGTTGCGTGAAGAGAGCCGACCTGGGGCCCGGCGTTTCCGCCGGGCCCGGAGGCCCTACTCGGCGTCGATCGCCTTTTGCACCAGTTCGACGGCCTGCTGCGGTGTCAGTTGGTTCTGGATGACACCGTAGATGCTGTCGTACATCGCGCTGGCTACTGCCGTCGACACGATCAGGTCGGGCTGCGTCTCGGGGCTGGTGACTCCATCGGCGAGCGTCGCATCCAGGGCCGCCTTGAGCGCGCTCTGCGTCGACTCGTCGAGCTGCGCCACGTAGGTCGTGACCGGGGGCTGCCCGTTGTCGACGAGCAACTGCTGCGCCTCATCGCTGTAGTAGAACTCGATGAACTTCGTCACCGCGTCGAGCTTGGCCTGGTCGTCGGCCACACTCGCGGCGACGGTGAGCGGAGCGGATGCGACGTTCATGATGATGTTCTGCTCGCCGACGCCGTCGGAGAACTCCGGTCCCTTCCAGAAACCCGCATCGATGCCGGCATCCTGGATGGCACTTGAGGCCCACACGCCGGCATCCAGCATCGCCGCGTTGCCGCTCGTGAACTGGTCGACGGCCTGCTGGTACGTCTGGGTCGACACGTTCGAGGCGAAGGCCCCGGCGTCGCGCAGTTCGGCGATGTGCTCGTAGAGCCGCAGGAAGTCGGGGTTGTCGTAGCTCTCCGAGCCATCGAGGATGCCGCTGATCTTGTCCTCGTAGCCGAACCGGTCGAGATCGACCAAGAAGCTCCAGACGCTGAACGACGACTGATTCGCGCCGTTGGAGATCGTCGTGATGCCCTTCGCGCTCAGCGTTTCGGCTACGGTGACCAACTCGTCGAACGTGACGGGCACCTCGAGCCCGTTGTCGGCGAGGATCTGCTTGTTGTACCAAAGCCCCGTCAGCAGCCCCTGGTAGGGCACACCGAAGATCATGTCGTCGACCGAGAAGTTGGAGACCGTGCTCGCCGGGAACTTCTCGGTGAGGCCAAGGTCGTCGAGGATGGGAGCCAGATCGAGCAGCTTATCGGCCGCCACCATTTCGACGGCGGTGGCCTTGTAGACCCAGAAGATGTCGGGCAGCGTGTCGCTCTGCGCTGCGATCGACAGCTTCTGGAGATGCTCTGCCACCGCTTCGCCACTGACCTCGACCGTGATGTCGGGGTTGGCGTCCTGGAACGCCTCGACGATCGCCCACGTGGCCGGATCGGCGGTCTTCACGTCGGGATTCTGCATGGACAGCGTGATGGTCGTGGTGCCGTCGTTCGAGCCGCCGCCAGTGGTGCATCCGGCGAGCGCGATGGACGTGGCGGCAATGGCGAGCGCCGCAATGGCTGCGCTCCACGGTGCCCGAGAGCGGGAACGTGAGGGGGACATGTGCATCTCCTTTGATGGGTGGGAGTCGGCCCGGGGTGCTGGCCGGTCGCATCGAAACGTTTGCGCGAAACGATTGTCTGCGACAGTAGGACCGAATCTGGCGGCTGTCAAGCTGCTCGCCTAACGACCAGATGCGTGGATGTCGAAGCCCTCGGTCGACGCGCGCCACCCGATCTGCTGCTGCAGCCGCACGGTGCGAGATCCCGCGTCTGGCGTGAGGATCCGCTGGGTGAGCAGCTCTACGGCGGCGACGCCCATCTCAAACGCGGGCTGTCGCACCGTGGTCAGCTTCGGTTCGAACAGGTCACCGTGGGCGAATCCGTCGAACGTCGCGAACGCGACATCCTCGGGGATGCTGCGCTCGAGGGCGTGCAGGGTCTCGAGGGTGAGCACGGCGAGCGGGGTGCTGCATGCGATCACGCACGTGATGCCGCGGGCGGGATCGAGCGCGTGCTCCAGTTCCGTGCGCATGGCGAGCGGGTCGACCCCGAGGATGACGGACTGCTCGGTCGCGTCGAGGGTGGCGGATGCAGCGGCATCCGTGAACCCATCGCGGCGCTCGCGCAGCGCCGACACCCGCTGGTCGCCCGCGACGATGGCAAACCGGCGGTGTCCGGCAGCGATGAGGTGTGCCCCGAGCTGGCGCATGGATTCGCGGTTGTCCGCCGCCACCTGGTCGAACGGGAGCTCGCTCACGAGCCTGTCGAGCAGCACGGTTGGGCGCTTGTCGCCCTCGAGCACGGGCATGAGGGCCGGCAGCGACTCGGCGGCACGAGCGAGGATGAGCCCGTCGACTCGGCGATCGAGCAGGGTGTTGACGGCGCGGAACTCGCGCTGGGCATCCTCGGCTGAGTTGGCGAGCAGGAGGGTCAGACCCGCGTCGGCGGCCGCCTTCTCGACACCGTGCACCATCTCGGCGAAGGCGGGCTCGCCGGCGTCGGGGATGACGAGGCCGATGCTGTCGGTGCGTGACCTGCGCATCGCGCGGGCCAGGGCATCCTGCCGGTAGCCGGTCTGCTCGATGGCATCGACGACGCGCTTGCGGGTTTCTGGTTCGACTGGGCGCGTGTTGTTCAGCACATGGGAGACGGTCGACGTCGAGACGCCCGCCAGACTCGCCACTTGCACGATGGTCGCCATGGGTACCGCCACTTCTTCGTCAGTTGCACGTCAATCTAGACGATCCGGCATCGAAACGATTATCACGCGGCACATTGCTCGCCTTGCGCTGCAGATGGTGATGACCTAGCATCGCCCACACGCGCAAACGTTTCGACGCGCAAACAGGCACCTGCACGATGACGAAGGACGATGATGACCGACCCCCTCACTCCCGGCGGATTGCTGGGCGAGCTGACCCACGCACGGCCGGCACGAACCGCTCGAGCATCGAGCTTCGACCAGACCGGGCGCAACCGGGACAACTGGATCATCATGCCCGGCGAGGAGCGCACGCTCGCCGACCTGCAGGGTCCCGGATTCATCACGCACATCTGGATGACGCAGTCCTGCCGCATCCAGCCCGGACCCGGCCAGATCGACCCGAACGTCGTCGGCGTGCCCATGCTCGAGATCCACAACGCCCTCGGTGTCAGCTGGGAGGTCGTGGACCCGGACTACTACCGCAAGATCGTGCTCAAGATCTATTGGGACGACCAGGAGACGCCGAGTGTGATCGCTCCGCTCGGTGACTTCTTCGGCCTGATGAACTCCCTGTCCGGCTCCTACGACTCACTGCCGCTCTCGGTCTCCGCCAAAGAGTCGGAACTGCACACGTTCGGTGGCAGCGCCGCATTCAACAGCTATTTCCGGATGCCGTTCTCCAGTCGAGCGCGCGTGGTCGTCGAGAACCAGAACGACATCCCGTACCTGCAGTACTTCTACATCGACTACGAACTGGTCAAGCAGCCGCTGCCCTGACGACACGGTCTACTTCCACGCCCACTGGAAGCGCGCACTGCCCAACCAGGGTTGGGGGCCGGACCTGCAGGCGAACAGCATCGAGACCACGGTCGCGAATCTCGACGGAGCGAGCAACTACGTCGCCCTCGAGACCGAGGGCCGCGGTCACTACGTCGGATGCACGCTCGCGGTGCGCCACTTCCAGGGTTCGTGGTGGGGCGAGGGCGACGACATGATCTTCATCGACGACGACACCTGGCCGCCGAGCCTGCACGGCACGGGCATGGAGGACTACTTCGGCCACGCGTGGGGCATGCAGCACAACGCGTACCAGTTCAACGGCACCATCGTGCACGAGGAGGATGTGCCCGGCTTCCACCACAGCTACCGGTTCCACATGGTCGATCCGATCCGCTTCGAGCAGCGCATCAAGGTGACCTTCGAGCACGGTCACGGCAACCACCTCTCCGACGACTGGTCGTCGACCGCGTACTGGTACCAGACCCTTCCGTCGCCGGCGCTCACCATTCCCGACGTCGACGAGCGCCTGCCGCTGCGGCCGGTGGATCGGGTCATCGAGGCGCCACTCCCGCCGCTGACCGACGAGCAGTCCGAGATGCGGAATGCCGCGAAAGCCCGCATGGAGGAGTTCGTTCGGCTGCGTGACGCCATGCGTGCGGAGCGCCAGAGCCAGATCGACGAGTGGGAGGCGGGCAACGTCACGATCGCCCGCGACATCCGTGCCCGCTTCGACTCGGAAGGGCAGTGATCGTGCGTCCCGAGTTCCACTACACCGCAGACCGGGGCTGGATCAACGACCCGCACGGCATCACCTATCGCGACGGCCAGTACCACTCCTTCTTCCAGTACGTGCCCGACAGCACCGTCTGGGCGCCGAACTGCCACTGGGGGCACGCGGTCGGACCGGACCTGCTGTCGCTGCACGACGCTGCCGGTCGCCATCGCGCCCGGCGACGGCGATGAGGGCATCTGGAGTGGATGCCTCGTGCAGGATGACGCGGGCGCGACGCGGATCTTCTACACCTCGACATCCCGGCCGAACATCGGCATCGGGCGCGTGCGCGTCGCGACGCCCGTCGACGACGACTGGATCGAGTGGACGAAGGGCGACGTCGTCGCCGGCGCCCCGGCCGAGCTCGACGTCCTGAACTACCGCGATCCGTTCGTGATGCGTGACCGTGACCAGTGGCGAATGTTCGTGGCCGCGGGCCTCACTGACGGCACCGCCGCCGCGCTCTCCTACCGCTCGGAAGACCTCGCTTCGTGGGACTACGAGGGCATCGCGATCCAGCGTTCCACCAACGAGACCGACCCCGTCTGGATGGGCGCGCTCTGGGAATGCCCGCAGATCATCGAAGTCGACGGTCGTCACGTGATGGTCTCGTCGATCTGGGACGACGACGTGCTGCTGCACGTCGGCTACGCGGTCGGCACCTACGCCGATGGCCGGTTCACCGCCGAGCCCTGGGGTCGGCTGACCCACGGGCCGAGCTACTACGCGCCGTCGTTCTTCAGGGATGCGGACGGTCGGCCTTGTCTCACGTTCTGGATGCGCGGCGTGCACGATCTCGACGCCGGCTGGGCGAGCGCGCACTCCCTGCCGCACGTGCTGAGCCTGGACGGCGATGTGCTCGTGGCCACTCCGCACCCGGATGTCGAGCGGTACCGGCGGCAGACGGCAGGCGGGCACCGCGCTTGACGTGGTGTGGACTCCGGGTGACGCCGGCGAGCTCGTGTCGAGGCCGCCGACGCGGCCGTCGTGACGCTCCGTCTCGCGGACGGCGAGCTGACCGTCATCGGGGGAGCGGAACCGTGGAGCATGCCCGCGGCCGGTCCGATCCGGGTCATCCTCGATGCTCAGGCCGTCGAGATCTCGTCGCCGCTCGGTCTCGGCGGGCTCGGGATCGCCTCCGACGGAGGCGACCTACCGCGTGCGGGCCGATGGCGACGTCACGACCTGGTCGCTCTCGCGCTGAGTGGGCGTTTCGGCGCGCGCCGCCCCGGTGGTACTGTGGATGTCGCACTGAGCGGGTCCACCCGCGCAGCGCGACGCACGGGCCCTTGGCGCAGTTGGTAGCGCGCCTCGTTCGCATCGAGGAGGTCAGGGGTTCAAATCCCCTAGGGTCCACCAGACGAAGAAGCTCCGCCCGAATGGGCGGAGCTTCTTCTGTTTTCTGTCGACGTCACCGCGTGGCTACACTCAGCGGCAACGCCGCAGGGGCCCGGAGCGGCATGGCCACGTAGTCTCCGCTGTGCCCGGCTTGGCCGAACACGGCCATCCGCTCGGCAACCAGCTCCGACATCGCCTGGCGGCCGGCGGATGCGGCCGGAGCGGGGTCAGCAGCGAGCGGGTCGGCGGCGAGTCGGGTTCGCATCGCGGCGGAGTACGCCATGTGCGAGTCCATCCCCTGGTTGATCTTGGTCACGCCGAGCTTGGTTGAACGAGCTTTCTCCTCCTCGGGTACGCCCCACGACTCGGGGAGGTTTCCGCCGTGCGCGTTGATGATCTTCCGCAGGTGCGCGGGAAGCGACGACGAGCCGTGCATGACGAGATGGGTCTCGGGGATGATGCTCGCGATCTCCACGATGAGATCCATGTGCAGCACCGACGAGTCGGGTGCGCTCGTGAACTTGTATGCGCCGTGCGAGGTTCCGATCGCGACGGCGAGAGCGTCCACTCCGGTGCGCTCGACGAACGCCTTCGCCTCGAGCGGGTCGGCGAGCACGATCTCGGCATGGGTGGCGCCATCCTTCGAACCACCGATCGTGCCCAGTTCACCCTCCACCGACACGCCGCGCTCGCGGGCGTAGGCGCACGACCTCTGCGGTGAGGGCGACATTCTTATCGAACGTGTTGGCTTTGCCGGTGGTGTGGTCGATGCTGCCGTCGATCATGACGCTCGAGAAACCGGCGTCGATCGCACGACGACACGCGTCGGGGGTGGGGACCGTGGTCGAGGTGCACCACGATGGGAACATCGTCGTAGTGGTCGACGGTGCGCAGCAGGAGATCCCAGTAGAGCTCGTCGGAGGCGAAGGCGGATGCACCAACAATGGTCTGCACGATGACCGGCGACTTGGTGCGGCGGGCCGCGTCGAGCACGGCCTCGACCTGCTCGATGTCGGTGACGTTGAATGCCCCGATTCCGTATCCACCCGCCCGGGCGTGGTCGAGAGCCTGCCGAAGAGTGATGAGGGTCATTGCGCGTGCGGCCTTTCGTGATGCCGGCGCAGGCTGGAGGGCCGGTCTGGCTCCGTCCGTGCGCCGGATGATGTGGCAAATCATAACAGAATGAATGCATTCTCTTTTCTTTTGTTTTCGTTTACGCTAGTTCGAGAAGAGAAACGCAAGGCGGCGATATGAGCGAACCAGTAGTCGTGGGGCTGGATTTCGGGAGTTCCCGGATCAAGGCAGCGGCCTACCGGCGCGACGGTGCGCTCGTCGCCGCACGCTCGGTGGCGACGCCGATTCGGTCGACACCCGACGGTGACGACTTCGTCGTGCTCGACATGCTCAATGCCGCAGTGTCCGCGATTGCGGAGCTCGGATTGCCGACCGGCTCAATCGAGGCACTCGGAACCAGCTCGATGGGCGAGGTCGGCACAATCCTCGCCGACGGCGGACTCGCTGATCTCGCCTTTCCCTCTTGGTACGACCACCGAGGCGGAGAGATCGTCGCTCAGCTCGAGCGGGCCTGGGGTGCCGACAGCCTCCGGCTTAGCACGGGGAACCACCTTCGGCTCACTTCGACCGTTGCCAAGCTTGGCCATCTCGCCTCGACGCGGGAACTGCCAGCTGGGATGTTCCTCGGCCTGTGCGGTGCCCTCGCCTGGCAGTTGACGGGCCGAGGATGGCAGGAGGCCGGGCTCGCCGTCACGAGCGGGGTCTACGACAGCACCCGTCGCCGCTATCTGGAGCACGTGTGGGAGACCGCCGGGCTGGGAGGCATCGCACTGCCTCCGGTCGAATCCCCCGGGGCATGCCGCGCCGGCCAGGACGGCACTTGCCCTCGCGCTTGGGCTGGGGGATGGCGCGCCGGTCGTGATCGCGGGGCACGATCATCCAGTCGCATCGGTCGGAGCGGGCGTTCTGCCCGGCGAGGTGTTCCGACTCGATGGGCACTGGGGAGGCGCTCATCGCGGTCATGGACTCGGCGCTGGCTGCCGACCCTGCGCACCGCGCGGCGGCGCTGACTGTGGACCAGCACGTGTCGTTCGAAGTGTGGCCGACGACGGGCGAGTTGCTCGTCGTGTGGGAACGGATGCGCCCTGGGCTTGCCATGCGTTCATTTGTCGAGCACGCAGGAGTCGACCGCGCCGACCTGGATGCCGGAGCTCCTGCGACCAGTTCGGGAACCCTTGTGACCGACGAGACGTCGTTGGCTATGGAGAACGGCGATCCCAGTGGACTGCCGCCTACACCCGAGTCCTGGGCCGAACTCATCGACTTCTACGTGCTGCTCGCCAACCGCGGCCAGGAGATCACGCGCTCCGTCACGAATGCGGGCGGTGTCACGGTCCTCACCGGGGGCGGTCTGCGTTCGCGGCGGTGGCGACAGGCCAAGGCCCTGATCGGCCGCCCGCCGATGGTGGTGTCGACGGTTGAGGAGACCGCCACGCGCGGGTGTGCGGCCATGGCTGGTGTCGCCGCGGGTTGGTGGACGGCCGCGGAATCGATGCCCGGGGGCCAGCGTGTTCCGATCGGTTCAGACCCGATCGCCGACATGGAAGATGCCATCACCCGGATGACGCCGTGAGCAGCCCGCGATCCTGCACGAACAGTCAGAAGCTGAAAGCAGACGTGTTCCAGTTGCATGCGGACGCGATGATATGGTCGGCACGTGTTCGCATCTGAGCGTCGTGCGGCAATCCTCGCCATCGTGTTTCAGCACGGGAACGCTCGCACCGCGGACCTCGCCGCCAGTCTCGGCGTCTCTGAAGTGACGATCCGAACAGATCTCGAGCTTCTCGAACTTCAGGGCCGAGTCGCGCGTGTCCATGGTGGGGCCACTCTTCCCGAAGCGCCCATTGTCGGATTCGACGCCCGGGTGTCCCAGGCAGTCGAAGCGAAGCAGCGGATCGGGGCGGCGGCCGCGCGTCTCGTTTCCGACGACATGACGATCATCCTCGACTCGGGTACGACGATTTTCAGTCTTGCCAGGCAGTTACCGACGGTCTCCGACTTGGTGGTTCTCACGCCCGGTATCAACATCGGTCTCGCACTCATGGAGATATCGGGCATCGAGGTGCGGTTGCTCGGCGGGAGACTCGTGCCGCGGATTGCGGCCACCGTGGGGTCGGTGCGCCAGCAGGGACTCGAGGGCGAGATCGCGCACGTTGCGTTCCTGGGTGCCGGTGGCATGGATCTCGATCATGACGTCGTCGAGGGCACGTTCGACATCGCGGAATCGAAGCGCTCACTCGCGGCCGCCGCACGAAAGCGCGTGCTACTCGCCGACTCCACGAAATGGTTCAGCACGGATCGTCACAAGGTGATGAACGTGTCGGGGTTCGACACGGTGATCACCGATGACGGCATGCCCGAGAGCGTTCAGCTTGCCATCAGTGCTTCCGGCGCTGCGCTCATCGTCGCCTAGCACGGCGCCAGTCCCGCGCGAAGACCGGCCTCTGTACGGAGTCTCCGAAGCCCAACGAGCGTTCGCATAGAGTGAAACGAAACCAATAGCAAGTTCCGTTTGCGCGCATGGGGTGCTTTCAGATGCGAAAAGAAAGCCTTTAGCTTTCGACTGTTGTCGTATATGGTGGGGTCACGCCGCGAGTGCGGCACAGGTAGATCACCGAAAGGGTGGTCGGACGCCGCAGGGCCCGATCCCGGATCGTGGATGGTGTCCATCTCAACGAGGAGAGGCAGTATGAAACGCAAGATGATGGCGATCGCCGGTATCGGTGTTGCGGCGTCGTTGGTGCTGAGTGGCTGTGCGGCAGGGTCGGAAGACTCCGGCGGCGACGTCACGATTGATTTCAGCCAATGGTGGGAGGTTGAACTCAAAGAGGGCGTCATGCGCGAGATGATGGACAACTTTCGAAGACATTCCCCAATCAAACACAATTCAGCGGGAAGCGGCTCACTTTTGAATCGCAGTTGGTCTTTCCGCCCTGTATACGCCAGGGCCTTCCGCAAGTCATCGGATTATCACTTCGTCGATAAAAATCCACGGATCGCCGCCCGCACCGAGGTGCCATGATGGAATCTTGCCGAAGTTATGGGCTTTTATTCGGACGTATCGAGCCGGTATTCCGGCCGGAGCGATCGTTTCGACAAATGAGCGCATGGTGGGCTTCATGTCGGCCTGCGGGAAGTTCGGTCTGATGGTGGCGATGCGTCGAAAATCGGTGCCGTCGCCCGATATTTCAAACTCGATCCGTTCCGGCATCCAGATCCACGGCCCAGCGACCTGCAGAAAGCTTGCTCCAACCTCGCGGACCATGGTCTCGCGCTTGAGGTCGATCGACCGCCTCATACGGCTTTCCCTGCACGCCCTGCCATTCGCCGCTTGCGAAATTGGTCGTACCGCGGATGCCGTCGATGATTCCATCCTCGCCGCCGCCCGTGTATTGAGTGCTGTATCCGGATACGACATCTACTGTCCAGTCGTTCGGTCGGCGAGTGAGGATCGCGGTCACAGGAAAGCTTGGAGCACCGCCGAGGGCATTATCGCGATTGCGGTGATTGGCGTCGTATGAGCTGACGGCGAACGGCTTATTCGTAAACAGCCGAATTTTTCGTCGGCATGCTGTTGTCCGTTGTGAAGTGTATTTTTGCATTCGGCGTCAACGTCGAGAGAACGACGCCGGTTTGTCCTGCAAATGTCCGTTCCGCTGTTATCAACGGCACCGCGAACGGTCTCGGCACCAACGGAGACGAGTTGGAAATTCAGTGAACGCCGTCGGCGACGGCTGGTCGGTCATCGAAAATTCAAGAACACCGCCCGCGCAATGTCGGCGTGTGTGATGAACGCTTTTTTGTGCGAAGAACCGTTTAACCGCACGTCAGAGACATAGACGTTTTTTTGCAACAGGTTCTTAGCTCTGACAGTGAAGGTTTTACCGTTTTCGAGTTGTATTTGACCTCGGGAAACAGCGGTGTCGCCGAGGGCGTAAATGCCGTCGCCCGGGTGCGACCGGATAGAAGCCGCGCGGCGATCATTATGTACCACGCCGACATCTGGCCGCAGTCTTCGTTGCCGATCAGGCCGTCGGGCGGCGTTCTTGTAGAAATCGTCCATTATCTGCCGGACATATTTCTGCGTTTTCCACGGCTCGCCGGCGTAGTTGTAGAGATACGCTATGTGGTGCGACGGCTCGTTGCCGTGGGCGTATTGGCCGATCAGGCCGGTCAGGTCGGCCTGTTCGCGGCCGGCGAGTTTCTGGTCGGTGGTGAATAGCTCGTCGAGCTTTGCGATAAACTTCTCGCGGCCGCCCATCAACTCCATCAGCCGTGTGACGTCGTGCGGAACGAAGAACGAATACTGCCACGAGTTGCCCTCGGTGAACCCAAACGTCACTTCGTTCGGGCGAGAACGGCTCAACAAATCCGCCGTTCTTCTTGGGGCGGAAGAAGCCGGTTTTTGTGTCGAAGAGGTTTTCAAAGTAACAGCGCCGTTGATAAGTAGCGAACGATACTCCTGCTGATACCGCGGTTTCACGGCGATCGGATAAGTCGCGACTCCTGTTTTCGGATCAAACGTAGCCTTCGGGGCATTTTTCACGGCGTTGACTCGCTAAGCAAGAGCACCTTTGCCATTTGCGAGATGCACCAATCGTTGTAGGCGTACTCCAGCGTTCGCGAGACCGATTCGTTCTCGTCCTCCATCGAGATGTAGCCGCGTTTTTTGTAGGCGGCGAGGCCGAAGTGGTCTAGTTCGGCGGAGTGTTTTGGCGGCCTGTAGGCTTTTTCGTAATCGAAGCCCTTGATGCCCTTCGCCATCGCAGATTCCATTTTTATTACAAGATACCACTAAATTTCTACAAAATATTAATAACCTACCCCGAATTTGAAAATAATAGCCCCATTTTATTCACAATAGACGTCACATCATTATATACAGTACTACCACATGACATGTGCATAGAATATGTAAGCGAATTTTATTTAGAAACCATGTATCAATGGGATAAATATACTCCTGACATCAAACCAGTACCCGTTTCCTCTAAAAGA
>CAWBNZ010000006.1:0-331592 GCA_963790235.1 uncultured Actinomycetota bacterium
GCCGGAGCCGGACTCGCCGACGAGCCCGAGTACCTCACCCGGCAGGATCTGGAAGCTCACGCCGTCCACCGCGCGGAAGCCGGTGCGACCGAACCGACCTGGGTACTCGATCACGAGGTCCTTCGCGACGACGACTGGCTCCGCCGCGGGGATCTGGTGTCGCTTGCGAGTCACATCGATGCGCGGTACGGCTGCGAGGAGACGCTGCGTGTAGGGGTCCTGCGGGCGTGCGAAGAGGTCGATCGCCGTCGCCTGCTCGACGAGCTTGCCTTCGTACATGACCGCGACCCGGTCGGCGAGATCCGCGACGACACCCATGTTGTGCGTGATGAGAATGATCGCGGTGCCGAATTCGTCACGGCAGCGGCGGAGCAGGTCGAGGATCTCGGCCTGCACGGTCACGTCGAGGGCGGTCGTCGGCTCGTCGGCAATGATGAGCTCGGGCTCAAGCACCAGCGCCATCGCGATCATGATGCGCTGCTTCTGCCCGCCCGAGAACTGGTGCGGATAGTGGTCGACGCGGTGCTCCGGGTCGGGGATGCCGACTCGTTGCATCATCTCGATGGCCTTCGCGCGCGCCGCCTTCTTGGAGAACTTGCCGTGCGACCGCAGACCCTCGGCGATCTGCCAACCCACGGTGTACACCGGGTTGAGCGACGTCGACGGCTCCTGGAACACCATGGCGGCATCCGCGCCGCGTGTCGCCCGGAGCTTCTTGCCCGTCAGCCCGACCACATCGCGGCCGTTCAGGATGATGACGCCCCTGGTGAGCGCCGACTCCGGCAGCAGCCCGATGATTGACTTCGCGGTCACCGTCTTGCCGCTGCCGCTTTCGCCGACGATCGCGAGCACCTCGCCGGCGGCGGCGGACAGGCTCACGTCCTGTACCGCGGCGACGTCGCCGCCGTCGGTGGCGAAGATGATCTCGAGGTTGCGGATGTCGACGACGCTCATGAACGCTTCTCCAGCTCGTCGAACGTGCCGGGTTCGTCGTACGCGACGGCCTCGTCGAGGCTGCCGCCGGGGATGACCGACGCCTCAGCGGTCGGCGCGGGTACCGCATCCGCCCGGCGGCGGGTGCGCAGGCGAGGGTCGGCGAGGTCGTTGAGGCTCTCCCCGACCAGCGTGATGCCGAGCACAACGATCACGATCGCGAGACCCGGGAACAGCGACGTCCACCAGATGCCGCTCGTGACATCCGAGAGTGATTTGTTGAGGTCGTAGCCCCACTCGGCGGCGGCGGTCGGCTCGATGCCGAATCCGAGGAAACCGAGGCCCGCGAGCGTGAGAATCGCCTCAGAGCTGTTGAGCGTGAAGATCAGCGGCAGGGTGCGGGTCGCGTTGCGGAACACGTGACGGAACACGATGCGCGACGTGGGAGTGCCGATCACCTTCGCCGACTCGACGTACGCCTCGGTCTTGATCCGCACGGTCTCCGCGCGGATCACCCTGAAGTACTGCGGGATGAACACGACAGTGATCGAGATCGCCGCGGCCAGGATGCCGCCCCAGAAGCTGGACTGACCGCCGCTGATGGCGATCGCGGCGACGATCGCGAGCAGGAGGGACGGGAATGCGTACACGGCATCCGCGATCACCACGAGGATCCGGTCGAGCCAGCCCCCGATGTATCCGGAGACGAGGCCAAGCAGCACGCCCGCGAAGATCGACAGGAGCACGGCAACGATGATGACCAGCGCCGCGGTCTGCGTGCCCCAGATGACTCTGGACAGCACGTCGTAGCCGCCCACCGTCGTGCCGAGCAGGTGTTCGCCATCCGGCGGGCGCTGCGCACCGAAGGTGCCGTCGGCGTCGCGCAGCTGCGAATAGCCGTACGGCGCGAGCAGCGGGGCGAAGATGGCCGTGAGCAGGAAGATGCCCGTGATGAGCAGGCCGGCGATGAGCATCCCGCGTTGCAGACCGACGCTCTGGCGCAGCTGGTGGACGACGGGGATGCGACGCAGCAGGCCGCGCGGACCGGTCAGGCTCACCATCAGTACCTCACCCTCGGGTCCACGAGCGCGGCAATGATGTCCACGATGAAGTTGGTGAGCGCCACGATCACGGCGAGCAGCGCGACGATGCCCTGCACGGCGACGAAGTCGCGCGAGGTGAGGTAATGGGCGAGCTGGAAGCCGAGTCCCTCCCACTCGAACGTGGTCTCGGTGAGAACCGCGCCACCGAGCAGCAGCGCGATCTGCAGGCCCATGACGGTGATGATCGGGATGATGGCGGGCTTGGTGGCGTGGCGCGCCACGAGCCGGAACTCTCCGACGCCGCGTGAGCGTGCGGCATCCACGTAGTCCATCGAGAGCGTGCCGATCACATTCGTGCGTACGAGCCGTAGGAACACCCCTGCGGTGAGCAGACCGAGCGCGACGGCGGGGAGCACGGCGTGGCTCAGCAGGTCACCGAAGATCGCGGGATTGCCCAGCCGGAACGCGTCGATGAGGTAGATGCCGGTTCCGCCGTCGATTCGGGAGAGCTGCAGTTCGACGCGCACCGATGCTCGACCGGCGACGGGCAGCCAGCCGAGGCCGACGGCGAAGACGAGCTTGAGCAGCAGCCCGGCGAAGAAGACTGGCGTCGCGTAGCAGAGGATCGCGAAGACCCGCAGCACGGCATCCGGCCACTTGTCACGCAGGTAGGCGGCGAGCATGCCGAGCGGGATGCCGACGATGAACGCGACGATCAACGCGTAGAAGGCGAGCTCGAGCGTCGCCGATCCGTATCGGGCAAGCAGCTCGACGACGGGGCGGTTGTCGGTGAGCGTCGTGCCGAAGTTGCCCGTGAACACCTGGCCGAGGTACTCGAAGTACTGGATGATGAGCGGCCGGTTGTAGCCGGCCTCTTCGATGCGCTGCGCGAGTTGGTCGGCCGGGAGCCGTCCGCCGAGCGCCGCCGTGATCGGATCACCCGTCGTGCGCATGAGGAAGAACACCATCGACACGAGGATGAACACGGTCGGGAACATCAGCAGGAACCGCACGAGGATGAAGCGCAGCAGCTTGTTACCGCCGGATCGCTGGCGGACGGCCGTCGAGGACTTGGGAGTCTCGAGCTCGACGGTCATTCGGGGCCAATCTCGATTCGGGAGTGTGCAGTGGTACGACAGGCGAAGGGGCGGCCCGCGGACTCGCGGACCGCCCCTTTGCTTGCTGGAACGACTCTAGCCGGGAACGACTAGCCCTTCACCAGCGTGGCGAACCGGAACTTGAACGACGCATCGAGCACGAGCCCGCTGATGTCGGTTCCTGAGACTGCGACCTGCGCGCCCTGGAGCAGCGGCACGGTCGACAGGTCGGCGCCCACCTTGGCCTGGATCTCCTCGATCAGCGCCTGGCGCTCGGCCGGGTCCGGCGTCACCGCCTGCTGAAGGATGAGGTCGTTGACTTCCTGGTTGTCGTAGTGGTTGCCCAGGAAGTTGTTCTGAAGGAAGAACGGCGTGAGGTAGTTGTCGGCGTCCGAGTAGTCCGGGTACCAGCCGAGCTGGTACGACGGGTAGACGTCGGCAGTGCGGTCCTCCGAGTACTGCACCCACTCGGTCGACTGGAGGTCGACCGTGAACAGGCCGTCGGCCTCGAGCTGGCTCTTCACGAGGGCGTACTCGTCACCAGACGACGGACCGTAGTGGTCCGGGTTGTACTGCAGGCTGAGCGCGACCGGGATGGTCACGCCGGCAGCCGTGAGGATCTCCTCGGCCTTGGCGGCATCCGGGCCACCACTGCCGTCGCCGTACAGCTCCTTGAGCACCTCGGTCGCACCGGTGAAGCCGGCGGGAACGAAGGAGTACAGCGGGGTGTAGGTGCCCTTGTAGACCTGCTCAGCGATCTCCTCGCGGTCGACCAGCGATGCGACGGCCTGGCGGACCGCCTGCGCCTTGATCGGGTCTGCCTCGGGAGTGGTCACGCCGTACGGCTGCGTGTTGAAGTTGAACACGATGTAGCGGATCTCTCCACCGGGGCCATCGTGCACGGTCACGCCGTCATCCTCACGCAGGTCCGAGACGTCGGTCGCCGACAGGGTGCGGAACGCCACGTCGATGTTCCCCTCCTGCACGTCGAGCTTGAGGTTCGAGGAGTCCGCGTAGTAGCTCAGGATGACCGACTCGTTCTCGGCCGGACCGAGCAGGCCCGCGTAGTTCTCGTTCGGAACGAACTCGATCGTCTGGTTGAAGTCGTAGCTCGCGATCGTGTACTGGCCGCTGAACGCCTCGGCCGCGACGATGTCCTCGTCGGGAGTCAGCGCGTCGGGCGAGAACACCTCTTCGTCCACGATGAAGCCGGGGAACGTCGAGAGGATCTGCGGGAAGACCTGGTCGTCGGCCGCCTTCAGGTTGAAGACCACCGTGGTGTCGTCGACCGCGTCGGTGCTGTCCAGGTTGTAGAGCAGGCTGGATGCACCATTCGGGTCAGCGATCGCGATGGTGCGGTCGAAGGAGAACTTCACATCGGATGCCGTGAGGTCGTTGCCGTTGGCGAACTTCAGGCCGGGCTTGAGCGTGACCTGGTACTCGGTCGGCGAGATGAACTCGACGGACTCTGCAAGGTCGGGCTCGACGTCGGGGCTGCCCAGCGGCGAGTTCAGCAGGAAGCCGAACACCTGGTTCTGCACCGAGAAGGAGCCGTTGTCATACGAGCCGGCCGGGTCGAGCGTGACGACCTTGTCCGTCGTGCCGACGAGGATCGCTCCGTCGCCTGCGCCGCCGCCGTTGTCGCCGCCGCCGGTCTGGCAGCCTGCGAGCACGAGAGCGAATGCAGCCGATCCGGCGAGCACTCCGATCAGGCGCTTGTTGTTGGTTCCGGATGTCATATCCGTTTCCCTCTTCCTGTTGGTTGCAAGGAACGCACTCTCTGGTTCGAGTGTCGGCGCGCGGACATGCGCACCGTGCGTTGCTGTGCATCAGTCCTAACACAACGACGTTGGCGCGCCTATACGCAAAGGGCCGGTGAGCGGATGTTTACACGACTGCAACGCACCGCGAGCGGCTCAGAACGCCCTAGTCCGCCCTCAGCCCGCGTCGCTCGGTCTCGATGCGCATGAGGTCGCGCTGCAGGGCGGCATAGCGGTCGGGTTCGGCCGCGGCATCCAATCGCTGGAGGGAGCCGAGCAGGTCGCGCTTCTGGCGCTGCAGGTCGCGGTCGATGAGGGCTGACACGACTCCGCGGCAGTACACCGCGATGAAGTCCGGGCGCTCGGGGATCGGCGCAACGCCGAGTTCGCGCACGAGCGTCGCGAACGGGAGCGGCACCTCGTTGGTGACCGCGGTCAGCCAGTCCTGCTCTGCATCGAGGTGCTCGATCGCGTTGCCAACCGCATCGCGCACGACCGCGAGCGTGTGGTCGACGTACTGCACCTCGGATGCCCGTCGCACGAGATCTGCGCCCACCTCCTGCGGATACTGCAGCATCGCCATGAGGGCATCCCGTTCGAGCCGAGTCGCGTAGTCATTCGGGAGTTTGGTGATGGATGGCTCGTCGCGCGGCGGCGCTTCGGTGCCGTCCGCAGGCGGTTCGACCACAGCGGCAGCGCTGCGCTTTGCGGTGTTCTTGGCAGCCGTGACCGCACGACCGACCTCGCCCGGGTCCATGCCGAGCCACCCGGCGAGATTGCGTACGTAGCCCGCGAGCAGCGCCTGGTCTCGGATGCCGGCCACCACCGGCGCCGCCGCCCTCAGCGCCGCGACGCGCCCCTCGACCGTCTCGAGGTCGTGGGTCGCGAGCACGCGACGCACCATGAACTCGAACATCGGCTTGCGCGTCGAGATGAGTCGGCGCACCGCCTCGTCGCCCTTGTTGAGGCGCAGGTCGCACGGGTCGAGGCCGTCGGGGGCGACCGCGACGAAGGTCTGGGCGGCGAAGCGCTGCTCCTCGGCGAAGGCGCGGCTTGCGGCTTTCTGGCCCGCCTCATCCGGGTCGAACGTGAAGATGACCTCGCCGGTGCCTGAGGTGTTCGCGTTCTCGACGTCACCGATCACGCGGCGGACGATCTTGATGTGGTCCACCCCGAACGAGGTTCCGCACGTGGCGACCGCCGTCATGACGCCCGCGAGGTGGCAGGCCATGACATCCGTGTAGCCCTCAACGACGACGACCTGGCGTCCGCGCGCGATGTCCTTGCGGGCGAGATCGAGTCCGTAGAGCACCTGGCTCTTGTGGTACACCGCGGTCTCCGGCGTGTTCAGGTACTTCGGCCCCTGGTCGTCGTCGAGCAGCTTGCGGGCTCCGAAGCCGATGGTTTGGCCCGTGACATCCCGGATCGGCCAGATCAGCCGCCCCCGGAACCGGTCGTACGCACCCCGGTCGCCCTGGCTCAGCAGCCCGGCGGCGAGCAGCTCCTCCTCCGAATAGCCCTGCGACTTGAGGTGGTTGCCGAGCGCATTGAACGACTTGGGCGCGAAGCCGACGCCGAAGCGCGCGGCGGCCGCCTGGTCGAAGCCGCGCGAGCCGAGGAACGCGCGCCCGGGCTCCGCATCGGGGGTCGCGAGCTGGGCGATGAACCAGTCCTCTGCGGCCTTGTTCGCGGCGAGGATGCGGGCGCGGTTGCCGTGATCGCTCGCTTGGCCGCCATCCTCGTAGTGCAGTTCGTAGCCGAGCCGAGCCGCCATGCGCTCGACCGCCTCCTGGAACGTGACGTGATCCATCTTCTGCAGGAACGTGAAGACGTCGCCGCCCTCGCCGCAGCCGAAGCAGTGGTAGAAACCGACCGTCGGACGCACGTGGAAGCTCGGGCTGCGCTCCTCGTGGAACGGGCAGAGCCCCTTCATCGAGCCGACGCCGGCGTTCTTGAGCGAGACGTAGTCGCCGACGATGTCCGCGAGGTTGGTGCGCGACCTGACCTCGTCGATATCGCTTCGTCGGATCAGGCCTGCCACGAGTTGATTGTAGGCGCGGCCCACGGCACCGAGGGCGGTCGTACGCTGGACCCATGTCGTACCAGGCGTACCTCGACGCGATCGAGGCGAAGACCGGACTCACCCCGCAGCAGCTGCTCGACGCCGCCGCGGCCAAGGGCTTCACCGCAACATCCAAGGCCGGGGATGTCGTGGCCTGGCTCGCCGAGGACTACGACGTCGGCCGCGGGCACGCCATGGCGTTCTTCGGCGTGATCAAGAACGGTGCGACGATCAGCGCCAAGCACGTCGGCACCGACGGCTCGCACCGCGACGAATCCATCGAGCTGCGGCTCGACGGCAAGGCGAACCGCTAGAGGTCAGCGGTACGCCCCGTTCGCGCAACGTCCCGTCCGCGGTAGGCCCCCGTCCGCGCGGCATCGTTCGGAAATTCAGGAGTTGCTGTGCTCACTCGGTCGTTTCGTGCGGCAGGACGCGCCGATCCGCCAACAACTCCTGAATTTCCGAAAGCACGCGCGGCGGGCCCCAACGTTTCGGCGACGTTCGACGTCTTGGTGGGTATGAAGCCTTTCCGCGCCCTCGGCGCGATCGCCGTGGTTGCGTTCGTTGTAGCACTGACCGCCTGCGCGGCGCCCGCCGGTCCGGGCGGCGCGCCCGACGAGCGCGAGCCGCTCGTCATGGCCGAGCCAGACCCCACCCAGGAGGTCTGGGCGCTCGTCAACGTCATCGACGACGGATCGGGCGCGCAACTGTGCCCGATCGTGCTCGAGTCGTACCCGCCGCAATGTGGCAACGCCATTCCGGTCGACGGCTGGAGCTGGGATGGGCTGCCGCTCGAGCAGGAAGCCGAGGTGCGCTGGGGCTTCTACGCCGTCTACGGCACGTACGACGGCGAGCGGCTGACGGTCACGCAGCCTGCCGAGTTCGGCGGCGCGATCGACGTGATGCGCCCGCCATCGACCGGGCCGCTGACCGCCGCCGAAACAGCGCGAGTCGCCCGCGAGATTCGCGAGGACCTGCCCGGTGACTACAGTTCGGGCGAGGGCGACGGACTCGTCGTGCTCGACGTCATCTGGGACGACGGAACCCTGCAGCGACAACTTGACGAGCGGTACGGCGAAGGAGCCGTGTTCGTCAGCAGCGTGCTCAGGCTGTTCGACCGGAGCTAGTCAGCCGACCAGCCGCGCATGCCACGCCAGCGCCGACTGATCGGTGAGCGACGCGACCTGGTCGAGCACCGCGCGCTTGCGCTCGGCGTCGCTGCCCGCGGCATCCCAGTCGCCCTGGAATCCCGGGTCGAGATTGCGTGGAGCCGTCCAGAGCAGTACGTCAGCGAGCTCCGAGAGGATGTCGCGCTGCTGCGCGTAGATCGGCTGCCTCGAGTTGTGCGACATCACGAACGCGGCGACGATCCCCTTGAGCACCGCGATCTCCGCAGCGATCTCGCGTGGGACCACGATGCTCCCGCCGAACCGCGCGAGGCTCGTCCGGTCGTGCGACTCGCGAGTCGCGGCGACCGCGGATCCGGCGAAGCGGCCGATGAGCTGGCTCGTGAGGTTCTTGAGACGGCCGTGGGCGGCGCGTGAGCCGTCCCAGCGGTCGATCCACGAGTCGAGATTGTCGAGCCGGTCGAATGCGGCGATGAGTTCGTCGCGGCCGATCTCGCCGCCGATCCACTCGAACATCGAATCGACGAGGGCCTCGTGGTCGACCCGTGCTCCGAGCGTCGTGACGTCGATGTAGCCGCCGACGATCGCATCCTCGAAGTCGTGCACCGAGTAGCCGATGTCGTCGGAGAGGTCCATGACCTGCGCCTCGATGCAGCGCTGCCGGTCGGGCGCCCCGGCACGCAGCCACTCGAATGCCGCGCTGTCGTCATCGTAGAAGCCGTACTTGCTGCGACCGGACGGATCGGGGATGCCCTGCGACGCCGGCCACGGGTACTTGCAGCTCGCGTCGAGGCTCGCGCGGGTGAGGTTGAGGCCGTAGGACCGCCCGTCGGGGCCGAACACCTTCGGCTCGATGCGGGTGAGTACGCGGAGGGTCTGCGCGTTGCCCTCGAATCCGCCGATATCCGCGGCCCAGTCGTTGAGCGCGCGCTCTCCGTTGTGGCCGAACGGCGGGTGGCCGAGGTCGTGGCTGAGGCATGCGGCATCCACGACGTCAGGATCGAGTCCGAGGCTCTCGCCGAGTTCGCGACCGACCTGCGCGACCTCGAGCGAGTGCGTGAGGCGGTTGCGCGCGAAGTCCGGTCCGGTGGCGGGGCTCAGCACCTGCGTCTTGGCGGCCAGGCGGCGCAGCGCGCTCGAGTGCAGCACGCGGGCGCGATCGCGGGCGAAGTCGCTGCGCCGGCTGGAGTGCTCCTCGGGCAGCCATCGCTCCGCGTCGGCGGACGCGTAGCCCGCCGGAGTATCAGCCGCCACTGTTGTGCACTTCGCCATCCAGCATGTCGGCCACGTCGGTCTCCTGCAGCTCGCGGCTGTCGAGCCATCCGTACGGCAGTGTCGGACGCTTCGGCGCACCCGCGCGGCCACGCTGGCCTTCGGCCTCGGCGCCGGGATACGGCTGCGCGCGGTCGAGCTTCGCGAGGTGGTCGTCGAGCTCCTGCAGCGAGCTCGACATCGCGAGCGCGGCGCGCGTCTCACCGCCGACCGGGTAGCCCTTGAAGTACCAGGCAACATGCTTGCGGATGTCGCGGCACGCGCGGTTCTCGTCTTCGAAGAACTCCACGAGCAGCTCGGCGTGCCGGCGGAACGCGTCGGCGACGAATCCGAGGTCGGGCTCGTGCTTGCGGTACGTGCACAGCTCGCGGCCCTCGAACGCCGCGGCCAGGTCGCCGAACAGCCACGGGCGGCCGAGGCAGCCACGGCCAACCACGACGCCGTCGGCGCCGGTCTGCTCGACCATGCGCACCGCATCGTCGGCGCTCCAGATGTCGCCGTTGCCGAGCACCGGGCGTCGACGAGATCACGTTCTTGAGCTCGGTGATCGCGTTCCAGTCGGCGGTGCCCGAGTAGAACTCGGCGGCGGTGCGCGCGTGCAGCGCGATGCTGGCGGCTCCCGCGCCCTCGGCCGCGCGGCCCGCCTCGAGGTACGTGAGGTGATCCTCGTCGATGCCCTTGCGCATCTTGACGGTCACCGGCACGTCGCCCGCAGCCTTGACGGCGCCCTCGACGATCTCGCGGAACAGCCCGAGCTTCCACGGCAACGCCGCTCCCCCGCCGCGCCGCGTGACCTTCGCGCACCGGGCAGCCGAAGTTGAGGTCGATGTGGTCGGCGCGATCCTCGGCGACGAGCATCGTCACCGCGTCGATCACGGTCTTCGGGTCGACGCCGTAGAGCTGGATGCTGCGCAGCGTCTCAGACTCGTGATGACGGATCAGCCGCATGCTCTCGGGCGTGCGCTCGACGAGCGCGCGGCTCGTGATCATCTCGCTCACGTACAGCCCGCCGCCGTACTCGCGACACAGCCGCCGGAACGCCGTGTTCGTGATCCCCGCCATCGGCGCCAGCACGACGGGAACGTCGAGCGCGATGGGCCCGATGTTCAGCGTCGGCAGCCGCGAGGCGAGGATGGTCACGGTCAATTGTCCCATCCCCCGCTCGTAGGCTGGTCGCATGAGCCGTGAACGTGTGGAGCAGGATGCCGCCGGCCGCGGCATCCCGATCGAGATCGTCGCCCGACCGCAAGCCGCCTCCCTCGAGGAAGCCGCCGCGATCCTCGGCGTCGAACCCGGAACGATCGTCAAGTCGCTCGTGGTCAAACGAAGTGACGGCACGTTCCTCTTTGCGCTCGTGCCCGGTGACCGGCAGATTGCATGGTCGAAGCTGCGCGCGGTCGTGGGCGTGAACAAGCTGCAGTTGCCAGACGCGTCACTGGCCCTCGCGGCGACGGGATACGAGCGCGGCACCATCACGCCGCTCGGGAGCACGACCGCCTGGCCCGTGTTCGCGGACGAGCGGATCGCGGGCCACCGCATCGCAATGGGCGCCGGCGAGCACGGCTTCAGTGCGTGGGTCGAGGCGGATGACCTCATCCGCGGCTACGACGCCACGCTCGCCGACATCAGCGACCCCCTGCCGGCCGAAGGTGCCGGACCAGCGCAGGGCGGACGCTGATGGCGCTCGAGCAGCATCCGTACGCGTTCCGCTACGAGGGCCGCTGGTGGGTCAGCGAGACGCCTCGCGAATCGGCGCGCGACCGCCTGGACGCCCAACGCGACTGGGATCGCCGCAACGCCCGCGCCCAGCGCTGGTGGGTCTCGATCACGATCGGCGCGGCGCTCGGTGTCGCGCTCGCGTTCGGCCTGGGCGTACTCGGTGAACCTCGCGCCGTTCGTCTACCTGATCGCACTCCCGGTTGGCTTCGGGGTCGGAGCGGTGGTCGCGGCGCTCATCAACAAGCGCATCCAGGGCCCGGATGCCGAGCACGCCTCGATGCCGAAGCGCCCGAGCATCCCGCCCCTCACCCTCGTGCCGCGCGGCGTTGCGCGCAAGGCCACGGATGACACGCCCACCGCAGATCTCATCCGTTGGGCGAAGCAGGGCTACGTGGGAGAGCCGCCGGCCTGACGGTTAGATCAGGTCTTCGTCGACCTTGCGGTTCACGACCGCCTGCGTGTGGTGGTCCGGGATCGCGCACACCTCGCCGTCGCACGAGTCCGCGGCCGGATCGCCAATCGATTGCAGCGTGATGATCGGCAGGGGCATCGTCATCGCATCCATGTCAGGCGTCTCTCTCGGCTCGGACCTGTTCGAGAACGTTAGCGAACGCCGAGGTCTCCTGCGCGCCAGACACCCCGTACTTGCCATCCACGACATAGAACGGCACACCGTTGATGCCGTAGGCGCGCGCCTGCGCCATGTCGGTCTTGACGTCGGGAAGGTACTGGTCGCTCTCGAGGGCGCGCACGACATCCTCGCGGTCGAATCCAATGGACGCCGCGATGTCGGCGAGATCCTGAATGCGCCCGACGTGTTCGCCGTTGAGGAAGTAGGCCTGCAGCAGGCGCTCCTTGAGCTCGATCTGCCTGCCGTGGGCTTTGGCGTAGTGGAGCAGTTCGTGCGCCTTGACCGTATTGGTCTGGTGCATGTGCTCGAAGTCGTAGTTGAGGCCGACTGCCTCGGCGATGCCGCTCACCCGGTCGTGCATGGCCTGCACCTGCTCCGGACCGATGTTGAACTTCGCGGCCAGGTAGTCGCTCGGCGTGCCGTCGTAGTCGACCGGAGTGTCGGGAGCGAGCTCGAACGAGTGGTACTCGACCTCGACCTCACCGTCGAAGCCCGTCGACCGCCGCCTCGAACTTGCGCTTGCCGATATAGCACCACGGGCACTGCACGTCCGACCAGATGTCGACCTTGATCGGGTTCGAAGTCGGGGCAATCACGGCGGAATCAGTCACGAGTGGATCAGTCACGTGGGGTGCAACGCACCGGGCGGCCCGGCATTCCCGGGTTCTGGGCTCCTCTGGGCGAGGTCGTGGCGCGGGCGGCGCGCGCCTTTCGGAAATTCAGGAGTAGGTGGGCGCCGCCCGCGGCGCGGCTGCGAAGCGACGCGGGATCTCGGGTGCGGAGGCACCGCTACTCCTGAATTTCCGAGCAGGGTCTCGATCGCGCGCAGCACGGTGTCCCATTCCCGAAGCACGAGGGTTGCGCTCGGTCGGAACGGGAGGTAGCCGGCCAACGCGATCGCGACGGACTTTGCGCTGTCCTTCTCGAAGGTCGTCGCGTGAAACTCGCGACCATCGATCTCCAACCCAACCAGATCATCGACAAGGAGGTCGATTGCACCAAGGTGCCCCACCTGGTCAAGCGGCATTTGCGATCGGACGCGGTGTCCGGCCGCCAGCAGCCGAGTCCGAGCCACACTCTCTGGGAAGGAGGCGCATTGCTCGTCAACGCTCGCGATGAGGTGGCGGCGGCGTGCAGGCACTGATGCGGCCAGCTCAGCGCGGTCGATCTCGTCGAGCAGTCCAGAGTTGGTCGCCCAGTCGAGCGCCGCGATCGCGGTCTCGTCCGATTCGTCGAGCATGACCCTCACGAGAGCGTCGCGCAGCCCCACCGCGACGGCAGTGCCTCGACTCGCGACATCCGGCGACTCCCAGTGGAGCACCACGCTTCGCGCGCGCGACGCGACGAACGGGCGCCGTCGGTTCCATCTGGCGCGCAGGCGGGCCGCATTGCGTGGGAGCGAGATGTGCAGAGGTGGTGGGTCGAGCATCCATCCCCCAAGTGCGTGGATGGCGGACAGCCCGGTCAGCCGCCCGCCGATCCGCACGGCCTGCACCGCGAGCGAGCGCTCGTCGAGCGTCGTGTACCACCCCTGCCGAGCGCGGGTCACGTCGCCGTGACGCACGGCAAGCGTGAGGTCGAGATCGCGGGCACCAAGCCGCACGAGTTGCTGTTTCTGTGCCATCCCGCCGAGCAGGTCCACCATCGCTTGTACGTCTCGCATCCGACAACGGTGTCGTGCGGGTGTCCCCAGCGGGGTGCTCGCACGCGATCGGCGCACACGCACGTGCATCGAGCGGCCGTGAAGGAGTGGAAATTCAGGAGTAGCTGAGCCGCTCAGGACCAGAAGGGCGGCGTTTGCGCGGGCACCCGACCTGCGCCGCCCAGCTAGTCCTGAATTTCCGAAAGAACGCGCGCGGGCGGCGCGAGCATCTCGCGTGACACGGTCTGAGGGTTCGAACCCCGCCAGGCGCTCTTCAGCGGCGAAGTTACGCCCCGAGCAACCGCTCCCCCAGGTACGCGCGCAGACCTTCGAGCGGGATGCGCTCCTGCTGCATCGAGTCGCGCTCGCGCACGGTCACTGCCTTGTCGTCGAGGGAGTCGAAGTCGACCGTGACACAGAACGGGGTGCCGATCTCGTCCTGGCGACGGTAGCGGCGGCCGATGGCACCGGCATCGTCGAACTCGACGTTCCAGAGCTTGCGCAGGTCGGCGGCGAGCTCCCGGGCGACGGGCGACAGCGCCTCGTTGCGGCTGAGCGGCAGCACGGCGACCTTCACGGGCGCGAGCCGGCGATCGAGGCGCAGCACCGTGCGGGTGTCGACGCCGCCCTTGGCGTTGGGCGCTTCATCCTCGGCGTACGCGTCGATCAGGAACGCCATCAGCGCACGAGTGAGACCGAACGCGGGCTCGATCACGTACGGGATCCAGCGCTCATCCTTGGTCTGGTCGAAGTACGACAGGTCGGTGCCCGACGCCTCGGAGTGCGTCTTGAGGTCGAAGTCGGTGCGGTTGGCAACGCCCATGAGCTCGCCCCACTCGCTGCCCTGGAAGCGGAACCGGTACTCGATGTCGACCGTGCGCTTCGAGTAGTGGCTGAGCTTCTCCTTCGGGTGCTCGTACAGCCGCAGGTTCTCCGGGTCGATGCCGAGGTCGGTGTACCAGCGCAGCGATTCGTCGATCCAGTACTGGTGCCATTCCTCGTCGGTGCCGGGCTCGACGAAGAACTCCATCTCCATCTGCTCGAACTCGCGCGTGCGGAAGATGAAGTTGCCGGGCGTGATCTCGTTGCGGAACGACTTGCCCACCTGGCCGATGCCGAACGGCGGCTTCATCCTCGACGCGCCGAGCACGTTCGCGAAGTTCACGAAGATGCCCTGCGCGGTCTCGGGTCGCAGGTAGTGCAGGCCCTCCTCGTTGTCGACCGGGCCGAGGAAGGTCTTCAGCAGGCCGGAGAAGTTCTGCGGCTCGGTCCACGAGCCGGGCTGGCCGGTGTCGGGGTCCCGGATGTCGGCGAGGCCATTGGCCGGTGGATGCCCGTGCTTCTCCTCATACGCCTCGAGCAGGTGATCGGCGCGGTACCGCTTGTGGGTGTGCAGTGACTCCACGAGCGGGTCGGAGAACACCTCGACGTGACCGGAGGCCTCCCACACGCGGCGCGGCAGGATCACGGCGGAGTCGATGCCGACCACGTCATCCCGGCCCTGCACGACCGTCTGCCACCACTGCTTCTTGATGTTCTCCTTGAGCGCGGTGCCGAGCGGCCCGTAGTCCCACGCGGAGCGGGATCCGCCGTAGATCTCACCCGACTGGAAGACGAACCCCCGGCGCTTGGCGAGGTTGATGACGGCGTCGAGCTTGTTGGGCGTTGCCACAGGTGATGCTCCAAGGAGTCAGCCGAGCTGGATGCCCGGTCGGCGAACCCCCAGTCTAGAGGCGACGCAGTGAACGACTCAGCGCAGCGTCGTGACGACCTGCTCGACGTCGGAGAGGTCGTTCCAGAGGTGGAACGACGCCCGCAGCCGACCCGCGCGACCCGAGATGCGCACGCCCGCCGCCATGAGGCGCGCGATGTTCTCGCCGTCGGGATCGGCCCACGTCACGATCGCCTGGTGCTGCTGCGGGATGCCGACCGCATCGCACAGCGCATCCCCGAGGCTCGACGCGTGCTGCCAGATCTCCGCGATGTCGAGCTCGGCGAACAGTGCGAGCGACTGCTCGGCGCCGATCCACGCCTGCCACGCCGGCGACACGTCGAAGCGCCGCGCGGTCTTCGCGAGAGCCATCGCCGGGCCGTAGGTGCTGCGCCACACGTCGTCGCCCGCGTACCATCCGGCCTGCAGCGGGGTCATGAGGCGGTCAAAGCGCTCGCTCACGGTCAGGAACGCGACGCCGCGCGGCGAGCACAGCCACTTGTAGGTGTGGCAGACGGTGACGTCGTAGCGCGAAGCATCCACCGGGATGACGCCCGCAGCCTGGGTGAAGTCGCACATCGTGAATGCGTTGTGCCGGGCTGCCGCCTCGAGAATGGCGTTCTCATCGGACACGATGCCGCTGCGAGATTGCACGAGGGAGAAGTTGACGAGCCACGTGTCGTCGGTGATGGAGTCGGCGAGCGCTTCGAGCGGCACCGTGCGCACTCGGATGTCGTTCCGCTGCAGGAACGGGAACATGATCGACGAGAAGTCGCCGTCGATGCACAGCACCTCCGCGCCGGGCGGCACGGCCGCGGCGACGACCGAGGCGAGCACCGAGGTCTGCGAGCCTTGGGCGATGCGATCGACCGGCACGTTCGCGAGGCGACCGTACGACGCCCGGGTGCGCTCGACGACCGAGTCGTAGCCCTCTGGGTCTCGGAACCCGGCGGCCCACGCCGTGAGGTCGGCCGTGAGGGCGTCGACGGCCCTCCGCGGTGGGATGCCGATCGAGGCGACAGCGAGGTACCCCCGCGGATCTCCGAACTGGTCGATGGCGGCGCTGAGCTCGGGCGAAGGCATCCATCAAGCATCACGGGCCGGGGGGTGCGCGACAAGATACCAATTCGGCGTTCTCGGCCCTTTGCACGCACGAATCGTGCACGAAGCAACGTTCGGGCGCGCGGGACCGCGCGTGGTGCGGTGTTCGACGCCGGTTCAGGGCGCGAGCGACAGGGTGTCCGGGTCGGAGTGGAAGACGAGCAGGTCGTCGACATCGCTGCGGCGGTGCGGACGCAACAGCAGGCGCTCGGTCTCAGTCGAGTCGGGCAGCACCCACGGTTCGGTGGTCATCGGCAGGTCAGCCTCGTCATTCGGCCGAGCTCAGTCAGGACGCGGTGACCGACATGGCGTGCGCGCGCTCGATGATGCGCACGACCTCGAGGGAGTCCTTCGGGTCCACGGGCGATGGCGCGCCCGTGAGGATGCTCGCCGCAACGCCCGCGTAGAACTCCGGGTATTCGCCGCTGAGCGTCGGCACCGGCACGAGTTCACCGTCGATGCCGAGCAGACCCCACTCCGCCTCGGGCGTGACGCCGTAGCCGCCGGAGCCCGGCCAGCGCTGCTCCTTGAGGGCGGGCTCCTGGTTGTCGAGCCCGTGCACCGAGTAGCCGGAGGCGTCGCCGAGCACGCGGAAGCGCGGTCCGGACTGGGCCGCGACCCGGCTCATGGTCAGGTGGGAGTGCACGCCGGATTCGTGGATGAGCGAGATGAACGCGTCATCCTCGCTCACTCCGCCGCGCACGGCGCGGAGTTCGGCGGCCTCGACGTGCGCCGGTCCGAACAGGTGCAGCGCCTGGTCGACGATGTGGCTGCCCAGATCGAACAGGATGCCGCCACCCTGGCTCGGCGTGATGGTCTCCTGCCACTGCCCCTCCTTCGGCGTTCCCCATCGCTCGAACGTCGACTCGAAGCGGAAGACGGTGCCCAGCGCGCCGTCGGCGATGAGGCTCTGGATCGTGCGGAAGTCTCCGTCCCAGCGACGGTTCTGGAACACCGCGAGCACCTTGCCGGCGGATTCCGCCTTCGCGATGATCTGCTTCGCATCCGACACACTCGGCGCGAACGGCTTGTCGATCACGACGTTCGACCCCGCGTCGAAGGCGGCGAGCGCCTGCTCGAGGTGCACATGCGGCGGCGACGCGAGGATCACGAGGTCGAGTCCGCGCGCGATCAGCTCCTCGGCCGTCGCCACGATCTCCACGCCGGGATGCTGCGAGGTCGCGTCGGCGGCCCGCTCGGCGTTCGACGTCGCAACCACCTCGAGCACGAAGTCCGGGTTCGTCGCGATGAACGGGGCGTGGAAGACGCGCCCGGCGAGGCCGAAGCCGATGATGCCGGTGCGGATGGGTCGGTCGGCCATCCTGTCAGCCTAGGGCCGCGCTCGACCCTCATCTCGCCCGAACGCTCTAGCCGACTCCGAGGTCGATCAGGGTCTGCCTGACGAGTGCGGCGACGGCGATGTGCCCAGCCTCGTTCAGGTGCACGAGATCGCCCGAGTCGTATTCGTTCGAGAGGAAGTGATTGTCGCCCGGATCGCTCAGGAGCTCATCCAGATCGACGAAGCCGTCGGCGCCCTCTGGGATCGATCGAATCCACTCGTTGTACCGCATGCGGTTCTGGTAGTACTCGTCGGGAATGACGAAGTCGTTGCGACCGGGTTCGGTCGCAAGCACGATCACCGCGTTCGGATATCGCAGACGCAGGCGATCGATGGTCGCCTGGGTGTCGGCGTGCACTTGGTCATACGGATCCCCTCGACCCAGGCTGTTCGACGCCGTCCACAGCACGATTGCATCCGGAGCGATGTCCGAGAAGCGCTGCGTGAGCGGATTCAGCGCGACGTAGTGGTCAATGGTCCCCGTCGAAACGGCGCTGTTCAGGGCGATACCACCGGACAATTCGGCCCATCGCTGCGACCACGCCGCCGGCTCCCCGTAGGTGTCAATGGGTCCACCGTTGCCTGGAGTGGAAAGCGAACTCCCGTAGACGAGCAAGGTCGGCGCGTGGCCCACGTACTCGTACTCGATCCACACGTCGAGCAGGCTGATGCCGTTGGTCCAAACACCAGGCTCCGTGTCGCGCGCCTCCGAGGCTTCGCCACCGGTCAGCCAGGAGCCGGAGAACGTGGTCGCGATCGGCTGGCGTGCGTCGAACGACAGTGCGACCGACACGGCGTGGAACTCGTCCGCATCCAGTTCGTAGCGCAGCTCCTCGATCCACGGACCGGTGTATTCGGCTCCATCGACCAACGTGGTCGCGGGCATGATGCTCACGGATGGGGACGCGAGGATGCCCGTCGGGTACTCGTCGGTGGCACCCGCCTCGTCCGGCCCGATCCACACGCCGCCCAGTTCGACGATTCCCGGGATCACCTCACCCAGACGCAGATTCTGGTTCGCCACGTGCACCCGGAAGCGGATCGCATCCTGCGTGAGTCGAATCGGCATTCGCTCGATGAACGGCATCGTCGTCGAGTCGTCACCGAACGTATACGTCAGCGTCGTTCCTCCGAAGGTGTAGGCAGCGGTCGTGGTCGCCTGCGCACTCGCGGTCGCCGTCGGCTGAACTCGGTGGACACTAGAGAGCAACACCCCCAAGCCGACCACCGATGCAACCATCGAGACGGCCACGACAACACCCCCGATGATCAGGAGGGTGCGATTGTTCCTTCGCGCACGTCGCCGTGATCGTTTCGCCATTCGCCGCACCCCGGGTGGTGATCCGCCGCGCCGACGGTGCCCAGAATGTAGCAGATCGGTGTGTCGCGTAATGACGTCAGGCTTTCGGCGCGTCGATCGCCCCGCCGAAGCGGCGGTCGCGTGACACGTAGGTGTCGATGGCCCGCCAGAGGTCGGTGCGCCGGAAATCCGGCCAGAGCGTGTCGAGGAACACCATCTCGGCGTACGCGGACTGCCACAGCATGAAGTTGCTCGTGCGCTGCTCCCCCGACGACCGAACGAACAGGTCGACGTCGGGCAGGTCGGGCTCGTACAGGTGCTTCTGGATGGTCCTCTCCGAGATGCCGGACGGCTTCAGCCGCCCAGCTCGCACCTCGGCCGCGATCTCGCGCACCGCGTCGGTCAGCTCGTTGCGGCCGCCGTAGTTGACGCACATCGTGAGCGTGAGCACGTCGTTGCCCTTGGTGAGCTCTTCGGCGAACTCGAGCTCCTTGATCACCGACGACCACAGCCGCGGCCGGCGACCGGCCCAGCGCACTCGCACCCCCCACTCGTTGAGCTGGTCGCGGCGGCGGTGGAGCACGTCACGGTTGAAGCCCATCAGAAAGCGCACCTCATCCGGCGAGCGCCCCCAGTTCTCGGTCGAGAACGCATACACGCTCAGCTGCTTCACCCCGGCCTGGATGGCGCCGGCCACCACATCGAGCAGGCTCGCCTCCCCGGCGCGGTGCCCCTCGATCCGCGTGAGTCCCTGGCGGTTGGCCCAACGGCCGTTGCCGTCCATGACGATCGCGATGTGCCCGGGCACGGAGCCCTTCGGAAAGGCGGGTGGATGCAGGCCCGGTCCAGTCAATCGGAACGAAGTCGACCGCGTCGCGATGGGTCTTCGGCGTCATGCGGTTCGGTCCAGGTGCGGCAGCGAGCGCAGCCCACGCTCGAGGTGGAACTGCGTGTAGGCAGCGACGACGCCGTTCGCCTGGTGGCGGGCACGATCATCCGAGGCTTCGGCGGTGGGCCAGTCGCCCGCGAGCAGTGACCCGAGCAGCACGAGGGTCGCTGCATCCAGTCGGGCGGCTCCGGGCGGTGCGACGGCGTCGCTCACGACGCCACCGAGCTGCGGCACGAACACCGAATGCGGGCCGGGCGCGCCCGTGACGGCGCAATCGACGAAGCTCGGCGCCCAGCCCGCGATCGCGAGCGAGCGCAGCAGGAACGAGTCGAGGGTGAGGCTCGGGCTGTGCTCGCGCCGTGAGAGGGAACGCAGCGCACCGACCAGCAGCAGGTACTGCTGGAGGGAGCCGTCGTCGTCCGTGATCTTGTCGGTGGTCTCCACCATGACGTTCGCTGCGGTGAACGACGGATAGTCAGCCACAATGTCTGCGCCGTACGAACCGATCGACTCGGCCTGGTTCACAATGTCGAGGCTGCGGCCGCGGTAGCACTGCAGGTCGACGACCATGAACGGTTCAAGACGCGAGCCGAATCGCGACGCCGTGCGTCGCACGCCCTTCGCGACCGCGCGGATCTTGCCGTTCTGCCGGCTGAGCATCGTGACAATGCGGTCGGCTTCACCCAGCTTGTGGGTGCGCAGCACGACGGCTTCGTCACGATAGGTCGGCATCCCTCGATTATCCTCTCCTCCACCGTCGCCGGCCGGGTGCCACACCCACAGGCTCGCGCTCGCGACACCCCGCCCGGCATGCCACGCTGGTGCCGTGGCATCCAGATTCGCTAGACGATCCGTCGCCGCGGCAGCGGTCGCCGTGGCGCTGACCGCGTTGGGTGGATGCGGCTTGCTGCCGCAGCCCGAACCCACGCCAGACCCGCTCGTGGCCGGCGACTGCCTCGCCGGACGCACCGACGGCATCATCGACCGCGACTCGGTTGTGCCGTGCACTGAGGACCACCTCTTCGACGTGGTGGGCACCGTAACGTGGGACGGGATGGATGCCGCGATCGCCGACAGCGACGCCGCCGCGGTGTACACCGCCATCACCAGCGGCCGCAATGCGGACTTCGACTCCGCGATGTTCGACGCGTGTGATGCACTGAACCGGCAGGTGCTCGGGATCGACGGAGTGTCGACGAATGGGGTGGATGCGGCATCCATGGACCTCACCGTCATGGGTCCGCTCACGGACTTCTCGCTCGCCTCCCGGGACGCGTTCGTTGCGGGAGACCACACGACGGTCTGCGTCATGCGGTGGACCGACTTCGACGACGTCGAGCGCACCGTCGCCTACCCCGACGGCTTTGGGCTTGCGGACTACGCGGATGCCGCGTTCCCGACCGACCTGCATGTCTGCGCGGTGAGCGAGGGCACCGCCAATTCGTTCCTCGACTGCGCCGACCCGCACGAGTCGCAGCAGGTGCTGTCGTTCCAGGGCATCGACACGGTGGGCGCCGAATGGATCGCGACCGTGAACCCGGACGATCTCTCGGTGCCCGACTACACCGTGCCCGACGCGGTGTGCGTCGATCTGGTCGCGCAGGCCTTTCCCGGGCTGACCGGACCGTGGGTCGTGTGGTCGAACATCTTCACCGGCAGTTCCGGCTGGGATGGCTTCGACGGCACTGTCGATCCCGAGGCCGGCTACTCCTTCTCGTGCGACCTGAACGCGCCCGACGATGCCACGCTCCTCGTCGGCGACGCATTCAGCGGCACCTCGACCACCCAGTCACGCTGATCGGACGCGCCATGACCGACCTGCTCCTCGACACCTTCCACGCACACCGCGGTCGTCTGTTCGGTATCGCCTACCGGATGCTCGGCACCGTCGCCGACGCCGAGGACGTGCTGCAGGATGCCTGGCTGCGCTGGCAGGGCACCGACCGGGATGCCGTGCGCGAACCCGCCGCGTTCCTCTCGACGATCGTCACCCGGCTCGCACTCACCGCGCTCGACTCGGCTCGTGCACGCCGCGAGGTGTACGTGGGACCCTGGCTGCCCGAACCGATCCTCACCGGCGGCGGTTCGCGCGACAGCGCCGACCCATCGGTGGCCGCCGAGCACGCAGAGTCGCTCTCGTTGGCGGTGCTGCTGCTGCTCGAACGGCTCTCCCCCGCCGAGCGCGCCGCCTACGTGCTGCACGAGGCGTTCGACTATCCGTTCCGGCAGGTGGCCGAGGTGCTCGAGACCTCAGAGGCGAATGCCCGGCAACTCGCGAGTCGCGCTCGCGCGCACCTCGATCGCGAGCGGGGGGCCGTCGTGACCGCGGAGGAGCACGATCGGATGCTCGGCGCGTTCATCGCGGCATCCCAGTCGGGCGATCTCGCGTCGCTCGAGGCGCTGTTCACCGAGCAGGTGCAATCGGTCTCCGACGGCGGCGGTGTAGTGAGCGCCGCGCGTCGCGTCGTCGGCGGACGCGCGAAGGTCGCGCTCTCATCCTCGGACTCATGGAGAAGTACTACGAGGGCATCGCGTGCGCCCCGGTCAAAGCCAACGGCGAGACGGCGGTACTCGCCGTCGTCCACGGCAGACCGAGCGCGCTCCGTGACCGTCGACGTGGCACCCGATGGTCTGCGCAGCCTGTTCGCGGTGCTGAACCCGCACAAACTGGGCGCCTTCGCAGAGATTGCGACCGCTGTCACATCCGGAGGACCTGCGCAGTCATAGCTGGCGACCCCTCCGAAAGGACGCCACATGACCATCCTCGTCACCGGCGGCACCGGAACCCTCGGCCGCCCCACCGTCGAGCGACTGCGCGCGGCCGGCCACGACGTGCGCATCCTCAGCCGCTCGCCAGCGCCCGAGCCACGTGCCCGGCGATGTCACGACAGGCGACGGCCTCGCCGACGCGATGCTCGGCGTGGACACGGTGCTCCACGTCGCCACGAGCACCGGCAAGAAGGATGTGCCGCAGACCCGCAAGGTCATCGACGCGGCCCGCGCAGCCGGCGTCACCCACCTCGTGTACATCTCGATCGTCGGGCGTCGACGTGAACCCGTATCCGTACTACCGCGCGAAGTACGAGTGCGAGCAGCTCGTCGAGCGCTCCGGCATCCCGTTCACGATTCAGCGGGCGACGCAGTTCCACGAGTTTGTCGCGCGGATCTTCGGCCTCCAGCGCCGCTTGCCGTTCTTCATCTCGCTCGACGTGTCCGACCAGCCGATCGCGGTCGACGAGGTCGCCGATCGGCTCGTCGAGCTGGTCGACGCCGGACCGTCGGGCAAGGTCGCAGACATCGGCGGCCCGGAGCAGCTGCCGCTTCGCACGCTCATCGACATGTGGCAGGCAGCGCACGGCACGTCGAAGCGCGTGGTGACGCTGAAGCTCTGGGGACGCATCATTCGCTCGTTCAAGGCCGGCGACCACATGACGCCGCTGCCGGGGTACGGTCGCGAGACGTTCGCGGAGTTCGCCGCGCGCCACGCTGCGACCGCGACCAACGAGCGCAACCGCGGATAATCGGGTGCGTGATCGACGCTGCCTTCGCCATCCCGCTGTGGGCTGACCTCCTCGCGATCGGCATCGGTGCACTGCAGGGCGCGATGTTCGCCGCGCAGTTCCGCGACCGGCGGCTCGACCTGCTCGGCGTCGCGATCATCGGCATCGCGACCGGGTTCGGCGGCGGTCTCATCCGTGACGTGCTGCTCGCCGAGATCCCGGCGGCGCTCAGCGACAACTGGTACCTCATCGTCGCGACCGGCGCTGCCCTGCTCGGGATGCTGCTCGAGCGCGTCTTCCGTCGGCTGCGACACCTCATCACCGCCCTCGACGCGCTCACGATCGGGCTCTTCGGCGCGATCGGCACCACCAAGGCCCTCGCTGCCGGATTGCCGGTCGTGCCGTCGGTGTTTGTCGGCGCGCTCTCGGCGGTCGGTGGATCCATCTTGCGCGACCTTCTCCTGCAGTTGCCGATCGCGCTCATGCACGTCGGGTCGCTCTACGCTGTCGCCGCGATCGCGGGATGCACGTCGCTCGTGGTGATGGTCGCGCTCGGGGTGCCCGTGCTGGTCGCCGCGGCGGTGTGCGTGGCGATCACGTTCGGGGTGCGCATCCTGGCCGTGCTGTTCCGCTGGTCCCTGCCGGAGCAGCGCACGATCACGAAGGTACCGAAGTTGGGTCGACGCTAGGTCGTCACTCCCGACGCAGTGAGCGTACGGCGGCCAATGATACGTCCCGAAGGGTGCCCGCACTCGGTTCGTCGTGCCAGTAGTCAGCCGCGGCTTCGAGGGCCGCGAGCGTTGCCATGGCCTGCACCCTCGCCGACAGCGGGTCGAGTGCCGTCTGCTTGAGAGCGTCGACCAACTGCGCGGCACGGGCGCGTGCACGGATGTGCGCGGCGCCAGCGATCGCCGGCACCTCGTTGGCGAGCCGGATGCGCACACGGGCGTCCACTTCGACGTCAGACGCGGACTCAGACGGCAGTGCTTCGAGGACGCGTTCCAGCGCCGCTGGGATGTCAAGGCCGCCACGGATTGCTTCGATGATCGCGGCCGTCAGCTCGTGCTCGATGCTGTCGTGGAGCACGAGGTTCTCCTTCGTTGCGAAATACCGGTAGACCGTCGCCACTGACACCTCGGCTGCCTCGGCGACCTGTTCGACGGTCACCTCATCGAATCCACGCCTGCCGAAGCGTTCGAGCGCCGCCGCCTGAATGCGGCGTTCGGTCTGGAGCCGCTTGCGCTCGCGGAGACCATTGGACCGCACGTTGTCGTTGTTCCTCACCTTTCCATGGTATCTGCTATCTTTTGATAGTGACTATCGAAAAGACGATTCAGGGACACGTCGAAGAGGGTTTCGGGTCGGTCGCCGACCTCCTTGCTGACTTCGTGGAGTCAGGACGGGACATCGGCGCATCGCTGGGCGTCTACCATGCCGGGCGACCGGTGGTGGAGATTTGGGGCGGTCACTTGGACCGAGAACGAACCAGGCAGTGGCAGCGCGAAACGCTGACGCCGATTGCGTCGACCAGCAAGTCGCTCGCGACGGCTGCGGTGCTGCTGCTGGCCGAACGCGGCCTCATCGACCTGGAGAGACCCATTGCTCAGTACTGGCCGGAGTTCGGGCAGGAGGGCAAAGGGCACATTGCCGTGCAGCTCGTGCTCGCGCACCGCTCCGGTTTGACCGCGCTCGACGGTGCAGTCAGCAACGACGACGCGATTGCGCTCGACTCGGTGTTACGCCGGATCGAACGACAGCGGCTCTGGTGGAGCCCTGGTACTCGACACGGCTACCACGCGATCACCTATGGCTACATCCTGAGCGGCCTCGTGAAGGCGGTAACCGGCCGCACGGTCGGACAATTCTTCGCTGAGGAGATCGCCGGGCCGTTCGAGCTCGACCTGTACCTCGGCTTGCCGGTCGGGCAGCATCACCGTGTCGCGCCAATGATCGGGCCCTCGCAGAAGCAGGCGTTCCGGGCGCTGCTCAATCCGATGTGGATGCCGTACGCGCTCGGAGTGCTCAACCGCCGGTCGGTTTCATACGCGGCCACGTTCGGGGGTAGCGCAGCCGGATTCGACGATCACGAGGAGCTTATCCGCTATGAAGTCGAAGATGCCTCGGCCGGTGGCGTCGGTAACGGGTTCGCCCTCGCGCGTCTCTACGCGGCGCTGATCGGACCGGTCGATGGACAGCAGCTCATTTCCTCGAAGCTCATGAACGCCGCGCGCCAGCCCCAAGCCAGCGGCCGCGACGAGGTGCTGCGCATGCGTACCGACTGGGGGCTCGGATTCCAACTCCCCGGCGGACCGATGTGGCCCAGCGTCGGCATTTCCGGCCTCTTCGGGCACACCGGGGCGAGCGGCTCACTCGCCTTCGCCGATCCTGAACACGAGTTGGCATTCGGTTATGCGCCCAACTACTGGGGCGAGCTCAGCCGCGCCGGTCGGAGGCCTCATTTCCGCTTCACCGAACTCACCGAAGCCCTCTATTCAGCCGCAGGTATTCGCCGCTGGCCCGCTCGCTAGCCCTAACCTTCGGGAGCCTTCGTCCTTGGCAACCGCCTTCGCCTCCCGCACGATGGAGGGGTGACGACTGAGTACCGGTGGCGAGGCCACGAGCGCGACAGCCTGGAAGTGTTGCACCTTGCCGGCGGTCTCGCGCGGTCGGAGGTGGCGTTCGACTCGATGGTGTGGCGCTACGAGATCGAGCTGGACGGATGGGTCACAAGGAAAGCCATGATCGGCACGCTCTCGATCGAGCACACCGCAGACGCGTGGATGGTGGATGGCGCGCCTCGCCCAGACCTCGCCGCAGCGATCGACCTCGACATCGTGCTCACGCCGTTCACCAACACGCTCCCGATCCGGCGGCTCGAGCTTGACGTGGGCGAACATGCCGATCTCGTCATGGCGTGGGTCGACGTGCCGTCGCTCGACGTGCATCCCGATCCCCAGCGCTACACGCGGCTGGACGAGACTGCACTACCGCTTCGACTCGCTCGACAGCGACTTCACCAGGGACCTCGAAGTGGATGCCGACGGCATCGTCGTGACCTACCCGGGACTCTTCGACCGGATCTGAGGCGCCCTGAGCTGACCGGCACTACGGCGCGATGTGCGCGCGCTCGAACCGCTCAATGACCGCAGGGTCGCCTCGTCGCACCACCGCATCCCTGGCCTGTGCGCGATGCCATCCCCACAGCAGTAGCTCGCCCGCCGGCGCGCTCACGCTCGCAGTGAGCTCGTGACCGCCGTCGCGCTGCCAGTCGTTGCCGAAGGTCCAGCGGTCGCCCGTGTCGGTAGCGATGAGTTCGACTCCACCGCCGAGCGGCGCGAGCGTGCCCGAACGGGGCACGAAGACGTCGAACAGCTCTGACACCCCGTCGGCGTGCACGTCTGGCGTCACCTCGGGCGGCGGTGGTGCCGCGGCATCCACGGCGCTTCGCAGATCCCAGAGACTGATGAGTGTCTCGAACAGCTGCCGCCGGTGCCAGAACGCGACCGTCTTGTCGACCTTGCTCAGGGTGTACGCCCTCGCTGCGGGATCGAGTTCGTCGAATGTGTCGAGCAGCATGTCGCGCGAGGTCGAGTACCACTCGGTGAGGCTCACGTCGAGCTGCGGAACATTGGTGCGTGGATGCCGCTTCGCCTCACGCGAATTCGCCGCCGCCCACCGGTGCACCGCGCCGAGGTGCGCCACCAGTTCCGCCACAGTCCAGCGGATATCCGAGCACACCGCGGAAGGCTCGGCCTCCCCCGTGTCGCGCAGAAACGCCCCCGTCACCACCCGGAGGTGCTCGAGCGTTGCACTCATGGCGCCACGCTACCGCGGCCGGCCGCGCGCGTGGCACCTTCGAAAATTCAGGAGTAGCTGCCCGCGCTGTCGCGAAGGACCGCGGTGCATCTTGCGGGCTCGCTCAGCTACTCCTGAATTTCCAACGGTGTGCGCAAGCCGGGGATCGCGCGGCGGCCGGCCCATCTCGCGGGCGGCCGCCGCGACGAAGAGCGCTACGCCGAGACGAGCTCGCGGTCGCCCGCCTCGGTGCGCACGGCCCGGTTCACCGCCGAGACGATCGCCTTGAGCGACGCGGTCGAGATGTCGGCGTCGATCCCGACTCCCCACAGCCGCTTGCCGTTCACATTGAGTTCGACGTACGACGCCGCGAGGGCGTCACCGCTCGCGCTCAGCGCATGCTCGACGTAGTCGTAGAGTTTCACGTCGATGCCCGCCTCGGCCATGACCGCGAGGAACGCGGCGATCGGACCATTTCCTGCTCCTGTCGCCGCCTGCACCTCCTCGCCGTCGCGCAGCGTGACCTCGAGTGTCGTCGAGCCCGTGAGGTCGCTCGCGGTGCGCGTCGAGAACAGCTCGAAGCGGCCCCACTTGTCTTCTGGACGCGTGGAGGGCGCTGGCAGGTACTCGTCCTGGAAGATCGCCCAGATCTCGTCGCTCGTGACCTCGCCGCCCTCGGCATCCGTCTTGGCCTGCACGACGGCGCTGAACTCGATCTGCAGCTTGCGCGGCAGGTCGAGCGCGTGGTCGGTCTTGAGCAGGTAGGCGACGCCGCCCTTGCCCGACTGCGAGTTGACCCGCACGACCGCCTCGTAGCCTCGGCCGAGGTCACGCGGGTCGACCGGCAGGTACGGCACGGCCCACTCGAGCTCGTCGACGCTCACGCCCTTGGCCTTCGCGTCGGCCTCCATGGCTTCGAAGCCCTTCTTGATCGCGTCCTGGTGCGATCCGCTGAACGCGGTGTAGACGAGGTCGCCGGCCCACGGGCTGCGTTCGTGCACGCGCAGCTGGTTGCAGTACTCGGCCGTGCGGCGGATCTCGTCCAGGTCGCTGAAGTCGATCTGCGGGTCGATGCCCTGCGTGAACAGGTTGATGCCGAGCGCGACGAGGTCGACGTTGCCGGTGCGCTCGCCGTTGCCGAACAGGCAGCCCTCGATGCGGTCCGCTCCCGCCAGGTACCCGAGCTCCGCCGCTGCCACCGCGGTGCCCCGGTCGTTGTGTGGATGCAGCGAGAGGATGACGTTCTCGCGGTGGTTGAGGTGCCGCGACATCCACTCGATCGAGTCCGCGTACACGTTGGGGGTCGCCATCTCGACCGTCGCCGGAAGGTTGATGATCACCTTGCGCTCTGGGGTCGGCTCGAAGATCTCGAGCACCTGGTTGCAGACATCGACCGCGAACTCGAGCTCGGTGCCGGTGTAGCTCTCCGGCGAGTACTCGTAGAACACTTCGGTGCCCGGCACGGCAGCCTCTGCCGCCTTGCACCACTTCGCGCCCTGCAGCGCGATGTCGACGATGCCCTGCCGGTCGGTGCGGAACACCACTGCGCGCTGCAGCACGCTCGTCGAGTTGTAGAGGTGCACGATCGCGCGCTTGGCGCCTTTGATCGACTCGTAGGTGCGGTTGATCAGTTCTTCGCGGGCCTGCGTGAGCACCTGGATGGTGACGTCGTCGGGGATGAGGTTCTGCTCGATCAGGCTGCGTACGAAGTCGAAGTCGGTCTGGCTCGCCGACGGGAATCCGACCTCGATCTCCTTGTAGCCCATGCGCACGAGCAGGTCGAACATGATGCGCTTGCGCTCGGGGCTCATCGGATCGATGAGCGCCTGGTTGCCGTCACGCAGGTCGACGGCGCACCAGCGTGGGGCGGTCGTGATGCGCTTGGTGGGCCAGGTGCGGTCGGACAGCTCGACCGCGAACTGCTCGTGGAACGGCTTGTAGCGGTGCGTCGGCATGGCCGACGGCTTCTGATGGTTCTGCATTGCACTTCTCCTCGTCTGGATTGTCGGCCAATGAGCGACTCCGCGACGAGTGGGGCCTATGAGCTAGGACTCGCCGCGGCGACTAAGAAGGAGAAGGCCGGTGAACACGGTTTCAGGGTACCACTGTGTGCGTGTACAGCAACGCGAACGACTGAGGGGCGGTGCTTCGGCGCCGCCCCTCGTCGTTGCGCGATCTACTCGACGGCGAGCGCCACCACGGGCGCGATCCGCGTCGCGCGGCGCGTCGGGGCAATGGATGCCGCAGCCGTGAGCACCCCCGCCGCGACCACCACCACGGCGATCAGCCACCCGGGCACAACAGGCGCGACGAGGCCGGAGACGAAGCCGAGCAGGGACTGCGCCCCGGCCCACCCGTAGCCGATACCGAGCACGAGCCCCACGGCGATCGCCGTGACGGAGAGCTGCGCGGCTTCGGCGAGCACCATCTGGCGCAACTGCCCTGCCGTGAATCCGAGCGCGCGCAGCAGGCCGAGTTCGCGCGTGCGCTGCAGCACGCTCAGCGACAGGTTGTTGACCATCCCGACGCCCGCGATGAGCGCACTGAACCCGACGAGCACCGAGAACACGGTGAGGGTGACGGCGAGCACGGTGTCCACGCCCTGCGCACCGTTCGCCTGCTGCTCCTGCGCGAGTTGGATCATCTGCGCGTAGCGTCGACATCGCCACGGCGAACATCGTGACGAGCGTGACGCCGATCACGAGGCCGATCGTCGTGCGCGAGCTGCGCTCCGGATACCGGATGGCGTTCTCGGCAGCGAGACGGCCCGCCGCGCTGCGGCCGAGCACCCGGCCAACCAGACGGAGAGCCGGTGGCATGAACACGTCGGCGCCCAGTGGCGAGGGCCGTGAACGACACGATGCCGCCCACGAGCCCGATGAGCACGCCGAGCGGGCTCGCGAATCCGACCAGGATGCCGAGCACGAGGAGCGCCGTGCCGATCAGGAAGATCACGAGCGACGCGGTTCGCTTGCCACGATGCGACACGATCTCGGTCATGCTCGCATCAGTGGATGCCCCGGTCGCCTGCATCGGTGACACCGTCAGCACCTTGCGCGATCCGATCCACGACGCGAGCCAGGTCGTGAGTACGACGCCCACGACCGGCAGCAGCACAACTGGCTGCAGGTAGTTCCACGGTGCGGATGGGATCGCCCCGGTCGCTTCGCCGATCGCGAACCCGACCGCGGGGATGATCGTGCCGAGCACGAGGCCGATCGCACCGCCGATCAAGCCGACCACGATGCCCTCCCTCGCGACCGAGCGTCGCTCCTGCCGGGCCGTCGCCCCGATCAGCCGGCGCAGCGCGATGGTGCGAGTGCGACCGACGATGACCGTGGCGAACGTGTTGGCGGTGACGATCGCGGCGACGTACACCGAGATCACGATGAACACCATGGCGACGATCGCCAGCAGGATCGCGACGGTGCCGCTGCTTCCGGTGGTGTCATCCCCGCTGATCAGGATCGCGAGATTGGTCGTCGCCTGCAGGAGGGCGACACCGAAGATCGCCGCGAGCGACGAGACGAGCACGCTCGGCACCAGTCGCTGAGCACGATGCGGGCGCCTCATGGTGCGACCTCCATCCCCAGGATGACGCGGCTGATCTCCTCGGCGGTGGAACGCGCGCGCTCCTCGACCACCCGGCCGTCGGCGAGGAACAGGATGCGGTCGGCGTAGCTCGCCGCGATGGGATCGTGCGTGACCATCGCGATCGACTGTCCGTACTCCGAGCTCGACGCGCCGAGCAGCGCGAGCACTTCGCGCCCGGTGCGCGAGTCGAGGTTCCCCGTGGGCTCGTCCGCGAAGATCAGCTCGGGTCGAGATCCGAGAGCCCGCGCGATCGCCACGCGCTGCTGCTGCCCGCCCGAGAGCTCGTGCGGGCGGTGCCGCAACCGGTCCCGCAGACCGAGCGAGTCGATGAGCTGGTCGATCCACTGGCGCTCGGTCGTCGTGGGCTTGCGCCCGTCAAGCTCGAACGGCAGCAGGATGTTGCCCTCGATGTCGAGCGTCGGCACGAGGTTGAACGACTGGAACACGAAGCCGACCCGCCTGCGCCGGATCATCGTGAGCTCGGTGTCCTCGAGCCGGGTGATCTCGGTGTCGCCGAGCCACACCCGCCCACTCGAGGCGGAGTCGAGCCCGGCCATGATGTGCATGAGCGTCGACTTGCCGGAGCCACTCGGCCCCATGATCGCGGTGAACTCGCCGCGGCGCAGGCCGATCGAGAGGTCGTCGAGGGCGGTGACCGCCGTGCTCGCCGTGCCGTAGAACTTGCTGAGGTTGGTGACGCGGGCGACGAGGCCCATGTCCGAAGTGCGTGATTTCCATGCATCCAAGCCTCGGTCGATGGATGCCGCGGCACATCGCCCGAGCGACTCGACCTCGTCACCCTGCAGGATGACGTGACCCCTACTTCGTGAGGCGGTGCTCGTGCGCGAACACGACGAGCTGCACCCGATCGCGCAGCGAGAGCTTGGCGAGCACCCGGCTCACGTGCGTCTTCACGGTCGCCTCGCTCACGAACTGGTCCTTCGCGATCTCGGCGTTGCTCAGGCCGCGCGCGGCGAGCTGGAAGATCTCGCGCTCACGCGCGGTGAGCGTCTCGAACGCCGCGGGCATCGGGGTCGGCTGCGGTGCGAACCGCTCGAACAACTCGAGCGTCGCGGATGCCGCGATCACCGACGTCCCGGAATGCACCGCCCTGATCGACGGCGAGCAGGAACTCGGGCTCGGTGTCCTTGAGCAGGAACCCGCTCGCTCCGGCGCGGATCGCCCGCGCGGCGGCCTCGTCGAGGTCGAACGTGGTGAGCGCGACGACGCGGGGCGGCGTGGTGCCGCGGGCCGCGGCATCCTCGAGGATGGCGCGCGTGGCGGCGATGCCGTCCATCACGGGCATCCGGATGTCCATGAGCACGACATCGGGATCACTCGCCGCGACCATCGCCACCGACTCCGCCCCGTCGCCGGCCTCACCGACGAACTCGAGATCCGGCTGCGACGACACGAGCATGCGGATGCCGGCGCGGAACAGCGACTGGTCGTCGACGAGGGCGACGCGGATGGCGCTCACTCGACGACTTCCGGCCGACTGATCGGCAGCGTCGCCCGCACGACGAACCGCTCGTGCTCGACGCCCGCGCTGAACTCGCCGCCGACGAGCGTGCGCGCGCTCCTGCATGCCGGTGAGGCCGTGGTTGGGATCGCCGGACGGTCAGTTCACGGAGGGCGTTCGAGACCTCGAGCTCGACGGCGTCGGTCGCCCAGTCGAGCCGGATCTCGACGGGTTTGGCCGTGTCGCCGTGGCGAAGCGCGTTCGTGAGCGCCTCCTGCAGGATCCGGTAGATGGCGAGGGACTGCGACGCGTGGAGTTCTGGCCGCTCGCCGAGTTCGTCGACGGTGATGGTGAGTCCGGCATCCCGCACCTGCTCGATGAGCCGGTCGAGGTCGGCGAGCCGCGGCTGCGGACCAATCTCCTGCGAGTGGCGCAGCTGCCCGAGCAGCAGCCGCACGTCGGTGAGCGCCTCGCGCGCGGTCGCCGAGATCGTGGCGAGGGCGTCGGCCGACGCGATCGGATCCTTCGTGTAGCGCGCGCCGTCGGCCTGCGCGATCACGACCGCGAGCGAGTGCGCGACGACGTCGTGCATGTCGCGGGCGAGCCGGTTGCGCTCCTGCTCGACCACGACGGAGCGCTCCGCGACCTGCGCGGCGATGCGAGCCTCGCGCGCGTTGCGCCAGCGTGCGCGCGAGCAGGCCGAGGGTCCAGGAGAGCACGAACAGCACCGCGCGACGCGACGAACACGAAGAGGATCGGCAGCAGGTACGACGGCATCAGGGCGCCGAACACCTCGGCGCCGCGTCACCGCCGATGGGAGGAGCGTGATGACGTCACGACGGACCCGGAGCAGCAGCGGCAGCACCATCGTGTAGACGCGTGACGACCACGGCCGCCGACGAGCGCCGAGATCAGGCCGAGGCGCCGCACGACCGGTCCGCCGTACGAGCCGGTCGCGAAGAGCACCGGGCAGGATCGCGAGGTCGACGAAGTGCGCCGGCTGCAGACCCACCATCTGCACGATCGCGCCGACCCACGCGATCGCGAGGGCGCAGTCCCGGCGACCAACGGCGAATGCCGAGAGCCAGCGACATCAGCACCGGCAACGATGAGATCGACGGGGCCGTCCGTCGGGATCAGCAGGCCGCACAGCAGCGCCCAGAGCACGCCGAGTGCGGCATCGAACAGCACCTGCTGCACCGTCAGCCTTCTGAACACCGTTCCAACGTATGCGGTGCGAGCGACGGATGCCGACGGCGCCGCAGGAAATCATCCTTGCGACGGACTCCGCGGCGCGTCGCGACAGTTCAGGGCCAGGTCGGGCGCCTGGGCACGTCGGAGCGCCGGTTTCCGGTCCGCTTGAGCCAACGAGCGCGCTTCCTAGCCCATTTCCGGGCCGAAACGGTGACCTTGGAGCGCCGTCCGGCGAGTTTCCGGGCCGAAACGTCAGATCCGGGCTGGCGCGCAGGCCCGCATTTGACGCTACGGCCCGGATTCGATCAGACGCTGCCGCGGGCGATGCCGTTGTCGAGCACCATCCCGAGGCTCGGGTGCGCGTCCTTGAACCCCATCGCCGCGTACATGCGCTGGCCGGGAGGGTCGGCCATGAGCGTCACGTACGGTTTCTCGGGCGCCCGCGCATCGATCTCGTCAAGCAGCCGCCGCAGCACGGCGCGGCCGATGCCGCGCCGCTGATGCGCGGGCAGCGTCGCCATGTCGGCGATGTGGAAGTACCACCCGCCGTCGCCGATGATGCGGCCCATCGCCACGGTTTCGCCGGATTCGAGGTGGCGCACGTGGCAGAAGAACCAGCTGCCCTGCAGCGGACCGCGCGCCTGCGCCTCGACCTTCGGCGAGAGGCCCGTGGCGCGCCGCAACTCGAGATAGTCGGAGAGGCCAGGAGGTTCGTCGATGAGCCGATAGAGCCGTGCGTCCATCAGAACCCGAGTCGGCCCAGCTGCTTCGCGTCACGCTGCCACTCCTTGGCGACCTTGACGCGAATCGAGAGGAAGACCTGCTTGCCGACGAGCTTCTCGATCTCGGCGCGGGCGCGAGCCCCGACATCCTGCAGTCGTTCGCCCTTGTGACCGATGATGATGCCCTTCTGGCTGTCGCGCTCGACGAACAGGTTCGCGTAGATCTCGACGAGGTCCTTGTCGTCGCGCTCGATCATGTCGTCGATCGTCACGGCGATCGAGTGCGGCAGTTCGTCGTTCACGCCCTCGAGCACCGCCTCGCGCACGAGCTCTGAGATGCGCGACTCGAGACTCTCGTCGGTGACGGCGTCGAGCGGGTAGAGCGGATCCGAGGTGGGCATGAGCGCGATGAGCTGCGTGGCGAGCACGTCGAGCTGCACTTTCGACACCGAGGAGATCGGGATGATCGCCTCCCACTCGCGCAGATGGCTCACCGCGAGCAACTGCTCGGCGACGGCGGGGCGGTTGGTCGCGTCGGTCTTCGTGACGATCGCGACCTTCTTCGCTCGCGGGAACGCATCCAACTGCTCGTTGATGTAGGCGTCACCCGGGCCGAGCTTCTCGTTGGCCGGAACGCAGAACCCGATCACGTCGACCTCGCCGAGGGTGTCTTGCACGATCGCGTTGAGTCGCTCGCCGAGCAGGGTGCGCGGCCGGTGCATGCCCGGGGTGTCGACGATGACGAGCTGTCCGGCGCGCTGGTGCACAATGCCGCGGATGGCGCGGCGCGTCGTCTGCGGCTTCGAGCTCGTGATCGCGACCTTCTCCCCGACCAGCGCATTGGTGAGCGTGGACTTGCCCACGTTGGGTCGCCCCACGAATGAGACGAACCCCGCCCTGAAGTCTGCTTCGTGGGTCATTGGTCGTCCTCCGCTGGTCGAGTCTCTGGTCTGATCTGAGAGAAGGCTGCCCTCGCGTCGATGAGTGCCTGGTCGGCCTCGACCAACACGGTGCTGAGGCGCTTGCGGCGACCCTCTGTTCGCTCGGCCGTGAACACGAGTCCGGAGTATTCGGCGCGGGCGCCCACGACGGGAAGCCGCCCGAGCACCTTGGTGAGCAACCCACCGACCGAGTCGACCTCGTCATCTTCGAGCTCGAGCCCGAACAGGTCGCCGAGCTCGTCGATCGGCATGCGGGCACTCACGCGGTACAAGCCCTGCGCGAGCTGCTCGAACTCCGCCGTCTCGCGGTCGTACTCGTCGGAGATGTCGCCGACGAGCTCTTCGATGACGTCCTCCATCGTGACCAGCCCGGCGATGCCGCCGTACTCGTCTACGACCAGGGCGAGGTGATTCGACTCGAGTTGCATCTGGCGAAGCAGATCGTCGGCCTTCTGTGACTCCGGCACGAACATCGCGGGCCGCGCGAGCTCGGCGGCCGTGACCGCGGCACCCTCGAGCGACTGTGCCCGATCCCCCGCTCGTACGCGAGCCGCGCCACATCGCGCAGGTAGAGCACGCCGACGACGTCGTCGACGTGCTCGCCGAGCACGGGCATGCGCGAGTGGCCGGTCGCGAGGAAGCTCTTCATCGCGGCATCCGTCGACTCGTCGCCGTCGATCGTCACCATGTCGGTGCGGGGCACCATCACCTCGCGCACGACGGTGTCGTTGAACTCGAAGATCGAGTGGATGAGCTCGCGATCGTCTTCTTCGAGCACCTCGAGCTCCGTGGCCTCATCCACCATGCTCAGCAACTGCTGCTCGCTCGAGAACGTCACCGTGGGCGGTCGGCCGGGCGTGACCCGGTTGCCGAGTGCGACGAGGGCGTTCGCGATCGGACCGAGGATGACGCGCACCACCCGGATGACCGGAGCCGCGAACGCGATGATCGGCCTCGCGTTCACGCGCCCGACACTGCGCGGACTCGTGCCCACGAGCACGAACGACACCACGATCATGATGCCGGCGGCGACCAGCAGCGCCCACCACCAGTCCGGGATCGAGTACGCGAGCGCGAGGGTGACGAGCACGGCGGCCGTGGTCTCGGAAACCACGCGCATGAAGTTGATCGCGTTGACGTGAGCGCCGACATCCTTGGAAATGCTGATGAGGGAGCGTTTGGCCCGGCTAGCGGAGGCAAGTTCGACCAGGTCGGTGCGGCTGAGCACCGAGAGCGCGGCATCCGCGGCGGCGAGCAGGCCGCCGAACGCGATGAGGATCACCGCAACCGTGATGAAGATGCCGATGATCATGCTCTGCCAGCCATCAGGGGCGCGCTATCGTTTGCGTTCGGACATCGCGAAGCCCACGAGCAGGTCGCGCTGAAGACCGAACATCTCGGCCTCCTCCGCGGCTTCCGCGTGATCGAAGCCGAGCAGGTGCAGCAGCCCGTGGCAGGTGAGCAGCTGGATCTCCTCGATCGTCGAGTGACCGGCAGCTCGCGGCCTGGGCCGCGGCGACCTGCGGGCACACCACGATGTCGCCGAGGAGACCGGCCGGGGTGATCGCGTCTTCGCTGCCCGGGCGCAGTTCATCCATCGGGAAGCTCAGCACGTCGGTCGGGCCGGGCTCGTCCATCCACTGCACGTGCAGTTGCTCCATGGCGGCCTCGTCGACGAAGACGATCGCGAGTTCGGCATCCGGATGCACGTGCAGCTGGTCGAGGCAGTACACCGCGAGGCGCTGGATGACGGTCTCATCGACATCCACGCCCGACTCGTTGTTGAGCTCGATCGACATCAGCGACGTCCCCGGTTCTTGCGCGCTGCCGCGTCGCGGTTGTCGAAGCGCTCGAGCTGCCGCTCGGCGTCGTACTTCGTGTACGCGTCAACGATCTGGCCGACGAGCGAGTGCCGAACGACGTCCGCGCTCGTGAGACGGGCGAAGTGGATGTCGTCGATGTCGGTCGAGCACCTTGGTCACGAGCTGCAGGCCACTCGCGCCAGCGGGCAGGTCGACCTGCGTGACATCCCCGGTGACCACCATCTTCGAGCCGAAGCCGAGGCGGGTGAGGAACATCTTCATCTGCTCTGGCGTCGTGTTCTGCGCCTCATCGAGCACGATGAACGAGTTGTTGAGCGTGCGACCGCGCATGTACGCGAGCGGCGCGACCTCGACCGTGCCCGATGCGAGCAGCTTGGGTACGAGCTCTGGGTCCATCATCTCGTTGAGCGCGTCGTAGAGCGGGCGCAGGTACGGGTCGATCTTGTCGGTGAGCGTGCCGGGCAGGAAGCCGAGCCGCTCCCCCGCCTCGATCGCCGGCCGGCTCAGGATGATGCGCTCGACCTCCTTGCGCTGCAGCGCCTGCACGGCCTTGGCCATCGCGAGGTAGGTCTTGCCCGTTCCAGCGGGACCGATGCCGAACACGATCGTGTTCTCGTCGATCGAGTCGACGTACTCCTTCTGACCGAGGGTCTTCGGCCGGATGCTCTTGCCGCGAGCCGTGAGGATCGCCTGGCTCAGCAGCTCGGCGGGACTGCCTGAACGCTGCTCGAGGATGCGGGCGGAGCTCGTGACATCCACCGGGCCGAGGTCGGTGCCGTCCTGCACCATGCGCACGAGCTCGTCGACGAGCTGCTTCGCGGCGCGCACCTGGTCGGCGTCGCCGGACAGGCTCACCTGGTTGCCGCGCACGTGCACATCGACGAGCGGGAACTGCCGCTCGATCGTGGTCAGCAGCCGGTCCTGCGGTCCGAGCAACCGCACCATCGCGATGCCGTCGACCTCGAGGTCGAGGTGGTCGTAATTCGGCTCGCCGTGGCGAGGTGTTTCGGAGCTAGGCAAGTGATCCTTCCTGGAGACCGGGGAACGAGCCCCCGCCGCTCAAGACGTGCGCGTGAACATGGAAGACGGTCTGGCCGGTGGATGCACCGGAGTTGAACACGAGGCGGAACTCCCCGTTCGCGTGCTCGGTCGCGAGCTGCTGGCCGACCGCGACGATCTCGGCGAGCAGCGCTGGATCGCTGGCTGCGAGTTCGACGACATTCTGGTACTCCGGAACCTTCGGGATCACCAGCAGGTGCACGGGTGCCTGCGGGTTGATGTCGCGAATCGCGATGATCCGATCGTTCTCGAACAGGATCTCGGCGGGAATCTCGCGCGCGACGATGCGCGTGAAGATCGACGGTTCGCTGCATGGTGCCCAGTTTAAGCGGCGCTGGGCTCACCAGCGGCCCAGTTTCGCGTTCAGCACAGCGATCGCCGCGGGTCCGGCGGTGGAGGTGCGCAGCACTTCGTCGCCGAGCCGCACCGGTTCGGCGCCCGCAGCCGCGAGGGCGTCCACCTCGTCGGGCGAGAGTCCGCCCTCCGGGCCGACGACGACAAGCAGGTCGCGGTCGTCGAGGTCGAGTGCGGTAAGACGGGTGGATGCGGTCGGCTCGAGCACGAGCATCCTGGTCTCGCGCCGCGAGTCGCGCGAGCTGCTTCGTCGTCACGAGATCGAGCACGTCGGGCAGCCACGGCCGCATCGACTGCTTCGCGGCCTCGCGGGTGACCGCGATCCATCGGTCGACGCCCTTCTGCACCTTGGCGCCCTCCCACCGCGAGATGCTGCGGCCCGCAGACCACGGGATGACGGCATCCACCCCCAGCTCGGTCGCCGCCTGCACCGCGAGCTCATCCCGGTCGCCCTTCGCGAGCGCCTGGGCGAGGATCACGGCGACGCCGGCTCGCTCGACCCGCTCGACCGTCTCGACCGCGCAGCACGAGCTCGGTGTGCTCGGCCGACGTGATGCCGCCCGTGACGACGAGCCCGCGTCCGTTGCCCACCGCGATCGTCTCGCCGACGCGAAGGCGGGAGACGGTCACGGCGTGCCGAGCCTCGGGGCCGGTGAGGCGCACGAGGTCGCCGACCGCGGCATCCTCGAGGTCCTCAGCGAGGTAGAAGTGTGCCACGGCGGATGCGTCCCGTCGCCTAGAACCCGAGGAAGCGGTCGCGCAGCTTGGCGAACAGGCCCTGCTGGAACGCCGCGAACTTCGGCGGGGTCGCCTTGTGCGACTTCGCGAACTGGTTGATCAGCTCCTGCTCCTTGTGGCTGAGCTTGGTCGGTGTCACGACCTGGATGCCGACCTTGAGGTCGCCGCGTCCCGCGCCGCGCAGTCGCGTGACGCCGCGGTCCTTGACCGTGATGACCTCGGCCGACTGGATGCCGGGCTTGATGTCGAGCGACGATCTCGCCGTCGAGCCCCTTGAGCACGGTCTTCGTGCCGAGGATCGCGTCGGCCATCTGCACCTCGACGGTCGCGAGCAGGTCGTCGCCGTTGCGGCTGAAGATGTCGTGGTGGCGCACCTTGACCTCGAGGAACAGGTCGCCGTTCGGGCCGCCGGCCGGGCCGACCTCGCCCTGGCCGGGCAGCTGCAGGCGCAGGCCGGTGTCGACGCCGGCGGGCAGGTCGACCGGGATCGTGCGCGTCGCGCGCACGCGGCCCTGGCCCGCGCAGGTCGGGCACGGATTCGGGATGACCGTGCCGTAGCCGCGGCACGTGCCGCACGGGTTCGAGGTCATGACGTTGCCGAGCAGGCTGCGCACCGTGCGCTGGATCTGCCCGGTGCCACGGCAGATGTCGCACGTGACGGGCGACGTGCCGGGTGCGCAGCACGACCCGCTGCACGTCTCGCAGAGCACGGCGGTGTTGATCTCGACGTCGCGCTTGGTGCCGAAGATCACCTCGTCGAGGTCGACCTCGACACGCACGAGGGCGTCCTGGCCGCGCTCCTTGCGCGAACGCGGTCCCTGGCCGCGGCCCGCCGCCGCGCCGAAGAACGTCTCGAAGATGTCGCCGAAGCCGCCGAAGTTCGCCCCTGCGCCACCGAAGCCCGGCTGCGGTCCGAGGTCGTACTGCTGGCGCTCGTGAGGGTCGCTGAGCACGTCGTACGCGTGGGTGACGAGCTTGAAGCGCTCGGCGGCATCCGCGCTCGGATTCACGTCGGGATGCAGTTCGCGAGCGAGGCGCCGGTACGCCTTCTTGATCTCCTCGGGAGTCGCATTGCGCTCGAGTCCGAGCACCTCGTAATGGTCAGTTGCCAAGAGTGGTCACCTTGCAGGTCAGTGGGTGATGCGAGTCGTGTCATCACGGCGTCTCGCCGAGCAGGCGGGAGAGGTAGCGGGCCACGGCACGCACGGCGGCCATGTTGTTCGAGTAGTCCATGCGCATCGGACCCAACACCCCGAGCTTCGCGAGGCTTCCCCCGGTGGTCGTGTAGCCGCTCGTGAGCACGGCGAGGTCTCGCCGAGTCCGAAGCCGTCGTTCTCGCGACCGATCGAGACGGAGACGCCGTTGTGGTCGGCCTCCATCTCGCTGAACAGCTTGAGCAGGGTCACCTGCTCCTCGATCGCCTCGAGCACGGGGTAGATCGACCCGGAGAAGTCCTCCTCGGTGCGTGCGAGGTTGGCGGTGCCGGCCATGAGCAGCTTGTCCTGGCGGTTCGCGAGCACCTGGTCGACGAGGGCCGACGTGACCGCGGCGACGTGCGGGCGGCGGGATGCCGGGAATGCGTCGGCGAACGCGGTGAGGTGTGCCGCGGCATCCTGCAGCCCGAGCCCGACGATCGCCGTATTGAGCTTGGAGCGCAGCTCGCCGAGGAACACCTCGTCGATCGGGGATGCGACGTCGATCACGCGCTGCTCGACCCGGCCGGAGTCGGTGATGAAGACCGTCATGAGCCTCGTCTCGCTGAGCGGCACCAGTTCGACGTGACGCACATGCGATGTCGACAGCGACGGGTACTGCACGAGTGCCACCTGGTGGGTGAGCTGCGACAGCAGGCGAACGGTGCGCGCGAGCACGTCGTCGAGGTCGACCGACGAACCCATGAACGTCTCGATCGCCTGGCGCTGCGCTGCGCTCAGCGGGCGGAGGTCGGCGAGGTGGTCGACGAAGACCCGATAGCCCTTGTCGGTCGGCACCCGGCCCGACGAGGTGTGCGGTGCGGCGATGAGCTCCTCGTCTTCGAGCAGCGCCATGTCGTTGCGGATGGTTGCCGCCGACACGCCGAACCGATGGCGCTCGACGATCGACTTCGATCCGACCGGCTCACGCGAGGCCACGTAGTCCTGCACGATGACCCGGAGCACGTCGAGGCCGCGCTCAGACACCATGTCGCACCCGCCCTTCCGATTAGCACTCAATCAACCTGACTGCCAATTGTACTCGGACACTCCGGTACCAAGTCATTGCACGCCGTGTTCGAAAGGCGCTACTTTGTGGGAGTGCAAAGGCCGCCAAACGGTCGCACTGGTGCAGGCACGTCGTCTCGCTACCCAGCCAACCTCGAAAGGTCCCCATCACATGACTGAAACTCCGCCCCCCGCGGCCGCGGCTCCGCAGCCGGCCGCCCCGCTGACCGAGGCCGAGGACCGTCAGTGGGCCTCGTTCGCGCACCTCGGTGGCATCATCGGCTTCCTGCCGTCGCTCATCATCTGGCTGGTCTTCAAGGACCGCGGATCGTTCACCAACGTCGAGGCCAAGGAGGCGCTGAACTTCCAGATCACGGCCGCCATCGCCCAGGTCGCGGTGTTCATCCTCAACGCCATTCTCACCGCTGTGACCCTGGGCCTCTGGGGCTTCATCGGCTGGCTCCTGCCGCTCGCCGTGTGGGTGCTGAGCCTCATCTGGTCGATCATCGGCTTCACGAAGGCCAAGGACGGAACCCACTACCGCTACCCGGTCGCGGTTCGCCTGATCAAGTAGACGCGACCGCGATCCAGTTCGCGAAAGACCCCATGGCTTCGGCCGTGGGGTCTTTCGCGTTCTCGACAGCGCGAGCAGTCATCGTGCTTTGATGGAAGGCATGACAACCACTCCGCCACCTCCGCCCGCGAACCCCTACGGCGCCCCGCCGGCGCCGCTGAGCCCGAGTGACGAGAAGCTCTGGGCCACGCTCGTGCATGTCGGCGGCATCCTGTTCGGATTCCTGCCGGCGCTCGTCGGCTACGTCGTGCTCAAGGACCGCGGACCGTTCATCCGCGAGCACACCGCGACCGCGCTGAACTTCCAGATCACCGCCACGATCGCGGCCGTCGTGTCGATCCCGCTCTCGTTCGTCGTCATCGGGTTCTTCCTGCTGATCGCCGTTGGCGTGCTCATCGTCGTCTTCAGCATCATGGCCGCGATCGCCGCGAACAACGGGCAGCGCTACACCTACCCGCTCAGCATCCCGTTCGTGCACTAGCCGAGTGGATGGCGCGGCCGCCACTCACTCGTCGAGCAGCCGCCGCACCACCGCGTCGGCCATGAGCCGACCTGGGCGGGTGAGGATGACCGTGCCGCCGACCGCGCTGCGACCATCCACGTATCCGTCGGCGATGAGACCGGCGACGGCGGTGCGGCCGGATGTCGTGAGCTCCCCCACCGGGATCCCCTCCCTGATGCGCGCGAGCAGCAGCACCCGCTCCACCCGCCGCGCTTCGGCGTCGAGCACCTCGCGGCCAGCCCCCGGACTCGAGCCGGACGCGATGCGATCCGCGTACGCCGCCGGGTGCTTCACGTTCCACCAGCGCACGCCGCCCACGTGGCTGTGCGCGCCCGGACCGATGCCCCACCAGTCGTGGCCGAGCCAGTACGCGAGGTTGTGGCGCGAGCGGAACTCGGGCGCCGTCGCCCAGTTGCTCACCTCGTACCAGTCGTAGCCCGCCGCGGTGAGCGCGTCGTCGACCAGGTCGTACATGTCGGCCTGCAGGTCGTCGTCGGGCGCTGGCAGCTCGCCTCGCTTGATCCGTGCCGCGAGCTTCGTGCCCTGTTCGATGATCAGCGCGTAGGCCGAGACGTGATCGGGCCGCTGCGCGATCGCATGCTCGACCGACGTGCGCCAGTCGTCGAGCGACTCCCCCGGCGTGCCGTAGATCAGGTCGAGGCTCACCTGCAGGCCGGCCTCGCGCGCCCACGCGACCACGAGCGGGATGCGTTCCGGATCGTGCGTGCGGTCGAGCGTCGCGAGCACGTGCGGCACCGCTGACTGCATGCCGAACGAGACGCGGGTGAAGCCCGCAGCGCGCAGCTCGTGCAGGTACGCGAGGTCGACCGAGTCTGGGTTCGCTTCGGTCGTGACCTCCGCGCCCGGCGCGATGCCGAACGTGTCGCGCACCGCCGCGAGCATGCGCGCGAGGTCGGCCGCGGGCAGCAGGGTCGGGGTGCCGCCGCCGAAGAACACGGTCGCTGCCTCGCGACGGGGCAGGCCCGCGGTGGTGAGCACGGCATCCGCGAGCGCGACCTCGGCGATCGCCTGGCTCGCGTAGTCCGATCGCTTCGCGCCGCGCAGCTCGTCGCTCGTGTACGTGTTGAAGTCGCAGTATCCGCAGCGCACCCGGCAGAACGGCACGTGCAGGTACACGCCGAAATCGCGCGTGTTCGCCCCCTCGGCGACCGAGGCGGGCAGCAGCCCGTCGAGCGGCGCGGGATCGGCGATCGGCAGTGCGCTCGGCATCAGGCGTTGCTCATGGGGTCGCCCGGCGCACGAGATGGAACACGCGGATGCCGCGGTTCGCGGTGCGCTCGTAGTCGCGGTACCCGGGCCACTGCTGCTCGAGCCGCGGCCAGATCGCCTCGGTCTGCTCGGGATCCAGCATCCTTGCCGTCACCGGGATGAGCTCGCGCCGGTAGTGGATCTCGGCGTCCGGGTGCGCGATGAGGTTCGCCGCTCCACGCCGGGTGCTGCTCGAGCCCGAAGTTGCTGCCAGCGATGTACCAGCTGCCGTCCGGCTCGGGAAAGCACATGAGCGGCGACTCGCGCCGCAGCCCCGACTTCGCGCCGGTCGTGAACAGCATGAGCGACGGGATCATCGGCGCGCTGAGCTTGAGTCGCCCACCCGAGATCCTGAACAGCAGCCGGTCGAGCGGCGCAACGATGCGCTTGAGCACGTGCCGTGCGGGGCTTCGCGTGAACGCGGCCGTGACGGCGCGCACGGGACGGGAGGGCATTGCATCGATTGCATCGTCGACCGGCCGTCGAGCGCCACGGCTCGACGGCGCGGCGCTGCGCAGGGCGGCGGCGCACAATAGAGCATGACCACCTTCATCCTCTGGGACATCGACGGCACCCTGATCTACAACACCCCGAAGGCGGGGATGCTCTACGTCGACGCGATCAGCATCGTCACGGGAGCCGCACCGACCGAGCGGGTGCCCAACCCGCACGGGATGACCGAGGGCCAGCTGCTGACCGCGATCCTCGAAGTCAACGGCCACGACACCGGCCTCGTCGGTGAGGTGCTCGTGCACCTCGACCGGCTGTCGCTCGAGCAGCACGAGGCTGGGCACGTGCGCGAGGCGTGCAAGGGCACCGCCGATGCGATCGCGGCGTTCGCCGAGCTCGGCTGGACGCAACGCGCTGCTGACCGGCAACGGGCCGAACCGCTCGCGGTACAAGCTGCTCGCCGCCGGCTACGACGTCGACGCGTTCGACTGGGAGCACTCGTACTTCGGACACGACAAGCCGACGCGCCACCACCTCACTGCGGGCGCTCGCGATGCGCTCACCGGTCATCACGCGTTCATCATCGGCGACACTCCGAACGACGGACTCGCGGCCGACTCGGCCGGCATCCCGTTCGTCGCGGTGGCCACGGGAGCGTTCACCGCGTCCGAGCTGCGTCACACGAGCGCCATCCTGGTCATCGACGACTTCGTCAGCGGGCTGGATGCCGCGACCGCGGCGATCACGCAAGCGATCGGCAGTCCGGCCCGCTAACCGCCCTCGCCCGGGATCGGACCGGACAGCGACCGCAGGTACCGCGCCGTGTACAACTCCTGCTGCAGGCGCAGCACCGGGTACACCATCCACCACCGCTTCGCCGACGGGCGCGAGAACGACGAGATCGTCAGCCACACGGAGCCGTCGTCGCCACGATCGACGACGAATCGCTCCTCGCCGTCTTCGGGATGCCCTGCGATCGTGCCGTAGGCGAATCCGCGCCGGTTCGGCTCGTCGATCGACGTAGATCACGCGCACCGGCGCCCGGATGCGCGAACGGCCCGACGCGGAACGACCAGCCACGCGCTGTCGCCCGGCGCGAGCAGCTCGGCGCCGCCCGGCCCGTACGTGCTCGCTCCCGAGCTGATCGCGGCGCACCACCGGCTCGCCCGAACTCGTCGAACGTGACCGGGGTGTACGTGCCCGCGCGCACCTCCGGCGGCGTCGGCTCGACCTCGACCCGCAGGCCGCTGTGCCGCTGCACACCCCACGTCATCAGCTCGACCCACGCGTACTGCCAGCGCGCGTCGCCGTGCCCGATGCGACGGCGCTTGACCATCGGCCGATACCCGTGAGGTGGATGCCGCAGCAACTCCACATCCTTGGTCGCGCCGATCGCGGTGTAACTGACGGCGCGCTGCCACAGTGCGCGCTTCACGTCGTGTTTCATGGATGCCCCCACACGACGGCGTCGCCGCGTCGCTGCGCGCCTCCTATTGGACGAGCGGACAGGGCCTATGGGATCCTCAGGTACTCGCGGTGCGGCGACGCGCAATCGACTGCAGCGTGTGTCTACTTCTTCTTCGCCTCGGTGTCGCCCGTCAGCGCGGCGACGAACGCCTCCTGGGGCACTTCGACGCGGCCGACCATCTTCATGCGCTTCTTGCCCTCCTTCTGCTTCTCGAGCAGCTTGCGCTTGCGGGTGATGTCGCCGCCGTAGCACTTGGCGAGCACGTCCTTGCGCATCGCGGAGATCGACTCGCGCGCGATGATCCGCGCGCCGATCGCGGCCTGGATGGGCACCTCGAACTGCTGGCGCGGGATGAGCTTCTTGAGCCGCTCGGTCATGAGCACGCCGTACGCGTACGCCTTCTCGCGGTGCACGATCGCGCTGAACGCGTCCACGGCCTCGCCCTGCAGCAGGATGTCGACCTTCACGAGGTCGGACTCCTGGTCGCCCGAGGGCTCGTAGTCGAGCGATGCGTAGCCCGGCCGTGCGGGACTTGAGCTGGTCGAAGAAGTCGAACACGATCTCACCGAGCGGGATCGTGTACTTGATCTCGACGCGGTCCTCACCGAGGTAGTCCATGCCGATCAGGGTGCCGCGCCGGGTCTGGCACAGCTCCATGATCGTGCCGACGTAGTCCTTCGGCGCGAGGATCGCCGCGCGCACCATGGGCTCGGTGACGTGCGCGATCTTCGTGCCCGACGGGAACTCGCTCGGGTTCGTGACCGTGAACTGCTTCTTGTCCTCGGTGGTGACCTCGTAGGTCACCGACGGTGCCGTCGAGATCAGGTCGAGGCCGAACTCGCGCTCGAGGCGCTCGGTGACGATCTCGAGGTGCAGCAGGCCGAGGAATCCGCAGCGGAAGCCGAAGCCGAGCGCGACCGAGGTCTCCGGCTCGTAGTTCAGCGACGCATCCGACAGCTTGAGCTTGTCGAGCGCATCGCGCAGCACCGGGTAGTCGCTGCCGTCGATCGGGTACAGGCCCGAGAACACCATCGGCTTCGGGTCGGTGTAGCCCGGCAGGGCCTCCGTCGACGGCTTCTGGCGCGTTCGTGACGGTGTCGCCGACCTTGGACTGGCGCACGTCCTTCACGCCCGTGATCAGGTAGCCGACCTCGCCGACGCCCAGGCCGCGGCTCGGGGTGGGCTCGGGCGAGCTCACGCCGATCTCGAGCAGCTCGTGCACGGCCTTCGTCGACATCATCTGGATGCGCTCGCGCGGGCTGAGCTTGCCGTCGATCATCCGCACGTAGGTGATGACGCCGCGGTAGGAGTCGTAGACGGAGTCGAAGATCATCGCGCGGGCGGGCGCCGTGGCATCCCCGGACGGAGCCGGAACGAGTTCGACGACACGGTCGAGCAGCTCTGGCACGCCGACACCGGTCTTGCCAGAGACGCGCAGCACCTCCGACGGGTCGCACCCGATGAGCTGCGAGAGCTCCTTCGTGTACTTCTCGGGGTCGGCGGCCGGCAGGTCGATCTTGTTGAGCACCGGGATGATCGTGAGGTCGTTGTCGAGCGCGAGGTACAGGTTCGCGAGGGTCTGGGCCTCGATGCCCTGCGCGGCATCCACGAGCAGGATCGCGCCCTCGCACGCGGCGAGGCTGCGCGAGACCTCGTAGGTGAAGTCGACGTGGCCGGGGGTGTCGATCATGTTGAGCGCGAAGGTCTGGCCCGTGCTGAGGTCCGAAGCCCACGGCATGCGCACGGCCTGGCTCTTGATCGTGATGCCGCGCTCGCGCTCGATGTCCATGCGGTCGAGGTACTGCGCGCGCATGTCGCGGTCGGAGACGACGCCCGTGATGCCGAGCATGCGGTCGGCGAGCGTCGACTTGCCGTGGTCGATGTGGGCGATGATGCAGAAGTTCCGGATGAACGCCGGGTCGGTCGCCGAAGGCTCGAGTGCCTTGGTGGCTCGTGGACTCAACGTGCGTACCCCTGCTCGGTGCCGACTCGGTGGCAAGCGCCCGATCGGGCATCCCAAGTGTACGAGACGTACCATGGGCCGATGCCCAGTTCGGTCGTGCTCGTGCACGGCCTGCGCACGTCCGCCACGATGTGGCGGGCGCAGGCCGAGGCGCTGCGCGAGCTGGGGCACGAGGCGATCGTGCCCGACCTGCCGGGCCACGGCAGCGCGCATGGACGAGCGGTTCACCCTCGATTCGGCCGTCGCGACGATCGGTGACGCGGTCGTGAGCGCGCGGCATCCTGTGTTCCTGACGGGGTTCTCGCTCGGCGGATACCTCTCGCTGCACTGGGCGGGGCAAGCGGTCGCGCCGCCGAACTCGATCGCGTTACCGGAATGCTCGCGGCGAGCTGCGGCACCACTCCGTATCGCGCGGTGCTCGACGCGTGGCGACTCGGCGGCGCGCGTCATCCACACGTTTCCCGACCGTGGCCGCGGACTGAACGACTTCGCGGTGCGCGCCGCCGTGCGCGACCCGCAACTCGCGGACGACGTGCTGCGCGGCGGCGTCGCGCTCGAGGTGATGGATGACGCGCTGCGCGAGCTGCGCCCCCTGCGCCCGATCGCGTCGCTCAAGCGCATCGACCTCCCGGTCACGCTCGTGAACGGATCCCTCGACCACTTCCGCCTGCAGGAGCGCCGCTACCTCAAGGCGGCCAGGCACGGCGAACTCATCCACGTGCGCGGCGCCACCCACATGGTCTCGCTCACGCGATCGGCCGAGTTCACCCGCATACTGGTGGAGAAGATGGATGCCGCTGCTCGGCGTCAAACCGCGGGCCATCCGACGCGCGAACTCCCGTGATTGTGACGGGCTGCGCGGGCTGGTAATGTATATCTTTGGCTTCCGCGCGACATCCATTGGGTTTCAGTCTCGCGAATCGGCAGACTCCCTAACGAACAGGACCGTACCAACGTGGCAAACATCAAGTCGCAGATCAAGCGCATCGGCACCAACGACAAGGCGCACGAGCGCAACAAGGCCGTGAAGAGCCAGCTCAAGACGGCCATCCGCGCCACCAAGGAGGCCGTCGCGGCCGGTGACAAGAAGAAGGCGGCCACCGCCCTCACCTTCGCCGCCAAGAAGCTCGACAAGGCCGCCAGCAAGGGCGTCATCCACAAGAACCAGGCCGCGAACCGCAAGTCGCGCGATCGCGAAGTCAGTGGCCGCGCTCTAAGCACCCAGAACTTCTTCGAACGCCCTCACTTCGGTGGGGGCGTTCGTCGTTTCGTCGATCGCTCCTAGCGCTCGCCGCGGGCGCTCACGACGCCGACCATGCGTTCGAGCGCGTAGACCGGGTCGCGGCCCTCGCCCTTGACCTGCGCGTCGGCCTCGGCGATCTCCTCGATCGTTCGGCCGAGGCCGTCCTCGGTCCAGCCCTGCAGGTCGCGCCGCGCGCGATCCACCTGCCACGGCGCGAGGCCGAACTTCGAGGCGAGCTGGCCTGCCCGGTGAGGTCGAGCCGTAGATCTTCGCCATGGTGCGCAGCTTCGACGCGAACGCGGCGACGATCGGCACCGGGTCGGCACCCGTGGCGAGCGCGTGGCGCAGCAGCACGAGGGCGTCGCCGTGGCGGCCGGCGATCGCGGCATCCGCCACCTGGAACGCGTTGGTCTCGACCCGGCCGGCGTAGTACTTGTCGACCGTGACCTCGGTGATCTCCTCGCTCGAGTCGGCGAGCAGCTGCTGGCACGCCGACGCGAGCTCGGCGAGGTCGTCGGAGAACGCGGAGACGAGCGCGCGGATGGCGCTGCCGGTGACCCTGCGACCGGCGGTCGCGAACTCGGCTGCGGCGAAGTCCTGCTTCTCGGAGTCCTTCTTGAGGTCGAGGCACGGCACCTCGATGCCGCCGCCGAGCCCGCCGCGGATCGCGTCGAGCAGCTTCTTGCCGCGCACGCCGCTCGCGTGCCGCAGCACGAGGTAGGTGTCGTCGGCGGGCTGCTCGAGGTATTTGAGCGTCTCCTCGATGAACGCGTCGGTGCACTTCTCGACGGAATCGACCCGGATCAGCCGCGGCTCGGCGAACAGCGACGGGCTCGCGAGCGTGATCAGCTCTCCCGGCAGGTACTGGTCGGCGGTGAGTTCGCTGACCTCGAGCGACGGGTCTTCCGCGCGCAGGAAATCGCGAAGCGAGCGGATGGCGCGGTCGGCGAGGAAGTCCGACGGACCGCTCACGAGCACGACCGGGGCCGGCCGGACCGTGTTCCACGCGACGATCGGAATGGCCGGCTTTGCCGGCGGCTTGGCTGCCACGCAGACAGCCTACGCGGCAGGTGCCGACGGCTTCACTTCACCGATCGCGGTCTAGGGCGGCCGCTCACTCCACACCGCGACCTCACCGCGCTGCGGGCCGGGCGCGACCAGCAGCATCCCCTGCGTGTCGGTGCGCTCCGTGACCGTGCCGACCGCGGCGAGCGTGTCGAGGATCGTCATCGGTCGGATGCCCGTAGCCGTTGTCGGCGCCGACGCCGATGAGTCCCACGGTCGCCGCGACGCGCTCGTACAACTCCGCACTCTGGTCGGACGAGCCGTGATGGCTGACCTTCACGACGTCGACGTGCGTCGGCCTCGAGAGGGCGAGGAGGGCATCCTGCGCTTCCTCCCCCAGGTCGCCGAGGAACAGCGACGACAGACACCCGGAACGGCACTCGCCCACCGGCTGGAACTCCATCGCGACGCTGGCGTCGTTGCCGGGCTCCACCTCGCCGCGAGCAGGCGGCCACAGGATGCGCCACCGCAGCTCCCCGAGCAGACCCGAGTCCCCCGCTGCCGCACGTTCCACCGCGGCGCCCGCCTGCGCGAGTCGGGCGACCAGCAGGTCGTCCGCCGGCTCACCGGAGGGTCCCGCGAGCACGCGGTCGACCTTCCCCATCACGGCGTCCACCCCGCCGACGTGGTCGAGATCGAAGTGGGTGAGCACGAGCAGGTCAATTCGCACGATGCCCAGTTCATCGAGGCACGCGCGCAGCGGCGCGGGCTCTGGACCAGTGTCGATGAGGGCGGCCTGATGTCCGCTTCGCACGAGGAACGCGTCGCCCTGCCCGATGTCGCATCCTGCGATCTGCCAGTTCGCCGGGCGATCGAGCAGCACTCCCGCGCGCAGTCCGACACCGACCCCGCCGATGACGACGAGCGATGCCGCAAGGGCGATCGCGGCCGGTCGACGCGCACGAGCGGAGAAGGTCGCAACCAGCGCGAGCGCTGTGAGCGCGACGGCGAGCAGCACGCCCCCGACCCCGGCGGGCCACGGGATGCGAGCGCCCGGCATCCCCGCGAACGCGTGCGCGACCCCGGCGATCCAACTCGCGGGCAGCCACGCGAAGCACGCAAGCAGCCAGGCGATCGGCGGAGCCACGGATGCCAGCAGGCACGCGCCGAGTCCGACGACGGTCGCCACGGGCGCCGCAGGCGCCGCGAGCAGGTTCGCGATCACGCCGTAGGTCGGCAGGCTCGAGTCGAGCAGCAGCAGCACGGGCTGACACGCGACCTGCGCGGCGAACGGCACCGCAATCACGGCAGCGAGCCACGCCGGAAGCCAACCACCGAGCGCGGTCGCGATGCGCGGCGCGAGCAGCAGCAGCCCGCCGGTCGCGAGCACCGAGAGCGCGAAGCCGTATTCACGCGCGAGCCACGGATCCGCCACGAGCAGCACGATCGTCGCGAGCGCGAGCACGGGCGGCCCGCGTAACGGGATGCCTCGCCCGATCGCCGCGAGCACCAGGAACGACATGAGCGCGGCACGCTGCACACTCGGCTGCGGAGTCACGACCACCACGAACAGCAGCAGCACCGTGGCCGAGATGAGCACGCGCGCCAGGCGCGGGACACCGAGCGCTCCCCCAGCGAGCATCACGAGTCCGACGACGATGGCGCAGTTCGCCCCGGACACCGCCGTGAGGTGGGTGAGGCTGCTCGACTTCATCGCCGCGTCGAGGCTCTCGGAGACAGCACCTTCGTCGCCAATCGCGAGGCCGGGCAACAGGTCGCCACCATCCCCAGCAAGGCCGGAGGCGAGTTCGGCGAACGCTTGCCGCAGTTCGTCGGCCCAAGCGACCACTGGAGCCTGCGCTCCCACGACCTCGAACTCGCCGGTCGCGAACACGAGGAATCGCACCCGCTCCCCCGGCGGTGTCGCATCGAGACCGCCGCGCACCACGACCAGTTCGCCCAACCGCGGGGATGCGCCGCCAGGCTCGGCGAACACGAGCACCGGCGCACCGTCGACGGTGGCTTCGACCGGGTCTCCAGCTCCGGTGACCTCGGCGACGAGGTCGATCTCGCGCCCCGACTCGGCGGCCGCAACGAGTTCGGGCGGAGCGCGAACCTGCGCCTGGATCGCGATCGACGTGCAGCAGCACGCCGCGGCAGCGAGCGCCAGCGCGACGATCGCGGCCGGGCGCCGCTGGAGCGCCACGACGATCGCGATGCCCGGCCGCCGCCCAGAGCCCGACGGCGATCCGCCAGTCGGGCACGCCGACCACGATGGCCGCGGCGACCCACGCAACCGCCGCGGGCACCAGCAACCGCAGGTCGCTCACACGGTCACGAGATCTTTGAGGCCGTCGAATGTCTTGTCGCCGATGCCCGTGACGCTCTTGAGGTCGTCGATCGACCCGAATCCGCCGTTCGCCTCCCGCCAGTCGATGATCCGCTCAGCGAGCGCAGGACCGACCCTCGGCAGGGTCTCGAGCGCGGCCATGTCGGCGGTGTTCAGGTTCACCAGTCCGCCGGCGGTTGTGCCCGGCGCCGCAGGGGGCACCTCGCCGATGGCCGGCACGCGCAGCTGCTCACCGTCGGTGACGAAGCGCGCGAGGTTGATGCCACCCTGGTCGGCGACGTCGGTGAAGCCGCCTGCTGCGGCGACGGCATCCACCGCTCGTGCTCCGTCGGCGAGTTCGTAGAGCCCCGGACGCTCGACCGCCCCCAGCACGTGCACGAAGATCGGCAGGCCCGCATCAGGAGCTGTGGATGCCACACCGCTCGGCATGGCGACAACCTCCGCCGCCCCATTCCGGCTGAACACCGACACGAGCACCGCGCAGCCGAGCCCCACGAGCACGAGGATGACGACGCCGCCGAGCCGCACCCGCACGCGCGCCCGTTCCGTGTCGTCCACGAAGGGACGGTACGCAGCGCGACGCGTCAAGCGCGGCGCGGCAGCCGAACTGTGGAATCGCGTCCGCGGCAGCGGGTGTGGAGGCTTTGCTAGCCCTTGGTTGCGATGTTCACCAACCGCGGCGCACGCACGATCACGTTCACGATCTCGCGATCGCCGATCGCTCGCGCCACATTCGCCGATGCCCGGGCGAGCTTCTCGAGCTCGTCCTGCCCGATCTTCGCTGGAACCTCGAGCCGGTCGCGCACCTTGCCGTCGACCTGCACGATCGCCGTGACCGAGTCCTCGACGAGCAGTGCGGGGTCGGGCTTGCGCCACCGTGTGTGGGCGACCGGGGGCTGGTAGCCCAGCTTCTCCCACATCTCCTCCGCGGTGTACGGCGCGAACATGCTCAGGGCGATCGTGATCACTTCGGCAGCTTCACGCACGGCGCCGTCGGCTGGGCCAGCGCCCGAGTCGATCGTCTTGCGCGTCGCGTTGACGAGTTCCATGAGTCGCGCGACGACGACGTTGAACTTGAACGCCTCGACGAGCCCTGGTCCGTCTTGCAGGAAGCGGTGCGTGATGCGGCGCAGCGCGGCATCCCCGGTCTTCCATTCGATCTCCGGGGCGCTCGTCACGTCGGCGGCGACTCGCAGCGCCCTGGCGAGGAACTTCGCGGAACCGGCGGGCGAGACATCCTCCCAGTTGATGTCGTCCTCGGGCGGGCCGGCGAACACCATCGTGAGGCGGATGGCGTCGACGCCGTGCGCGTCGATCTCGTCGCCGAGGTTCACGCCGCCCTTGCTCTTGGACATCTTCGAGCCGCCAGAGAGCACCATGCCCTGGTTCAGTAGCGACGTGAACGGCTCGGTGAAGCTCACAAGCCCAAGGTCGAACAGCACCTTCGTGATGAAGCGCGCGTAGAGCAGGTGCAGGATGGCGTGCTCGACGCCGCCGACGTACTGGTCGACGGGCGCCCAGCGCTCGGCCTCGACCGGATCGAACGCCTTGTCGGGGTCGTTCGGGTTGAGGTAGCGCAGGAAGTACCACGCGCTGTCGACGAACGTGTCCATCGTGTCGGGATCGCGCAGCGCGTTGGGGCGGGTTGGGGTATCAGCAGCGTCACGGGGGTCTGGCACCGTGACCCAGTCGGTCGCCGCCGCGAGTGGCGACTGGCCGCGCGGCTTGAGGTCGAGACCCTCGGTCGACGGCAGGGTGACGGGAAGTTGGTCGAACGGCACGGCCATCAGTTCGCCGTCGGCGCCGTGGATGATCGGGATGGGCGTGCCCCAGAACCGCTGCCGGCTGATCAGCCAGTCGCGCAACCGGTACGTCTTCGCGGCGCGCCCGGTGCCGGCCGCTTCGAGCTGCTCGATGATCTTCTTGATCGCATTCGACTTGCTCAGCCCGTCGAGCGCACCGGAGTTGATCAGGCGGCCATCGCCGTGCAGCGCGACGCCGCTCGTTTCGGGATCGAGGGGCGCGGTCTCTGCCGCGGCTTCCTCCAACATTTCGGGCGTGATCACCGGGATCGCACCCGTGACCGGTGCGTTCGTGTCGACCACGACGCGCACCGGCAGGCCGAACTTGCGAGCGAAGTCGAGGTCGCGCTGATCGTGCGCTGGCACGGCCATCACCGCGCCGTGACCGTAGTCGGCGAGCACGTAGTCGGCGGTCCAGATCGGGATCCGCTCACCGTTCGCGGGGTTGATCGCGAAACGCTCGAGCGGGATGCCGGTCTTCTCGCGCGTCGCATCCTGGCGCTCGATCTCGGTGTTCTTCTGAGCCTGCACGAGGTACTCGGCGAACGCGGACTGCACCTCGGGCGTCGAACCTGCGGCGAGCTCGGCGGCGAGGTCAGAGTCCGGCGCGACCACCATGAACGTCGTGCCGTACAGCGTGTCGGGGCGCGTCGTGAAAACCGTGACGCGCTCGCCGCGGCCCTCGATCTCGAACTCAACGTCTGCGCCGATCGACCGGCCGATCCAGTTGCGCTGCATCGCGAGCACCTTGCTCGGCCATGAGCCCTCGAGCTGGTTCAGGTCGTCGAGCAGGCGATCTGCGTAGTCGGTGATCTTGAAGTACCACTGCGTGAGCTTCTTCTTGACGACCACGGCGCCCGAGCGGTCGGACGTGCCATCCGCGAGCACCTGCTCGTTCGCGAGCACGGTCTGGTCCACCGGGTCCCAGTTGACCCAGCTCTCCTTGCGGTATGCGAGACCCTTCTCATACAGCGTGAGGAACAGCCACTGGTTCCACTTGTAGTACTCGGGGTCACTCGTCGCGAGTTCGCGAGTCCAGTCCACGCTCGTCGCGTATCGGCGCATGGATGCGGACTGCTGCGCGATGTTGGCGTAGGTCCACTCCACCGGGTCGACGCCGCGCTTGATCGCCGCGTTCTCGGCGGGCAGGCCGAACGAGTCCCAGCCGATCGGGTGCAGCACGTTGAAACCCTGGAGCCGCCAGTAGCGGGCGACTACATCCGCGAGGGCGTAGGCCTCGGCGTGACCCATGTGCAGGTCGCCCGAGGGGTACGAGAACATGTCGGCGACGTACTTGCGAGGCCGCGTGTCGGCCGGGTCGTCAGAGCGGAATGGCGCGAGCGCCTCCCAGACCGGCGGCCACTTCGCCTGTAGCGCCTTGGGATCGTACGTGCTCGCCTCAGTCGGCTCGTCGTGCTCGTCAGGTCGTGCCACGGTGCTCTCGTTTCAAGGGGTGCTCTTCAGGGGTCCGTATGAAGCGATCGCCATTGATCGGGGTCGGCGCCGCTGGGCGCACGGACAACCAGACTACCGGGCGCCCAGTACCGAGAGCAGTGCCGCCGCCTTGAGCTTGGCTTCCGCGAGCTCTTCGATCGGCACCGAGAGTGCCGTGATTCCGCCGCCGGCACCCACGGTCGAGCTCTCGCGATCGATGACGATCGAGCGGATGACCATCGCAAGGTCGACCGCACCGTCGAAGCCGAGGTAGCCGAACGCACCCGAGTAGATGCCGCGCGGCCGGTGCTCCAGCGCGTCGAGAATGACGGTGGCACTGTGCTTGGGGGCGCCGGTCATCGAGCCGGCCGGGAAGCAGGCGCCGATGGCATCCACTGGTCGAAGTCCTTCGGCGAGGATGCCGCGCACCGTGCTCACGAGCTGGTGCACCTGGGCGTAGCTCTCCACCGCGAGCAGGCTCGTGACGGTCACGCTGCCCACCTCGGACACGCGACCGATGTCGTTGCGCATGAGGTCGACGATCATGAGGTTCTCTGCGCGCTCCTTCTCGCTCTCGACGAGTTCGGTGCGCAGCTGCTCGTCGGCCTCGGGTGACGCTCCTCGAGGCCGTGTGCCCTTGATGGGCTTCGACTCGACGATACGGTCGGGCGTCACCGTCAGGAACTGCTCGGGCGAGGCGCTCAGCAGGCTCACTCCGCCCGCGCGCAGCAGGGCACCGTGGTGCGTCGGGCTGAGCGAGCGCAGCGCGAGATAGGTGGCCACCGGGTCGGGCGACACGTGCACGGTCGCCTCGGTGGTCAGACAGAGCTGATACGCCTCGCCCTCGACGATCGCGGCCTTGCACGCCTCGATCATCGCGAGGTACTCGTCGTCGTCGTACGCCCAGGTGGCGGCCGTCGGCGGCAGCGTGAGTGGCGGCGTTGTGCTCGACGGACCCGCGGCGGTCTCGCGCAGCCTTCCCACCGTGGATGCCCGCCAGGCCGCCGCTTCGCCCGTCCAGTCGTCGTCGGGCTCGTTGTCTCGCGCTCATCCTTCACGAGCGCGAGCAGCCACACCTCCCGCGCCGCGTGGTCGAACGCGAGCGCGCGGTGCACCCGCAGCCACGCGGCCCGCGGGTAGCGGGAGTGGCGTGTCTCGGGGGTGCCCATGGTCTCGGCGCGCAGCTCGTAGCCGAGCCAGCCGATGAGGCCGAGGGTGAAGCCGGGCGGCGCGGCCGCGGTGTCGACGTCGTGATCGAGTTCGGCGGCCATCCACTCGAGCACCGGGCCGTCGAACTCCGTTCCGTGCACGTCGCTGACCAGGGAATCGGCGACCCCGAGGTAGCTCATGCCGCCAGCGGCGTGCACGCCGGAGTCGAGCCAGAACGCCTCCGCCGAGTCGCCGCAGATCGCGGTGTAGGCCCGGGCCGGGTCCACCCAGTGGCCCAGCGGAGACGCGAGCACCCGGTGACGCATATCTTGATCTTATGAGCGAGGCGACCCTGTACCAGTGGCACGCTGACGGGCTCGAGCTGATCGACCACTGCAGCATGCTGCTCACCGAGGTCGAAGCGGTGGACTCGTGGCTCGTGACCGAGGGCCGCGCGCTCGCGCTCGACCTGCATCGGTCGCGGTTCATGACTGCGATTCCCCGCGGGCGGTACCGGCAGACCGATCCGGGCGCGTTCTGGGATGCCGTGATCGCAATGATTCCCGACGAAGGCGATTGGTTCCCCCGGGTCGAGCTGCACAACCGGCTCGGCGGCCCGCGGCTGCTCTACCGGCACCGCACCGCGCCCGAGCGCACGAAGTCCGTCGTGGTGGCGACCTGGACCAACGGTGATCCGCGCAAGCACCCCGAGGTCAAGGGGCCGGATCTCGAGCGCATGCTGTCCATCCGCACGAAGGTGCAGCAGCGCGGGGCCGAGGAGGCGGTCATCCTCACCGGGGACGGCTACGTGGTCGAGGGCGCGTACAGTGCGCTGCTGTGGTGGCGCGGCGACATCCTGTGCGGGCCTCCGAAGACCTTCGAACGGGTGGCGAGCGTCACGGCTGCAAGCGTGCTGACCCTCGCGGCCGCGCTCGGGATCGAGACGTACGAGGAGGCGGTGACCCCTGCCGAGTTGGATGGCACTGAGGTGTGGTCGCTCAGTGCGCTGCACGGCCCCAGGATCGTGACGGGATGGATCGACGGGCCGGCCACCGCGGAACTCCCTGGGCGCCTTGCCACGTGGCGCTCGCGGCTCGAGAAGCTGCGCAAGCCCATCCACTAGCTGGCCCCCGTGTGGGCACTGGCCCGCCAACCTAGGATCGCACCATGGACCTCGGCTCGCTCGGCGACGTCATCGCCACGATCGGCGGAGCGGTCGACTGGTTCGCGGGCGTGCTGAACGGTGCACTGAGCTGGATTCTCGACACCGTGCAGGACGTGCATCCGGCACTCCGGACCTTCCTCGCAGGAGTCGGCATCCTGCTCGAGACATCCATCCTGATCGGGCTCGTCATCCCCGGCGACACCATCGTGATCGTCGCATCGACCGCGGTCGACAGCCCAGTGCAATTCGTCGCGCTCATCCTGGCGGTGATCGTCGGTGCGCTGTGCGGCGAGAGCATCGGATTCGCGCTCGGCCGGTACTTCGGGCCGAAGATCAGGGCATCCCGTCTCGGACAGCGCATCGGTGAGCGCAATTGGATCCGTGCGGAGAACTACCTCGACCGGCGCGGCGGCATCGCGGTGTTCATCTCGCGCTTCCTGCCCGTGTTGCATTCGCTCATCCCGCTCACGGTGGGCATGAGCACGATGCGCTACAGGAAGTTCATCGCATGGACGCTGCCCGCGTGCGTGATCTGGACCACCGCCTACGTCTCGGTCGGCACCTTCGCTGCGGGCAGTTTCCGCGACCTGCTCGACCGGTTGCACTACGCGGGGTACATCTTCGCCGGCATCATCGCGGTGTTCGTCATCGCGACGCTCGTCGCGAAGAAGCTGCTCGAGCGCTCCGCCGAGAAAGACATGGCGCTGCCCGGCGACGGCGACGCGAACACGCCGGGCTGACGAAAGGGGTGGATGCCGCGGCATCCACCCCTGTCGTTCAGTGCTGCTAGCCCAGCAAGCCGTTGTCGGTCAACCACTGCGTCGCGATGTCCGCGGACGAGAGCTGGTCGACGGTGGACTGCACGTTGAGGGCGACAAGGCCCTCTGGCGTGAGCTTCGCGCTGATCGCGTTGATGATGTCGGCGACCTGGTCCTTGACCTCGTCGTTCACGAGCGGCACGACGTTCGAGGCCAGGAACAGGCCCTTCGGGTCGGCGAGCGTGACGAGTCCGTCGGTCTCGATGCGCGGGTCTGCGCTGTAGATGTTCGCGAGCGTGATGGTGCCCGCGACGAGGGCGTCGTACGTCGTGTCGCCGGTCGCCTGGAACGTCACGTCGACGCCGTATGCCTCCTTGAGCCCCTCGGGACCGTACGGACGTCCGCCATCGGCGATCGGCGCACCGAGCTCCGGATTGCCGCCGAGGATGATCCCGGAAATGCCGGCAAGGTCGTCGAGGCTCGTGAGGTCGCCGTTCGCCGCGGCGAACTCTGCCGTGACGTTGTACGAGTCCTGGTCGGTTGCGGGCGATACGTCGAGCACCGAGAAGCCGTCCGGAAGCACGTCGGCGAGCGCGGCGTTCACGTCCTCCTCGGAGGTCGCTGCGGTGTCGTTGTCGTAGTACTGCAGCAGGTTGCCGGTGTACTCGGGGATGAGGTCGATGTCGCCAGCCTCGAGTGCCGGCAGGTACACGTCGCGCTGCCCGATGTTGAACTGCCGCTCGACCGTCAGTCCGGCGTTCTCGAGGGCCTGCGCGTAGATCTCGGCGATGATCTCGTTGGAGTAGTACGCAGCCGAGCCGACCACGATGGTCTCGCTCGAGCCGCCATCGTCGCCTGTACCCGGGTCCAGAGGATCACCTGTCGCGCACCCTGACAGGGCCAATGCCGCCCCGACCACGACTGCGCCAAGGGCGAGCCGGCCTTTGTTCCTTGCTGTGAACATCTCTTATCCTTCTCCTTGTTCGATGGGGGTTCCCACCACCGCACGCCGTCGGGTCGACGATGTGCGGGTGTCATTGGCGCGGCCCGCGTTGACTCCACGCGGAACCACGAAGTGCTGCAGCAGCGCGAAGGCGCCGTCGATGAGCAGGGCGAGCGCAGCCACGAGGATCGCGCCACCGAGCATCTCCGCATAGTTGCGAACGCCGAGGCCCTCGAAGATGTAGTACCCAAGACCGCCGAGGCCGACGTATGCCGCGAGCGTCGCGGTCGCGACGACCTGCAGGGCGCCCGCCCGGATGCCACTGATGAGCAGGGGCAGACCGAGCGGCACCTCGACCTTCCAGAGGATCTGCCATGGGGTCATCCCGACCGCCCGTGCCGCGTCGATCGTGCGACGGTCGACCGCTTCGAGCCCCGAATACGCCCCCGCAAGGATCGAAGGGACGGCGAGGATGACGAACGCCGCCGTCGCGCCCTGCCCAGTGTTCAGCACGCCGAGGAGCAGGACGAGGAGCAGGATGAGACCGAACGACGGCAGAGCACGCGCCGCACCCGACGCGGCGATGGCGATCTCGCGCCCCCTGCCCGTGTGCCCGATGAACCAGCCGAGCGGGATGGCGATGGCGGCAGCGATCGCGATCGCCAGGCCCGTGTAGATCAGGTGCTCCCCGACGCGCACCGGGATGGCGTTCGCGCCCGTGAACCGGGTGGGATCGAACAGCCACAGGAACGCCTCGATGATCGTGTTCACGGTTTACCCGCAACCTGGGCCATCGGCGGGATGTGCTCGAGCTTGGGTCGCGGCACCCGCCGAGGGGCCCACGGCATGAGCACCCGACCGAGCAGCACGAGCAGCCGATCGATCACGAGGGCGAGGATCACGACCATGAGCACACCCACGAGAATTTCGGGCACGATGCGCCGCTGGAATCCGTTGGTGAACAGGTAGCCGAGGCTCTCGACCCCGATCAGGATGCCAACCGTGACGAGGCTGATCGTGCTCACGGCCGCGACGCGCAGGCCCGCAAGGATCACCGGACCAGCCAACGGGAACTCGACCGTCCAGAACCGGCGCCACGAGCCGAAGCCGACCGCGGTGGCCGACTGGCGGATGGCCGGGTCGACCGAGAGCAGGGCGTCCGATACCGAGCGCGACATGATCGCAACCGCGTAGATGGTGAGCGCGATCGTGACGTTGAGCTCGCTGAGATAGCTGATGCCGAGAATCGGCGGCAGGATCACGAAGAGCGCGAGCGACGGAATGGTGTACAGCAGCCCCGCGACCGTGAGCAGCAGCCCACGGGTGAGCTTGAAGCGGTACGAGAGCCAGCCGAGCGGGATCGAGATCACGAAACCGAACATGATCGGCGGGAAACTCAGCCGCAGGTGCTCGAGTGTGAGACGCCCGATGAGGTCGAGGTTGTCGAGAACCCAGGTCATCCGTCGCCCTTCGACGGGCCGTCACCGGTCATTTCACCGACCAGAACGCCCTGGGTGCGACCCTCGGAGTCGACCAGCACGGTGCCGTGCTTGGTCTTCTTCTCGCGCAGCGCGCGCTTGCCGCGCTCGACGCCGATGAAGTTCGCCACGAAGTCGTTCGCGGGATCCTCCATGATCTCGCTCGGGCTGCCGACCTGCGCGATTCGTGCGCCCTGCTCGAGGATGACGACCTGGTCGCCGAGCAGGAACGCCTCGTCGATGTCATGGGTGACGAACACGATCGTCTTGTCGAGGTCGCGCTGCAGGCGGATGGTCTCCTGCTGCAGCTCGGCTCGCACGATCGGGTCGACCGCTCCGAAGGGTTCATCCATCAGCAAGATGTCGGGATTGGCGGCGAGCCCGCGCGCGACGCCGACGCGCTGCTGCTGGCCGCCGGAGAGCTGGCTCGGGTATCGATCGGCGACCGAACGCTCGAGGCCGACGGTGTCGAGCAGCTCGAGCGCCTGCGTGCGCGCCTGCGCCCGCGGAACTCCGTTCAGCACCGGCACGGTCGCGACGTTGTCGACGACCTTGAAGTGCGGCAGCAGGCCGGAGTTCTGCATGACGTAGCCGATCGAGCGGCGCAGCTGCACCGGGTCGCGATCGTGCACGCTGTCGCCATCGATCTCGATCGTCGCCCGACGTCGGGTCGACCATGCGGTTGATCATGCGCAGCAGCGTGGTCTTGCCGCTGCCGGACGAACCGACGAACACCGTGGTCTTGCGGCTGGGCAGCACGGCGCTGAAGTCGTCGACGGCGACCGTGCCATCGGGGAACCGCTTCGAGACAGCGCGGAACTCGATCATCGTGTGCGGCTCATTCCTCACGGCCCCGGCTCCGACACGCGAGGTCGGATCGGCACATGCCAGTCATGCGGACAGGTGTCAAGACAAACAGTATTCGGACGCGCTGTCATTCCCGGTTGGGGGGATTGACAGGCAATTCTGCCGTCGGTGGTGTGTTCTAGCGTCTCGAACATGGAGCAGCACGTGGCACCGATTGCGACCCTCGATCTCGTGATCCTGGACTGCCCGGACCCTCGCGCCCTCGCGCGTTTCTACGCGGCCGTACTCGGGTGGGAGATCATGGATGAGGCGGACGACTGGGCTACCGTCCGCGGTGGCATCGGCGCCGGCATCGCATTCCAGCACGCGAGCGACTACCTGGCGCCGAGTTGGCCGGATGGCGACATCCCGCAGCAGAGTCACCTCGATTTCGAGGTGCTCGACCTCGATGCGGCACAGGAATCCGTGCTCGCCCTCGGAGCAACCGACACCGGGATGCCGGAGGGCAAGCGCACCGGATTCCGCGTGTTCCTCGACCCGGCCGGGCACCCCTTCTGCCTCGTGCGCGCCTAGCGGAGGTTAGGACGCGGTGGCCACGCTTGCGACCGGGGGGCTCGAAACCTCGCCGAACCGGTCGGCGAGCATGCGGTAGACCGTGTCGCGACCCATCAGGAGGAATCGCTCGTCGCCGTTGGGATCGCGCGCGAATGCCCGCGTGGCGAGCGCGTCGGACACCTCGATCGCCGCCTCGAACGCGAAGCGGTTCTCCTCGCTGTCGTCGATGCCGAAGCGCGACACCAGTGCGGCGAGCAGGGAGTCCGCGACGAAGGAGTTGTACGTGCGCTCGTTGGCGGCCGGGCGCAGGTCGAGCACGTCGCCGAGGCGGATGCCGCGGAATCCGGGCTCGTGACGGTACGCCGCCACGAAGTGCGCGAATCCGGCGCTGAGTGCGTCGACCCAGTTGTCGTACTGAGGGTTGAGCACCTCGTCGACGACCGTGCCGAGCACGCGCTCAAGGTTTCGGGCGGCGAGCCCCTGCAGCAGGGCGATTCGATCAGGGAAATAGCGATAGACCGTGCCGATCGAGGCTCCGGCGCGGTCGGCGACCATCGCGGTGGTCAGGCGCTCGTAGCCGATCTCATCGATGATCGACGCGGCCGCGTCGAGGAGTTGGGCGAGACGTGCGGTGCTGCGGGCTTGCACAGGTTCGTTGCGCAACTGGAGCAGTCCATCCAGCGGATGCTCGACCAGCTCGGACTTGGACATGCGATGCTCCTTCGAGGTACACCCAATGGTAGACCCGCAAGCGACGTACGCCCATCCGCATCTTTGGCAGGGTTGATTCGGGGTACAAGTCGCTGACCGGCAGTCATGCCCCGCGGCGTCGGTGGCGCAAGGGAGAATGGTCGCATGTGCGGACGTTTCGTGGTTGCCGGGGCCTCGGCCGAGCTGGTTGCGCTGTTCGACGTCGACCTGCCTGCGGACGACCTGCCCGCGCCATCCTGGAACGTCGCGCCGACCGATCGGGTGCCGGTCATCCTCGACTCGATTCCCAAGGATGCCGAGGTGCCGGAGGAGGCCGAGCCGGTGCGCCGCCTCGAGGCGGCGCGTTGGGGACTCGTGCCGAGCTGGTCGAAGGACATCACCGTCGGCAGTCGCGCGTTCAATGCGCGCATCGAGACGGTCGGCGACAACGCGATGTTCAAGACCGCCGTGCGCAAGCGCCGGGCGATCGTGCCGGCCACGGGCTACTACGAGTGGCAGACCATCGACGGCGTGAAGCATCCGCACTTCATCCACCTGCCAGACGAGCTGACCGTGTTCGCAGGCCTGTACGAGTGGTGGCGCAATCCCGAAGCAGCGGACGACTCCCCCGACAAGTGGCTGCTGTCGACCACGGTGATCACGCGATCGTCCACCGGGAAGCTCGCCGACATCCATGATCGGATGCCGGTGTTCCTCTCCCCCGAACTCATCGAGGAGTGGCTCGACCCGCACGCGGAGTTCTCTGCTGGTTACGAACTCGAGGAACTGCTCGAGGCGATCGCCGAGGGCGGCGCCGAGACCGCGGAGCGCATGGAGCTCTACGAAGTGGGTCGCGAGGTCGGCAACGTCAGGAACAACGGACCGGAGCTGCTCGAGCCCGCATAGGCGCGTGAAACACTGGATGCATGTCCACCGTCGTCGAACCCGAACCCCGCCTGCACCGGGCGGCGCGGATCGAGGACGCGTTCCACCGCTGGCGTGAGCGCCGCGGTCGCAAGCGCGGACTCGTGCCGACGATCGTGCCCTACACGGGCTACGGGTCGACGACGTGGGTGCGAGTGCTCTGCCGAGTGGTGCTGCGTCCACCGGATGCCGCGGCTCCCCAGCGCGCGGAGAAGGTGCGCGGCTGGCGCAGCTTCTTCAGCATCCCGGTTGTGGATGCCGACATCACCGTCGACGTCGGCGGTCGGACGCACGTGGTCGAGGCCGACCGCGGCGGTGTGGTCGACACGCGCGTCGACTCCGACCTCACTCCGGGATGGCACGAACTCACGCTCGCGATCGAGGGCTCCGAGCCGGTGACCGCGCCGGTGTTCATCGTCGATCCGGCTTCTGGATTCGGCATCGTGTCGGACATCGACGACACGGTGATGGTCACGGCGCTGCCGCGTCCGTTTCTGGCTGCGTGGAACACCTTCGTGCTCGACGAGCACGCGCGCACCCCGGTCGCGGGCATGGCCGTGCTGTACGAGCGACTGGCGCGCGCGCATCCACGTGCCCCATTCATCTACCTCTCGACCGGCGCGTGGAACGTCGCGCCGACCCTCAAGCGCTTCCTCGGGCGCAACCTCTACCCGCCGGGAGCGCTGCTGCTCACCGACTGGGGTCCGACGCACGACCGCTGGTTCCGCAGCGGACGGGAGCACAAGCACCGCAACCTCGAGCGACTGGCGGTCGAGTTTCCCGACATGCAGTGGCTGCTGATCGGCGACGATGGGCAGCACGACGAGGCGATCTACGCCGCGTTCGCGAGAAAGCATCCCGACAATGTCGCAGCGGTCGCGATCCGCGAGCTGTCCACCGGTGAGGCCGTGCTGGCTGGTGGCCGAAGCAAGGCTCACGAGGACGAGGAAGGCGAGGTGCCGGTGATGTGGATGTCCGCGCCCGACGGCGCCGTGCTGAGCGAGCAGCTCTCCGCGGCCGGCATTCTGCTACCTGGCTGAGATCCGCGCGACGTACGTCTCGACCCCGTCGAGCACGCGCGCGAGGCCGAACTCGAACGCGATCTCAGGGTCACCGAGTCCGTACGCCTGCCCGACAGTCACCCCGACCCGCCCCGCGACCGGGTAGTCCTCGTCGCGCATGGCGCGCTCGAGCACGGGCAGGTTCGTCTCCCACCATTCCTCGTCGGTCTGTCCGGAGGCGCGACCGCGCTCGGTGTCGATCACGGCGCGCGCCGCGCCGGCGACGAAGCCGGTCAGCAGGGTGATGACGGCGTCCATGTCGAGGTCGCCGAGACCGATGCCCTCGATGCACTGCAGCTGGTACTCGTAGCGGCGGCTGATCCCCGGTCCCGAGCGGTCGCGCGGGTCGTGTCGATGAGCAGCAGCCACGGGTGGCGGCGGTAGTGGTGCCAGCTGAGCCGCGCCATCCGTTCGAGGCGATCGCGCCAGCCGATCGTCGGATCCACGACGGTCGGAAGTTCCGCCGTGACCTGGTCGACCATGAGCTCGATGAGCTGGGACTTCGACTCGACGTAGGTGTAGAGCGACATCGCGCCGATGCCGAGACGCTCGGCTACCGCGCGCATCGAGAGGGCGTCGAGACCGTCCTCGTCGGCGAGCGCGATCGCTGCGTCGACGACCTGGTCGACCGTGACCTTCTGTCGCGGACCGCGGGTGCGCTTGCGGCTCGCCGAGTGTGTGACGCCACAACAGCGCGAGGGTGCTGTCGCGGTCGGCCCTGCCGGTGGATTCGGTCATCTCGGAAAGAGCCTACCAATTCCGTACGTTGTACGCTATTGTCGGACCCGCATTCCGTACGCTGTACCGAATTAGGAGCGACATGTGACCCATATCCCATTCCCTGACCGCCACCGACCTGCGCAAGCGCTACGGCGCAACCCATGCCCTCGACGGCTTCACGATCGCCGTCGAATCCGGCACCATCCACGGCCTGCTCGGCCCGAACGGCGCTGGCAAGAGCACCGCCGTGCGCATCCTCGCCACCCTGACCAGGCTCGACTCAGGCAGTGCCACGATCGCGGGCATCGACGTGGCCTCCTCCCCCGCGGCCGTCCGCGAGCGCATCGGGCTCGTCGGGCAGAGTCCCGCGGTCGACGAGATCCTCGGCGCGCGGCAGAACCTCGTGCTGTTCGGGCGGCTGTTCGGGCTCTCGCGGCGCGAGGCTGACGCCCGGGCATCCGAGCTGCTCGAGCGCTTCGCGCTCGACGGAGGCCGGCACCAAGGCCGTGAGCACGTTCTCGGGCGGGATGCGGCGGCGCCTCGACATCGCCGCGAGCCTCATCCTGCGACCCACCGTGCTCTTCCTCGACGAACCCACCACGGGGCTGGACCCACGGGGCCGCAACGAGGTGTGGAGCGCCATCCGCGGTGCCGCGGCCGACGGCACCACCGTGCTGCTCACGACGCAGTACCTCGAGGAGGCCGACCAGCTCGCGAGCCGCATCTCGGTGATGAACGCGGGCCGGGTGGTCGCCGAGGGCACGCCGGACGAGCTCAAGGCCGGGCTCGGCGCCGACCTCGTGTCGATCGTCGTGCACGACGACGCGCGATTCGACGAGGCGGTCGCCCTGCTTGGGAGCATCGGCGGCGATCCGAGCGGCGAAGTGACGAACGATCCGGAGACCCGCTCCGCGAGTGCACCTGCACCCAAGGGGTCGGGCACCGTGGTCGAGGCGATCCGCGCGTTCGATGCGGCGGGCATCCAACTCGATGACATCTCGCTGCGCAGGCCGACGCTCGACGAAGTATTCCTCTCGATCACCGAGGAGGTGGCGGCATGACCTCGATCTCGACGTCGATCAGACGTCCGGGTACAGGACCACTGCGCGGCGGATGGCTCATCACGCAGCGGGACCTGATGCACTGGGTGCGCCAGCCCGCCGCTCCGATCATCGGCATCGCGTTCATCGTGATGCTCGTGCTCATGTTCGGCTTCCTGCTGGGCGGTGCGATCGAGATCCCGGGCGCGCAGCGCGGCGAGTACCTCGCGTTCCTGCTGCCCGGCATGTTCGCCCTCACGATGCTGTTCGGCATCGACGACACCCGAACCGCGATGTCGCTCGACGCGACGCGCGGCGTCACCGACCGGTTCCGCTCGATGCCGATCTCGGGAGCGGCGGTCGTGCTCGGGCGCGCGGGGGCTGACCTCGCGTATGCGGTCGTGAGCCTCGCCGTGCTCATGGCGGGCGGGCTGCTGCTCGGCTGGCGGATCGAGTCGGGCTTCTGGCCGGCGGTGCTCGCCGTCGCGCTGCTGCTCTGGCTGCGATTCTCGATGATCTGGGTGGGCATCCTGCTCGGCATCGCGCTGCGCAGCTCCGGTGCGACGATGGCGGTGCAGATCCTGATCTGGCCGGTCGGGTTCCTGTCCAACGCGTTCGTCTCGACCGAGTCGATGCCGGCGTGGCTCGGTGCGATCAGCCAGTGGAATCCGCTGTCGGCGACGCGCCGCCGCGGTGCGCGAGCTGTTCGGCAATCCGACGGGGATCACCGAGGGCATCCTGCGACGCACGCCGTGCCGCTCGCGGCGCTGATTCCGCTCGCGATCACGCTGGTGTTCCTGCCGTTGTCGGCGCGCGCATACCGCAGGCTCGAGCGGTAGCCAAGGCCGAGCGCCGCGGTGCCGAGCTTGGCTTGGCAGGGTGGTGGGTCGAAGCCGGGCGCTCGCGCGCGGCCGGCGGAGACAGCGCGCCGCAGGGGCGGCGGCGCGCGATAATGGCACAGTGCCGCTGCCGATCGAGGACTACGCGATTATCGGCGACACCCACACCGCGGCGCTCGTCGGCCGTGACGGCAGCATCGACTGGCTGTGCCTGCCGCGATTCGATTCGGCGTCGACCTTCGGCGCCCTGCTGGGCAACGAGGATCATGGGCGCTGGCTGCTCGCGCCAAGCGACCCGGGCGCGACCTCGTCCCGGCTGTATGCGGCGACACCTTCTCGCTCGTGACCCGCTGGACCACGTCAGACGGCGGCGAGGTCGAGGTCACCGACGTCATGCCGGTCGGCGACCGGCGCGCCGACATCGTGCGGCGGATCCGCGGCATCCGCGGCGAGGTCGCAATGCATGTCGATCTGCGCATCCGGTTCGACTACGCCGACGCCCTGCCGTGGGTGCGGCAGACCGACGAGGACGGTCTGCCCGCGCTCGTCGCGATCGCCGGACCAGACGCGATTGTCATTCGCGGAGCCAAGTTCACCGCCAGGGATCACGCGCACACCGCGGATTTCACGGTGCGCCAGGGCGAGACGCGCGACCTCGTGCTCACGTGGTACCCGTCACACCGCGATCCGCCAGACGCGCTGCAGGTGGACCGGCGGCTGCGGTCCACGACGAAGTGGTGGACGGACTGGGCGAAGCAGACCGAGGCATCCACGGTGCATCCTGCCGCGGTGCGGCGGTCACTGCTCGTGCTGCGCGCCCTCACCCACGAAGACACCGGCGGCATCGTCGCGGCGGCGACGACGAGCCTGCCAGAGCAGTTCGGAGGTCAGCGAAACTGGGACTACCGCTTCGTGTGGCTGCGCGATGCCTCCCTCACGCTGCACGTGCTGCTCGACCACGGGTTCCGCGCAGAGGCCGATGCATGGCGCACGATGGCTGCTGCGCGCGATCGCGGGAGACCCGGCCGACGTGCAGATCATGTACGGGCTCGCAGGTGAGCGCCGTCTCGGGGAGCGCGAGCTGAACAGCCTGCCCGGCTACGCGGGCGCGAAACCCGTGCGGGTCGGCAATGGGGCGTACACACAGTTCCAGGGTGACGTGTTCGGGCATGTCATGCTCGCGCTGCAGGCGGCACGCAAGGTTGGCGCGACCGAGGAGGACTTCTCGTGGCCGCTGCAGCGCGCCCTGATGACGCTACGTCGAGGAGCACTGGCGGCGTCCGGACAACGGCATCTGGGAGATCCGCGGACCGTTGCGCCATTTCACGCACTCACGAGTCATGCTCTGGGCCGCATTGGACTGCGCGGTGCGCGCGGTGCGCGAAGACGGTTTGCCGGGTCCCGCGGAACGCTGGGAGGCCATCCGCGACGAGATACGAGACGAGATCGAAGCTGAGGGCTTCGACCATGAGCGGAACACGTACACGCAGTACTACGGCGGCACGGGAGTCGACGCCTCGCTGCTGCAGCTCGCGCAGGTCGGCTACCTCCAACCAGACGATCCGAGGATGCTCGGTACCGTGGCCGCGATCGAGCACGAGCTGCTCGAGCACGGCCTGCTCATGCGCTACCGGACCGAGACGGGCGTGGACGGCCTCCCGTCGGGCGAGAACCCGTTCCTCGCCTGCTCGTTCTGGCTCGTCGAGCAGTACGCGCGCTCTGGGCGGCTGGATGACGCGGTCGAGCTCATGGACCGCCTCGTGTCGTTCTCGAACGACGTCGGCCTGCTGAGCGAGCAGTTCGACGTGCCGGGCAACCGGCAGGCGGGCAACACGCCGCAGGCGCTCACACACCTCGCCCTCGTGCGTGCCGCGGACGCCATCGAGGGAGCGCCACCACCACAACACGGCTAGCGAGCGCGCCTGACAGACGATTCGCGGAATCCGGGGCGAGGGAGCGCTCCCACGTGGTTCCGATGTCTGCTCGCTTTTCTCGTGGAGATCATGCAAACGCATCCTTGACTGCGCATGTCGGCCCTGATAGCTTGGCACCGCTGAACGTCGTGTCCCCCCAAAAGAGGACACGGCAGTGACGGTTCTGTACCCGACAGAACTGGTTCCTACCCGAAAGGAACTTCAGCGAATGTCTGTGCCCATTAACATCGATGTGCCATTTGCCGTGACGATGGTCGTCGCGCTCGTCGCTCTTGCGTCGATCGCGGCGGTCGTCCTGCTGCTGCGTCGCACGACTCGCCTCACCGGTCTGACCGTTGGGGCGAGTGCGGCGGCAGCGTGTGCGGTCGTTGTCGGTGCCCTGTTTGTCGGTGGCTCGCTTACCCAGCCACCGGCCGCAGTGGCCGACGCACTCCCCGCTCGCGCCTCGGCCGACCTCGTCGACCCCGCGATGCGAATCGAGCTGCCCACGCTCGCGTTCGAAGAGTAGTTCCGACCGGAACGCGCCGGCTCGGGCGCTGCGACGCCCGAGCATCGGCCGTCGCGGCAATACTGGGACGATGCCGCTCTCCCCCGCTGAACGCCGCGAGGTCACCGCGCTGCGACTGACTGCCCAGCGCATCTCCGCACCAGACTTCGAGCGGCCGGAAGATGCAGTCCGGCACCTGCTGGCGATGCAAGCGCAGGACTACCCCGGCGCGAAATGGGCCGTCGGCCTGCGGGTGCCGTTGGCGACCGATGCAACCATCGAGGCGGCGATTGCCGATCGGCGGATCGCGCGTTCGTGGCCCATGCGCGGAACCCTGCACTTCGTGCCGCCGGAAGACCTCGGCTGGATGCTCGCCCTCTCGGCTCCGCGCCTGCGCAACTCCGCGGCAAAGCGCCGCGCGGACCTCGGGATCACAGACGAGCAGAGCACCGCCGCCCGCCGGATCGCCGAACAACTCATGGCCGGCGGCTCGGCGGTGCGCCGGGACGCGCTCCTCGCCGGGTTCCAGTCGGCCGGGCTGGCCACCGATGGTCAGCGCGGCTACCACTTGCTGTGGCAGCTCGGGCACGACGGCGTGATCGTGTTCGGCCCGGCGGACGGCAAGCAGCCCACCTTCGCCCTGTTCGACGAGTGGATCACGCACTCGCGGCAGCTCGACGCAGACGAGGCGCTCGCCGAGTTCGCCCTGCGCTACTTCACCAGCCACGGGCCAGCGACCGTGCAGGATTTCGCGTGGTGGTCGAACCAGACCCTCGGCGACGCTCGCACGCGGCCTCGCCGCCATCGAATCGCAGCTCGAACACCGGGATTGGGGCGGCGACACGTTCTGGTTCCGCCCGGGCCTCGAGCCCGCACCCCGCGCGACGCACCTGCTCCCCGGCTTCGACGAGTTCGTGCTCGGCTACTCGGATCGCTCCGCCCCGCTCGCCGGTCGCGACCACGCCACGATCGTGCCGGGCAACAACGGCATGTTCCTCTCGACGGTCGTCGTGGGTGGGCTGATCGCCGGCCGGTGGCAGCGCACGGCGACGTGCGAAGCGGGTGGTGGTGAGCACGGAGTGGTTCGGCGCAGCGGCATCCATCGCCAAGCCACTGAACCGCTACGGGCAGTTCATGGGCCTGCCGGCCGAACTCGCTGGTTGAGCGAACGCGTCACTCGAGCATCGCCTCGCACTCCTCGAAGCAGTGCGAGAAGCGTCCGGTTTGGCCGGAGAGCTCTCGACGCAGCTCGAGCAGGCGCTGGGTCGCGTCGTCGATGAGCTCCTCGCCGAGGGTGCCGGCCCGCACGGCGGCGGCGATGCCGGTGACAAGGGATGCGACATCCAGCCCGCCGACGTAGAGCAGCATCGTGTTGCCAGCGGCAATCGCGGCAATCGCGTTCGAGAGCCGATCGGCGTACGCGGGCTCGCCCGAGTTCTCGAGCATGGCCATGTCGTCGGTGATGATGATGCCCTCGAACCCCAGGTCGTCGCGCAGCACCCCGTGCCAGCCGGACGAGAGCGTCGCGGGCAGCGGCTCGAACGCGTCGAAGCGCAGGTGCCCGAACATCACGAACTCCGCCCCGGCGTCGATGCCGGCGGCGAACGGCCCGGCGTGGCTCGCCTGCCACTCGGGCATCGAGATGCCCGTGCCGGGGATGCTCGAGTGTGAGTCGCCCGGCGACACTCCGTGCCCAGGGAAGTGCTTGAGCGTGGACAGCACGTGGCCGTGCTCACCGGCGACGGCGGCGGCGACCCGCGCCGCGGCATCCTCGGGCGAACCACCCATCGAGCGCTCGTAGATGAACGAGGCCGGGTCGGCGGTGATGTCGGCGACGATGCCGAAGTTGAGGTTGACGCCGAGGCTCTCGAGCATCGAGCCGCGGCCATCGAACGCGGCCTGGGCCGCCTCGGGCGGCAGGAAGCGGAGCTGGGCGGCCGAGTCGAACTCGTCGGTCCAGACCCGCTCGACGATCCCACCCTCCTGGTCGATACCGATCAGCAGCGGCAACCCGATCTCGGACGAGAGCACGGGCGTCATCACGGCGAGCTGATCGGGCGGGTCAGGCACGTTGTCGCCCATGAGGATGACCCCGCCCACCCCCTGCGCCGCCATCGACCTGATCAGCCACGGGTCGACCCCGCCGACGTGGATCATGAGCATGCCCGCGATCTTCTGCTCGAGGGTCATGACGCTCAGCCGGTCCTCGGCGTACTGCACGATCGGATCCGGTGGCGGGGGCGGCTCGACCTTCGGGCTCGACGGTGGCGGCGCGGCGTCCTCGACGGGAGCGGGCGCGGTGCATCCGGCCACCAGTGCAACGACAGCGAGCGTGGCGGCAGCGCGCATCCACTTCGCACCGTCGCCCATCCGGCGATGGTAACGCGTCGGGGTTGCCTTCGGTTAAGCGCAGCGCCCGTGCCCGACGTTCGCTAGGGCTTGGCGATCCAGGTGAGCGATGCGAACTCCTCGGGGCTCAGGCCGAAATCCTGGGTGCCCCTGGCGACCGCCTTGCGAAGCTCGGGATGGCTCGTGCCGTCGCGCACGACGATGTCAATGCCCGCGTGTGTCGTAAGCGACTCGTCGAAGCGGAGGACGAGCACGGTGCCGTCGTCGGCGGCGCCCGCGATGTGCCAGCGACTCGTGAACGGCTTGAGCAACCCCTTCTCTCGCCGTACGAACTCGTCGTGCTTCCAGGTGTCCTTGCCGACGAAGCGCTTCGGTTCGCCCTCAGCCGTGACGTAGCTGACCTCGTCGCTCAGCACGAGGGGATCGGTGCCGAGCAGCTCGTAGCTGAACCTCGGCTCCCGCCGTTCCCCCGATAGCCACATCGGCATGTTCGTCGCTGCGATGAACCAGGTTCCCGGGAGCAGATCGGCGGTGGTTCGTTCATCGAGCGCGGAGTGCATCAGGCAAACCTAACCCGGGAACGCTCTCACCCCGGGCCAAGCGGCGGCTCTACGCTGGCACCATGCCGGAACGTCGCCCGAACCGCATCGCTGCGCTCGCCCTCAGCACCCACCCGGGCCCCGCCGTCGCGGTCACCGCGATCGCGGTCATCCTCGGCATCGGCGTCGGGCTCGAACCGTGGCGCGTCATGGTGCTCGGGGTCGCGTTCCTGCTGAACCAAGCATCAGTCGGCCTGTCGAACGACTGGCTCGACGCCGACCGCGACCGTGCCGTCGGCCGCACCGACAAGCCGGTCGCGCGCGGCGACCTCTCCCCCGCCGCTGCGCGCAATGCCGCGTTCGTCACCGCGGGCTTCGCCGATGGCACTCACGATTCCGCTCGGCTGGCCCGCGACAATCGCCCATGCGGTGTTCATCGCTGAGCGCGTGGAGCTACAACCTCGGCCTCAAGGGCACGGTGTTCTCGGTCGTTCCGTACATCGTGAGCTTCGGCATCCTGCCGCTCGTCGTCACCCTGTCACGGCCTGGAGCCCGCGCTCGCCTCCCCGTGGGCACTGGCGGCGGGGGCGCTGCTGGGCGTCGCCGCGCACTTCGCGAACGTGCTCCCAGACCTCGAGGATGACGCCGCGACCGGCATCCGCGGACTGCCCCACCGCCTCGGCCCGCGCGCCGTCGGGCTCACGATCGCGGGGGCGCTCGCCGCGGCATCCATCGCGCTCGTGCTCGGACTCGGAGTGGCGACCGCTCCCCCGTGGATCGCCGCGATCCAGTACGCGGGGCTCGCGCGTGAGCCTGCTGCTCGCCGTGGCGTGCTGCCGTGCTGGTGGTGCAGGGCGGTACGACGCGGTGGATGTTCCGGCTCATCATCCTCGGCGCGCTCATCGACGTCGCGCTGCTCGCGCTGTCGGGGCAACGACTGCTCGCCTAGCGGCCCGCGTCGTCCGATTCGCCTCGCTGCACCGCCTCCACCACCGCATCGATCACCGCAGGATGCTGCAGCATCCGGAAGTGCCCGATCACCGGCACCGCCACGTTCGCTCCGCCCTCGAGCGTCGCCCCGGCCGGGATGTGTGCGTCGAACTCCGCCGCGATGGCGGTGATCCGGGCATCCGGGCCGGTTTGGCCGGTGAGTGCCACGATCACTGGATCGCTGCGCCGGAAGGCCCGCAGCGCCGGGATAACCATCCAGTCGGCCATCACCGAGCCCGCGAACGGGGTGCCGATCGCGACGAGGGACCGCACCCGGCCGTGCGGGTCGTCGAACGCGAGCACGTGCTTGCCGATCAATCCACCCTTGCTGTGGGCGACGAACGCGACGTTCCGCAGGTCGAGCTGCTCGAGTCTGGCGCGCACGACCTCGGCCGACTCCGGGATGGGCGCGACGTTGCGCCGCAGCCCCGGCACGACGTGCACCGGGTGACCCTCGTCGTGCAGCCGCTCCCCGATCCGCAGCAGGTACGACCACCGCTCGTAGACGCCCGGCAGCAGCACGACCGGGTCGCGGGTACCCTCGCTCCAGCGCGCAGGTGGGCGGCGGGTGAACCACGAGCGGATGCCCCACCAGCCCGCGAGCCAGTAGTCGAGCCACGTCATCCATCCCCAGCGCGCCCAGATGCGCGCTCGTCGCTGCCGCTGCTCGCTCATCGTTCTGCGTGCTCCGCGATGTGCTTGGCCACCGTGACCGGGTCGGTGTGCATGATCACGTGCGGTCCGTGGACGATTTCAAGGATGCCGCCGGGCACGAGTGCCGCGACCCGCTCCGCCCACGCCACCGGCACGATCGAGTCGCGGTCGCCGTTGAGCACGAGCGTGTCCGCCCGGACCGCTGGGAGCCGGTCCTCGATGCGGTCGTCGAGCACGTGGCGCAGCTGATTCCAGCCGAACGGGATGCCGCAGCGGATGAGGTAGTCGCCCGCGGCCATCCACGTCACCCGTGGCGGTTCGCGGAATCCGTCGAGGAACAGCCGCCATAGCGACGCACCGACCGTTCGGGCATCCGGCGGGATCGTCGGTGCCATCAGCACGATGTGGTCAGCGACCTCCGGGGCATCCACTGCGAGCTTCGACACGACCTGGGATCCGGCCGAGTGACCGACGATCACGGGGTTGCGCAGGTTCGCCCCAGCGATGAATTTCGCGAGCACCGATGCGTGGTCGGCGATGGTGACGTCACGCTGCGGGTCGGGCGCGTTGCCGTGGCCCGGCAGGTCGACGAGGTACACGGTGCCGAAGTTCGCGAGCTCGGCCGCGGTCGGGGCGAAGTAGCGGGACGACACCGCCACCCCGTGCACGAGCACGAACGTCGGCCCGTCGACGCCGCGCGCGGGGAAGCGCTTGACGAAAATGGTGAGGTCGTCGAACGCACGGCGGCTGCGGAAGTAGGTCGAGCCGCGCAGCTTCAGCGTGCGATAACTCGATTCGGCGCGATCGAGCATGCGTCGTCGCATCAGAGCATGCCCACGTCGGTGATGCGCACGACCGCGATGCCCTGCTCGACTGACTCCGCAAGGTCGACGACCGCGTCGATGCGCCAGTCGTGGTTGCCTTCCGGGTCGTCGAGCGTCTGCCGCACGGCCCACTCGGTCGCGCCGGGGGTCATCGTGATCATCGACGGGCCGCGGGCGTCGCCTCCCGTGCCCATCACGTCGTGCTCGTCGAAGTACGGGTCGAAGGCGTCGCGCCAGCGGTCCGCATCCCAGCCGGACGCGGCATCCAACTCGCCCAGCTCGTCCCACGCCTCGCGCGCCGCGAGCTGCACCCGGCGGAACAGCTCGTTACGCACGAGCACCCGGAACGCGCGCGGGTTGGAGAGCACTGATGGCGGAGGAGGAGGCACGACGGGTCCGGCCGCGGCATCCAGAGTCGTGCCCGCCACCATCGACTCCCACTCATCGAGCAGGCTCGAGTCCACCTGCCGAACGAGCTCGCCGAGCCACTCGATGAGGTCGCGCAGGTCCTCGGTCTTCGCGTCGTCGGGAATGGTCTGGCGCGCCGCGCGGTACGCGTCCGACAGGTAGCGCAGCACGAGCCCCTCGCTGCGCTGGATCTTGTAGAACCCCACGTACTCCGTGAACGTCATCGCCTTCTCGTACAGGTCGCGCACCACGGACTTCGGGCTGAGCTCGAAGTCCCCGATCCACGGCTGCGTGCCCTTGTACACCTCGAACGCCTCGTCGAGCAGCTGCTCGAGCGGCTTGGGCCACGTGACATCCTCGAGCAACTCCATGCGCTGGTCGTACTCGATGCCCTCGGCCTTCATCGCGTTCACGGCCTCGCCGCGCGCGAGGAACTGCTGCTGCGACAGGATCGGCCGCGGGTCATCCAGCGTCGCCTCGAGCACCGAGATCATGTCCAGTGCATACGTGGATGACGCAGCACTGTGTTCATCGACACTGGCCTCAGTGGGCGGATCGAGCAACTCGAACACGGCCAGCGCGAACGGCGAGAGGGGCTGATTGAGCGCGAAGTTGGGCTGGAGCTCGACGGTGAGGCGAATGCTCCCGTCCGCATCCTGCGTCACGACCCCAGCCGTGCGCAGCGTGCGGTAGATCGCGAGCGCCCGCCGAGCGAGTTCGAGTTGACGCCCCCACGGCTCGTGGTTGTCGAAGATGAGGTCGCGCATGGCCTTGAACGCATCACCCGGTCCGGAACCCTCGCGGCCGATGACGTTGAGCAGCATCGAGTGGCTCACCGTCATCCGCGAGATGAGGTGCTCGGGCTCGGCGGCGATCATGCGCTCGAAGGTGTTCTCGCTCCATGAGACGAACCCCTCGGGCGGGCGTCGCTTGACGAGCTTCTTGATCTTCTTGGGGTCGTCGCCTGCCTTGGCGACGAGCTTGGCGTTCTCGGTCTCGTGCTCCGGCGCCTGCGCCACGACGGTGCCCTCGGTGTCGTAGCCGGCCCGGCCGGCGCGGCCGGCGACCTGGTGGAATTCGCGGGCGGTGAGCTGCCGCATCCTGGTGCCATCGAACTTCGTGAGTCCTGTGAGCAGCACGGTGCGGATCGGCACGTTGATGCCGACGCCGAGCGTGTCGGTACCGCAGATCACCCGCAGCAGGCCGCGCTGGGCAAGCTGCTCGACGAGCCGGCGGTACTTGGGCAGCATGCCCGCGTGGTGCACGCCGATGCCCGAGCGGATGAGCTTGGAGAGCGTCTGCCCGAATCCGGTCGTGAAGCGAAAGGCGCCGATCGCATCTGCGATCTCGTCGCGCTGCTCCCTGCTGATGATCTTCACGCTCGTCATCGCCTGCGCGCGCTCGAGGGCCGCAGCCTGTGAGAAGTGCACGATGTAGATCGGCGAGCGGCCGTGCTCGAGCAGGTGCTCGACCGTCTCGTGCACGGGCGTGAGCACGTATTGGTAGTCGAGCGGCACCGGACGGTCGACACCCGTGATGAGGCTCGTCTCGCGGCCGGTGCGGCGGCTGAGGTCGTCCGCGATGTCCTGCATCGGGCCGAGCGTCGCGGACATGAGCAGGAACTGCACGTTCGGCAGCGTGAGCAGCGGCACCTGCCACGCCCAGCCGCGCTCGGGGTCGGCGTAGAAGTGGAACTCGTCCATCACGACCTGCTGCACGTCGGCAGCGGCACCGTGCCGCAGGGCGAGGTTCGCGAGGATCTCGGCCGTGCAGCAGATGATCGGCGCATCCGGGTTCACCGACGAGTCGCCAGTGACCATGCCGACGCGCTCCGCGCCGAACAGGTCGACGAGCGCGAAGAACTTCTCGCTCACGAGCGCCTTGATCGGCGCGGTGTAGTACGTGCGCTGGCCCTGAGCGAGCGCGACGAAGTGGGCGCGCGATTGCGACGAGCGACTTGCCCGTGCCGGTCGGCGTCGAGAGCACGACGTTCGCTCCCGACACGAGCTCGATGAGGGCCTCATCCTGGGCGGGGTAGAGCGGGAGGCCGCGCGACTCGGCCCACTCGGCGAATGCGGTGTACGCGGCATCCGGATCCCACGGCGACGGCAGCGCGTCGATGAGGGAGGAAGCCATGCGGCCAATCCTCCCCCATCGCACGGGCGCTATCGCACGGGCGGCAGTCCGCCGAGTCGCTCGAGCTGATCAGGGGCGAGCTCGAGGCGCACACCGGTGAGCGCGGCATCCAACTGGTCGACCTTGCTGCCGCCGAGGATGGGCGTCACGCCGTTCGCGACGAGCCACGCGAGCACGACCTGCCCGCGGGCGACGCCGAGCTCGCTCGCGACCGCGTCGAGCGCAGCGAGCCGCTCCACCGTGTCGGAGTGATCGTGCGAGCTGGGGAAGGGCTTGGCCGGGTTGTCGTAGGCGCCGGAGAGCAGCGGCGTGTACGCCCACATCTCGAGCCCCTCCGTCGCGGCGAGATCGACGAGGTCGTCGTCGAGCAGCGCGAACCTGTGGTTCTGACCGCCCGGAATCACACCGGGCTTCGGCGACAGATAGCTGAAGCTGTGCTGGATGGCGCCTACTGGCTCGATGCCCATCGCGAGCGCGTGCGCCCGGGCCCGCTCGACGCGCCACGCGGGGTGGTTCGACGTACCGAGCCGCGAGACCTGTCCGGCGGCCACGAGGGCGCCCATGGCCTCGGCGGTCTCCTCGATCGGCACCGAGCGGTCCTCCATGTGCGCCCAGAGCAGGTCGATGTGGTCGACGCCGAGGCGCTGCCGGCTACCCTCGAACGCGCTCGCGACGACCGCGGCGCTCAATCCCTCCCGCGAGGCCGGCCAGTTGTCCTTGTCGAGGGGCTCGGCGCCGACCTTCGTAGAGATCTTCACGCGGTCGCGAACGCCCGGGCGGGCGGCGAACCAGCGCCCGAGCAGTCGTTCGCTGTCGCCGCCGTAGCCGCTCTCGCTCGCCCAGAACGAGTAGCAATCGGCGGTGTCGATCCATTGGCCGCCCTCGTCGACGAAGCGATCGAGGATCCTGAACGACGTCTGCTCATCGATGGTGACGCCGAACATCATGGCGCCGAGCACGAGTTGGGGTGCGGTGGTGTTCGAGGTGCTGGTCTTGGTCATGAATCCACCTTGCAAGCTGGAGTTCACTCAAGGTCAAGGGCAGAATGCAACAATGTCCACATTCACCCCGTCTGAGGTCGCCGAGCGCAGCGGATTCTCGATCGATACGCTGCGCTACTACGAGCGAGAGGGCCTCCTGCCGGGCATCAGTCGCACCGCGGGCGGTCGACGCGCCTACTCCCAGTCCGACCTCGACTGGCTCGGCCTCGTGCGCTGCCTTCGAGACACCGGGATGCCGATCGCCGACCTCAAGCGCTACACCGAACTCTGCGCGGACGACTCGACCATGGAGGAACGGCTGGACCTGCTCGAGCGCCACGGAGACGAGGTGCAGGCGGCGATCGATGCCCTGCTCCGGCAGCAGGAGCAGCTGCGAGAGAAGATCCGGTGGTACCGCGGGCAGCTCGGCTGAGCGCGATCGGTCGGCGCCGCGCGCTACGACTAAGCCGCCTGCGCGATGTGGGGTCGCAGTGAGGTCCAGTCCGGGATGCCCGGGCCTCGCACCTGCGGAACGCCACCCACCATCCGATATCGCCAAGGACCGTCGTCGACGCGCTGATGGTCCCAGTAGCAGAGCAGGATGCCGTTGTCGGTCGAGGTCGCGCCGCCGTCTCGATATGGCACGACATGATGCACCTGGAGGGCAAAGTGTGGACTTGTGCACCCCGGTCTGGCACATCGGTACCCGTCCCGTGCCGCGATCGACAACCGTTGGGCGTTCGTGAAGCAGCGCTGCCGTGAACTGATGCCCACTACCTGGCCCGTGACCGACTTCGTGATCATGCGGTAGCCGCTTGCATCGACGAAGCGTTCGAACTGGGCTCGAGACACGGGAAACTGCGACCCCGCCATCGTGGCGACCGGGTCGCCGTCGAGTGCGTCGTCGCGATCGAGGTCGCCCTGCTGAGCGATGATAGCGACGGTGACAGGAGCCCCGTCGAGTTGGGGAGCTTCCTTGGTGGAGTTGGCGGCCATCACGATCTCTGCGAAGGCGTCGTGGCGCCGCTGGTCGGACGTGCGCGGGTCGGCACCTGGCAGGTCTCCGACGGGGTCGAGGAATTGGGAAGCGACAAATTGCGGTGACCGGCGGCGGGCTTCGATCATGCCGAGCAGCAGCACGCCCACCTCGGGAGCCAGTCGACCACCGACGGGAAAGAGTCCGTCGTCATCCTGCTGACCCACATGGAACGCGCGACGTCGAGCGGCCCGCTCTTCACGTGGTCGTGCCCCGTCGGGGTCGAGCGTCGCTCCGATCTGCCGGATCTCCGTCGCGAGGTGGTCAACAGATACCGGGGGAAGGTCGCGCTCCCCGGTCGCGTCACGACCGGCGGCCAGGTTGACCATGACCCGCTCTGCGGCGTCGAGCGCATCGGCCGGAACCCGAGCTGCCACCGCGCCCAATTGCCTGGCGATCAGTACGGCGGCATCCAGCCCGACCTCGCCGGTGTCGATCGCCTCTGCGAGATGCGCGCGGGCGGGAGCCAGCGGCGCACCCGAGATCGAGAGGTCGGGCGTGATCTCCCTCGCGAGAGCAAGGCGCGCCTGCGCCGTGCGCTCGGAAACCTGAGCCAGTGACGCGACCGCCGCAACGGCCGACGCGTACCCGAGATGCTCGGCAGCCAGCGCGTCGCGCACGAGCGGAGCGGCGACGCGCACTCGCGCCGCGTCCATCAGTCGGCCCGCAGCTTCGACGGCCACAATCGCCTCCGGGCAGGGCGCCGCCTCGAGCAGGGCCAGTAACGACCTCAGTTCGGAGGACACCCGCGACACGGCATTGCACAGTTCGAGAGCCTGCGCCGCCGTCTGAACCATGGGTTCAGTCTACCACACATTCGAACATATGTTCGACTGCATTCCCACGAAATAGGCCCTAAGTGCGCCGAGTTCTACCGTCCAAGACGGCTGCCTTGACTTCTCAAGCTAATAACACTAGCTTGAGGGCTATGCCCACTCCCCTCAACGACCGCATCTCCTACGAGGTTGCCGGCGACGGACCACTCGTCGTCTGCATCCCCGGCATGGCCGACCTGCGCTCCACGTTCCGATTCACCGCTCCAGCACTCGTCGAGGCCGGGTACCGCGTCGCGATCATCGACCTGCGCGGCCACGGCGACAGCGCCGACCGACTTCGACCGCTACGACAACCAGGGCAACGCCGCGGATGTCGCAGCACTGATCGAGCACCTCGGCGGCCCTGCGGTGATCGTCGGCAACTCGATGGGTGCGGCGATCGCCGTGCTCGTGGCCGCCGAGCGCCCCGCCCTCGTCGCCGGACTGGTGCTGATCGGACCGTTCGTGCGCAACGGGAAGGCCAGCGGACTGCTCAAGGCCGTCATGCGGGTCGCAACCTCGCCCCGTCTCGTGGGCTTCACCTGGAAGCAGTACCTGCCCTCGCTCTACCGTGGCACCAAACCCGCCGACCTGCCTGAGTACCTGGCCGCGGTAAGCGCCGGGATGAAGGGCCACGAGCGCGCGATCTCGGCGACCATGCAGACAAGCCATGCCGATGCCGAAGCCGCCCTCCCGCGAGTGCACACAGACGTGCTGGTCATCATGGGCGACCTCGACCCCGACTTCGCGTCCCCGACCGCCGAGGCACAGTGGATCGTCGACCAGCTCGGCGGCGAGGTGCTGATGGTCCCGGATGCCGGCCACTACCCCCAGTCCCAGCGCCCCGATCTCGTCGTGCCCGCCATCACGGCCTTCCTGCAGAAGGTGACCAAGCATGCCTAGGGCCGGAGTCACGACCGAACGCGTCGTCGAGGAGGCCGAGCTGCTCGCCGACGAGCGAGGCCTCGCCGACGTCACGCTCTCGCGGATCGCGGAACGCCTCAACGTGAAGGTGCCGAGTCTCTACAAGCACGTCGCGGGGCTCGACGCGGTGCGAGCGGCCGTCGAGACCCGCGCGACCGCAGACCTCGGGCAGACGCTCGGACGCGCGGCCGTCGGTGTCTCGGGTGACGACGCCGTCGACGCGCTCGCGCACGCCTATCGGGACTGGGCGAAGCGTCATCCTGGCCGCTACAGCGCCATCCTCAAGGCGCCGGACCCCAGCGACGAGGCAGCGATGGCCGCGAGCACGGCCGCCGTGCAGATCGTGTTCGATGCCCTAGCCGGCTACGGACTGACCGGGGATGACGCGATCGACGCGACCCGGGCCTTCCGGGCCGCGCTGCACGGCTTCGTCTCGCTCGAGGCCGCGGGTGGTTTCGGACTCCCCCAGGACGTGGATCGCAGTTACGCCCAACTCGTGAATGCGCTCAAGGCAGGCCTCAAGCGTTGGGAGACCCTGTGATGCGCCGCGCCCTGCTCGCCGCGATCGGGGTGTGCTTCGTGCTCTATCCCGTGCTCCGGCCGTGGCACGACGAGACCACGGCCGCGGGAGCGGCCGCCGCGATGGGATCCCCGCTCTGGGTCGCGTCGCACGCGTTGGCGATGGTCGGGTTCATCCTGCTGCCTGCCGTGCCGATTGTGTTCGCGCGGCAGCACACTCAGGCGCGCGGACCGCTCGTGACCTCAGCGATCCTGCTGTGGCTGGGTGTCGGGCTCGTGCTGCCGTACTACGGCGCGGAGGCGTTCGCGCTGAACGCAGTCGCGACGTTCGGTGGCACCGACCTTGTCGCAGTCTCCGATGCGATCCGGTTCGGCCCGGTGCAGGGCATCGCCTTTGTGCTCGGCTTGCTCATGATCGCCGTGGGCGCGGTGTTCACGGCGGTCGGCCTAGCGAAGGTGCATCCGTGGTGGTTCGGTGTGGCGTTTGCGGCGGGGTTCGTGCTGTTCGCTCCGCAGTTCGTCGGATCGCCGGCAGTCAGGATCGCCCACGGCGTGCTCATCGCCGTCGGCTGCCTGATCCTCGCCCTGAACGCACGCGAGCGCGAGCAACACGCCGTCGCGGCGTAGCCGTCGCGCGCTACCGCGCTGCGCGCGCCGCCGCCACGATCCCGTACACGCGCTCGACGTACGCCCAGAACCCCTCGACGTCGAGCTCGACCGGCACGAGGGCGTTCGGGATCGGCGGATCGAAGTCGACCACGGTCATGCCGCTCGTGAACTCGCCCCTGATTTCGACATCCACTCGGGCCGGTCGTGACGACGAACAGGTCGGGGCGCGCGACGTAGGCGACGGCACACACGTCGTGCACGGCCTGGCCGTCCCAGCCCGGATCCTTCGGGTTGTAGTAGAACGTGGCGAGCGGCACGATCAGGTCGTCGGCGAGGGCGCCGAGCTGCTGCATCCTCGCGATGACCTGCCCGTTCGCCTGAGCCTGCAGCGTGAGGTCGAGCCCGATCATCGTGACCTGCCAGTCGGCGTCGAACACGATCCTCGCCGCCTCGGGGTCGGCGTAGATGTTGTACTCGGCCGCGACCGTCGCGTTGCCGCGCGTGTACGAGCCGCCCATGATCGTGAACGAGGCCGCGAGCCGCGCGATCGCCGGCTCGATCTCGAGGGCGAGCGCGATGTTGGTGAGCGGACCGATCGCAACGAGGTGGATGGCGCCGGGCTCAGCCCTGCAGCGCATCGACGATGAACTCGGCCGCACGCCGCCCATCCGCCGGCAGCGTCGCGTCGGGGAGTGTGACGGACCCGAGTCCGTGCTCGCCGTGCACGTGCGCGGCATCCACCGCCGGCCGCACGAGCGGCTCGGCCGCCCCCGCCGCGACGGGCACCTTCGTGAACCCGAGGTACTCGCGCAGCCGCAGCGCATTCGCGGTGGTCTTCTGCAGCCCGACGTTGCCGCCGACCGTCGTGACACCGACGAGCTCAAGGTTGGGGTCGCCGTGGGCGAGCAGCAGGGCGAGCGCGTCATCCAACCCGGGGTCGCAGTCGATGAGGATCTTCCGGGCCATGGGGTTGAGCGTACCCGCCGCTCGCTCACCCAATCGCGAGCGCGATGTCCTCCGCAACCAGATCCATGTTGATCGCCCCACCCGCCATCGACCCGGCCGCGATCGACACCGGCACGTTCGCGCTCGGGTTCACGAGGTTGCCGATCGCCCACACCGACGGCACGCTCGTGCGTCCAGACGCGTCGACGACCGCCCAGCCGTCGTCGTTCACCTCCGCGCCCAGCGCTCCGCAGCAGCGCGTCGTTCGGCGTGACCTTCGTGTGCGTGAAGATCACGTCGACCTCGAGCACGTGACCGTCCGCGAGTTCGATGCCGCGCAGGCGGTCACCATCGGCAACGACGCGGTGGATGCCACGTCGCTCGATCTCGATCCCCCGAGCCTCGAGTCCCGCCAGGTCGGCCGCCTCGGGTTCTGGGATGTCCCCGGTGAGGAACACGAGATCGCCCGACCACTGCCGCAGCAGCTGCACGTAGCTCACGCTGCCCGGCGACGTCGCGAGCACCGCGATGCGCTGGTCGCGGTGCTCCCAGCCGTCGCAGTACGGGCACACCACGACGCCGTTGCCCCAGTGCTGCTGGATGCCGGGAATGTCCGGCAGCTCGTCGCTCAGCCCCGTGGCGACCACGAGCCGCCGCGCCCTGAGCTCCTCGCCGTCGGCGACCACAACGACGCCAGCAGCCTCGAGCCGTGCGTCGGTCGCGCGCGCGATGCGCCGCTCAACGTCGTACCGGACCAGTTCTTCGTGGCCCATCGCCAGCAGCTCGAGCGGTGGCCGGCCATCGTGGCCGAGCACCCCGTGCATGTGCGCCGCGACCGCGTTGCGAGGTTCGCCGCCGTCGAGCACGAGCACGCGTCGACGCGCACGGCCGAGCATGAGCGCAGCGCTCAGGCCGGCGCTCCCGCCGCCGACGACGATGACGTCCCAGGGCTGCGGTTGGTTGGGGGTGTTGTTCATGAGTCCAATGCTGCCCGCGCGGCATCCGGCATCCGAGGTAAGTTGCTGGAATGGCAAACGCCGACCTGCGACGTACTTGATGCCCTGCCCGCCCGTCTGCGCACCTTCCGCGAGCGCGGCCGCCGCACGCTCGCCGAGGTCTCCGCCGAGACCGGCATCTCGACGAGCACCCTGTCACGGCTCGAGTCCGGGTCGCGGCGCGCGACTCTCGCGCTGCTGCTGCCGCTGTCGCGCGTGTACGAGGTGCCGCTCGACGAGCTGGTGGGGGCGGCCGATGTGGGCGACCCGCGCATCCACCCACGCCCGACCCGCCGACGTGGAGGCGGCGTCATCCTGCCGCTCAATCGGCGCTCGCGCGAGCTCGTCGCATTCAAGATGGTGCTGCCCGGCGCTCGACCCGACGAGCTGATCGAGCAGGGAACGCACGAGGGATACGACTGGTTGTTCGTGCTGAGCGGGTCACTGCGGCTCAAAGTGGGCGACGAGGAATCGGTGCTGCACGCCGGACAGTCCACGGACTTCGACACGCGACGCCCGCACGGTTTCGCGAGCGCGACCGCCGAGCCGGTCGAGGTGCTCAACCTCATGAGCCCGCAGGGTGAGCGGGTGCACTACCGCCCGGTGTGAGACCCGTCTAGAGCGCTGCCAGCCTCTGCGTAAACTTCATTGTGCCCTCCGTCGACCCCGATGACCTCGCGACCACGCTCCGCGTGCTGTCCGAGCTCTCCGAGGTCGACGAAGACGATCCCGACTTCGTCACCATCCGCAGGGCGACCGCGAAGTTCTTCAAGTCCGTGAAGAAGGTGCGCCGCCTCGAACTCCGGGCGGCCGTCGCCGACGCGGACCGCGCGGTCGTCGCCGCCACCGCGACCGGCGCGCCCGACCGCATCGACGACGAGACCCGCGGCGTGCCGATCTCCACCCGCACCGAGACTCCGACCGCAGGCACCCTCATCAAGCCGCGCGCGTGCTACATCTGCAAGACAGCCGTACACGCTCGTCGACGCGTTCTACCACCAGCTCTGCCCCGACTGCGCGCTGCTCAGCCACGCCAAGCGCGACGCGCGCACCGACCTCACCGGCAAGCGCGCGCTGCTCACCGGTGGCCGCGCGAAGATCGGCATGTACATCGCGCTGCAGACTGCTGCGGGATGGCGCGCACACCACGATCACGACCCGCTTCCCCCGTGACGCCGTGCGCCGCTTCACGAGCCTGCCCGACTCGCACGAGTGGATCGACCGGCTGCGCGTCGTGGGCATCGACCTGCGCGACCCGGCCCAGGTGATCGGACTCGCCGAGTCCGTCGCCGCGGCCGGCCCGCTCGACATCCTCATCAACAACGCGACGCAGACCGTGCGCCGCTCCCCCGGCGCGTACCAGCCCCTCGTGGATGCCGAGCTCGCCCCGCTGCCCGACGGCCCACTCCCCGAGCTGGTCACCTTCGGCCACACGAACGACGCGCACCCGCAGGCGCTCCAGCAGTCCGTGGCGGCGCACCCGATCCTCGCGGCCGCGGCGGCGAAGGCGGATGAGCTCACCGAGCAGGCGATGGCCGCCGGCTCGTCATCGCTCGAGCGCCTCGCGGCCGGCACGGCGATCGACGCGGGCGGGCTCATCCCCGACCTGCACGACGAGAACTCCTGGACCCAGAAGGTCGACGAGGTGGACCCGCTCGAGCTGCTCGAGGTGCAGCTCGCGAATTCGACGGCTCCGTTCATCCTGATCTCGAAGCTGCGTCCGTCGATGGCGTCGTCCACGGCCCGGCGCAAGTACATCGTGAATGTGTCGGCGATGGAGGGCGTGTTCGGGCGCGGGTACAAGGGGCCGGGGCATCCACACACCAACATGGCGAAGGCCGCGGTCAACATGCTCACGCGCACGAGCGCGCGGGAGATGTTCGAGTCCGACGGCATCCTCATGACGAGCGTCGACACCGGGTGGATCACCGACGAGCGCCCGCACCCGACCAAGGTGCGGCTCGCCGAGGAGGGCTTCCACGCCCCGTTGGACCTCGTGGATGGCGCGGCTCGCGTCTACGACCCCATCGTGCGCGGCGAAGCGGGAGAGGACCTGTTCGGCGTGTTCCTCAAGGACTACAAGCCGTCGCAGTGGTGACATGAGCACCGTGGCATGAGCGCAGTCGGCTACCTCGCGACCTCCATTCCGATCCGGCTCGCGAGCGCGGGATCCGTCGTCGCGATCCCGATCCTCGCCGTGCACGAGTTGGGCGACGTCGCGATCGGCGGCGCGCTGGTCGCGGCATCCCTCGCGCCGGCCGTGCTCGCGGCGCCAGCGGTGGGGGTCGCGCTGGATCGGTCGCGGCATCCACGACGACTCATCGTGATCGCCGCGGTCGTAACGTTCATCGGATTCTTCGCGGTCGCGATGCTCGGCATTCTGCCGCTGCCGCTCATTGCCGTGCTGCTGGTTGCGTCGGGGCTTGCTGCCCCGTTCATGTTCGGAGGGCTGTCGAGCTTCGTGACCGACGCGATTCCCGGCGAGCGTCGCGCGTACGCGCTCGATGCGCTGTCGTACAACATCGCCTCGGTCGCGGGGCCGGGCGTCGTCGCGGTGGCTGCGCTCACCGGCATCGGCAGGCTCGGGATGCTGCTGCTGGCGGCCGGCGCGCTCGTCGGCGCCCTCGGCACCATCGGCCTGGTCGCACCCGCCAGGCCAGCGACGGATGCGACGTTCCTCGGCACGATCGTCGCGGGCCTGCGCCACCTGACGTTCCACCGTCCGCTCGTGGTCGTGACGACGTCGGGCACGCTCAACGCCGTCGGCATGGGCGCGCTGCCGATCGCCGCCGTCGCCCTCGCGATCGAACGCACGGGCTCGGCCGGCGACGGCGCACTCATCGTGACCGCATTCGCGATCGGCGGCCTGGTTGGTGCCCTCGCCGCGTCCATCCGCCCGTCGAATCGGTTCACACCGCAACGGGTGATGGGCACGGGCCTCGCCGCGATCGGCGTGTTCACCCTCGTCGCGATCCCGGACTTCGGCATCGCCTGGACGATCGCCGCGATCGGGCTCTCCGGCGTCTTCACGGCGTCGAGCAACGCGGCGATGCTGCTGTTGCGCAAGCAGCAGAGCCCACTCAACGTGCGCTCGCAGGTGTTCACGATCGGTTCGGGACTGCGCGCGATGTCGAGCGGCGCCGGTGCCGCGATCGCCGGGCTGCTCGCGGGGCTGCCTGCAGGCTTCCTGATCGCGGGGATCGGCGTCGTGTGGCTGCTGTCGGCCGCGCTGATGCTCGCGTATCCCCGCGGCGCGGAGCCGCTGCCCGAGTCCGACGCGGTGCCGAGCGCGGCCGAGGGCCTGTCTTCCTAGCCCCGCACTACCTCCGCGAGCAGCGGGAGCTGCGCCGGATCCTCGAGCGCGGACCCCACGGCCACGACGCGCACGCCGGCATCCAGGAACTGGCGGGCGTTGCTCGCATCCATGCCGCCCGTCGCGATGAACTTCGTCCCGGGGAACGGCCCGCGCATGTGACGGAACCAGTCGACGCCCAGCCACTGGGCGGGAAACGCCTTCACCCAGGTGAGCCCGAGTGACTGCGCGAGCTGCACCTCGGTGGGCGTGGCGACGCCCGGGACGATCGGAATGCCCGCGGCTTGCGCCGCTCGCACGACCGCGGGATCGAACCCGGGCGAGACCAGGAATCCGGCCCCCGCCTCGACAGCAACGGCGACCTGGGCCGGATCGACGATCGTGCCGGCACCGACGACCTTGCCCCTGGCGCGGCCGAGCTCGGCGACCGTGCGCAGCGCCTCGAGGTCCTCGTCAGACTGGAGCGTGATCTCGACGGAGTCGATGCCCAGGTCCCAGGCGGTGGTCGAGAGCGCGACCGAGCGCTCCACCGTCTGGTTACGGAGGATCGCCATCAGCGGCGAGCCGCCGAAGATCTGCTCAACGTGGTCGGTCATCGTCCAGCCCTTCATGCGGGAAATCTGCGGTCGTGCGCAGTGTCAGGGCCGCGCGGGTGTGTCCCGCGCGGAGTCGGTCGCGAATCGGTGCGCCGGTGAGGCGAGCCGCCAGGTACCCGCCTGCGAACGCATCACCGGCACCGACGGCATCCACGACCTCGACGTCTCCGATGGCTCGAACACACTCGCCGTCGGGGCCGAACGCCGTCGCGCCGTGCTCCGCGTCTTTCACGACCAGTTCGGTCGTGTCCGGGAACCGCGCACGCACGTCGGTCGCGAGTCGGGGTTCCCCAGAGCCGTTTCGGCCTCGTCGCGCCCAACGAAGACGAGATCGGCACGCCTCGTCAGCCCGTCGAGCACCGTCGGCTGCGTCGCCGGGCTTCCCACAGCACGGAACGGTGGTTGACGTCGAAGCTGACGGTGACCCCAGCGTATCGTCGCGGCTCGATGAGCGCGTCGAGGAAGTCGCGGGCGCTCGATCGAGATCGCGGCCGTGATACCGGAGACGTGCAGGATGTCGACGTCGTCGAGCGGCACGGGGCGACATCGACCAGGACTCAGGTGCGACGCGGCCGACGTGGACCGGTAGTAGTCGACACCGGCGTGCCCGGGATCCTTCACGTAGAGGCCGGTCGGATGCAGCGGATCGATCACCACGGACGAGACGTCGATCCCGCGCTCGGACGAACTGCCGCAGATCCGGCGTCCGAGCGGCGTCGTCGCCGAGGCGGCTGAACCAGGACGGCGGACACGCCGAGTACCGCGGCGTGGGCGGCGACGTTCGACTCGGCGCCACCGGCATCCACTCGGAAGTTCGTCGCGCCGACGAGCGGCTCGCCGACCATGCGTGGTCACGAGCGCCATCGTCTCGCCAACCGCCAGCAGCCGGGGCGACTCGCGCTGCATTGCGGGGCCCGTGTTCACTGAAGGGTCGATATCGGCGCCGAGTCCATGTCGTCGAATGTCTGGTTCTCTCCTGCCATCGCCCACACGAACGAGTATGCCGCGGTGCCGACCCCTGAGTGCAGCGACCAGCTCGGCGAGATGATCGCCTCCCGGTCGGCGACCACGAGGTGCCGGGTCTCGTCGCGCTCACCGAGCAGGTGGATGACGCGGGCATCCTCCGGCACGTCGAAGTACAGGTAGCACTCCGTGCGCCGATCGTGCGTGTGTGCTGGCTGGGTGTTCCACATCGAACCGGGATGGAGCTGCGTGACGCCCATCACGATCTGGCACGACTGCACGCCGTTCTCGTGGATGTACTGGTTGAGCGTGCGCCGGTTCGAGGTCAACTGGTCGCCGAGTTCGCGAACGGTGCCCTCCCCCGGCGAGACGAGCGCTGACGGGTAGCTGGTGTGCGCGGGCGCCGAGAACAGGTAGAACTGCGCACCCGTGTCGCCAGCGGCATCCTCGGCGGCGCTGTCCTCAAAGCCGATCTCCTGGATGCCGCGGCCGAGGTACAGGCACGCGCCGGACACGAGCTCGTACACCTCGCCGTCGGCGGTGACCGTGCCCGCGCCGCCGACGTTCACGATGCCGAGCTCGCGGTGCTCGAGGAAGTAGTCGCTGCGGATCTCAGGGTACCCGGGCAACGAGAGCGTGCCGCCAGCCGGCGTCACGCCGCCGAGCACGATGCGGTCGTGGTGCGTGTAGACCACCCGAATCTCGCCCGGTACGAACAGGTCGGACACGAGGTACTGCTCGCGCAACTCGGCCGTGGTCATGCCCGGCACCTGGGCTGGGTTGGTGGCGTATCGCTGTTGCATTGAGTTGATCCTTTGTTCGGAGTCGGGCATCAGCGTACGAGCCAGCCGCCGTCGACCGGCAGCACGGCTCCGGTGACGTAGGCCGCCGCGTCTGACGCGAGGAAGACGAGCGGCGCCCTGCAGGTCGCCGGGAGTGCCCCAGCGGCCGGCTGGGATGCGGGCGAGGATGGTGCGCTCGCGCTCGGCGTCGGCGCGGATCGCCGCGGTGTTGTCGGTCTCCATGTAGCCGGGCGCGATCGCGTTCACGGTCACGCCAGAGGCGGCCCACTCGTTCGCGAGCGCCTTCGTGAGCCCGGCGACCGCGTGCTTCGAGGCGGCGTAGGCAGGAACGAGGATGCCGCCCTGGAAGCTCAGCATCGACGCGATGTTGACGATGCGACCCGACCCGCGCTCGAGCATGTGCCGGCCAGCCGCCTGCGAGAGGTGGAACACGGCGTCGAGGTTCACGGCGAGCACGGCGTCCCAGTCCTCTGCTGCGACGTCGACGGCGGGTGCTCGGCGGATCGTGCCGGCGTTGTTGACGAGGATGTCGACGGAACCGAGCGCAACCACCGCCTCGGCGACCGCACCATCGAGGTCTGCGGGACTCGCGGTCGCGAAGTCGCACTGCATCCGGTGCACGCGACGGCCGAGCCCTTCAACGCGCGCCGCGGTCTCGCTCGCGTCGCCGCGGTCGAGCAGCGCGAGGTCGGCGCCGGCCTCCGCGAGCGCGACGGCCGCAGCCTGCCCGAGCCCCCGGCTCGAGCCGGTGACGAGGGCGACGCGACCATCCAGCCGGAACGAGTCGAGGATCATGATGGGCCTCCCGCGGAGAATGCCGTGGTGAGTTCGCCGATGCCGCCCACCCGGATCGTGACCGAGTCGCCGTCGGCGAGGGAGCGGTGGCTCGCCTGCGCCTCGGGCAGCTTCTGCGGCGTGCCGGTGGAGATGACGTCGCCCGGCTCGAGCGTCATGACCGTGCTGAGGTAGTGCACGACGAAGGCCATGGAGAAGATCATCGTCGACGTGCTCTGCGACACGGTCACCGCGCCGTCGCGGACCACCTCCACGAGCAGGTCGTGGGGGTCATCGACCTCGTCGGGCGTCACAATCCACGGCCCGAGCGGGCCGAATGTGTCGAAGGACTTGCCGAGCGCCCACTGGCTCGTGCGGCGTTGCCAGTCGCGGGCGGTCACGTCGTTGAACAGCGTGTAGCCCGCGACGTGCTCAAGAGCGGACGCGAGCGGCACATCCTTCGCCCGTCGACCGATGACGAGTGCGATCTCGCCCTCGTAGTCCACATCCGCGGGCACGAGGGGCAGCACGACCGGATCCGACGGCCCAATGAGTACGTTCGGGGTCTTCACGAAGACGTCGGGGAACTCAGGGTCGGGCTCCCCGTCCGTTGCGCCGTCGGCAACGTGGCCGCGGTAGTTGTACCCCAAGCAGATGATCTTGCCGGGTCGCACCGGCGGTGCCAGGGTGACGTCAGAGAGCAGCGGCAGCGCATCCGGCTGTGCTGCCAGTACCGCCGCGCGCGCGGCTTCGAGCCGGCCCGCGTCAGACAGGATCGAGACCAGGTCCCCCGGCAGGTCGACCACGCGGTCGCCCTCGTCTGACGCGACGACCGCTGCCGCACGCACGCCCTCCGGATGCCGGTAGCTCACGAGCCGCATCAGCTCACCACGCCGGCCGCCAGCCGGCCGGGGCGGCCCGACGCGCGAGCGCCTCGAGGTAGAAGTAGTCACCCCAGAGGTTTCCCTCGTCGACGCCCTTGTTCTTCGGCAGGTCGTAGACGCCGTGCAGGAGGAGCGCGTCCGACTCACCCGGATCGGCCGGCGCGTAGCTGCGCACGAGCGAATCGAGGATGTCGTCGGCCGCCGCCAGGTACCGCGCAGCCCGTTCGGCATCGGTCTCGAGCTCGGCGAGCTCGCGCAGTCCGCACGCCGCAATCGCGGCTGCCGAGCTGTCGCGAGGTGCGCGTGCTGTCGTCGCTGTAGGCAAGATCCCAGTAGGCCACGTGATCCTCCGGAAGGTGCGCGAGGAAGTAGTCGGCGCACCGGCGGGCGGCCTCGAGCAGGGTCGCGTCACCCGTGGCGCGGAAGTTCAGCGCGAACCCGTAGATGCCCCAGGCCTGGCCGCGCGACCAGCACGAGTCGTCGTGCGCGCCCTGCTCGGTCGCGCCGCGCAGCGGCGCACCGGTCTCGGCATCCCAGTAGAACGTGTGGAACGTCGAGTCGTCGTCGCGGATGATGTGCTCGCGCAGTTGGGCGGTGTGGCGTCGCACGGCGTCCGAGTACCGCTCGTCGCCGGTCTGCTCTGCGGCCCAGGTGAGCAGCGGCATGTTCATGAGGCTGTCGATGATCGTGCGTCCGCGCTGCGCGGGGTCGGACAGATCCCCCCAGGCCTGGATGATGCCCGCCGGCTCGAGGAATCGCCGCATGAGGTGGTCGGCGCCGAGCAGCGCGGCGGCACGGGCATCCTCGTCGCCGAGGCGGCGCCAGGCCGCGATGCACGACAGGGTGGTAGAGGAAGCCGAGGTCGTGGGTGTCGAGTTCGACCTCGTCGCGGAGGCGACGCGAGAAGTCGCGCGTGAGCACGAGCGCGGCATCCCGGAGCGCCTCGTCGCCGGACAGCTCCCAGCGCCAGCCACTGCGCACCCGTGACGAAACTGGTGGTCCACCCGCGATTGCCGCCCTCGGGGACGTCGCCGGCCGCCGGGCGCAGTTCGTAGCGGCCGTCGTCGGTCGTGTCGTCCGGGAACTGCGTCCCGAACGCGACGGCGTTCCGGCGCACGGTGGCCAGAGCGCGCGAGCGATCGCCGCGGTCGGGGGCAGGCGTGCTCCGGTCGTGCGCAGAGGGCGTCGTCGTCATGGACTGGGCTGTTCCTTCGAGGTTCTGGTGCGGTCAGGAGTTTCGTGGAAACGGCAGCGGCGTGCGGCACACGCAGCGAGAAGCGGCTGTTCGTCCAGGCGACAAACAGCGCGGGCGAGGCGGCCGCGGAGAGCGCGAGCAGCGGCACGTTCACGAAGAGCGCGGCGAAGACGGCGAGCACGGCCAGGCTCGTGAGCGTGAGGTACCAGCGCCGGACGGCGCCCCACGCGGCGCGGCGCGCCGCGTCTCCCAGTCGGATGCTGGGCTCCTCCGCGATCGCGGTGAGAGCGAGCAATCCCAGGCCGGCGATGAGCACGGCAACGACGACGAGCACGACCATCGCCGCTTGCGCGAACGGCCCGTCGGCGAAGAACCGCGCGTCGACCACGAGCACCGCCGCGACCGCGACGAGGCCCAGGGCGATCCGGCTCGCGCCCGGCCAGGTCACGCGGTAGCCGCTCAGGAAGGCGCGAAACGGGTTGCTCGTCCGTGCGGCGGAAGGCAGTGAACGCGGCCGTGAGCCCGGGCGCGGCGACGACCGCGGCCAGCGCGACGAGCGGCCAGGTCTCGAAGGCGTTCGTGAACACGAGCAGCACGATGAGCGGGGAGGCCGTGACCGCGAGCATGAGGTTGACCGCGAGCGCCGCGCCAAGCGCATCCATCGCCTTCTGGATCTTCTCGAAGCGCATGACTCAGCCCTTGAGTCCGGAGGTCGCGATGCCCTCGATGAAGAAGCGCTGGCCGAGCAGGAAGATGATGGCGATCGGGATGACCGAGATCGTGAGGCCGGTGAACAACATCGCGTAGTCGGCGGAGAGGTTGTTCGAGATGAAGTTCTTGAGCCCGAGCTGCACGGTCCAGTTCTCCGGGCTGCGCAGGTAGAGCAGCGGACCGAGGTAGTCGTTCCAGGTGTTGACGAAGGTCAGCAACGCGAGTGCTGGCGAGTGCGGGAACCGAGAGCGGCAGCATGATGCGAGCCCAGATCGAGTACTCGCTGAGCCCGTCGAGCCGCGCGGCCTCGCTGAGCTCGTCGGGGATCGTCTCGAAGAACTGCTTCATGAGGAAGACGCCGAATGCCCCGAAGGCCTGCAGCACGATGATCGACGAGGAGGGTGTTCGTGAGCTTGGCCTGCGCGAGCATGATGTACTGCGGGATCATGTACGACTGCCACGGCACCGCGATCGTGCCGAGGTAGACGAGGAAGAGCACGTCGCGTCCGGGAAAGCGCACCTTCGCGAAGCCGTACGCGGCGAAGGAGCCCGTCAGCACCTGGAGGAAGGTCACGACCGTCGACAGGATGATCGTGTTGCGCAGCCAGGTCGCCATCCCCGTGTCCGTCCACAGGTCGGCGTAGTGCTCGAAGTGCCAACGTTCGGGCAGCCACCGGACCGGTACCGAGAAGACCTCGTTCGGGCCCTTGAGCGAGCTGATGACCATCCAGAAGAAGGGCAGCGAGCAGCGCGAGCGCGAACGCGATGAGCAGGATGCTGCCGACGATCCTTCCCACGCGCTCGGCGGGGCGGATGGCGAGTTGGGTCGTGGTCATCAGAGGCTCCGCCGCTTGTTGATGAGGAACTGGATGACGGTCGCGATGATGCACAGGAAGAAGAGGGCGACCGCTCCCGATGACGCGTAGCCGAACTTCGACTCGATGAAGCCCTTCTGGTAGATGAACTGCGAAAGCACCACCGTTGCGGCGTTCGGGGCCGCGTTTCCGCCCGGTGAGAGCACGATGATGAGGTCGAAGATCTTGAACGACGCGATGGTCAGCAGCACGGTCACCAGGAACATCGTCGGACGCAGGCCCGGCAGGGTGACACTCCAGAATCGCTGGATGGCACTCGCGCCGTCGACGCGCGCGGCCTCGTACAGCTCGCGCGGCACGGTCTGCAAGCCCGCGAGGAACAGGATCATGTAGTAGCCCATGTCCCGCCACGTGCTGATGATGACGATCGCTGGCATCGCCCAGTCCTGCGAGGTGAGCCAGCCGGGTGGCTCAGCAACGCCGAGGAAGCGCAGCACTTCGTTGATGGGCCCGAATTGCGGGCTGAACAGCAGATTCCAGACGAGCCCGATCGCCACGATCGAGGTGATGTAGGGGAAGAACGCGGCGGTTCGGAAGAACGAGACACCACGCAGTTTGGTGTTGAGCAACAGCGCGAGCCCGAGCGACACGACGATCGTGAGCGGAATGTGCATCACGGCGTAGTAGAGGGTGTTGACGAACGAGCGCTGGAAGAGCGGGTCGGCCAGGAGCTTCTGGAAGTTGCCGAGGCCGATGAAGTCGCCCTTGCCAAAGATGTTGAAATCGGTGAGCGAGATGTAGAAGAGCGTCACGACGGGCACGAGGGTGATGACCGCGAAGCCGATGAAGTTCGGCAGGATGAAGCTCCAGCCGAGCAGCGTGTTGCGCAGCACGAGCTTCGAGCGGCGGCGGGAGCCGGTCGGGGTGGCGAGTGTGCTCGTCAAGGCGTCTCCTCGAGAAGGGTCATGTGGGGGGTGATCCCGGTGCCGAGCCTCGCGGGCTCGGCACCGGGAGGGTGGTGCTAGAGCGCCTTGAAGGCCGCGTCGGCGTCGGTGATCGCCTGCTCGACCGTCTTCGCCTTCGTCAGGATCTCCGTGTGCATGGTGCCGAGGATGGTCTGCACGGCCGCCGTGTCACCCGAGGTGGGGTTCTCCGGCTTGGTGTCATGCGTCGACCACGCGAACTTCGACACGTCGTCGGTCGGCGCGCCGTCGACGGCGAAGTAGGCGTCGGCCACTTCGTCGCTCGTGAGCGCCGGCGTGATGCCGATGCCGGCGAGCAGGCTCGCGGCGTCTGCGCTCGCGGCCCAGGCCAGGAACGCCTTCGCCGCCGCCACCTCGTCCTCAGGGATTGCCGCGTTGATGCCGAACCCGGTCGGGTCGCCGAAGGTCACCGGGTTGTCGACGGTGGAGTCGCTCTCCTGCGGGATCGGCGCGAAGCCCCAGTTGAAGGCCTGGGCTTCACCCGACGCCTGCTGGGCGACCAACGTCGCGACGTACCACGTTCCCATCGGGAGCATCGCCGCGTGCTGCGTGCCGAACTCGCCCTGGTAGGTCGGGCTGTTCGCACTCGAGGTCGCGAAGTCGATCTGGTACCCGGCTGCTTCCCGAGCCAGACGCCGGTCGTACAGGTCCTCCATGTAGGAGTAGTCGCCCGAGAAGATGTCGCCGTCCCATTGCGCGTTGGCGAAACCCTGCGTGATCGACTGCCAGCGGTGCTCGTACGTGCCGAAGTGCTCGGCGGTCGTCAGCGCCGCGGCGGCCTCGTCGTAGTCATCCCAGGTCCACGAGCCGTCGGGGTAGTCCAGCCCGGCCGCGTCGAAGATGTCCTTGTTGTAGTACAGAACGAACGAGTCCTGGCGGTACGGCACCGCGTACTGCACGCCGTCGACCTGGTATGACTCGGCGCCGCCGATGCCGTCCGGCAACTCGACATCGGAGACGTCCAGCAGCTGTCCGCCGTCGACGAGCACCGGAAGGAACTTGACCTCCTTCTGCGTGATGATGTCGGGGCCGCTGCCCGCACCGAGGTCGGCGGTGAGCAGGGTGTTGTACTCGGCGGCGTCGTATCCGACGACCTCGACGGTGACGTTCGGGTTTGCCTCGTGGAAGGCGTCGGCGAGGATCTGGAACTCGGGAGTGGTGTCGAGGCTCCATCCCGACAGGGTGAGCGTGACAGGACCTTCCGGCTCGGCCGGCTCCGGCGTGCTGCAGGCGGTGAGCGTGAGGGTGGCCGCGAGGGCGACGCCTACCGCAGGCGCGAGGATTCGCTTCATTCGTTGTGCTCCTTTGGGGTTGCTCGGGCTCATCCTTGGGCCCGATCTCGGTGCCCGACCGTCGCCGCGACAGGGGTCGTCGCGTCAGGTTGGGGGTCAGTGAGGTGGTGCGTGGTGCGGTGGCCGTCCGGCCAGGTCACGGACATCGCGAGGGTGCCGGACTCGTCAGTGAGTTCGATCGCCGCTTGGGTCTCGTCGGCGAGCGCGCCCGACAGGGTCACGAGCACGGCGGCCCAGGTGCCGACGGCGACCGGGAGGTCGATGAACGGGATGCTGGTGATCGCGCCGAGCGGGCTCGCATCCGTGCGGCGTTCGACGTGAGCGGTGCCCGCGCCCTGCAGCATCCTGAGGCCGCTGCTCACGCGGCCGTCGCTGACGATCGTGCCGCCGTCGATGGTCGTCTCGGTCGGGTCGTCGCCAGCGATGGGCCAGCCGCCGACGCGGATGCCGGTCGCTCCAGCCTCCGCCGCGAGCCCGGTCACGCGCACGAGCCGCACCTCCCACGGCCCGCGCACGAGCGAGTGGACCTCGAGGTCGCCCGCGTGAACCAGGCTGCCCGGCAGGCCGTGGCCGTGGCGGTGCGACGTCGGAGTCGGCGTCGAGCCAGTGCGCCTACCAGGTCGAGCCGGCCGACACCGACGCCGTCGGCAGTCGATCACCGCGCACGATGGCGCGCATGCCGGAGCGGTGCGTCGAGCGCCCTGCCGCGTCACGAAGCGTCACGGTCTGGTCGGACGGGTCGCGCCATGACGCGTCGTCGAGCGGCGGGAACGTCGCGGTCGAGTAGCCAAGCCGCGCGTAGAGGGGCGAATCGGCAGACGGCGTGCCCTCGACCGCGTGGTCGGTGCCGTGGTTGACGACGCGCACGATGCCGTCGTCGCGGGTTCCCGACACGATCCACGCAGGAGGCGCGATCGCGCGAACGAAGTCGTCGGTCTCAATCGGCAGCGGTGCGGACGGCGCGGACCACACCGGGTGATCCGCGGGCAGCGACACTCCGAGCAGTCCCTTGGCGGCCCAGTAGGGCGACCCGGGGCCGGAGTACGACTGGGCGAGCGGGCGCCATTCGCCGTGCCATCCAATCGAGAGCACGTCGTCGATGCCGGGCACATCGTGTTCGTCGAAGTGCGCCACGATCGGTTCGCGGCATGCCGCAGCGCACCAGCCGACCACGACGGAACGCCCGCGATGACCCCTGCCCAGAACGGTGCAGCCGCGGCGAACCGGTAGATCAGGCTGCGGCCCTGCAGCAGCGGCGATCCGTCGGCAGCCGACCAGTGCGAGCGCGTCGCCCAGGAACCGGTCGAGACGCGCGACGTCGGTCGCGCACGCGTCCATCGAGAAGGTCCGCGGCGCCCTGCATGCGCGACCAGAGCACGGGATACAAGTGCAGCGCCCACCCGACGTAGTGGTCGTACGAGCGCTCAGCCCCGTCAGAGATCCACCCGTCGGCGCGCACGAGCGACTCGTGCAGCGCGAGGTCGTCCGCGATGTCGGTCTCGGACCACGGCCCGCCGACCGACCGCAGGAACGTCTCCACCACGATCCGGAACCACAGCCAGTTCGTCTTCGGGTAGCTGTCATCGCCGACGACCGGCGCGAGGTACGCGATCACGCGCTGCTGGGTGAGGGCGTCGAGGCGATCCCACACCCACGCTCGGGTCATATCAAGAATCAGGGCGATGGATGCCGCCTCGACCTTGGCTTGCGCATGCTCCGTGAGCAGCACCCAGCGATCCTCCGCGGCCGGATCCACACCGGCGGTGATGCCCCGCACGCAGAACTCGATGTGCTCGTCCACGTTCACGCCGCGATCGCCCGCGATGCGGAAGCCCGCGATGAGCAGCGACCGGGTGAAGCCCTCGAGTCCGTCGACCGCGCGGCCGTAGCCGCCCTCCACTCCGGGGAACAGCACCTGGGCGCCGTTGACCGAACGGTGGCGACGGGCACCGGAGAACAGGCGATCCGCGTACGCGACCCACTGGTCACGCGTCCAGTCGCCGCCATGGGTGCCGAGTGTCAACGTCGCGATCCCTTTCGCCTTTGAACGGATGCAAGACAGCGGTCGCTGAATCGATCCATTTCGGAGATTAGCAATCCTAAACAACACATTTCAAGACATATTGCGCATCAATCGATGATCGGTTATGTTCGTTTTGTGTCCAACGCCGCGCCAATCACTGCCGAGTTCGAGCGCCTGGGCGGGATCCAGCCAGGCAGGATCCGGGACTCCCTTCCGGAGTTGCTGACCCCTGACCGCGGATTTCCCGTGCCTCCGGCGTCCGCCCGAGCGGTGTGGGATGGCTCGTCCGGAACCGCCGACGCTCCGACTCGCGACGACGTCATCCGACGGGCCGGGACCGACCTCGGAACACCCTGGCCGCAGCCCCTGGCCAGCGCGGCTGCCCGCGTGTATCGGGATGGCGACCGGGACGGCTGGGAGCAGCTCGCGTTCGCCCGCCAGCAGCGCCTGAGTCGCGCCGTGGTCGCCGCGGCCGTCACCCTCGACGACCGCTGGATCGACGAGGTCGCGGACGGCATCTGGTTGCTGTGCGAGCAGTCGAGCTGGTGCTGGCCCGCCCACGACGACACGTTCCGAGCGCCACGGGTCCGTGCTCGCCACCGTGCACCGATCCGTACCTCGACCTCGGCGCGGGCGAGGTCGTCGGCCAGCTCGCGTGGATCGACCACCTGCTCGGCCGCCCAGCTGGACGCCCGCTACCCCGGCATCCGGCAGCGGATGCGCGCACGAGGCTCGCACGCGCGTGATCGAGCCGTTCGTGCGCCGACGCGACTGGCACTGGCTCGGGCTCGACGGCGACGTGCACAACTGGAACCCGTGGATCCACGGCAACGTGCTGGTCGCGGCCCTGCGCTTCATCCCCGACGCGGACGAGTCAAGCGGATGTCGTGGCGCTCGTCATCGAAGGGCTCGACCGGTACGTCGCATCCCTGCCCGCTGACGGCGCCATCGACGAGGGCTTCGGATACTGGTGGAACGGCGCCTGCCGCGCCCTCGAGGCCCTCGACCTGCTGTCGCACGCGACCGGCGGCCGTCTGGATGCCGCCGAGGTGCCCGCGCTGCGCGCGACCGTCGCCTTCCCGCACCGGATGCAGCTCGCCGGACCGTGGTACGCCAACTTCGCCGACAGCCAGGCCCGGCTCACGCATGAGCAGCCCTGGCACGCGCTGCACCGAGCGGCGCGGCGCGTCGGCGACCGCGCGGCCGCGCGTACGCCGCGGCCCATCGCGACCCGTCGGCGCCCGCCGCCATCGAGTCGGGCGGGCTCGGACGGCTGCTGCGCGGCATGACCGACCCCGAGTGGCTCGCGGCAGCGCCCACCACCTCGCCGCTCCCCCGCGACGTCTGGCTCGAGTCGACCGAGATGCTGATCGCGCGCATCGCCGAGGGCTCGTCGGACGGGCTCACCCTGGCCGTCAAGGGCGGCACCAACGGCGAGCACCACAATCACAACGACGTGGGATCGTTCGTGGTCGCGAGCGACGGGGTGCCGGTCATCGTCGATGCCGGCCGTCCGACCTACACCGCGGCGACGTTCGGTCCCGACCGGTACGACATCTGGACGATGCAGAGCTCGTGGCACACGGTGCCCGAGATCCGGGGTACGGCGCAGGGTGTGGGGGCGGCGTTTGCCGCGACCGAGGTGGTGGCGCAGGTCGGGAGCGACGCGACATCCATGGCCCTTGACCTTGCCGACGCATACCCGGTACCCGGGCTGCACTCCTGGCGGCGCTCGGCCGAACTCGACCGTGCGCACGGCACCGTCACGATCGTGGATGCGTGGGAGCTCGACGCGTGGACGGAGTCGACGCCAGAGCCGCCGACGACCGTGCGACTGCTCGTCGCAGGAGAGGCGCGACTGAGCCCGGGGATGCTGCGCGTCACGCCACTCGAAGGCGCAACGCCCGTCATCGTGCGCTGGGCGCCAGAGCTCGAGGCGGCGATGACGGAGCGTGCGCTGGACGATCCGATGCTGACGTCGGTGTGGGGATCGCGACTGCACCGCATCGACATCGATGTCGCTGCCCGCAATCGGATCGAGGTCACGGTAGACATGGATCCACCAACCAGCGGAGGTGTCGAATGAGCGAGCTTTCGCAGGCCGACGCCGCACTCGCGCCGTCACGACGGGCTCGCGTGCTCGAGGCACTCGCGCGGGATGGCGCGGTACGCGTCTCACGGCTCACCGACGACCTCGGGGTCACGCACGTCACGATCCGCCGCGATCTCGCGCAACTCGAGCAGGAGGGGCTGCTCGTGCGCGTGCACGGTGGAGCGGTTGCCGTCGAGCAGCAGTTCGAGCATCCAGCCCCCGGCACCGACTCGAGCCCTGTCACGGGCACGATCGCGGTGCTCGTGCCCTCACTGGACTACTACTACCCCGCGGTCGTGCGCGGCATCGAGGCCGAGGCGCACCGGCGCGGCATGACCATCGCGCTGCGCGGCGCATCGTACGAGCTGCAGGATGAGCGGCCCGCCCTCGAACGGCTGTTGCGTGAGCAGGTCGCCGGCTTCATCCTCGCCCCGAACACTGACACCGAGCACGCCCAGGACGTGATCCAGTGGCTCGCGGAAAGCGGCCGACCGAGCGTGCTCGTGGAGCGGGACGCGTTCGTGCTCCCCGGTCACGAGCCGGTCGAGTCGGTGCGCACCGACCACGCGCTCGGCGCGGTGCTGGCCGCGCGTCACCTCGCCGAGCAGGGGCACCGGCGAGTCGGGCTCGTGCTCTCGCGCAATTCGCCCACGTCGCGCAGGATCGCGACGGGATGGCACGAGGCCTGCGCCGAGCTTGGCCTGACCGCGGGTCCCGGTTTCGAGCCGCTGCTGCCCGACCGCCGTTCCCCCGAGTTCTCCGCGGCGATCGATGCGACGCTCGACACCGTGCTCGAGGGCGGCCTGACCGCGCTGCTCGTGCACTCGGACCCCGAAGCGATGGCCATCATCGATCTCGCGCTCAACCGCGGCATCTCGGTGCCCGACGAGCTGTCGATCATCGCCTACGACGACGAGATCGCGCAGCTGTTCAAGCCGGCCATCACAGCGGTGAGCCCGCCGCGCGCAGCGGTCGGCGAGGCGGCAGCCGACCTGCTCATCAAGCGGTTGGCCGACCCAGCGCGGGCGGTGTCGCGCGTACTGCTCAGTCCGAGCCTGAACGTTCGTGAGTCGACGGCGCCGCCGCGGTCGGCGTTGTGAGTGCGCCCGACCCGCCCGGCCCGGACCCGGCCGCGTTCCTGCGGGCCGCTCCCATGGGCATGCGCGTCGTGATCCGCTACCGGCTGCCCGACGGCATGGCGACGGATGTGCTCGGGTTCGTCTCGGCGTCCGATGAGACCCACGTCGTCGTGGCATCCACTCGCGGACTCGAGACGATTGCGCTCGACACGGTCATCGCGTCGAAACCCGTGCCTCCTCCGCCCACTCGACGTGGACGCGAGCGCTGAGCGGGACTACCGCACCTCGAATGCCGGCCACAGCAGGTCGAGCACCGACTCGACCCACGCGTCGTCGGTGACGCGCCCGCGGATGAGCTCGGCCACGACCGCGCCGAGCAGCACACTCATCGCGAGCTCGATGTCGAGTCCCGGCGGCAGCTCTCCGGCGATCGTGCGCTCGCGCAGGTTCTCGCGGAACGGCCGCGTCGTGTTGCGGATCATCTCGAGCAGCAGCGACGTGAACGCGGGATCCTCGTTCGCGAGCACCGCGGCCACCGTGCCGCGGCCGACGACATCCTCGATCGTGTCGCGAGCGTGTCGGAGCACCCAGCGCAGCGTCTCCTTGGTCGAGAGGTCCTCCGGGATGTCGACCGCAGTCGCTGCGGCGCGCACGGCGGCGCGAAGCAGCTCATCACGGTTCTCGTACCGACGGTAGATCGTGGTCTTCGCCACACCCGATGCCGCCGCGACGGCCTCGACGCTCACCGCCGACGGACCCCGGCTGCGCAGCAGTTCGAGGGTCGCCGAGAAGATTCGGGCATCAACGGATCCGCGAGCGGTCGCCGCAGACTCGGCGGGAGGTAGCGCGAGCGCTTCGGTCATGCTCGATGCGTCAGCTCGGCAGGATCTTCCCGGGGTTGAAGTTCGCCCCGGCATCCGCGCCTTCGAGCAGCGCGCGCATCACCACAACACCCTCGCTCGAGATGTCGTCCTCGAGCCACGGCGAGTGCTCGAGCCCGACACCGTGATGGTGCGAGATCGTCGCGCCGCTGTCGACGAACGACTGCTGGATGGCGCTCTTGACCTGGTCGTACTCCGCGAGCATGTCGTTCTTGCCGACGAACGCGAACGTGAAGTACAGGCATGCGCCCGAGTGGTACGAGTGCGACAGGTGCGACATGATCCAGCCGTGCACGCCGATCGCGTCGTACGCGCCCTGGGCAGCCTTGTAGGCGTTGTCGTGCACCTCGAGCAAGCGCGACCACGGGGCGGCGGTCTCCGAGACATCCCCGGCAGCGCCCCGGTCGAGCAGGAAGTCGCGCAGGTAGGGGGTGTCGAACTTCTTCTGGTCGTACAGGATGCCGGGACCGGTGCCCACGCCCATGCCGCCGTGCGCCTTCACGATCGCATCCGTGAGCTTCTTCTGGCGCTTCGCATGCGCCGTGCCGCCCTCGTAGCCGATGAAGCTCAGGCAGATCTCCTCGAGGTTCCAGCCCTTGCGCCTCATGAGCGTCGGCAGCACCGTGCCCGCGAGGAACTTCGACATGCCCTTGCTCTCCTTGCTCGTGGCGAGCGAGAAGCCCGTCTCGCGAGCGTCGGAGACGCGGGTGATGGATGGCGTGGCATCCGACTCGCTGATCGCCTGCATCGCCGCGATGCCGGCCTTCCAGTTCGGGAAGAAGTACGCGTACACATCGCGCTTCTCCGGCTTGCGGTGCACCTGCACGGTCACCTCGGTGATCACGCCGAGGCGTCCCTCCGAGCCGAGGATCATCTCGCGCACGCTCGGACCGCTCGAGGTCGACGGCAGCGGGCGCAGCACGAGCACGCCGCCGGGACGCACGACGCGCAGGCCGCGCGTGATGTCGGCGATGTCGCCGTACTTGTCGGACTGCATGCCGCTCGACCGGGTCGCGACCCAGCCGCCGACCGTCGAGTGCGTGAACGAGTCGGGGAAGTGACCGATGGTCCAGCCCTGCTGGTTGAGCTGCTCTTCGAGGTCGGGGCCCTGGGCACCGGCCTGGATGCGGGCGAGGCCCGAGTCGGCGTCGATGTCGACGACCTTGCGGAGTCGGCCGAGGTCGAGCGGAGACGATGGTGCGAGCTTCCGTCGGGATCGGCTCGAGGCTGCCACCGATGTTGCTGCCGCCGCCGAACGGGATGATGACGGCATCCGCGGTGACCGCGGCATCCACCACCGCCTGCACCTCCGCCTCGTCGGCCGGGTACACCACGACGTCGGGCGCTCGCAGGATGAGGTTGCCGCGGATGCGCACGAGGTCGCGCAGGCTCTTGCCGTAGGTGTGCACGACGCGCGCCATGTCGTCGGTCGTGACGTGCTCGTCGCCCACGAGGTCGGCGAGCTTCTTCACGAAGGATGACGACGCCTTGGTCTTCGCGACGGTCATCGACTCGAACTCGGGCTTCTCGACCGGCGTGGCGGTGAGCAGGTCGAGCCCGACCGCCTTGAGCACGAACGGCGCGAAGCCCGGCTTGTCCTGCCAGTGGAAGGCCGTGCCCTCGTTGCCCCAACCCCACCACTTCATGTGCTTCACGGGCACGGCGCTGACGTCGGAGGCTGACGCCGCCGTCGCTGACTCGGCCTTGGCAGGTGCGTCCTTGATGTCGGTCATCGGGTTCCCTTCTTCGCGCCTGAACCAACGGGCAGAGGCGCCTCGCTGAGGTGCAGGTCGCGCACGGCATCGTGCAGGCGTTTCGCGAAATCGTCTGCGGACTCGCCCTCGAGTGCCTTCATCGGCGCTCCGAAGACTACCGTGACTGGCATTCGGCCGGGCAGTGGCCAATTGCGGCCCCTCGGCATCGCAGCGCTCGCGCCGACGAGGGCGACGGGCACGCACGGCACGTCCGACGACATCGACAGCGCCGCAGCACCGGCCTTGAACCGGCCGAGTGCGCCGTCCTTCGAGCGACCGCCCTCTGGGAAGATCAGCAGCGGCACCCCGAGATCGAGCAGTTTCTTGGAGACGCCAGGCCGTGTGCGACTTCCGGCCCGGTCGACGGGGAACGCATTGAAGAACAAAGCGGTGAGCCACTTGCGCCACTTCACGTCGAAGAAGTAGTCCGCGGCCGCCCCGGCCGCGAGGTACCGCGCCTTCTCGCGCGGCATCGAGCCGAACATGAGCGGGGCGTCGAGGTGACTCGAGTGGTTCGCGACCGCGATGAACGGGCCTTCCAGGTCGGCGAGTCGTTCCTTGCCTTTGACCGTCACCTTGGTGAGACGCCACACGAGTGGTTTCAGCAGGCCTCGCTGCGCGACGAAGCGCAGGCTCGCCATGCCAGACGAGGTGAACCGTGTCTGTTCCGGATTGCGCCGCGATTCGGTCATGACCTGCCCTTCGAGGAGGGAGATTCGGCGTGCTCGGTCGCACCGGTTGGTTTGCGGCGGCTCGACGACAGCTTCGCCGACACTCTGCGCACGGCAGCCTTGGGTCCAACCCTGGCCAACCAGATCATCACCTTGTACCGAACACTCGGTATGGAGATGACCTTGCCGCGCTCACTGTCGCGCAACGCCGCGGCCACGAGCGGCTCGACATCGAGCCACATCACGCCGGGCAGCTTGCTCATGCTCACACCCGCGCGCTCGTGGAACTCGGTGCGCACCCAGCCGGGGCAGAGTGCCGTCACCGTCACTCCCGTGCCCTCGAGTTCGATCGAGAGTCCCTCCGAGTACGACACGACCCAGGCCTTCATCGCCGAGTACGAGCCCATCGTCACGAAGGCGGCGGTGGATGCGACGTTGATGATGCGCCCACGTCCACGTTCCCGCATCGCGCGGCCGGCGGCTCCGCCGAGCACGAGCACCGCGCGCATCATGACCTCGTATCCGAGGTCGTGGGCCGAGACATCCTTGTCGGTGAGCAGGGCCTTCACGCTGAAGCCCGCGTTGTTCACGAGCAAGTCGATCGGAGCATCCACGCGTTCGAGCCGTTCGGCGACGCGGTCGACCTGGGCCCGGTCCCCGAGATCGGCGGCAACGACCTCCACGTTGACCGGCAAGTCGGCGGCCATCGCCTCGAGGCGCTTGACGTCGCGCGCGACGAGCACGAGGTCGTATCCCTTGGCAGCGAGAGCCCTCGCGAACTCGGCGCCGATGCCGGAGGTGCCGCCCGTGATGAGTGCCGTAGGCATGGTGACACACTACGCTACGGGCACCGTAGCGATATTGGATAGACTGCTGGGCAGTCGTTCGCGCGCTGATTCCAATGCTCACTGTCCGGAGGTATATGCGTATGCCTGAATATGACGCGGGCTCCCCCAGCCCGCTGATGCGGCCCGCTCCGGACTTCGACGTGCGTCAGTTCGCACGCACCGCGGTTGGCAGCCATCGCGACAGTCTCGCGCTCGAGACGTATGCAGACCAGCGGCTGGATGACGCGACCATACGCACCCTCGCATATCTCCACAACCTCGAGCGCGCCACGATGAGCCACCTGCGCAGCGTTCTCGTCACCGCGATGCACAAGGACGCGCGCATCACCGCGTTCATGACCACCTGGGCGTTCGAGAAGTTCTGGATCGCCGACGCACTCGAGGGGCTCGTCACCGCGCACGACCCGGAGACACGCACGCTGAGCGAGGGCGACAAGCACCCGTCGACCATTCGCGAGTCGATCGTCGGCAACATCATCGGCGTGCCGATGATCGGCGTGCACGTCACGTTCTGCACGGTGGATGAGTGGGTCATGCAGGCCGCATACCGCCGCGTCGCCGAGCTCGACCCCCACCCGCAGCTCAAAGCCACGATCGACGAGTTCCTCGCCATCAAGGCACGCCATCTCGACTTCCTCGAGGCTCAGTCCCGCTACCGACTCACCGAATCCCCGCGCGTTCGCCGGCTCACCCGCAAGCGCCTCAAGCGCGCGCAGTGGCCGATCGGCGCCGCGACGGAGCCGCGCGAGGAAACCGCATTCTTCTTCGGTCGCTTGTTCGCGACCGCCCCGGACGTCGTGAACGACCTGGACGAGCAGGTCGACACCCTGCCCGGCCAGGAGGGTCTCGGCCTGATCGCGAAGGCGACCAATCGATGAGCCCCACTGACCCGAAGACTCCTGCCGCAAAGGCTCCGGCCAAACGCGCGCCCGCCGCGCGAAAGGCGCCTGCAGCGAAGGCCACCGCGGCTGGCAAGCCCGGTGAGGCCAGAAGCCTCACCAACGAGCACATCCTGCTCACGGGCGCGACCGGATTCGTCGGCCAGGCCATCCTCGAGCGCCTGCTCTCGAGCTTCCCCGACACGACCGTCTCGACGCTCGTGCGACCGAAGGGCAACCTGTCGGGCGACGAGCGCCTGCAGAACCTGCTGCGCAAGCCCGTCTTCAAGGGCTGGATCGAACGGGTCGGCGAGGATGAGGCGAAGCGCCAGATGTCGACGCGCGTCAAGGTCGTCGGCGGCAGCCTCGAGTCACTCGAGTCGCTGCCGAAGGATCTCGACGTCGTCATTCACGGCGCATCCACCGTGTCATTCGATCCGCCGATCGACGAGGCGTTCGACACGAATGTGGGCGGTGCGATCGGCCTCTACGGCGCACTCCTGAAGTCGAAGGGAGACCCGCACGTGGTGCACGTGTCCACGTGCTACGTCGGCGGAATCCGCAAGGGCATCCAGCCCGAGGCATCCCTGCAGCACAATGTGGATGTGCTCGCCGAGTACGAAGCGGCGCAGACCGCCCGCAAGCGGGTCGAGTTCGAGTCCCGCGAGCCCGACCAGCTGCGCGAGTTCCTGCAGGCCGCGAAGGCCCGCCACGGCAAGGCTGGCCCGCAGCTCGTCGCCCAGTTCGCGGAGGCCGCGCGCTCGGCCTGGGTGAAGAACCGCCTCGTCGACTCCGGCCGGATGCGTGCCGAGAGCCTCGGCTGGACCGACGTGTACACGCTCACCAAGGCCTTCGCCGAGCGGATCGCCGAGACCCGCTGGGCCGAAGCCGGACACCGGCTGTCGGTCGTGCGCCCGTCGATCATCGAGAGCGCGCTGCATCATCCATTCCCCGGTTGGATCGACGGCTTCAAGGTCGCAGACCCGCTCATCATCGCGTACGGGCGCGGTCAGCTGCCCGAGTTCCCCGGCCTGCCCGACAGCGTGCTCGACGTCATCCCGGTGGACTTCGTGGTCAACGCGACGCTCGCCGCGGCTGCTAGCCCACCGGCGCCCAAGGAGCCGAAGTATTACCACATCGCTTCTGGCGCCTCGAATCCGCTGCCGTTCCACAAGATGTACGAGCTCGTGCACGACTACTTCACCGAGAACCCGCTGCCAGACACCTCGGAGAGCCGCCACGACACGATCCGCGTTCCAACCTGGCGCTTCCCCGGCGGTTCGCTCGTCGAACGCGAGCTCGCTCGTCAGGAGAAGATCGCGTTCAAGCGCGAGCAGCGCATCTCGAAGGCGCGCCGCTCCCCCAAGGCCCGGGCCAGGCTCGACGCGGTGAAGAGCCGGCGCCATGACCTCAAGGTGCTGCGCGGCTTCACCGACCTCTACCGCGCGTACGTGCAGACCGAGATCATCTTCGACGACCAGAACGCGAAGGCGCTCAACGACGCGCTGCCGGCGAAGGTGCGCGACGACCTCGGGTTCGACGTGCACGACATCGACTGGGATGTGTACTTCAAGCTCATCCACTTCCCCGCCGTGACGACGCTGACGCGCGTATTCGCGGCCCGTCCGTCCGCCAAAACGAGGTCGGCGGTCACGCTGCCGCAGCGCAGCGACGTGGTCGCCGTGTTCGACCTCGAGGGCACGGTCATCGACTCCAACCTCGTCAAGCAGTACCTCATGCTCTGGGAGGGTCTGCCGAAGCGCCGCTGGGCTCACGACATGCTCGACTTCGTCGTTCGCGGGCGCGGATACATCCGCGCAGAGCGCCGCGACCGCGGCGAGTTCATCCGCACGTTCATGCGCCGCTACAACGGCTTCAAGGTCGACGAGCTCAAGGCTCTCGTGCGCGGCAACTTCAAGCAGGCCATCATCAAGAAGGCCTACCCTGATGCGCTCAAGCGCGTGGCTGAACACCGCGCCGCCGGCCACCGCACCATCCTCGTCACGGGCACCATCGACCTCATGGTCGAGCCGTTCCTGCCCTACTTCGACGAGGTCGTCGCGGGCAAGATGCACGAGAAGGATGGCGTGCTCACCGGTTTCCTCGCCGACCCACCGCTCGTCGATGAGGCTCGCCGCGCGTGGCTGCAGAAGTATGTGACGGCCAACGGCTACGACCTGGCTGGGTCGTACGGCTACGGTGACAGCCACTCCGACTTCATGTGGCTGTCGCTGCTGGGCAATCCGACCGCGGTGAACCCCGACCTGAACCTGTATCGTCAGGCCCAGAAAGAGCGCTGGAACGTGCTTGACTGGGTCCGCCGACCGGCCGCCGGTGCAGCTCTTGAGCAAGCGAAAGCGAAGGAAGAAGTCAGCCATGGCATTTGACATCGACCGCTACACCGCTACCTCCAAGGAGGTCAGCTGGGCCGACCTCGACTTCGAGGAGTTCAAGGACAACCCCCTGCCAGAGCACACGCTGCGCAGCCTCCGCTACATGTGCGACGTGGAGTACCACACGGTCTGCTATCTGCGTGACATGCTCGTCACGCCGTCACACAAAGACGCGGACGTCACCGCCTTCATGACGATGTGGAACCGCGAGGAGTTCTGGCACGGCGAAGCACTCGCCGCCGTGCTCGGCGCCCACGGCATCACGGTCGACTTCGACGAACTCAAGGCGACGCGCCTCAAGCTCGGCTGGAAGGACCGTCTCGACCCGATCAAGCAGTCGCTCATGAGCAACACGATCGGTCTCGACTTCACGGCCGTGCACATGGCGTGGGGCGCCGCGAACGAATGGTCGGCGATCGCTGCCTACAACCGTCTCGCCGACATGGAGTCGCACCCCGTGCTCTCCGAGCTGCTCCGCCGCATCGCCCGCCAGGAGGCCCGACACGTCGCGTTCTACGCGTCGCAGGCGCGCGACCGCCTGGCCAAGAGCAAGAAGGCGCAGCTCATCACCCGCTTCGCGCTGTCCAAGGCGTGGGCGCCGGTCGGGTCGGGCATCAGCCCGGACGCCGAGGTCAAGCATGTGCTGTCGCACCTCATGGGTGGCGAAGAGGGTGTCGCCGAGATCCGCAAGATCGACACCCACATCTCGAACATGCCGGGGCTCGAGGGCCTCACGATCGTCGAGAGCGCGATGCGCAAGCGCGGCATCCGCGGGTACGAGGCGGCTGCGGCCTAGCTCTGCGGCACCTCGAGCGCGAGGTCGTCGACCAGTTCGGCGTTGGGCAGTTCGGCGAGCAGCCGACCTGGCAGCACGAGCTTCGATGCCCGGATGCCCGAGCCAACGATCACCAGCGGCTGCTCCGCGACGCGGGCGTCGACGAACAGCGACCACTGCCCTGGCAGGCCGACCGGCGTGATGCCGCCGTACTCCATGCCCGTCTCCTGGACCGCGCGTTCCATCGGCAGGAACGACGCCGAGCGCACGTCGAGCCGCTTGCGAACGACGCGATTGACGTCGACCCTCGTGGTCGCGAGCGCGACGCAAGCCGCGATCCGCTCCTGACCCGAGCGGCTGCCGGCGACGACGACGCAGTTCGCGAGCGTCCACGGATCGAGTTCGAACGCCGCCTGCGTCGCAGCAGTGTCGCTCAACGCCGGATCGATCTCGACGACCCCAACGGCATCCATCCAACCCAGCGCCTCGATCGCGGATCGCACGACGTCGGGAACGAGTTCCGGCCGATCAGACAGGGGATGCGACGCCATGAGGCCGAGTGTGAACACCGTCCCATGCTCGCACACCCGCGTCTACGCCGGCGCGACCGGCTGCCGCAGGATGGTCCTGAGCTTGGATGACGCGACCCGCCGCAGATCGCTGAGGTAGATCTCGTGGTGCTTGCCGCTCATCCGCAGGCCGTGCGCCGGGATGAACTCGTCATGCAATATCGCGAGCGTCGGACCCTCCTCGTCGAACGGACCGAGGTGCAACGTCTGCACGCACCGCCCCTCGTCGAGTGACTCGAGCGAACGGCATCGAGCGACCGGGGCATCCCGTTGCTGCCACCTTGGCGACGCGGTCTCGAAGAGCTCGGCAGTGATCCAGTCGGGCTGCATGATCATCAGGGTCCAGTGCCAGGCGACTTGTCACGGGCGGTGGTGAAGGCGGCCGCGTCATCCGCCCACCACAGGCCTTCGAGCGGCATCACCGTGAAGTCACGGCCGAGCCCCTTGCTCGCGAACTTGAGCGCGTAGGCGAGCGGGTAGAGCGCCTCAAGGGCGTGGGTGTACTCGGGCGCCGTGTTCGGATCGCCGCGGCCGTCGATCATGAGGTACTGCAGCGGGGGCACGTCGAGAATCCTGAACTCGCCCGTGCGCGCCTGGTAGGAGTCGAGGGCCCTCTTGAGGTCGATCTTGTCGTTCACGGGTCCGATCGTGCCAGTTGCCGCGGACGCCCTGTGACCGCAACCCCAACCACGACGAGATTGCGACCGCGGCGAAGAACCTGCTCGCGGTCATCGACAAGGGCGACTGACCGGTCGAGCAGAACGCCTCGTCACACCTGTCAACCCATCGCCTGCGCCGCGAGCACGCCCTAGCCTTGTGCCATCAATGCAAGGCCAACTGGGTTTGGAGGGCACATGACGATGGAGTACACCCTCGCTCGACCAACGGTGGACGAGCCTACGGTGAAGCTGGTGAACGACGAGTACTACGTGGTGCGACGAGGCACCGCGACGATGGGCTACGTGTACCGGGCGGACAACGTGTTCGTGGCGCTCGAGGGCCGCCATTTCCCACACGCCTTCGAAGTCGGACAGTCGCTGTCGCTGGATGCCGCGATCGCGATCGTCGACCGCACGTGGCGCGGGCGGCAGCCCGAGGAACTCGGGGTTTAGGGCGCTGGTCTCAGCTGAACAGCAGCCGACCCAGCAAGCTCGTCAGGAACCAGAGCAGGATCGGGATGGCGAGGCTCGTGAGGAATGCCCGGAGCGTGTCCGCGCTCCACGGCCAGGTCGACACCTTCCGGAGTCGCTCCCGCTCGGCGCCCAGCGCGACATCGCGGTCTCGTAGGCGCCGGCGGTAGCGAGGTCGCCGGCATCCAGGTCGGCGCGGAGCCTCGCGGCGAGCTCCTCGAAGACTCGATCGGTCTCGCCGAGCTGTCGCTCCTTCTCGCGCACGAGTCGGCGGCGCATTCCGACCAGCGGCCCGACAAAGAGCAGCGTGGCGATGATGAGCGCGACGACGATGATGGCGATCGCGATCACCGAGTTCCCGGAGAAGAGCGCCGAGAAGGCGGTGACGGTCACGTACAGCAGGGTGATCGCGATCGCGGCGAGCACCGTCACTCGCGCGAACGCGTTGTGGGTGCGCACATTCCAGAGCTGGATGTTGGTCGCCTCACGGTGGATCCGCATGATCGTGCGGAGGTTGCCGACCTGTTGCAGCAGGAACGTCACGAGACTCATGTTCAGGATGTACTGGGTCGCGAGCGTGACGATGTTGGTCGCCAGAGAGTTCTCTGGCGACACTCCCCACTCGCCGTCGAGGGTGAGCGTGCCGATCGTCACGATCGCGATGCCGATGACAGCTCCGACGATGCCGGTGGCGAACGAGGTGGTGGTGAGCCGCCGCTCGAGCTCGTCGTACTCGGGCTCCAGTTCTCCGAGCGCCGGTCGGAATTCCGCGAGTGCGCGTCTCGCCGCACGGTTGATGGCGAACGTCACCGCGAACGGGGTGAACGTCAGTGCGGCGTAGACGATCACGAGCGCGTTGATGTAGACGCCGTCGAGCAGGCGCAGGATCACCGTGGCAGCGACGCTGAGCACAACCAGGATCGCGTAGGCGACCCAGGCAGAGCCGGGCAGGCGGTCGATCAGGCCGATGACGGCGTCCACCCAACTGCGGGCGCGCCGACCGGTGGGCATGCGCAAACTCTAGCGTTCCGGCTCGGACCGACGAAGGGCTTCACTCCCCGATAGCAGCCCCTGAAACGAGGAAGACCTCCACCTGTGCGGTGAAGGCCTTCTTCGTCTTCTATTGGTGGATCCAAGGGGATTCGAACCCCTGACCCCCTGCATGCCATGCAGGTGCGCTACCGGGCTGCGCCATGGACCCATGCTGTCGTAAGACAACTTGTACAGATTACTACACGCCGGGCTACTCCGCCTTCGCGAGCTTCTGCTCCAGCGGGATGGCCGGGCAGTCCTTCCAGAGCCGCTCGAGCGAGTAGTACATGCGGTCTTCTTCGTGGAAGACGTGCGCCACGACATCCCCGAAGTCAAGCAGCACCCAGCGGCCCTCGGAGCGGCCCTCTCGGCGCAGCGGCTTGGCGCCGGCCTCGATCATCTTGTCTTCGATTTCGCCGGCGATCGCGAGCACATTGCGCTCGTTGCGTCCTGAGACGAGGAAGAAGATGTCGGTGAGCGGCAGCGGTCCGGAAACGTCGAGCGCCACCGGATCTTCGCCCTGCTTCTCGTCGGCCGCGAGAGCCATCACGTTGAGGAGTTCGCGGGCACGGGATGAAGCGGTCACAGAATCCTTAGAAGACGTTCGTGATGATCAGGGTGACCACCATGCCGACGCAGAGCAGCGCGAGCCCACCGGCCACCACGAACAGCACCGTGAGGCTCTTGTTGCCCTTGGGCTTCTGGGTGTGCGTGACACCGTGGCCGGTGTTGTGGGTGCTCACGGCACGAATCGCGCGCACGGGAGCCGAATCGGTCGCGACGATCTCGTGATCGTTGGCGTCGAAGAGCATGTCGAGGCTCTCGTGCTCGACGCGATCGCTCGCACCGGTGGAGCTCAGCGTGGTCGGCAGGTCGATCGAACCGGTCAGCATGACCTCGCCGGTGCCGGTGAGGGCTCCGCGGATGTCGCGATCGTGAGTCGGGAGCACGAGCGCGTTCGTCGTTGCGGAACCGCTGCCAATACGGCGGCTGATCGTATTCTCGTACGGCTGGGTCTCGTCCTCGAGGTCGCGCTGCCGCGACCAGTGACCGACCGGTGGTGACCAGGCCGACTCGGTCGGAATCGACGACGGCGTGGATGCCACGGCAGGTGCCACCGGCGGTGCGACGTGCTCGACGGGCGCCGGCACTGCCGGCTCCGCGATCGGTGCAACTGCTGCCTCAGCGGGCGCACTGAACGCGAGCGCATCGAACTCGCTGATCGCGTTCGTGAGCGCCGTATTGGCGACCGGCTCCGGCGCGACAGGGGGCAAGGGCGACGCGGCGAGCCCGGGCTCCTGCACCTCAGGCTGGGAAGCCGACCACGAGGTCGGCGACTCGATGCGGCGCTCCGGAACCTCGGGGGTCACGGTCAGCGGCGCGGAGATCGGCGTCATGATGTCGCCGAACAGCGCGCGGGCGCCGTCGGCGGGAGTCTGGGGCGCCGCCTCGGGCATGGCGGCCTGGGGGTCGACCTGGGGAGCAACCTGCTGAGGAGCTGACTGGGCAGCGACCGGCTGGGCAGCAACCGGCTCGCCGAACGCAAATGGCCAGGCCTGCGGCTCATCCGTCGGTGCATCGACGGGCTGCTGGGTCGGCAGCGCCAGGGTCTCTGCCGCGGGGGCTGCCGGCTGCTGCCACGGAGCCGGCTCGACGAGCTGCGCGGGTGGCGCGAGCGGCGTCGATTCGGCCACCAGCATGGCGCGCAGTTCGCGGCGGCTCAGCGTGGTCTCTGCCGGGGTCGTGGGAGCGATGCTCGGCTCCGCGGCCACGGAGGCGGCACTGGCCGCTGCGGACACGGGCGGCGGCGTCTGCTCGGGTGGCAGTGGTGGCACGGCGCTCAGCTGCGGTCGAGTCGGCTCGGGCGGCAACGGCGGCACGGCCGTCAGACGGCGTGCCTCGGTGTGGTACTCGAGATCGGCGGGCGGCGTTGCCTGCGTTGGAGCCGTTGCGGCGTTCCACGCGGCGGCAGCCGGTCGAGCCTCTGGGCTGTAGTCGCGAACGCGGTAGGAGGGCTGATCCGCCCTCGGGAGGGCCTGGGTCGGCGGCAGCGCATCAGTCGGAGCGGCACTGGTCGGAGGGCACTGGTCGGAGCGGCACTGGTCGGAGCGGCACTGGGGGTCTGCTCGGCGCCTGGCGTGTTGCGGAACGGTCCGTCGTAGGTTGGCACCTGCGGGCGCTGCTGCGTCGAGTAGGTGAGCGGCTCTGGCGTCACGGACGCCGCGCGGCGGCCCGCGGTTGGTGCCTCACCTTCGGGGCGCGGCTGCGACGTGGGCAGCTGGGCGACGCGTCGGGCAGTGGTGTCCCACATGTCCCGCTGCTGCTGGTCAGCGAATGGCGCGGGCTGTGGTGCGACGAATGAGGGCCTGACCGAGGGCTCCACGGCTTCGCCGCGCTCACTCTGCCGAACCGCGCGCCGGCTCTGCGGCGGCGGGTCTTGGAATGTGGTCATGAAAGTGAACTCCGATACAAGTGATGCTTGGCGATGTATTGAACTACACCATCGGGAACCAAATACCAGACGGGAAACCCCCGACTGACCCTGCTCCTGCAATCTGTAGATGAGATCGCCAGCGCCGGCACTTCAAGCGAGCTTACGCCCTGCTCCGGTAAACCGCTAATAGTCAGGGGGTGGCCTGGACGCGATACGGCGACGAAGTGGGCGAGGTTCCAGACGTCCGCGACATCCTTCCATTCCAGTATCTGCGCGACTGCATCGGCTCCGGTGATGAAGAACAGGTCGGCCTGTGGATGCAACCTGCGAATGTCCCGCAAGGTGTCGATCGTGTACGTGGGACCGTCCCGATCGATGTCGACGCGACTCACCGTGAACCTCGGATTCGCCGCCGTCGCGATCACCGTCATGAGGTAGCGGTGCTCACCCTCGGTGACGGTGCGCTTCATGTAGGGCTCGCCCGTCGGAACGAAGATCACCTCATCGAGGTTGAACTGCTGCTGCACTTCGCTCGCGGCCACGAGGTGGCCGTTGTGGATCGGGTCGAAGGTGCCGCCCATGCACCCCGATACGTCGTTGTGCGTCGGCCATAGTGGCGAGTGGGCTCAGTGGCCCGCGTCGTGGTGCTCGCCGGAGCTGTGCACCTTGTCGCTGTGGCGGTTCGCGACATCGCGGAAGCTCCAGGACACGAAGCCGAGCGTGATGAAGATGGCCGCGGCGATCCCGGCAAAGGCGAGCGGGTGCATGAGCAGCGGAGCGAGCTCCTCTTCGTGTGCGGCGAGCTCACTGAGGGCATGCACAGTCAGGAAGTCCATTCCAGAAGTCTAGCGGCGCACCTGGCCGGACCCACGCACGATCCACTTGGTGCTCGTGAGCTCCGGCAGACCCATCGGGCCGCGGGCGTGGAGCTTCTGGGTGGAGATGCCGACCTCGGCGCCGAAGCCGAACTCGCCGCCGTCGGTGAAGCGGGTTGAGGCGTTGACCATGACGACCGCCGAGTCCACCTCGGTGAGGAAACGCTCGGCGCGCGCCACGTCGTTGGTGACGATCGACTCGGTGTGGTGGGTGGAGTACCGGCGGATGTGCTCGAGCGCGGCATCCAGGTCGTCAACGACGGCGACGGCGAGGTCGAGGGACAGGTACTCGGTGCTCCAGTCATCGTCGGTGGCGGGAATGGTGTCGGCCACGATGATGCTGGCGCGCTCGTCGGCGTGGATCGTGACGCCCGACTCGCGCAGGCGGGCGAGCCACGGGCGGTAGGAGACGCTCGGCCGCGGACGCGTGCACGAGCAGCGTCTCAAGAGCGTTACACACGCTCGGCCGGTGCACCTTTGAGTTGTGCACGATGTCGACCGCCATGGCCTCGTCGGCCGACTCATCGAGGTAGACGTGCACGACGCCGGCGCCGGTCTCGATGACCGGCACCGTGGATTCCGCGACCACCGAGTTGATCAGGTCGGCGCTGCCGCGCGGCACGAGCACGTCGACGTAGCCCCGTGCTCGCATGAGCTCTCGCGCGCCATCCCGTCCGAACTCGTCGATCGTCTGCACGCACTCAACCGGCAGCCCAGCGTCGGCGAGCGCACCCTGGATCACCTCGACGAGCACGCGGTTGGTGTCCAGCGCCGCCGATCCGCCGCGCAGCACGACGGCGTTGCCGCTCTTGAGCGCGAGCGCCGCGATGTCGATGGTCACGTTCGGCCGAGCCTCGTAGATGGCGCCCACCACGCCGAAGGGCACGCGCACCTCGGTGAGCTTCAGTCCATTGGCCAGGGATGACCCGCGCACGACATCCCCGACCGGATCGGGCAGCGCCGCAATCTCGAGCACCGCCCGCGCGAGCCCCGCGAGGCGGGTGGGATCGAGGCGCAGCCGATCCTGGAGGCTCTCGCTCAACCCGTTCTCCCGCCCGTTGGCGAGGTCGAGCTCGTTCGCCCGCAGCACCTCGGATTCGTGGGCGAGCACGGCGTCGGCGATCGCGTGGAGCGCGGCATCCTTCTGCCCCGTCGTCGCGGTGGCAAGCACGCGGGCCGCGTCGCGGGCAGCCGTGAGCTTGTCCGTGAGGGTCATGGCGCCGCCTCGAACCAGGTGCCGAGCTCGGTGCCACTGAGCGCGTCATCCACTCGTCCTGTTTCGGTGAGCAGCACCGGGATGCCGGCGGCCGCGGCATGCTTCGCGGCGGCGACCTTCGTGGACGCTCCCCCGGTGCCGACGCCAGCCGCACCGATGTCGCCGAACTGCACGCCGGCCAGGTCGTCGTCGAAGGCGACCCGATCGATGCGGATCGCTCCCGGTTCGTTCGGTGGACGCGTGTAGAGCGCGTCGATGTCAGAGAGCAGCACGAGCAGGTCGGCGTGCACGAGCACCGAGACGAGCGCCGCGAGACGGTCGTTGTCGCCGAACCGGATCTCCTGGGTCGCAACCGTGTCGTTCTCGTTCACGATCGGCAGGATACGCAAGCCGAGCAGCCGCTCCATCGCGCGCTGCGCGTTGACGCGGTGCGTGTCGTTCTCCATGTCGCCCGCGGTGAGCAGCACCTGCCCAGCGACGATCCGGTAGCGATCCAGGCTCTCCTGGTAGCGGAAGATCAGCACGTTCTGGCCGACGGCAGCGGCGGCTTGCTGGGTTGCCAGGTCACCGGGACGAGCATCCAACTTCAAATAGGGCATGCCGGTCGCGATCGCGCCCGAGGAGACCAGGATGACCTCGCAGCCGCGCCCGTGCGCGTGCGCCAGCGCGTCGACGAGCGGGGCGATCTGGCCGACGTTCGGACCGCTGATCGACGACGAGCCGACCTTGACGACCACGCGCTTGGCGGTCGGGATGTCGGCGTGGCTGCGGACCTCGCTGATGTGCCTGGCTTCACTCACCGTCGTCGTCGTCCTTCTTGACCTCGAACCCCTCGTCGTCGGTCCAGATGCCGGCCTCGCGCTCACGCTGCAGTTCGGCGCGGGCCTCGGCCTTCGCGTCCATGCGCTCGAGGTAGGTCTTGCGGCGAGCCTTGCTCGTCGGGCGCACGTTGAAGTCGAAGCGCGAGTCGGTGCCCCGGTTTCCGATGCCGGCCTCGGCCGCGGAGGTGAGCGTGGGCTCCCAGTCGAACTCGATTGGGCCAATGACGACCGCTGACCCCGCGACGGCGCCAACCTTGAACAACTCGTCTTCAACGCCGAGCTTCGCGAGCCGGTCCGCGAGGAAGCCGACGGCCTCCTCATTCTCGAAGTCGGTCTGCTGCACCCAGCGCAGCGGCTTCGCGCCGAGCACGTGGTAGACGTTGCCGTAGCTGCCGCCCTCGGCTCTGATCGAGAACTCCTGCTCGTCGACGGCCTTCGGGCGGATGACGATCCGCTGTTTCACGGTCTCGGCCGCCTTCATTGCGCGGTCGGCCTTCACGAGGTCGGCCAACGCGAATGACAGCTCGCGCAGCCCCGACCGCGACACCGCGGAGACCTCGAACACGCGGTACCCCCGCGCCTCGAGGTCGGGCTTGACCAGGTCGGCGAGCTCACGCCCCTCGGGCACGTCGACCTTGTTGAGCGCGATGAGCTGCTCGCGCTCGAGCAGCGGCAGCTGGCCCTCGGGCACGGGATACGCGGCGAGCTCGGCGAGGATGACGTCGAGATCGGTCAGCGGGTCACGACCCGGCTCGAGGGTCGCGCAGTCCAGCACGTGCAGCAGCGCGGTGCAGCGCTCGACGTGACGCAGGAACTCGAGTCCGAGGCCCTTGCCCTCGCTCGCGCCCTCGATGAGTCCTGGCACGTCGGCGATCGTGTAGCGGGTGTCGCCCGACTCCACGACGCCGAGGTTCGGGTGGAGGGTGGTGAAGGGGTAGTCCGCGATCTTGGGCTTGGCGGCCGAGAGCGCAGCGACGAGGCTCGACTTGCCCGCCGACGGGTAGCCGACGAGCGCGACATCCGCGACGGTCTTGAGTTCGAGCAGCACATCGCCCTCGAAGCCGGGCGTGCCGAGCAGCGCGAAGCCGGGCGCCTTGCGCTTCGAGGTCGCGAGCGCCGCGTTGCCGAGCCCACCCTGACCGCCCGGACCGATGACGTAGCGGATGCCGGGCACGTCGAGGTCGATGAGTTCGTTGCCGTCGGCGTCTTTCACGACCGTGCCGACCGGAACCGGCAGCACGAGTTCCTCGCCGGACGAGCCGCTCTTGTGGTCGCCCTGGCCGGGCTGGCCATTGTCGGACTTGCGGTACGGCCCGCGGCGGTAGCCGAGCAGCGTGGTGACCTGCGGGTCGCTCACGAGCACGATGTCGCCGCCGTTGCCGCCCGTGCCACCGTCGGGGCCTGCGAGCGGCTTGAACTTCTCGCGCTTGACCGAGACGCAGCCGTTGCCCCCGTGACCCGCGAGGAGGTGCAGGGTGACCTGGTCGACGAACGTGGCCATGGTCATCCCCTCTCTTGGCTCGTGAGCGTGTTAAACAGCGAAAGCGAGCCGAAGCTCGCTTCGCGATGTTGCGTGAGGTGCTTAGACGGAGGCTGGAACGATGTTGATGACCTTGCGGCCACCCTTCGCACCGAACTCGACCGAGCCCGCCGCGAGGGCGAACAGCGTGTCGTCGCCGCCACGGCCGACGTTCTCACCGGGGTGGAAGTGCGTGCCGCGCTGGCGAACGATGATCTCGCCCGACTTGACGACCTGACCGCCGAAGCGCTTCACGCCGAGGCGCTGCGCGTTGGAGTCACGACCGTTGCGGGTGGAGCTTGCGCCCTTTTTGTGTGCCATGAGTTCAGCTCCTACTTGATGCTGGTGATCTTGACGCGGGTCTGCTCCTGGCGGTGGCCCTGGCGCTTCTTGTACCCGGTCTTGTTCTTGAACTTCTGGATGACGATCTTCGGTCCGCGCTCGTCGCCGAGCACCTCCGCCGTCACCTTGATCTTCGCGAGCGCCTTGGCGTCGTGGGTGATCTTGTCACCGTCGACGTGCAGCACCGGAGCGAGCTCGATGTTGCCGTTGTCGTCTGCCTTGATGCGATCGAGTACGACGATGGTGCCGACCTCGACCTTCTCCTGGCGGCCGCCGGCACGCACAACTGCGTACACCATGTTGGTTCCCTAACTTTTGGAAGCTGTTGGCGTTCGAAATGCGGGCTCAGCCCTGCAGACACCAAGGGTCAACAGTACCCGATCGCGACCCGTTTCATCAAACGCTGACGGGCGCGGCGATCAGATCTCGTCGATGTATCCGGACAATGGATGCTTCGGCGGGTGGTCCTTGCGCCAGAGCCACAGCAGCACGCCCGCAAGTACGCCGAGCGGAAGCATCCCGATGAAGGTCCGCAGCGCGCGCTGGAGCGCATCGCCGAGCGCGAATGCGGCCCGGTCGCCCGAGAACTCGGGCCATGGAAACGCGTATCCCGGCGAGCGATCCGCCGCTCGGCTGGAACGCCATGATCACGCCCACGATCGCGAGCACGACGAACAGCACGGTCGACGCGATCCCAGTCGCGAGCACGGCGCGGGTGATGACGTGACCGACGCGGAGCTCCTCAGCGATCGGCGCGACGAGCCACAGGCTCAGGAAGAATCCGATGCCGAACGGGAGCGCGAGCAGCGCCGCCGGCCAGATGAGGGGTCCGATCGGTACCAGGTCGTACAGCTGGCCCTGGTCGGCGGGGATGTACGGCAGCGTCGCGACCCACGAGATGAGCGTCGTGAGGATCCGCTGCACGACCAGGAACGCCGTGACGCTCAGCCGCCGTCACCGCTGACACGAGCGCACCGTGCCGTGCGCACGAGCCGCTTCACGTCGATCGCCATCGTGCACACCCTATTCCGCGCCTAAGATCGGCGCATGACCGTGCTGATCGACCAGCCCATCTGGCCGGCGCACAACACGCTCTGGGCGCACATCGTGAGCGACACGTCGCTGGAGGAGCTGCACGCGTTCGCGCGAAGCGGCCGGCATCCCGCGTCGCGGCTTCGATCTCGACCACTACGACGTGCCCGCCAGCAAGTGGGCGGAGCTGGTCGCGCTGGGCGCCGAGCCCGTCGGGGTCCGCGAGTTCGTGCAGCGGCTCGCGGCGAGCGGGCTCAGGGTGCCGCAGCGCGACCGTCGCGCGCACTGATCCGGCAGCCTAGGCCGTCGGCGGGGCCGCAGGTGCTGCTGGCGCGACCGGAGCTGCCTTCGCGGGGCGGTGCGCGCGCAGCCACGCGATCGTCGCACCGACCAGGAGGTAGGCCGTGAACGTCATCGCGCCGGCGATCGGTCCCCAGAGCAGATCCACGCCGAAGTAGCCGATGTAGAAGCCGCCCTGGCGGATCGAATCGAAGATACCGTCGACGAGTCCGAAGAAGATCAGTCCGACGAGACCCGCCACGCCCGCGACCGCGGCGCGCTTGAGCACGACCGGCAGCGGCGATTCCTTGACGATGGGCAGCAGCATCCACAGCACGACGAACGCCGGGCCGAAGAAGAACAGCGCCTGCCAGATTCCGTAGAAGCCGAAGCCTCCGAACGCACTGGGCAAGTACTCGAAGCCATCGTCGATCGAGTACGAGAAGTCCTGGATCAGGTAGACCACTTGAAGGGCGAGCTCAATCACCCAGGCCACGATCACGGCGATGAGTGCGCCAATCAGGGTGGTGCGGTCGGGGCGTCGCCAAATCAGCGTCGTCGCAGAACCGGGCTTGACCGGCTTGGGGACCGCAGGTGGGGCCGAGGACCGGCGATGTGCCGGGTGCCGCGGGCGGCGGGGTTACGGCGGCGGCCGGAGGCGGTGGTGGCGTACCGTCGGCTGGCGACGTGGGCGGCGTTGCGTCGGTCATGGTGATCTCCTCGATCGTCCGTTGACCGAAAGGCTACTGGCCGCCGTCCGCGGGCGCACTCACGACTTGGCCCGCGCTGCCAGCGCGGCGAGACACGCGCGAACGACCCTGCCCTGGCTGCTTGGGCTCCGGGAGCGCCTCGAGCACCGATCCGAGGATCTGCTCCGCGTCCTGCGCCGTGACCTTGCGGGAGGCCCGGGTCGACTTGGTGACCGGGATGTCGAGGATGGCCACGGCCGCGGTGTCAGAAGACGCTGCATCCGAGGGGCCGGACGTGGTCGCTGCGGGCGACTCGGTCGCAGCCTCGGCGGCGGGCGCGGCATCCTGCACCGGCTCGTGTGCCTCGTGGTGCACGGTCTTCTTCGCGATGGTCGCGAGGGCGTTGCGCACGTCCTCGGTGATCGCGTGCGTGCCGCCATTGGGGCTCTTCGGCGGCGCGGTCTGCGCTGCAGCGCCACGTCCACGACCCCGGCGGTTGCTGTTGCCGCCGTTGCCGTTGCCGTTGCCATTGCTGCCCGAGTCTGACGAGCGGTGCTTCGTCACGGGCTCGTGGTGGATGATGATCCCCCGGCCCGCGCACACGTCGCACGGCTCGCTGAAGGTCTCGAGCAGTCCGAGACCGAGCTTCTTGCGCGTCATCTGCACGAGGCCGAGCGACGTCACCTCGGCCACCTGGTGCTTCGTGCGGTCACGGCTCAGGCACTCGACGAGCCGGCGCAGCACGAGGTCGCGGTTGCTCTCGAGCACCATGTCGATGAAGTCGACCACGATGATGCCGCCGATGTCGCGCAGGCGCAGCTGGCGCACGATCTCCTCGGCCGCCTCGAGGTTGTTCTTCGTGACGGTCTCCTCGAGGTTGCCGCCAGAGCCGACGAACTTGCCGGTGTTGACGTCGACGACGGTCATCGCCTCGGTGCGGTCGATCACGAGCGAGCCACCAGAGGGCAGCCAGACCTTGCGGTCGAGCGCCTTCTCGATCTGCTCTGAGACGCGGTACTCGTCGAACGAGTCGCGCTCGCTCTCGTAGGTGGTGAGTCGGTCGACGAGGTCCGGCGCGACCGACTTGACGTAGGTCTCGATGATCTGGCGGGCGTCATCACCCTCGATCACCATCTTCTGGAAGTCCTCGTTGAAGACGTCGCGCACGATCTTGATGAGCAGGTCGGGCTCGGAGTGCAGCAGCGCCGGGGCGTTCTGCGTCTCGACCATGTGACTGATCTCGGCCCACTGGCTCGTGAGCCGGTTGACGTCGAGGGTGAGCTGCTCGTCGGTGGCGCCCTCGGCGGCGGTGCGCACGATCACGCCGACGTTCTCGGGCAGCACCTCCTTGAGGATCTTCTTGAGACGCGCGCGCTCGGTGTCGGGCAGCTTGCGCGAGATACCCGACATGGATCCGTTGGGCACGTACACGAGGTAGCGACCCGGCAACGAGACCTGGCTCGTCAGTCGCGCGCCCTTGTGGCCGATCGGGTCTTTCGTGACCTGCACGAGCACCCGGTCACCGGGCTTCAGCGCGAGTTCGATGCGGCGCGGCTGGTTGCCGGTTTCGACGGCATCCCAGTCGACTTCTCCTGAATAGAGCACCGCGTTGCGCCCGCGGCCGATGTCGACGAACGCCGCCTCCATCGACGGCAGCACGTTCTGCACGCGGCCGAGGTAGACGTTGCCGATCAAGCTCGCGTCCTGCGCCTTGGCGACGTAGTGCTCGACGAGCACGCCGTCTTCGAGCACGGCGATCTGGATGCGGTCGAACTTGCTGCGCACGACCATGACCCGGTCGACGCTCTCCCGACGGGCGAGGAACTCGCTCTCGGTGACGACGGGACGACGCCGTCCGGCGTCGCGGCCGTCACGGCGGCGCTGCTTCTTGGCTTCGAGGCGGGTCGAACCCTTGACGCGGGTCGGCTCGTTGCTCGGCGCCGCCGGTTGGCGCGGCTGCCTCGGCTGGCGCACGCGAACGGTCGTGTTGGGCGCGGCCGTCTCGTCGTCGCGAGGCTCATCACCGGCGCGACGACGCTGGCGGCGGCGCACGTTGCCGGCGTCGTCACCATCGGCATCGCGCTGCTGCTGACTCGCGTTCTGGTTGCCCTGCTGGCGACCCTGCTGCGGCTCACCGCGACCCGTGGTCGGCGGCACCATCGTCGGGAGGTCCGGAGCGATGAAGAGCGGCACCGCGATCGGTGCGCGCTTGCCGGAAGCCTTGGGAGCCGCGGCCGACGCGGTGTCGGTCTCAGCTTTCGGCTTGCGCTGACGGGCGGGCTTCTCGTCCGCCGTCTCGGCTGCGGGTGCGGCGGAGACGTGCTCCGACGCCTTCTTCGCGGCCGGGCGCTTCGCCTTCGGTTCGGCGGCGGGAGCCTCAGTGACGACGGGCTGCTCGGCGGCAGCCACTGCGTCGGACGATGTCGTCTTCTTGCGGCCGCCGAACAGTCGGCCACGCTTCTTCGGTTCGTTGGAACCGCCGGTGTTGTCGTTGTTCTCCACCATCGCTGGTGCACTCCTACCCCAGCTGGTGGCCGCGCCGTCCAGCGGGTGCTCTACTCTGTGCGACGCCTCTCGCGAGGCCGCAATCCTTGTGGTTCCGCTCCTGGAGGGTGTCTGTCGACTCTGTGGTCGTGGACACTGCGCTCTCGGTGCGGGCGCCCTGTCACGGCGCATGCCCTCTCACGGCACTTCGGAACTGGCGATCCGACGGGGCAGCGGCGCTGCATCCCGGCCCGGTTGGTGCCCGGAAAGCTTCTTTGGGTGTCGGTCCGAGCGCGGCTCGGATGACTACGGCCCATTATCGCATGCCTCACAGTTCCCCGCTCGCGCGCCATGCCATAATCCGTGCCATGGCGAAGTCGCGCACGTCCCCTCCTCGCAAACGAATGGATGCCGCGGCACCCGCCCCCCGCACCGAAGCCGAGTCCGCCGCCCCACCGCCGCCCTCCTCGCGGGTAGTCGACGTCAGCGCGCCGCTCGCCGTGCCCCTCCTGTTCATCGTGACGGGCGCCCTCGGGTGGTGGGCCGCGTTCAACCTCATCCTCGACAAGATCAAGGTGCTGGAGGCCGCGATCGAGGGTGTCGAGGCCGACCTGGACTGCAATTTCTCGCTGCTGGTGAACTGCGGCGTGAACCTCGAGTCGTGGCAGGGTTCGGTGTTCGGCTTCCCGAACCCGATCATCGGACTCGGCGGATTCGTCGCGCCGATCGCCGTCGGCGTCGCCATTCTCGCTGGCGCGCGTTTCGCGCGCTGGTTCTGGGTCGCGTTTGCGGTCGGCGTCGCTGGCGCCCTCGCCTTCTGCATCTGGCTCATGAGCCAGAGCTTCTTCGAACTCTTCACGCTGTGCCTGTGGTGCATGCTCGTCTGGTCAGTGACGATCCCGCTGTTCTGGACGGTGTGGTTGTTCATCCTGTCCCGCGGCATCATCCCGGTTCCGGCCGCGGCACAGCGCTTCTTCGCCAAGGCGTTCACGTTCGTGCCGTTCATCACCGTGATCAGCTACGTGATCGTGGCGCTCGTCGCGCAGGTGTCGCTGAACTGGATCACGGTTCTGACAACGACCGGCGGGCTGTAGCCGCACGTCGGTAGCATCTGACGTACATCACGACGTCAGGGGTAGCCATGTTCGCACGCAGCATCCTCGGTATCGCGGCGTTGGCCGTCGCCATCCCGCTCACGCTCACCGGGTGCGTTCCGCCAGGCCCCGACGCGACCTCGGACGACCCCTCGTCCACCGCGAGTGAGGCCCCGACGCCGAGCGCGGAGCCGACCGAGTCGGGCCCGACGGCGCTGCCCGCGGACTGCGCGGCGCTCGTGGCGACGGCGGATCCCGCACAGTTCGGTGACGCACCGCTCAACGATCCCGCATTCGTGCCGCAGGGGCCGTCAGGCGTTGTTGTGCCGGTGCCGCCGCCGGCGGATGCGGACGCGCGGCAGACACTGCGCGCCATCCACGAGCTCTGGTGCTTGTGGGCCGACCCGGCCGCCGACATCACACACCTGTCGGTTGAGGTCGGACACCTCGATCAGGGCGCGGCGGCAGCCCTCGTCGGCGACCTGCAGGCCGACGGCTACGAGTGCGTCGACGCGAACGGTGGAACGCAGTGCGCGATCGTGACGCCGAACTCGCAGTTCCCCGTCGATGACGAGTTCACGTACCTGTTCCGCGACGACGTCGCGATCCTCGTCGACCAGACCAACTTCCCGACGAACGGGCTCATGGCCTCAATGGTTGAGACGATCTGGGGGTAAGCCAGCGACGCGACTCAAAGCGACGTGCTCAACCAAGTGATCCCGGCGATGTGCGCGACCGCGTCGTGCTCATCGACGGACGACGCACGCCGCGGTCAGCGGCGTGCTACTTGGCGCCGAACCACAGCGCGAGCTCGCGCTCGGCGCTTTCGGGGCTGTCCGAGCCGTGCACGAGGTTCTGCTGCACCTTGAGGCCCCAGTCGCGGCCGAGGTCGCCGCGAATCGTTCCCGGGGCGGCCACAGTCGGGTCAGTGGCGCCGGCAAGCGAGCGAAATCCCTCGATGACGCGGTTGCCCGTCACGCGGATCGCGACCACCGGCCCAGACTCCATGAACTCGACGAGTGGCTCGTAGAACGGCTTGCCCTCGTGCTCCGCGTAGTGGGCGGCGAGCAGGTCGCGGTCGGCCTGCAGCATCCTGAGGTCCACGAGCTGGTAGCCCTTCTCCTCGATACGGCGCAGGATCTCGCCGGTCAGGTTGCGCGCGACGCCGTCGGGCTTCACGAGGACGAGGGTCTCTTCGACGGTCATGGGGTCTCCTCAGAGGGTTGGATCGGTGCCTGGTTTGCCTGGCTTGCCGAGATGGACAGCTGCCGCGCTTTCACGAAGCAGAAGACGTAGAGGGCGACGAAGCCCGCGCCGATGAAGAACATGATCGGCAGGATGAACCCGGTCGCAAGCAACGCGACCTGCAGCACCCAACCGACCCACACCCCCCACTGGAACCGCTGCAGCGCGGCCGCGAGCACGAAGGCGAGCAGGAACAGTCCGCCGCCGACGAACGCGGTCACGGGCGGCAGGGCCTTGAGGCCGAATGCCGTGAGCGTGATGAAGAACACGAGGACCGCCTCGAGCCCGAGCGCGATCGACAGCAGCGATTCCCTGATCGATCGTTGGCGCCTCGGCTTCGTCACGGCTTCCATCCTTCCCGCTGCGCGAGCTCGATTGCCTCGCCCACGAGGGTGATCGAGCCGGTGATGACAACCGCTCGGCGTGGCGACTCCATCGCCCACTCACGCGCCGCCTCGATCGCGTGGTCGAGCGACTCGTACTGGTAGGTCGCATCCTCGTGGGTGAGTTCGAGCACAATCTGGGCGAGTTCATCATGCGGGATCGCGCGATCCGAGGTCGACTGGGTCGCGTGCACCCGCTCGGCGAGCGGTGCGAGTGCGGCGATGATGCCCCGGGCGTCTTTGTCGGCGAGGATGCCGAGCACGAAGGTGAACTCGTCGAAGTCGAAGTACGTCGTGAGCGCCGCGGCGAGCGCGGTTGCGCCGTGTGGGTTGTGCGCGGCATCCACGAGCACGGTCGGTTCGGTGCCGATGAGCTGGAGGCGTCCGGGCGAGGTGACCGTCGCGAGTCCCTCGGTCAGCACGTCTTCGACGAGCACCTGGCTGCCGGCGCCGAGGAACGACTCGACCGCGGCGATCGCGACCGCGGCGTTGTGGCCCTGGTGGTCGCCGTAGAGCGGAAGGAAGAGCTCGGGATACCGCCCTGCGAGTCCGCGCACGGTGATGAGCTGGCCGCCGACCGCGACGCTCGACGACTCGAGCGCGAACGCATCGTTCTCGAGCGCGAGGGTCGCCTCGCTCAGCTCGGCCGCGCGCTCGAGCTCGGCGAGCGCACCGTCGACCTGCTCCGCCGACACGACGTTGGCGAGCGGCTTGATGATGCCCGCCTTCGTGCGCGCGATCTGCTCGACGGTCGAGCCGAGGCGCTGCGTGTGATCCAGCGCAATCGGGGTGAACACGGCGACCTGTCCGTCGGCGACGTTGGTGGAGTCCCACTCGCCGCCCATGCCGACCTCGAGCACCGCGACATCCACCGGGGCGTCCGCGAAGGATGCGAAGGCCAGCACGGTCAGAGCTTCGAAGAAGGTCAGGGGTTCGTCTTCGTTGGCGAGGAGTTCGGCATCCACCATCTCGAGGTACGGCTGGATGTCCTTCCAGTTCTCCGCGAACGCCCGGTTCGTGATGGGCCGGCCGTCGATCACGATCCGCTCGTTCACCCGCACGAGATGCGGGCTCGTCAGCAGCCCGGTGCGCAGCCCGTACGCGCGCAGAATCGACTCGATCATGCGGCTCGTCGAGGTCTTGCCGTTCGTTCCCGTGATGTGCACGATCGGATACGAGCGGTGCGGGTCGCCGAGCAGCTCTACAACGCGACGCGTGGGCTCGAGCCGCGGCTGGGGCTGCGCCTCGCCGATGCGCGCGAGCAGCTGGGCGTAGGCGTCGTCGGCCGCCTCCTGGAACTCGGAGTCCTCGAAGTCGAAGTCGAGGTCGTCGTCACCCTCCGATTCCTCATCGGCGACGGCGAACGGGCTCAGGTCGGCGAGCGGGTTGTGATCGTCATCGCCGCCGAGGTCACGGTCGTCGGCGAGCTCGTCGTCGCGGTCCCCGTCGGACACGTCCCGGTCAGACATCCACTGCTCCCGTCTTCGTCACGTCAATCACCAGTGAACCAGTGTTCGCGTAGTCACCGACAGCCAGCTGCAGACGCTGAGCGCCTGGGGCGGCCGTCACGGCGGCCGCGAGCGCCGGCTCGGCGACGAGGGTGAACGTCGACTCGGTCGCGAGCGTCTCGGCCGCAATCGCGCCCTCGTGGGCCAGCAGCGCGTCGATGTCGGCCGCGGCATCGCCCGCGATGGACAGGTGGATGCGGTCGCTCACGTCAAGCCCCGCGGCCTTCCGCGTGTCTTGCACGGCACGGATCACATCGCGGGCGAGCCCCTCGGCCTCGAGTTCTGGCGTGAGGGCCGTGTCGAGCACGACGTAGCCGCCACTCGACAAGAAGCCGATCGCAGCAGTCGGATCCGCCGCTTCCTGCTCGAGGGTGAACTCGCCATCCTCGAGCTGGATGCCGCCCACCACGACGGTCTCGCCGGTGACCGACCAGTCCCCTGCCTTTGCCGCCTGGATCACCTGCTGCACCTGCTTGCCGAGCCGCGGGCCGAGCGCACGGGCGTTGACCGTGAGCTTCTGCGCGAGGCCGTCGCTCGCGGCATCCCCGGATTCGAACTCCACGGCCTTGACGTTGAGTTCGTCACGCAGGATGTCGGCGAACGACCCGGCAACGGCCGCATCGCTGCCGACGACCGTGACCTTCGCGAGCGGCAGCCGCACCCGCAGCCCGTGTGCCTTGCGCAGCGCGAGGCCCACCGAGGCGATCTCGCGCGCTCGGTCCATCGCGGAGACGAGCGCGTCATCTTCTGGGAACAGGTTCTTGTCCGGCCAGTCCTCGAGGTGCACGCTGCGTCCGCCGGTCAGACCACGCCAGAACTCCTCGGTGACGAGCGGCAGCAGCGGCGCCGCGACTCGCGCAACCGTCTCGAGCACGGTGTACAGCGTGTCGAAGGCAGCCGAGTCATCCCCCGACCAGAAGCGGTCGCGGCTGCGGCGCACGTACCAGTTGGTGAGCACGTCGGCGAAGTCGCGCAGCTTCGCGGCCGCGAGCGGGCTGTCGAGGGCCTCGAGGTCGCTCGTGACGTCGCAGATGAGCTGCCGGGTCTTGGCGAGCAGATAGCGATCGAGCACATTCGTCGAATCCGTGCTCCATGTCGCCTCCACGCCAGCAGCGTTCGCGTAGAGGGTGAAGAAGTAGTACGTGCTCCACAGCGGCAGCAGCAGTTCGCGCACGCCGCCGCGGATCCCCTCCTCGGTGACCACGAGGTTGCCACCGCGGATGACGGACGACGACATCAGGAACCAGCGCATCGCATCCGCGCCGTCCCGGTCGAAGACCTCGTTCACGTCGGGGTAGTTGCGCAGCGACTTCGACATCTTCTGGCCGTCGCTGCCGAGCACGATGCCGTGGCTGATCACGTTCTTGAACGCGGGCCGGTCGAACAGCGCGGTCGAGAGCACGTGCAGCAGGTAGAACCAGCCGCGGGTCTGCCCGATGTACTCGACGATGAAGTCGGCGGGGTTGTGGGTGTCGAAGAAGTCCTGGTTCTCGAACGGGTAGTGCACCTGCGCGAACGGCATCGAACCGGAGTCGAACCACACGTCGAGCACGTCCTCGATGCGGCGCATCGTCGACTGGCCGGTCGGATCGTCCGGGTTCGGGCGCGTGAGGTCGTCGATGTACGGGCGGTGCAGGTCGGCGTTGCCGTCGGCGTCGACCGGCAGCCTGCCGAAGTCGGCCTCGAGCTCGGCGAGCGAGCCGTACACGTCGACGCGCGGGTACTCGGGGTTGTCGCTCTTCCACACCGGGATCGGGCTGCCCCAGTAGCGGTTGCGGCTGATCGACCAGTCGCGCGCATTGCCGACCCACTTGCCGAACTGGCCGTCCTTGACGTTGTCGGGCACCCAGTTGATCTCCTGGTTGAGCTCGCCCATCCGGTCGCGGATGTCGGGGACGCGCACGAACCAGCTCGACACGGCCTTGTAGATCAGCGGATTCCGGCAGCGCCAGCAGTGCGGGTAGCTGTGCTCGTAGCTCGCGAGTCGCAGCATCCGGCCGTCGGCGCGCAGCTTCTGCACGAGCGGCTTGTTGGCCTCGAAGACCTGGAGGCCCGCGACATCCTCGACCGCCGGCAGGAACCGGCCGCCCTCGTCCACCGACAGGATGACCGGGATGCCGGCCTTCGCGGTCGTCACCTGGTCGTCCTCGCCGTACGCGGGTGCCTGGTGCACGATGCCGGTGCCCTCCCCCGTCGCGACGTAGTCGGCGACGAGGATCTGCCACGCGTGCTCGTTGCCCCACTCGGCGTCGGCGTAGTAGTCCCAGAGCCGGTCGTAGTGGATGCCGTCGAGGTCGCGCCCGGTGATGGTGCGACGGACCGCTTCGAGAGCCTCAGCGGCCGTGGCGTACCCGAGGTCCTTGGAGTACGCGGCGACCGTGTCGGCGGCGAGCAGGTAGTCGGCTACACCCTCGGCCGCGCCATCGCCTGCGCCGAGCGGTCCGCTCGGCACGACGGCGTACTGGATGTCGGGACCGACCGCGAGCGCGGCGTTCGTCGGCAGGGTCCACGGGGTCGTCGTCCACGCGAGGGCGCGCACCGCGGTGAGCCCGAGGGCTTCCGCACGCTCGCCGACGAGCGGGAACGTCACGGTCACCGACTGGTCCTGGCGCATCTTGTAGACGTCGTCATCCATGCGCAGTTCGTGGTTCGAGAGCGGGGTCTCGTCGTGCCAGCAGTACGGCAGCACGCGGAAGCCCTCGTAGGCGAGGCCCTTGTCGTACAGGCGCTTGAACGCCCAGATCACGCTCTCCATGAACGTGACGTCGAGGGTCTTGTAGTCGTGCTCGAAGTCCACCCAGCGCGCCTGGCGGGTGACGTACTCCTCCCACTCCTGGGTGTACTCGAGCACCGACTCGCGGGCCTTCGCGTTGAACGCCGCGAGGCCCATCTCCTCGATCTGGTGCTTCTCGGTGATGCCGAGCTGGCGCATCGCCTCGAGCTCGGCGGGCAGGCCGTGGGTGTCCCAGCCGAAGCGGCGGTGCACCTGCTGGCCGCGCATGGTCTGGAAGCGCGGGAAGACGTCCTTCGCGTAGCCGGTGAGCAGGTGCCCGTAGTGCGGCAGGCCGTTCGCGAACGGCGGGCCGTCGTAGAAGACCCACTCGTCGCATCCATCACGCAGGTCGATCGAGGCCTGGAAGGTGCCGTCCGACTTCCAGAACGCGAGGATGTCGCGCTCGATCTCCGGGAAGCGCGGTGAGGGGTTCACTCCAGCATCGTCGCGATGACGGGGGTACATGGGGCTCCTGTGTGTCACGAGGACGACATTGCTGCCGCGGTACCACCCCGCTTGCCGTGCATCGCACGACCACTCATTGCCGGTTCGGTTCTAGTGAGCAGGCTTGCGACTGCCGTTCTTCCGAAGGCTCCCCGGTGATAGCGGATCACTGCCCTGCGAGCAGTCTACGGGAATGGATCGGGCTGCCCGTAGGCTCTACTACTCGTGAACACACCCAGTGGCAAAGCGCCAACCACTACCGCAACCGAAACACCGCTCCCGCTCTCCAGCCGCTCCGCGGCTCGGAAGGCAGTCTGGGCCGCACTCGTCGGCTCCTCCCTCGAAGCGTTCGACTTCTACGTCTTCGCCTACTTCAGCGCGATCTTCGCACCGACCCTGTTCTTTCCGGGACTCGATACGCCACAGGCGCTCCTCGGGTCGTTCGCCGTCATCGCGGTCGCGTTCATCGTGCGCCCCATCGGGGCGGTGATCTTCGGCAACCTCGGCGATCGCATCGGACGCAAGCGCACCCTGATCATCACCATCACGATCATGGGACTCGCGACCGGTGCGATCGGTTTGCTGCCCGACTTCGCCACGATCGGGCTCGCAGCACCGATCCTGCTCGTGCTGCTGCGCACCGTGCAGGGACTCTCGCTCGGCGGCGAATGGGGCGGCGGCATCCTCGTTGCGGTCGAGCACGCCGACCCGAAGCGCCGCGGGTTCTACGCGGCCCTCCCGCAGCTCGGCTCGCCGGTGGGCACGACGCTCACCGCGGCGCTCCTGCTCATCATGTCGGCGACGCTCGCCCCCGAAGCGATGCTGGCCTGGGGATGGCGCGTGCCGTTCCTGCTCGCCTTCCCGCTGCTCGCCGTCTCGCTGTACCTGCGCTTCGCGATCGACGAGACGCCGGTGTTCAAGGAGATCGTCGCCGACGACAAGCGCGAGCGACTGCCCGTGCTCGCGGTGTTCCGCAAGTACCCGGTCGCCGTCTTCGTCGCGATCGGCGCCGCGCTGCTCGGCATCGGCTCGTACTCGCTCATGAACACGTACACGATCGGTTACGGCATCAGCGTGCTCGGCTTCGAGTACAACGACCTCGCGCTGGCAACCCTCATCGGCAGCCTGCTGCAGTTCGTGACCATTCCGCTGTTCGGGGTGCTCGCGAACCGCATCGGCTCGGCGAAGGTCGTGGCGATCGGCGCGGCGGGAACGCTGCTCATCGCGTTCCCGATGTACCTCCTGCTGACCCAGGCCACGTTCAGCGTGCTGGTCGCCACGATGATCATCGGCGGAATCCTGCCGACCTTGGCGTGGGCTGGGCTCGGCGGGCTCATGGCCGACCTGTTCGGCGGACCGATCCGCTACAGCGCACTCGCGATCGCGTACGCCGTCGCGGCGGCGTTGTCCGGGTTCATCCCGGCGCTCACGCAGTCGCTGTCGATCGCGACGGATGCCGCGTGGTGGCACCCGGGCATCGTGCTCGCGGTCATCTCGCTCATCACACTCGCCTCAGCGATCGCCGCATCGAGGATGAAGCAGCACATCGATCCCGTCGTGCTTGTGGACTCCCCTGAGCCGGAGCTCGCCACCGCGCGCTGATCGTGTTCGGCTGATCAATTCGGGCGGGCGCGGCGAACCATCGCCGCGCCCGCCCGCAATCACTATGCTCGTCTCGTCTGGAGCAGAGCCGCGCGCATCCAGCCACCACCGGCCAAGGGGACCTGATGAGCGACGACACACCGACCGAGCGCTACGACGCGACCGGGGATGCCCCGACCGAGCGACTCACCCCCGCCGACGCCGCAGCGGTCGATCCCGCCCTTGCCGGCGCGAGCCCAGAGGTGCAGGAGGAGCGCAAATCGCGCAAGCTCATGATCATCCTGGGCAGCATCGGCGCCGCCCTGTTGGTCGCCCTGATCATCCTGCTCATCCTGCTGCTCGTGAAGCCAGGGAGCACGGTTGGGCCGTCGGGGTCGCCGACCCCGTCGCCCACCGGCAGCGCGTCGGCGACACCGACGGCGACGCGCACGGCGACGGCGACGGCGACCGCGACACCCACGCCGACGCCCACGCCGACCGCAACCGTCGCACCGCCGCCGCCGAGCAACGACGCCAAGCTGAGCATCAGCGGCACCGACGAGATCTCCTGCAACACGGCGGCGCCGGTCACTCCCGACTACACGCTGTACTTCGAGTGGAGCACGCAGAACGCGGCGCAGATCTTCTTCGGCGTCGCCACGAACGACGCGTCGCAGGCTCCGTTCTTTGACAACCTGCCGCAGAACGGAAACAGTCAGAGCGACTTCCCGTACGCGATCGAGTACCAGTGCCCTGCTGAGTCGCAGATCTACACCTTCACGGCGATCGGCAACAACGGAAGCAAGGTCAGCAAGAGCATCACGGTCGTCAACACGGGCGACACGCAGTAGCCCGGGTCGAGGCGACTCACAGGCCGCCTGCGGCCTCGCCGACGTATCCTGCACGTCATGACGAGCACGGGCGGCGCGCACGGGGTTCTCCGTGGTGCGGGCCTGACGATCGCGGGCATCGCCCTCGCGATCGGCTCCGTGCTGCTCGTGCAGAGCGCGTTCGCCACGGCCGGATACCAGCATGCGCAGTCGGTGCGGCTCGAGCAGTCGGTGCGGCTCGAGGCCTCAGCGGCCGAGCTGGATGCCGCGATCCGAGTCGCGCTGCGATGACGTGGCTCTCGCCGAGGCTGCCCTCGCCGCCGCCCCAGTGGGGTACGTCGCGGGAGACGCCGCGGCAGCGCTCGACGCCGCTCGCGCTGAGCTCGCGAGCACGCTGTCGGCGGCGAGCGACCGCACGCTCGAACTCTCAACGGCGCCCGCGGCGTTCCTCGAGCCGGGCGCCTTGCACACGGCGGCCGAGCAACTGCTCGACCAGGCGGCGAGCGCCGACGCCGCCGTGCGCGTCCAGGCTGAGGCGATCGCGGCGCTCGGTGAGGCTGAGGCGGTGATCGCGCAGGCGGGAAGCGGGTTGCTCGCGAGTGCGAGTGCCGTGGCATCCACCGTGCTGTCGTCCAATCCGTCGGTGGCGAACCAACCGCACGTCGACTTCCTGCGCTTGCTCACGGCGCTCGCGGACACAGACCGAACTGAACGACGAGCGCCATCGAGGCACTCACGCAGTACGTCGCGATGGCCGGAACGGTCTCGGCGTCGCACGCCGCTGAGGAAGCGGAGAAGGCCGGCCCGCTCTACGGCCTGCGCGCCGAGGTGGAGGCGTACGCTCGCTCGATCTCGGGCGGCGTGCTGCTCGACTTCAACTGGCAGCCGATGGTCATCGGCCACAGCATGGCCGGCACCGCGACCATCGAGAGCTCGCCGCCGTACTTCTACTCCACGATCACGCTCACCAACAGCATTGCCGACAACTGGGGCGAGATCGTGCCGCTCTCGCTCGTGACGCACGAGGTCGGACACGCAATCACGTCAAAGTGCATAGACCTGTTCAACGCGTCCTTCGGCGGCGACTACGAGCGCTGGGCCACCGCGTGGGCAATGTCATGGGGCTACCCCGCAGGCGCAAGCGGGGCCGACCAGTATGGCGCCCCCTCCCCTGACCAGGTCGCCGTCGCCGGCACCTGCCGATGAGTCGAGCCGCTCGCTAGCGCCGACGTTCCCACGCCGCACCGAGCATGAAGCGCGAGGATGCCCCGAGCTCATCCATCGCGTCGGCAACCCGTCGACGCACCGTGCGCACATCGAGACCGAGGTATCGGCCTACCGCTTCATCCGTCATGCCCTGCGCGAGCAGCCGGATCACGCGGCTCCCAGCCGTGCTCGACCGTGATCGCGGGAACCGCGCGGCGCCACAGCTCGTCGAAGACGAGGTTGAGCGCGGCGATCACCGGCGGCGTCTCGATGAGCACCATCGTGGTCGGCCACGACTCACCCCACGTGACCGGCAGTCCAGCCAGGTGCGACGCGTCCACGTAGAACCAGCCCGGCAGATCGTCGAGCACCCGCACCTCGACCCCGAGGGCGGCGGAGACCGCGACGAGCTCGTGGTTGGCGGCATCCTCGAGGTCTGCCGGTCGCACGATCACGCGAGCCCGCCTCGCCGCGTCACTGCCCGCCACGTCGGCAGCCACCCACGGGAAGTCCGCGCGCACCGCGCGCAGGTCGGGCAGCACCCAGCTTGGACGGTCCGGAGTGCGCTCTGCCAAGTGGTGCTGCCAGGTCTGCCAGTGATGCTCGCGACCGTGCACGAGCCGCGCCGCCAGCGGATGACTCGCGCCAAGCTCGGCCTCGCCCAGGTCCCAGTTGCGGATCAGGTGCGGCAGCGCTTCCATCATCGCGACGGTCTGCGCCGTGTCGGCCTCCAACCGCATGATCCGAGCCTGGGATGCCGCAATGAACGCGGCATAGACGGACTCGAACTCGAGTCGGTCGCCCTCGAGCCGCAGGAACCCAGCGTCGCGCAGCACGCGGAGCGCACGTTCGAGTCCGACCGCGGCATCCGGCTCGAGCAGCTCGGCCAGTTCGGCGACCGTGCCCGGACGTGCGCGGTAGGCGACGGCGAGCAGGTCGAGGGTCGCGGCGTCGAGGAACGCCGGTGCTGTCCGGTTCATGTCATGTCATCCCTGCGCGTCGGCGGGTTCGCTACGGTGCTGTGAACCATGGCCCATTCGGGGTTCACGGCCCATTGTGGCGCACACGAGGAGTTCGCATGAGCACGATTCCGCTTCCCACCCAGCCGGCCGGCGCGCCCACGCCCAAGTCGAACCGAACGCTGATCATCGTGCTGTCGGCGGTTGGCGGCGTGCTGCTGCTGTCGGTCGTCGCTCTCCTGTTCCTGCTACTTGGCCGCGGGATGGCCGGCGAACCGACCGCTGGGGTCACTGGTACGCCGACTCCGACCGCGACGGCCAGCGTGTCGGCGACGCCAGTGCCGACACAGACCCAAGCCGCTCCCCCACCCGCCGAGGAAGATTCCACTCCGCGCTTCACCTCGTTCAACGCCGTGACCGAGGTGCAGTGCCCGAACTCCGGAGACAAGCCCGAGATCCAGTTCAACTGGTCCACGGCGAACGCCGTCGAGGTCTGGTACACCTCAGGACACGAGGATGCCGTCGACGACAACTACATGCAGGTGCCGCTCTCAGGAGACCAGGGCGATCTCACCGATGAACACCTCTTCCCGTGCGCGCACCGCGAAACGGGCGAGTACACGCTGACGCTCGTCGGGTCGAACGGAGAGCACGTGTCGCAGTACTGGACGGTCGTCGACCTGAACTGGAACTCCGGCGGCGACGACGAGGACGAGTAGTCCGCAGAGCTGCGCGGGGCCGATCGCTGACGCGCAAGGCCGGGTACGATTGGGATCACAACCCACACTCAGGCACCCATAACTGACACGGTGCCGCATATATCGAACCGGAGCACCACGATGAGCAGCATCCCCGAGCGTCCAGCCCTCGAAGGACTCGAAGCCAAGTGGGATGCCAGCTGGCGCGAGCGCGGCACCTACCGGTTCGATCGGGATGCAGCACTGACCGCCGGCAAGGACGCGGTCTTCAGCATCGATACTCCCCCGCCCACCGCGTCGGGCTCGCTGCACATCGGCCACGTGTTCAGCTACACCCACATGGACCTCGTCGCGCGCTTCGAGCGCATGCGCGGCAAGCAGATCTTCTATCCGATGGGCTGGGACGACAACGGCCTGCCCACCGAGCGCCGCGTGCAGAACTACTACGGCGTGCGTTGCGATCCCACCCTCCCCTACGACCCGGCGTTCACCCCGCCCACCGAGGGCGTCGACAACGCGAGCGCGAAGGCCGCCGACCAGGTGCCGATCTCGCGTCGCAACTTCATCGAGCTGTGCGAGCGGCTGACGCCACGAGGACGAGCAGCAGTTCGAGGACCTGTGGCGCCAGCTCGGCTTGAGCGTCGACTGGGCGCTCACCTACCGCACGATCGGACCCGAGTCGCAGGAGGTCGCCCAGCGCGCGTTCCTGCACAACCTCGCCCGCGGCGAGGCGTACCAGGCCGACGCGCCGACGCTGTGGGACATCACGTTCCGCACGGCGGTCGCGCAGGCGGAGCTCGAGGATCGGGAGCAGCCCGCGGCGTTCCACCGGGTGTCGTTCCACACTGTGCCTACCGACGGAGGCGACGGCGGAACGATCGAGATCGAGACCACGCGGCCGGAACTGCTGCCGGCGTGCGTGGCGCTCGTGGCGCATCCTGACGACGAGCGCTATCAGTCGCTGTTCGGCACGACCGTGACCACGCCGATCTTCGGCGTCGAGGTGCCCGTGCTGGCCCACCACCTCGCGCAGCAGGACAAGGGATCGGGCATCGCCATGATCTGCACGTTCGGCGATGTGACCGATGTGGTGTGGTGGCGCGAGTTGGATCTGCCGAACCGCACGATCATCGGGGCCGATGGCCGCGTCATCCACGAGGCTCCTGAGGCGCTGGCCACGGATGAGGCGAAGGCTGCGTACGCCGAGCTCGCCGGCAAGACCGTGTTCAGCGCGAAGCAGCGGATCGTCGAACTGCTGAAGGAGTCCGGCGACCTGATCGGCGACCCCAAGCCGATCCAGCACGCCGTGAAGTTCTTCGAGAAGGGCGACCGCCCGCTCGAGATCATCTCGACGCTGCAGTGGTACCTGCGCAACGGCGCCCGCGACGAGGCGCTGCGCACGACGCTCGTCGAGCGCGGCCGCGAGATCGCGTTCGTACCGGAGCACATGCGGGTGCGCTACGAGAACTGGGTGGGCGGGCTGACCGGCGACTGGCTCGTGTCGCGCCAGCGGTTCTTCGGCGTGCCGATCCCGGTCTGGTACCGCCTCGACGAGCACGGCGAGCGCAGCGAGGTGCTCGTGCCGCTCGAGGGCGACCTGCCGGTCGACCCCGCATCGCAGGCGCCGAACGGATTCGAGGAGTCGCAGCGCGGCGAGCCCGGCGGCTTCGAGGGCGAACTCGACATCATGGACACCTGGGCCACGTCATCCCTCACCCCGCAGATCGCGGGTGGCTGGGGCTCGGACGACGAGCTGTTCGAGCTCGTGTTCCCGTACGCGCTGCGCAGCCAGGGCCAGGACATCATCCGCACCTGGCTGTTCTCGACCGTGCTGCGCTCCGAGCTCGAGCACGGCGTGGTGCCGTGGCGCAACGCCGGCATCTCCGGCTTCATCGTCGACCCTGACCGCAAGAAGATGTCGAAGTCCAAGGGCAACGTCGTGACGCCGAAGGCGATGCTCGACGACCACGGCTCCGACGCGGTGCGCTACTGGGCCGCCTCCAGTCGACTGGGCACGGATGCCGCGTTCGACCCGCAGAATCCGAAGCAGATGAAGATCGGGCGGCGCCTCGCGATCAAGGTACTGAACGCCGCGAAGTTCGTCTACTCGTTCCCTGATGTGGACGACCCCACCGAGTTCGCCGCCCTCGACGCCGACATGCTCGCCGAGCTCGCGGTCGTGGTGCGCACCGCCACCGAGGCCTATGAGGCGTTCGACCACGCGCGCGCGCTCGAGGTGACCGAGCAGTTCTTCTGGACGTTCTGCGACGACTACCTCGAGCTCGTGAAGGAGCGCGCGTACCGCGGAGACCCCAGCGCGGTCACCGCCCTGTGGACCGCGATCGACGTGCTGCTGCGACTGCTCGCCCCGGTGCTGCCGTTCGCAACCGAGGAAGTGTGGAGCTGGACGTACGACGAGTCCATCCACACCGCCGCGTGGCCGAGTGATGACTTCACCGCGGCGCAGCCGACCGGCCTGTTGCCCGCGGTGAGCGAGGCGCTCATCGCCATCCGCCGCGCGAAGACCGACGCGAAGGCGTCGCAGAAGACCGACGTGGTCTCGGCCACCATCGCGGGACCGGCCGTGCTCGAGGGCGGCGTCGCCGACCTCGCGGAGGTGGGACGCATCGCCGACGTGACGTTCGTGGAGGCCGAGGCCGTGGAGGTGCGTGACATCGTGCTCGGGGAGGCTTCCGCCTGATGGGCGCGCGGCGTGTGCTCGGTGTGGTGGCGGCGGTGCTGCTGCTCGCGGGGTGCGGCGCTGAGCCCGCGGCATCCACGATTCGTCCTCCGATCGAGATCACACACCCGCACGCGCAACTGAGCTGCCCCGACGTGCCGATCGAGCATCTCGACGTCGAGCCCGCAGACGTCGTCGCCGTCTTCCACTGCACGGCCGACTTCCATACGGTGCAGGGCGTGATGAACAAGGTGCAGTACGTCAACCAGCTCAGGGGCGACCCGGTGCCGTTGCTGGACGCGTACTCGGCTCCGGATGAGGTCCGCGGCGACGTCGCGTGCACGAAGGAGTTCCGTGATCCGCTGATCGTGTGGCTCAAGCTCCGGGACGGCTCGTTCGTCGCCGCCCACGCCCCGCTCGACGAGTGCGGCAAGCCGCAGCGTGCCGCCTCGGACGCATTCGACGCGGCAGACTTCCGGGAGATCCTCGTCGCGCGCGAGGTCGGAGAGGAGTGACCGTGACCATCAGACCGATCGGGGCCGCCGACCGTGAGGCGTGGGGGCAGCTGTTCCGCGACTACGGGGTGTTCTACGAGACATCCTTCGACGACACCGTGCTCGCTGGTGTCTGGACCTGGTTGATGGATGTCGCGCACCCGGTCTCTGCGTTCGTCGCCACCGACGGCGGCACGCTGGTGGGGTTCGCGCACTATCGGGGCGCTCCCGACACGTTCACCGCCGCCGATGGATGGTTCCTCGACGACCTCTACGTCGCCCCCAGCGAGCGCGGCAAGGGCCTCGCCACCGACCTCATCGACGCCGTCGCCGCAGCCTGCACGGCGCAGGGTGGCGGCACCCTCCGCTGGATCACGGCCGCAAGCAACACGACCGCCCAGCGCGTGTACGACCGGATCGCGAAGCGCACGACCTGGGTGACCTACGAGAAGGAGACCTGATGCAGCTCGGCACCCGTTGGACCGTGGGCGGCGAGCCGCCGGCACGCCTGCCGGAGGCCGTGGTGGCGGCGATCCGCGATGTCGAGGTCGGCCTCGGCGAACGCCCTGACTGGCGCTGGACCCTCACCTGGCTCGAGGGGCGGCCCGTGGTCGAGCTCGACGACGGCACGACGATCCGGGTGGCGCCGGATGGCACGGTGCGCGTCGAGAGCTAGCCAGCCTCCACGAGCTGCTTGAGCTTCGCGAGCGAGCCGTCGAGCGACTGCTGCAGCTGCACCTTCGTGTTCTCGTCGAAGGCGCCGGCGGCGAGCTGCGCCTGCATCTGGGCGAGCTGGGCGCGCACGGTCTCCTGCTGGTCGGCCGGAAGGTTCGCGAGCGACGCCTCGACCGCAGCCATGTCCATGGCACCCCAGTCGGTGTCGGCGTGTACCTCGATGCGCGTGCCGCCGGCGTGATCGGTGAGGCGATAGGTCGAAAGCTGATCACCGCCCTCGTAGACGAGCCGCGACCCGAACTCGTTCGGCGGCTCGTAGGCCGTGATGGTGAAGGTCGCGTCGCGCTGGCCTCCAGGCGTGCCCATCGCGTAGGTCTGCGTGTAGCCGACCGCGAGGGTGCTCGAGTCTTCTGGGAAGCCGGTGCTCGCCCCGAGCCACGCGGTGAGTTTCGCCGGCTCAACGAGCCAGGTGAACACCTGCTCTCGCGACGCGGCGATGTCGATGGTCGAGGTCGTGATCATGCCCATGCCGAGCAATCTAGCGGAGCGACCGCCTGGTGTTGTCGCGATCAGTGGCACCGCGGTGCGGCCGAGCCCGTCGGCGAGGTCGAACGGTCGCGGGGCTGGAGTCTGGTGGTGGCCTTCCCGCCACTCAGGCGGCGATGCCGTACCGGCGCGTCGCCTGCTCGCGCTCGGCGGCCGCGCGGTCGAGTTCGATGCGACGAGCCTGATCGTCGTGCGAGATCGCGGCGCGCTCGACGCGTACGCGCCCCCAGCGCACGAGCGCGAGGCCGAGGATCAGCGCGAGACGCTCGACCCCATGGGCGCGGTGGGCGATGGTGTTGATGGATGCGGTAGTCATGTCATTCACCTCTCGAATCGCTGTCTGGGAGTTCCGGCGTGGCTTCGGCGGGGGTCTCGGTAGCGGGGGTCTCGAATAGCGGGGGTTTCAATAGCGGGGGTCTCAATAGCAGAGACGACGGGGAACAGGTTGATGTGCAGCTGCACGGGGCGGGAGCCGGGGTCGTTGCGACCGCGGTACTTCTCGACGATCTCGTCGATGACCCGCTCGAGGCGGGCTTGCACGTCGTATGTCTGCTCGCGCGTGAGCCGCAGGTTCGCGGTCGACACGAGCGTGGCGAGCAGCCACTCCTCGCCGAGCAGGTCGCCCCGCTCGAGGAAGTCGGTCAGCAGGATGGAGCGGTTGTGCTCCCACTCCCGCATGATCATGTCGCTCGCGGCGCGGGCGGATTCGGACTCGGCGCGCGCCTCGGGACTCAGCGAGATGCCACCCGGGGTGCGCTCCCACCAGCGCTCGCGACCAGTGCCGCGACCCTCGACCTCACGGACGAACCCGTGCTTCTCGAGTTGGCGCAGGTGGTAGCTCGTGGCACCGCTCGACTCGCCGAGCGCCTCGCCGAGGCCGCTCGCGGTCGCCGCACCGTGCACCGACAGCCGATCGAGGATCTGCACGCGCAGTGGGTGCGCGAGCCCTTTGAGGCTGTCGACGTCGAGCTTTCGGTCTCTCGTGACCGGCTGCTCGGCTGGTGTGGTGTCCATGCATGCAAAGGTAGCATTGCAAAGACACCTTTGCAAGTGTATCTTTGCAACTGTTTATTTGCAGAGGGTTCTTTGCATCACGCGCGGGCGATGACCTCCGCGTGCGGCATCGCGAGCCATCCACGGGGATCGTCCGCCCAGGCCCGCCACGCCGCGCTGATGGCGTCGAGATCGGACTGGGTCGCGAGGCCCTTGGCGAGAGCATCCGCTGCGAACGCGGAATCCAGCACCCGGCGCTCCCACATCGAGCCCCACCACTCCCGGTCGGTGTCGTCGTGGAAGTTCCAGACGGTGACGGTGGTCGCGACATCCTCGAATCCCGCGTCGAGTGCCCACGACTTCAGTTGCCGGCCCGCGTTGGGTTCTCCCCCGTTGCTGCGGTGTACGCGCTCGTAGAGGTCGAGCCACGCATCGAGGCCGGGCAGCTGCGGCAACCAGAACGTGCCGGCGTAGTCCACCTCGCGCGCCGCGACGATGCCGCCTGGCTTGGTGACCCGACGGAACTCGCGCAGCGCCCGCACGGGGTCGGCGAGGTGCTGCAGGGTCTGGTGGGTGTGCACGATGTCGAAGGATGCATCCTCGAAGGGCAGCGCGTACGCGTCGCCGACCAAGAACTCGGCGGACGAGCCGAGGGCACTGGCCTTCTCGATGATGTCAGCGGCGGCATCCAACCCGACAACCCGCCCGGGTGCGAGCCGCTCAGCGAACTCGGCCGTGATGGTGCCAGGGCCGCAGCCCACGTCGAGCAGCGCGAGTCCCGGAACCAAGTGCGGTTCGAGATACGCGGCGGAGTTCGCGATCGTTCGCCAGGTGTGGGACTTGAGCACGCTCTCGTGGTGGCCGTGCGTGTACCGTTCCGTGCTCGTCATGACACAACAGTAGGTTGGAGGAATGACCAATCCCTTCTTTGTGCCGTCGACACTTCCATACTCGATGCCGCCATTCGCAGAGATCGAAGACGGCCACTACTGGCCGGCCTTCGAGAAGGGCATGGCGGAGCAGCTCGACGAGGTGCAGAACATCACCCGGCGACGGGACATGCCGACGTTCGAGAACACGATGGTGCCGCTCGAGCAGAGCGGGGCGACCCTCACGCGCGTCGCGAACGTGTTCTACAACAAGGTCTCGGCCGACTCGAACGCCGCCACTGACGCCCTCGAGGAGGAGCTCGCGCCCCTGCTGTCGGCGCACATCGACGCCATTCGACTCGACTCGCAGCTGTACTGGCGGATCAAGACGCTCTTCGACCAGGTGGACACCCTGGGACTGGATGCCGAGCAGCGCTACCTGATCGAGCGCTACTACATGGAGGCGACCGTCGCGGGCGCTGGGCTCGACGACGAGCAGAAGGAGCAGCTCAAGGAATTCAACTCGAAGCTCTCGTCGCTCTGCACCAAGTTCGAGAAGAACCTGCTCGCCGACACGAACGACCTCGCGGTCGTGCTCGACGACGCGTCAGAGCTCGACGGCCTCGGCGCCGGTGAGATCTCGGCGGCTGCGGAAGCCGCGAAGGAGCGTGGGCTCGACGGCAAGTACCTCGTGACCCTCGTGCTGCCGACCGGTCACCCGTGGTTGTCGTCGCTCACGAATCGCAGCGTTCGTGAGCGCATCATGACCGCGTCGCGCTCGCGCGCAAATCGTGGCAACCAGTGGGACAACAACCAGCTCATTCTCGAGATCACCCGCCTGCGCGCTGAGCGTGCCCGCCTGCTGGGCTTCGAGTCGCACGCGGCCTGGGTGACGGCGGACGAGACGGCGAAGAACCCCGAGAACGTCGCCGCGATGCTCAACCGCCTCGCGGTGCCAGCGGCGCGCAACGCGAAGGAGGAGCAGGCCGACCTCCAGGCGCAGGTTGCTGACGCCTCCGCTGATGGGCACAGTGACATCGCCGCGCACGACTGGGCGTTCTACACCGAGAAGGTGCGGCAGGCGAAGTACGACGTCGACGAGACAGCGATGCGTCCGTACTTCGAGGCGGAGCGCGTGCTGCAGGACGGCGTGTTCTTCGCCGCCACGAAGCTCTACGGTGTGACGTTCACCGAGCGTCCCGACATCCCCGCGTATCACCCCGATGTGCGCGTGTTCGAGGTGAAGAACGAGGATGGCTCCCCCGTTGGGCTGTACACGCTCGACCTCTACACGCGCGACTCGAAGCGCGGCGGCGCGTGGATGAACTCGCTCGTGTCGCAGAGCGACCTGCTCGACCTGCCCGTGGTCGTGACGAACAACCTCAACGTTCCGAAGCCAGCGGCGGGCGAGCCGACGCTGCTGACCTACGACGAGGTCAATACCTTCTTCCACGAGTTCGGCCACGCGCTGCACGGGCTGTTCGCGCGGGTGACGTACCCGAAGTTCGCGGGCACGAACACCTACCGTGACTTCGTCGAGTTCCCGAGCCAGGTGAATGAGATGTGGATGCTGTGGCCTGAGGTTCTCGCGAACTACGCGAAGCACCACGAGACCGGCGAAGCCATGCCGCAGGAGTTCGTCGACAAGATCACCGCCTCGGCGGCGTTCAACGAGGGATTCCAGACCTCGGAGTACCTCGCGGCCGCGCTGCTCGACCAGGCCTGGCACCGCATCTCGGCTGACGACACCATCACCGACACCGCGGCGTTCGAAGCCGAAGCGCTCGCCGCGGTCGGCCTCGACAACCCCGCGGTGCCCACGCGCTACTCGAGCCCGTACTTCCAGCACGTGTTCGCGACGTCGGCGTACGACGCCGGGTACTACTCGTACATCTGGAGTGAGGTGCTCGACGCAGACGCGGTCGAGTGGTTCAAGGAGAACGGCGGCCTCACGCGCGCCAACGGCGATCGGTTCCGCGAGCGGCTGCTCGGCGTCGGCGGCAAGAAGGACCCGCTCGAGGCGTACGCGCGACTTCCGCGGACGTGCGGCGGACATCCAGCCGCTGCTGGATCGCCGCGGCTTGAACTGACCCGATACCGACCTGCGATCCGAAGATGGTCGCCTACGCCAGCCGCATCATCGAGATCCAGACGGCCGAAGCCGGATTGAGGCGGATGCCCCACGCGCAAGGTCGAGGACGGAGCGCGCCGAAGTCACCGTCGATGGATCCGGCGCACCCGAGCGGTCATTCCGGATCGGCCGACTGCGACACGGGTGCGGGCTCGCGCTTCGGCCGCCGCACCCACCCGAGCCACGCCATCGTGATCGCGCCCGCGAGCAGTCCCCAGAACGCCGAGCCGATGCCCGCGACCGCGACACCCGACGCCACGACGAGGAAGGTGAGGATCGCGGCGATGCGGTGCCTCGGGTCTTCGAGGGCGTTCACGACGCTCGTGACGAGCGCCGGGATCACGGCGAGGCCCGCCACGGCGGTGACGAGAATGGATGGCGCAGCGCCGATCAGCGCCGCAGCAAGCCCGGCCGCGGCGCCGAGCGGCAGATACAGCAGCCCGTTCGTGAGCGTCGCGATCCATCGCCTGCCCGGATCAGGGGACGACTCAGGCGACGCCATGATCGCCGCGGTGATCGCGCCGAGGTTGATTGCATGCCCGCCGAACAGGGCGGCCGCCGCGGATCCGAGTCCCTGGCCGACGAGCGAGAACCGCGGCGGTGCCTCGTAGCCGTAGGTGTGCATCACCACGAAGCCGGGTACGTTCTGTCCCGCCATGGTCACGATGAAGAGCGGCAGCCCGAGGCTCAGGATGGTGAGCAGGTCGAAGGTCGGCCCGACGAACGTGAGTCGCGGGGCGATCTCCGCCTCGCCGACCCAGTCGGTGCCTGCGGCAACGAGGATCGCGATCACGGCGACGACCATCGCCGCCGGCACCGCCCAGCGCGGCGCGAGCCGGAACAGCACGAGCCACACGATCACGATCGGTGCGGCGTAGAGGGGCAGGGTCGCGACGGCTTCGATCGGCGCGAGGCAGATCGGCAGCAGCACGCCCGCGAGCATCGCGCTCGCGAGTGGTCTCGGGATGCGGGTGATCGCGCGCCCGAGGCTGCGCCACAGCCCGCACAGCACCATGAGGGCGGCGGACACGAGGAAGGCGCCGACCGCATCCGAGAACCGGATGCCACCACCCGCAGCGGCGAGCAGCACGGCCGCTCCCGGCGTCGACCACGCGATCGCGAGCGGGCATGCGCAGCCACAGCGCCCCGACCGTGCTGACCACGGCGATCGCGAGGCATACGGCGAACAGCCCGGATGCCGCCTGCGCATCGGACGCACCGACGGCTCGCAGACCCGCGATGACGATCACAAACGAGGTGGCGAACCCTGAAATGGCAGCGACGAACCCCGCCGAGATCGGCTGGAGAACGGATGTGCTGGCGATGCTCCAAGCCTAGGGTGACGCCGGGGCGTGGTTACGCAACCCCCTCGAACACAGCACGCAGGCGGGGCCACGCTGACGCCCTCACGTACACGGGGAGTTCGTCGAAGGGCACGACGCGTTCGACGCGGCCCGCGGCCACCGACTGTCCGCTGAACGCGTCGATCCAGTCGCTGTCGGGCAGGTGCACGGTCCAGGTGTCGGCACCCGGCTCGATGACGGGTGCGACGAGGATGTCGCGGCCGAGCATCCACTGCACTGGACGTTCCCACACCCCTGGGTCGTTGCGGTGCGTCGAAGAACAGCGGACGCATGAGCGGCTCCCCCGCGGCGATCGCGTGGCGCGTCTCCTCGGCGAGGTAGGGCACGAGTCGCTCGCGCAGCTGCACGAATCGGCGCGATACCGGCAGCACCCGCTCGTCACCGGTGCGCTCGGCGATGTTCCACGGCGTGCGGTCTCTCGACGGTGTGCGGTGGTGGTTGAACTCCGAGTGGTACTGCATGATCGGCACGAACGTGGCAGCCGCGAGCGAGCGCAGGTAGAGCTCGGCGGTGGGCACGTCGCCCGAGAACCCGGCGAAGTCCCAGCCCCAGTAGAGGATGCCGCACGCCGACGCCGACAGCCCCGCGAACATCGACCACCGGAACGCCTCCCAGCTCGAGTTCTCGTCGCCGGCCCAGAACGTGCCGTGCGCCTGGCTGCCGGTGTAGCCCGCGCGGCTGAACGTCACCGGCGGCTTGCCGGCGGATCGCAGCAGGTCGCCGAACGCCTTCGCGTACGCGACCGGGAACCGCGCGTTGCCCTCGTCGCCGCCCGTGCCGTCGAGGTAGCGCAGGTCGCGGCCCCACGCGTGCTCGCCGCCGTCGGTCTTGAAGCCGTCGACGCCGAGCTCCTCGACGAGGTACCGGCGCTTGTCGGTCCACCAGCGGGCCGCACGCTCGTCGGTGAGGTCGGGCATGAGCCCGAGCGGGAACCACCAGCCGCGGTTGCGGTACGGCCGCAGGGAGCCGTCGGGCGCGAGCTCCTGCACGAGCACGCCGTCGCGAACGGCGGTCGCGGCATCCACCTTGGCCTGTCCGGTCGGATGCGGTCGCAGCTTGATCAGCGGGATCTGCCAGAGGATGAGCCGGATGTCGCGGGCGTGCAGCTCGTCGATCATGCCCTTCGGGTCGGGCCACGGGCCATCGTCGGGGAACGTGTAGTCGGCGAGGCGCGGTCGGGCGCTCGGTGGGCTCGAACTCGGCGCCGCGCCACGCGGTGAACGTCTTCTCGTCGCTCCACGCTTCGATCACAACCGATCCCACCGGGATGTCGTGGTCGCGGTGTGCATCCACCTGCCGCATGACCTCGGCCTGCGTGTTCCACTCGTTGCCGCTCGCCCAGAGCCGGAACACCCAGTCGGGCAGCTCCTGCGGATGCCCGACCTCGTCGAGGAACGCGCGCAGCACCTCGGACGGCGTGCCCCGGTACACCGCGAGGTCGACGGCGCCGTCGCCGCAGGTCTCCGTCTCGATCCACAGCCGGTCCGGCTCGGTCGCGCCGACGTCGAACCACACCCGCCGCGACGTGCGCACGTGGAAGCCCCACCCGGATCCGCCGACGCACGTGCGCGAACGGCATCGGCAGGTAGGTCTTCCGCTCGGCGCCCTGGCTCTTGTACTGCTCGAACACGACCGAGTCGAGGCTCGCCCCGCGATGATCGAGCGCGTCGAATCGCTCACCGAATCCCGCGACGTGCTCGCCTGGCGCGAGCGGCAGCGCGAAGCGCACGCGCGTCGCGCGGTGCGGCCGTCGGTGAGCACCGTCGTCGAGCCCGGGATGGCCCCCGCGACGTCGTCCGCGGCCTGCCAGCGCGAGGCGGTGAACTCGAACCACCGCGTGGTCTCGCGTTCACCGCGGAACCGGTACCGCGCGGGCAGTCCCGCGCCCGGTGCCGTGATCGTCGTGGTCCAGCCGCTCGGTGCGCGGGCGAGCCGGGCCTGCGCGGACGCGAGATGACCGCCATCCACCACCTGGCCGCGCGAGCGCGCGCTCGGCGCGAGCGAGCGGGATCGTGGAGAGCGCGCCATCCACCTCGAGCTCGAGCGCCGACCGCGATCGACGTCGGGTGAGGTGCGCACGCCGAGCGTCGAGCGGATCGCCCGCGACCGGGTCGATCGGATCGCGCTGCTCGGTGTCGACGGAGTACGGATGCCCCGAGCCGAACGGCCGGTGCCGGATCACGCCGCACGCTCCTCGACGCCGGCCACCCCGAGCTCGACCGCGAGCCGCAGCACCATCGCGTGCGACCACAGCAGCGGCATCGCGGACGGGCCCCAGCGCTCGATCCACTCCTGCTCGTGCTGCGGGTGGAGCAGGTGCCAGTCGACCTGCTCAGGCAGATCCCCCGAGGCGGCTGCCGTGGAGATGGCCCACTGCAGCGACCGCATGGCTCCCTCGCGATCGCCCGCGTCCGCGCGGGCGAGCCCGAGCATGCAGCTGAGCAGGGGCCACTGGCCGCCGCCGAAGTACGTGTCGTCCACGTAGCGATGCACGCCGCCGTCGACCTCGAGTTCCGCGGCGACCGCCGCGACGGTCGCGGCGCCCACCGGGCCAGTCGCGACCTCGAAGCGCATCGGGCTCACCAGGGCGAGCAGGCTCGCGTCCAGCCCGTCGGCGCCGAGCCACTTCGTGAGGCGGCCGTCGGCGGTGCCGTCGGCGGCGATGCGCGAGCGGATGGCCGCGACGGTCTCGCGAGCGGCCGCGGCGCGAGCGTCGTCGAGGGTCGGGGCCACGGCCTCCAGCCCAGCGGCGATGCAGCCGAGCGTCGACACGTGCACGTGCTCCGAGTGCTCCTCCCACCAGTCGTAGCATGGCCGCTGCCACGAGCTCACGAGGTAGTCCACGCTCAGGTCGATGCCCTCGCGCCAGCGCTCGAGGTCGCCGCCGGTGCGGCGCGCATGCTCGGCGGCCGCCCACAGCCAGGTGCCGTAGCCGTCGAGCTGGAAGTCCCACCAGTCCGCGTCGCCGGCCCGCCCGTCGAGCGTGAACCGGGTGTCGAGCATCTCCGCGTCCGGCACCGGAGCGCCGGCCTCCGCCGCCGCGACGATCGCGCTCGACCTGATCGCGGCGCTGCACGAGCATCCGCGTGCACCAGTCGAAGAACGCCTCCGCCGACTCGACCGCGCCGGCCGCCGACATCGCGTCCGCGATGAACGCGCCGTCGCGGAACCACGAGAATCCGCGGTAGGCCGAGAACGTCGGGCTCGCCGGGTAGGCCCCCGAAGGGTCCTGCAGCCGCTGGATGAGGTCGACGCTGTGCTGCGCGCTCGCGGCGAGGTCGTCGGTGTTCGGGGTCATCGGTGCTTCCTGTTGTGAGGGACTCGCGATCATGGTGCGGGGTCCCGGACGGATCCGGGACCCCGCGGTGGTGGATCAGCCGCCGATGACGGCGTTGATGCGCTCCTCAGCGGAGTCGAGGGCATCCTGTACGGTCTTGCGACCGGCCTGGGCCTCGACGAGCTCCTCCGTCATGATGTCCTGCATCTCGGTCTGGCCCGTCGCCGCGATCGGCGGGAGCGCGATCGAGTCGAGCGAGTCGAACACGGCCTGGCGGTTGGCGGGCGCACCCTTGTCGAGGTAGGTCGCGAGCTGCGCCTCATCGGAGATGGGCGGCAGCTCCCAGCCCGCTTCGAGGCGCACGTCGACCATGGTCTGCGACGAGGTCAGGAACTGGGCCCATGCGGCAGCCTCAGCCTGGTGCTCCGAGTTCGCGGACACCCCGACGGCGTTCGAGAACACGGCGCTGGCCTGCTGGGTGTTACCCGGCTCGACGGCGATGTCCCAGTTGAACGGAACATCCGCGACGGCGCCGAACACCCAGATGCCGGTGTGCAGCATGCCGAGCTTGCCCTCCTTGAACAGGTTGGTGTCGAAGTCGGGCGTGCCCTGGCCCTGCTCGATCGTCGGCATGACCGTGCCGCTCTTGCCCACGAGCCATTCGGCTGCCTCGACACCCTCAGGGGTGTTGAACGCGACCGCGGTGCCGTCGTCGCTCAGGAACTCGCCGCCGCTCTGGGCGAGCGCCTTGTAGTACTCGTAGAAGCTCACCGGCTGGTGGTCGCCCCACTGGCCCGCAGCCTGGTCGGTCAGCGCCTCGGCCGCGGCCTTCTCGTCGTCCCAGGTCCAGTCGTTGGTCGGGTAGTCGAGGCCCGCCGCGTCGAAGAGGTCGGCGTTGTAGTAGAGCACGACGTCGGAGAACGAGCTCGGCAGCGCGTACGACGTGCCATCGGTCGAGTACGCCTCGAGCAGCGATTCGCGGTACGCGGCCGGGTTGTCGACCTCGATCGGCGCGAGCACGCCGTCCGCCTGGAACTGCTGGTAGTTCGAGTACTCGAGGTCGAACACGTCGGCGACCTGCCCGGCCGCGAGGTCGGTCTGCAGCGCGGTGAAGTAGTCCGCGTACGGCAGCGTCGTGACCTCGACGGTCACGCCCGGGTTCTCCTCCTCGAACGCGCCGACGATCGTGTCGAGGTTCTCCTCGTTGCCGGCGTTGCTGATGAAGTTCGTGTACGTGATGGTGACGTCGCCGTCGCCCGCGTCCGAGGTCGCCGAGCATCCGCTCAGAACCAGGGCCGCCGCGCCGGCGAGGCCGGCTGCGGTGAGGATTGTGCGCTTCATGGTGCCTATCTCCTTTGATGGGTGGTGCGTGATTGCGTGATGCGGTGGATGCCCCGGGATCACTTGAGCCCCGAGCTGGCGACGCCCTGGATGACATATCGCTGGGCGAAGATGTAGAGCGCGAGCATCGGGATGATGCTCACGACCGAGCCGGCCATGACGACGTCCCACTCGGTGGTGTACTGGCCCTGGAGCGCCGCGAGCGCGACCGGCAGCGTCTGCAGCTCGGGCTTGCGCAGCACGACGAGCGGCCACAGGAAGCTGTTCCAGCTGCCCATGAACGCGAACACCGTGAGGGTCGCGAGCGCGGGCCGGATGTTCGGCAGGATGACGAACCAGAAGATGCGGAAGTGGCCAGCGCCATCCAGCGTCGCGGCTTCGTCGAGCTCGCGCGGCACCTGGTTCACGGCCTGGCGCAGCAGGAAGATGCCGAACGCGCTCGCGAACGTCGGCAGCAGCGCGCCGAGGTAGGTGTTGAGCAGGCCGAACGTCTTCAGCTCGGCGAACAGCGGCACGATGAGCACCTGGAGCGGGATCATCATGGTCGCGAGGTACACCGCGAACACCAATCCCCGGCCACGGAACGGCAGACGGCTGAACGCGTACGCCGCGGTCGAGCTCGTGATCAGCTGGATGACGGTGGTCACGAGCGCGAGCCCGAAGCTGTTCAGCACGACCCGCAGGAACGGCCGCTCGCTGAACAGCTGCTCGTACGCACCGAGCGAGGGATTCTCCGGCCACAGCGTCGGGCGCATCGTGAGGCCCGCGCCGGGCGTGATCGAGGTGACGATCGTCCAGAAGAACGGGAAGAACATGATCAGCGCGCCGAGCACGATCACGACGTGCAGGGCGATCCAGCCGGCGGTCCAGCGCTGGCGCACCGCGGGCATGGCGTCAGACATAGTGCACCCACCGCCGCTGGCCGCGCACCTGGATGACGGTGATCGCGAGGATGACGACGAACAGGATCCACGACAGCGCGGATGCCTCGCCCGCGGCCCCGTAGCGGAACGTGAGGTCGTACACCTGCTGCACCACCACGGTGCTCGCTCCGTTCGGGCCACCCGCGGTCATCGCGTACACCTGGTCGAAGACCTGGAATCCGTTGATCAGCGAGATCACGACGACGAAGAACGTGGATGGGGACAGCAGGGGCAGGGTGACGCTCACGAGGCGGCGCCACCAGCCCGCGCCATCCACCTTCGAGGCGTCGACGAGATCGGCTGGGATCGCCTGCAACCCGGCCAGCAGGATGACCATCACGAAGCCGAGGTCCTTCCACGCCGACGCGATGATGATCGACGGCATGGCCCATCCGGGATCGGTCCACCAGCCGGGGCCTTCGATGCCGACCCAGCCGAGCACGGTGTTCACCACGCCGTTGCTCGGGTTCAGCAGCCAGCGCCAGACGATCGCGACGACGATCCAGCTCGTGACGACCGGCAGGAAGTAGACGCCGCGCAGCAGCGACCGGCCCTTGAGCGCGGTGTTGAGCGCCAGCGCGAGGGCGAGGCCGCCGACGTACACGAGCGGCAGGTAGCCGACGATGTAGAACACGGTGTGCAGGAACACGTCGCCCGTGCGCGGGTCGGTGAGCAGCTGCGCGTAGTTGCCGAGCCCGATGAACTTCATCGCGCCGATGAGGTTCCACTCGTGCAGGCTGATCCACGCGGCGGCGATCATCGGACCGAGCACGAAGAGCGCCGAGCGGGATCGCGCTCGGCAGCAGGAACGCGAGCACGGTCAGCGCGTAGACGGCCCGACCACGACGCACCGGAGCCACTGACTTCGTCGGCCGTGAGCGGTCGAGGATGCTCGTCTGAGCCGTCGAGACGCTCACGAGTGGTCCTGGGGGCTCGACTGCTCGACGAGTCGCTCGCGCACCAGGCGCCCCTGGTCCCCTGCCTGGTCCTCTGAATCGAACGGCGTTGCGAGCACGATGGCCGCGGCGCCCTGCGCCCAGCTCTCGTCCTGCCACGTCTCGACGGCGACCGGAATGCCGCGACGGCTCTGCATGAGCGACGACCGCAGCGCGGGCTCGAACCCGAACGACCAGTGCTTCCATGCAGCGGTTCCCTCACCGAGCACGATGACGATCTCGGGGTCGAGAGTGTGGATGATCCCAGCGAGCGCACGACCGAGACGGTGACCCGCCCGGCTGAAGATCGCGGCCGCTGCCGGGTCGTCGGCATCCGCGGCGGCGCGCAGAGCTGACATCCCGCTGCCTGCGCCGATGACGCCGAGCTTCCGTGCCTCGCGCACGAGAGCGGCTTCACCGATGTAGGTCTCGAGGCAGCCGTGGTTGCCGCAAGCGCAGAGCGGGCCGTCCTCCCCCACCGGGATGTGGCCGATCTCGCCGGCGCCGCCTGCGTTGCCGCGGAGCACGACGCCGTCGACGACGATTCCGGCGCCGACGCCGCTGCCGATGGTGACGACGAGGAAGTTCTGGAACTGCCGGCCCACCCCGTAGAGCCGTTCGGCGACGGCAAGGGCATTGACGTTGTTCTCGACCAACACTGGGAGTGAGAACTCGCGGCGCAGGGTCGAGCCGATCGGAACCTGCTGCCACCCGAGCTGCGCCGAATCGACGAGACCGTTGCCCTGGCGGTCGACGCTGCCGGGAACACCCACGCCGATGCCGAGCAGGCGGCTCGCGCGAGCCGCCCGCGATGAACCTGCGCAGCAGGTCGGTGAGGTCGGCGAGGAACGTGCTCGCGGCGGCGTCGAACGGTTCGCTCGCCGAGCGCTTCACGGCGCCGTCGATCCCCACCTCGACGAAGGCGACATGGTCGGCGACCACCTTCACGCCGATCGCCCGGCCTGCGGATGACACGAGGCCGAGCATTCGAGCAGGCCTGCCGCCCTGCGAGGGCGAGTGCTCGAGCTCGACGAGCAAGCCGTCGGAGAGCAGGTCTTTCGTCAGGGAGGTCATCAGCGCTGGCGAGACGTTGAGCGCACGAGCCAGGTCAGCGCGAGATGCTGGACCGTGCGCGCCGAGGTGCGCCAGGATCGCAGAGCGATTGACATCGGTGCGAGTTGCTGGGCGAAGCGCCATCGGGTCGCACCTTCTCTGATCTGCTTTGTTCAGGACTAAATAAACTATAGAACTATGTGGCAGGATCGTCAAGAGCCACCTGAGGAGATCAACGATGAGCACCGCCCACTCCCCCGAACGCTTCGAGCGCTTCATCGAGTTGCTGCGGGCCACGGCCGAGGTCGATCCCGACGTGATCGGCTTCGTCGGCATGGGCTCCACCGCCGAGCGCCATCGCGTCGACGAATGGTCCGACCACGACTTCGCGCTGGTCACGGTGGATGGCGCGGAGGACCGCTACCGGCACGACCTGTCATGGCTGCCGGCCGCCGCATCCATCGCGCTCAGCGTCGTCGAATCGCACGGCGGCGTGAAGGTCATCTACGCGGACGGCCACGTGCTGGAGTTCGGCATCACGTCGCTCGCTGGCCTGGCCACCTGGGCGGGCAATGCGTACGAGGTGTTCTACGACGCGGGAGGCGTGACGGAGGCGTTCGCCGCCGTCGTCGCGAAGCCGTTGCCGACCGGGGCCCGCGACGACGCCGCAGACATTCGCCTCGTGCTCACGCAGGTGCTGATCGGCATCGGGCGGTACCGCCGCGGCGAGGTGCTGAGCGCCGGTGAGAGCGTGCGCTCAGAGGCGCTCGCCTACCTGCTGAGGGTGCTGGGGCGGCGTCTGCCCGGCGAGCACCGGCTGCTCGACACGCTCGACCCGCGCCGGCGATTCGAGCGCGTGCACCCGCAGTTGGCTGCAGAGCTCGCCACCGCGCTCACGGCAGACGTGGAAGTCGTCGGCAGGGCGTTGCTCGACATCGCCGAACGGGAACTCGAGCCAGGTTGGGACGACTTCCCGCGCGAAGGGATCGCCGCGGTTCGCGCGCGGCTGGGTTGGAACTAGCGCGCGGTTAGGCGCTCTTCTCGATGCGCGGCGCCTTGCGCGGCACGATCGTTGGCGCGGCGTTCTCGAGCACGGTCGCCCTCGTGACGACCACCCGGGCGACGTCGTCGTTCGACGGCACGTCGAACATGACCGGGGCGAGCACTTCCTCCATGATCGCGCGGAGTCCACGGGCACCGGTCTGGCGGAGCACGGCCAGGTCGGCGATCGCCAGAAGTGCGTCGTGGTCGAAGTCGAGCTCGACGCCATCCAGTTCGAACATGCGCTGGTACTGGCGGACGAGGGCGTTGCGCGGCGTGGTGAGGATCTCCATGAGCGCCTCCTGGTCGAGCTGCGTCACGGTGGTCACGACGGGCAGGCGGCCGATGAACTCGGGGATGAGCCCGAACTTGTGCAGGTCTTCCGGCAGCACCTCGCTGAAGAGGTTCACGTCGTCGCCCTTGCTGTGCAGCGGAGCACCGAAGCCGATGCCCTTCTTGCCCGCGCGGCTCGAGATGATGTCCTCGAGCCCGGCGAACGCACCCGCGACGATGAAGAGCACGTTCGTGGTATCCACCTGGATGAACTCCTGGTGCGGGTGCTTGCGGCCGCCCTGCGGCGGCACGGAGGCGACGGTGCCCTCGAGGATCTTCAGCAGCGCCTGCTGCACGCCCTCGCCCGACACGTCGCGCGTGATCGACGGGTTCTCGGCCTTGCGGGCGATCTTGTCGATCTCGTCGATGTAGATGATGCCGGTCTCGGCGCGCTTGACGTCGTAGTCCGCGGCCTGGATGAGCTTGAGCAGGATGTTCTCGACGTCTTCGCCGACGTAGCCCGCCTCGGTGAGGGCGGTGGCATCCGCGACCGCGAACGGCACGTTGAGGCGCTTCGCGAGGGTCTGCGCGAGGTAGGTCTTGCCGCAGCCGGTGGGACCGATGAGCAGGATGTTGGACTTCGCGATCTCGACGTCGTCGATCACCGCGTCGGCGCTCGTGATCGTGTTGCGCGCCCGCACCCGCTTGTAGTGGTTGTACACCGCGACCGACAGCGCGCGCTTGGCGTGCTCCTGGCCGATGACGTACTCCTCGAGGAAGGCGTAGATCTCCTTGGGCTTCGGCAGGTCGAACTCGCTCGAGGTCTCCTCGCCGGCCTCGGCCAGACGTTCCTCGATGATCTCGTTGCACAGCTCGACGCACTCGTCGCAGATGTACACGCCCGGCCCAGCGATGAGCTGCTGCACCTGCTTCTGGCTCTTGCCGCAGAAGGAGCACTTGAGCAGGTCGGCGCTTTCACCGATTCGTGCCATGAGCGTTCCTCCCCAATGATGAGCCGCAGTCCAACTGCATGAAGACGAGCCTAACCCGATCCGGCGACGTGACGACTCAAGTGCACACGCCGTTTTCAATGGATGGTGCGCCGCCGCACCAGACCAATCACCCTGCACTTTCGGCACCGAACACTGTGGCAGCATCGATTGTGGAAGGGGCACGGGATGGACTCGAGGTGGGCACGCGTGGGCCGCGGCATGATCGCCGCCGCTGTTGCAACGTTCGTCGCCGCGTTCTCCCACGCGATCGCCGGTGACGCGGCGCCATCCTGGCTCGGCGTCGGTGCGTCCTTCCTGCTCTCCCTCGCCGTGTGCACGGCGCTGTCGGGTCGCACGCTGTCGTGGTGGCGGCTCGCAGCCTCCGTCGCAGTGAGCCAGCTGCTGTTCCACGCCCTGTTCTCCGGGCCTGGTGCGCCGACGATGCCGACCGGGCACAGTCACGGCGCGGCAGCCGTCGGCGGCATGCCGATGTCGGCCATGGACGGACACGACGACAGGATGCTGCTCGCCCACGTCATCGCGGGCATCATCACGCTGCTCGCGCTCAGGTTCGGCGAGCGCGCGTTCTGGTCGGTAGCGGACTCGGCGCGACTCGTGATCGCGCGCGTGCTCCACGCGGTCGCCCCCGTTCCGGCGACGCCCGCCCGCGCCATCCCCTCGATCTCGCGTGCCGTCGCCGCGCCGCGTCGCATCCACGTTCCTTCAACGCACCGCCACCGCGGTCCCCCGCTGCAGTTCGTCTAGATCCAGTCCGGGCGTCCGCCCGAAATCGTACGAACTCAACTGGTCGCCGCGGCGACCCATGCAACGAAGGAAGCATCACCATGTCCACATCCAGCAACCGCACTCGGGTGACGCAAGCCAGGTGCCGTCATCGCGATCGGAGCAGGAATCCTGCTCGCGATCTCCGCTCCCCTCTCGGCGAGCGCGCACGTCACCGTGACACCGGGCGAGGCAGAGCCCGGCTCGTTCTCGCTCATCACCGTCAAGGTGCCCAACGAGTCCGCCACCGAGTCGACTACCCGCGTCGAGCTCACCATTCCCGAGGACACCCCGTTCGGCTACGTGAGCTACGTGCCCGTACCGGGCTGGACCACGGAGCTGGTGAAGACGACGCTGCCCGAGCCGGTGGAGACGATCTACGGCGAGATCACCGAGGCGGTCACGACGGTCATCTGGACCGCCCAGCCGGGTTCTGAGATCACCGACGGCCAGATGCAGTTGTTCCCGCTCTCGGTCGGACCCGTGCCCGACACGGGCTCGATCGTGCTCGCCGCCGACCAGACCTACAGCGACGGCACCGTCGTCAGCTGGAGCGAGGAGGGCGAGGACGCCGAGCACCCGGCGCCCGTGCTGTACATCAACGACGCCCGCCGCCGATCACCACGGCGCAGCTAGCGGACGAGGATGGCACGGACACGGTGTCGCTGACCTCCCAGGCCGCGTCGGGCGGCTCGCAGCCCGACGTGCTCGCTCGCGTGCTTGGCATCGCCGGACTCGTGGTGGGTATCGTCGGTGTCGTGTTCGGACTCGCATCGCGCCGCAAGGCAGACCAGGCCTGATGTCGCGCCATCCGCGGATCACGGCGACACTCGCCGTGTTCGCCCTCGCTGGGGCGGTGGTGCTCGGCACCGCTGCCCCGGCGCAGGCGCACAACTTCCTGGTGAGTTCGACGCCGACGGCCGGTGAGCTCGTCACGGGGCTGCCCGAGACGTTCTCGGTCACGACGAATCAGCCGCTGCTCGATCTGAGTGGCAACGGGGCGGGGTTCGCGATCCAGGTCACGGATGCCGCGGGCAACTTCTACGGCGACGGCTGCATGACGGTCACGGGCGCAACCCTCTCCACCCCGGCCGCGCTCGGCGACGCGGGCACCTACCGCTTCGTGTGGCAGGTGGTCTCGGAGGACGGTCACACGGTGTCCGACGAGTTCACGTTCGAGTGGTCGCCGGGACCGGGCTTCGAGCCCGCGACGGGACAGGCCGCTCCCCCGGTGTGCGGCGCCGCCGCGCCCGAGGAGACGCCGACTCCGACGGCTGAAGCGACGACCGCGCCCGAGCCCACGGCGACGCCGATCGACGCGAAGCCCGAGCACGCGAATGCGAACCTGACCGACGTGCTGTGGATCGGTGGCGCGATCCTTGCGGTGCTCGCAGCGGCCGCGGTCACGCTCATGGTGGTCGCACGTCGACGCGGGACCGGCCACGGTCCCGACGGCCAGGACTAACCGGAACCAACGAAGGAGAGCCGCACGATCACTCGTGCGGCTCTCCTTCTGGTTGCTTGACCTACTTCGTGAGCGCGGGCGCCCCGAGGTTCTTGCGCGAGCTCAGCACCTGGTCGATCAGGCCGTATTCGACGGCCTCCTCGGCGCTCAGGATCTTGTCGCGCTCGATGTCCTTGTTCACCTGCTCCATCGTGCGGTTGGAGTGCAGCGCCAGGGTCTCCTCGAGCCACGTGCGCATGCGCAGCACCTCGACGGCCTGGATCTCGATGTCCGACGCCTGTCCGCGGCCGGCCTCGCCGATCGCGGGCTGGTGGATGAGGATGCGCGCGTTCGGCAGCGCAAGCCGCATGCCCTTCGTGCCTCCGGCCGTGATGACTGCAGCAGCCGAAGCCGCCTGACCGAGCACGACGGTCTGGATCTTCGGACGGATGTACTGCATCGTGTCGTAGATCGCCGTCATGGCGGTGAACGAGCCTCCGGGCGAGTTGATGTACATCACGATGTCGCGGTCGGGGTCCTGCGACTCGAGCACGAGCAGCTGGGCCATGACGTCGTCGGCGGATGCGTCATCCACCTGCACACCGAGGAAGATGATGCGGTCCTCGAAGAGCTTCGCGTACGGGTCCTGGCGCTTGTAGCCGTAGGCGGTGCGCTCCTCGAACGACGGGAGGATGTATCGCGACTCGGCCGCAGGTTGCCCGCTGAGCGGAATGTGGGGGTTTCCATCGATCTCTTCCTTACTTCTTCGACTCGCCGGCGGTGACCTCGGCCACGTCGATCGCGGTCTCGCGGATGTGGTCGACGAAGCCGTACTCGAGCGCCTCCTGGGCGTTGAACCAGCGGTCGCGGTCACCGTCCTCGGTGACCTGCTCGAACGTCTTGCCGGTCTGCGACGCGGTGATCTCGGCGAGGCGCTTCTTCATGTCGAGGATGAGCTGCGCCTGGGTCTGGATGTCGGACGACGTGCCACCGAATCCACCGTGCGGCTGGTGCAGCAGCACGCGCGCGTTCGGGGTGATGAACCGCTTGCCCTTCGTGCCCGCGGTCAGCAGCAGTTGGCCCATGGATGCCGCCATGCCGATGCCCACCGTGACGATGTCGTTCGGCACGAACTGCATGGTGTCGTAGATCGCCATGCCGGCCGTGATGGATCCACCGGGCGAGTTGATGTACAGCGAGATGTCACGCTTCGAGTCCTCGGCCGCGAGCAGCAGCAGCTTCGCCGCGATCTCGTTGGCGTTCTCGTCACGCACCTCCGACCCGAGCCAGATGATGCGGTCCTTCAGCAGTCGGTCAAAAACAGATGAGACCAGTGCCGGTTCGGCCATGGTGGATGCTCCTTCAGTTGTCGCTTCGGAGTCGAATCTATCCGAGCGCGGCGACGCGAACGGACGTGTTCGCCGTGGGCAGAGTGCGGCGTGCCGCACGTCGCCCATGGCGACCGACTGGCACAGTGCCGTGGGCAGAGTGCGGCGTGCCGCTAGCGTGGGTCGAATGGATGACACCGAGTGGGAGACCCGCATCGACGCCGTCTGGGCGGCTTCCGACGACCTCACCGACGCCGCGCTCATCGCGAGGATCGACGCGCTCGTCGCCGAGCGTCCTGCGGATGACCCGGTCGCGCTGTTCCACGCCGCGGGCGCCCGCGACAGCGCGGGCCTCGAGTCCGACGCCGAGCCGCTGTACCGCCGTGCGCTGGATTTCGGGCTCGAGGAGCCGTTGCGCGGCGAGGCGACCATCCAGCTCGCGAGCACGCTGCGCAACCTCGAGCGGGTCGACGAGGCGATCGTGCTGCTCGAGGGGCTGGTGGGTGAGGAGCCGCGGCATCCACTCGCCGAGTCGGCGAACGCGTTCCTGGCGCTGTGCCTCTCGTCGCGCGGCGATGACCGCGCGGCGCTCGCACTCGCGCTCACGACGCTCGCGCCGCTGCTGCCGCGGTACGCGCGCTCAGTGGAGGCGTACGCAGGCGAGCTGCTCGCGGACTGACTCTGCGGCCAGAGCCCGGATCGCTCGCCGAGTGTGCGAGAACCGGGCAAAGGCGCACCGTTTACCCCGATATTCGCCCATTCGATGACCGATAGCGATCGCCAGCCGCATCGCGCGTCTGAGTGTGCGGGCCGGGTCGCCCCAACGACGAACGGCGCCGCCCCCGCGAGGGAGCGACGCCGTCGAAGTCGTGCGTTGCGTGACCTACTTGTGGTCGTGCCCGTAGTGCTCGTGGCCAGCCTTGCGGCCGTGCGAGTCCTTCGCGGCGCCGACGTCGCCGTGGTCGTCCGCGCCGCCACCGAGCGAGTCGGCGTTGATTCGTCGGAGGTGTCGGTGCCGTCACCGAGCACGGTGGCGGTGAAGGCCGTGACATCCACTGCCTTGCCGTTCTGGTCGACGACCTTGGCCTTCGAGAGCACGGTCGCAAGGGCCTTCGAGCGGGCGACCTCGGCGACCATCGCCGGGATCTGGCCGTTCTTGTCGAGCACCTGGATGAACTCGCCGGGCTCCATGCCGTACTGCGCCGCACCCTGCACGAGGTAGCGGGTGAGCTCGTCCTGGCTGACCTTGAGCTCCTCGGCCTCGACGATCGAGTCGAGCAGGATCTGCGAGCGGAACGTCTTCTCGCTCGAGATCACGACCTCGGCGCGGTGGGTGTCGTCATCCAGTCGGTTCTCGTTCTCGAGGTGGCGGTGCACCTCGTCTTCGACGAGCTTGGCCGGCACCGGGATCTCGACCTTCTTGATGAGCTCGTCGACGATCTGGTCGCGAGCCTGGGCGCCCTGGCCGAACACCTTGGAGCGGGCGACCTGCTCCTTGATGTCGTCCTTGAGTTCCTTGATCGTGTCGAACTGGCTCGCGACCTGCGCGAAGTCGTCGTCAGCCTCTGGCAGCTCGCGCTCCTTGACCGACTCGACCGTGACCGTGATGAGCGCGGTCTCGCCCTCGTGGTCGCCACCGAGCAGCACCGAGTCGAACGTCGTGGTCTCGCCGGCGGTCAGCGTGTCGAGGGCGTCGTCGATGCCGTCGATCAGTTCGCCGGAGCCGAGCTCGTAGGAGATCGAGTTCGCGGTGTCGACGACGTTGTCGCCGATCTTCGCCTCGAGGTCGATCTGCAGGAAGTCGCCCTTCTTCGCGGGGCGGTCGACGGTGACGAGCGTGCCGAAGCGCGAGCGCAGGGCATCCAGTTCGTCCTTGATGTCGTCGGCGGTGACCTCGGCGTTGTCGACGGTGAGCTTGAGTCCGTCGTACTTCGGCAGGTCGAACTCCGGGCGCACGTCAACCTCGACCGAGAGCACGAGGTCGCCGGTGAAGTCCTTCTCGTTCGGCCACTCGGCGATGTCGGCCTCGGGCTTGCCGATCGCGCGCACCTTCTCGTCGCGCACCGCCTGGCGGTAGAACTTGTCGAGCCCGTCGCTCACCGCGTGGTTGAGCACCTCGGCCCGGCCGACGCGCTGGTCGATGAGCTGCGGCGGCACCTTGCCCTTGCGGAAGCCGGGGATGTTGACCTGCGAACCGATGTGCTCGTACGCGTGGTCGATCGAGGGCTTGAGCTCTTCTGGCGTCACGGAGATGCTCAGCTTCACGCGGGTGGGGCTCAGCTTCTCGATGGTGGTCTTCACGGTGCGTATCTCCTGTGTACCTGTCAGTGCGGTGTGGATGCTGCGGGCCAACAGTCGGGGCGACAGGATTTGAACCTGCGGCCTCTCGGTCCCAAACCGAGTGCTCTACCAAGCTGAGCTACGCCCCGGACGTGCGCCCGTCGGAACTCCCGACCGCCACTGTGCCTATGGAGCAAAATGGCCTCGGCAAGTCTAGCCGCGTGGAGCTGGGGCAATCTGCGCATGCCCTACAATTGCTGACGCGCTGGGAGCGAACGCTCTCACTGCGGGGATGTAGCTCAATGGTAGAGCGCTAGTCTTCCAAACTCGATACGCGGGTTCGATTCCCGTCATCCCCTCTGTGCCCTTTACCCCGCCGCCGCCCCTGCGGCGGGGGTCGTCCGTCGATCGATACGAGCGTGGTCGCATCGATCGCCGGGATCACCAGACGAGGTTCGTTGCGTTGCGTCGCGGCGGAGCGCGGTCGCGGCGTCACGCGGCGCGCTGGTACCCGACGCGCCCGCGCACGATCGCGCCCGCGGGCACCACTGTGTCTTCACCGAGCTTGGACCCGTTCGCGATCTTCGCGGCGGCACCGATGCGGGTGTGCGAGCCGACCATGACGGCTGAGCCGAGCACGGCATCCGAGCCGATGCGCACGGCGGCGCCGATCTTCGTTCCGGCGCCGACGATCGCGTTGCGGTCGATCCAGCTGCCCGGTCCGATCGTCACGGCGCGCGCCACTTCGGCACCTTCCTCGACGTATGCCGTCGGGTCGATGTACGCCGTCGGGTCGACGGTCGCACCGGCCGCCACACGCCCGCGCCCGTTCAGGTGCTTGCGGTAGCGGGTGATGCTGCCGTCCTCATTCTCGAAGTCCTCGAAGACCTTGCTTGCCACTGTGTTGTACCTCCACCACATGGAACACGATCCACACGTCGTGCATTCCTCCAATCGGCCCGAGTTTGCTGGGATCTTGCCGAATGCCGGCGGCACTCCGTTCGAGGCCGTGAATGCGACGATGGAACGGTGACCGCAACCGCCGAAACGCTACCGCTGGTACGCCGAGGTTGAGTTCCCCGGATCGTCAGCAATCTTCGCCGACTGGGCCGCCGGCATCGCCGAGGATGCCGCGATCCTCGCCCTCATCGACCGCCTCCCCACCCACAAGCGCCAGCCCAACCTCGTGTTCGCCTCCGCGCGATTCGCCGGAGCCCCCGTCTCCACGTACGCCGAACTGCGCCCGTGGCTGCTCGCCCACTGGGCCGAGGTCGAGGCCATCGCGCTCGTCCGCGCCACCCAGACCAACGAGGCCGCCCGCTGCGCGACCCTGCTGCCGGTGCTCGCCGCGATCGATGGGCCGATCGCGCTGCTCGAGGTCGGGGCGTCCGGCGGCGCGTGCCTGTATCCCGGATCGCTACGCGTACGAGTACGTGACGCCCGACGGCGACGTCACCCGCCTCGACCCGGACGACGGCCCGAGCTCCGTGCGGCTGCGCTGCGAGATCGACCCCGCGAGCGCGATTCCACCGACGGATCCCCGAGGTCGTGTGGCGCGCGGGGATCGACCTGAATCCTCTGTCGTACGCGAACCCCGACGATGTGGAGTGGTTGCAGGTGCTGGTGTGGCCCGAGCATGAGGAGCGGCGGGCGAGGCTGGCGGCCGTGGCATCCATCGTGCGGTCGGATCCGCCGCGGATCGTGCGCGGAAACGCCCTCGAACTGCTGCCCGACGGTCGCTGCGGGCGCTCCGCGCGATGCGACGCTGGTCGTCTTCCACAGCGCCGTGCTGTCGTACTTCACGCTGCCAGACCGCGAGCGTTTCAGGGAGATCGTCAGCGCAGTGGATGCCACGTGGCTCAGCAACGAGGGCCGCCGCGTGCTCCCGTGGGTTGACCAGCAGCTCGACCCCGCGCTCGACGTCGGGCCAGGATTCATCCTCGCCGTCGATGGACGTCCGGTCGCCGTCACCGACGCCCACGGACAGCGCTACCAGCAGCTCTAACGGCGCGGAGCGCTACGCCCGCAGCGCCGTCGCGATCACCTCGCGCGCTCGCTTCGCCCTCCGGGATCGGCAGGATCGCGTAGTTGTGGATCATCCCGCGCGCTTCGTGGTAGTCGAGCGAGAGCCCGGCGGCGGCGGCGAGCGGCACGAACTTCGTCGCATCCGCATTGAGGATGTCGCGGGTTCCGCTGAACATCGTCACCGGCCCGAGCCCATCGAGCGACCCGAACATCGGGCTCACGAGCGGGTTGTGCGCGTCGAGCTCGTCGCGCCACAGCACTCCGGCGGCGTGTGTGCCGGGGATCGCGAGCCACGGGTCGTGCGGCGCGATCTCGGCCAGGCGTGGGTCCTCGCCGCTGATGTCGAGCCACGGCGAGACCAGCACGGTGGCATGCAGGGGCGGGATGCCACGATCCCGCAGTATCTGCGCGACGCTGAGCGCCATGCCGCCACCCGCCGAATCGCCGAGGATGCTCGTGCGCTGCAGCCCCGGCATCCCGCACCAGTTCCGCTGCAAGGTCCGCGATCAGGGGCACGACCGTGGCGGCGTTGGATTGGGGCGCGAGCGGAAAGATCGGCACGGTGATGGTCGTGCCTGAGCGTTCGGCGAGGTCGGCGATGAAGCTGCCAGTGGAACGGATCGATCTCGTAGACGAAGCATCCACCGTGCAGGAACAGCGCGCGGGCACCGGTCGCGCCCGACTTCGGCGTCACGTCGAACACCGGCCAGTCGTGGCCGGGTCGGCCCAGGAACTCACGCAGCGTGATGTGCACCCGCTTGGCGATCGACTTCGACGGTGCGAAGGGCTTCGGTCGCTCGTTGACCTTCGCGACCTTCGCGAGGGTGCGCTGAGCACTCGAGAATTCGCGCTTCGACCCGCGCAGGGTGATCGCGAGAACGGCGAGCCGGCTCAGCAGGCTCGGCATGCGCAGGCCTCGGTCGGGCCTAGCCGTCGATCCGCTTCATCACGTGGAACGGCACCGCGAGCCCCGCGGACGAGACGAAGACGCCCGCCGATGAACAGCACCATTCGCGGGTCGAATCCGAACGGCAGCATGAACCCGAGCGGCTCGAAGGAGTAGCCCATGATGACGAGGCCGCCGACGAACAGGACCATACCGACCAGGAACCCGATGATGTGCACGGATTCAGTGTATCCACCGACGTGCTCGCACGACCGCGAATCAGAGTCACCAGCCGATACCCTGATGTGCAGCCAATGGGGAGGCGCCCTGCGCCAGAGAGCCGAGCAATGACGACACCCGACTCGTATCGCCCGTATGTCGGCACGGTGCACTTTCCGCGCACCACGACCGACCTGACATCGACGACGCAGTGCCCCGCGTGCTTCACGCCGCTGCAGAGCGCGATCTGCTCGTCGTGCGGCCTCGACCTGAACCACCCGGCCGCCGTCGAGCTCGCCACACTCTCGGCCAGCGTCGCCGCTGACCTCGATCGTCGTCTCGAACTCATCGGCAGGATGCGGTACGAGACCGCCCAGCTCGCGGCCGAGGTCTTCGCGCCGGTAGCCCCTGCCGCAGCCCGCCGCCGTCGCCGCGGCCGCTGTGGCCACCCCCGCCGCAGCGACGGTCGCCGCTCCCCCGCCCGCCCCAGGGTTCACGGCGCCGGTGCCCGCCGCGCTGTGCCGCGCCGCCACCTCGGTGTGCAGGTCATCCTGCTCATCGTCGGGGTCTCGCTGCTCGCGGTCGGTGCGATCGCGTTCCTCGTGTACGCGTTCATCAACTTCGGCATCGCGGTGCAGAGCCTGATCATCGGCGGCGTCACGATCGCGGCCTTCGTGTCGGCGTCGCTGCTGCGCTGGCGCAAGCTCACGGCATCGGCCGAGGGCACTCGCCGCGCTCGCCGTCGTGCTCGTCTTCCTCGATGCGTGGGCGGTGCAGTGCCAACAACTTCTTCGGCGCGGCGAAGGCCAACGAGCAGGTCTACTGGGGCGTCGTGCTCATCGTCGCGGCGATCGGATTCATCGTCTGGCACCGCCTCACGGGTCTGCGGGTCGCGAGCATCGCGGGCTTCGCGGCCGTCGCGCCCGGCGTCGCGTTCCTCGCCGCGGGGGTCGGTCGCGACCTCACTCCTCCGACCGTGACCTGGCTGGCGTTCACGGGTCTCGCGATCGGCGCGCTCGTGCACGCGCTCGTGTCCGCTGTTCGCGAAGGACCGCCGCATCGAGCGGTATGTGCCGGTCGGCTTCGCCCTGCTCGGCCTCGTCGGGGCGCTGTCCTCACGTTGCCGTTCACCGAGTTCGACAGCGACTGGTTCCCGTTCGCCGCCGGACTCATCGTCGCCGTCGTTGCGCTCGCTCCACAGTCGTCGTGCTCGTGCGCTCCTCGGCCCCGCCGGTCTTCGCCCGCGTCATCGCGGCGATCGGGGCAGCTCTCCGCCGCCGGCGCGCTCGCCGTCACCGCGTGGCGCACCGACAACCCCGACTTCCAGCGGATCGCCCCGCCACTCGCCGCGGCCGCGCATCGCGCTCGCGCTCGAATGGCTCGCTCGCCGCGTGCCCGCGGCCGGTGCCACCGTCGTCGGTGCGTGGACCGCGGCTGCGGTGACGGCCGCGACGCTCATCCCGTCGCTGCTCACCGCGCTGCAGCAGCTCGCTCGCCGTGACTCGGCAATGCGGTTACGCGCACGCCACGGAGCTCATCCCGCTGCCCGACGGCCGAGTCGCCGCGATCATCGCGATCGCCGCGGTCACGGCTCTTGCGGCCCTCGTGTGGGCGCTCACCGGGCGGCTGGTTCCGCGGGCGGTGCCGATCGCGGCATCCATCGCCGGCTGCAGCGATCCTCGGGGTCGCCCTGCTGCCCGCGCCGTGGGGCGTGATGGCGGGCTGGTTCGTGATCGCCGCTGCGGGGATCGTGGCGCTCATCCTCACGAAGCGCGCGGTGCTGTCGGTGCGGCCGGGCCTGCGGGTGGTGCTGGCGATCGCGTTCGGGGTCAGCCTGCTGTTCGGCTGGCTCGAGGGCGCCGCGGGATGGGGCAGCAACCAGCCGACGTGGCAGGTCGCCTCGATCGTCACGGTCGTGCTGCTGCTCGTGGCGCGTCTTGCGATCGTGGATGCCACCGCTCGCGCCGGCCTGCTGGCGACCGAGCATCGCGGTCGGCGCGTTCGGCATCGCGGCGCTCGCCCTCGATCTCGGCGACTGGGTGGATGTCGCGCACTTCCTCACGGCGTTCGGCGTCGTGGTGCTCGCCGCCGCCGCGCTGCCGCTCGGCAAGGTGCTCACCGACCACGATCGACACGCAGCGTTCTGGACGGCACTGCCCGATCGCGATGCTTCAGCGCGCTCATCGGCTGGGTGGCGCTCACCGTCTTCGTCGCGAACGACGGCCTGCTTCGCCGAGCCGGGAGTGAGCCTCGTGCTCGCCGTGCTGCTCACCGGTGCGCTCCTGTTGTGGGCTGCACTCCCGAACACGCGCGCGTTCCCCGCCGAACGGATCGCGGCCAGAGTGCTCGTCGCCCCGTCCGTCGGCTGGATCACCGACTCGTTCACGCGACTCGTGCTCGACGAGCGCTTCCTCGCCGGAGTCGCCCCGGTCGCGTCGATGCTGCTCGTCTCGGCGGGCGCCCTGCTGGTCTCGCTCTTCCGGTCCGCGAAGCGGCTGCCGCTCGAGATCGGCGCGGCGTTCATGGGCGCCGTCGCCGTGCTCGCGAGCACCTCGGTGCGCTCCGAGTACACGTGGCTCGTGCTCGTGCTCGCGGGGGTCGCCACCCTGCTCATCGCGAACTCGAAGGACGGGGTGTTCACCGCCAGCGAGCTCCGCAAGCACCTCGGGCTGGGTCGCGCTCGGGCTCGCCACGCTCGGACTCTGGTGGCGACTGAAGGATGACGCGATCACCGACCTCGAACCGTACGTGCTCCCGCTCTCCGGCGCGCTGCTGATCGTGGGAGTGCTCGCGTGGCGGGCATCCCGCACCCGCGACGACCGCCGCGACCGAACGCCGCCGCGCAGCCGAGCCGCGCGGCCGCCGGCCTCCTGCTCGGCGGATTGCTCACGGGCATCCTGCCGCTTGCGGCGGCGGGCACGACCGGCGACATCCTCCGCCCGATCGTGGTGGTCTCGGTCTCCGCTGCGCTGCTGCTCATCGGCAGCTTCCTGCGCGCGCCGGCGCCGACGCGCTGGTTCCTCGACGCGATCGCACTCGCAGGCGGCATCGGCGTGGTGGTCGGCGCGTTCGGACGAGCGCTCGGCATGACGACGCGCGGCGAGCTGTCGGATCCGGTGCTCGACACCTGGGTGCTGGTCGCGGCCGGGGTGCTCGTGGCTGCGGCGTTCGGTCAGGCGCTGCCGCGCACCGACGACGATGCCGGGTTCCGCCGGATCGGCAGCCAGGCGCTCGGAATCCTCGGGATGGCCGGGATCCTCGTCGTCGAGGGCGTTGCGCTGCGCGACGAGCGGCTCGGCGACCTGCGCGCGATCCTGCTCGTGGTGCTGTTCGCGGCCATCCACCTGCTCTCGCGTGCCGTCGACCGCGCGCCGTTCACCCGCCTGGTCGGTTGGGTCGCGATCGCCTTCGGCGCCTTCGCTGCGATCACCGGGCTCGCGCTCGACCGGCTCGACCCCGTCGAGTTCGCCTCGGTGCCGCTCGCGCTCGCCCTCATCGCGGGCGGTGTCATCACGATGACGCGCAAGCCCGAGGCCCGCAGTTGGCCGAATCTCGGGCCGGGCGTCGTTGTGCTCCTGCTGCCGTCGCTCGTCGCGACGTACAGCGAAGACGATGTGTGGCGACTGGTCGCGGTCGGAGTTGTCGCACTCGCGGCGGTGCTGATCGGCGCGCTGCGCCGCCTGCAGGCGCCGCTGATCCTCGGCGCGGTGTTCGTGCTCGCGCACGCCATCCACACGTTCTCGCCGCAGATCCGCGCACTCTACGAGTTCACGCCGTGGTGGATCTGGCTGATCCTCGGTGGTCTGATCGTGGTGGTCGTTGCGATCAGGATCGAGCGCAGCATCCGCGACCTGAAGTCGTTCGCGTTGAAGATCGGCAACCTGAGGTAGAGGTCAGCCGGTCTGCAGGTAGGCGAGCACGGCGAGGACGCGACGGTGGTCTGTACCGGAGTCCTCGAGGGCGAGCTTCTGGAAGATGGATGTCACGTTCTTCTCGACCGCGCCCGTGCCGATGAACAGCGCGGCGCCGATCGCGGCGTTCGTGCGGCCCTCGGCCATGAGCGCCATCACCTCGCGCTCGCGCGGGGTGAGCGTCGCGAGCGGGTCGTTGCGGCGACCGAGCAGGTGGGCAACCACCTCGGGGTCGAGCACCGTGCCGCCGCCGGCGATGCGCTCGACCGCGTCGCGCAGCTGCTCGAGCGACGCGACCCGGTCCTTCAGCAGGTAGCCGACGCCGCCGCGCCCGGATGACAGCAGCTCCTGTGCATAGGCGACCTCCACATACTGCGACAGCAGCAGGATGCCCACCTCGGGCATGAGCTCGCGGGCCCGGATCGCGGCGCGCACGCCCTCATCCCGATAGCTCGGGGGCATGCGCACGTCGAGGATCACGAGATCTGGCGCGAGCTGCCTCGAGCTCCGCGAGCATCGAGTCGCCGTCGCCGTAGCCCGCGACCACGTCGAAACCGGCCTCGTCGAGTACACGCACGAGCCCCTCGCGCAGCAGCACCGAGTCATCGGCAACCACCACACGAAGGGCAGGGGCGTTGTCCGTCATGGTCACAGGCTAGGCGCTGCTTCCGGGTCGCTCGCGCTGCGGAGCCGCCGGGGTCGCGGCGAGCTTCACGGGCAGGTGCGCCGAGATGATCGTCGGGCCGCCGGTCGGGCTGAGCACCTCGAGGGTGCCGCCAAGGCCGCGCAGACGCTCTTCGAGTCCTGCGATGCCGTGGCCCTCGACGGCCTTGGCGCCGCCGCGTCCGTTGTCGGTGACGACGACATCCATCCAGACTGTCGCCATCCGGCTGGGACTCCTGCCGGAGTCCGACGCGGATCTCGATGTCGGTTGCCGTGGAGTGCTTGCTCGCGTTGACGAGCGACTCCGTCGCGATGAAGTACGCGTTGCGCTCGATGTCGGTGGGGATCTCGGTGCCCGGCGGGATGTCGTTCACGACCCGCGCGGTCACCGTGCTGCGCACCGCGGCCGACTCGAGCGCCGCGACCAGCCCGCGGTCCATCAGGATCGGCGGCGCGAACCCGCGCGACAGGGCCCGCAGCTCGTCGAGCGCCTCCTTCGACTGCGCCATCGCCTCGGTGATGAGCGTCTTGGCCTTCTCCGGGTCGGCATCGAGCTGGCGCTCCGCCGCGGCGAGGTCCATCTGCAGGCGCACGAGGCGCTGCTGCGGACCGTCGTGGATGTCGCGCTCCAACCGTCGCAGCGAGTGACCCTCGGCGCTGATCGCCGCACCACGCGAGCTCTCGAGGCTCGTGACCTGCTTGGCCAGGGCATCCGACTTCCATGCGCCGAGCACGCCGCGAGCGACGAGCCAGTGCATCATCGTCAGGCCGCGGCTCACGAGCGGCAGCGTCGCGAGGAAGATCGCGCCGACCACCAGGTAGAGCAGCGCGTCGCCGATGAACTCGTTCTCGAAGGTCGGCAGGCCGAGCCGAGTCCGACACCCATTCCGCGACCGAGAAGTCGCGCGACCCGTAGGGCAGGAACAGCCCCCAGAACCAGTACGTGATGCCGCCGAGGCCGGTTGCGACCCACGTGACGATCACCGTGAAGCTGATGGTCTTCAGCGGGAAGTCGATGACGATCGAGTGCAGCAGGTAGAGCCAGTAGTGACCATTGCCCAGCACGGCTCGCAGCCATCCGAAGAAACCGGTGCGGGCACGGGCATCCATGAAGTCAGGACGCGGGATGTCGCGCTGCGCCGCCCATCCGACGAACATCAACTCGAGCGTGCCGAACCCGCGGGCGACGTACAGCCCTCCGATGAGGATGACGACGCCGATGAAGAAGGTCACGAGTGTGCCGATTCCGGCGGAGAACAGGCCGATGCCGATGGCGAAACCCACCACCGAGATCGGGAAGGCCGCGAGCAGGAACGCGATTTCGCGCGGCACGCCGGCCCACAGCGTGCGGTAGTTGAAGGGGGTTGCGGGTCGTTCCGCGGGACGTGCCGCCGGGGCTGCGGCGGTGGTGTCGGTGCTGGTCATGGCGCTCTCCTCGTTGTGTGCCTCCAGCCTGCCGACCTGACGCCTCCCGCCCCATGCTGCCACCTCACGAAGCGTCGGTGGGGGTAGCCCTACCGCACGCGACACGCGGATGAGCGTCGCCTTACCTTGCTTGCGGAATGTTCAGGGCTGCGTAGCGTTGACTGTGTCGATACGAGCGTGACGAAAGAAGGGCATCACATGAGTGAAGTCAAGGCAGTCCCCCAGTCCTCAACCAATCCCGATGCCACCACCGCGGTCGCGCAGTTCCTGGCTCCCGTCGTCGTCGATCTCACCGCTCTCGCGGTCGACGGCAAGCAGGCGCACTGGCACGTGCGCGGCGCGAACTTCCAGGCCATCCACGAACTGCTCGACGTGGTCGTCGATCACGCGCACGACTACGCCGACACCGCGGCGGAGCGGGTCGTCGCGCTGGGTCTGCCCATCGACGCCCGCATCCAGACGATCGGCAAGGATGCCACGACCCCCTCGATGAAGACCGGCTTCCAGCAATCCGACATCATCGTCGCCGAGGTCATCGCTGCGATCGACGCGACGCTCGTGACCGTGCGCACCGCCATCACCGAGCTCGCCGAGCTCGACCCGGTGAGCCAGGATGTCGTGATCGAGATCGCGCGCGGTCTCGAGAAGGACCGCTGGTTCCTGTTCGCGCACATCGCGGCGAAGTAACCGCACTCACGACTCGGAACGCCCTCGGCCCGCGCCGGGGGCGTTCCGTCGTTCGAGCTCGGTGTGCGTGAACCGCCCGCCGAGCATCGTCGCCGCGACGGGCATCGTGCGCAGGGCATCCGGATCCACGGCGTAGGGATCGGCCTCGGTCACCACGAGGTCCGCGGGCTGTCCGACCTCCACGGTCGTGCGGGTGGACGCTTCGAGTGCCTCAGCGACCGAGAGCCGCTGTTCGGGATGCCACGGCTCCCGCCCATCCCGCGTGCGGGTCACGGCGGCCGCGATGCTCACCCACGGGTCGAGCGGAGCGACCGGGGCATCCGAGCCGAACCGCAGGCGTGCACCCGCATCGAGCAGTGACCGGAACGCGTACGCACGGTGCGTGCGGCCCGCGCCAGTACCGATCGGTGACATCCCGGTCGTCCATCGCGTGCTCTGGCTGCACGCTGACTTCGACGCCGAGCTCGGCGAAGCGCGGGATGTCGCGCGCTGCCAGCAGCTGCGCATGCTCGATCGCGCCCGCCGCATCCCACGGTCTCGAACGCGTCGAGCGCGAGCGAGTTCGCGTGGTCGCCGATCGCGTGCACGTCGGGCACGATCCCGTGCTCGTGGGCGAGGCGCATGAGCGGGATGAGCTCGTCGGGCTGCAGGGTCAGCATGCCGCGGGAGAACTCCTGCCCCTCGAGTCCCGGGTACTCGTCGTAGCAGTACGCCGTGCGCGTGTTGAGCGATCCGTCGGTGAGCACCTTGAAGCGCCCGACCGTGATGAGCTCGTCGATGCGCTGGCCAGTGCGCAGGCCCTCGTCAATCGCGCGCTGCAGATGCTGCGTGTAGATGCCGAACTCGACGCGGAGCGCATCGTGCCCCGACGCGCGCCGACGGGTCCAGGTGCCGAGGTTCCAGCTCATCTCGAGGTCGACGATGCCGACGACCCCGCGTCGGGCTGCGGCGGATGCCGCGGCACGCGCCCACGCATCCCCCACCTCGTCCGGCACGGCGGCGATCGTGGTGCAGATCTCGAACGCGGCATCCTCGCGGATCAGCCCGGTCGGATGCCCCGCATGCCCGTGCACCGCGAGCGCGGCGCTGTTGAGCCACACGCAGTGCAGGTCGCCGCTCACGAGCACGACCGGGATCGCTCCGGATGCTCGGTCGAGGTCGTCGAGGTTGGGCGCGTCGGGCCACAGGCCGTCCCGGAATCCCGCCCCGATCAGCTGGCCGGCTTCGGCGGCGGCGCCGGACTCGATCGCGGCGGCGACGGCGGCCGCGGCATCCCGAGCCGAACCGGCGGTCGACAGGTCGAGGCGCTGCGACGTGAGCGCCCACTGGGTGAAGTGGGTGTGCTCGTCCCACAGGCCGGGGCCGAGCCAGCGGCCCGCGAGGTCGATGTCGGGCGTGCCGAGCGAACCCGGTGCGACGATCGCGGTGATGACGCCGTCATCGATCGAGACATCGACGTCGTGGTCGGCGAGCCGAGCGTTGCCGAGGATCACACAGGCTCCGAAGCGGTCGGCGACGCGGTCGGCGTGTGCTTTCGCCGCATCTCCTCGGCGAGCAGCGCCGACGAGTACGGACCGTCGCCCTCGAGCGCCTCGATGATGCGCTCGACCACCTCTGGAGTCTTGTTCTGGCTGAGCTTCGCGCGCGCGTCGAACCGGGTGACTCGCAGGCGCAGGCCGACGGTGCCCTTTGCGATGCGCCGGGCGGATTCCTCGTCGATGTGCAGGGACTTCGGGTCGGGCATCGGTGCCTCGAAGTGGTCGGTGAGCCGGTCGAGCACGGCGAAGTTCTCCTCCGCCTCGAGCAGCTCGGGCGTGCCGTAGAGGTGCGCGGTGACGTGGTTCCACGTCGGTACGAAGTCGTCGGGCGCGTACCAACTCGGCGAGATGTACCCGTGCGGTCCGGCGATGATCACGAGGATCTCGCTCGAGCCCAGCCCATGCAGCTGTTCGTCGGGTCGGCCGAAGTGGCTGACGATCACGATGTCGTCACCGGTGGATGCCGCGTCATCCAGCAGCACCGGATAGTGCGACGCCACCAACCCGCCGTCGGTGTGCGACACGAACGTCGCCCACGGATTCTCGCGGATCAGCCGCCTGATCTCCTCCGGATCCGTGAGCAGGTACCCCGGCGTGTGTCTCACGGCTGCGGCCCTTGGCAGGACGTGCACCAGTAGAGCGCGCGCGTCGCGAGCTCCACCATCGAGATCGGGGTGCCGCACACCCGGCACGGCTCGCCGGTGCGGTGGTAGACCCAGTGCCGGTCGGCGCGGTACGCCATCGCGGCGGTGTACTTCTTGCCGCGCAGGCCGTCCATCGTGAGCATCTGGCCGGTCTCGACGCCGATCTTCAGCAGCTTGACCCAGTCCTTCCAGAGCGCGCGCACCTGCTCCTCGCGGAGCTCGCGACCCGGGCGTGAACGGGTTGATGCGCGCGCGGAACAGCATCTCGGCGCGGTACACGTTGCCGATGCCCGCGATCACCGACTGGTCCATGAGCAGCAGCGCGATCGACGTCGGCTTGCGCAGCACGACGTTCACGAACCGGTCCTCGGCCTTGCGGCCCTTGTCGACCATCGGGTCTGGGCCGAGCGCATCGATGTGGCGCTGCACGGTCTCGGCGTCGATGACCTCGCACGCGGTCGGACCGCGCAGGTCGGCGACGGTGTCCTCGGTGAGCAGGCGCACGCGTACGGCGCCGATCGGCTCGGGTGGGAAGTCGCCCTCCGCGTCGGAGAGCACCTCCTGCTCCGACATCCGCAGGCGCGTGCGGCGCGGGGCGCCGATGCTCGAGAGCGAATCCTCGTACGAACCGACCACCGTGTCCGGCAATTCGGTGGGGTCGAGCACGGTGCCGCGCTGGTTGGTCTGGCCCATGCGTCCGTTGGCGCTCGCGGTCGTGGCATCCACCGTGAAGTCCCCGGCGAAGTCCCAGGCACCGTAGATGCCGAGGTGCACGCGCAGCCACAGGCCGTTGTCGAACTCGAGGAACATCTGCTTGCCCACGGCGCGGGCTTCGGTCATGACCCGCCCGTCGATGAGCTTGGCATCAGCGGCGAATCGACCCTGTGGCGAGGTCGCGACGACGCGCTTCCCGACGAAGTGCCGCGCGAATTGGCGCGCGATGCGATGAACGGAGTGACCCTCGGGCATGCCAGGCGCCCCTAGATTCCGAGCTCGTGGCCGGCGATCGCCCCGGTCGTCTCGTACTCGGCGAGCTGGGCGATGCGGCGCGCGTGCCGCTCCTCCCCGGAGAACGGCGTCGCGATGAACGTGTCGATGAACAGGATCGCCTCCTCGACCGTGTGCTGCCGCGCGCCGATCGAGATCAGGTTCGCGTCGTTGTGCTGGCGCGCGAGCTCGGCGGTCGACACCGACCAGACCAGCGCGGCGCGCGCGCCTTTGACCTTGTTCGCGGCGATCTGCTCGCCGTTGCCCGAGCCGCCGAAGACGATGCCGAGGCACTCGATGCCGGCCGACTGGTCGCGCACCACGGCGAGCGCCGCGTTGATGCAGAACGACGGGTAGTCGTCGAGCGCGTCGTAGGTCTTCGGGCCGTGATCGACGACCTCGTGGCCGGCCGACGGTGAGGTGCTGCTGGAGGTCTGTGCTGAAGTCGAGTCCCGCGTGATCGGTCGCGATATGGATGCGCATGGCTGCCAGCCTAGCTCTGGCCACCGGCGACTTTGAGGAGCACAATTGAGGTCAGGAGAGGGGCCTGCCATGCGCCGTTCAACCGCACCTGAAGTTCTACCGATCCTCACCGCGGGCCGACACCGGGGTCCGCACCAGGGCGCGTGCTTCATGGAGTTCGCGTCGTTCCTCGCTGGAGAGCGGTGGAGCGATCATCCCTCCTGCACGCATCCCCTCATCGCCACACTCGCGCGGGATGTGAACGACCTCACCAGTAACCGCGCGCGCGACGCGCTCATGCCGCTCGTGACCCGCGTGATCGGGGTGCAGGAGGTCGACGAGGTGCGCATCGCGATGATCGCGGCGACCGCCGCCATGCCCGTGGCGAGCCTGGACCGGCAGCGCGCACTCGGCGTCGGCATCCTGCTGCTCGTCTCCGCCGGCGCGCTGCAGGCGGATGCCGACCGCGCGTTCTCCGCCGCGCCAGATACGGAACGCTGGGCGCGCGCCTACCTCGCGCACACGCCGCACCACACCTACACCTCACGATCGTGCGAGGCGATCGTGCACACGTCGGCGGTCGGCATCGCCCTCGCGTGCGTCGATGATGCGGATGCGCGGCTGTGCGCCCTGCTCGAGACCGTGATCGACGAGGTCGCTCCGCTCGTGACGGCAGTGGGCGTGCTCGACTTGGCACTCGCCTAACGGCGGGTGGCAGTCGCGGCGCATCGGCGAGCCATCGCGTCCCATAGGCTTGACGTTGGCCCCGAGCCACAAGCTCGGGGCCGTCATTCTGAGAGTCACCATCGAAGGAGCACGCGCGTGCCAGGAGAGAACCTCACCCGGATCGAAGCCCAGGAGCGCAAGGCGCTCGTCACGGGTGTCGAGAGCTATGAGATCGCCCTCGATCTCACCACGGGTCCGGAGACCTTCGGCAGTACGACCACGGTGACGCTTCGGGGCTGTGCCGGGGTCATCCACCTTCATCGACGCGATCACCAAGACCGTGCACTCGGTCACGCTCGAACGGCACGGCACTGGATGTCGCGGCAGTCAACGACGGCGTGCGCATCCAGCTCGACGGACTCGCGGCAGCACAACGTGCTCGAGGTCGTCGCGGACGTCGCTGTACACCAACACCGGCGAGGGCCTGCACCGCTTCGTCGACCCGGTCGACGACGAGGTGTACCTCTACTCGCAGTTCGAGGTGCCGGACTCGCGCCGCGTGTTCGCGGTGTTCGAGCAGCCCGACCTCAAGGCGACGTTCCAGTTCACGGTGACCGCGCCCGCCGCGTGGGCCGTCGTGAGCAACTCCCCGACCCCGGAGCCTGAGGCCCTCGAAGGCACCGACTCCGCGACGTGGACGTTCGCGCCCACCCCGATCCTCTCGAGCTACGTGACCGCGCTCGTCGCCGGTCCGTACGTGGTGGGTGCTCAGCGAGCTGACGTCGAGCGATGGCCGCGTCATCCCGCTCGGCATCTTCGCCCGCAAGTCGCTCAGCCAGTTCCTCGACGCCGACTACATCTTCGAGAAGACCCGCCAGGGCTTCGCGTACTACGAGGAGAAGTTCGACTACGCCGTACCCGTTCGAGAAGTACGACCAGCTCTTCGTGCCCGAGTTCAACGCGGGCGCGATGGAGAACGCGGGCGCGATCACCTTCACCGAGACGTACGTGTTCCGCTCGAAGGTGACCGACGCGATCAAGGAGCGCCGGGTCGTCACGATCCTGCACGAGCTCGCGCACATGTGGTTCGGCGACCTCGTGACCATGAAGTGGTGGAACGACCTCTGGCTCAACGAGTCGTTCGCCGAGTGGGCGTCGACGATCGCGACCGCCGAGGCCACCGAGTGGAACGAGGCGTGGACGACGTTCCAGGCGATGGAGAAGAGCTGGGCCTACCGCCAGGACCAGCTGCCGTCGACGCACCCCGTCGTCGCGACCATCAACGACCTCGAAGACGTGCAGGTCAACTTCGACGGCATCACCTACGCCAAGGGCGGCTCGGTGCTCAAGCAGCTCGTCGCCTGGGTCGGGCTCGAGGCCTTCTTCGCCGGCGTCGCCGCGTACTTCAAGAAGCACGAGTACGGCAACACCGAGCTCACCGACCTGCTCGAGCGAGCTCGAGAAGACCAGCGGCCGCGAGCTCGGCTGCGTGGAGCAAGCTCTGGCTCGAGACCGCGGGCGTCAACACGCTGCGCCCCGAGATCGAGGTGGATGACGCAGGCACGATCACCTCGTTCGCCGTGCTGCAGGAGGCCGCGGCCGGACTACCCGACGATCCGCCCGCACCGCCTCGCGATCGGCTTCTACAACCTGCGCGACGGCAAGCTGCGCGCGCGACCACCGCGTCGAGATCGACGTCGACGGCGAGCGCACCGAGGTGCCCGAGCTCGTCGGGCACGCAGCGGCCCGACCTCGTGCTCGTCAACGACGAGGACCTCGCCTACGCGAAGATCCGCCTCGACGACGACGTCGCTCGCGTCGCGATGGAGCACCTCGAAGACATCGACGACCCGCTGGCGCGCGCCATCGTCTGGGGCGCCGCCTGGGACGCGACGCGCGACGCCGAGGCGAGCCCGAGCGACTACGTGCAGCTCGTGCTGAACAACATCGCCGCCGAGACCGAGTCGACGACGATCCGCACGACGCTCGCGCAGCTCGTGCACGGTCGCCCGCATCTACGTCGCTCCCGAGAAGCGCGGCAGGCGACGATCGAGCGGGTCGGCGACGCGCTCTGGACGCTCGCGAAGGAGGCCGACGCCGGCTCCGACGCGCAGTTCCAGTTCGTGAAGTTCTTCGCGAACATCGCCTCGACCCCCGCCCACGTCGACGCGATCCAGGGACTGCTCGACGGCACGGCTCCCCTCGACGGCCTCGAGATCGACACCGACCTCGCTGGGAGCTGCTCGAGGGCCTCGTGCTCAACGGCGCGGCCGACGACGCGGCGATCGACGACGGCGCTCGACAAGGACGAGACACCTCGAACGGCCAGCAGGCCGCGGCCCGTGCGCGCGCGACGATCCCGACGCGCCGAGGCCAAGCGCGCGGCGTTCGATGGCGCTCGTCGACAGCGACACGCTGCCGAACGCGATCGTGCGCAACATCACGCAGGGCTACCAGCACACCAACGACCCCGCTCCCCTGCAGGATCTCGTGCGAGCCGTACTTCGACTCGCTCAACGACATCTGGAAGAACCGCAGCTACAAGATCGCCGAGCACTTCGTGCTCGGCCTCTACCCGACGCCGCTCGCCATCGCAGGAACTGGTGGATGCCACGCAGCGCCTGGCTCGACGCGAACCCCGACACCCCGGCGCTCCGCCGCCTCGTGATCGAGAACCTCGCCGACGTGGAGCGCGCGCTGAAGGCGCAGGAGCGGGATCGGGCGCTCGACCGGTAGTTGTCCGACCCCAGATCGGTGCAGGCGACGAGTGTCGCGTCTGCGGGAGTAGGGCGGCGACTCGCCGCGGGCTGAGCGCGGAAGCCGGTGTTTCGCGCTCGAGTTCCCGCAAAGGCGACAGCCACAGCCCGGATGTCGGCGCGTAGCGGCATCCACGGTCCATCCAGCCGTCGCTCAGTAAGCTTGTTCCCCTATGACTTGGGACGAATTTCTCGCACTCCTCGTGCCGTGGCACGACCTGATCTTCGTCGTGCTCGTGCTGCTCGGTGCCGTGATCCTGCGGCTCGTCCTGAAGTTCGCGATCAAGCGGGTCGTCGAGCGCATCGTGCTCGGCGTGAAGAAGAAGCAGGACGTGAGCTCGACACCCAGGCGCTGCTGACCTCGCCCCTCGCCGCAGTGCGGGTCGTGCAGCGCACGCGCACGCTCGGCAGCGTGCTGAGCAACATCGTCACGACGCTCATCGTGATCAGTGCGCTGCTGCTGATCGTGAACCGGCTCCTCCCCAACGCGACCGGTGCGTTCGCGCTCATCACCGCCGCGCTCGGCGCCGGCCTCGGCTTCGGCGCCCAGAACGTCGTCAAGGACGTGCTCAACGGCCTGTTCATCGTCGGTGAGGACCAGCTCGGCGTCGGCGATGTCGTCGACACCGGGTTCGCGACGGGGGTCGTCGAGGGCGTGGACATCCGCATCGACGCAGATCCGCGACGTGAACGGCACGCTGTGGTTCGTGCGCAACGGCGAGATCCTGCGCATCGGCAACATGTCGCAGGGCTGGGCGCGCGTGATCGTCGACCTCGCCGTGCCGTACGACACGGACGTGGAAGCCGTGCAGGATCGCATCCTCGCCACCGCCGTCGACATGGCAACGAACACGAAGTGGAAGACGCGCATCCTCGAGAAGCCCGAGATCTGGGGCATCGAGTCCATCTCCGCCGACGCCGTCATCGTGCGGCTCGTCGTCAAGACCGTCGCCCAGTCGAAGGATGACGTGGCACGCGAACTCCGCAGCCGCCTCAAGCGCGCCCTCGACGAGATGGGCGTCAAGCTGCCCGCGTTGAACTCCGTCGATCCTCTCGGGAGCCCAAGGGGCCACGAGCGTGCGCGGCGCGAAGCCCCCGCGCACGCGACCAGTGCCGACGCACAAGCCGGAGGGATCGAAGTGAGCGAACACATCCAACTGCGCGGCAGCTCGGGCGGCGACGAACGTACAAGGCAACTTCTGGCGCCGAGATCGGCGGGCGACCGACGTTCGAGAAGCTCGTGCGCAAGTTCTACGAGGGGGTGCAGACCGACGAGGTGCTGTGGCCGATGTACCCGGCGGAAGACCTCGAGGGGGCCATCCAGCGCCTCACCGGATTCCTCGAGCAGTACTGGGGCGGGCCGAGCACGTACAGCGAAGAGCGCGGGCATCCCCGGCTCAGGATGCGCCACCTGCCGTTCAAGGTGAACCCCGACGCGCGCGACCGCTGGCTGCGGCACATGCGCGCCGCCGTCGACAGCCTCGAGCTGCTCACCGCTGGACGACGCGACACTCTGGGCCTACCTCGACCGCGCCGCCCACGCGATGCTGAACACGTTCGAGGACTGACCCGCCCAGCGGGTCGAGCTCGTCGGGATTTGGCGCGGCGCCGAGCGACCCACTAAAGTAAGGGTAGCCTTACATAACAAGGCACTCCACCCACGGAAGGCCCACATGCGTTTCTCGCGCCCGAAAGCAGGGGCCGTCACAGCCCTCGCTGTCGCCACCCTGCTGTTCTCCGCCTGCTCGACCACCCCAGAACCTCCGGCGGTAGACGAGAAGGGAACCCTCATCCTCTATTCCGGCCGAGGCGAAGACCTGGTCGGACCGCTCATCGAGCAGTTCGAAGAGGAATCGGGAATCACGGTGAAGGTGCGCTACTCCGGCACGACGGAGATCGCAGCCCAGCTGCTCGAAGAGGGTGATCGCACCCCGGCCCAGGTATTCCTGTCCCAGGACGCCGGCGCCCTCGGCGCGCTCAGCGCCGCCGGCTTGCTCGTCGAGCTGCCCGCCGACATCACGAGCGCGGTAGAACCGCAGTACACCTCGACCGACGGCTCCTGGGTCGGCCTCACCGGTCGCGCCCGCGTCGTGGTCTACGACGGTGAGCAGCTCACTGCAGACGAGGTCCCCACGCTCGACGAACTCACCCAGCCCGAGTGGCACGGCCGCTTTGGGATCGCGCCGACGAACGCGTCGTTCCAGTCGTTCGTCACCGCCCTTCGCGTTCTTGAGGGCGAAGAGGCCGCTGAAGCGTGGCTGCGGGCGATCACGGCCAACGAACCGCAGATCTTCTCGGGCAACAGTGCCATCCTCGAGGCTGTCAACACCGGAGCGCTCGAACTCGGACTGATCAATCACTACTACTGGTTCCAGCAGGCCAACGAGGTTGGTGCGGAGAACCTTCGTGCCGAGCTCAAGTACGGCGAACCAGGAACGGCGAGCGCACTCGTGAACGTCACCGGCGCGGCGATTCTCACCGGATCGGAAGAGTCGACTGAGGCCCTCGAGTTCATCCGCTTTCTCCTCGGTCCGGCAGGACAGGAGTACTTCGTTACCGAGACGGCCGAATACTCGCTCGTCCCGAACGGCGGCAGCCCTGAGGGCGCACCCGCGCTCGACGAGCTGCAGGGCCCAGACATCGACCTCTCCGACCTGGCCACTCTCGAGGACACCGTCGCGCTGCTGCAGAAGGTCGGCTTGATCTGATCTCGCTCGCACGCTCACTTCGACGTGGGGGGCCGGCCACCCGCCGGCCCCCCATCGTCGTGCTGCGCAGCCGCGGCAATCGCGGCGCTCGTGGCGGCGATCCCGCTCGGATATCTTGTGGTTCGGGCCAGCGAGGCCGGGGTCGAGGGCGTTCTCACCGCCCTGTGGCGAGAGCGAAACGCCGTGCTTGCGCTCAACTCACTCGGCCTCGCCCTCGCGGTAGCTGCGGGATGTCTGCTGCTCGGCATCCCCACCGCCTGGGCAATCACTCGGATCCGGATGCCGCTGCCCGGCCTCTGGCGCGTGCTCGCCGCGCTGCCGCTCGCGATTCCCTCCTATGTCACAGCATTCGCCTGGGTCGCGACTTGGCCAGGTGTGCGCGGATTCTGGCCGTTGCTCGCGGTCATGGTGCTCGCGTGCACCCCGTACGTCACACTCGCTGTCGCAGCTGCCCTGCGGCTCGCCGATCCCGGCGTCGAGGACGTAGCCCGCACTCTCGGCAAGGGCCCGCTCTCCGTCTTCCTCACGGTGACCCTCCCGCAGATTGCACCAGCCGCGGCTGCCGGGGGCCTTCTCGCCGCGCTGTACACCCTCTCTGACTTCGGCGCCGTTTCGGTCATGCGATTTCAAACCCTCACCTGGGCAATCCACTCCGCATACCAGGGCACACTCGATCGTGTGCTCGCCGCAGTGATGGCGGTGCTGCTGGTGCTTCTCGCTGTGCTGGTGGTCTCGGGAGAACGGTTGCTCCGCGCTCGCGCCAACCGCCGGCGAGCGGCCATCCGCACGAGGCAACTGGTGCTGATCGATCACCGGAGAACTCGCGTTGCCGCGACGATCGGCATGGTTGCTATCGCAGCGCTGAGCCTCGGATTGCCGATCCTTGCGCTGATCCGGCGACTGATCGAGGGAACATCCGTTGGCCTGGATTTTGGCCGACTCGCCGAGAGCACTCGGATCCACACTGCTGTTGAGCCTCGCCGGCGCCGGGCTCGCCGTCGGCCTGGCGCTGCCCATCGCGGTGCTCGCTGCCCGATACCGCTCGCGGCTGGTAACCGGACTTGAGACGGTCACCTACGTCGGGCACGTCGTACCCGGTATCGTGGTCGGCTTGTCCCTCGTGTTCTTCTCGCTCGCGGTCGTGCCCGAGCTCTACCAGACGGTGATCGTGCTCGCCTTCGCCTACGCCGTGCTCTTCTTGCCGAGGGCGATTGGATCGGCGCGCGCCGCAATCGGACAAGTCTCGCCTGCGCTCGAAGAGGTAGCACGTTCCCTTGGCCGAAGCGCGACCCGCACCTGGGTCACGGTCACCGCGCGGACCGCGTGGCCGGGAATCGCAGCCGGAGCCTTGCTGGTCATGGTCACCGCAATGAAGGAACTCCCGGCAACGCTCATGCTCCGCCCGATCGGCACCAGCACTCTCGCGACCGAGCTGTGGGAAAAAACGACGAATGCGGCCTACGGCGCAGCCGCTCCGTATGCCATCGCACTCGTGTTGCTCGCGAGCGTTCCCGCCTACTTGCTTTCGCGTCCGAGAGGAGCGGGCTGGTGAGCCTCGATGTCGGCGCGCTGAGCGCTGGGTACGACCGCGACCACACTCCGGTGCTGCACCACATCGACTTCACCGTGCCCGTCGGCGAACTCGCCGCGGTGCTCGGTCCGAGCGGCAGCGGCAAGACCACCCTGCTACGCGTGATCGCCGGACTGCATCCGGCGACGGCTGGCAGCATCCGGCTCTCCGGTCGGGAACTCGTCGGATTGCGGCCGGAGAAGCGCAACGTCGGCCTCGTGCCACAAGAGGGCGCACTGTTCAGCCACCTGACCGTCGCCGGCAACGTGGGGTTCGGCCTTCCGCGCACGTCAGATCGAGCGAGCCGGATCGCCGAGTTGCTCGATCTCGTCGAACTCGGCGGCTACGCCGCGCGCATGCCGCACGAGCTATCGGGCGGGCAGGCCCAGCGTGTTGCCCTGGCCCGGGCGCTCGCTCCACGACCTGATCTGGTGTTGCTCGACGAGCCATTTTCCTCACTGGACGCGACCCTGCGAGTCGAATTGCGGGATCAGGTGAGAGCGGCGCTGCAGGCAACAGGAACCACATCCGTGCTCGTCACGCACGACCAGGGCGAAGCGCTGTCGATTGCCGACCGCCTGATCGTGATCGACGGGGGCCGGATTCGGCAAGTCGGACCACCGAGCGAGGTGTACGCCGCGCCGGCGGATCTGTGGACCGGCCAATTCGTCGGCGACGCAACGGTGCTCGACGGAATCTCGGACGGTGCGACCGCGCACACCGCGCTGGGGATGCTGCGGCACGACCCCACCGAGCCGGGTGCGGTCACCGTGCTGCTGCGTCCGGAGCAGGTCAGGCTCGGCCCACCGACCGCGAATGCCACTGGGCGAGTGCACGCGGTTCGGTTCTTCGGACATGACGCCCTCGTCGAGATCGTGATGGACGACGGCACAGCAATCTCGGCGCGACTGGCCGCGGGGGAACCGCTGCCCGCGCTCGGCGAGACGTTTGGCGTGATGGTGACCGGTGCCGTTCGAGCGTTCTATTCGCGAGGAGCTCGAGAAAGCACCCGTTCCGCGTGACGGAGCACCGGGCCATCCACCATCTGGCCTCGAAACGCGAAGACGCCGCGCTCCCCCGACGCAGCATCGAGCACCGCTCGGGCGAAGTCGACCTCATCGGGCGTGGGCAGGTATGCAGCACGAATTTCGGCGACCTGGGACGGATGGATGCACGCGGTCGCCGCGAATCCGCTCGCCACGGCGTCGCGCGCCTCCGCACCCTGGCCCGCCGCGTCAGCGAAGCTCAGGCGCACCGCGTCGATCGCGGCCTTGCCGTGCGCACCGGCCGCGAGCAGCACGGCTGAGCGCGCGTGCAGCGCGATCGCGCGATAGTGTCCGTCCCGGAAGCGGGACTCGGAACCTCCGAGCGATGCGACCAGGTCTTCGGCGCCCCACATGAGCGCGACGACCATGTCGTCCGCCGCGAGCGCGGGCGCGGCGAGGACGCCGGCCGCGGTCTCGCACAGCGCGATGACGCCGAAGTCGCTGAGCTCGGCGGGCACCTCGGTCGCCTTCGCCAGCATGACGAAGCGGTAGTCGGTGCGGCGCAGCGCCTCGACGTCGAGCGCGAAGTCGGCGGTGTCCGCGGCATTCACGCGCACGATGGTCGTGGCAGGGTCCAGCGGGTTCGCGACGAGCGCGTCGCGTGCGGCAGCCTTCGCGTCGGGCGCAACCGCGTCTTCGAGGTCGAGGATGACGGCGTCCGCGCGCTCCGCCGCCTTCGAGTAGCGCTCGGGGCGGTCGGCGGGGCAGAACAGGATGGCCGGGCCGAGATCAAACGCACCGGTCACGGCCGGTGCCCCTCACACCACATCAACGTCGAGCGCGTGGCGCGACCGACAACAACGCCATCCTGGTTCAATCCCCGGTGCTCGAGCAAGACGACCCCTTGACCCGGACGGGACTTCGAGAGTCGCGCGTCGGTCACGGTCGTCTCGCAGTACAGCGTGTCGCCCGGGTAGAGCGGATGCGGGAACTCGATCTCGCCGAACCCGAGATTCGCGACGAGTGTGCCCTGGGTGAGCTGCGCGACCGACGCGCCCACCATGATCGACAGCGTCATCATCGAGTTGACGAGCGGCTTGCCGAATGGCTGGGACGCAGCGAAGTGCGAGTCGAGGTGCAGGGCCTGCGCGTTGCCGGTGATGTTGGAGAACAGGATGTTGTCGGCCTCGGTGATCGTGCGCCCCGGCCGGTGCGCATACGTCGCTCCGACCTCGAACTCCTCGAACCAGAGCCCGCGCTGCTCGATCGTGCGAGGTTTCGTCTCGTCTGCCGCGTCATCCATTCGTTCCTCCGTCAGAGTCCGAGTTCGCGCGCGATGAGCATGAGCTGTACCTCGGTGGTGCCCTCGCCGATCTCGAGGATCTTCGAGTCACGGTAGTGCCTGGCGACGAGGTACTCGTTCATGAATCCGTAGCCGCCGAAGATTTGGGTCGCGTCGCGCGCGTTGTCCATTGCTGCCTCGCTCGCGACGAGCTTCGCGATGCTCGCCTCGGTCTTGAATGGCAGGCCTGCGGCGATCCGCTGCGCGGCGTCGTACGTCGCGAGCCGGGCGGTGTGGGTGCGCACTTGCATGCGGGCGAGCAGGAATGCGATGTGCTGGTTCGATCCGATTGCGCTGCCGAACACGACGCGCGTCTTCGCGTAGTCCACGGCCTGCTCGAGGCAGCCCTGCGCGACGCCGGTCGCGAGCGCTGCGATTGCCACGCGGCCCTCGTCGAGCACCCTGAGGAAGTTCGCGTACCCGCGGCCACGCTCGCCGAGCAGGTTCACCTCGGGCACCCGCGCGTCCTGGAACGAGAGCGGGTGGGTGTCCGACGCGTTCCAGCCGACCTTGTCGTAGGCCTTGCCGACCTCGAACCCCGGCGTGCCGCTCGGCAGCAGGATGGCGCTGAGCTCGGGCTTCCCGCTGTCGTCGCGACCGGTCACGGCCGTGATCGTCACAAGCTTGGTGATGTCGGTGCCCGAGTTCGTGATGAACTGCTTCGACCCGTTGATCACCCATTCGCCGCCGTCGAGCACCGCCGTGGTGCGGGTCGCACCGGCGTCCGATCCAGCCTCGGGCTCGGTCAGGCCGAATCCGGCGAGTGCACCGCCGGTGGCCAGCTGCGGCAGCCACTCCTGCTTCTGCTCCTCAGTGCCGGCGTGCAGGATCGGCATCATCCCGAGCCCGACCGCGGCCTCGAGGGTGATCGCGACCGGACTGATCGACACGGCCGAGCTGCTCGAGCGCGAGGCAGAGCTCGACATGCGAGCCGCCCTGTCCGCCGTACTCCTCGGGAACGGCTAGGCCGAACAGGCCGAGCTCGCCCATCTGCGCGACGATCTCGTACGGGAAGGTGTGCGCCCTGTCGTGCTCGTACGAGACCGGCGCGACGACGGTGTCGGCGAAGTCGCGCACGAGGTCGCGGAATTCGAGTTGCTCTTCGGTGAATCCGAGCCCGGTTGAGGCGGTCTTCAGCGCGGTCATGATGCTCCTTCGACGGCACTTGTGGCGCCGTGCTCTGTCGTCGGTTCGACGGATGGTTCGACGTGTGGTTCAACAGTGGCGACGACCTGGCCGAGCCCGACCTGGTCACCGACGCGGACGGCGATCGTGGCCGTCCCGGCGATGGATGCGAGCATGCTGTGCTCCATTTTCATCGCCTCGATCGTGACGAGGGCCTGCCCCTCGACGACGACATCTCCCGTGGCCGCGCCGACAGCGACGACCGTTCCGGGCATCACGGCGCGCACCTCGGGGCTGCCGGCGCCTGCCGCGCGGGTCAGTCCGGCGAGGTGATCGCGCAGCCGGGCATCCCGGTCCTGCACGACGAAGCGGTGCGACACACCGTCGCGCGCGAGCCACACCGTGGCCCCGTCCACCACCGAACGGAACGTGGATGCCGCACCCGCACGCACCTCGACGGGCGTCCTTCGCCCGGCGAACCGAACGCCGCCCACCCGGGGTTCCCCGACCCGCCAACCGTCGCGCACCCACGCGGACGCCGCGCTCGTGCCGAACCGTCCCGGCTGCGGCACCGCACCGCCCGCGAGGTGGCGCACGTCACCCGTGCGGGTCTCGCCCGCGAGGTGCAGCAGCGTCGCGACTTCTGCCGCGGCATCCCACCACTCGTCGTCGGGCTCGGCCGCAAGATCGAGGTCGGGCAGGGCGCGCTCGATGAGTCCGGTGTCGAGGTCGCCCGCGAGCACCTCCGGGTCGCGCAAGCAGGGCGCGCAGGAACGCGATGTTGGTGTCGATGCCGAGGATGACCGTGCTGGCGAGCGCGGCATCCAGTCGTTCGATCGCTTCGGCCCGGGTCGCGCCGTGCGCGATGACCTTCGCGAGCATCGGGTCGTAGTCGGCCGACACGACCGAGCCCTCGTGCAGCCCGCTGTCGACCCGTACGCCCTCGCCCCCCGGCTCGGCGTAGGCGAGCACGGTGCCCGTCGACGGCAGGAAGCCCGTCGCGGGGTTCTCGGCGTAGACGCGTGCCTCGATCGCGTGGCCGTCGAGCCGCACGTCCGCTCTGCTGCAGGCTGAGCGGCTCGCCGGCGGCGATGCGCACCTGCCACTCGACGAGGTCGACACCGGTCACGGCCTCGGTGACGGGGTGCTCGACCTGCAGCCGCGTGTTCATCTCGATGAAGAAGAACTCGTCCGGGCGGTCGGCGGCGACGAGAAACTCCACCGTGCCCGCGCCGACGTAGTGCACCGAGCGCGCCACCTCGCAGGCTGCCTCGCCGATGCGGGCGCGGGTGGCGGCATCCAGCAGGGCCGACGGCGCCTCCTCGATGATCTTCTGGTGGCGGCGCTGCAGGCTGCACTCGCGTTCGCCCAAGTGGATGGTGTGCCCGGCGGAGTCCGCGAGCACCTGCACCTCGATGTGCCGCGGGCGCTCGATGAGCCGCTCGAGCAGCAGCGTGTCGTCGCCGAACGCGGCGCTCGCGACCCGTCGGGCCGACGAGAGCGCCACGGGCAACTCGCCGGCGTTGCGCACGACGACCATGCCCTTGCCGCCGCCGCCAGCCGACGGTTTCACGAGCAGCGGATAGCCCATGCCGTGCGCCGCGTCGATGAGCTCGTCGTCGGATGCCCCCACGACCCCTGGCACGGTCGGCACCCCACGCTGCTCGACGTGCACCTTCGACCGGATCTTGTCGCCCATCACCTCGAGCGCCTCGACGCCCGGCCCGATGAACACGATGCCGGCCGCGGCGCAGACGGTCGCAAAGTCCGCGTTCTCGGAGAGGAACCCGTAGCCGGGGTGGATGGCGTCGGCGCCCGATTCCTTCGCGGCCGCGAGCACCGCGTCGATGTTGAGGTACGCTGTCGCTCGCGCGCGCCGGCCCGAGGCGCACCGCGGCATCCGCGAGGCGCACATGCTCGGCGTCGGCATCCGCGTCGCTGTACACCGCGACCGCTCGGATGCCCATCGCCTTGAGCGTGCGGATGACGCGGCACGCGATCTCGCCGCGATTCGCCACCAGATACCGTAGAGAACATGCGCCATCACATCCGGAACAGCCCGAAGGCCGGATCGGGCAGCGGCACGGCCGCGCAGACGTCGAGGGCCAGCCCCAGAATGCGGCGGGTGTCGGCGGGATCGATCACGCCGTCGTCCCACAGGCGCGCGGTCGAGTAGTACGGGCTGCCAGCAGCCTCGTACTCGGCCTTGATTTGCTCGGGATCAGCGTCGCTCACCGTCGAGAGCACCGAGGCCGCCTGGGCGCCGCCCATCACCGAGATGCGGGCCGCGGGCCACATCCACAGGAATCTCGGCGAGTACGCGCGGCCGCACATCGAGTAGTTGCCCGCGCCGAACGAACCGCCGATGATCACGGTGAGCTTGGGCACACGCGTCGTGGCGACCGCGGTGACCATCTTCGCGCCGTGCTTGGCGATGCCGCCGGCCTCGGCATCCGTGCCGACCATGAAGCCCGAGATGTTCTGCAGGAACAGCAGCGGAATGCCGCGCTGGTCGCACAGCTCGATGAAGTGCGCGCCCTTCTGCGCCGACTCCGAGAACAGCACGCCGTTGTTCGCAACGATGCCCACGGGATGCCCGTGCAGGCGAGCGAAGCCGGTCACGAGCGTCTCGCCGTACTTCGCCTTGAACTCGTGGAACTCGCTCGCATCGACCAGTCGCGCGATCACCTCGCGCACGTCGTACGGCTGCTGCACGTCGGTTGGCACGATGCCGTAGAGCTCGGCCGGATCCGCAGCTGGCTCGCGGGATGGAAGCACGTCCCAAGCCGGAGCGGCCGGCTGCGGCAGCGTCTCGACGATGTCGCGCACGATCGCGAGAGCGTGCACGTCGTCGTCGGCGAGGTGATCCGTGACGCCAGAGCGGGTGCTGTGCAGCTCGCCGCCGCCGAGTTCCTCCGCGGTCACGATCTCGCCGATCGCGGCCTTCACGAGGGGCGGGCCACCGAGGAAGATCGTGCCCTGCTCGCGCACGATCACCGTCTCGTCGCTCATGGCGGGCACGTAGGCGCCGCCCGCGGTGCACGAACCCATGACGGAGGCGATCTGCGGGATGCGCGCCGCCGACATCCTCGCCTGGTTGAAGAAGATGCGGCCGAAGTGGTCGCGGTCGGGGAACACCTCGTCCTGCATCGGCAGGAACGCACCGCCCGAGTCGACGAGCGCGATGCACGGCAGGCGGTTCTCGAACGCGATCTCCTGCGCGCGCAGGTGCTTCTTGACCGTCATCGGGAAGTACGTGCCGCCCTTGACGGTCGCATCGTTGCAGATCACCATGACGGGGCGACCGTGCACGAGTCCGATGCCCGCGATCACGCCCGCGGCGGGAGCTTCGTCGTTGTACAGGCCGTTCGCCGCGAGCGGCGCGACCTCGAGGAACGGGCTGCCGTCGTCGAGCAGCTCGTCGACGCGGTCTCTCGGCAGCAGCTTGCCGCGCGAGACGTGCCGCTCCCGGGACTTCTCAGAGCCGCCGAGGGATGCCACGCGCAACCGCTCGCGCAGGTCCGCGACGAGCGAGCGCTGGGCGGCGTCGTTCGCCTGGAACGCGGCGCTGCCGGCGTCGACCGCGGTGTCGATGCGTCGCACGATGCTCCCGTCGGCTCGGTGCAGTTCGATGGAATGAGCCGTTCAGTTAATGCCAACTCACTGGAATTCAGGTTAGCGCTCATTAACTGAAGTGTCTAGACTGACACCGTGACCGACACCACCGCACGCAGCCTCGCGAAGGCCGACCGTCGCGCCACGCTGCTCTCCGCCGCCGCCCGGCTCTTCGCCGATCGAGGGTTCGACGGTGTCTCGATGGAGGAGCTCGGCGCCGCCGCCGGCGTCAGCGGTCCCGCGATCTACCGGCACTTCGACGGCAAGCAGGCCGTGCTCGGCGCGGTGCTCGTCGACGTGAGCGCAGGCCTGCACGACGGTGGCGAGGCCGCGGTGCGCGAGCATTCCGACGCTGCTGACGCACTGCGAGGCTCTCATCGCGGCCCACACGCGCTTCGCGCTCGAGAATGCGGACACCATCCGCGTGCAGGACCGGGACCTCGACTCGCTCACTGAAGCCGACCGGCATGAGGTGCGCAAGTTGCAGCGGGAGTACGTCGAGCTGTGGGTCGGGGTGCTGCAGCGCATCCACCGTGACGAGGATGCTGCGGCACTCCGCGTGCGCGCCCACGCCACGTTCGGCCTGCTCAACTCGACCCCGCACAGCGGCCGCGGTGCCGCCACCGGACGCATCCTCGAGCGGATGGCCTGGGCCGCACTGACCTCGTAGGTGCGCGTCAGTACGCCAGCACCATCCCGGGCTCGGTGAGCACCGCTCCGATGTCCGCGAGGAAGCGCGCGCCCTGCTCGCCGTCCACCGAGCCGATGGTCGAACGAGAGGCTCAGGGTCATCACGTCGCGCAGCGCGAGTTCGCCGCGGTGCTCCCACGGCATCTTGCGCACGGCACCAATCGCAAGGATCGCAGCCTCGCCGGGATTCAGGATGGGCGTGCCGGCATCCACACCGAACACTCCCACGTTCGAGATCGTGATCGTGCCACCAGAGAACGCCTCGGGACTTGTTGCTCCATCGCGAGCAGTTCTGGCCAGGTAGCCGATGGCGTCGGTGAGCGCACCAAGCGACAGCGCGTGCGCATCCCGGATGTTCGGCACCATGAGGCCCCGCGGCGTCGCGACCGCGATGCCGAGGTTCACGGCGTCGTACTCGACGATCTCGCCCGCGGGCTCGTCCCAGTGCGAGTTCACCGAAGGATTGCGCGCGACCGCGAGACACAGCGCCCTCGCGACCACTGCGAGCATGGATGCCGCTTCGCCCCGCTCCTTGAGCATCGCCACGAGTTCGAGCGTGCGCGTCACATCCACCGTGAGGAACACGGTCACGTGCGGCGCGGAGAACGCGCTCGCGACCATCGCGGCCGCGGTCGCCTTGCGCACACCCTTGATCGGGATCCGACGCTCCCCCGCGCCCGCTCCCGGCTGCGCCGCCGAAGCTGCGCCGATCGAGTTCGGACGGGCAGGCGCTGACCGCTGCGCCGCACGCGCGGCCTCGAACCCGGATGCGGGCCGCTCCGCCGGCGGCGGGATCGGCGGCACGACCTCGGTCGCCGTCGCGTGCTCGACGACCTCACCCGATGCCATCGCGGCGAGCACATCCTCGCGTGTGATCATCCCATCGGCACCCGTGCCTGCGACCCGTGTGAGGTCCACGCCGAGGTTGTGCGCGAGCTTTCGAACCGGCGGGGTCGACATCGTGTGCGTATTCGCCGCGACCGTCTCCCCCGCGCGCCGCTCGAGCGGTGCGGTGACCTTGCGCGGCTTGCGCTTCGCGCGCGCGCCGGTCTCGACCGCAGGCCCGTAGCCGACGAGCACCGAGGTGCGCTCGGTCGCTGAGGCTCTCGAAGCGCCGCTCGCTGAGGCTCTCGAAGCGAGCTCATCCGCAGAACCGGACCCTTCGAGAGCCTCAGGGACCGGTCACCCTTCGAGAACCTCAGGGGGCGTCACGTCGCCGCCCAGGTCGAACGCGACGATCGGCGATCCGACCGCCACCGTCGTGCCCGGCTCGGCGTACAGCTTCGCGATGATGCCCGCGAAGGGCGAGGGCAGCGAGACGATCGCCTTCGCGGTCTCCACCTCGGCGAGCGGCTGGTTGAGCGTCACCGTGTCGCCGACGGCGACGTGCCACTCGATGAGCTCCGACTCGGTCAGTCCCTCGCCGAGGTCGGGCAGCAGGAAGTCCTTCACGGCCATCACGCGCTCCATCCGGTGAGCGAATGGCGGCGGCCCATCACGCGGTCGACGCCGTCGAGGATGCGGTCGAGGTCCGGCAGGAAGTGCTCCTCCATGCGCGCCGGCGGGTACGGCACGTCGAACCCGGTGACGCGCACGGGCGGCGCCTCGAGGTGGAAGAAGCACCGATCGGTGATGGATGCCGCGAGCTCAGCCCCGATCCCACCCGTCGACTGGGCTTCGTGCGCGATCACGAGCCGCCCGGTGCGCTTCACGGACTCCTCGACGGTGTCGAGATCGATCGGCGAGAGGCTGCGGAGGTCGATGACCTCGATCGAGATGCCGTCGTCGGAGGCCGCAGCCGCGGCATCCAGTGCCGTTGCGACGAGCGGTCCATAGGTGACGAGCGTCGCGTCGGTGCCGCGGTGCACGATGCGCGCCTGCTCGAGCGCGAGGTCGGCGTTTGCGAGTTCGTCCATCTCGTCGACCTCACCCTTGGTCCAGTACCGGCGCTTGGGCTCGAAGAACAGCACGGGGTCATCCGAGGCGATCGCCTGGCGGATCATCGTGTGTGCATCCTGCGGGTTCGAGCAGGCAACGACGCGCAGTCCGGCGGTGTGTGCGAAGTACGCTTCGGGCGACTCGGAGTGGTGCTCGACCGCGCCGATACCGCCACCGAACGGAACGCGGATCGTCAGCGGCATCCTGACGGCTCCTGCCGTGCGGTAGTGCAGCTTGGCGACCTGCGCGACGATCTGGTCGAAGCCCGGGTAGATGAAGCCGTCGAACTGGATCTCGACGACAGGCCGGTAGCCGCGGAACGCGAGCCCGACCGCCGTGCCGATGATGCCCGCCTCGGCGAGCGGGGTGTCCATGACGCGGCCGGTGCCGAACTCGGCCTGCAGCCCGTCGGTCACGCGGAAGACGCCGCCGAGCTTGCCGATGTCCTCACCCATGAGCACGACCTTGTCGTCGTCGGCGAGTGCGCGGCGCAGACCCGAGGTGAGTGCCTTGGCGAGGGTCAGCTCGGTCATGAGCGGTCACCTTCCTCGGTGGACTCGAAGCCGTCCAAGTACGCGGCGTACTGGTTGCGCTGGCGATCGAGCGTGGCGTGCGGTGCGGTGTACACGTGGTCGAACAGGTCGAGCGGTCCGGGTTCTGGCAGGTCGAGGCATCCCGCGCGGAATCTGGCCGCGACGTCGTCGGCGTGCTGCTGGATGGATGCCGCGAGGGCCTCATCCAGCACCCCCGCCGCCTGCAGGTGCGCCTCCACACGCGCGATCGGGTCTTTGCCCGCCCACTCCTCGCGCAGCAGTGGATCCACGTACCGAGTCGGATCGTCGGACGTCGTGTGCGGCCCCATCCGGAACGTGACCGCCTCGATGAAGGTCGGCCCGCCACCGGTACGGGCACGGTCGAGTGCACAGCGCGTGGCCGCCATGACGGCGAGCACATCGTTGCCGTCGACTCGGATGCTCGGGATGCCGAACCCCGGAGCGCGGTCGGCGATCGGGCGGATCGCCTGGAGCGACACCGGCTCGGAGATCGCGAACTGGTTGTTCTGGCAGAAGAAGATCACGGGCGCGCGGAACGTCGCAGCGAACACCATCGCCTCGTTCACGTCACCCTGGCTGGTCGCCCCGTCACCGAAGTAGGCGACCGCGACCGAGTCGACGCCGTCACGCAGGCAGCCGATCGCATAGCCGGTCGCGTGCAGGGTCTGCGCGCCGATGATGACGGCCGGCGTGGCCATCCCGTGCTCGAATGGGTTCCATCCTGCGTGGCTGGTGCCGCGCCACACGCGCACGAGGTCGGTGAGCTCGACGCCGCGGCAGTAGGCGACGGCGTTCTCGCGATAGCTCGAGAACACGAAGTCATCGTCGCGCAGCGTGCGAGCCGAGCCGATCTGCGCGGCCTCCTGGCCGAGGAGCGGCGGCCACAGGCCGAGCTCGCCCTGGCGCTGCAGCGCGGTGGCTTCGACGTCGATCCGCCGGCAGATCACCATGTCCTCGTAGAGCGCAGCGAGCTGCTGCGCGTCGACGTCGGCGACCCACGGATCGTAGAGCGTGTTCTCGACTCGATCCCCCGCAGGGGTGAGGAGCTGCACCAGTTCGGACGCCGAAGCGAATGGGTCCGCGGGTCCGTTGTGCAGGTGGGTTGGCTGTTCTGACGCTCGTGTGCGCATGGGTACTCCCGATCCGTCCGGGTTGAGCGGGTGTGCCCGTGCCGAACGATCAACTCACAACCGTGACTGGTGAGCCACTGGTTGACCCGGGCGGCGTTGCCCGGCGTTGGTTCGACGGTAGCACTCGGCGGTCGATTTCACCCGTCTTTCAGGCGATGTGCCAGTCTTGCTCTGTGCCGCCGAAGTCGCAGTCATCAAACGAACCCTTCACCGCCGACGCCATCGTGATTGGGGCCGGCCTTTCCGGCCTCGTTGCCGCGTGCGAACTGATCGACGCCGGCAAGCGCGTCACGATCCTCGAGCAGGAATCCGAGGCGAACCTCGGCGGACAAGCGTTCTGGTCGTTCGGCGGATTGTTCTTCATCGACTCCCCCGAGCAGCGACGGATGGGCATCAAGGATTCCTTCGAGCTCGCCCGCCAGGACTGGCTCGGCACCGCGGCCTTCGACCGCGAAGAAGACCTGTGGCCCCGCCAGTGGGCCGAGGCCTACCTGCACTTCGCGGCCGGCGAGAAGCGCTCGTGGCTCAAGCAGCGCGGGTTGTCGTTCTTCCCCGTCGTCGGCTGGGCCGAGCGCGGCGGCAGCCTCGCGACCGGGCACGGCAACTCGGTGCCGCGGTTCCACATCACGTGGGGCACGGGACCGGGCGTGATCGCGCCATTCGTCGCCAAGGTGCGGGATGCCGTGGCCTCCGGCCGCGCGGAACTCCGCTTCCGCCACCGCGTGGACGAGCTCATCACCGAGTCGGGCGCCGTGGTGGGAGCCACGGGCGCTGTGCTTGCGGACGATGCATCCATTCGCGGTGTTGCCACGAACCGGGATGTGACCCGGGGGTTCGAAGCCCGCGCGGGCGCGGTTGTGGTCACGAGCGGCGGCATCGGCGGAAACTTCGATCTCATCCGCGAGTTCTGGCCCACGGACCGCCTCGGCCCTGCGCCGAAGAATCTGCTGTCGGGCGTGCCAGCGTTCGTCGATGGCCGGATGCTCGGCATCACGCAAGACGCGGGTGCGCGTCTGATCAACCGCGACCGGCTGTGGGCGTACACCGAGGGCGTCGTCAACTGGGATCCGATCTGGCCGGCGCACGGCATCCGCATCCTGCCCGGCCCGTCGAGCCTGTGGCTGGATGCGACGGGCAAACGCCTGCCAGCGCCCAACTTCCCCGGCTTCGACACCATCGCGACCCTCGCTCACATCGGCACCACCGGATACGACCACACCTGGTTCGTGCTCACCCAGGCGATCATCGAGAAGGAGTTCGCGCTCTCCGGCAGCGAGCAGAACCCCGACCTCACGGGCAAGAGCGTGCGCGAGCTGCTCAAGCAGCGTCTCGGCAAGGGCGCCACCGGACCAGTCGAGGCGTTCAAGGAGCACGGCGAGGACTTCGTGGTCGCCGACACGCTAGAAGAGCTGCTCGATGGCATGGTTGCCAAGTCGGGCGATGCCCCGCTCGATCGCGAGCGCGTCGTGGAGGAGATCCTCGCGAGAGACAGTCAGCTGGCGAACAAGTTCTCCAAGGATGCGCAGATCAACGCGATCCGACAGGCGCGAAACTATCGCGGCGACAAGCTCATTCGCGTTGCAAAGCCGGCTCCCCTCCTGCGAGGAACGCTGCCGGAGCGACTCATCGCGGTCAAGCTCCACATCCTCACCCGCAAGACGCTCGGCGGCATCGAGACGGACCTGACCGGCGCCGCGCGAGGACACGACGGCCGCGCCATCCCGGGCCTGTTCGCCGCCGGCGAGGCCTCGGGCTTCGGCGGCGGCGGCGTGCACGGCTACCGCGCGCTCGAGGGCACGTTCCTCGGCGGGTGCATCTTCAGCGGGCGCGCCGCGGGCCGAGGAGCGGCAGCTTCGGTCTGAGGTTTCTGGCGCGCCGGGCGGCGGTGAGCGTCTCCCCACGATGGCGTGCGCGCAGTGTCGCGAATGCGGGAACCCGGCGTCGGCACGCCGCGATTACAAGCTCTCGAGCGGCGATTCGCAGCGCGTTTCCCGCATTCGCGACAACGCGGGCGCCGTCACCCGGATTCCGGGCCAGTTCCGCAGCAAACGGCTCACCTTGGCGAGATCCCTAACCACATTTGGCACCATTTCGCGCGCACCTGTCGGTGCCCAGCGGGCAGGCTTGGCACATGCCCTTGATTGAAGTATCCCGTCCCGTCACCGACATCCCCGCCGCCTCGCCTGACGAAGCACTCGCGTACTTCACGTCGCTCCTGCAGTTCGAGACGGATTGCTGGGACGTGCACTTCGCCCTGGAGAACCACCAACCCGGCTTCGTGGTGCTCGACGTGCGCAGTCCTGAGCTGTTCGAAGAAGGACACGTGGATGGCGCCGTGAACCTGCCGCACCGCCGCATCAACGAACGCAACCTCGCCGCGTACGACGACGACACCACCTTCGTCGTCTACTGCGCCGGTCCGCACTGCAACGGCGCCGACAAGGCCGCCGTCGCGCTCGTCGCGACTCGGCCGGCCCGTGAAGAAGATGATCGGAGGCGTCACCGGCTGGATCGACGAGGGGTTCAGTCTGATTTAGGGGAGGCGGCGATCGAACGCGACGTTTCCGCCAAGGTGATCCCGGCGAATCGTGCGATCGCATCGTGCGATTCGACGGACGACGCCCGCCGCAGAGGCGGCGGCGGGCTAACGAGCCAAGGTCCACGCGCGGCGCTTCACGAGTACGTGGCCGCGCTTCGTCGTGAGCCGAGTCCACGGGCCGGTTTCGTAGAGGGTGACCGTGTCGCCCTCGCGCAGGAACCCGAGGCTCAGCGCAGCGAACGCCGCACCGGCGGGGATGTAGTCGTAGCCGTCGACAGGGCGTCCCCAGATCTCCGAGCGCACCTTCTGCACGATCTGCTCGCCGGCCGCGGATGGCACCGCCGCAGCGACCTCCTCGATGCCGGCGCGGGCGGCGGAGTCGAGCAGGCCACCGTCGATGTTCGGGAGGGCGTGCCATCCACCCCTCGGCGGCGAAATCGCGGCCCAGGTCACGGTGTTGACCTCGGTCGGCAGGTTCACCGTCACGGGCTCGCCGACCTCCGAGCCGGATGACTCGAGCAGCCCCTCGACCCGCATCAGCAGTGAGCGCACCGGCACGACCACGTCAAACGGGTCCTGCGTGGTGAGCGCGAACGTGCGCAGGCCGAGCACGGTCGGCGACTCGTCGAGCAGGCCGCTTGGATGCAGCACCGAGACGTAGACCGCGAGCACCCCCGAACCGCCGATGAGGCGAACGGAGCCGTCGTCGACGCGCGCAGCGCGACCGAGATAGACGTGGAGATCTCCGAGCGCGAGGGAGTCGACCAGGGTGAACGTGCGGCTCATGACCTGTCTACACTACAGAGCATGAGCGACCCGCTGTCCGGCATGCTGGCGGCGCTCGATCTCACCGACACCGGGGCGCGCACGAGCGAGGACATCTTCACAGGTCCGAGCCAGCAAACGCCCATCGGTCGGGTCTACGGCGGACAGGTGCTCGCGCAGTCGCTCATGGCCGCACAGCGCACGATCGGCGAGGACCGCATCGTGCATTCGATGCACGGGTACTTCCTGCGGCCGGGCGACGCGAACCTGCCGATCACGTTCTCGGTCGACCGCATCCACGACGGGCGCTCGTTCTCGACCAGACGCACGCAGGCCTACCAGTCGGGTGTACCGATCCTGTCGGCGATCATGTCGTTCCAGGATGAGGACGAGGGCCTCGACCACCAGGTCGACATGCCGTCGGGGCTGGCTGAGCCCGAGTCGCTGCCGACGATCCGCGACATCCTCGCAGGTGTGGATCACCCTGTGGCAACCTATTGGGCCACCCAGCGAGCGTTCGACCTCCGCTACCTCGAAACGCCGATCTTCCTGAGCGTCGACGGCGAGCGGGTCGCGCACCAAGCGCTCTGGATGAAGACGATCGGCCCGATGCCCGACGACCCACTGCTGCACCGAGCAGCGCTCGCCTACACGAGCGACTACACGATCCTCGAATCCATCATGCGGCGGCACGGCACGTCGTGGGCGACCGAGGGCATCAAGATCGCGAGTCTCGATCACGCGATGTGGTGGCACCGGTTCGGACGAGTGGACGAGTGGATGCTGTACGCCCAGGAATCACCGAACGCCAACGGCGGGCGCGGCCTCAGCCTCGGTCGCATCTACCGCCGAGACGGCGTGCTGATGGCCAGCGTTGCCCAGGAGGGCATGATCCGGGTGCCGAAGCCCTGACCGGTGGATGTCGCGGCCGCACGTCTACCGCGCGTGCAGCCACCACGTCTCGCCATCCCCCACCCTCGTGAACCCCCGCCGCGAATACAGCCGTTCACCCTCGGGCGTCGCGTTGAGGGCAGCGAAGGTCGCGCCGGCGGCTGCCGCCGCACCGCACACGGCGGACAGCAGCGCCGATCCCACGCCCTGACGCTGCCACTTCGGATAGACGCCCATGTCGAAGATTCCGGCCACTTCAGGGCTCCCGAGGTGCGCGGTGGCCACGCCGAACGACTTCCGCCGCTCTCGCGCCACGGCCGTCCACTCGATGGCGGTCGCCGTTTCAACGCGAACCCGCTCGTCGGTGACGTTCGGCACGGATGCCAACTCGGCGACCATCCACCACGGCTGCCAGCCGCGCTCGAAGCCGGCATCGGCGAGCAGACGCGCTTCGGTCTCCGGCCGAAGCCAGACGCCGACCGTGAACCGCAGCCGACGCGCTTCCTCGACGCCGCGCGTGACGGCGGCGGCATCCAGTGCTTCCGGGAACAGCAGGTGGATGTGCCGCTCCGCCGGGAACGAGAACCAGCGGTGATCGCCGTCACTCCATGCGCGACCCCCTGCGAGCGCTTTCGCCTCGAACCACGCGACCTGTGCGGCTTCGCAGTCGCGGATGCCGATCATCGCGTCGCGCTCAAGCCCCGCGCTTGGTGAACTGCAGGGGCTCCTCGACGTAGGGCGCCCACGCCTCGCGCAGGTCGTCACCGATGCGCTGGGGTTTGCCGGATGCCGCGTTCACGAGCACGAGCGTCGTCACCGCGCGCGTGAACAGCGTGCGCGGTTCGACGCCGACCGGCGGGTAGAGCTCGTAGCAGATCTCGAGGCTCGCGCCGCCGATGCGCCCGATCCACATCTCGATGTCGATCGGCGCGCGCATGTACGGGATGGGTGCGAGGTACTCGAGTTCCTGGCGCGCGATGAGCGTGATGAGCTCGGACCCCGGGCGCCCGTCGATGATCGCGGTCGCGGCGGCGGGTATCTCGTCGGTGTCGGGCTTCCAGAATGCCTGGATGCGCGCCTCCTCGAGCAGGCGTAGCATTTCCGCGTTGTTCACGTGCGCGTACGCGTCGAAGTCGCTCCAGCGGAGCGAGATCGGCACGTGCAGCCGCGTCACGGGCGTCAGTCCCTCGTGAGCTTGCGGTACGTCGAGCGGTGCGGCTTCGCGGCATCCGGCCCGAGGCGCTCGATCTTGTTCTCCTCGTATGCCTCGAAGTTGCCCTCGAACCAGTACCACTTGGCCGGGTCGTCGTCGGTGCCTTCCCACGCGAGGATGTGCGTGGCGATCCGGTCGAGGAACCATCGATCGTGGGTGATGACCACCGCACACCCGGGGAACTCGAGCAGCGCGTTCTCGAGGCTGCCGAGGGTCTCGACGTCGAGGTCGTTGGTCGGCTCGTCCAGCAGCAGCAGGTTGCCGCCCTGCTTGAGGGTCAACGCGAGGTTGAGGCGGTTGCGCTCACCGCCGGAGAGCACGCCGGCCTTCTTCTGCTGGTCGGGGCCCTTGAAACCGAATTGGCTGACGTATCCGCGGGATGGGATCTCGGTCTTGCCCACCTGGATGAAGTCCTGGCCGTCGGAGACGACCTCCCACAGCGTCTTGTTCGGGTCGATGCCGCCGCGGTTCTGGTCGACGTACGAGATGTCGACCGTCTCGCCGATCTTGAGGTCACCGCCGTCGAGCGGCTCAAACCCCACGATCGTCTTGAACAGCGTGGTCTTGCCGACGCCGTTCGGCCCGATGATGCCGACGATGCCGTTGCGCGGCAGGGTGAAGCTCAGTCCGTCGATCAGGATGCGCCCGTCGAAGCCCTTCTGCAGGTTCTTCGCGTCGATCACCTGCGAGCCCAGGCGCGGGCCGACGGGAATCACGAGTTCCTCGAAGTCGAGCTTGCGCGTCTTCTCGGCTTCGTTGACCATCTCCTCGTAGCGCGCGAGGCGCGCCTTCGACTTGACCTGGCGGCCCTTCGCGTTGCTGCGCACCCACTCGAGCTCCGACGACAGTCGCTTCGCGAGCTTTGCGTCCTTCTTGCCCTGAACTTCGAGGCGGGCGCCCTTCTTCTCCAGGTACGTGGAGTAGTTGCCCTCGTACGGGTAGAGGTGACCGCGGTCGACCTCGGCGATCCACTGCGCGACGTTGTCGAGGAAGTACCGGTCGTGGGTCACGGCGAGCACGGCACCGTGGTACTTCGCAAGGTGCTGCTCGAGCCAGAGCACAGACTCGGCGTCGAGGTGGTTGGTGGGCTCGTCGAGCAGGAGGAGGTCCGGCTTCTGCAGCAGCAGCTTGGTCAGCGCGACACGGCGCTTCTCACCGCCGGAGAGGTTCGCGACGGTCGCGTCGGATGGGGGCGTGCGCAGGGCATCCATCGCCTGTTCGAGCTGGGAGTCGAGGTCCCACGCGTCGGCCGCGTCGATCTCCTCCTGGAGCTTGCCCATCTCCTCGAGCAGCGCGTCGAAGTCCGCGTCAGGCTCAGCCATCTCGAGGCCGATCGCGGAGTGACGGTCGACCTTGTCCTTGATCTCGCGCACGCCGTCCTGCACGTTCTCGAGTACGGTCTTGGTCTCGTCGAGCTCGGGCTCCTGCATGAGGATGCCCACGGAGTAGCCGGGCGAGAGCCGCGCCTCACCGTTGCTCGGGGTGTCGAGCCCCGCCATGATCTTCAGGATCGTCGACTTGCCGGCACCGTTCGGACCGACCACCCCGATCTTCGCGCCGGGCAGGAACGACATCGTGACGTCATCGAGGATGACCTTGTCGCCGACCGCCTTGCGGGCGCGGACCATCGAGTAAATGTATTCGGCCATACGCGCAATTCTATTTGGCTCGCCAACGTCGCCCGACCGATCTCACCTACAGCGAACGCGACGTATCTCGTCTGGTGATCCCGGCGAATCGTGCGATCGCATCGTGCGATTCGACGGACGACGTCGCGCCGCAGCAGCGGCGGCGCGACAAGACAGCTCAGAAGTCAATTGGACGAGTTGAACCCACGAGGCACTTGCCGGTTCCGAGGAGGGGCTGCAGCGTCGCGCTGAAGCGATCGGGGAAGATCTGACCGATGAAGCACTGGCCGTCGAACCGCACCGAGAAGATCACCGAATCGACTCGTTCACCGATCGCGGTCACGTTGGGGGTGACTTCCATGTCGGCCTTGTTGAACCCCTGATCGACGAGCGTCTGGATCATCGCAGTGCCGTCGGCCATGCCGTAGGTGGTGCTCATGCCTTCGACGAGTTCCTGCCAGAAGGGCAGGTTCTCTTCTGCAGTTCCGGTCGGGTCGAGTTTGTTCGCCTTGGTCGGGGTCGGGGTCGGGGTTGGAGTTGCGGACTTCGTGCTGCTCGTCGGCGTCGGCATCGGCTCGGTCGGCACGCAGCCCACGAGCGCGATAAGCGCGACCGCAGCGACCGCGACGAATGCGATCCCGCCCTTCGTTCCCATCGAGTCCCTCCACCAGCGCGGCCGTCGGATCGACGCTGCGCCGGAGATGAGTCTAAGACCAGAACGTCTCGCAATCCTCGGCATTCGCCGTGAACCGTGAAGGGCAGTCACGGGATTTCAGAACGGCAACGGCACCGCTTCGGATTCCGCATCCGACTCTTCGGTGAGCACCGCGGCACGGTCGTCGGGCGCGTCGCCGGATTCGTCGTCGAGTGCGGCCTCAGCCTCGCGTTCGGGGGTTGCCGCGGCATCCTTCGGCGCACTCGTCGTGATGCTGCGAGTGAAGGCTGATGTGCCCCAGGCGAGATCGTGGCCGAGCGCGTCAACCTCGATATCGATGGTGGTTCCGGTGCGCTCACCGTTCTCCCACTCACGGATGCGCAGACGCCCGCTGAGCACGACCCGCTGGCCCTTCTCGATCGAACCGGCCGCGTGGATGGCGAGCTGGCGGAACGCGGTGATGGTGTACCAGTTGGTCTCACCGTCGATCCACTTCTCCTGGCCGCGGTCGAAGCGACGCTGGGTGGAGGCAAGGCGGAATGACGTGATCGGCAGACCCTCGCTCGTGATGATGTGCCTCGGCGGGGTGGCAACGAGGCCGGTGATGGTCAGGTGGTCGGACATGATCTCTCCTCTTGGGGTCGGGACTGCGCTGGTCAGGACCACGGCCCGGGTGCGACGCTCGTGCCGGGATCGGCCGCCCCGGACCGTGATGCAGCCAGTGTCGACCGGATGCGCTCATGGAGAACGCCGGCCGCTCCCATCGGGGGACGACCGGCGTTCGTGTGCACGGGTGAGGAGAGGAGTCCGCTCCCAGAACAGGTCAGTGCTCGCGGAACTCCGGCCACTCGGCTCCGGGCAGCAGGCTCGCATGCAGCGCGCTCTTGGTGACCTCGAGGGTGGGATACACAGCCCGGAAGTCCTCATCGCCCAACAGCTTGAAGGTGAAGCCGCCGTCCACACTATGGATGGAACCCACTGCCCCCGCCGGTCCGAATGCCACCCAGGTGCGCCCTGTGAGTGTGGTCTGGTTCATGTCGTTCCCTTTCAGTCGATGCTCCTTCGACGCTACGCCCGCCGACCGGGTCATCGCACGATTCTCAGCAAGCCTTGACAAATGACGTGAGGGTGACGTGTGCGGCAACGACGTGTCGTTTGCAGACCCTACGCTTGATGGATGCCCGACATCGAGGTCTACGCCGCCGCCAACGATCGCTACAAGAGCACTGAGTACGTGAGGGTCGGCCGCAGCGGCCTCAGGATTCCGCGGATCTCGCTCGGGCTCTGGAACAACTTCGGCACCGATCGCCCACTCGACACTCAGCGGGCGATCCTGCGCAGGGCGTTCGACCTCGGCATCACGCACTTCGACCTTGCGAACAACTACGGTCCGCCGCCCGGATCGGCGGAGAGCAACTACGGCATCATCCACGCGAAGGACTTCCGGGCGTACCGCGACGAGCTCGTGCTCTCGACGAAGGCCGGCTACACGATGTGGGATGGCCCGTACCAAGACTGGGGCAGCCGCAAGTACCTGCTCTCGTCGCTCGACGCGAGCCTCGCGCGCATGGGGGTCGACTACGTCGATGTCTTCTACCACCACCGCCCCGATCCGGAGACCCCGATCGAGGAGACGATGGGCGCGCTCGCTTCGGCCGTGCAATCCGGCAAGGCGCTGTACGCGGGCATTTCCAACTACAACCCCGAGCAGACTCGCGCAGCGGCCGCCGCGCTCGGTGAGCACGGCATCCACCTGCTCATCCACCAGCCCCGCTACAACATGTTCGACCGCCACATCGAGCGCGGGCTGTTCCCGGTGCTCGACGAACTCGGCATCGGCAGCATCGTGTTCTCGCCGCTCGCCCAGGGTCTGCTCACCGACCGCTACCTCAAGGGGATGCCGCCGGACTCGCGCGCGGCGAACAGCCCGTTCCTCTCCGCGGCGAACCTCACCGACGAGTACCTCGACCGCGCGCGAGCCCTCAGCGACATCGCCGCCGCTCGTGGCCAGTCCCTCGCGCAGCTCGCGCTCACCTGGGTGCTGCGTCACCCGCAGGTGACATCGGCGCTCATCGGTGCGTCGAGCGTCGCGCAGCTCGAGGACAGCTTTGCCGCGGCATCCGCCCCCGAACTGACAGACGACGAACTCGCCGCCATCGAACCGCTCGCTGTGGATGGCACGGGCTCGCGTTGACCATCCCGAGCTAGCCGTGGGGTACCTCTACGCCCTCGCCGCAGCGCTGCTGTTCGGAGCGAACGGCAGCCTGACCAAAGTGCTGCTCGACAGTGGCATCTCGGGCACGCAAGTGACGCAGTTCCGGGTGGTCGCGATGTTCGTCGTCTCCGGGCTCATCCTGCTGGTCGTTGACCGCACGGCGTTCCGCATCACGCTGCGGCAGTTCGGGGTGATGGTCGTGCTCGGCATCGTGGGCGTCGCGCTGCTGCAGGCGACGTACGCGTATGCCGTGCACCTGCTGCCGGTCGGCATCGCCCTGCTGCTCGAGTACACGGCCGTGCTCATGGTGGCCGTCGTGGCGTTCTTCTTCCTGAAGGAACAGGTGAAGGCCCGGCTCTGGGTTGCGATCGGCCTCGTGCTCGCGGGCCTCGCGGTCGTCGCCGAGGTGTGGAACAGCACCCTCGACCCGATCGGGGTGTTCTTCGCGATGTCGGCCGCCGTGACCCTCGCGTTCTACTTCCTCGTTGGCGAACGCCAGGTGAACTCGACCTCGCCGTTGGCCGTCTCGTTCTGGACTGGACTCGTCGCGTCGGTGTTCTGGGCGTTCTTCAGCGGCTGGTGGGAGCTCGAGCCCGCGCTGTTCACCGAGCCGGTCTCGCTCACGGGCAATCTCGAGTTCGTCGTGCTGCCGTTCTGGGTCGTGCTGCTGTGCTGCGTGGTCTTCGGATCATTCCTGCCATTCCTGCTGTCACTGACGGCGCTCTCGAAGATGAAGGCGACCGCCGCAGGCATCATCGCGTCGAGCGAAGTGCTGTTCGCATTCGTGATCGCGTGGCTGTGGCTCGGTCAGCAACTCAACGTCGCACAGATGGCTGGCGCGGCCGTCGTGCTCGCTGGCATCGTGCTCGCCCAGACGGCGCGGAAGAACAAGGTGGTGGATGCCGACCTCGCAATCGCCCCGAGCAGCGCAAGGGTGTAGCGAGCGACACTGTGCAATGTCGGTGGTCAGGCGTAGTATCGAACATATCTTCGAATCCCGGCCGGCCGTCCTCAAGGAGTTCGCATGACCATCCTCGATTTCGCACCTTCGTACCTGACACCTGAGACCGACGCCGCCGAGCAGGGCGTGTTCGATCGAGCGGCAACCCGGCTCGGCGTCGCGAGCATCCAGCTGCACGACGACCTCTGGCGCGTCACCCGCACCGACGGCGAGGTGCTCGGCTACATCGAGCAGGTGACGACCGACGCGGGATCCCGCTTCGTCGCCAAGCGCATGCTGCAGCGTCAGCGCCGATTCCTGCCTGTTGGCGAGTTCTGGACCGTGGATGACGCGATGGACTGCTTCCGCTTCTGACCCTGCTCTGACCCCGCGCCCGACCCACTCCCAGCCTCCGCGACTCGCCCGTGCGGTTGGCGCAGATTTTGTACCCCGGGATTACAGTGCGTCACATGCAGTGGTGGAATGACATCGTCGATTGGTTCTCCTCGAGCGACGGCCGAGAGTTCATCTCGAGCACCGTGCTCCCCTTCCTCGCGATCCTGCTCGGTGGCCTCATCGCCGGCGCGATCGCGCGTGGTGCGATCCGCGGGCTGATGCAGCAGCACGACCGTCAGCACAAGGCCGCTGCCGTCGCATCCCTCATCGCGGCTGGTCGACGCGCCGCCAAGTGGAGCTCATTGACCGCGCAGGAGAAGGAGCACGTCGACTTCCAGGTCGCCGAGGCTGAGATCCGCGTACGGATGCTGCCGGTCGCGGGAGCCGATCTCGCCGCGGAGTGGTCAGCGCACCAGCTCATCGAGATGAAGCGCAACTCCGCGAACTTCAGCTTCCAGGCCGAGCAAGACCTGCAGGACTACCAGAACGGGCTCATCGCCTGGCAGACGAAGCCCTCCCGCGCCCGCAAGCTGTTCGCCCAGGATCTCGCCGCGTGGCGCTACGACGACGCGACCGGAGCAGGGCCAGACCGCGAGCTCGACCACAAGCAGCAGCAGTGGGTCGCCGGCCAGGAGCCGACTACCGAGAAGACCGCCGTGCTGCCGAAGAGCCCGCTCGCCGACTCGAAGACTTCATAGCGCCTGTTCGCCGAGTTCGACCTAGTTCGCGCCCGGCCCCGTGAGGTCGATCACCTTCGTCACCCACGGGCAGAAGTACGGCGACGTCACCGTGCCGTCCTCGACGTACGACGGCAGTCCGTCGCAGACCTCCGTCGTGACGTCGGCGAAGTCGAGCGAGGCCGGGTCGATGTGCCATGACCACGGCGCGTTCACGCTCGGATCGTCACGCACGACCAGCCCATTCGGAATCAGCGCGACCTCGTCGCCGGCCATGATCTGCTTCACGTGCTCGATGAGCTCGGGAGTCGCGAGCTCGATCTTGTAGGTCTCATCGGCGTAGCCCGCGACTTCGAATGTGACGACGGTCGGACCAGTGGATGCCGGGACGATCGACCCGACCACCGCAACCACCGCCACCACCCCAAGCAGTCCGGCCGCAACGTATCCGCTGGGTCCGCCCTTGGTCATGGTCGCTCCTGTCGGATCGCACGATCTTTGAGAGGAACGGTACTCGGGGTTACCGATCTTTCGGAAGCGGAGCCCCCGGCGGGACTCGAACCCGCATCGATCCGCTTACGGTACTCAGGATTAGAAGGCCTGTCCGGTACGGGGGCGACGACCAAGGATACCCGGTGAGCCTGCGGATCGGCCCGAAGGACGTCGCTGGGGCGCCTAGAACTCCCCGCGATCCTCCGGGTCTTCCGCGGCTTCGCTGTCGAGCTGGTCCCACGTGTAGGTGACCTGCACCTGCTCGCCGACGCGCTTGGCCACGGGAGCGCCGTAGACCATCTGCGTCTCCTTGCCGTCGACGGCGGCGATCACGGTGAGCTCGGTATCCCAGCTGCCGTCGGTGCTGATGCGACGGTCGTCGGTGCCGTCGTACGGGCCGCCGACGTAGAACACGACGTACTCGTCGCCGCGACTGAGGGTGGGAACGCTGTCTGTCATGGTTCCAGTAGTACCAGACGCGGCTGGCTAGAGGCAGGGCTGGTCGTCCGGTGTACGAGCGGGGAACAGTGGATGCACAGCGCGTGCATCGGGCGTTCGGCGCTGGCTCGCGGCATCCACCGACCATGACACTGGAACCGTGGGCGGCTGGAAGCGGTACGTGGCGCTCGGTGATTCGATCACCGAGGGGCTCTGCGACCCCATCGTCGGTCGCGGCGAGCCATGGCTGGGCTGGGCGGATCGCCTCGCCGCGATCCTGGCCCGGCACGCGGAACTGCGTGGCACGACGCTCGAGTTCGCCAACCTCGCCGTGCGTGGGCGACGGGTGCGGGATGTCGTGGCCGACCAGGTGCCCCGAGCCATCGAACTGCGGGCCGACCTGGTGTCGATCCTGATCGGCGGCAACGATCTGATGTCGGCGAAAGCCGATCCTGATGCCCTCGCGGCCGAGATCGAGTCCGCGGTCGCGAAACTGCGCAAGTCCGGCACCGACGTGTTGCTCGCCACGTCGTTCGACCCGCGGTTCGCGTTCTTCCTCAAGCCGCTGCGCGGCCGTGCCGCCGTCTACAACGCGAACCTGTGGAGCATTGCGAGACGCTACGGCACGATCACCCTCGATCTGTGGGGCATGCGCGAGCTGCAGCACCGCACGATGTGGGCGGAGGATCGCGTGCACCTCTCCCCCGCCGGCCACCGCCTGATCGCGACTCGGGCTGCCCATGCCCTTCACGTGCCGTACTTCGAGATCGCCGATGTGTCCATCCCGCTCGTGATCGACTCCGCGCGCCCGTCGCTCGGCACGTTCGGGTGGCTGCAGCGGCACGCACTGCCGTGGGTCGGCCGACGGATCCGCAGGGTGTCGACCGGTGACGGCATCGACCCGAAGCTGCCCCGCCCATCCCCGGTCACAGGCCGCGGCTAGACTTCAGGGCATGGCGTCACCCGGTGATCTTCTCGTCTGGATCGATTGCGAGATGACCGGCCTCGACATCGGCATCGACGAGCTGGTCGAAGTGGCGGTCGTCATCACCGACTACGACCTCGTCGCGGTCGACCCGGGCTTCACGATCGTGATCAAGCCCGACCAGGATGCGTTCGAGCACATGAATGACTTCGTCACGAACATGCACCGTGAGAGCGGCCTGCTCGACGAGATTCCGAACGGCGTCTCGCTCGCCGACGCGGAGTACGCGGTGAACGAGTACATCCTGCGATTCGTGCCAACACCCGGCACTGCGCCACTCGCGGGCAACACGATCGGCACCGACCGCACGTTCCTCGCCAAGTACATGCCGCGCGTCGACAAGCACCTGCACTACCGCAGCATCGACGTGTCCTCGATCAAGGAGCTCTCGCGCCGCTGGTTCCCGCGGGTGTACTTCAACGCTCCGGCGAAGGATGGCGGACACCGCGCGCTCGCCGACATCCGCGAGTCGATCCGTGAACTCGACTACTACCGCAAGGCAGCCTTCGTGAGCGAGCCGGGACCCACGACGGATGAGGTGCAGGCGATCTCCGCCTCGGTCGTCGAGCACTTCGCCGTCCGCTCCGAATCCCGAACCGCGTGATCGTGCGCCGCCGCGACCTGCGCTAGACTCGTTGGGCTGCGCACGGATTCCTCGGAATTCCGAGCAGGCATGGTGGTCGTAGCTCAGTTGGTAGAGCGCTGGCTTGTGGAGCCGGATGTCGCGGGTTCGAGCCCCGTCGGTCACCCCATGGGAACGGCCCGCTTCGGCGGGCCGTTCCGCGTTTAAGCTGGAGGAATGCCGGAGATCGAGGAGAGGACCGAGGAGCGGACCCAGTCCGCCGTCGAGTCGCGCCTCGATCAACCGTGGGTCACGATCGTGTGGAACGACCCCGTCAACCTCATGTCCTATGTGTCGTTCGTGTTCCGCAGCTACTTCGGGTTCGAGCGGGCGGAGGCGGAGCGCAGGATGCTGCTCGTGCACAACGAGGGACGTGCGGTCGTCGCATCCGGACCTCGCGAGGCGATGGAACGCCACGTCGAGGCGATGCACGAGTTCGGCCTGTGGGCCACGGTGTCCAAGGAATGAGCGCCGCACCATGATGCTCTTCGTGCGCAAGGGCGAGGTGCTGTGGGCGCAGTTCGACGAGTTCGAAGCTGGCGTGGTCGCGGGCCTCGCGCTGCAGGTCGCCCAACTCGTCGAGGAACGGTCCGACCGCGACCCGGCGGTGCAACGACTGCTGCCCGAGGCCTATCGCGACGATCGGGAGGCCCAAGCGGAGTACCGCATCATGACCGAGACGGATCTCGCGAGCCGCAAGGTCGCGAACGCGCGTCTCATCGCGGCGGCGCTCGCGCCCGGGGAGTGGCCGCGCGAGGTCGAGCTCGACGAGGGCGGCGCGATGCGGTGGATGCGCTCGCTCACCGACATCCGGCTGGTGCTCGCGAGCCGCATCGGCATCCGGGACGACGGCGACGGGCAGGATGACGCCTCCGAAACCGGCCTCGCCCTCCGCGAGGCGTACGACGTGCTGGGCGCCCTGCAGGAGTCGCTCGTGCGGGCGGTGGACGGCTGATGCCCCTCGACCTCGACGATGAAGCCTTCGAGAAGCTCGTGGTCGATGAACTCGACCTGCTGCCCGACGAGATGGTCGACGGCCTCGACAACATCGTGTTCGTGACGGAGTCACGCCCGGAGGATGGCTCGCTCGACCTGCTCGGCCTCTACGACGGCACGGCGCTCACCGAACGCGACCGATATGGATTCGGCGAACTGCCAGACCGCATCGTGCTGTTCCGCGAGCCACTCCTCGCGATCGCGGAAGACCTCGACGACCTCAAGGACCAGATCCACGTGACTCTCGTGCACGAGATCGCGCACTACTACGGCATCGACGACGACCAACTGCACGAGCTCGGATGGGCGTAGGGTCAAGCCCAACGACACGGAGGAGCATCGGATGACTGTGAACCGTACCGTGACGAGCGCGCTCGCGATCCCTGCTGTGCTGCTGATGCTGATGACCGCCTGCGCTCCCCCATCGACCGAGGATCGCGAGGCCAACGAGAACGCTTCTGAGGAAGATGCCGAGCCGTTGCCCACCGGCGAGGGCAGCGAGTGGCTCGGGCAGGACGCCACGGAGGTGCAGCAGTGCGCTCAGGGCCACACCTGGGCGCTGGATGTGCAGGATCTTGCAGACCAGATGCTCACGCACATGCAGGCCGCCGGCAGCCCGATCGTGTCAGCTGTCGGCGACGGCACCCAACTGCTCGAGTGGCCGGACAACGACATCATCGGCATGAACACCGATATGACCTTCACGATGGTCTCGCCGCTCTCCGATGGACTCACCCTGACGTTCACCCAGCGCCAGTTTGGACTCTCCGCGGGTCAACTGCTCTTCCAGACATCGGCCGGAATCGCTACGCCCGTGCAGTGGGAGTCAGACGTGACGGTCACGAACACGGCTGACATCAACGGAACCTCGACCGGTGACATGCCATTCGAAATTCCAGAGTCGGGACTCGGAGGGGTGACGGAGATCTATGTGGACTGCTACAGCGACACGCTGACCCTGTTCCCGGTGGGCGGATACGCCATCCACGAGTACGTCCGAATCAACTAGCCCACTTCGAGCGGCAGCGCCGGATCGGCGCTCCACTCCTCGAGCGAGCCGTCGTAGATGCGCACCGCGTTCTGCCCGATCGCGGCGAGCGTGAGCGCGCTGCCCGATGCCGAGATGCCGCCACCGCAGTAGAGCAGCACCTCGCCGTCGCCGACGTGCACATCCTCCTGCTCGTACGCCAGGATCAGCTCGACGCGGCTCTTCAGGTGTCCATCGGACGTGAACAGGTCACGGCTCGACACGTTGACGCTGTCGGGGATGCGACCACGACGCGCGTAGCGCGTGGGGTCGGCTCCCGTGAAGCTGCCGCGCGGCAGCGCGCACACCAGGGGAGCCTGCTGTGACGGGTCCAGGTCTGAGCGCTCGAGCAGCTCCTCCTTGCTCACCCAGGCGCGCCGCACGGGCTCGGCCCGCCAGCTGGGCACGGGCGCAGCGGCATCCTGCTCGCCTGATTCGACGGGGTGACCGCCGGCGACCCACGCTGCGAATCCGCCGTCGAGCACGCTCACGGGCACGCCGATCCAGCGCAGGAGGTACCAGAGGCGCGCGGCGAACAGCGTGCCGGTCGAGTCGTAGACGACGACCTCCCGACCCTGCTCGATGCCGAGCCGGGCGAGCTCGTCGGCGATCTGCTGCGGCTCGGGGTGGGTGTAATGCAGCGGGGCGCCCTCGTCGCTGAACTGCGTGACGATGTTGACGTACTGCGATCCGGGGATGTGCGCCTCGACCCACTCGCCGCGCAGGATGTCTTTGCGGTAGTCCCCGTCGAAGGTCGCAGCGTGCAGTCGGATGCTCGCGTCGAGCACCGCGGGCCGGTCGGACTCGAGCAGGCGGTCGGCCAGCTCCGACGCTGAGATGAACGGTTTGGTCACGGCGCTGGTGGTCACCCGAACACTCTCGCAGGCTCGAGCAAGGCGCGCCAATTCGCGGCGTGCGTGCCATCGATGCTCACGTCGGCGAGCGATTCGGGGTGCTCGCGTTCGATGAACTCTCGCTCCTGCGCGGCCCACGCATCCCAGTGCGGCGCGTAGAGGTCACCGTCGCGGTCGAGCGCGCGGCGCTTTCGTGCGGCATCCGGCAGTTCGACCCAGATCGCGTAGTCGGCGAGCGGCCGGGATGCGCGGCTGATCGCGCCAACGCCCTCCACCACGAGCGGGCGGGACGGGTCGAGGGTGCGACGCGGTCCGGGCTCGTGTGCCGCCCAGTCCCACGTCGGGTAGCGAGTCGGCGGTCAGGATGCGCGGCACGAGCTCGACGCGGCGGCGAGCCCGTGCCATCCCGGATACACCTCGTCCAACCGCACGAGTTGCGCGCCGGGCCAGTCGTCGACGATCGCGCGCGCCAGTTCGGTCTTGCCGGAGCCGGACCGACCATCGATCAGGATGCGACGCCCGAGCGTCTTGTCGCCCGCTCCTCCCATCACACGCCACCGATGATCGGTGTGAAGTGCCCGGTCACGACGGCCGCCGCAACCGCCACGCCACCGACCGCGAGCCCGAGGAGTGTCACGGCCCACTCCCGTGCACCCCAGCGCGCAGGCCGCGCCCAGGTGCGGCGGATCGGGCGCGCCGAACCCGCGCGCCTCCATCGCCGTCGCGAGCACCGAGCCGCGCCGGATCGAGAGCACGAGCAGCGCGAACGCCATGCCGAAGAACCGGCGAACCGCGTTGCGATCGCCCACCCCTCTGCGCGCGACGAGCGAGGCTCGACCGAACGCCAGTCCTCGACCGGCGAGCCCGATCAGCCGAAGGCCCGCGAGGGCGCCGAGCACGAAGCGCGCCGGCAGTCGCAGCGTCTGCGCGAGGCCGTCGGCGAGGTCGGTCGGGTCGATCGTGATGAAGAGCGCCACGGCGGGCAGCGCGATCGCGAGCACGCGCAGCAGGGTCGCGAGCGGCGAACTCGAGCGATCCGTCGCTCACGCGGATGAACAGCCACTCGAAGTGCACGGTGCCGGATTCGCGCCCGTAGAGCGCGATCGTCAGCGCCGTGAGGGGCGCGGCGATCCAGAGTGGCAGCGTGCGCAGCCAGAAGCTGCTTCGGTGGGATGCGCAGCAGCGGGAATGAGCAGCAGCTCGAGCAGCGAGGGCGACCCCCGCCGACACCCAGTCGAGCGTGACGATCAGGACACGCGGCGAGCAGCGCGGCGGCGGCGAGCTTCGCGACCGGGTTGATCGCGGAGCCGGCCGGAGTGGTCGCGTCGACGGGCGACGGAGGTCGTCACGACAGGTCCGACGATCGTCGGCGAGCGCGTCGACGAGGTCGAGGTCGTGCGTCATCGTGATGACGGCGGCCCCGTCATCCACGAGGCCGGCGATGATCGCGACCATCTCGGCCCAGGTGAGCGCGTCCTGGCCGAAGGTCGGCTCGTCGAGCACGAGGATGCGCGGGCGCGTCGCGAGCACGGTCGCGACGCTCAGCCGCCGCTGCTCGCCGCCCGAGAGCGTGAACGGGTTCGCCTTCGCGAGGTGCGCGAGCCGCAGCCGCTCGAGCAGCTCGTCGACGACGCCGAGCGACGGTGCCGAGCGCGCGCGGGCCCGACCTCGAGCTCGGCGCGCACGGTCGAGGCGAGGAACTGGTGCTCCGGGTCCTGGAACACCGTGCCGATGCGGGTGAGCAGGTCGCGCGACTTCCAGCGGTGCGGGTCCGCACGCCTGCGCGAGCGCGGTGATCGCACGCCCGTCGACCGGCGGCAGCAGCCCGGCGAGCGTGAGCCCGAGCGTGGACTTGCCCGACGCCGTTCGGACCGGTGATCGCGAGCAGCCCGCCGAGCTGCGTGCACGGTCGACGTCCAGGTCGCGCTGCACGGCCACGCCGTCGCGGCCGACCGCGAGGTCGCCGCGCGACTCGACCACCTCGGGCGCGTGCACGCGTCCGCGCGCCGGTCGCGGCGGCGGGAACGCCGGCACCCAGACGCCGCGCGGCGGCGAGCTCCGACGCGTCGAGCACGTCGTCGGGCGCGCCGTCGGCGAGCACGCCCTCGCGGCGCGAGCACGATCACGCGGTCGACGAGTCCGCTGCCAGACGGCCACGCGGTGCTCGACCACGATGAGCGTCGCGCCGGTCGCGTCGAGCACGCGGCCGACGGCATCCCGCACCTCGGTGACGCCGTCGGGGTCGAGGTTCGCGGTCGGTTCGTCGAGCAGCAGGAGGCCGGGCCGCATGGCGAGCGCCCCGGCGAGCGCGAGGCGCTGCTTCTGCCCGCCCGAGAGTGCCGAGGTCGAGCGGTCGAGCGGCAGATCGAGACCGACCGCGTCGAGCGCGTGCCGCACGCGCGGCCAGATCTCGTCGCGCGGCACGCCGAGGTTCTCGCAGCCGAACGCGACGTCGTCGCCGACGCGCGAGAGCACGACCTGCGAGTCCGGATCCTGCAGCACGAGCCCGACCCGACCCCGGATGCCGCGGCCGCCGCGCCCCTCGACGAGCAGCGAGCCCTCGCGACTCGCCCTCGTCGTGCCCGAGCACCCCCGCAATCGCGCGCAGCAGCGTCGACTTGCCGGAGCCGGATGCCCCGAGCAGCAGCACGCGCTCCCCCGGCTCGATCACGAGGTCGAGGTCGCGGCAGCGCCCACGCGAGGCGTCCGGCGTGCCGCCAGCCCCATCCACTCGCCGCGATCGAACTCGGCGGGGCCGCGGCGCCCCCGGAGGCGTCGTCAGACCCGTTCCGCGAGCTCGCGTCCCGACGCGAACCGGTTGAGCGCGCCGGTGCGAGCGAGCGCTTTCGTCGAGCAGCCAGCCGAGCAGGCCGGCGAGCAGCGCGCCGCTCACGACGTACGCAGACGACGTAGACGATCGCGAACGGCGCGTCGACACCCGGGTAGTAGATGATCAGCTCGTTGACGCCCAGCCGCGAGACCGGCAGCGGCACCGGCCAGCATCGCGACCGGCAGCGACCAGACCTTGTAGAGGAAGATCGCGAAGACGAGTTCGGCGCGCGAGCCCCTGCACAAGGCCGCTCTCGAGCGTCGAGCAGACCCCACTGGCCCCGAGCAGCGCCGAGACACGTCGCGGCGACGAGCTCGGCGAACAGCGCCGCGCCCGGCTTGCGGACGATGAGCGCCGCGAGCACGCCGGCGAGGAGCCAGACGCCGTAGCCGAGCGCCTGGAGGCCGGGAAGTACGGCGCCGAGCGGGTCGGTGAACGAGGTCGGACGCGATGTTCCAGCCGAGGAAGATCACGCCCGCAGGCGACCGCGATCACGGCTGCGACGATGATGTCGACGACCCGCCAGCGGTAGGGGGACGTGCGTGGTGGATGCGTGCAGTGGTAGTCACTGTCGTGCCTTTCTCTTCTGAGAGGGCACGGGTTTCAAGAGGCCTCCCTGCGCTGGCATGATCCAGATCAGGTTCGACGGTCGAAGCTTCGAAGCTTCCTCTCAGCCCGGTTCACCGGACTCCCGTGTTTGTCGCGAGTAAGCCTACTCCGACGGCGGAGCGTCGTTCGCGCGATGGCGCATCGCCGCCAACTCCCGCAAGCGACGCGCGACCACCGAGACCTCGCCGGGGGCGGCGGGTTCGCCGTCGGGCTTGCAGATCACGAACTGCTTGGGGGCGTGCCATCCCACCGCATCAAGCTGGAGCCGGGTGGGCGAGTTGCCGACGACGTCGATCGAGATGACCTCGCGCCACGGCTTCTCCCACTCCGCTTCCTTGCGACTCTGCATCGCCGCGAGGCCGCGACCGTCGGCGACGAAATGCACCATTCGCGGTTGGTACATGAGCATGCCGATCGCTCTCACCAGCCCCCGTCCGTCACTGGCGAACCCCGTCGCGAGGTGGGCGCGCACGACGTACGACCCCGGATGGTCAGCACGTACTCCGCGGTGCGCTTCTCGTACTCGGTCTGGCGGCGGGTCTTCTTCTCGTTCGCGAACGGATTGGTGGATGGCACGGAGTACAGGCTACTTCTGCAGCGCCTCCGTTCCCGCGACGCGCTGCGCGATGTAGATCGGGATGATCGAGACGAGCACGAGCACCACGGCGATGACGTTGACCACCGGTGCCTGGTTGGGGCGGAACAGGTTGTCGAGGATCCACAGCGGCAGGGTCTTCACTGCCCCCGCCCGCCGTGAAGGTCGTGACGATGATCTCGTCGAAACTCAGCGCGAACGCGAGCAGCCCGCCCGCGAACAGCGCAGAGCGCAGCTGCGGGAAGGTGACGAGGCGGAACGTGGTCCAGATCCCGGCGCCCAGATCGGCGGAGGCCTCCTCCAGACTCGTGCCCATGCGGCGCAGCCGCGCGATCACGTTGTTGAACACCGTGACGATGCAGAACGTGGCGTGCGCGACGATGAGGGTCATGAGGCCGAGCCGCAGGTCGAGGATGGTGCGGAACGCGTTGTTGAGCGCGATGCCCGTGACGATGCCGGGCAGCGCGATCGGGAGGATCACGAGCAGGCTCACCGAGTCGCGGCCGAAGAACTTGTAGCGCTGCAGGGCGATCGAGATGAGCGTGCCGAGCACGAGTGCAATGGCGGTGGATGCGAGTGCCACCTGCACGCTCGTACCGATCGCGTTGAGCGCACCCTCGTTCTGGAACGCCCTCCCCCACCACTCGAGCGTGAAGCCCGGTGGCGGCCAGACCAGCGACTCGCTCGTCGAGAACGAGTTCACGAACACGACCAGCAACGGCAGGTAGATGATCGCGAGAATCACGAGCGTGATCCCACCGAGCACACCCTTCGACAGCCGCGACAGTCTCAATTCGTGGTCCGTTCATAGATTGTTCAGCGCTCCCGAGCGACGCACGATCGCGAGGTAGACGAACATGATGACGATCGGGATGAGCGCGATCGCCGCCGCGAGCGGCAGGTTGTTCGCCGCACCGACGTTCGTGTACACGAGGTTGCCGAGCAGCTGGCTCGCACCGCCGACGATGTTGACCGTGATGTAGTCGCCCATCGAGAGCGAGAAGCTGAAGATCGAGCCGGCGATGATCGCGGGCCACAGCATGGGCAGCACGATCGAGGTCAGGGTGCGCCACGTCTTCGCACCCAGATCACTGGATGCCTCGAGCAGCGAGTCCGGCACCCGCTCGAGTCCCGCGTAGATCGGCAGGATCACGTACGGCAGCCACAGGTAGGCCAGCGTCAGCACGGTGGCCGGCAGGCCGTACCCGGGACCCTCGAGACCGAACGGCTGGAGGGTCCACTCGAGGATGCCGCCGTTGCTGAGCACCGAGCGCCATGCGTACGCCTTGACGAGGTAGCTCGCCCAGAGGGGCATGAGCACCGCGATGACCAGGATGCGCTGCATCCTCGTCGATGCCACCTTGGCCATGAAGAACGCGATCGGCAACGCGATGAGGATGTCGACGACCGTCACGAGCAACGCGACGCCAACGGTGCGCAGCGTCACCGTCTGGTAGAGCGAGCCGGTGAGCACCGTGATGATGTTGTCGAGCGTCCAGGTCTGGGAGATGATGCCCGTGAACGAGTCGACCGTCCACAGCGCGGTGATGAGCAGTGCGGCGAGCGCGGCGATGTAGACGAGTCCGAGCCAGAACAGCGGCGCGGTGAGCAGGAGGCCGAGCCGCAGCCGCGGCCTTCTGCTCAGGAGCACGGACAACCGCCGTGCCACGGTTCCCCTGGGTTGGGGAACCGCAGCACGGACAGCTGTCAGCTCAGTGCTCACTAGCCCTTGATCTCCTGCCAGGCCGTGGTCCACTGCGAGTAGTCGGTGCACTCAACATCGGTGCGACCGTCGAGGCAGTCCGCGATCGGCGTCGACCAGTACCAGATCTGCGACGCGTAGTCGGCGTCTCCGGCGTGGAACGCCTCGCAGTCCTCGCGGAACTCGCACGCTTCCTGGCTCGACGGCGCCTCGCCGAAGTAGCCCGTCGCCTGGGCGTTCACCTCGGGGCTCGCGATCCAGTCGAGCCACGCGTACGCGCAGTTCGGGCTCGCTGCCTCTGAGGCGATCATCCAGGTGTCCGACCATCCCGTGGTGCCCTCATCGGGCAGCACGACCTCGGTGTTGCCGGTCGTGATCGAGTTCTGGATGACCTGCCAGGTCGTTCCGACGACCGAGTCGCCGGTCTCGAACGCCTGGATCTCCTTGAGGTAGTCGCTCCAGTACTCGCCGATGTGTTCGCGCTGGGCCTTCAGCAGGTCCACCGCCGCAGCGAGCTGCGTCTCGTCGAGCGCGTACGGGTTCTCGATGCCGAGCTCAGGGCTGTGCGCCATGAGGTAGACCGCGGCATCCGCGATGTAGATCGGCGAGTCGTACGCCGTCACCTTGCCGCTGTTGGCGGCCGCGTCATCGAAGACCGCACTCCACGAGGTGAGCCCGTCCGGGAACACCTCCGTGTTGTACATGAGCAGGTTGGCGCCGTAGCCATGCGGGATGCCGTAGGCCACGCCATCCACGCTGTTCCACGACTGCATCTTCAGGAAGTCGAAGATGCCGTCGTAGTTCTCGAGCAGATCGGTGTCCACCGCCGCGACGTCGCCCGCGGCGACGAGTCGCAGCGACAGGTCACCCGATGCGGCAACCACGTCGTACTCCCCGGTCTTCATGAGGTTGAACGCCTCATCCGAGGTGCCGTACGTCTTGCTGGTCACCTCGCACCCGGTCTCCTCTTCGAACCCGGTCACCCAGTCGACGGCTGGGTCGTTGGAGCCGTCCTCGACGTAGCCCGGCCACGCGAGGAGCGAGACCGAGCCCTCGAGCTCCCCGCCGCCCTCGGCCGGGTCGTCCCCTCCGCCGCCACCTTCGGCAGTTCCACACGCGGCGAGCACCGCGACCGACGCGATCGCGAGGCCCGTGAACACCGCCCTTCTTGGATTGATTCGCATTGCTGTGTCTCCATTCCTTTTCGTGTGGGTGTTGCAGGTCGTGTGGTCACTCGGGTCATAGGGTCATTCAGGTCGTGCTCGCCGCCACGGGCGCTCCCAGCGCGACGACGTCGCGGTCGAGCCATTCGGCGACGACAGCCTCGCCGCGCCGGTCGTGGTCGGTGCGAGTCGACGCGTTCTGCTCGAGCACGTTGAGACGGGGGCCGTTGTCGAGGTCGACGAGCACTCGCGTGCTCGTGCCCAGGTAGATCTGTTCGGCAACGACCCCCGTCACGGCGCGAGCGCCGCTTGCAGCCGTGGATCCGGCCGCCTTGAGGGTGATCTTCTCCGGGCGCACGGAGTTGAAGCCCGAGCGACCCAGAATGGCTTGCGAGGATGCATCGTCGAAGATGTTCGACGTGCCGACGAACGACGCGACGAACGGCGAGCTCGGCTGCTCGTAGATCTCGCTCGGCGTGCCGAGCTGCTCGATCTTGCCGTTGTTGAACACCGCGATGCGGTCGCTGAGCGTGAGCGCCTCCTCTTGGTCGTGCGTCACGAAGATGAAGGTGATGCCGAGTTCGCGCTGGATCTCCTTGAGCTCGACCTGCATCTCCTCCCGCAACTTGAGGTCGAGCGCGCCCAGGGGCTCGTCGAGCAGCAGCACCTTGGGCTGCACCACGGTCGCCCGCGCGAGCGCGACCCGCTGTCGCTGCCCGCCGGAGAGCTGGCTCGGCTTGCGCGACCCGAACGCGCTCAGCCGCACCGACTCGAGCGCCTCCTGGGCGCGCTCGGTTCGTTCCCTCTTGGCCACGCCGCGCACGCGCAGTCCGTAGCCGATGTTCTCCAGCACGGTCATGTGCGGGAAGAGGGCGTAGTCCTGGAAGACCGTGTTGACGTCACGGTCGAAGGGGGCGTTGGCCGTGACATCCTGCCCGAACAGTTCGATCGTGCCCGCGGTCGGGGTCTCGAAGCCGGCGATGAGGCGCAGCACGGTGGTCTTGCCTGAGCCGGACGGCCCGAGCATGGAGAAGAACTCACCGGCGGCGATGTCGAGGTGCAGGTCATCCACGGCGTTGATCGCCCCGAACGACTTGGTGAGCCCCGTCAAACGGATCGCTGGTGTTGGTTCTGCCACGGTGCCTCCTTGAGGTAATCATATGGAACCAGATGTCCAGAATGCGACAAGAATGTTACGGTCGTGTCACGGCGGTTGCACCGAAAGACTCTGGGAAGGTCGTCACATGCCGCAGTCCATTCGCTCCACCACCGCCGCGCGGGCCGCCGTGTTCGCGCCGCTCGGTGGTGCCGGGCGCGCGGAACTCGTCGCCCAGCGACTCACCGACGCCATCGTGCTCGGACTGCTGGCCGACGGCGAGCGGCTGCCGAGCGAGAGCGACATGGCGAAGCGCTTCGGTGTCGCGACCGTCACCGCGAGGGAAGCGCTCGAGGTGCTTCGCGAGCGCGGGCTCGTCGAGACCCGGCGGGGACGCGACGGCGGCAGCTACGTGACGGCGCGTGAGGGGTTCCGCGCATCCATCGAATCCAGGGTGCGTGGGCTGTCGCGCGTCGAACTCCGAGACATGGCCGCGTACTACACCGTCACGGCCTCCGGCGCTGCCGAGCTCGCCGCCGACCGCGCGACGGTCGACGACCTCGAGCACCTCACGCGCGTGGTCGACGCCATCGACCCGGATGACGAGGTGAGTGCCCGCCGAGGCGAGGGCACCTTCCGGCTCGAGGTCGCTGCGCTCTCACAGTCGGCGCGCCTCGTGCGCGAGGAGCTGCGGCTGCAGGCGGAGTTCGCGCCAATGCTCTGGCTCTGCCTGCGCGAACCGGAGTACCGTCGGGGAAGTCGCGAGCGACACCGCGAGGTGATCGACGCGATCACGAGCATGGACGGGGAACGAGCGAGGAAGGCCACCGCGGCTCACCTCGGTGAGGCGATCGAGTGGCTGCTCGACGTGAAGGCCGACATGGAGGCAAGAGGATGACACTGCTCAGCCCAGCGGCAATCGACGACTGCGTGGCCGCCGTGAGTCACACCTTCGCGAGCGTCTTCGCCCACATCGAACAGTGGCGTGCACGAGTCGCCGAGCTCGTCGCCGAGCAAGGCGCCGTGATCACGGCGCAGCAGATCGACGACCTCGTGGAGCACCTCGTGCTCGCCGAACTCGAGCGCGACGACGCGCTCATCATCGGGGCGGGGTTCGTCGCGACCCCGGGATTCCTCGCCGACACCCGCTGGCACCTCGCCTGGTGGCTCGGTCACTCCAACACGTTCGGTCTTGGCGCGGCCGGCCCTTCGGTCCGGCGCCTCGCCGCCACCGAGGATCCCACGAACGAGTCCTTCCGGGACTACACCGACCTCGAATGGTGGCGGGTGCCCGCGAGCACGGGCGAGGCGCACATCACCGGCCCGTACGTCGATTACCTCTGCACCGACGACTACACGCTCACGCTCACCGTGCCCGTGCTGCACGAGGGTGCGATGATCGGTATCGCGGGCGCCGATCTCTACGTGAACGACATCGAGCGCACGCTGCTGCCGTACGTGCGATCCATCGGGTCGATGGCGACGGTCGTCAACTCGTCGGGGAGGGTCGTGGTGTCGACGGATCCACATCGGCCGACCGGGTCGGTGCTGCGGGTGGATGAGTTGCGCGCGCGGCTGGCTGCCGCGGCATCCGAACCTGTCGACCTCGGCGACGGGCGCACCCTGGTCGCGTGCGGGGGCACGAGCCTCGGTTTGGTGCTCGGCTAGCACCTGGGCACGGCTTGCCGCCAATACGATGTCGGCCCTAGCAGCGCGCGTGTTGCGCTGAGCTGCCCCGACGGGTAGCGCAAATCGGTCCTCTCTGTGAGTATTCGTATACCAGCGCGACCTTGCACCGCGGGTCGAATCCGGGTTCGCCAGGATTGGGAGGTGAGGGCTTCGAGATGAGCACCCCCGAGCAACTGCCAGACCCTCTGGCGATGTGGACTCTCATCAACAGCCACGTGGTGGCTAGGTGTATCCACGTGGTCGCCGACTTCGGTGTACCCGACGCGCTCGAAGGCGAACCGATGAGCGCGGACGAGCTTGCGGCCCGAACGGGCATGGACGCCGATGCGTTGGCGCGGATGCTGCGGCTCCTCTCGGCGCACGGCCTCTTCGCTTCGCATCCCGCTGGATGGGTTCACACGCCGCGTTCCGAGCTGTTGCGGAGTGACCATCCGCAGTCCCTTCGTTCGTTCGCTCGAATGATCGGCACGAACGGGTGGGCGGCCTTCACGGAGCTTGCACAACCGGCGCGGACAGGCCGACCGGCGCTCGGCTGGCAGGCAATGATGGCGCGCTTCGCCGAACACCCAGACGAAGCAGCCCTGTTCAGTCAGGCGATGGTCGACAAGTCGGCTGCCGTCGTTCCGGCCGTCGTTGAGGCGTACGACTTCTCGACGTTCCCCACCGTCGTCGACGTCGGCGGAGGCACGGGTCGCCTGCTGTCCGCGATCCTCGAGCAGAATACGGCGACCACCGGTGTCCTGTTCGAACTGCCCCACGTCGTCGCCGACGCCAGCGCCGCCGCTTCTGATCGCCTCCGGCTCGTGGCGGGCGACTTCTTCGTCGACCCGCTGCCCTCCGCCGACGCCTTCGTGCTGATGGAGGTACTCCACGACTGGACCGATGAGGATGCCGCTCGGATTCTCAACGCAATGCGCCGTGCTGCTGCTCCAGGCGCCCGCTTGTTGGTCGTGGAAGTGCTGGTGCCGGATACGCCAGGTCCGGATCACAGCAAGGTGCTCGACATCATCATGCTCGCCCTCACTGGCGGACGCGAGCGCACGCGCGAGCAGTACGAAATGCTGCTCGCTGAGGCTGGCTTCCAGCTTGAGCGCGTCCTGCCCACCCGCTCGTCGTACTTCGTCGTAGAGGCAATCGCCGTCTGACCCCACGCGTGCGGCGGCACTTCGCTGGGGCTCGTGCTCTGCTGAGCCCGCCGCGCTGCTGAGTACACTGGCGCGGTGACCAGCGCAGCGGCATCCACACCGACTTTTCCGACTGACCGATCACGCAACCTGCGCCTGCGGGATCGTCCGATCGACATCGTGTTCGCGGTGTTCTTCAGCCTGTTCATCGTGACGAGCTGCATCGCCGACCTGCTGCCAACGATCGGCATCGACTTCACGCAGCCCGACGGTACCTTCCTCGTGGACTCGAACTACTGGTACGCGCACGACGCCGATCCGCTGTTCATGAACCCTCCGGTGTGGATGCGCATCGTCACGGGCTTGAGCGCGTTCGTCTACTGCGCGTTCTACCTCGTACTCGTGCCGTCGCTGATCAAGGGCTTCAACTGGATCCAGCTGCCGGCGGTGATCTACGCGACCATGATCGCGGGCGTCACGGGCATCATCGTGTTCGGGGTGGAGTTCTTCGGCGAGCCGGAGTTCCAGACGCAGAACCCGGCAAAGTTCCTGGCGTTCAACCTGCCGTACGTGATCGTGCCGCTGTTGCTGCTCGTCAGGATGCGGAAGCCGATGCCGTTCACCCGGAAGTTCTGATGGACCTCGCCACTTCGGACGAGCTCAGGGGGAAGGTGCTGGTGACTGTGCGGCTCGATGAGACTCGTTCGGTAACTCAGGGTGACAGGCTGTGACGGTCTTCTCCCAAACGCAACGAGAGGTGAGCCGCCCATGATGCCGCCAAAGCTCTGGCCGACCCGGCTCTGGGTCGCCACCATCGCTGAGGCACTGTTGCTCGCCCATGCCATCGCCTTGACCGTGCACTTGGTGTTCGTCGAGCAGTCCGGCGGGTTTCCGGACAACATCGGCGCCGCCAACGCTCCCCCGATGTCGGTCGCCGTCGAGAACTACGGCGCCCACATCATCCAAAGCTTTGTCCCCGGACTGGTGCTGCTCATCTTCGGCCTGGTCGCCGTGATACCGGCGGTGCGCGACACCGACGTCGAAGTCGCCGCGTGGGGCCGCATCCTCCTCGCCGCCATGGGATTGGTCACGGTCGCGCTGCTCGCCCTGGGATTCCGCTGGCTCAGCATCGGCTGGTGACGCAACCGCTCAGGTGCTCCCGACGCGCGCAAGAAAGCACGAAGGCCCGGCGCCCACCAACCTGATCCCCCGGTGGGTGCCGGGCTAGGCTCCGAATGCCCTCTGTGCTTTGGAGTCCCAGGCAGCGATCTCACCCGATGAGTGCTGTCACTAGGAGAGACTGCGAGCCCCACGAGTCATGACGGTGAACTCCGAGCTAAATCGGCAATCTCCGTACCCCACTTCGGGGGACAGCGAACGGGGTACAACCGCGGTCAGCCCTCGAGCAACTCCCGCAGCTTGAGCACTGTGCGCCAGTTGCGCGTCGTCGCCTCGGGCGGCAGCTGCTGCTTGAACCACGCCGGTGTGAGCTTCGACTTGCCAAAGCCGTTCGGCACGTCGAGGTACACCGCACGCTCGCCGAGCACGATCTGCTCTGGTGCGAGGTCGGCGGGCTCCTCGATGGACTTCGGCACCGCGTCCATGAACACGACGCCGAGCTTCGCAGCATCCTCGGCGACGAAGGGCATGTCGGCGATGATCAGGTCGAGGGTCGTTGCATCCACCGTGACGACCTTCGTGGTCACCCCGAGTTCCGAGTGGATGCGACGCGCCAAGTCCCCCGCCAGCTCCCCGTCGGCTGTGCCAACTGAGTAGGCAACATTGCCGCTGTTGAGGTACGTGACCACGTCGGAGCCGCCAAGCTGCTCAACCATGGACCGCAGGCGCGCCATCGGCACCCGCGTCGACCCACCGACGTTCACGCCGCGCAACAGCGCGAGGTGCCGCATCAGCAGCCCGGCCGCGTCACGACTTGAGCGCCGCCACCCGGCGCTTCTCCCATTTGCGCATCGCGCGCACAGCCGGGTAGATCGCGAAGAACACCACCATCGGGGCACGCAGGCCGACGTTGCGCACGCGGTGCCGCTGGTACGTGCGCTCGAAGCGGGTGACGTAGTGGTAGTACTCGCGCGGGCTGTCCTCGACGCGGCGGGCGGACATCCCCGCGACCATGTTGGACGAATACGCGACACGCAGCCGGTGGTCGTGCAGGTGGATCGAGAGGTCGACGTCTTCGTGCAGCTGATCGTCGGTGTCGAGGCACACGTCGTCGCGGATCTCACGCCACGCGGTCGCCCGGATCGCCATGTTGCTGCCGAACAGCAGGTGGTACTGGCGGGCGAGCGTGATGATCGCGCGGCGCAGCGTGTCGTCGGCCTTCGCGCCGAACCGGCGCAGGGGCATGTCGTAGTAGATGACCGGGCCGGTGCATCCAGCGACCGTCGGATCGACGAATGCCTTCTGCACCTCTTCGACCCAATTCGGCTCGATGACCGAGTCGGCGTCGATGCGGCCGATCACGTCGCCCTGCGCGCGATCCAGTCCGAAGTTGCGGGTGGGGATGAGCCCCTGGGCGTCGGTCTGCTCGAACAGGATGATCGGGGCATCCGGGTACGTCTTCTGGAGCGCCTTCACGATCTTGCGGGTGTCATCGGTGGACTTGTTGTCGACCACGATGATCTCGGCAGCGGCCACCGTCTGGTGCAGCGCCGCGAGCACACAGGCGCGGATCGTGTCCTGCTCGTTGTAGGCCGGGATCACGATCGAGACCGATGGAGCAGGTTGGACCATGCGGCCCACGTTACCCCACGGGTCGTGCGGGATTCACTACAGTCGGCTCATGCGAAGGCGCGACTTTCTTTCGGCTTTGGCGGTCTCGACCGCTCTTGCCGCGCAGGGCGGCCCCGCCTTCGCCCAGTCGACCGACGCACCGCCGAGCCGTCTGCCACCGAGGAACGACGGCGTGCGCAACCTCGTGCCACCGCCGCCACCTGCACCGACCTTCAGCGCACCCGCGCTCGAGCGGCGCTGGTCGCCGGGCGGTGTCGTCTCGGGGTTGCCAGGCGACGGCAACCTCGTCGCGCTCACCGTCGACGACGGCGGCAGCAGCGACGTGATCGCCGCGTACGCGCGATGGTGTGCCGAGACCGGCATGCGCGTGACGTTCTTCCTCAACGGGTCGCTGCCGGGATGGACCGAGCACGCTGCCCTGCTCTCCCCGCTCATCGCGAACGGCCAGGTGCAGATGGCCAACCACACCTGGACGCACTCGGATCTGCTGACCCTCGATGACGCGGCCATCCAGCAGGACCTGCTGATCAACGATGACTTCATCCGCAACACCTACGGCGTCGAGGCGAAGCCCTACTTCCGACCACCGTTCGGCCGGCACGACGCCCGAGTGGATGCTGCGGCCGCCGCCATCGGCTACACCGTGCCTGTGCTCTGGTACGGATCGCTGGCCGACTCGGGCGAGATACCGGCGGATATCCTCCTGCTGTACGCGCACGAGTGGCTCCTGCCGCAGCACATCGTGATCGGGCACGCGAACCACGCGCCGGTCACGACCGTGTTCCCGCAGATCGCGCAGATCATCGCCGACCGCGGCCTGCAGCCCGTGACGCTCGACGATGTCTGGTACCGCCCATAACCCGCATCGCCTCAGGTCAGGCGACCGTCACGAAGTCGATGAGCTGCTCGACCCTGCCGAGCAGCGCGGGCTCGAGGTCACCGAACGTGCGCACCCTCGACAGGATGCGCTGCCACGCCCGCGCGATATCGGCCTGACTCTCGTGCGGCCAGCCGAGCGCCTCGCACACGCCGTGCTTCCACTCGGTGCCACGGTCAACGACGGGCCACGCCGCGATGCCGACGCTCGACGGCTTCACGGCCTGCCAGATGTCGACGAATGGATGCCCCACCACCAGCACGTGCGCCCCGAACGGCCCGCGCGCCACCGAGTCCGCAACGCGGCTCTCCTTCGACCCCGGAACGAGGTGATCGACCAGCACCCCCGCGCGACGGCCGGATGCCGGCGAGAAGTCCCGCAGCACCTGCTCGAGCAGATCGACGCCCTCAAGGTACTCGACCACGACGCCCTCGACCCGCAGATCGTCGCCCCACACCCGCTCGACGAGCTCGGCGTCGTGCCGGCCCTCGACGAAGATGCGGCTCGGCAGCGCGACGCGGGCGCGCTGGTCGGCCACCGCGAACGAACCGGATGCCGTGCGAGCCTTCCCAGCCGGAGCCTTGGCCGCAGGCCGCCCGAGCTCGACCCCGACCCCGTCGATGAGGAAGCCGCGGCCAAGCGGAAAGGTACGCACCGCGCCGCGGCGGTCCTCGAGGTCGACGAAGCCCGCCGCGAACCGCACGACGGCGCCGGTGAAGCCGGTCGCGGCATCCTCGACGACGAGCCCCTGTTCGACCGGCACGATGTCGACCTTGGCCGGTCCGCGCTGGAGGGAGAACCCCGCGAGCACATCGGCGCTGTACCGGTCGGGTCCGAGGTCACTCACCCGACGAGGCTAGAGCGTCAGAAGCCGAAGTCGCCGCCGAAATCGCCGCCACCGAAGTCTCCACCACCGAAGTCTCCGCCACCGACATCGCCACCCCAGCCGCCTGCGTCGGCACTCCTCCGGCGTCGGCGCCACCGGTGTCAGCTCCGCTTGAGTCCGCGCCCGAGTCGGTGCCGCTGTCGGAAGCCGAGTCAGAGCCGCTGTCGCCGCCGGCCTCGTTGGCTCCGCCATCCATCGGCATGAACGTGCTCACGAGGGCGCTGCGCGACGACATAGCCCGCGACGGTGCCGAGCAGTGACGCGCCGAGCATGCTGCCGAAGCTGGGACCGGCGAACGAGCGCTCCATCGTGCCGGGCTGGCGCAGTTCGGATCGGGTTGCGGACTGGGCGAGCGCCTGCGGGTCGTCTGAGGTCGGCGCCTCGCCCACGGGGGCGTTCGCGCTGAGCTCCTGGAACACCCGCTGGCGCTGCTCTGGCGTGAGCTTCGCGAATGCCTCGGCATGCACCTGCTCGATCGTCTCGGGCGGTGCGGTGCGCAACAGGTAGCGGTAGCGCTCGATCTCGATGTCGTCCTGGTTGCGCGGTGGGCGCGGCGGCTGCGTCTGCTGCGCGTCCGCTGGCTCGTTGCCGAAGAGTCGATCAAACATTCCCATGGTCACTCCTGAGGTCGGGGTGTCTACGGTAGGAGTCGAACCTTGGCGATTGCCGGGTGATCGCCGTCGGCGCAATCAGTAGGCCACGTTCACGTGCTCGTACAGCCACGGCTCCGGATCGATGAGCTCGCCGCCGATGATGATGCCGAAGTGCAGGTGCGGTCCGGTGCTCTGACCAGTGCTGCCGACGAGACCGAGCTGCTGGCCGACCGTCACCTGCTGGCCGACGACCACCGCGAGCGAATCGCCCTGCATGTGACCGTACTGGCTCTGCACGACCTCGCCGTTGATCACGTGCTGAATCACGACGTGCGCGCCGAGCGCGCCGGAGAACTCAGACGCCACGACCACGCCATCAGCGATCGCCACCACAGGGAACCCGTCGCCCGGGTTCAGGTCGATGCCCTCGTGGTAGCTCGAGCAGCCGGCACACGACCGGGGGCCGAAGGCACTGCTCATGGTGGTGCTGGATGGCACGGGCCACTGCACGAGGCTGAAGACGCTCACCGCCCAGCCGTCGCGACCGACCGCCGGCAGCGCCGGGACGACGGCGGGTGCCGTGTAACTCTGGAGCGTCGAGATCTGCACCTCGTCCTGGATGATGTCGGCTTCCGCTGGCAGGGCTTGTACGCTCGCGAGGAATCCGCACGCCGCCACAGCGCCGATGGTGAGCGAGCGGCGGTTCATGTCGAGGAAGATGCCGAAGCCGCGCTCCAGCACGGCTTCGACGGACCCGGGCTTCGGAGGCGCCGCGTGCGCGGCTGGGCGCGCCTTGGTGGACGTGGTCTTTGCTGGCCGGGTCTTCGGCGCTGGGGCAGCGGGAATGAACGTGGATCTGGGCAAGACGAGTACTTTCGGATCTGTGGCGCTCAGGCGCAGGACATGGAACGACGCACGTCAATGGGCTGAGCTGCATTCTTTGCAAATGCGTGCACTCATCGTGAGTGGCGAACGGACTCGACTCTCCGGGAATCGGTGGATCTGTTCACACCGGCCGAAACATCAGTCCTGGGGAATCTCCCTGCGTCCAGCCTCGGTCACGATCCTGAACGAACCATGTGAACGCATCAATCTCAGCGTGATCAGCACGATGGCGACCCCCAGCACCACACCGAATCGCACCCCACAGCGTGTCTTCGACGCGGCCGTAGCCCTCGGGCATCCAGATCGCCTGCGCCGCCTCGATCCAAGCCGCCCCGAGCACTCCGAATGCGACGGCGATGAGCCAACGACGCGGGCCGAACACGAGGGTGAGCAGGATGCCGACGGGTACGAAGAACAGCACAGCGAGGTACCAGGGGCACTCGGCGCCGTGCCGCCAATGCACGAACGCGAGGAGCACCACGACCGCAAGATAGGTGACGGTCAGTACCGTCACGAGCTTGTGGCTGCTGGGTCTCACTCGAAGGAGTGTGTCAGCATGCCCTCCGCGATGTATGTGGAGAGTCTGAGTATGCGGTGTGAGCTCGCCGAGCATCTGCTAGTCGCGGTCGCCGAACAGCCCCTTGCCGTGCTTGACGAGCACGTCGAACGCCTCGCCGTAGGTGCCAGGCACTTCGGCGTCGGGCTCGTACCGTGCGAGCAGCAGTCCGAGAAGGCCCTGTGCGGGCGTGCTCAGCGGGCGGTGCTTGTGTTCCTCGTGCGGTTGCGGCACGGCCTCCGGGTTGGTCGGCACGAACGCCGGGTGCGTCGTCGGCCACTCGAACGGCTGTCTGGGCGTCGAGAGATTGATCGCATTGAACACGGTGTTCGCCGTGACGTCCCGCCGCGTCAGCGGGCTGAGCCCGTGAAGACGATTGAGGGTCGCGATGAGCGCGCCGTGGTGCATCTCGTCGTGCACGACGGTGTTCTGCGCGGTGTACGCCGAGACGAGGATGGCTGGCACGCGGCATCCAAGACGATCGAACTGGAAGTCCATCTCGCCCTTCGGTGCCTCGCGCGTGGGCGGCACAGCGGACGGCGGGGGCACGTGATCGTAGGTTCCGCCGTGCTCGTCGAAGGTCACGAGGAACGCGGTGTTCATCGCGTTCGACCCCGTGTCGGACTTCGCGCCCTTGAGGCTCGAGTACACGCTGTGCAGCAGGGCCTCCCCCGCCCGCACGTCGGACTCGGCGCTGTTGTAGACCTCCTGGCCCTCGTACTCGCCTTCGCGCAAGGTGCCGAACGGCGGATGCATGTCGTTGTGGTTGAACACCATGCGCGGCTCGATGAATGAGTAGGCCGGCAGGTTGCCCTGCTTCACGTCGTCGTGGAACTGCTCCATGCTCCGGAAGTTCGACTTCCAGTAGGGCTCGAGCACCGCTGCGTGCAGCATGCCCGTGAACGACACCATCTGCTGCACGTCGTAGTACACGCGCCAGGTGAGTCCGGCATCCTCGAGGCGATTGAAGACCGTCGGGGTTGGGGGCGCGTCGATCCACTTGTCGTAGCCGCCGAGATCCTTGTTCGTCACGAAACCGTGCGATGTGGATGCGTGGAAGAACGAGCGGTTGCAGAACGTCTGCGACGGCACCCCCGAGTACCACGCGTCGTAGACCGCGAAGCCCTTGGCGATGGCCGAGAACACGGGCAGCATCTCGGGCGTGAAGCTGCCCATGGCCACCTTGAGCTCGTCTGGCGTTGGCTCCGTGCCCTTCTTCAGCTCCTTGAAGTTGATGAGGTAGTCGGTGACGAAGCCCGACATGTCTGGCACGTCTTCCTTCGACGGGGCGTTGTACGGCGGCTCGAGCTCGTGGTTGTACAACTCGGCGTTCGTGTCGGGATCGACGATGCCGAACAGCTGGGTGTTCACGTGCGGATAGTGCTCACCGGGATCGGGCTGCGGGTGCCTCATCACCTTGTCGGTGGTGCCTTCGTAGGGGTGCGCCGCAATCACCGTGCCGTCGGGTGCCGTGTTGGAGTACGAGCCCTGGTTCAGGCCGTCGAACGTCGCCCCAGCGGGCAGCTCGTCGTTCTGGTACAGGAACCCGAGGATGTTGTCGAACGACCGGTTCTCGAACATGAGCACGACCACGTGGTCGAATCCCGGCTCGCTGCGCGGGTCGAGCGGGTCGAATCCCGGTGTCGGACGGTTCGCGTCGAGCGCGCCCTGCACGCCCGCGACGACCGCGCCACCGGCAGCGAACCCACCGAGGCCGATGCCCGCCGTGCGGAAGAAGTCGCGTCGGGATGGCCCGCCCAGGTGCTCGTCATCGGGCGCGACCGGAGCCTCCGAGTCTGGGTGCTCCTCGCGCGCCATTGCACGATCCTACGGCGAGCCGACGGGCGCCTTCGCTCCGCGATCCAGCAGCGTGTCGGCATCCTCGAGCTTCATTCCCTTGGTCTCTGGGATGAACTTCAGCACGAAGAAGAACGAGAGTGCGGCGAACATCGCGTAGGCGCCGTAGGTGAGCGGCAGTGACGCCGCGGACAGCGGCGGGAAGGTCACGGTGATCACGAAGTTCGCAATCCACTGGGCGGCCGCAGCCACGCCGAGTGCCTTCGCTCGAATCGAGTTCGGGAAGATCTCGCCGAGCAGCACCCAGACCAACGGCCCCCAGGATGCGCCGAAGCACACCACGAACAGGTTCGCGGCGACGAGGGCGATCGGACCCCACGCTCCGTCGAGCTTGCCGTCGACCTGCTGGGTGAACGCGATCGCCATCACGCCGAGCGACACGGCCATGCCGATCGAGCCGGTCATGAGGATGGGTCGCCGGCCGATCCTATCGACGAGGGCGATCGCGATGAGGGTCACGGCGATGTTGACCAGGCCGGTGACGACCGAGATCACGAGCGAGTCGGCGACGCTGAATCCAACGGCAGCCCACAGCTCGGTCGAGTAGTAGAAGATCACGTTGATGCCAACGAACTGCTGGAAGACCGACAGGATGATGCCGAGCCACACGATCTTTCTGAGCCCGAGCACCGGGCCCCGCAGCGTCGCTCCCCTCGCGAGCTTGGCGTCGGTCTCGATGGCGGCGCGGATGGCGCGCACTTCGACCGCGGCATCCACCCCCGGTTGGACGCGGTGGATGAGGGCCTGGGCCTGGGCATCCCGCCCTTTCATCACGAGGTAGCGAGGAGACTCCGGCAACCTGGATGCAACGATGCCGTACACGAGTCCGGGCACGATCGCTGCGAGGAACATCCAGCGCCACGCGCTCAGGCCCCACCAGAGCGGCTGACCCTCGCCACCGGCCGCGCCCGCGAACAGCGCGTCGGAGAGCAGCGCCGCGAAGATGCCCACGGTGATCGCGAGCTGCTGCAGGCTGCCGAGCCGACCGCGGATGCCCGATGGCGAGATCTCGGAGATGTAGGTCGGCGCGACGACCGACGCGATGCCGATGCCGAGCCCACTGAGCACGCGCCACACGATGAGATCCGCGACCCCGAAGGCGAACCCCGCGCCGAGCGAGCTCACGACGAACAGGGTCGCGCCGATGATCATCACGGGGATGCGGCCCCAGCGATCCGCAAGGCGGCCGGCCAGGAACGCGCCTGCCGCGCACCCGAGCAGCGCCACGGCAACCGCGAATCCGGTGAGGAAGGCGTCGAGGGCGAAGTCGGCCTTGATGGCATCCAGCGCGCCATTGATGACCGACGAGTCGAACCCGAACAGGAACCCGCCGAGGGCTCCCGCGATGGCGAGCACGATGACTTTGGAGTTGGATGCCGCAGCTGCAGGCGTCGTCGTCGACATGGCTCACAGTGTGGCGCAGCACGCCGCCCAGTGCCACTACAACTCCCCGGCGAACTCCGATCTGATTCGGTCGCGGATCTCGACCAGCTCGGGATACTCGGAGAAGAGCAGGAGCACGAACAGCATGAACGACTCAGCGAAGTCCTCGACGACGTTCGTGGCGGCGTACGCGCTGACGAAGTCCTCCTCGTGCTCCGTGTAGAACGCGTCGGTGATTTCGTCCGGGGAGCCGGTCCCAGGTCGGTCGCACCGGGTCATCCCGCCGTTGCGTCCGGCGGGGTGCCGTGCGACAGGGCTGCGTCTGACAGGGCTGCGTCTGACAGAAACCCGGTGAACACGAGTTCGCGCACGTGGGGCACGACCTCGGAGGTGAGTTCTGCGGCATCCACCTCGAGCAGGTCGGCGACCGCGGCGCAGATCGCGCCGATCGTGAGCGAGCCGTCGCAGGCCCCGACGACGGCGGCGAGCGCCGTACCGCACGGCACCTGCCGTTGGAACCCTGCCCCCTGCCGCAGCGTGATCGCGGCAGGGTGCTCGTCGCCGGGCCAGTAGTGGCGTTCCTCGGTCACGTCGGACGCGACTGTGAGCCGGCTCGCGAGCAGGTCGTTCGACTCGAGCCAGTCGTGGGCGGCGAGGCTCGACGCGAGGTGCTCGCCGAGAGACCCGCCGACGGGGCCGTCGAGGCGCTCGAACCGCGCGAGGCACGTTCGCCGACCGTCCGTGCGTCGCCGCAGCGTCACGTAGCCGAACCCGATGCGAGTCACGCCACGGGCCGCGAAGTCGTCGAGCCACGCGGCGTAGAGCCGGTCGAACTCGGCGCCGGGGCGGGTGCCGCCGTCGCGGATCCACGTCTCGGCGTACTGCTCGACGGACTGCTGGTCGCGCTCGACCACCCAGGCGTCGAGTTCCGTCGCACCAGCGCTCGACCCGCGCGAGCGCATCCTCGCCGTCTCGGTACTCCCAGTTGCCGAGCAGCTGCGCGACGCCGCCGTCGGCGAGGTGATCGCGCGCGCCCCGGATCACGGCCTCCACGATGCCGTCGCCGATCATGCCGCCGTCGCGGTACTCGTACGACGGCACACCCTGCACGCGCGGCGTGATCACGAACGGCGGGTTGGAGACGATGTGGTCGAAGCGCTCCCCCGCGACCGGCTCGAACAGGCTGCCGAGCCGCAGGTCGAGTTCGATGCCGTTGAGCCCGGCGTTGAGCGACGCGAGCTGGAGCGCGCGCTCCGAGATGTCGGTGGCCACGACTCGCTCCGCGTGCCGGGCAGCATGCAGCGCCTGGATGCCACACCCGGTGCCGAGGTCGAGCACCGAGCCCGCGGATCGGCGATCATGAGCCCGCTGAGCGTCGTGGATGCGCCGCCGACCCCCAGCACGTGCTCCTCCGGTATCGGGCCACCGAGCGCCAACTCGCCGAGGTCCGACGCGATCCACCAGGAGACCACGCCCGCCGAATCCACCGCGCTGTACGGCCGCAGGTCGAGCCTCGGACGCACCGAGTTGCGTTCGGCCGGATCGACGCCGCGCACAACGAGGTCGAGTGCCTCGGCACCGTCGGTGGTGAGGGTCGGGAGCGCGGCATCCAGCGCGGTGGTGTCCACGGGGATGCCGAGCACGAAGATCCGGGCGAGGGTCGCCAGTGCCGTCTCGCCGATCGTTGCGCGGGTCAGGGCCCGGAGCGCTGGAACCCGGTGTCCGCGGTGGAGGGCGGCCGCGGCATCCTCGCCCCAGAGCCGGTCGAGCGCGTCGACTGTGAACGATGCCGCGGCGAGGTCGGCGCGCAACAGCTCGACGAGCGCTGGGTCAAGGGAGTCCACCGCGCCATTCAAGCACCCTTCGAGAGCCTCGGGGCCCGCGGCCGATGCGCCTCTACCCGGTGACGAGCACGGACAGCACGTTGCCGTCCGGGTCCTTGAACCAGCAGATGTCGGGCCCCTGGCCAGCGGCGCTACCGCGAGCGATGCCGCGCTCGTCAGTGAAGCCACCATCGTAGATCTTGGTGACCACGCCGCGGTCGTTGAGCCAGGTGACCGCCTCGTCGATGTCGGCGACCGGGAAGTTGAGGCACGTGTACTCGGCAGGCACGTGGTCGTCCTTCTGGTAGACCAGCACGACACCGCCGGTGCCAAGCGCGAGGTCGAGGAATCCCATGGGATCGTCGCGCACGTCGAGTCCGAGCGTGTCTTTGTAGAACGTGCGAGCGCGATCGATGTCCTTGACGCTGAAGCCGCTGAACGCGTTCGAGTCCCTGAGCATGATGTCTCCTTTGATCGGTGCTGCTGTCCTGTTCGGCGCTATCCATGCACGGGCGCGTTCGGCCCGAGGGTTTCCTGGCTTGACGGGTCGATCTGACGGTCGCCGATGTCGAGGGGGTGATCGAGCTCGTCCTGCCCGAGTCGGCCGACGACGATCGTGATGACCGCGAGCACGAGCGGCACCGAGCCCGCAATCGCGAAGGCCGGGGCGAGCCCGATCGCTTCACCAACCGGACCGGCGAACGCCATCGACACGGGCATGAGCAGCAACGACACGAAGAAGTCGAGGCCCGACACCCGACCGAGCAGCTCGGGAGGTACGCGGCGCTGCAGCAATGTGCCCCAGATCACATTCGACGCCGAGAAGCTGAAGCCGACGATGAACACGGACGCTGCCATGACCCAGAGCTGGTCGGTGAAGCCGATCACGATGAACGGGATGGTCCCCGCTCCCCAGACGAGGTTCATGATCGTGAGGTAGCGGCGCGGAAGGCGCCTCGATGCGACGAACAGCGAGCCGGCCGCCCCGCCGATGCCGAACGCCGCGAGTACGATCGCGAATCCGCCGGCGCCAGCGGCGGTCTGATCGAACACCGCGAAGGGCAGCAGCACCTCGATCGGTCCCAGCATCACGAGCACCCACGCGCACGCGAACAGCAGGCTCGCGAGCAGCCAGCGCGTGCGGAACATGTAGCGGAACCCGCCGCCGATGTCCGCGAACAGGGCGCGAACGGGGTTCATGGACTCACCGAGGTCCCGGCGCACCGGCGTCGCGTGCAGGAACACGAGCACCACGACCGCGAGCACCTGCGACGCCACGACAAGTGCGAACGCGACGGCCGGGGATGCCACGGCCACCGCCACCGCCGCGATGGCGGGTCCGGCGGCCTGCATCACCGCCGGTCGGAGCACTCCTTCGAATCCGTTCGCGGCGAGGAGCGTGTCGGCCGGGAGCACGGATGGCAGTAGCGCCGAGTACGCCGGGTAGAAGAATCCTTCGGCAACTCCGATCACGAATGCGGCCGCGGCGAGGTGCCACAGTTCGACCCGACCGGTCAGTGCGAGCACGGCGATCCCGGCGACCACGACCGTCTTGGCGACCTCAACGCCCAGCAGGATGTACTTCTGAGGCACCCGATCGGCCAGCACACCGCCGAACAGGATCGCGATGAGCATGCCGACCGCACTGCCGGTGGCGACGACCGAGAGCTGCACCGGTCCTCCGCCCAACGCTTTGACCTGCAGTACGATCGCGACGAGCCAGACGCCAGCGCCGAACAGCGACAACGTGAGCGCGACGGCGAGGATGCGGTACTGCGGCGTCGCGAATGGCCGAAGTGCTCGTGGCAACCCTGCCTCAGCCATCGCGGTTCTCCGGTCCCGACATGTTTACAGCGTCCACACTGTCATATGCTGGAGGCCATCGTCTAGAACGACCAGGCCGTACACCGAGGGAGGTGCCCGTGAGCGCTCCGATCAGCGCCAGAATCCGGTACCACCACGGCGACCTGCACCAGGCACTGCTCGCGGCCGGTGTCGAACTGGCGCGCGAAGGCGGCCCCGACGCGGTCGTGCTCCGTGAAGCGACCCGACGCGTCGGCGTCTCGCCCAATGCGGCGTACCGACACTTCGTCGACCGGGATGCCCTGCTCACTGCGGTCTCGTCCGAAGCGCAGGCGGCGCTCGCCCGGGTGATCGAGGAGCAGTTCGACCTCGCGCCCAAGACCGACGGACAGGCATCCCTCGCGCAGGCTCATCTGCGGGCCATCGGCACGGCGTACGTGCAGTTCGCCCGCGGCAACCCGGGACTGTTCGAGGCCGCGTTCGGTGTGCCCGCTGATCTCAACCGCAGCGCCGACCCGCAATCCGCAGGCCCGGGCGGTCGCACCCCGTTCGAGTTGCTCACCATGGCGATCGATGAGTACGTCGCCACCGGAATCATGCCGGCGACCCGCCGACCCGGAGCCGAGTTCCTGGCATGGTCGGCGGTGCACGGGCTCGCGATGCTGCTGATCGACGGTCCGCTTCGGGGGCTCGAGGACGACCAGAAGGATGCCGTGACCCAGCAGGTGATCGACATGGTCGACGCAGCGTTCACCGCACCCTGACGCGCCCGACCGCCGAGCTCGCTCAGGGTTCGAGTGGCGCCTTGCTGCCCGCTTCGTATGACCGACGGCTCAGGTCGGAGCGCAAGTAGTCGTCGGCCATGAGCTTGACGATCGCGTACCGCGTCTGTGGCGACGGCTCGAACACGAGCCTGCGCTGCCTGCCCTTGCCAGCGGTCGCGATGTGCACCTCGGGGTTGCGCTCGAGGAAGCCGACGAGGTTCTCGGTGGTGAGCAGCCTCGCGTAGGCGGGATCGGCGTCAAGGATGCGGGCGAGCTGCGCCATCTTCGACGCCATCGCCGGATCATTCGCAACGGCTTCGGCGAGCGCCTCCGCCCCCTCGATGACAAGCTTGCGCGTTGCTTTCGCGAACGTGGAGCGGGCAAGCGCCCGGATGCGGCCACTCGAGCCGAGCACTCGCGTGAGCGTCGTGGTCGCAGTGACAAGCACCCCGTCACCGACCACGATCGCGTCGAAGCGGCCCTCGTAGTAGACGATCTCGCTCTTGACCTCCTCGAAGACCCCGTCGACCGCCAGCAGCGCTCGGATGCCCCGCGGGCGCCTTGTGGCGATGCCCGGCCCCTTGAGGCGGTACGCGACGATCCCATCGGCTGGGTTCGAGAACACCTCGTGCGCCATCGCGATGATGGGCTCCCCGCCGTCGCCGCGATCGCCGGGCGCACGACCTGCGACGACTGCCGCATGCACGCGGGCGAGCTCGGGCACCTGGCCGAGTTCGTCCGCGAAGGCCTGGCCGGGCGAGAGTGCGTACGAGGGGTCGTACGGCAACCACTGCCGCGACAGCACGGACGCCGCGGCTTCGAGCACATCGGACCGAACGGTCGCGGCCATCCCCTGCTCGAATGTGATTTCGCGCACCTCGGCCGAGGCGAGATCGGCACCGCGCACGAGGAAATCGTTGCCGACTGGGTCGGCACGCGCGGCGTCGATTCGCGCCTCCAGTTCGGCTCTGCGTTCGTCGATCGTCATGCGGTGCTCCCCAGTTCGATAATCACGCCGTCGGCGATCCGAACGCCGTCGGCCGTTCCGCCGGTCGGCAGTGTGCGGCGGCGGGTGAGCACCGCCCAGGTGACGCCCGACCGCTCCTCGACCACCTGGTAGAGGCGGAAGCCGGCGATCGCGAACAGCGGGTTGAGCCAGAACAGGCCCGAGCGCACGTACACGACCAGCAGAATCACGAGCAGCACGAGCATCCCGACCAGCCGAGGCACGTCGGTGGCGAACAGCGCGATCGCGATCGGGGCGAGGTACGACGAGACGAAGGCGACGAGATCAATGTCCTTGGGCGTCGCGCTCTCGGCGGTGATCCGCTTCGGCGCGAGGCCCCTCGCGGCGCGCAGCACGAGCACGAACAGCAGGGCGGGCAGCGCGAACAGCACGGCGAGCGCGACGTTCCACCACAACCCGGGCAATGGGCGCACCACGAGGGTGAGCGCGACGAGCAGCGGGCTGAAGGCCGAGGCGAGCAACCCGAATCCGACGAAAGCCTTCACCATTCCGACCATACGGCCGTCATGCGACAGAAGGCCAGCGCGCAACGCTCATTGAGTACGCTGGAATGACTGTGAAGGCACGCACCGTATGAAGGCACTCGCGCTGTGAAGGCACTCGGCCCCGACGACATCCGCGGCAGCTTCGTGAATGCGACCGACGAGCAGCTTGAGCGAATGCCCCTGCCGGGTCTGCACGAGATGCTCTGGGATGACCGCGAGTACCTCGGCTGGCGCGATCCGCGCGCCTCGCAACGCGGCTACCTCGTGCACTGGCGCGACGAGAGCCCGGTCGGCATCATCCTGAGAGCGTCCGAGTTCTCGCTCGAGCACGGGATCAGCGCGATGTGCTCGCTGTGCCGCATCGCCCAGCCGTCGAGCCAGGTCACGCTGTTCACGGCACCGCGCGCCGGTCAGGCCGGCCTCGATGGCAACACCGTCGGCACGTACATCTGCGACGATCTTGGCTGCTCGATGCTCATCCGCATCCTGCCGTCGCCGTCGGCGATGCAACCGCCTCCCGAGCAGATCCTCGCGCGCCGCAGCGCGAGCCTGCTCGAGCGCGTCGACGGCTTCATTGACAGCGTGATGAAGCCGGCGTGACGCACCGCCCATGACCCGCGCACTCGTGCTCTCCGACACGCACGTGCCGCAGCGAGCGCGAGCCTTGCCAGAGGCGGTGTGGACGGCGGTGGATGCCGCGGACCTCGTCATCCACGCGGGTGACTGGAACGGACTTGAGCTCTACGAGCAGCTCTCGGGCCGCGCGCGGCGCCTGCTCGCGGTGTACGGCAACAACGACGGCCTCGAGTTGCGCGCAGTCCTGCCCGAGATCGCGGCCGACGTCATCGACGGCGTGCGGGTCGCGGTGATCCACGAGACCGGGGATGCCGCTGGCCGCGAGCCGCGCTGCGACGCCCGCTTCCCCGATACGGACGTGCTCGTCTTCGGCCACAGCCACATTCCGTGGGACACCACGACGCCCGGCGGTCTGCGCCTGCTCAACCCCGGCTCCCCCACCGACCGACGGCGCCAGCCCGCGGGCACGATGCTCTGGGTCGACTTCGAGGATGGCGCGGTCGTCGCGACCGAGCTGGTGGAGCTGTGAGCGCGGCGTGGCACCTCGCGTGGCGAAAGTGGGACGGCACTGCGCACTGGGAGCACGAGCTCGAACTGCTCGGCAAGGATGACACCGGCACCTGGTTCGGCCAGCACGAGGGCTCGACGAGCTCGCGACCCGGCGCAACCGAAGTGACTCGAGCCGACAACGTCTGGAACGTGGTGACCGGGCGCGGCTGGACCGTGCGGTTCTTCCACGCGGTCGAGGGCGGCGGCTGGCGGGTCGCGGCAGCCGACGTTGGCACGCTCGGCTTGTACAGCGACATCGGTGCCGCCATCGAGGTGGATGCCGCGGCCCACGAGATCACCGGCATCGACCTCGATCTCGACGTCATCCGACTGGGCGACCGGCTGTGGCTCGACGACGAGGACGAGTTCGCGGAGCACCGGGTATCGATGGACTATCCGGATGACGTCGCGGCCGCCGCCGAACGTGATGCACAGGACGTGCTCGCCCTCGTGCGGGCCGCGCTGCCGCCGTTCGACGGCCGCGCCGAGGAGTGGCTCCGCCGATTCGCGGAGCGGTAGGGAAGCGGGCCTTCGAGCACCGACCGCTGTGGTCTCGACAAGCTCGACCCGCTACAGCTGCGCTTCGACCGCTCTGATGATGCCAGGCAGCACGCGCCGCATGTACGGCGCCCAGAACAACTTCACGATCGCGCCCACGATCCAGCCCGCGCGCGGCTTCGGGTGGAACACGTACGACCACTGGATGCGAGTGCCCCCGCTCACCTCCGTGAACCGCCACTCGGCTCGCGCGCCCTCCACGAGCCGTCCGAACAGCTTCTGGAAGTCGCTCAGCTCGTACGCGAAGAACATGGGGTGGTCGGCGTCCGTGATGCGTTCGATCACGGATCCGCCGTCGGAGAGCCGCAGCATCCTCGTGCGCCCGACGGTGTCCCACGAACCGGTCTGGTCGACGACTTCGACTACGGCGGGCAGCGGTCCGAACGTCGGGTACTGCCGCGTGGGATCGACGGCAGCGGCGTGCTGGTAGGTGAACTCGAGCGGTGCGGCCGCCACGCCATCAGCCTGTGAGCCCTTGCCTGGCATCCTCCTCCCCTGCGATCGTCATCATTCCTGGGTGATCCTTCCGACGATGTTGAGGTTCAGCTCGGTGAACCAGACGTTGCCGTCCGGCCCGACGATGACGCGGTGCATGCCGGTGTTGCGGCTGGGCACCTCGATGATCGTGATCTCCTCGGCCGGGACGGGACTCGTCGGATCGTCGAAGAACGACGCCGCCACCCGCAGGATGCTGTCGGGACCGGCCGGCTCAGGGTTCGCAGGGTCGACCCACTGCTGCAGCCAGAGGTTGCCGGCGGCGTCGAACTCCAGCGCCGCGAGCACCATGTTGGGCTGCGAGCGGGGGATCTCGAACTCGGTGATGGTGCCGTCGTTCACGTTCACCCGGGCGATCCGGTTGCCGTACTCCTCGGAGAACCACATGAACTCGCTGTCGGGGCCGTTGTGGATCGAGATGGGCCCGCTGTTCGGCGTCGGGGTGTCGTACTCGGTGATCACCCCGTCGGGCGTGATCTTGCCGATCCTGCTGCCGTGGTACTCGGTGAACCACATGTTCCCGTCGGGGCCGGGCGCGACGTAGATGGGCAGGTCGGTCGGGTCGGGCAGCGGATAGGCCTCCATCGACCCGTCGGGCCGCACGAGCCCGATGTAGCCGCCGTCCTTGGCGGCGAACCACAACGTCTCGCCGTCGGGACCGAACGCGAGACCGTGTGGGCCTGGTTTGCGGTCGCCGCACTCGGTGCAGGCCTTCGTCAGGTCGAAGGTCTGCTGGATGACGCCCTCGTCATCCACCTGCACGAGCTCATGTGAGAACTGCAGCGTGAGCCACAGCTGGCCGTGCTTGTCGAACGCGCTGCCGTGCGGGCCGGACCCGGCCGGCATCGGAAAGACGACGTACGACCCGTCGAGCGCCATCTTCACAAGCGAGTCGCTGTTCTGGTCGGTGATCCACAGGTCGTCGGGGTGCTCGGCGTACTGGTCGAAGGTGATCTCGTGGGTCGAACCGCCGGTCAGGAGGTGGCCCTCGTGGTCCGGGTCTGTCAATCCCTGGATCTCCCCCGAGGTGCCCTCCCGAACGGGGTAGGTGATCGGGAACTCGGTGACGGTGAACCCATCGGTGGTGCTGGTCGCGTAGGTGGGCGAGGGCGACGCAGTGCGGGTCGCCTCCGGGCTGCCGCTCGAGCAGCTCGCCACCAATGACACGAGCGCTGCCGTCATCATCAAGCGTGTGCCGACCCCCACGGCGGTGACCATTACGACTGAGCCGGGCGGGACTCGTCGTCCGTGGCCGATGCGTCAAGCACGGGCGGATCGGCGGCCGGTGCGTCGAGGGCGGGGGCGGCTTCCGCCGCCTCGACCTCACTCAGCGGGGCGCGGCGGATGTGCGCCATCCACAACCAGACCAGCGCGCCGATCACGACCGTACCGATCACGAACGCAATCGGGTACGTGGGCAGGAAGCCGGTCTCGTCGTTCGCGTTGAGGCCGATGAACAGGTAGAGCCAGAACAGTCCGAGATCGAGGATGCCGACGATCACCATCGCCGAGAACGTCGCGCCGAAGGGCTTGCGCACCTTGCCTGCCTTCATGATCCCGCCCGAGATCAGGAAGGCGATGATGATCGAGACCGCGGAGCTGATGATGAGCACGAGGTTCAGCGTGCCGAGCGCTCCACGCACGGTCTCGATGATGCCGAGCGCGCCCTCGCCTGCCTCCCCCGTCAGCTCCACCTGCGTCGTGGCACTGTCGAGGAGGCCGAACAGCACGTTGCGCGCAAGGAGGCCGAGCACACCCAGGATCAGCGTGAACCAAGCGAGCGAGAAGAGGAAGTGACCGATGATGCCCGCGATGATCGCGGAGACGCCCTGGGAGGTGGTCAAGGATGCTTTGCCTGTTGACATGATGCACAGTCAACCGCTCTCACGACCCCGCAGCAAGTGCTTCGGGTAGGCTCTCTGGGTGACCGATCGCGCTCGGTTCTTGGTTGGGGGTTCGCCGACGAGCGTGGTCACGGCAGAACGGACACTGTGAAACGCTTCCTGGCATTCCTCTCGGCCGCCGCTCTCGGCGTGACGATGATGCTGCCGGCGACCGCGTTTGCTGAGCCCGAGACGTTCGAGCCAGCCCAGGCGGGCACGCCGTTGACGCTCCAGTCACTGGCCGCCGGGCAAGGCGATTCGCAATCCGTCATCCGCGATGGCTACACCGTCGAAGCGCCAAAACCCCCGCCCGTCCAGAGCACGGGGTTCACGGCCGCACCGATCCCAGGCTTGCTCTCCGCGTGGCCATGCTCCGGCAGTGTCAACGACGGGTACGGTCCTCGCGGTGAGGGCTTCCATTACGGCATCGACGTCATCTGCGGCGCCGGTACACCCGCCATCGCCACCGGTCCGGGTGTGGTTGTCGAGTCCGAGGTAGGCGGCAGCTGGGGCCAGTACGTCAAGATCGACCACGGCCAGGGCGTCGCGACGCTCTGCGCTCACCTGATCGTGGGATCGCAGGCGGTTGCGGTTGGACAGAGTGTCGGCGCGGGCGAATACATCGGCTTGGTCGGCGACAGCGGGAACGCGTCGGTTGCGCACTGCCACTTCGAGGTGTGGGTGAACGGCGTTCGGGTGGATCCCATCCCCTGGCTGCCATAGCCCCTAGGCTGACCGCGTGACCGACCGCAGCACCCGATCTGCCCGTACGAGCGCCGCCGAGAAGACGTCGTCGATCGACCTCTCGAGACGCGACCTCACGCTCGACCTCGCCCGCGTGTTCTGCGTGCTGCTGGTGGTCGCGATCCACCTCATGATGGTGGGAGTCGGTCTCGGCCCGGACGGCGAGATCGTCGTCTCCCGCCCCCTCGAGCTCCAGCCGTGGTTCGCCCCGGTCACGTGGGCCGGTCAGATCATGCCCCTGTTCTTCGTAGTCGGCGGCTTCGCGAGCCTCACAGCGTGGCGAAGCCTCGTGCGCCGCGGTGGCACGGGCACCGAGTACGTTCGCAACCGGGTGCTGCGGCTCGCGCAGCCCGCGCTGCCGCTGTACGTGTTCTACACAGTCGCGCTCATCGTGATCCTCCTGATCGGGGTCGACCCGAGGCTCGTCGACACGACCGTCGGCGGCGCCGGAGCTCCACTGTGGTTCCTGGCCGCGTACACGCTGTGCCAGGCGGTCGTGCCCATGATGGTGCGACTGCATGCGCGGGCACCACGGGCGACCGTGCTGGCACTGCTTGCTGGCGTCATCCTCGTGGATGCCGCCCGGTACACCGCCGAGGCGATCGCCGACGACGGGGTGTACTCCCCGATCGGGCTGCTCAACCTGTTCTTCGTCTGGGTGCTCGTGCAGCAGCTGGGCTTCTTCTACGCTGACGGATGGTTCGACCGGCGCTGGTGGCAGCTGCTGCTCATCCCGGCGGCGTGCTACGGGGGGCTCGCCCTGCTCGTGGCCTACGGTCCGTACTCGCCCGACATGCTGGACAACCTGAACCCGCCGACCCTGCCGCTCGTGCTGCTCGGGCTCGCGCAGGCGTGCATCCTGCGGCTGCTCAAGCCCGTGCTCAGCACGCTCATGAAGACGACGGGAGCCCGCGCCGTGGTGTTCCTGGCAGGCACTCGACTGATGACGATCTACCTGTGGCACCTGCCGATCATCGTCAGTCTTCGCGGGGCTCGGGCTGCTCATTCCTGGTGCCTCCCCGTTGCCCGCGAGCCCCGAGTGGTGGTGGTCGCGCATCCTGCTGTACGTGCTCGTACTCGTCGCGATCTTCGGGCTGTCGTTCCTCGTCGGTCGCTGGGAGGCGCCGAAGGAGGTCACGGGGGTGCCCCCGACTGGGATCGTCGCGCTCGCCGCCGCACTCACCTTCATCCCGAACCTGCTCGTGCTGCAGTTCTTCCTCGACCTGCCGCTGGCCATCCTCGGCAGCATGCTGCTCTCGGTGGCGGTGCTCATGCTCGGGCGATGGCCCGATCGACGATGATTTGCCCAACGGTAGCGAGCGACCGCACGCTTGCAGCATGAGTGAACACGAGCCGCGGCCTGCATCGAACGCCGCCGAGTACTGGGAGAACCGCTACCGCGAGAACGGCCGGTCGTGGAGCGGCCGCGTGAACGCCGCCCTCGAGCGCGAGCTCGCCGAAGTGAAACCCGGCACCGCGCTCGACCTCGGCAGCGGCGAGGGCGGCGACGCGCTCTGGCTCGCGCACAAAGGCTGGGCGGTGACTGCCGTGGACATCTCGCCAACCGCGCTCTCGATCGGCGCGGCGGGGCAGCGACCGAACGACGACATCACCTGGGTGGCCGCGGACCTCGCCACCTGGCAACCTCCAACGACCTACGACCTCGTCAGCTCATGCTTCCTGCATTCGACCGTCGACCTGCCGCGCGAGGCGATCCATCGCCGCGCGGCCGACGCCGTTGCTCCCGGTGGGCTCCTGGTCATCATCGGGCACGCCGGCGTGCCGCACTGGGCGACCGCGGAGATGGCCGCGGCGGCGCACGCGCACAAGGCTCCTGAACTCCCGACGCCGGACGAGGTGCTCGCCGCACTGTTCCGCGAAGACCCGCCGCTGTCGCGTGACGACTGGACGGTGCTCACGTCCGCGCTGGTCGAGCGCACCGCCACGGCGCCGGACGGCTCGACCCACACGATCGATGACAGCGTGCTCGTGCTGCGCCGCGGCTGACGCGCGACCCGCTCCCGTCCGTTCTCACTGGCATTGGTGGGTAGCGTTGTGCCATGACGTCGCACCGCCTGCTCCGCAGCACGCCGGACGCAGAGGGGCTGCCTTCGAGCGCCGTCGCTGCGTTCCTCGACAAGCTCGACGACATCCGTTACCCGCATTCGATGAAGCTCCTGCGCCACGGGCGCGTGATCGCCGAGGCGACCTGGAGTCCGTACGAGGCGCACCGTCCGCACTCGATGTTCTCGATCAGCAAGAGCTTCACGTCGATGGCGATCGGCCTGCTCGTCGACGAGGGCAGGCTGTCGCTCGACGACCTCGTGGTCGATCTGCTCCCTGACGATGTGCCCGCGGAGGTTTCACCGCACCTCGCCGCGCTGCGACTGCGCCACGTGCTCGAGATGACGGTCGGCCACGACGTCGAGCCGTTCCCGGAGGATGAGGTCGGTGCCGACGTCACGTGGGCGCGGCACGTGCTCGCAGCGCCCATCCCGCACGAGCCCGGCACCCACTGGATCTACAACACGCCGTCGACGTATCTGCTCTCGTGCATCGTGCAGCGCGTCACCGGCGGCAGGATGCTCGACTACCTCACCCCGCGACTGTTCGAGCCACTCGGCATCCAGAACCCGACCTGGGAGCAGTCGCCCGCAGGGCGTGGACACCGGCGGCTGGGGCCTCTCGATCACGATCGAGGATCTCGCGGTGTTCGGGCAGTTCCTGCTGCAGCGCGGACAGTGGAACGGCAAGCAGGTCGTGTCCGGCCGAGTGGATCGACGACGCCACGGCCGCGCACGCCGACAACGGCAACCGGCCAGCGAGCCTCGATCGACTCCCAGCAGGGCTACGGCTACCAGTTCTGGCGCTGCCGCCACGGCGCCTACCGCGGCGATGGCGCGTTCGGCCAGCTCGTCGTCGTCATGCCCGAGCAGGATGCGGTGTTCGTGAGGACCGGTGGCTACGCCGACATGCAGCCGGTGCTCGATCACCTGTGGGCCCTGCTCCCGTCGTTCGACCAGGAGGGACCGCCGGCCGAGCTCGTCTCCGACCGTCCGCTCGAGGTTCCGCAGGGCGAGGTGCGGGATGTCGCGCGTGGAGCACGACTACGACGGACCGATCAGGCACGTGCGACTCACGAACGACGTGCTCGAGCTCAACGACGCGCGCTTCGCGCTGCGGCCGGGCGAATGGGCGAGGGGCGAGCTGCTGGGCGAGCCAGTTGCGGTCGCCGGCGGATGGGTCGGCGACGAGTTCATCGTGATGGCCCGCATGCTGCAGACCCCGTTCAGCAACACGCTGCGGCTCACCCTCGACGGCGGCCTGTCGATCGTGATGGATCACGGATTCGAGGGCCCGAACCAGGTCGTGTGGAGCGGATCACCACTCGAATCGGTCTGATCGCGCAGCGATCGAGGAAGCTCACTGTCCGCATCCCATGCCAAAGTGGACACCGTGAACAACGACGCCACCACGCCTCCGCTGCCACCTCGACCGCTGACCAGCACGACACCATCCGCATCCGCGGAGCCCGCGAGAACAACCTCAAGGACGTCGACCTCGACCTCCCCAAGCGCCGCCTGACGGTGTTCACGGGGGTCTCGGGCTCCGGCAAGTCCAGCCTCGTGTTCGGCACGATCGCGGCGGAGTCGCAGCGGCTCATCAACGAGACCTACCCCGCGTTCATCCAGGGCTTCATGGCGAGCGTCGGCCGCCCCGACGTCGACGTGCTCGAGGGGCTGACCACGGCGATCATCGTCGACCAGGAGCGCATGGGTGCGAACGTGCGCTCGACCGTCGGCACCGCGACCGACGCGAACGCGATGCTGCGCATCCTGTTCAGCCGGCTCGGCGAGCCGCACTACGGCCCGCCGCAGGCGTTCTCGTTCAACATCCCCTCGGTCTCCGGCACCGGCTCGGCCACGACCTCGACGGGCAAGGAGATCGAGCGCGAGTTCGTCGCCCTCGGCGGCCAGTGCCCGCGCTGCGAGGGCATGGGCACGGTGAACGACATCGACCTCACGCCAGCTGTTCGACGAGAACAAGACGATCAAGGAGGGCGCCCTGACCATCCCCGGCTACACGGCCGACGGCTGGGGCGTGCGGATCTTCACCGAGTCGGGATTCGTGCCCGCCGACAAGCCGATCAAGGACTTCACCGAGACCGAGCGATACGACTTCCTCTACAAGGAGCCGACCAAGGTCAAGATCTCCGGCATCAACATGACCTACCTCGGGCTCATCCCCAACGTGCAGAAGTCGTTCCTGTCGAAGGATGTCGAGGCCATGCAGCCGCACATCCGCGCCTTCGTCGAGCGCGCGGTCACGTTCACCGCGTGCCCGGACTGCGGCGGCACGCGACTGAACGAGGGCGCCCGCGCCTCGAAGATCAAGGGGATCAACATCGCGGATGCCTGCGCGATGCAGATCAGCGACCTCGCCGAGTGGGTGCGCGGCCTCGACGACACCGGCGTCGGACCGCTGCTGCGCTCGCTGCGCGAGACACTCGAGGCGTTCGTCGACATCGGACTCGGCTACCTGAGCCTCGACCGGGCATCCGGTTCGCTCTCGGGCGGCGAGGCGCAGCGCACCAAGATGATCCGGCACCTCGGGTCGGCGCTCACCGATGTCACCTACGTGTTCGACGAGCCGACGGTCGGACTGCACCCGCACGACATCCAGCGCATGAACGAACTGCTGCTGCAGCTGCGCGACAAGGGCAACACCGTGCTCGTCGTCGAGCACAAGCCCGAGACCATCGCGATCGCCGACCACGTCGTCGACCTCGGGCCCGAAGGCCGGCGTGCACGGCGGCAACATCCAGTTCGAGGGCGACATCGCGGGACTCCGCGACAGCGACACCCTCACCGGCCGCCACCTCGGCTACCGCGCGCAGCTCAAGGAGCAGGTGCGCGCCGCGACCGGCGCGATCGAGATCCGCGGCGCGAACCAGAACAACCTGCAGAACGTCGACGTGGATGTGCCGCTCGGCGTGCTCACGGTCGTCACGGGAGTCGCGGGGTCGGGCAAGAGCTCCCTCATCCACGGATCGATGCCGCGGGATGCCGACGTCGTCTCGGTCGACCAGACCGCGATCAAGGGGTCGCGCCGCAGCAACCCCGCGACCTACACGGGACTGCTCGACCCGATCCGCGCCGCGTTCGCCAAGGCGAACGGCGTGAAGCCGGCGCTGTTCAGCGCGAACTCGCAGGGCGCGTGCCCGAACTGCAACGGCGCCGGCGTCATCTTCTCGGACTTCGGCATGATGGGCGGCGTCGCCACCATGTGCGAGGTGTGCGAGGGCAAGCGGTTCATGGCCGAGGTGCTCGAGTACGAGCTCGCCGGCGAGAACATCGCCGACGTGCTCGCGATGAGCGTGGACGAGGCGCTCGACTACTTCGGGGCCGAGCGCGCGAACATCAAGGCGGCGTCCGCCATCCTGCAGCGCATGTCGGACGTCGGCCTCGGCTACATCACGCTCGGCCAGCCGCTGAACACCCTCTCGGGCGGCGAGCGCCAGCGCCTGAAGCTCGCGATCCACATGGCAGAGCAGGGCGGCATCTACGTGCTGGATGAACCGACCACCGGGCTCCACCTCGCCGACGTCGAGCAACTGCTCGGCCTGCTCGACCGGCTCGTCGACGCCGGCAAGACCGTGATCGTCATCGAGCACCACCAGGCCGTGATGGCGCACGCCGACTGGATCATCGACATCGGCCCCGGCGCCGGCCACGACGGCGGCACGATCGTGTTCGAGGGCACGCCGGCCGACCTCGTGAAGAGCGCGAAGACCTGACCGGCCAGCACCTGAAGGCAGTACGTCGGCCTGAGGCTGGATAGCCTGACTGTATGCCCGTCACGCTCGCGTCGATCGCCGATGAGCTGTACGCGCTCGCGCCCGCGGAGTTCACCGCGGCGCGCAACGCGAAGGTGCGTGACGTGAAGGATGCCGCGGACAAGGAGCTCGCGGCGCGCGTGCAGGAGCTGCGCAAGCCCTCCCCCGCCGCGTGGGGCGTGAACCTGCTGGCCCGGCACCGCGCGGCGGAGTTGGAGCAATTGGCGCAGCTCGGGGCATCCATGCGGGAGGCGCAGGCCGAGCTCGACCGCGCAGAGCTCGGCGAGCTCGACCCGCCAGCGCCGGCAGGTGGTCGCGGCACTCGCCCGGCAGGCGTCGGCGCTCGCCTCTGAGGCGCATCACAACCTCACGGCGTCGGTGGTCGAGGAGGTCGCGCAGACGCTCCAGGCCGCGCTCGGCGATCCCGCAGCGGCGGCGGCGGTGCGCTCCGGCCGGCTGGTGCGGCCGCTCGCGCCGGGCGGGTTCGAGGAGGTTGACCTCACGGACGCGGTGGCGGCGCCCGATGCATCCATGGTCTCGGCACCGCGCACCCAGTCGCGCACGGCGCCCGTGCGCGATCTCGCGGCCGTGCGGGCGGCGAAGGAGGCCGAGAAGCGTGCCGACGAGGCCGACGCCGAGGTCAAGCGGATCGACCGTCGCATCGAGCAGGTCGAGGATGGCCGCGACCGGCTCGAGGCCAAGCTCGCCGAACTCGAGGAGCACGTTCGGGTGATCGAGGAGGAGATCCGGGATGCCGATCGCGACGCCCGCGCACTGCACCGCGACCGCGACAAGGCGGAGCGCTCGGCCCAGGACCTGCGGTCCGAGGCCGAGCGCCTGCGCGAGCACTAGGACTGCGATGGCCGAGCACAGCGCCGGGCTCCTGCTGCACCGCGACGGCTCGCGTGTTCCTTGCTCACATGGGCGGCACCGTTCTGGGCGCGCAAGACCGAGCACTCCTGGTCGATCCCCAAGGGGCTCGTCGAAGCCGGCGAGGATCCCGCTCGCGGCAGCGCTCCGGGAGTTCGAGGAGGAGATCGGGATGCCCGCCCCCGCGATCGACTACGCGCCCCTCGCCGCGTTCCGCATCTCATCGGGCAAGCAGCTCACCATCTTCGGCGGCACCCCGACCGCGCCCGGTCGAGTTCGTCGCGAGCAACCGTTCGAGGTGGAGTGGCCGCCGCGATCGGGCACGCTGCAGTCGTTCCCCGAGATGGACCGCGCCGAGTGGTTCGGCATCGCCGAGGCGCGCACCGCGATCGCGAAGGGCCAGTGGCCGGCGTTGGACGCGGTCGCGGCGCTCTACTGAAGCGGCGGAGCTGTTCGAAGGCTGAGCTTCTGAAGGGTGAGTCGCATCCGCGCTTCGCCGAGGTCCTCCCGAATGACATCCCGCTCGCCGGTGGCCACGAAGCCGCAGCGCTCGTACAGGCGGCGCGCGGCGTCGTTGCCGTCCGCGACCCAGAGCGCGATGGATGCCGCATCCTCCGCCCGCGCCCACTCGACCACCGCATCCACGAGTGCCCCACCGACGCCGCGCTGCCGCCCTTCGGCGCAACCCACATGGCGACGACCTCCCGTCCGCCCGGCTCATGCCGGTCGGCGATGCCCGTGACCGTGCCCACGAATGCACCGTCGTCGGCCGACCGCGAAGAACGTTGCCGCGGACTCGAGCCGGGTGCGCCACACCTCGTCGTCGAACGCGAGTTCGCGCTCGAGCGTCGACGAGAATGCCGCAGGACTGTCGGCGAGCGCGCGCAGACGCAGCGCCTTCGAGGCGGGCCAGTCCTCTGGCATGCCGCGACGGATCACGACCGCTTCGCTCATGCCACGATCTCCAGGTCGACGTCCACGGTGTCGCCCCGCTCAAGACCTTCGCGGGCGCGCACGGCACGCTTCACGGGCAGCACGAACGAGTCGTCCGTTGGGAAGATCGACGTGTCGAACGCGCTCGATCCGATGCGCGCGTGCACGGGGATGGACCCGAAGCCGCGCGGCGGCATCGGCAGCTCGCGGATGTCGGCCGCGGCATCCACGGGCAGCGTCACGAAGAACCAGTTCGCCCGGGCCTCCCACTCCCAGAGCTCGGCGGTGAAGCGGAAGTGGTTGCCCATGGTGCCGAGCGTAGCCGGGTGATCCGACCGACGATCAGCCGTCCCGGCCAGCACGGTGACCGGATCGGCTAGATCGCGCGGCCCTTGACCGTGATGACGTGGGGCGTCTCGTCTTCGGGTTCGCGCGGCTTGGGTTTCGGTCGCGGCTTCTTCGTGAGCACGCGGGGAGCCCGGCGGGGGCTTCCGGCCGCGAGACGCTGCACGAGGGATGCCGCAGCCCTCTGCTCCTCCGAGCGCGGCTCGGCCTCGATCCGAGCCAGCACGGCGTCGACTCTCGGGCGGTCGAGCTGTCCGGGCTCGAGTCTGGCCAGCGCCCGGATGATGCGCGCGGTGAGGTAGCCGGAGCCCAGGAACTCCGGGCGAGTCTCGAGGAAGGTCACCACGAGGTCCAGGTCGGAGACGTCGCGCAGCCGGAGCCGTTCGAGCGCCTCCAGGTATGGGTCGGTGAGCGCGTGGTGCTCGATGCCGTATCGTTCGGCGAGGGCCGCGTGCTCGGCGGTTCTCGCGCTGCGCGTCACCTCGTCGTCGAGGGCGCGAAGCGCAGCAGCGCGCGCGCTGAGAGCTCGGTCCAGGGCCATGTGACTGATCCTAGGACGGCACTGCACCGCAGAAAATGGCGGCTGCGCGGTTTACCCCCGAACGCGGGGTGGCGGTACATCCGATTGTTCGCGCCAACCGCGCGAAGTCGCCCGTGGCAGACTGGCCCCGTGCCCCAGACCCCGAACCGCGCGTCGCGGTGTACATCGACTTCGACAACATCGTCATCTCCCACTACGACGCCGTGCACGGTCGCGGAGCCTTCATGAAGGAGAAGGCGCGCAACGCGACGCGGCAAGGCGGCGGAGCGCCTCGGGCAGGCCACCGTGAACATCGGCGCGGTGCTCGACTTCGCGTCATCCTTCGGTGCCGTCGCGATCAGTCGCGCCTACGCCGACTGGTCGGCACCCGTGAACAACCGCTACCAGAAGCAGCTCGTGGAGCGAGCGGTTGATCTCGTGCAGTTGTTCCCCACCTCCGGCACGAAGAACGGCGCCGACATCCGGCTGTCGATCGACGTGGTCGAGGAACTGTTCCGTCTGGTGGACGTGAGCCACGTCGTGATCGTGGCCGGCGACTCGGACTACATCCCGCTCGCGCAGAGCGTGCGACGTCTCGGTCGCGTCGTGATCGGCATCGGAGTGACCGGCTCGACCAGCCAGGCGTTCAAGAATGCGTGCGACGAGTTCTCGTTCTACCAGGACCTGCCAGACGTCGAGATGCCCGAGGTGTCGTCGGCGGCGCCCGCAGAGCCCGAGGCGGCGCCGGATCCCCAATCGCACGCGACGACCCTGCTCGAGCGGGCGTTGCGGGTGGGACGCAACACCGACAACGTGGATGACTGGCTCGCGGCATCCGCGCTCAAATCGCAGATGAAGCGCCTCGAGAGCTCGTTCGACGAGAAGGCGCTCGGCTTCCGGTCGTTCACGGACTTCGTGCGGTCTCGGGATGCCGTGGTCGAGCTGCAGGAGGACGGCCAGAACCGTCGCGTGCGGCTCCGCAAGCCGTAGCCGACCCCGACGCGCCAGCTAGCGCAGGTAGCAGTCCACGATCAGGTCACCGCGAATCACGCGCAACTCGTCCAGGATGCGCGGCACGAGCGACTTCGTGACCCCAGACGCCATCACGTCGTGCGGCCCGAGCGGTTGCAGCTTGCCGGTGCGCACCCGCACGACCTCCCAGCCCGTCGCACGCAGGGTGCGGTCCTTGCGGCGGTCGGACTCCTCGCGCCTGCCGACGTGCTCGAGTCCGTCGCGCCCGGTGGTGTCGTACTCGATCGCGACCTTGAGCTCGGGGATCACGATGTCGGGCCAGACCTCGTAGTGGTCGAAGAACGGGCGTGCGACCCGCACGGCGTTGAGGTCCTCCGTGAACTCGAGCCGCGAGAGCAGTCTCGCCCGCAGCTCGGGTTCGGCGGCGGATGCGGGTCGTGGCGCGCATCCACTCGAGAACGGCTCCCCAGGCGGCAGGTCGGGCGTGAACGGGCAGAGGCGCTGACTCGGCTTCGACGTGCGCGCACCCGGGTTCGCAAGCGCGGCACAGTCGGGGCACCACACCGAGCGACGACGCCCACGACCGGGCCGCGAGCGCTGCTCGAACGGCGTCGCCACGAACGTGTGGCCGACGTCGCACTGCCAGAGCAGCCAAACATCGGCGGCCGGCGGCACCTGGGTGAGCACGATGCCGCGGTTGAGGTCGGGGTGGTACTGCTTCACGAGCACGGGATACTGCGCCCAGTGCTCGCGATATGCGCCGACCGCGTACGGAATCTCGGCCCCGCGCGAGAACTGGCGGCGGCGCCACCACGACTCGACCGGCTCCGGCATGCGCTCACGCTACGACGAAGGTCCGACGTGGGCATGTCGCAAATGCTGCGCGAGTGCCACTCTTGGAACCATGTTCGATCCCGCTGAGTTCGATGCCGCCCTGGATGCCGCCGACCGCCGCTCCCGCGATTGGCTACGGTCGATCCCCGACCGCGCCGTCCGTCCGAGCGTGACCGCCGACGAGCTGCTGCCCGTCTTCGACTTCCCGCTGCCGGATGGCCCGACCGAGGCGGGGGTCGTCGTCGACAAGCTCGCCGCGGACGCAGAGCCCGGGCTCATGGCCATGGACTCCGGACGCTTCTTCGGATGGGTGATCGGCGGCACGCTGCCCGCCGCGCTCGGAGCCGACTGGCTCGTGAGCTCGTGGGGCCAGAACGCCGGCATGCGGGATGCCACGCCCGCCGTCGCCGTGATCGAGGAAGCCGCGGGCCACTGGCTCGTCGACCTGCTGAACCTGCCCTCCTCATCCGAGGTCGGCTTCACCACCGGCGCGACCATGGCGAACTTCGCGGGGCTCGCGGCCGGTCGCGCCGACGTGCTCACGCGTGCCGGGTGGGATGTGAACGAGCGCGGGCTCACCGGCGGACCGCACGTGCGGGTGTTCGCGGGGGCCGAGGTGCATGCGTCCGTCATCCTCGCCCTTCGCTACCTGGGTCTCGGGGCCCCGACGCTCGTCGACGCCGACGACCAGGGCCGCATGATCCCCGAGGCGCTCGAGCAGGCGCTCGCGAACGGCGAAGGGCCGGCGCTCGTCGTGCTGCAGGTCGGCAACCTGCACTCGGGATCGTTCGACCCGGTCGGCGCCCTGAGCGAGATCGCGCACCGGCATGGCGCCTGGGTGCACGTCGACGGTGCGTTCGGACTGTGGGCGGCGGTCAGCCCGCGCTACGCCGAAGAGACCGTCGGGTGGGATGCCGCGGACTCCTGGGCCACCGACGCCCACAAGACCCTCAACGTGCCGTACGACTGCGGCGTGTCCATCGTCGCGAGGCCCGGAGCCACCCAGGCCGCGCTCGCCCCCGGCCACACCGACTACCTGTTCCAGTCCGCCGTGACGCCCGACCCGCACATGCTCGTGCCCGACTTCTCACGTCGCGCCCGCGGTGTGCCGGTCTGGGCTGCGCTTCGCCAACTCGGTCGCTCCGGCACGGTCGCGATGGTGGAGGGCATGGTCGACAACGCGCAGTCGCTCGCACGTGAACTCGCCACCATCCCGGGCGTCGAGGTGATCAACGACGTCGTGTTCACCCAGGTCTGCCTGAGCTTCGGCACCGACGAGCGCACCCGCGAGGTGACCAAGCGCCTGATCGAGGAAGGCGCGATCTGGATGTCGGGCTCACGCTGGTCAGGCCGCGACGTGCTGCGCATCTCCGTCTCGAACTGGGCGACGGATGCCGCCGACGTGCAGTTCTCCGTCGACGCGGTGCGGCGGGCGATGGCATGATGGCGCAACGAACGAGGAGAGCCATGCGCACGTCCGTCTCGTTCCTGCTCGCCAGCGCCGCGATCGTGCTCGCCCTGTCGGCATGCGGAAGCCCGGCCCCGCACCGACGGACACGGGTGGCACCACGGAGCCACCCAGCCCATCCCCGTCAGCGACGGAGACCACCGGCCCGACCGAACCCGACGGACCCCGCGCCGACTATGGCTTCACGTTCTTCGAGGAGGCGCAGATCGGCAGCAGCTTCGCCGAGATCAGCGAGCAGTTGCACTACCCGGTCGGCCAGTACGAGGAGTGCCCGTACTACGCGAGCGTCTGGAACACGGAGTTGTTCACCACTTCCGCGTTCACTGACGTCGACAACCCCGGCGGCCCCGATCGTGTTCTTCTACTCGAACCGCTTCCTCGCACAGGATGACGCGTCGTTCCCGCGCAACGCCGAGGGCGTCGGCATCGGCAGCACCGAGGCCGAGATCCTCGCCGCGTATCCATCCGCGGTCGTCGAGGCGACCAGCGACCTCGGCGTCGGCCCGCTGACGAAGTACACGGTGGATGACCCGGACTCCGACTCGAAGTACGTGTTCGCCATCACCGACGGCGCGGCCGTGGTCGACCTGCTGCAGTGGGGGCCCGAGGCCGGAGGCCAGTGGAGCCACCTGTGCGGGGGCTTCTGAGCCCGTTGCCATCGACTCAGGACGGCATCCTCACCACGTGGAACGATGACCGCGGCTTCGGCTTCATCACGACGGCGTCCGGTGCGCGATTCTTCGTGCACATCTCCGCATTCGGCCATCCGGCGCGGCGGCCGGAGCAGGGCGACCTCATCTCGTTCGCTTCCGCAGTGGATGCCGACGGCCGCGCACGGGCAACGCGCGTCAACGGCATTGGTGGCCGTGGCGATCGCGGCCGACCTCGACCCGCGTCAGTCACCTACGCGTGGATCCTCACCCTCGCCATCGGGCTTATCGTCGCGATCCTGTTCGGCGCCGCGCCCGTCTGGGTTGCCGCGGTCTACGCGGGCATGAGCATCATCACTTTCGGCATGTACGCGATCGACAAGTCGTCGGCGCGGATGGGCGGCCAACGCACGCCGGAGACGCTGCTGCACACGCTCGAACTGCTCGGCGGCTGGCCGGGCGCGCTCGCCCAGCAGTGGCTACGCCACAAGTCCGTCAAGAGGAGCTATCGGCGGTGGTTCTGGTTGCCGTGGTGCTGAACATCGCCGCGCTCGCCGTGGTGAGCCTGCCGATGTTCTGGGTATGGCTGCGCTCGACCTAGTCGCTCGGCGGCGGGTCCGGCGGGATGATCACGTCCGGCATGTCGGGACCGAGTCGGCCGTGACGGTGCCGAGCCACTGGATCACTGACGCGAGGGCGGACTGCGCGGCATCCAGACTCGAGCTTGAATTGGTACTCGTGCTCGAGGGCGGGCACGGTGTCGTCCGGGTAGAACAACCGACGTCACATCGACGCCGAGTTCGGTGAGCTTGGCCGCGAACGGCTGCGACTGGGTGGACGTGAGCGGGTCGGCGTTGCCGCCAGAGATCCACGTGGTCGGGAACGCGCCGGTCACGTCGTCGATCGTCGACATCTCCTCGCCGCCTGGCGTGTTCGCCCAGTCCTTATCGCCCGAGGTAGGCCCACAGCGCGGTGCGGAACCCCCAGCCACCGATGCCAGGAGCGTTCGGGATCTCCGACACGTCGTAGATGCCGCAGTTGAGGATGACGCCGCGCAGCTGCTTGGGCGTGAGGCTCGGCTCGAGACCCACCGTCGCCGCGTACTCGGGGTTCGTGATCATCGTCGCGAGCTGGCTGGTCAACTGCGAGCCCGCCGAGTCGCCCGCGATCACGAGCCGGTCGGGATCGATGCGGTACTCGGCCGCATGCGCTACGAGGAACCTGAGCGCGTCATTCAACTGGATGAGCGCGACCGGGTAGATCGCCTCAGGTCCGACCGTGTAGTTCAGCGAGACGGTCGTGTAGCCCTCGGCCGCGAGAATCTGCACGTACGGGTCGACGTTCTCCTTCGAACCCGAGATCCAGGCGCCGCCGTGGATCCAGATCACCGTCGGCAGTGGACCTGTGGATGCCGCGGGCGCGTACACATCGAACAGCCGATCGGTCGCCGAGCCGCCGACTGCCGTGGTCTCGTACGGAACGTCGAGGGTCGCCTCGAGCGCGTCAGCTGGTGGTGCGTATGCCTCCATCGCGGCCGCGGTCTTCGTGCCGCCGTCCGTGAACAGGGCGCGGATGAGCAGCGCGGCAGGCCACGGGCTCACGTATGCGACAAGCGCAACGAGCAATCCGGCGACGAGGAACGCGAGGGGGATCGCATGACGCTTCTTGCGGATCCACGGGCGGTCTACAGGCTCGCTCATGGATCCAGAGTAGACGGACAGGCGAAGTCGGGCGCGCATGACACAGCCTCGCATTTGCACGTAGCGCTCCGGCGCTCGTCGCCGATACGCTCGCGTCGTTGGGCAACGTCGTCCAGCGGAGAAGGGGAAGTACATGGAATGGATCATCGGGATCATCGGCGGCGCCCTCGGCGGCATCGGCTCGGGCGCGGCGGTGAAGCAGAACAAACTCGGCCCGGTCATCAACGGCGTGCTTGGCGCAGTCGGTGGAGCAGGTGGTAGCGCCATCATCCAGGCAATCCTGGGCTCCGGACTCGACTTCGGCGCGATCGCCGGCAACCTGGTCGGCGGCGGCGTCGCGGGCGCGATCGTGTCGACGGTCGTCGGGCTGATCGTCAACGCGCTCAAGAAGAAGTAACGCTCCGGCAGATGACGAACGGCCCGGTCTGATGACCGGGCCGTTCTTCGTGCCTCAAGGACACTTCCGTTGCGGGGACAGGATTTGAACCTGCGACCTCTGGGTTATGAGCCCAGCGAGCTACCGAACTGCTCCACCCCGCGGCGCAGAGATGACTCTATCACAGCGGGGTGGAGCACTTTCCGTGCCGGGCGGCTAGCCGGCGGCCTCGATGGCTCGTTCGATCGCCTCGACCATGCGGGCATCCGCCTCGGCCTGCGGCGACGAGGTCGCCCGCCGCGTACGCGGCCTGCGGTCGGCGAGTGCGGCCTGGTAGTCGGCGAGCGCCTGCTGCAGGGCAGGGTTGTCCGGCTCGGTCGGCGGTGTCTCGGGGTCCGTCGGGTTCTCGGGATCCACTGGCGTCTCCGGATCGACGGGCACGTCACCGTCACCCGCGTCGGCACCGGAGTCACCGCCGAAGAGCTTGTCGAGCGCGGCATCCAGCGTGTCTTCGAAGGCGATGCTGTCACCGAAGCCGACGAGCACCTTGCGCAGCAGCGGCAGCACGGTGCCCGAGGTCGACTGCACGTAGACGGGCTGCACGTAGAGCAGACCGCCACCGACGGGCACGCGTCGAGCAGGTTGCCGAGCACAACCTCGTTCGCGCCGTTTCCACGCAGCAGCGTGAGCGGCTCGGCGACCTGCGGTGTTGGTCGTGAAGTCGTTCTCCACCTGCCCTGGCGCCGGGATCGAGTTGTCCTTCGGCAGCGTGAGCAGCGTCAGCTTGCCGTAGTCCTCACCCGGATCCGAGTTCGCCGTCAGGTAGCCGGTGAGCACGTTGCGGCGCGTTCTCGCCCTGCGCCCGCGGGATGAAGGTCGAGTAGAGCGTGAACGCCGGCTCATCCGAGCCCGGCACCTGCATCGTCAGGTAGTACGGCGGCTGCAAGGTCTGGCCGGCTGCCGCGGACGCCGGGTCGTCCGGGGTGATCCACTGGTCGTCGCTCGAGTAGAACGAGATCGGATCGGTCACGTGGTACGAACCGAGGATCGCGCGCTGCATCTTGAACAGGTCCGACGGGTAGCGCACGTGGTCGAGCAGCTCGTCGCTCATGTCGCTCATCGGCAGCACCGTCGATGGGGAAGATCTTCTGCCAGGTGGCGAGCACCGGGTCCTCGTCGTCCCACGCGTAGAGCGTCACCTCGCCGTCGTAGGCGTCGACCGTGGCCTTCACCGAGTTGCGGATGTAGTTGATGTCGTCGATCGGCGAAGGCCGGCGTCGGCGTGTAGGTGTCCGCGATCGCGGTCGACAGGCTGCTCGATCTGCGAGTACGGGTAGTTCGTGCCGGTCGTGTAGCCGTCGACGATCCAGACGATGCGACCGTCGACGATCGCCGGGTATACGTCGCTGTCGAGCGTCAGGTACGGCGCGACCTTCGCGACGCGGTCCTTCGGGTTGCGGTCGTACAGGATCTGCGACTCGTCGGTCACCCCGTCGGAGAGGAAGATCTGCTCGGACTGGAACTTGATCGCGTAGATGAGCTTCTTGAAGAGGTTGTCGAGCTTCGGCCCGCCGTCACCGGCGAACGTCGTCGTCGCGCGCGCTGTCGGAGTCCTCGCCGCCCGACGGGTAGTCGAGCTCGAGCTGTTCGCCGCCCTCCGGGCCACCGACGATCGAGTACGCCGGCGACTCCTCGCCGAAGTAGACGCGCGGCTCGAAGTCGCCGAGAGCGCCGACGCTCGGGATGCCCGACTCGAGGAACGACGGCTGGCCATTGCTCGCACGCTGGTTGCCGTACGCTGCGACGAGTCCGTAGCCGTGGGTGTAGACGATCGTGTCGTTGTACCAGGAGCTGCGAGTCGCCGAGGCCGTCGAGGTTGAGCTCGCGCACCGCGATCACGGTGTCCTGGGTCTCGCCGTCGATCTCGTAGCGGTCGACGTCGAGGTGCGTCGGGAACTGGTAGTACTGCTTGAACTGCTGCAGCTGCCGCACGGCCTTGGGCACGAGCGCGGGGTCGATGATGCGGATGTTCGCGGTGGTCTCCGCGTCCTCGCGCAGCGCGCCCGGCTCGGCGTCCGTCACGGCGCTGTACGGGATCTCCTCGACGTCCGCGACACCGTACGCCTCACGCGTCGCGTCGATCGACGTCTGGATGTACTCGGCCTCGAGCGTGCGCGCGTTCGGGTCGACCTGGAAGCGCTCGATGCCCCACGGGAAGATGCCGCCGACGACGATCGCGCTCACGATGAGCAGCGCGGTGCCGATGACCGGCAGGCGCCAGCGGCCGATGATCGCCGTGACGATGAACAGCACGCGCGACGAGCACGGCGATGCCGGCGAGGATCGCGCGGCCGGGGATCGTCGCGTTCGCCTCGGTGTAGCCGGCGCCGGTGCCCAGGAAGCCCTGTGCCTCGCGAGTACAGGGTCGTGTACTGGTCCATCCAGATCAGGAGCGCCTGCGCCGCGAACCACAGCGCGACGGTGATGGCGATCTGGATGCGCGCCGAGCGCGAGATGCGCACCTCACGACCCGCGAACCGGATCGCTCCGTACAGGTAGCTCGTCGCGAGCGCGGCGATGCGCGGCGATGCCGAGCGCCCACGCGGCGAACTCGACCACGCCGTGCCACATCGGCAGGTCGTAGAAGTAGAACGACAGGTCGAGCCCGAACTGCGGGTCGGTCTCGCCGAACTGGGTCTTGTTGAGCCACTGCAGCACGACGGGCCAGCGGCCGGCGGCCGAGACGCCGCCGAAGACGCCGAGCAGCACCGGGACGCCGATCATCGCGAGCCGGCGCAGCGGCTCGATCACCTGCTGGTAGCGGTCGAGCTGCGAGTTGAGCTTCGCGTACACCGGGCGCGCGCGGTAGGCGATCTCGATGCTCAGCGTACACCGGCAGCGCCAGCGCGAAGAAGCCGATGAGGAACATGATCGCGCTCGAGTACCACTGCGTGGTGAGCACGTTCAGGAAGCCGAGCTGGTCGTACCAGAGCACCTCGGTGTAGAGGTTCGCCACGACGAAGAAGATGCACCACGAGCACCGCGACGATGACCGCGGTGATGGTGAGCGTCGTGCGCGTGCGATTGGCGGGGCGGGAGGCTTGCTGGTTGGTCACGATGCTCCTGTGGCCTTGCTGTCGGTCAACTCTGGCGGGACGGCATCCATTCTACGGAGCCTTTCTCACGAGGATGGCTCGGTGCTCAGCCCGCCGGGCAGGTTGGCAGCTTCGACGTGTCGCCGCCGTCCGCGATCACCTCGAGCGCGGCGAGCGCGTCGTCGAGGGTGTCGACCGAGAACACGGTGAGGCCGCCCGGGATGTGACCGGACACCTCGTTGCAGTTGCCGGTGGGGGCGAGGAACCAGGTGGCACCGGCATCCTTCGCGCCATACATCTTCTGGCGGATGCCGCCGATCGGGCCGACCGTGCCGTCCCCGGCGATCGTGCCGGTGCCCGCGACGATGCTCGCCGCCGTTGAGCTCACCGGGCGTGAGCTTGTCGATGATGCCGAGCGCGAACATCATGCCCGCGGACGGGCCGCCGACGTTCTCGAGCTGGATGGCGACATCCACCGGGAAGTCGTATTCGCCGCCGACGATGATGCCGACGATCGGCGCGGGCTGGTCGCCCTCGCTCATCACGGGCGTGATCTCGACGGTGAGCTCCTCGCCGTGCGCGCTCGATGATCATGGTCGCGGGCTGGTCGATGCCGTTCTCGGCGATGCCGCCGCGCAGGCCCGTGACATCCGCGTACTCGACGCCGTTGAGGCTCAGGATGATGTCGCCGGCCTCGAGCACGCCGTCGGCGGGTGCGCCCTCCTGCGTCTGCGCGACCTTGAGTCGGCTGTCGAACTCGTAGCCCAGGTCGCTGAGGGCGGCCGCGATGGCCTCCTGCTGCGAGTTCTGCATGTCGATCTGGCCCTGCACGTTGGAGTCCTCGAGCGAGTACCCGACCGGGAAGACCTCGTCCACCGGCAGCACGGCCTTGCTCGGGTCGAGGTAGGCCTGACCGACCTCGAGCCAGGTCGGCAGGTTCTCGCGGCTGCCCTCGATGCGCACGGTGAGCATGTCGAGCGATCCGGCGGTCGGATAGGTGTCCTCGCCGTTGATGTCGATGAGTTCGACGTCTTCGCCACCCACCTCGACGGTGCCGAGGGTGTCGTAGACCGGGCCGGGCATCTCGATCACGTACGGCGCGGGCACGAGCGCGACGATCACGATGCCGACCAGGGCGGTGCCGAGGATCGACCAACCGATCCATCCACCGCGACGTCTGGGCTGCTGCTCGGGTTCGATGTCGGTGAAGAGGGCCACCGGAGTCCTTCGTGATCGTGGGCTGCGATGTTCGCCACGGGCGCACAGCAGGAGGTCCCAGCCTAGGCGAAAACACCGTCTGCTCGACGTTGCAGCGGCTAGCGTAGATCGCATGCCTGAGGATTCGGCGCACGACCCAGAGGACTCCCCGAACGGCGAGGACGCCAGTTCTCCAGTGAGGATGAGTTCCGAGACATGCTGCGCGCGTTCCTCGAGGGGAACACCGACATCGACCCGGCCAAGCTCGTCGGAGCCGCCGGTCTGCCCAACGACCCCGAGATGGTCAAGCAGCTCATCACCCAGTTGCAGCACGCGCTGCAGCACTCGGGTGACGGCATCAACTGGGGGCTCGCCGCCGAGCAGGCCAAGGGCATCGCGGGACGCGGCACGGTCGTGTCGCTGCCCGCCGAGCGGTCACAGCTCGAGCAGGCCATGCACGTGGCATCCCTCTGGCTCGACGAGGTCACCTCGGTGCCTGAGCTGACCGCACCGCCGCGGCTCATGAGCCGCCAGGAGTGGGTGGATGCCACGATGCCGGTCTGGACCCAGCTCGCCGAACCCGTGGCGACGTCGATCGCCAACTCCCTCACCGAGGTGCTGAAGGACAACGCCCCAGACGACATGGACGACATGATCGCCGGCGCGAGCCAGATCATGCGCAACGTCGGCGGCACGCTGTTCGCGATGCAGCTCGGCCAGGTCGTCGGCCAGCTCTCGAGCGAGGTCGTGTCGGGCGGCGACATCGGCATCCCGCTGATCGAGACGCAGGATGCCGCGCTCATCCCCCAGAACGTGCTCGGCTTCGGCACCGGACTCGACATCCCCGCCGACCAGGTGCAGCTCTACCTCGCGGTGCGCGAGCTCGCCCACGCGCGGCTGTTCCGCCAGGCGAAGTGGCTGCGACTGCAGCTGCTCACGTCGATCACGGAGTTCGCGAAGGGCATCCGCATCGACACCGACCGCCTCGAGGAGCTCGCGGCCGACTTCGACCCGAACAACCCAGAGGAACTGCGCCAGGCGATGACGAGCGGTGCGCTCATCCCGCCGAAGTCCGAGGAGCAGCTCGCCGCCCTCGCCCGACTCGAGTCGACCCTCGCGATCATCGAGGGCTGGGTGGATGTCGTGACCGCCGAGGCCACGAAGCGCCTGCCCTCGAGCGCGGCCATCGCCGAGACCGTGCGACGCCGCCGCGCATCGGGTGGTCCGGCCGAGTCCGCGTTCGCGACCCTCGTCGGACTCGAACTGCGCCCGCGCCGCCTGCGCGAGGCCGCCGCGATGTGGCAGGCCGTGACGGATGCCGTGGGCAACGAGCAGCGCGACGCCCTCTGGTCGCACCCCGACGCCATGCCGGCGCAGCGACGACATCGACGACCCGGCCGCCCTCATCGCCCGCATCACCGGCGGCTCGACCGAGCCGGACGACATCGACCAGGCCATCGAGGACCTGCTCAACGACGACACGACGGAGCGTCCGCGCGAGGAGTAGCAGCGCGCCGACGCTCGGAGCGGCGTCGGGCTACCGCGACGCCCGGGCAGTCTGCACGATGATCGCGATCATCTGGTTGACGATGACGCACCGTGAAGATGATCACGACGATGAACGAGACCACGATCGTCAGGATCGCGACGAGCAGCACGCGGTCGCTCGTGCCGGTGCGGCGCTTCACGACGACGGATCGGCCGATCGGGTAGACGATGCCGAAGCCCGCGAGCGCGAGGAACGAGAACGCCCAGTGGAACGGCGCCGGCACCCCGCGGCGCTTGAGCTCACGCCAGTCGAGGAACGCGAACACGATCGTCGCCGCGATGATCACCCAACTGACAGGCTACGCGATCGAGGAAGGCCGGGTTGCGTGTAGAACGCGAGCTGCGCCTGCAGCGACCGCCTGCGGGTCGGTCGGGTTGGCCAGCGACGTCGCGCGATGCATGCCCGTGATAGTCGATGAAGAACAGCGGCACGAGCGACAGCAGCGGCAGCAGCACGTTGAGCCAGATCCACGGGGCGTCTGCACGTTCGTGCCCTCCGGCGCCTTCTGCTGCTCGCCGCGACGTAGGCGCGAGCGCTGACCTGCTCGCTCCACTGCGTGCCGTCCCACCAGCGCTGCTGCGCGGCGTTCGACGGGTCGGCGTACCAGCCGGCGGGGATGGCGGGATTCGTCGGCGTGTCGGGTCGGCTGAGCAGCGCGTCTGAGCGCGTCGGTCATGCCTGCACACGCTACCTGTGCAGAGCGCGTGCACGCACCGACGCGGGCGGGCTCCGGGCATCCTGTCGGCATGGTGCTCAAGCTCGACCCGCGGTATCCGCTCGTGTGGCGCTCGCCCTCGAGCCTGCAACTCGGGGTCGACCCGGCGATCGTCACGCTGCACGACGTGTCGGAGACCACAGAGCGACTGATCGCCGCACTCGTCGCGGGCGTCGGACTGCCCGGCCTCACGATGCTCGCGCGTGGTCAGGCTCGCCGAGCGCGACGAATTGCTGCGTCTGGTCGAGCCCGTGCTGCTGCCAGAGCGTGTCGCCGAGCCGATTGCGCCGATCGTGGCGATCACGGGCAGCGGTCGCACCGCTGACGCGATTGCCGCGACGCTGCACGGTGACGGCGTTCGGGTCGTCGCGGCCGAGGCGCACGATCGCCCGCACCTCGCCGTTGCCGTTGCGCACTCACGTGCTACCGCCCGAGCTTCACGGGCACTGGCTACGCCGGGACGTTGCCACACCTGCCGGTCGTGATCACGGACTCAGCCACGGTGATCGGCCCGCTCATTCGACCGGGCGAGGGCCCGTGCCTGCACTGCATCGAGCTGCACCACCGCGACGCCGATCCCGCGTGGCCGGCGATCGCCGCGCAGTTGCTCGGGCGGCACAGCCGCGCCGAATCCGCCACCAGTGCGTGCGAGGCGGCAGCGGTGGTGGCGCGGATCGTGCTCGGGTGGGCCGACGGGGCCGACGTCGGTCGCGGCATCCATTCGTCTCGACGCTGCCACCGGCGAGCGCACCGAGCAGACCTGGAGCGCGCACCCGGACTGTGGATGCCGCGGCGTCGGCCTCCTCTTCGACCACGACCCCGAGGCGCTGCCAGCCGACCCACCGATGCGCCGCCTGCGCCTCGCGCATCCGCTCGCCGGCTCGTAGCAGGCGCCGCTAGCGCAGCTCGGCCAGGAACCGGCTCGGCTGCCGCGCCGAGCCCGCCCCTGGTGCTGGGTGACCGACCAGCTCAGCGACAGGATGCGACGCGCCCGCGTCACCCCCACGTACAACAGCCGCCGCTCCTCGTCGATCGCCGCCGGCGTTCGCGCGTAGCCGATGGGAACGAGGCCCTCGCTCAGCCCCACGAGATGCACCGAGTCCCACTCGAGCCCCTTGGCGGAGTGCAGCGTCGCGAGCGTCACGGCCTTCACCGTCGGCTCGTGCTGCCCGGCCTGACGCTCGAACAGGTCGTCGACGAACGCCTTGAGGGTCATGCCCTCCGGCGCCTCCTCCGCGATCCGCATGATCGCGTCGAGCGACTCCCAGCGGTCGCGCACCGCGCCGGGCTGCTCGGGCTCCTGGTGCGACCAGCCGATCGAGCGCAGCACGTCGCCGACCGTGCGGTACAGCGGCTCGGACGCCGCGGTGGTCACGGTCGCGCCGCGCAGCAGCATGAGCGCCTCCTTCACCTCCCGCAGCTCGAAGAATCGTTGCGCGCCGCGCACGACCGTCGGCACGCCGAGCGCGTCGAGCGCGGCCTCGAGCAGCTGGGACTGCGCGTTCATCCGGTAGAGCACGGCGATGTTCTCGGGCGACGTGCCTCCCGACGATCTCCGCGGCGACCGCGGCGGCGACGCCCGCCGCCTCCACGGCGTCGCCGTCGTAGGGCGTGATCGTCGGCGGGGTGCGGGGGCCCGGGGCATCCTCGGCGGCGATGAGCGAGAGGGCTCCGGGGCGGCCCCGCATGAGGGCGTTGGCCGTGCCGACGATGGCCGGCGATGAACGGTAGTTGTGCTCGAGGCGCAGGATGACGGCATCCTCGTGTTCACTGGCGAACCCGAGCAGGTAGTCGGGGCTCGCTCCCGCGAACGAGTAGATCGTCTGGCTCGCGTCGCCGACGACGCACACGTCGTTGCGATCGCCGAGCCACAGCTGCAGCAGGTCGTGCTGCAGCGGCGAGACGTCCTGGTACTCGTCGACGGTGTAGAAGCGGTACTGCTGGTGCACCTGTTGGGCGACCCGCGGCTCCGACTCGATCATGCCGGCGGCCGCGAGCAGCACATCCTCGAAGTCGAGCTGGCGGCGCTCGTCTTTGACGTCTTCGTAGGCCTGCTGCAGGTCGACCATCTTCTCCATGGTGAGCATGGGCGGCAGCGGCCGGTCGCGCGCCGCGTACTGCTCGATCGGCAGGCGCGTGACCTTGCGCCACTCGATCTCGGCCGCAGCGTCGCGCAGAGTCGCCGTGTCGACGCGAAGCTTGACGGTGTCGGCGGCGTGCGCGAGCAGGCGCGCCTTGCTGTCGAGCAGCCGCGGCACGGATCCGCCGATCACCTGCGGCCAGAAGAAGTTGAGCTGCGAGAGCGCTGCCGCGTGGAAGGTGCGCGCCGAGACACCGCCCGCGCCGAGCGCACGGAGCCGCGTGCGCAGCTCGCCGGCCGCGCGGCTCGTGAACGTGAGCGCCATGACCTTGCCTGGCGCGTACACACCGGTCGCGACGCCGTAGGCGATCCGGTGGGTGATCGCGCGCGTCTTGCCGGTGCCCGCACCCGCGAGCACGCACACCGGGCCCGAGCAGCGACTGCGGCCGCCCGGCGCTGCTGGTCGTCGAGCGGCGCGAGCAGGTCCTCGGAGCTCGTCACAACGCCGGCTCGCTCATCGCTGGCCGTCGTCGATCGGTTCCGCCGAACCACTCCTCGACGATCGCGCGTGCGATCGAGGTCGGCCCAGGCAGCTTGATATGGGTCTCGGATGCCGCGTCCGCAACGGCCTCGCGCAGCTCATCGCGGCTGAACCACCGCAGGTCGAGGATCTCAGTGCCGTCGGGTGTCGTGTCGGTGCCGTGGTCGGGATCGACCCGCGCCGTGAAGCCGAGCATGAGCGACGCGGGGAACGGCCACGGCTGGCTGCCGAGGTATACCGGATCGACGACACGGATGCCCGACTCCTCGAACACCTCGCGCACGACCGCAGACTCGAGCGACTCCCCCGGCTCGACGAACCCGGCGAGCAGCGAGTATCGGTTGCTCTCCCACAGCGCGTTGGAGCCGAGCAGCATGCGGTCGTCGGCATCGGTGATGCCGACGATGATCGCGGGATCGGTGCGCGGGAAGTGCTCGGTATCGGCGATCGGATCGCGGCGCACCCAACCCCCTTTCTCGGACACCGTCGGGGCGCCGGTGCGCGGCGAGAACCGGTTCGCGTCGTGCCAGTTGAGCATCGCGAGCGCCTCGGTGAGCATCCCGGCATCCCGGTCGCTCAGGGTGTGGCCGACCCGACGCAGGTCGGCCCAGTCGGATTCGGCGAAGTGCCCGGCATCGGCGAGCTCGACGGCCACGATCGGCGTTCCGACCGGTTCCGGACTCGTCGGGGAGATCGAGCGACCCAGGTAGAGCCTCAGATCGATCGCGTCCGGCAGCGCGTTGGTCGGCAGCAGTGCGAGCGCGCCGTCCTGGGCGAGCAGGGCGCTGCCCTTGAAGATCGGCAGCACGCGGGTGGTCGGGTCGGCCCACAGTTCATCGAACAGCGCCGGACGCTCGCGGGTGAGGTGGTCGCGGTCGATCTCGTAGCGCGAGAGCGGGAGGTTCCGGAGGAAGGATTGCGACATGATCGGACCCAATTGACAAGGCAGGACTGAAAGCGGGACGCGGTGTGGCGTTCGGTCGTTCCGCGCGACGAGCGACCTACCCTATGGGCATGGCCAGATCGCATCTCACTCTAGCCGCGCTCGCCACGTCGGCCGTGCCCGAGCTCGACATCGTCGGAGCGACCCCGTTCGGCGCGGGCCGCGGCAGCGACTACGACGCGGCGATCCTCACCGGTCGCGACGGTCGGCACTGGATCATCCGCGTACCGAACAACGAGCGAGCAGAGGCCGAGCAGTCCGCCGACCTTGTCGCGCTGCGCGCCCTGAGCGCGGGCGTTCGATCACGGCTGCCGTTCACGGTGTCGGCGTTCGTCGGCCAGGTTCCGGTCGACGGCACCCGCGCGATCGTGTACGAGTTCGTGTACGGCACGAAGGTGCCACTCGGCGGATTCGACGAGCAGCTCTCGAGCGCGGTCGGCCGGGCGATCGCCGCGATCCACGCCCTGCCGACGAGCTTCATCGCGGATGTCGGCATGCCGACGCTCTCAGCGGGAGAGAGCCAGCGCTCGTGCATGAGCGTCATGGACCGCGCCGCCGCGACCGGCCTCGTGCCGGCCGCACTCACCGGACGCTGGGAGCGCGCGGTCGAGGACTCCAAGCTGTGGCAGTTCCAGCCGATGGTGATCAATGGGGCGCTCGGCGCCGACTCCTTCCTGAGCGCCGATGGCGCCAACGGCGCAAAAGAGGTGACTGGCGTGCTCGGCTGGCACGAGCTCCGCGTCGGCGATCCGGCGCGGGACCTGCAGTGGCTGCTCGGCTCGCGGGACGACGCGATCTCGCAGGCCGGGTTCGACGCGTACGAGAACGTGCACGGTGTCGGCGACCGGCAACTTCGGCATCGCGCGCAGTTCTACGCAGAGCTCGAGGTGGCGAAGTGGCTGCTGCATGGCACCGAGGCGCGCAGCACCGAGATCGTGGATGACGCGGTCGAGATGCTCACCGCACTTGTCGACGACGTGCACAACGACGTGATGAACCCGCTCACCCCCGAGACGGCGCCGGTCATGGCCGTCGACGAGGTCGAGGCGTTCCTGGACCGCAGCCGCTACTCGGCCTAAGCCGCTACTCCAGATCGGCGCCGGATGCCCTCGGCGCGATCGTGATCCACGATCCGCGCAGTCGCGGCGTCACCTTGAGGCGCAGCTGTCCGCTGCGGGCGAGCACGATCGAGATGACCACGGCCGCCAGGAACGGCACGCCACCCGACACCACGACCGCGGCGCGCGAGCCGAAGGTCTCGGCGATCAGCCCCATGATCGGGCCGCCGATGGCTTGGCCGCCGACGAGGATCAGCATGAAGAATGACATCACGCGGCCGCGGATCCGCAGGTTCGACGACAGCTGCACCATCGTCTCGGCCGCCGTCGCGTAGAGCAGCCGGCTGAACCCGACGGTGACGAGCAGCACGAGGAACAAGTGAGTAGAACGGCGCGAGCCCGACCAGGGTCTGCAGCACGCCGTAGAGCATGGCGCCGAGCACGATCGTGCGCAGCCGCAGCTCGGTGCGGCGGGTGGAGAGCAGCGCACCGGTCAGCGCCCCGACGGCGAGCAGGGAGTTGTACAGGCCGTAGCCCTGCGCGCCGGTCTCGAAGACGGTGTCGGCCATCCCCGCCAGCAGGGTCGGCAGCGGCAGGCCGAACATCGACACGAACGTGACCATGACGAACGTCCAGAACATCGCGGGCTTCGCGAGCACGTAGCGTGCCGCCTCGCGGATCTGCCCCTTCGCCTTCGGTGCCCGTGGTGCGGTGAGCAGCTGATCCTGCCGGATAGCGCCGATGAGGATGGCGCCGATCGCGGCCGCGACGGCATTCGCTGCGATCGACCATCCCGATCCGACCGCGACGATCGCAATGCCACTGAGCGCGGGACCGACCAGCGCGCCGAGGTGGAAGATGGATGCGTTGAGGCTGATCGCGTTGCGCAGCTGCCGCGGCCCGACGATCTCGCTCACGAACACCGAGCGCGACGGGTTGTCGAGCAGTTGCACGATGCCCATGAGCGCCACGAGCACGTAGATCATCCAGAGCTGCACGACTCCCGTGATCGTGAGCACCGCGAGCACGGCACTGATCAGGGAGGCCGCGAGCTGGGTGAACACGAGCATGGCGCGCTTCGGGAACCGGTCCGCGATCACGCCACCCCACGCGCCGAACAGCAGCAGCGGTGCGAACTGGATCGCGATCGTCAGCCCAACGAGCGCGATGTTGCCGGTGAGCTCGAGCACGAGCCAGTCCGTGGCGACCCGCATCGCCCATCCGGCGATGTTCGAGATGCCCTGGGATGCGGCGTACTTCCGGTAGTTCGCGATGCGCAGCGTGCTGAACGAATCGCGCCACTTGCCGCGCTGCATCGCGATCGCGATCGGCATCGTCTCAGTGGAGTACTGGGTCTCTGAACGAGCAGACGAAATCGGTGCCACCACCCTTCAACGGTATGGTGTTGGGATCCATGCTCTTCGCCAATCGAGCCTATAAGTCACATCACGTTCTGTAATGATGAGGATCGACCGGCCCGTCGGGATTGGAAGTCGCGTGTTCGATCCAGTGCTCCTGCGAACCTTCGTGGCCGTCGCCGACTCGCTGAGCTTCACGCAGGCGGCGGGCCAGCTCGGACTGAGCCAGCCGACGATCAGCCAGCACATCCGCAAGCTCGAGCACGCGGCGGGCCGGATGCTCGTCAACCGGGACACCCGCCAGGTCTCGCTCACCGACAACGGCGACGCGATGCTCGGATTCGCGCGCTCGATCCTCGCCGCCCAAGACAAAGCCGTGAGCTACTTCACCGGCACGGCGATGCGCGGTCGCCTTCGGTTCGGTTCCGCCGACGACCTCGCCCTGACGCAGTTGCCGCGAGTGCTGCGTGAGTTCCGGCAGCTCTACCCGCAGATCAATCTCGAGCTCACCGTCGGGCAAAGTGGCGCGCTCGTCCGACGCCTCGAGGCCGGCCAGCTCGACCTCGTGTTCGCGAAACTCGAGCCGGGCGGCGGACACCCCGGGCGGGTGGTGCGGCGCGATCGGCTCGTGTGGCTGGGACATCCAAGCCTCTCGTTGGAGCGCGACGTGCCCGTGCCACTCATCGCCTATCAGGCGCCGAGTCTGAGCCGGGCGGCGGCGATCCGCGCGCTCGAGCTCGCCGGCCGCACCTGGCGGATCACGTGCAATGTGCGCGAGGTGAACGGCGTGCTTGCGGCGGTGCGCGCCGGAATCGGCGTTGCGGTGTTCCCGCAGTCGCTCATCCCGGCCGACCTGAGCGAGGTCTCGAGCACGGTCGACCTGCCACCGCTTGGCGACGTCGACTTCGCGCTGCTCGACAACCCGCTCGCCGCTCGCGAGCCGATCGAGGCGCTGAGCGCGGCGATCATCTCGCGGCCGACGTAACGTGGCGCTCCAAATCTGGCAAAAGCCGCTAGTGCATGGCGGGCGAACTCGTGGATTTTGTCAACTATTTGGTCAGAACCTCTTCGTACAGGTCGAGGTACGGCTCCGACGTGACGCTGACCGGTCCCGAATACGGGTGGTCGATCGTCGCGGTCGTGAAGATGAGCATCGCGACGAACAGCGCGATGATGCCCGACATGATCAGGTGGATGCGGCGGCTCTTCGACTCGACGAGTCCGATCATGAGTGCGTTCAGGAACGCGCCGACTCCGACCACCGCCCAGAGCAGGCCCGGGAGCGCGAGCTCGGTCTCGTCGATGCGATCGCGCCGCACCTCCACGAACCGGTCGAACTGCGCAATGGTCTGGTTGTGCACCGTCTGCTCGGCGAGCGTGCCCGGCTCGAAGGCGAAGAGCGTGCGCTGGAGGGTGTCGATTGCCGCGTCGCCAGCGGTCGGCTTGATCCCGGCCTCCTGCAGCGGCCAGTCGACGGTGATCACGTTGAGCGTGTACTGCTGCAGCTGGCTCGAGAGGTCGGCGCCGATCGACGTCGGGTAGGCCTCGACGTTGCGGAACAGCGTCGCGATCGCCGACACCTCGTCGAGCGAGATTGCGTTGACCCGTTGGAAGTTCTCGTACACCGACACGGCGATGAGGGCGAGCAGGATGCCGTAGAACAGTCCGAACGACGACATCGCGTAGCCGAGCACCCGGTCCCAGTCCGCATTGTGTGCCGCAGCCCGCGTCACGAACGGGCGGACCCCGAGCAGGATGAGCCACGACAGCCCGAGGAACACCAGCATGAACGCGGGCATCGCGATCCACGTCGGAATGTCGTAGAAGAACCAGTGCACGCCGCGAGAGTAGCGGCGGCAGGGGCGCCGCTACCAGCAAGCACAGGGTGAGGTCAAGACTTTGGGCTAGCCGAAGACCGCCCGCCAGCGCTCGAGCAGCTCGTGCTCGTCGAAGATGCGCTCCGGCGCGATCATCCGGTCGTCGGCGACGTAGTAGAACACCGCATCGATGATCGCCGGATCAATGCCGCGCCACTGCGCGTACGCGAGGCGGTACAGCGCGAGCTGCAGCTGCTTCTCCTCGAGGTCCTGCGCATCCTTCGGTGCCTTGCCGGTCTTCCAGTCGACGACTTGGAAGCGGCCGCCGGGCAGGTCGTACACCGCGTCGATCTTGCAGATCACGATCCGGCCCGCGAACGGCAGGTGGATCTCGCGCTCGACCTCGACGGGTTTGCGGCCCGCCCACTGGGACGCCTCGAACGTGCGCTGGAGCTTGGCGAGCGCCGCGTCATCCACGCCGTAGAGGTCTTCGATGTCGGACTCGACCGGCAACGCGTCGAGTTCGTCGGTGATGTCGCCGGCGCCGTAGCGGTCTTCGACCCACGCGTGGAACAGGGTGCCGAGCTGGGTGGCGCGGTACGGACGCTCGGGCATCGGGCGCCGCAGGCTCGCCGCAACCGTCGCCGGGTCGGTGAGGAACTCCTTGAACCTGGATGCCGGCACGCGAGTCGGCATCGCAACCTCCGCATGCCCTTCGAGGCGGCGTCGGCGCTCCTCGAGCAGCAACCCCACCTCCTCGCTCCACGGGCCTGCAACCGCGGCAGGCGCCGCGCGCACGGCCTCGGCCGCGGCTTCGACCGCGGGTCGACGCCGGCCGAGCGGGTCGAACGGCCAGCTCACGTAGTCCACCTCGTCGCCGAGCGGGTTCTCCTCGTTCACGGGCTCGGTGGGCAGCGGGCCGATCACGCCCGCCTCCGCGAGCTCGAGCAGGTAGGTGCTCGGCATCCGCTTCTTCTTCGTGGCACCCCAGAACGCGCCGCTCAGCAGCAGCGAGTCCCGCGCGCGCGTGACCGCGACGTAGGCGAGTCGGCGCTCCTCGTTGCCCTCGTGGGCACGCACGTCCTCGCGGAAGACCGCCTCGGCGTCGACGTACTCCTTGCGGGTGGTGGCGCTTCGCCATGCGAGCAGCGGGAGGTCGGCGGCATCCCCACGGAACTCCCACGGCAGCTGCCCGACCGACAGCCAGCCCTTGAGACTCTGCGGCGCGGCCGGCAGCTCGCCCTCGACCATGCGCGGCACCGCCACGATGTCCCACTCGAGTCCCTTGGAGCCGTGGATGGTGAGCACCTGCACCGTGCCGGGTTCCGGATCCTCTGGACGCGGCGAGAGGTCCTCGCGCTTCTCCGCCTCGCGCAGCCACGCGAGAAACCCGCCGAGGCTCGCGACGTCGTCGATCTGCAGGTAGCCGCTCAGCGCGTCGAAGAACGCCTCGATCGGAGCCGGACCGAGTGTGCGATACCGGTTCGCGGCCACCTCGATGTCGAGCTGGAGCTCCTGCACGACTGCGGAGACGAAGTCGGGCAGGTCCATGCCTGCGCGCGTGCGCAGCCGCGCGAACGTGCGTCCGGCATCCCGCAGCCGCTGCGCACCCTCTGGGCTGAAGCGCTCCCACTCGCTGCGGTCGGGCTTCGCGGTGGCGAGGAAGTCGAGTGCGTCGACGAGCGACCCGCGCTCGCCGCCCGCGAGCGAATTGCGCATCGTCTCGCGCACCTCGTCGGGCAGCGCGCGCTGGTCGATGCCGCGCTTCGCGAGGATGGACGACAGTTCGCCGAGCTCGAACAGGTCCTTCACGCCCAGCCGCCAGCGCGACCCCGCAAGCAGCCTGAGCAGCTCCATGCCGGCCTCCGCGGTGTGCACGACCTGCAGCGCGCTCACGAGGTCGGCGATCTCGGGCTCGCTCAGCAGGCCGCCGAGCCCGAGCACGTGGTACTTGACGTCGTGCTCACGCAGCGCGGCGAGGAAGACGGACTGGGTGCGTCGCGCGCGCATGAGCATCGCCGCGCTCGCCGGCCGGCTTCCGATCGTGGACTTCAGCCAGCGGGCGACCGCATCGGCTTCTTCCTTGATCGTCTCGGCGAACACCACGTCGACCGGCAGTTCGGTCGCCCCTGGACGGGCATTGAGCTCGGCGACCGGCACGCGGTATCCGGCGGCGAATGGGGCGACGATCGTGTTCGCCGCGTCGAGGATGCGGGTGCCGTTGCGCCAGCTCGTCGACAGCGAGAACCGCGGCCCCTCACCGAACTGCTGCGCGTACGACTCGAGGTTGCTGGATGAGGCGCCGCGCCATCCATAGATCGACTGGTTGGGATCGCCGACAGCCATAACTGCGATGCCCGTGGAACAGCTCCGACAACAGCCAGGTCTGGGTGACTGAGGTGTCCTGGTACTCGTCGAGCAGCACGACCCGGTGCCTCGCGCGCTCCTCCCCCGCGACTCGCGGCTCTTTTCGCACGATCTCGAGGGCGAGCGCCACCTGGTCGGAGTACTCGATGAATCCGCGCTGCACCTTCGCCGCCTCGTATTCGGCGGCGAGGTCGACGAGCAGGTCGAGCTCGCCGACGTTGCGCACGGGTTCGAGCACGCCGTCGTAGTCGTAGCGCGGGTGGCCGGACGGGAGGTCGCGGATCGTGGTGAACTCCAGCGCGTACCTGCGCACCGCTTCGCGGTCAGCCATGTTGTCGGCGAGCGCGCGAGAGATGGTCAGCACGGCCTCGGTGAGCGCGTCGAGCGTGCGGTCCTGCTCGAGCATGCGCGGGTCGCTGCTCCTCGTGACGATCGTGCGGGCGAGCTGCCACGCGGCGGCCGCGCCGAGCACCGTGCCGTCCGCCTCACGGCCGAGCACGGTCGCATTGTCGCGGTAGAGCACGTTCGCGTAGGAGTTGTACGTGGAGATCTCTGGCACGTCGAGCTCGTCGTCGCCGGCATCGGTGAGTCCGGCATCCCGCAGCTGCTTGATGCGATCGCGCACCCGTACGGTGAGCTCGCCAGCGGCCTTGCGGGTGAAGGTGAGGCCGAGCACCTCGCCCGGACGCACGATGCGGTTCGCGAGCAGCCAGAGCACGCGGTTGGCCATCGTCTCGGTCTTGCCGCTGCCGGCCCCAGCGATCACGAGCGACGGGCGTTCGAAGTCCGCCTCGATCACGGCCTGCTGCTGAGCGGTTGGCGCGGGCAGGCCGAGCTTTGCGGCGATCTCGAGCGCACTGACCCGAGGCTGCAGCAGCTCGGCGCCGAACAGGGTGGGCTCAGTCACTCGACACCGCCAGCACGCGGTGCAGTCGCAACAGCGTGTGCGACTCGAAGATGCCGACGACATCGGCAACGCCTCGGAAGCTCGACTCGGCGACAATGCCCGCGGCGACCTTCACGCGGTCGCGGAACGCCTCGAGCTGCACCGCGTCGAACTGCTCCTGGTGCGCCTGCGAGTACAGCTTGCCCTCCGCACCCCGCTTGACGAACAGCAGCTTCGCTCCACCGCCGGCGTGGTTCGGCACCTCGAGCAGGAACTCGTCGAGCGCACCCTCGGCGTAGGCGAGCTGGTACACGGCGAGCTGCGGGTGGGTCTCGACATCCTTCTTGTAGATCGGGGTGCCGGTCTTGAGATCCACGATCACGACCGCGCCCGACTCCGAGACTTCGACGCGGTCGATCGAGCCCTTCACGACCGCGTCGCCGATCGTGACCTCGAAGCGTCCCTCGGCCGCCACGGCGCGTCGCCCGCTCGTCTCGAAGTCCTGCAGGTATTCGGCGAGCGCGAGGGTGAACTTCCACATCTGCCGCTTCTGCCGCTCCTCGAGCCACTGCGACTCGAACGCGAGCTCGCTCCAGCGAGACTCGACCGTCTTCCACAGGTCGTTCGCGTCGGTGGTCTCGGCGAGTTCGAGCGCGGAGTGCATGATCGTGCCGACGTTCGCGGCCATGCCGGGATCGGTGCGCGCGACCGACTCGAGAAACCAGTCGAGCGCCGACTTCTCGAGCTTCTCGATGCTCGACGGGCGCACCGGCGCGGGCTCGCCCTCGAACAGCCGCTGGGTGGTGGAGATCGGCAGCAGCCCATGCCACTGCGCAGGATCGGCACCCGGCACGCCATCGGCGGCGAGCGCTGCAAGGGTGGATGCCGCAGACGCCCGATCCCGAGCCGACACCGCAGGTTCCGCGAGGATCCGCCGCAGGCGCCCCGTCACGCCGCGAAGCGAGAACGGCGGCGGCGAGCTCGCGTCGATGGGTCGGGCCAGCGCGGCCACGAGCTGGAAGAACGGGCTCACGGCCTCGTCGTCGTTGCCGACGGCGGCCACCACGAGCCGGGTGCGGGCGCGCGAGACCGCGAGCGCGAACATCCGCAGCTCGTCGTCGCGCACGACCCGTCGCTCGTCGATCGAGCCGGAGTCGATGCCGAGCACCACGCGCACGAGTTCGTGGGGCGCGAGCAGCGAGCCGCGCAGCCGCAGGTTGGGCCACGCGCCCTCCTGCACGCCCGCGACGACCACGGTGTCGAACTCGCGACCCACCATCGCGGCGGGCGTTGCCACCACCACCGCGTCATCCACCGATCGTGGCGACAGCGAGTCCTCTGGCACTTCGGCATCGAGCAGTTCGGAGAGGAACACCGAGGGCGGATCGTTCGGCCGTCGTTCGGCGAACCGCTTGGCGGTCGTGAACAGGGCGACGACACCGTCGAGCCGGCGGTTCGCCTCCGCGGCCCCTGTGCCCGAGCCGAGCGCCTCGGCGTGCCAGATGTCGGCGAGCCCGCTGCGACTCCACGCGAGCCACAACAGCTCCTCGATCGATCCGTCACTCTCGCGCAGCTTCTCAAGGGTCGTCGCGAGCTTCGCGGCGGCGCGTCCGACGCGATGGTCGATCGTCGCGAGCCGGGCGGGGCTGCCGAGCGCGTCGATCAGCAGGTCGTCGGCTCTGGCCGAACCACCGCCGGCGATGTCCTCCGCGCGAAGCGCGAGTCGCAGCTTGCGGAGCCCGAGCGGGTCGAGCCCACCGAATGGGCCGAGCAGCAGTTCGCTTGCGACCGCGGGGGTGAGCGGCACCCGCTCGATTCCGACGTCGACAAGCGTCAGCAGGGCGCGAGCGGTCGGATCGTCGCGCAGCGCAACGCCGCCGGTCGCGGCGGTCACGGGGACCTCTGCGTTCGTGAGCGCGCGCCGCACGACGTCGAGCTGGCCGCGGCTGCGCACGACGACCGCGAGGTCGCCCCACGCTACGCCGTGCACGAGGTGCCGCTCGCGAAGCTCCCGCGCGATCGCCGCCCACTCACGTGACGGGGTCTTGGCCTCGATGCTCGCCACGGGAGGTTCCGCACCGGAGGCAGCCGATGGCGCAGGAGCCGGCGCGGTTGGCGCGCCATGGTCGCGCGCGACCGCGGCACGCTGGGTTCCGGCGGCGGCAGCTCCGATCCGATTGGTGACTGCGCGCGTCACCTGACGCAGCGCCCCATCCTGCCGGTGCGCGGTGCCGAGCGTGAACGATCCGGCGCCAGGCAGCTGCAGCACCTCGGCGAGGCGGCCGAGCACATCGGGCTCTGCACCACGGAACGAGCTCGCCGCGACATCCGGGTCTCCGAACGCGATGATGTGGATGCCGCGGCTCGCGAGCGCCCGCAGGATCTGGAACGTGGCTTCCGTCGACTCCTGGAAGTCGTCGACCACGACGAGCCGCAGCGCAGCGACGCGGTCGCCGGGCTGCTCGCTGCGGATGGCCGCCGACGCGAACTGGGCAAGCTCGGCCTGGTCGAGCTGCCGCTCACGCGACGCCGTGACCACCTGGTAGTACTCGGCCATGAAGTCGGCGGATGCCACCCACTCCGGCCGCGCGAGCGTTCGCCCGAGTTCGCGCAAGTCGGCCGGCGAGACGCCGAACTCGGTCGCGCGCATCATGAGCTCGCGCAACTCGGACCGGAAGCGCCGCGTGCCGCGCACCTCCGCCCCGAGGCTCGCCGGCCAGTCGGGGCCGCCGCCATCCTCGAGGTGACCGTCGAGGAGGCCTGCGATGTCGGCATCCTGCTCGCCACCGGTGACGAGCCGCGGAGGCACCGCGCCCGCGGCTCGTGCCGCATCGCCGACGATCTCGAACGCAAGCGAGTTGACGGTGCGCGCCATCGGGCCCGTGTGGGCACCGCGAGGCGCAGCGCGATCGCGTCGCGCAGTCGAGTCGCGGTCGCGCGGATCGGCGTGAGGGCGAGCACTTCCGATGGATGCCATCCGCGATCGAGCACCCGATCGGCGACGAGTTCGACGAGCGTCGTCGTCTTGCCGGTGCCAGGTGCACCGAGCACGGCGGCGGATGCGGCATCCGGCAGGTCGACCACCGCGCGCTGGGTCGGATCGAGGGTCGGCGGTGCGGATGCCACCGCAGCACCGCGCACGAATCCGACCACGCTCACGCGCTCAACCGTAGCGGCGGAGGCCGACAGGCACCGCGGGTCCGCTCACAGAGAACGTCGCCGGATCGCGTGCCGATCCCGCGTTACTCTTGCATCTCGTGGACATTCGCATCGGCATCGCCAACAGCCCCCGTGAGATCAGTTTCGAGTCGTCGCAGACCGCGACGGAGGTCGAGACGATCGTCGCAACGGCCCTCGAGGCAGACAGCAAGTTCGTCAAGCTCACCGACGACAAGGGCAAGGTCTACATCGTGCCGCTCGCGACGTTCGCCTACATCGAGGTCGGCTCCGAGGAGTCCCGCCGCGTTGGATTCGTCGCCTGACATGTCGGGTATGGAGCTGCTCTTCGTCCTCGTGATCGCGGCAGGCGTCGGCGCCGTGCTCCGCTACGTGTTGCCGTCCCGCGGCACCTACGGCGTCTTCCTGCTGCCCGCGATCGCCACCGTGGTCACCGCGGTGGTGTGGATCGGACTGCTCTGGCTCGGCTGGACGTTCGACGGCACCTGGATCTGGGTCGCGAGCCTCGGCGCGGGCTTCGCTGCGGCACTCGCGACCGGAATCGCACTGCCGCGGCTGCGTGCGTCAGCTGACGAGCGCAAGCTCAGCGAACTCGCGGGTCGGCGCGTCGCAGCGTGACATGAAGCGCTAGCGCGCGATCAGGCCTCCAGGACGCAATCAGGCGCCGCACTCAGGCGCTGAGACCGAGCACGTCCATCCGGCGGGTGTGCGCGGCGATGAGTTCGGTGAAGACCGGCTCGATCCGCGCCTCGTCGGAGTCGTGACGAGTACGTTCCTGTGACAGCGTCAGCGCCGAGCGGGCCACGAGCATCGTGTCGCCGACGAGCCGGCGTCCCCACATCGCGAGGCGGGATGCGAGCCGCGGGTTGTCGTCGATCCCCGCCTGGATGAGCTCGGCCATCGCCTCCTCGCCAGACGCGGCGTCGAGCACCTGGGCGATCCGGCGACCCTGCTCGGCCGGGAGGCCTGCTGCAAGTCGGGAGAAGAACTCATCGAGGAATCCCGCTGTGAGGTAGCAGCTCAGCAGGCTCTCGTACCAGTCACCTCCACGAGTCACCCGCTCGAACTCATCAACGGGTGCCGTGAACGGCTCCATCGCGTCAGCCGCGTTGCCGCCAGACTGCTCGATCTCGGAGACCAGTGCGCGGTGCTTCGCCATCGACAACTCGGCGACCCGGCTGAGCCTCTCCTTGGCCGCGGTGCTCGGAGCGGTCGACATCGCACGGGTGAGCGCTTCGAAGATCGTGAGCTGCATGTAGGCGGCCCGACCGAGGAATTCGCCGGGATCGGGCGCGAACTCACGGAGGTCCACGCGGGTCGGCGCAAGGTCGTCCGAGCGCGATCTCACACGGGGAGCATCCGTGCGCTTCGGCCGTTTCGGCCTGCGCGAGAACCAGTTGGCCACGTTGCTAGCTTAGGCGCGCCGCCGCGTCTGCGGCGCGCGGACGATGCGCCTTCCGGCGATGCATGCCCGCAACGGTATGCGCCCGACGTCAGGGTGGAGGGGACAGACCGGCTAGACTGGCCCCGCACCCCGTTTCTGGAGGGTGCCGTGCGCCCCAGGATCGAAAGCGGGCGCTCTCTCACCGCTACTGAAGGCACGCATTGACTTTCGCTGAACTCGGCATCGACCAGGACATGGTCGACGCCCTCGCATCCAAGGGCATCATCGAGCCCTTCCCCATCCAGTCGCAGACGATCCCAATGGCCCTCGACAAGCAGGACATCATCGGGCAGGCCAAGACCGGCACGGGCAAGACCTTCGGGTTCGGCCTTCCGCTGATCCAGTCCCTCGGGTTCGATCCGGAGCCCGGCGTGCAGGCGCTCGTCGTCGTTCCGACGCGGGAGCTGTGCGTGCAGGTGACCGAAGACCTCGTGGTCGCGGCATCCAACCGTCCGACGAAGATCGTCTCGATCTACGGCGGCAAGGCGTACGAAGGGCAGATCGAGCAGCTCAAAGCCGGCGCGCAGATCGTGGTCGGCACCCCTGGCCGCCTGCTCGACCTCGCGAGCCAGCGCCTGCTGAGCCTCAAGAACGTCAAGGTCATGGTTCTGGATGAGGCCGACAAGATGCTCGACCTGGGCTTCCTGCCCGACGTCGAGAAGCTGTTCGCGCAGACCGAGCCCACTCGCCACACCATGCTGTTCTCCGCGACGATGCCCGGCCCGGTCGTGGCGCTCGCTCGCCGCTTCATGAACCGCCCGATCCACATTCGCGCGACCGACCCCAACGAGGGCCTCACGCAGGCGAACATCAAGCACGTGGTCTATCGCGCGCACGCGCTGGACAAAGACGAGGTCGTCGCCCGCATCCTGCAGGCCGAGGGACGCGGCAAGACCGTGATCTTCACGCGCACCAAGCGTGCCGCAGCGAAGCTCGTCGAGGAGCTCAACGACCGCGGCTTCAACGCCGCGGCCGTGCACGGCGACCTCAACCAGGAGCAGCGCGAGCGCGCGATGGCCGCATTCAAGGCCGGCAAGAAGGACATCCTGATCGCCACGGATGTCGCGGCACGCGGCATCGACGTGCTCGACGTCACCCACGTCATCAACCACACCGTGCCCGACGACCACGACACGTACCTGCACCGCGCAGGCCGGACCGGGCGTGCGGGCAAGACCGGCATCGCCGTCACCTTCGTGGGCTGGGATGAGATGCACAAGTGGGCGCTCATCAACCGCGCCCTCGAGATGGAGCAGCCCGAGCCCGTCGAGACGTACTCCTCGAGCCCACACCTCTACGCCGACCTCGACATCCCCGCGGAAGCGCGCGGACGCCTGAGCCACGCCGGCCCGCCCCGCGTGCGGGAGACGACGCCGCGCGACGGCGACCGTGGTTCACGTGATGGCGGACGCGACGGATCACGCGGCGGCGGCCGCGACGGCCAGCGCGGCGGCGGTCGCTCTGGTGGCCAGTCCTCCGGCAGCCGCGGCACGGGCCACTCCTCGGGAAACCAGGGCACTTCGGGCAACCAGGGCGCATCGGGCGGCCAGGCCGCGACCGCGTCGGCACCGCGAGACGGTGACGCCCCGCGTCGCAGCCGCAACCGCCGACGCACCCGCAAGCCTTCGACGCCGCCCGCGGCGTGACCTTGGCGCCACCTCCCCCGGCCACGTAGCACGGAGTCATGGGGAGCGCTCACCATTGCGGTGAGTGCCGTGCCAGCGCACCATGGAGTCATGCCTTCGAACCAGCCGTCACTCGACCAGCCGCTCTACGGCGCCACGCTTCCGCAGGCCGTTGGCCGCTTCTTCAAGAAGTACGCGACGTTCAGCGGGCGGGCGAGCCGCAGCGAGTACTGGTGGGTGTACCTGTTCATCTTCCTCGTGGTCCTCATCAGCGGAATCGGCGTCGGGCTGCTCGGCAACGCGACGCAGACCGAGGCCGACCGCGCCGCCCGGCAGCCCGGGGCAGGCGCCCTGATCTTCGCGATTCCCCTCATCATCTTCTCGCTCGGCATCATCGTGCCGGCGATTGCGCTGCACGTGCGTCGACTGCACGACGTGAACCTGTCGGGGCTGCTGTATCTGATCACGTTCTTCCCCTACCTCGGCGCGTTCGTGCTGCAGATCCTCGCGATCCTGCCGAGCAACCCGGCCGGGGCGCGCTTCGACGCCGCGGCTGCGCCTGCCGGCTATCCCGCGGCGACGCCCGGCTACTCGCCCGCTCCCCCGGTGCAGGCCGGTCCGCCGCCGCAGGCCGCCCCGCCCCCGGCGGCACCGCCCGCCGACCCGCCGACGTGACGCCGCTCAGCCCTGGAACGGGGCTGAGCCGGTGCCGAGCTCGATGATCCGCGCCAGCGCCTCAGGCGTCGTCGTGTTCTCGCCGAGGCGGTTGGGCTTGCCCTCGCCGTGGTAGTCGCTTGATCCCGTGATGACGAGGTCGAACTTCGCCGCGAGCTTCGAGCAGCCACGTCCGCCCTGATTCGGAGTTGTCGCGGTGGCCGACCTCGAGCCCGGCGAGGCCCGCGTCGACGAGGGTGCGGATGTTCGCGTCATCCAGTGCCCGCCACTTGCCGTGCGTCGCAGGGTGCGCGAGCATCGGCACGCCGCCCGCGCGCACGATCATCTGCACGCCTTCGAGCGGTGACGGCGCGTAGTACTTCTCGTAGTAGCCGCTGCGCCAGTGCAGGATCGACTCGAATGCGGCACTTCGCGTGGGCACGTGCCCGCGCACGACGAGCGCGTCGGCGATGTGCGGGCGACCGATCGTGCCGCCGTCGATGGACTGGGCGAGCACGTCGTCCCAGGTGAGGTCGTAGTCGGCGGCGATCCGATCGACGATGCGCTCGGCCCTGTGCAGCCTGCCGTCGCGGATGCGTGCCGTCTCGGCGACGATGTCGGCGTCGAGTGGGTCGAAGAGGTACGCGAGCATGTGCACGCTCGCAGGCCCGTGGTTCGTCGAGAGCTCCATGCCCGGGATGACCCGCAGCCCGGTGCCCTTCGCGGCAGTGAACGCCTCCTGCCAGCCTGCCGTCGAGTCGTGGTCGGTGATCGCCAGGGTGCCGAGACCGGCTTCGACAGCCGCGCGGATGAGCTGCGTCGGCGTCTCGGTGCCGTCGGAGACCGAACTGTGCGTGTGCAAGTCGATCGGTCCGGGCATTCGCCCAGCCTAGTTCGGCCGGTTGGCATAGGCTCGCGGGACCATGAAGGCTATTGGAGCAATCGTCGTCGTCGCTGTGGCGGCGGTGTGCCTCATCGTTGCCTGGCCGCAACTGTTCGGCCTCGAGCGTGCCCCAGTCGTCGCGCAGGCGGTGTCGCTGCGCGGGCTCGCCTCCGCCATCGCACTCGTGCTCGTTGTGGTGTGCACGCTGATCGCCCTGCTGTCGGCTTCTGCGAGGCGGTTCGCGGCGTCGCTCGCGGTCGTGCTGCTCGCGTTCGTCGCGATCAACGTCGCGGTGCTCTCGATCCGCGGGTTCGGCAATGCGGGCTTCGAGTCGGCAACCGACGACGACGTGACCGTGCTCGCGTGGAACACCCTCGGCGACCTCCCGAGCCCTGAGGTCATCGCGGAGCTCATCGTCGACACGGGCGCGGAAGTGGTCGTGCTGCCCGAGACGACCGCGCAGCACGGCGTCGACGTCCAGACCGCGCTCGCGAGCCTTGGCCACGACTTCCAGAGCCAGACCGTCGCCTACGACGAGATCTCGAAGGCGCGCTCCACAACGCTGCTCGTGAGTTCTGTGCTCGGGGCGTACCAGGTCGACACGTCCGTCGAGACGACCTCGGTGCTGCCGACGGTCGTCGCGACGCCCGTCGACGGCACCGGCCCGACGATCATCGGGGTGCACGCGGTTGCGCCGCTTCCTGACGAGATGGCGAACTGGAACGCCGACCTCGACTGGCTCGCGGCGGCGTGCGTCGCACCGAACGTGATCATGGCGGGCGACTTCAACTCGACCCTCGACCACTACACAGGCCTCGGATCATCCCGCGACACGGTGCTCGGAGACTGCGTGGATGCCGCGTCCACCACCGACAACGCAGCGGTCGGCACCTGGCCGACGGCCATCCCGGCGCTCCTGGGCGCACCGATCGACCGCGTGCTGGCGACGGAGAACTGGCGGGTGAGCGGGATGCGCGTCATCCAGTCGCACGATCAGTACGGCAGCGATCACCGTCCCGTGTTGGCCCAACTGACCCCGGCGGGCTGAGAATAGAGGCATGGCCGAATCCAAGGAAGCCCCCCGCGCGACGTCGAACCGCTCAACCACGCCGGTGTCCGACACCTTCGCGCAGTACATCTCCAGCCAGTGGGCGCCGCGCGACGAGGTGCTGCCTCCGTTGCGCGAGCATGCGCGGTATGCGGCCGAGCGCCGCGCCGCGATCTCGCGCCTGCACCCCGGCAAGCGATTGATCGTGCCTGCCGGTGCCGCGAAGACACGCTCGAACGACACCGACTACGCCTACCGGGCGCACTCCGCGTTCGCGCACCTCACCGGATGGGGCGCCGACTCGGTCGCGGGCTCCGTGCTCGTGCTCGAACCGACCGAGCGACGGCCACGAGCGCCACGCTCTACTTCCGTGAGGCAGCCGGCCGCGACACCGACGAGTTCTACGCGAACCCGGATGTCGGCGAGTTCTGGACCGGTCCCCGGCCCTCGCTCGCGCACGTCGCCGCCGACCTCGGACTCGAGACCCTGGCCCTTCCTGCGTTCGCCGGCGTGCTCGACGCCGTGGATGCCGACACCCTCGTCGTGCGCGACGGCGACCGTGACATCACCGACCAGGTCGACGGCCGCCGCCTGCTCGCGGCCGACACTGAGCGACTCGAGAACGACGGCGACAGCGAACTCGCCCGCGACCTCAGCGAGCTGCGGCTCGTCAAGGACACCTTCGAGATCGCCGAGATGCGCGCCGCAGTCGCCGCGACCAAGGTCGGCTTCGACGACGTGATCGGCGACCTGTCGCGACATCGTCGCGCACGCGCGTGGCGAGCGGCTCGTCGAGGGCACGTTCAATCGCAGGGCACGGGCGGATGGCAACACCGTCGGATACGACACGATCGCGGCATCGGGACCGCACGCCTGCATCCTGCACTGGACCCGCAATGACGGGCCCGTCGTGCCCGGCGACCTCATCCTCATCGATGCCGGCATCGAGCTCGAGAGCTACTACACCGCCGACATCACGCGCACGCTGCCGGTGAGCGGCACGTTCACGCCGCGGCAGCGCGAGGTGTACGAGGCCGTGCGCGAGGCAGCGGATGCCGCGTTCGCCGTGGTCAAGCCCGGCATCAAGTTCCGCGAGATCCACGCGGCCGCGATGAAGGTGATCGCGGCGAAGACGGCGGAGTGGGGACTCCTTCCGGTCAGCGCCGAGGAGTCGCTCGAACCCGATCACCAGTACCACCGCCGGTACATGGTGCACGGCACGAGCCACCACCTCGGCATCGACGTGCACGACTGCGCACAGGCCCGCCGCGAGCTCTACCTCGAGGGTGAGCTGCGCGAGGGCATGGTGTTCACGATCGAGCCCGGCCTGTACTTCCAGCCCGACGACCTGACGGTGCCGCAGGAGTTCCGCGGCATCGGCGTGCGGATCGAGGACAACATCCTCGTGACGGCGACGGGCGCGGAGAACCTGTCGATCGGCATCCCGCGTACGGCGGACGACGTCGAGAAGTGGCTCTCGAAGTAGCGCGCTACTCGGGAATTGGCTTCGCCAACGCCTCGTTCGCGCGCGCCGTGAACTCGGGGTCGATGATCACCTGGTAGCTCGACACCACCACCTGTTGCGTCGACGTGAAGTCGCGGTTGCGGCGGGTGATCGCATACGCGACGATGCCGAACAGCGCGCCGAACGCGGCGCCGATCAGCATGGCGGCGAACACGATCACGTAGTTGGGGGTCGCCGAGAACAGGAACAGCACGAGGCCGAAGAACAGCCCGAGCCAAGCGCCGCTCAGCGCGCCGCCGAGTGCCGCCTTGCCCCAGTTGAGCTTGCCGGTCACCCGCTCGACGGTCTTGAGGTCGCTGCCGACGATCGAGAGGTGTTTGAGGTCGAAGTCGAGCTTCGACAGATGGTCGATGACGTCCTGCGCATCCTTGTAGGTCGAGTACGTGCCGAGCACGTCGCCCTTGGGGATGGTCGGCTGGATGAGGTTCGCGCGGCCGAAGCCAGTGGGGTTGGTCACGGGGTCATTCTTCCACGCGGGAGTAGGGTTTAGTCCCGTGAGCACCACGAGAGTTTTCGCGGCCCGCCTGGTCGGGTGCTCCGTTTTCGACCCCAACGGCGACAAGGTCGGCAAGGTTCGCGACGTGCTCGTGGTCTACCGCGCGCGGGCCGTGCCCAGGGTCGTCGGCATGATCGTCGAGGTGCCGGGCAAGCGCAACGTGTTCCTGTCCATCGGCCGGGTCACGAGCATCGGGTCCGGCCAGATCATCGCGACGGGACTGATCAATCTGCGCCGGTTCGAGCAGCGCGGCGGCGAGGTGCGCATCATCGCCGAGATCCTCGGCCGCAAGGTCACCCTGCGCGACGGCAGCGGCACCGCCCAGATCGAGGATGTCGCGATCGAGCAGTCACGCCTCGGCGAGTGGGAGGTCAGCCAGGTGTTCCTGCGCAGGCCGAAGACCTCGGCATCCCCGTTCTCGAAGGGCGCGACCGTCTTCGCCGCGTGGGGCGACATCGTCGAGGATGCCCCGGTCGGCGAGTCCCAGTCAGCGACCCAGCTCGTAGCGACCTACGCCGACCTGCTGCCGGCCGACCTCGCGAGCGCGCTGCTCGACCTGCCCGAGCAGCGGATGCTCGAGGTGGCCGAGGAGCTGAGCGACGAGCGCCTCGCCGACGTCCTCGAAGAACTGCCCGAAGACGAGCAGGTCGACATCCTCGGGCACCTCGGTGACGACCGCGCGGCCGACGTGCTCGACCAGATGCAGCCGGATGACGCGGCCGACCTCATCGCGCAGCTGAGCGAGGAGCGCGGCGAGACCCTGCTCGAGCTCATGCAGCCCGAGGAGGCGGACGACGTGCGCTTCCTGCTGTCCTACGCCCCGGACACCGCCGGCGGCCTCATGACCACCGAGCCGATCATCGTGTCGTCGGATGCGACGGTCGCCGAGGGCCTCGCCCTCATCCGGCGGCACGAGCTCGCTCCGGCGCTCGGCGTCGCGGTGTGTGTCACGCTGCCGCCGTACGAGCCGCCGACCGGACGCTTCCTCGGCATGGTGCACTTCCAGCGGATGCTGCGCTACCCGCCCAACGAGCGCCTCGGCACGCTGCTCGACCAGAGCCTCGAGCCCGTGCGGGCCGACACGAGCATCGCCGAGGTGTCGCGCATCCTCGCGAGCTACAACCTGGTCTCGATCCCGGTCGTGGACGAGAGCCACCGTCTTGTCGGGGTGGTGACCATTGACGACGTCCTCGACTACCTCCTGCCGGATGACTGGCGAAGTACCGACTCCGAAGCAAAACGCTTCGACGATACTTCGACATCCACGATCCCGGTAAGGCGGTGAGGACAGCCATGGCACGCAACACCAAGCGACGCTCGACTCGCATCGATCCGCGGCTCGACTCGCCGAAGGGCCTGCGCTCCAACTTCCGCCCGTTCAGCGGTCGCCGCGACCGCGTCGGCAGGTTCTCGGAGTCGTTCGCGCGCGCGATGGGCACACCGTGGTTCCTCGTCGGCATGACCGTGTTCGTGATCCTGTGGATCGCCTACAACACCTGGGCACCCGAGAACGCGCAGTTCGACCCGCGCGCGCTGAATTTCACACTGATGACGCTCATCCTGTCGCTGCAGGCCTCGTACGCCGCGCCGCTGATCCTGCTCGCGCAGAACCGGCAGGACGACCGCGACCGCGTCACGATCGAGCAGGACCGCCAGCGTGCAGAGCGCAACCTCAATGACACGGAGTACCTCGCCCGCGAGGTGGTCGCGCTGCGGCTCGCCGTGAAGGACCTCGCCTCGAAGGACTTCATCCGCGCCGAGCTGCGCGCCCTGCTCGAGGAACTCGAGAAGGAGAAGGAGAAGGACGCTGACTGAGGAGCGCGCGAAGCACGCGTCTCGAAACCTCACCGACCTCGTCCGTGAGTCGCTGAAGTCCGTCATCGACCCCGAGCTCCGCCGCCCGATCACCGAGCTCGACATGGTCGGCGCCGTCGAAGTGGATGCCGCTGGCACCGCCACCGTCGACCTCAAGCTCACCATCGTGGGCTGCCCCGCTGCCGACACCATCGAACGGGATGTGCGCGCCGCCACCGCAGCGGTGACCGGCGTCACCGGCGTCGCAGTGGACGTGTCGGTGATGTCCAAGCTGGAGCGCGACGCCCTCGTGCTCAAGCTGCGCGGATCGAAGCCGCGACAGTTCGGTCCGGAGTCGCTCACGCGGGTGATCGCGGTGACCAGTGGCAAGGGCGGCGTCGGCAAGTCGACCGTGACGGCGAACCTGGGGGTGGCGCTCGCGGCTTCCGGGTTGCGGGTCGGCATCGTCGACGCGGATGTGTTCGGGTTCTCGATCCCCGGACTGCTCGGCATCCCCGAGGCGAAGCCGACGAAGGTCGGCGACATGATCCTGCCGCCGGTCGCACACGACGTCAAAGTGATCTCGATCGGAATGTTTGTGGAGGGTGGCACCGCCGTGTCATGGCGCGGCCCGATGCTGCACCGCACGATGCAGCAGTTCCTCACCGACGTGTTCTTCGGCGACCTCGACGTGCTGCTGCTCGACCTGCCGCCAGGCACGGGCGACATCGCGATCTCGCTCGGCCAGCTGCTGCCGCAGGCCGAGGTCATCGTCGTGACCACGCCGCAGCCCGCGGCCGCCGAGGTTGCGGAGCGCAGCGCGATCGTCGCCCGCCAGACCGGGCAGACCGTGCTCGGTGTGGTCGAGAACATGGCCGGTCTCCCCCAGTCCGACGGCAGCGTGCTCGAGCTCTTCGGCGCCGGCGGTGGTCAGGATGCCGCGGCGCGCCTCGAGGTGCCGCTGCTGGCATCCATCCCGATCAGCGTCGCCCTGCGCGAGGGCGGCGACGCTGGACTGCCCGTGGTGCTCGCCAACCCCACCGACCCGGCCGCACTCGCGATCACCGCGCTCGCGGCGCAGCTCGCGGTGCGCGAGCGCGGGCTTGCCGGCAGACCCCTAGGGCTGTCGCCGAAGTAGAGCAGACGCAAGAACGCCGCCCACCCGAGCGGGTGTGCGGCGTTTGTCGTGCCCCGGTAGGGCGTGGCGCGTGACTACGCGCGACGGGCCGGAACTCGACGGAAGCCGTCGGTCACAGCCAGCGTGATCGTGCCCGAGATCGCGATGATGACAAGGGCGACGGCGGCAATGGCGAGAATGGTCATGAGTACATTCCAGTCGCATCCACGATGAAGAACAAGTACGTCTTTCTTACGCTACTCGGTAGACTGGCTACATGGATGTCCGCCGCCTCGAATTGCTTCGCGAACTCTCGGAGCGCGGCAGCATCGCGGCGGTCGCGAAGGCGACCCTGCGCACGCCGTCGGCGGTGTCGCAGCAGCTGAAGATCCTCGAGCGCGAGGCGGGTGTGCCCCTCACCGCCCGCGTCGGGCGCGGCATTGTGCTCACCGACGCCGGGCGCGCACTCGCTCGCACGGCCGCGGATGTCGCGACCGCCATCGAGGCCGCAGAGTCGCTGTGGGAGGACTTCCGCTCGACGCCCCGTGGTGTGGTCACCATTGCCACGTTCCCTACGGGCGGCCAGATGCTGCTGCCCGGCTTGCTCACGGCGATCGCGGCGATCCCAGGCCTGACGGTGCGATGCAGCGATCACGAGGTCATCGACTTCGCCGACCTCACCTCCGACTACGACATCGTGGTCTCCGACTCGCTCAACGCCCTCAATCCGACGTGGATCGAGCGCGGGCTCACCGCGGTGCCGCTGCTGAGCGAGCCGATCGACGTGGCGTTGCGGCCGGATCATCCATTGGCCGACAAGCCCGCACTCACCCCACGCGACCTGTCAGGCGAGACCTGGATCGGCAACGCGCCGGGCTCGCCCTACGACCGGATCCTCGGCCAGATCGAGACCGTTTCGGGGTCGGCGGCCCACATCGCGCAGCGCTTCTACGACAACGGGATCGTCGAGGAGATGGTCGCGGCCGGCCACGGCATCTCGATCCTGCCCCGATACACGACTCGCGCGCACGGGCTCGTCACCCGTCCGCTGCGCGACATCCGAGCACGGCGGATCATCGCCGCGCTCATGCGACCCGACCACGCGGTGCGGCCGTCGGTGCGGGTGGTCGTCGACGCGTTGCGTGAGGTCGGCCGGCAGCTCGAGGCCGCCAACTCGGTCGCCGCGGCGCCCGCGGTGCTCGGTCCGGTGACGGCTGCCATCCCGGTCATCCGCGACGCGACCCGGTCGAGCGGGTAGAGGTTGGGCTGAATTGGCCCGGATTGCGGCGACCGTGGTGCCTCACGTCGTCGAGAAGCCGGTTTCCGGGCCAGTTGGGCTGGTTCGACCGCCGACTCGCGCGTTTCCGGGCCGAAGCGCCGGGGTTGCGAAGCCGTGCGGAAGGTTCCCGGGCCGTGGCGTCAGATCCGGGCCGGCGCGCAGGCCCGCATTTGACGGAGTGGCCCGGATTTGCTCGACGGCGAAGTACGTAGGCTCGCACCTCGCTCGACGGCACCCCTCGCTTGCCCTTCGCTTGACGGCACCGTTCGCCGGGCGCCATCGGCTTCCGACACCGGTGGCTCCGCCTAGGGCTCCACGAGGCGCGCAAGCAACTCGGTCAACAGCCGCTCGGTGAGGGACGCCGGCAGGGCCTCGATGAGCGCGAGCAGTGGCGCGAGCCGGTCGGGCAGCGGTGCACCCCCACCGCCGTCCGGCGATGCGAGTCCGAGCTGCTGCAGGATGCCGAGCGCGGTCTGCGAGTCGAGCGCGCCCGCCGCGATCTGCCCGAGCTCCGCCACCAGCTCCGGCGGCAGCGTCGCGAGCACCTGGTCGGCCTGCACCCGCGGCATGCCGCGCACCTCGTCCGCGGCAGCGGTGAGTGCGGCGGTGAGCTCGGCGAGCACCGACTCGGTCACGGGCGTCACCGTGAGGTGCGTCGTGTGCGGGAGCACGTTGCCGTCCGACTGCGTGAGTCCGGGCTGCAGCTGCAACAGGAACCCGTGCGTGCGCACCTGATCGGCCCAGTGATGCGGGTCGATGCGCTGCGCCTCCGGCACCCCCTCGTCCGTCGCGACCGCGAGCAGCGGCCCCACCGGGCTACCGACGACGCGCAACCCCTCGATCCCCTCGATGTGCTCGATCAGCCCACGCGTCGAACGCTCCGTGGATGCCGCGAGCGCCCCGAATCCGTCCCGCCCGAGTGCGTGCACGATCGCCCAGGCCGCCGCAAGCGCTCCGGCCGACTTGGACCCGAGCATCGTCGAGTTCACCACCGGATACCCCGGCCACCGCGTTGTCGCGAAGTACTGCGCGCGTTGGCGGTCCCGTCCGCGCTGCAGCAGCACGGACGCACCCTTGGGTGAGTAGCCGAACTTGTGGAGGTCGGCGGAGATGCTCGTGACGCCCGGGACCGAGAAGTCCCACGCGGGCAGGTCCCCCCAGAACGGCAGCACCCAGCCGCCGATGCACGCGTCGACGTGCAGCGCGATGCCGCGCTCCGCCGCCGCCTGCGCGACCTCCGCCACGGGATCGAGCGCTGCGTGCGGGTAGGACGGCGCGCTCACGACGACGAGTGCGACATCGCCGCCCCTGGTAGGCACGTCGAGGCGCTCGATGAGGCGCTCCGCCGAGACCCGCCCGTCCGGCTCGACGGGCACGAGGTCGAGCTCGAGGCCGAAGTAGTGTGCGGCCTTCTGGAAGGCGGCGTGCACGGTCACCGGGGCGAGCAGGCGCGGGATGCCGTTGCCGCCCCCCGCAGCGCGCCACACGTCGCGCGCCGTCTTCACCGCAAGCAGGCAACTCTCCGTGCCGCCGGTGGTCACCGAGCCAACGACGGCATCGTCGCCGTCCGCGTCACCGTGCAGCAGGTCGCGCGCGAACGCGATGACCTCGCGCTCCATCACCGCAACCGACGTGAACGTGGTCGGATCGAGTCCGTTCACTGGCTGCACCGCAAGGATCGCCGCCGCCGCGAGCTCGTCGAGTTCCGCGAGGCCGGAGTCGTACACGTACGACAGCACGCGTCCACCATGGGTCGGGGCGTCGGCGGCGCGCAACTCGGCGAGCCGCGCGAGGATGGCGGCGGGCTGCTCGGCGAAGGGTGGCCGGGCGGGGATCACGCGGCGGCATCCTGGTTGATGTCGTGCTTTCGAAGCCCGTAGCGCGCGAACGGGATCAGGCTGAGTGCTGCGATCGCTGCCGGGACCACGCTGAAGGCCACGATGATGCCGAGGATGGCGGTCGGCGTCTGGATGATCAGGATGAGCGGCACTGGATCCCCCGTGGGAGCCGACTGATAGCCCGTGATCGTCAGCACGATCGTGAGCAGCGTTGCGCCGAAGGCCATGCCGGTCGTCTCCCCGGCGGTCCACACGCCGCCGAAGATGCCTGCCTGACCATCGCCATGGCGCTTGGCATCGTGGGAGATCACATCGGGAAGCATGGCCATCGGCAGCGACTGCATGCCCGCGTACGCTGCGCCGACCACCGCGACCGACGCATAGACCCACGGCCCGGGCGCGACGGCGAGCAGGATCATCGACAGCGCGCCGACCCCGAACACGACCGATGCGATCACGAAGGCGCGCTCCTTGCCGATGCGCGCGGCGATCGCACCCCAGATCGGGGCGAACAGGAGCGCAGGGGCAATCAACGCGACGAAGAGGAAGGTCACGGCATCTTCGGACTGCAGCACCCAGGTCGCGACGTATTGCGCGCCGGCGAGCATCGCGCCCGTCGCGAGCCCCTGCAGCAGGAACGTGAGCAGCAGGGCGCGGAACGGCTGGCTGCGCTTGAGTGCGGAGAAGCCAGCGCGGTAGCTTGCGGCGAGCGACACCCTGGACACCTCGGCCGATGGACCTCTCGGTGCGACGAACGAGGAGATGAGCATCCCGAGCCCGATCACGAGGCCCGCGATGATCGCCATGCCGAGATAGCCGAACTGCGAGCGCAGGATGGGACCGCCCGCGCCGAACAGCAGGATCGCGAACGTGAGCACCATCACCCGCACCGAGAGCAGGCGGGTGCGGGCGTCGTAGTCGGGCGTCAGTTCGGCCGGCAGTGCGATGTATGGCACTTGGAACAGCGAGAACGCGGTGGCGGTGAGCACGAACGCGACGAGCACCCAGGCGCCCGACGGCACATCGCCGAGTCCCTGTGGCACGGCGAACGTCAGGGCGAAGAACACCGGCAGCGCGATGGAGCCGACGAGCATCAACGGTCTCCGCGAGCCGCGGCGGGCGAGGCTGCGGTCGCTCGCGGTGCCGATCACGGGATCGATGAGCACGTCCCAGACCTTGGCCAGCGTCACGACGATCCCCGCTGCGAGCGCGGCGAGCCCGAGCGAGTCGGTCAGGAAGTACACGAGCACGAGCCCCGGCAGCGTGCCGAAGCCACCCGTGCCGATCGAGCCAACGGCGTAGCGGGCAATGGTGGGTCGGGTCAGCCGCGGCGCCGCGGCCTTCTGGTCAGACATGGCCAGAGCCTATATCCGGTGGCGTCGGCGTATCCTCATCCCCATGAGTTCAACGACGACCATCGACCGCACGCTCACCGACGAGCTCACGGCCGACATCATGACCACCGGCACCGACACTGCGCCGGTGATCGCTCCGTTCACCGGCAAGCTCCTGCACGACCTGCCGCTGAGCACCCCGCAGGACGTCAAGGATGCCGCGTCCGCCGCCCGCGTCGCCCAGGCCGCCTGGTGGGCCGCGGGTGACGCCCACCGCCGCCGCGTGCTGCTCAAGGCCCACGACCTCCTGCTGGAGCGTTCGGACGCGATCCTCGACATCCTGCAGACCGAGTCCGGCAAAACGCGTGGACAGGCCTTCGAGGAGATCTTCCAGGGCGCGAATGTCACACGCTATGCCGCGCTCAGCGCGAGGAGGGCGCTGGCGACGAAGCGCCGGCGGGCGGGCATCCCGCTCGTCACGGTCGCGCACGTGACGTACCAGCCCAGGGGGCTCGCCGGGGTGATCACGCCGTGGAACTACCCGGTGTCCCTGTCGCTCATGGACGTGATTCCCGCACTCGCCACCGGCAACGCCGTGCTGCAGAAGGCGGACAACCAGGGCGCCCTCAGCATCCTCGCCTCCCGGCGCGCGTACATCGACGCCGGGGTGCCGGCTGCACTGTGGCCCGTCGTCACCGGCCCCGGCGCCGAGATCGGATCGGCCGTGATCGACGAAGCCGACGTGGTGTGCTTCACGGGCTCGACGCCCACGGGCAAGCACGTCGCGGAGCAGGCCGCGGGCAAGCTCACGTACGCCTCGCTCGAACTCGGCGGCAAGAACCCGATGATCGTGCTCGACGACGTCAACCCCGCGCAGGCGGCCGCCGCCGCGGTATACGCGTGCTTCTCGTCGATGGGGCAACTGTGCGTCTCCGACGAGCGCATCTTCGTGCAGCGCGCGGTCGCCGACGAGTTCATCGCCGAGTTCGTGAAGCGCACCAAGGAGCTCAAGCAGGGCGCGACGCTCGACTACAGCACCGACGTCGGCGCGCTGACCCTGCCGTCGCAGGTCGAGCGCGTGAAGGAGCACGTGGATGACGCGGTCAAGAAGGGCGCGACCGTGCTCGCCGGCGGACGCATCCGTGACGATCTCGGACCGAACTTCTACGAGCCGACCGTGCTCACCGGGGTCACGCCCAACATGTCGTGCCACTCGAACGAGACGTTCGGCCCGGTCGTGTGGATTGAGGTCGTCGACACCGAGGATGAGGCGATCGCCGCCGCGAATGACTCGATCTACGGCCTCAATGCCTCCGTGTTCAGCAGCTCACCGCCGCGCGCGTTCAGCGTCGCCGAGCGGATCGACGCGGGATCGGTGAACATCAACGAGGGCTACCGAGCGACGTTCTCGAGCGCCGATGCGCCCATGGGCGGCATGAAGGAATCGGGCCTCGGTCGCCGCAACGGACCTGAGGGTCTCGCACGCTTCGTGGAGTCGCGCACGATCGCCCGCGCGACCGGCCTGCTGGTGCTGCCGCGCAAGGGCGCGGAGTTTGCGAAGCTCGCCGGGCCGATGACGTTGCTGCTGAAGATCCTGAAGGCTGTGCGCCGTCGCTAGGTCGATTCGGTGTCGTAGGGAGCGGTCGTGATGCCCGCGGCTGCTGCCTCGGCCTTCTCGCGCTGCTGGCGCGCGTAGGCGCCCTCGACGGGCTTGCGCACCTTCACGGCCGGCTCGTCGTCCTCGATGAGCGCCTCACGGATGATCCGGCGCGGGTCGTACTGCCGTGGGTCGAGCTTCTTCCAGTCGATGTCGTCGAAGTCCGGGCCCATCTCCTCGCGCATGCGGTCCTTCGCGCCGTTCGCCATCGATCGCAGCGACTTGACCAGTCGTGCGAGCTGTGAGGCGTAGTAGGGCAGCCGGTCGGGGCCGAGCAGGAACACGGCGATGATCCCGATGACAAGCAACTTGTCGAAGGTTAGGCCGAAGGACACTCGCTCAGGATAACCCCCGCGGGCTCGCCGCGCGCCTATGGTTGACCCGACAGGGAGATGCACGTGTCTGACAAGCTACTGAGCTGGAAGTTCGCCGAGGAGTTCGTGGTCGAGCGACCCGATATCGCGCAGGCGCGCCAGCACTCCCTCGAGGTCGGCGTTGAGCCGATCGCGGCATCCGTCGGCGCGCACCTCGCGCTGCTTGCAGCCGCGACAGCGACCCGCAACATCATCGAGATCGGCACGGGCGTCGGCGTCAGTGGCCTGTGGATGCTCGCGGGCGCGCCCGACGCGGTGCTCACGACGATCGATGCTGAGCTCGATCACCAGCAGCACGCCCGCCGGGTGTTCACCGAAGCCGGCATCCCGGCCAATCACGTTCGCCTGATCGGCGGACGGGCGATGGACGTGCTGCCGCGCATGAATGAGGCCAGCTACGACCTCGTGCTCGTCGACGCGGATCCAGGCAGTGTCATCGAGTACATCGAGCACGGCCTGCGCCTCGTTCGCCGCGGTGGCACCGTCGTCGTGCCGCACGCGCTCTGGCGGGGCCGGGTCGCCGACCCGGCCGCGCGGGACGACATCACGGATGGCTTCCGCCTGCTGCTGCGCGAGATCGCCGCGTCGGACGCGGTCACTGCGGCTCTGTCACCCGTGGGTGACGGCCTGCTGCAGCTGACGAAGCTCGGCGAGTAACTGCCAGGGAGAACGGCGAGCGCGCTTAGGCGCTGACGACGCCCGCGAGTGCGTCGTGCAACTCCTTGGCCTCGTCGTCGTTGACCGACACGACGAGACGACCACCGCCTTCAAGCGGAACACGCACGATGATCAGGCGACCTTCCTTGACAGCCTCCATCGGCCCGTCACCGGTCCTCGGCTTCATGGCTGCCATGACAGACTCCTTCTTCACTGGCTCGAGAATTACATGCCTGCATCCATTATCCCGCACTTCTACGCAGGCCAAAACCGAGGGGTCTGCCCCTGCGCGCTGGCATCCCTTCTACGGTGGTGTCCAGTCGTATCCGTCGACGAACCAGCCCACCGACATCCATCCCCACTGGCCTGCGATGCAGGCGACCACGAGGATGACGCGGAACACCGCTGAGCGCGGCTGCGCAAGCGCCCCGAGCACCGGGAACAGGGGCACGAGCAGCCTGAACGTGCTCGACTGCGGGAAGAAGACCGCGAGGAGGTAGAGCGCGTAGCTGAGCGTCCAGAAGCGCAGGTCGACGCCGAGCCGCTTCATCCACGGACTGAACATGAACAGTGCCAACCCGAGCACGAGCAGGCCCAGGATGACGTAGGCAGCCGGAGCGGGGAACGGCAGGTACCCCTGCCAGAACTCTGCCGCGCGGATCCACGGTGTGAACGGCACGAGCTCCTCGTCGCCGATGTACGGGCGCCTCCAGGCGAGCTCGGTGTCGAGGTACGCGGACGGCGATCCGGTCACGACCCACGCGATGCCCAGCCACGCAACGCCCATCCCGGCGCTGAACAGCCCGGTGACCGCGACGGCGATCCGCTCCGACCACGGGAATGGGTCGCGAGCACGGGTGACGAAGCGGTAGACGAGGTGCAGCAGCAGCGTGAGCGCGAACGCGAGGCCGCTCGGTCTGGTCAGGGCCATCGCGGCGATCGCCGGCAGCATGATCCAGTAGCGGCGCTGCACGAGCAAATACAGCGCCACCATCAGCAGGAACAGGTGCATCGACTCCGCGTACGAGACCTGCAGGATGGGCGACAGCGGCGCGAGGCAGAACAGCACGACCGCGAAGAGCGCCACCGATCCCGGCTGCACGAGGTGGATGAGCTTGTAGAACATCAGCGCCGCGCCCAGCGCGAAGCCCACCGAGACGATCACGCCCACCACTGCGAAGTCGAGTCCGGTCGCGAGCATGAACACACGCACGAGCGACGGATACGCGGGCATGAACGCCCACGCGCTCTCGCCCACGTGGCCGTCGTCGGTGATCGGCAACTCCGATGGATACCCCGCGACGGCGATGATGTAGTACCAGTGGCCGTCCCAGATCTTGGCGAAGTCGAAGTAGTTCGGGCTCGGCCCGGTCCAGGCGTTCGCGGCCTGGCGGGCCGCGAAACTCAGGATGATCGCCGTGGTCAGCACGCGGCTGACCACGAAGATCACGAGGACCTTGACCCACCACGCGCGCGGAGCTTGGAGAAAAGGCCATTTCGGCCTTTCCGCGACGCAGCGCCGAGGCCGTCTCGGCCGTCGGATCACCGACGTCAGCTCGCGGTGGTCAGCCACGCCCGCAGCCCGCGCTCGCACGCCGCGATCTCAGCCGTGTTGACCCGCTCGTCATCGGCATGGGCGAGGTTCGGGTCTCCCGGGCCGTAGTTGACCGCGGGGATGCCGAGGGCGGAGAAGCGGGCGACATCGGTCCAGCCGTACTTCGGCTTGGCCTCGCCGCCGACCGCCGCAAGGAACGCCTGGGCGACCGGTGCGTCGAGTCCGGGGCGTGCGCCGACCGCGAGGTCGGTCACGACCACCTCGAGGTCCGGGAAGAGGGCCGCGACGTGCGCCGTGGCATCCTCGGCGCTGCGGCTCGGCGCGAAGCGGAAGTTGACGACGAGCGTCGCGGCATCCGGGATGACGTTGCCCGCGACGCCGCCCGAGACGCCGACCGCGTTGAGTCCCTCGCGGTACACGAGGCCGTCCACCTCGATGGACTCCGGTTCGTAGGCCGCGAGCGCCGCGAGGGCCGGGGCGAGGTCGTGGATCGCGTTGTGGCCCATCCAGGCGCGCGCGGAGTGCGCGCGGGTGCCTCGGGTGCGCACCTCCGCGCGCAGGGTGCCGTTGCATCCACCCTCGATCTGGGCGCTCGTCGGCTCGCACAGGATCGCGAAGTCGGCGGCGAGGAGTTCCGGCTGTTCGCGAGAGACCCGACCGAGTCCGTTGAGGTCGCTGTCGACCTCCTCGTTGTCGTACCAGACCCACGTGACATCCACGACAGGCTCGGAGACGTCGACGGCGAGGCGCAACTGCACCGCCGCGCCGCCCTTCATGTCGACCGTGCCGCGCCCCCACATCGTCTCGACGCCGTCGACGACCTCGGTGCGGGTGGGCAGGTTGTCGTTGATCGGCACGGTGTCGAGGTGCCCGGCGATCACGACGCGGCTCGCGCGGCCCAGGTCGGTGCGGGCGATGATCGTGTTGCCGTTGCGAGTGACCGTGAGGTGATCGACGCCGGCGAGCGCCGCTTCGACCGCGTCGGTGACCGCGAGCTCGTTGCCCGACACCGACTCGATGTCGCACAGCTGGCGGGTGAGGCCGATCGCGTCGTCGCCCAGGTCGAGGACGGGCAGAGTCGGATCGATCACAGGCACCACGCCAGTGTATGCAGTCGCTGGCGCGCCGCCGCCACCGCGGCGCACTCCCGCTCTGCCCGCCGCCGCCCCTGCGGCGGGCTCGGTAGTGTTGGCGTATGACGACGCGCGCTGCCTGGGGCTACGGCCTCGCGACGATCGCGGGCGACGGCACCGTGCTCGACACCTGGTTCCCGTCGCCGAAGCTCGGCGCGCTGCCGGAAGGCGTTGAGCCGTACATCGCGCCCGCCGAGCTCGAGGGCCTCACGGAGCCGGACGCCACGCCGCAACGTCTCCACAGAGTTCCAGACGGTCGAGATCGACCTGGATGCCGCACCCGCCTCCACCCCGGACGCCTACCTTCGCCTGCACATCCTCAGCCACCTGCTCGCCGCCCCGAACACCATCAACCTCGACGGGATCTTCGCGCACCTCCCGATCGTGGTGTGGACCACCGCAGGCCCCGTGCACCCCGACGACTTCGAGCGGCTGCGCCCGAGCCTGTCCCGCGCGGGGATCTCCGCGCTCGGCATCGACAAGTTCCCGCGACTGCTCGACTACGTCACGCCGTCACGCGTTCGGATCGCGGATGCCTCGCGTGTGCGCCTTGGCGCACACCTCTCCCCCGGCACCACCGTCATGCACGAGGGATTCGTGAACTTCAACGCCGGCACCCTCGGTGCGGTCATGGTGGAGGGACGCATCTCGCAGGGCGTCGTCGTCGGGGATGGCGCGGACATCGGCGGCGGCGCGTCCATCATGGGCACCCTCTCGGGCGGCGGCACCGAGCGCGTCGCGATCGGCGAGCGCGCCCTGCTCGGCGCGAACGCCGGCATCGGCATCTCGATCGGCGACGACACGGTCGTGGAGGCCGGGCTCTACGTGACCGCAGGCACGAAGGTGCTCGTCACGGTCGATGGGGTCGAGCGCACCGTGAAGGCCGTGGAGCTCTCGGGCCAGCCAGGGCTGCTCTTCCGCCGCAACTCGGTCACGGGGGCGGTCGAGGCGCTGCCGCGCACGGGGCACGGCATCCACCTGAATGAGGCGCTGCACCAGTAGGTGCCGCGCCGGCGGTCGCCGTGGCCACGGCCACGGCCACGGCCACGGCTTTGCGCCGTTGTGCTCGCTTTGCGCCGATACATCCCGGCGCAAAGCGTGCAAACCCACTCAAAGCGGTGGCAGTTTGATGCCGGCGCCCACGAACAAGGCGTGCAGCGCACGTGTGTCGCGCGCTTCATCCCACCCCCATCGCACCACGATGGGACGGGTGGATGTCGCGCGCAACCGGTCCTCGCGTCGTTTCTCCTCGTAGACGACCTCAGCCGCCGACCGCCCGCTGGTGTACTCCTCGCGGTGATACTTCCCGAACCCGTCAAACTCCCCAATGGTGTTGAGTTCTGGCCACCAGAAGTCGGTCTCGCCGATCTTGCCGAGGTGGTCAAAGAATGCAATCTGCGTCTGCGCGTGGGGTAATCCGATGGCCACGCACTGAACGCGGCTGAGGGACTCGCCGGGCGAGCCAGATTTCGGGTCGGTCGCGTCCAGGGCAAACCGGGCACGACGTTGCCCGACATGCGTCGCATTCGCGAGTTGGGCGCGGAGGTCCGAGAGGTCAGCCGCACCCAATCGGATGGCCGCGTCGAGCATTGGCACGCTCACAGTGGCTGGGCACCCACGAGCCACATCGAGAAGCGTTCGCGCCGCGGCGGTCACCCGGAGGCCGCCAACCTCTGTGACGGAGAAGCTCTCCGACGTGCGGTGAACGATGCTGCTTTGATCCCTCCGCGCCCCGTTTTCGAGCGGGACGAGCAACTCCGGGAGCGCGGGTGGAGCACCGATGATCGGCAGACCCCAGGCGATCGCGGCCGAGCGATGCGAGAAGACCACGCCGGGCCGAACGGCTGCCAAGGCTCGCATCGTGAGGAGGTGGCGACCTTCGAGGCGGAGCTGCTCCCACTCTCTGGTCGGGGTGAAGACACCGCGGGTGACCCGCGTCAGAGTCCGGCGGCGTGCATCCCGGTAGACCGAACCCAGCCCGCCACGCTCTCGGAGGGCCCGAGACATGATGAGCGGCGGGAGATTGTCGGCGGGGTCCACACTGAGGAGCATGGATCGCTCGACCCGCGCCGGGTCATCCACCCCACGATCTGTGGATGCCTGCCGCCTGTGCAGTTCGGTTTTGCGCCGTTGTGATCCCTTTGCGCCTGTACGTTTGGGCGCAAAGCGTGCAGAACGGCGCAAAGCCAGGTCCGGGCCGCGAGCCGCGGGCCGCGCCGCGGGCCGCTAGCGCGCCGCGGGCCACTCCCGCGACGGCGCGCCCACGTACAGCTGCTGCGGGCGCCCGAGCTTGGTGCGGGGATCCTCGTTCATCTCGCGCCAGTTCGCGATCCAGCCGGGCAGGCGCCCGATCGCGAACAGCACGGTGAACATGCGGGTGGGGAATCCCATCGCCTTGTAGATGACGCCCGTGTAGAAGTCGACGTTGGGGTAGAGCTTGCGCTCGATGAAGTAGTCGTCGGCGAGGGCAACGGCCTCGAGCTCCTTGGCGATGTCGAGCAGGGGGTCCTTCACGCCGAGCGCGTCGAGCACCTCGTCGGCGGACTCCTTGACGAGCTTCGCGCGCGGGTCGAAGTTCTTGTAGACGCGGTGGCCGAAGCCCATGAGCTTGACCCCGTCCTCTTTGTTCTTCACCCGCTCGACGAACTTCTGCACACCCTCGCCCGAGTCGCGGATGTCGCCGAGCATCGTGAGCACGGCCTCGTTCGCGCCGCCGTGCAGCGGGCCGTAGAGCGCGTTGATCCCGGCAGAGATCGACGCGAAGATGTTCGCCTCGGTCGAGCCGACGAGGCGAACGGTCGACGTCGACGCGTTCTGCTCGTGGTCCTCGTGCAGGATCAGCAGGCGGTCGAGCGCCTTCGAGAGCACCGGGTCGACCTCGTAGGGCTCTGCCATGGTGCCGAAGTTCAGCTTGAGGAAGTTGTCGACGAAGCTCAGGGAGTTGTCGGGATACAGGAACGCCTGGCCGAGTGACTTCTTGTGGGCGTACGCCGCGATCACGGGCAGCTTCGCGAGCAGCCGGATGGTCGAGATCTCGACCTGCTCGGGGTCGTGCACGTTCAGCGAGTCCTGGTAGTAGGTCGAGAGCGCCGACACGGCGCTCGAGAGCACCGACATCGGGTGCGCGTTGTGCGGCAGGGCGTCGAAGAAGCGACGCAGGTCTTCGTGCAGCAGGGTGTGGCGGCGGATGCGCTCGTCGAACTCCGCGAGCTGGTCGGCGGTCGGCAGCTCGCCGTGGATGAGCAGCCAGGCGACTTCGAGGTACGTCGAATTCTGCGCGACATCCTCGATCGCGTACCCGCGGTAGCGCAGGATGCCCCGCTCGCCGTCGATGTAGGTGATCGAACTGCGCGTGGACGCCGTGTTCACGAATCCCTGGTCGAGGGTCGTGAGACCGGTCTGCTTCGTGAACGTTGAGATGTCCACGCTGTCGTGGCCATCCGTGCCGCGCACGATCGGGAACTCAGCCGTTCCGCCGGGGAAGGTCAGCGTGACCCGCTCATCGAAGCATGCTCGGCGTTGTCGTGGCGTCGGTCACCATTACAGCTTATCCACTGCACAGAACCACCCACGAAACCACCAACAGTATGACGCTGCAGTTGGCAGAGGCCTACAGCACTGTGCTCACAGAAGCGCGAGGCGCGCGACCGCATCCGCGATGGCGGCATCGGTCGCGGTCAGGGCGATCCGCACATGGATGGCCGGGATCATCCCCGTAGAAATCGCCGGGAACCACGAGGATGCCGAGTTCCGCGAGCTCGGCCACCGTGTCCCAGGCCGGCTGCCCCTTGGTCGCCCACAGGTACAGCCCCGCCTCGCTGTCGTCGATGCGGAACCCCGCCCGCCGCAGCGCGGGCTCGAGCCGTGAACGCCGCGCGCGGTACCGCTCGCGCTGCTCCTGCACGTGCGCCTCGTCGGCGAGCGTCGCGATCATCGCAGCCTGCACCGGCGCGGGCGGCATGAGGCCCGAGGTGCTTGCGCACCCCGAGGATCTCGCCCACGAGGTCGCTGCACCCCGCGAGGATGCCCGCCCGGTAGCCCGCGAGGTTGCTCTGCTTGCTCAGCGAGTACACCGCGAGCACATGATTGCGCTCGCCCTCGATGACGCGCGGATCGAGGATCGATGGCGAAGGATCGAGCGTGGTCCAGGTGAACTCGGCGTAGCACTCGTCGCTCACGACCACCGCGTCGAGCTCGCGCGCACGCGCGACGGCCGCCCGCAGCTGCTCGACCGAGAGCACCTTGCCGTCGGGGTTGCCCGGCGAGTTGAGCCAGATGAGCGCGGTCGACGCTGGCCACTCGGCCGGGTCATCGCTCGCGAGCGTCGTCGCGCCGACCATGGCCGCGCCGATCGCGTAGGTGGGATACGCCACCCGGGATGCACGACCGTGTCGCCCGCGCGCACCCCGAGGATGAGCGGCAGCAGCGCGATGAGCTCCTTCGAGCCGATCGTCGGGATCACGTTCGCGACCGAGAGATCGTCGACGCCACGTCGGCGCGCGAACCACTCGACGATCGCCTCGCGCAGCGCGGGCGAACCCGCGGTCGCGGGGTAGGCGTGCGCGTCGGTCGCGGCGTTCAGCGCGTCACGGATCAGGTCGGGCGTCGGGTCGACGGGCGATCCGACGCTGAGGTCGACGTACCCGTCAGGGTGTGACTTCGCCCGCTCCGCGTAGGGCACGAGTGCGTCCCACGGAAAGTCGGGCAGCGAGAGTGCCTGTCGACTCATATCTCTCGCCGGGTCATCCCTCGCCGCCGCCGACGGGCAGTGCCTCGATCAGCGCGTGGTCCTTGTGGATGACGCCGACCTTCGCCGCGCCACCGGGCGAGCCGACCTCGTCGAAGAACTCGACGTTGGCCTTGTAGTAGTCCGCCCACTTCCCGGGCAGGTCGTCTTCGTAGTAGATCGCCTCGACGGGGCACACCGGCTCGCACGCACCGCAGTCGACGCACTCGTCGGGGTGGATGTAGAGCATCCGGTCGCCCTCGTAGATGCAGTCGACCGGGCACTCGTCGATGCACGCGCGATCTTTGAGATCGACGCAGGGCTGGGCGATGACGTACGTCACGGGTGTTCTTGACCTTCCACTTGGACGGGAGCAATCCTACCCGCGCGACGGGGGCCTGTTGCCGGCCACGCGAGCACGACGATCGCAATGACGACGGGTGCGAAGATCCAGACGACTCCGAGCGTGTTGCCGGGCACGAGCAGCGACCCGCCTGCGGACTGGATCGACAGGATGACGACGGCCGCGATCATCCCGATCGCCGCGAACGCCGCCACGACCCTCGTGCCGAACACGAGTCGCAGGCCCGTGAGCAGCGACACCGTGATGACGATCGCGGCCGCGATGCCCCACGGCACCTGCACGCCGGCGATCTCGGTGGTCGCCTGGTGGGCGACCGTGAGCAGCGACCCGCTGAATGCGCCGAGCAGCAGCGCGACCGCGCAGCTGCCGATCCGGCTGCCGAGCCCGTAGTCCGCGAATGAGGGCGCCACGTCGCGCACCCTGGCGAAGGACTCGACGGCGGGGATGGGCTGGGTGGCACGGTCGCCGAGCGTGAATCCGCCGTCGGCCGCGATCGTGAGTTGGCTGCGGTGAGCCGCCATGGCGGCGCGCTTGCGAGCGAGCACGGGGGTGACATCCACCCGCATCGCGCCAGGCAGGGGCGATGCGTGCTGGCTGCCGCTGTCCTGAATGGCGAAGAAGGGCACCTCCATCACCTCGGCCGCGGTGCGAGCGGCATGGTGCGCTCTGATGTGGTCTGGATGCCCGTACCCGCCGTGCGCGTCGTAGCTCACGACCACGTCGGGGCCGACCGCGGCGATGACCGCCGCGATGTCGGCCGCCACTTCCCCCGGGTCGGCAGCGGTGAGGGATCCGGGCGGCGGGGCGTCCCCCGCTTCTGCGCCATTCGCAGCCCACGCCGTGCCGGAATCCTCGTACCGTCGGGGCTCTCGTCCGGCCCAGCGCGCGTTCGCGTCGCCCAGCCACCGCGAGTCGGTCACGCCGAGCTCGGCGAGCGCCGAGGCGAGCTCGAGCTCGCGCTCCCTGGCGAGCGCGGGCGTGCCAGCGAGGTGTGCGAGCTCTGGAGCGGCGACCGCGCCGCGCTCGCCACGCGTGCAGGTGAGCACCGTGACCGCAGCGCCGCGATCGACCAACGTCGCGATGGTCCCACCCGTGAAGATCGACTCGTCGTCGGGGTGGGCGTGCACGAACAGCACCCGTTCCATAGCAGCGCCCTCCGGATCGACTCCCGCCAGAATACGGTGTCGGCCGCCGACATCCAGCGAGGCTGCTGCGCGGAGCGTTGCTCACTTGGACATCGCACGGAGCCCCGGCTACGCTGGTTAGGTAAGGCTTACCAACGCAGCGACCACGGTTCACCGTGCCAACCGAGGACGACATGCTCGCCAATCTCCTGATCGGCCTCCGCGAGGGCCTCGAGGCATCGCTCGTGATCGGCATCGTCGTCGCGTACCTCGTCAAGACTGGCCGTCGCTTCGTGCTGAGGTACGTCGCCGTCGGCGTCGTGCTCGCCGTGCTGATCTCGCTCGTCACGGGTGGCGTGCTGACCTTCGGCGCCTACGGGCTGAGCTTCGAGGCGCAGGAGATCATCGGCGGCTCGCTCTCGATCGTCGCGGTTGGCTTCATCACCTGGATGATCTTCTGGATGCTGCGCACCGCCGGCTCGCTCGGCAGCGAGTTGCGGGCGGGCGTCGACCGCGCCCTCGATCGCAGCGCGTGGGGACTCGTGCTGCTCGCGTTCATCTCGGTGGCACGCGAGGGCATCGAAACCGCGCTGTTCATCTGGGCCGCAGCCCGTGCATCCGGCGATGCGCCCTTGTCGGTGATCGGTGCCGTACTGGGTATTGTGCTCGCCGCCGGACTCGGCTACCTGATCTACCGCGGCATGATCCGCGTGAACCTGTCGCGTTTCTTCGCTTGGACCGGCGGCGTGCTCGTCATCGTCGCGGGCGGTGTGCTTGCCTACGCGATCCACGACCTGCAGGAGGCACGCGTGCTGCCGGGTCCGTTCTCTCCCGCCCCCGCGTCGGCCGGCGCGCTGGCGCCGATGTGGGGCGACACCGCCTGGGCGTTCCGCATCGGCCACATCATCCCGCCCGACAGCGCGATCGCCTCGATCCTCAAGGGCACGATCGGCTTCAGCCCCGAGATGACGTGGCTCGAACTCGCGTTCTGGGCCGGGTACGTCGCCGTGGTGCTCACGATCTTCATCCGCATCGTCCTGGCGCAGCGCCGCGCCCGGCTGGGTCGTCCGAGCAGCAGCCCTTCCGACAGCAGTCTTGCCAGCACCACAGTTCGCGCAACCCCCGCCAGCACCACCGAGGAGATCCCCGATGCAGCACCCGAGCCTGGGGCGCAGCGCCCCAGTCATCCTGATCACAGCGACCGCGAGCCTGCTGCTGTTGGCGGGGTGCGTTCCGAACACAGCCGCTGACGCGTCCGCGACCGTTGTCTCGGTCGAGAGCACCGACGATGGATGCAACGTCGCGACCGACACCGCCGCCAGCGGCACCGTCACGTTCTCAGTGACCAACGCGGGCGAGCGCGTCACCGAGTTCTACCTGCTGCGTGACGACGAACTCAGCATCGTCGCCGAGGTCGAGAACATCGCCCCTGGCGCCTCGCGCGACCTCACCGTCGTCGCGCAACCCGGCACGTACTACACGGTGTGCAAGCCCGGCATGATCGGCGAGGGCATCGGTCAGACGGCCTTCACGGTGACCGGTGATGCGGTCGACGTGAGCGATGACGAGGCCGCCGCATTCGACGCGGCGGTCGAGAGCTACCTCGCCTACGTCAAGACGCAGGCCGCTGAGCTCGTGCCGAACACGCAGGAGTTCGTCGACGCCTACCAGGCCGGCGACTTCGAGACTGCGAAGGCGCTCTTCCCGATCGCGCGCATCAACTACGAGCGCATCGAGCCCACCGCCGGCCAGTTCGGCGACCTCGACCCCGCGATCGACTACCGCAAGCCCGGTGCCGAGGCCGAGGGGCTCGAGTTCACCGGCTTCCACCGCATCGAGATGGACCTGTGGCTGGATGCCGCGATCGCCAACTATCCCGGTGAAACCATCGTCGCGCTCGACGAGGCCGGCCGTGCCGAGCTCGGCGACAAGCTCGTCGCCGACGTGACCGAGCTCTACGACGAGGTGCACTCCCCCGACTTCGAGCTCACCGTGCAGGACATCACGAACGGCGCGATCGGACTGCTCGACGAGGTCGCGGCGCCCGACGGCAAGCTGCCCGGCGAGGAGAACGAGTTCGCACACACCGACCTCTACGACTTCTACGCCAACGTCGAGGGCGCCCAGGTCGCCTACGAGGCCGTCCGCGACATCGCCGTGTCGAAGGGCGAGGATGGCGCGGCGCTCGTCGACCAGCTCGACACCCAGTTCGCGGCCATGAAGGCGCTGCTCGCCACCTACGGCGACTACGACGCGGGCTTCGTGTCGTACGACACCGTCACCCAGGACGAGCGCAACGAGCTCGGCGCGCAGCTCAACGCCCTGAGCGAGCCGCTCTCCAAGCTCACCTACACGGTGCTCGGCCTCGAGCAGGGGGACTAGCCGTGACCGAGCTGGAGTCGACGCCGCCTCGCGGCGTGTCCCGTCGCGGACTGTTCGGGCTCGTCGGTGCGGGCGCGGCGGGGGTCGCCGTCGGTGCCGGCGCTGCGGGAGCGATCGCGCTTACCAGTGCCGCGTCATCCTCGGGTCCTGCTGCGTCGTACCCGTTCTTCGGGGTGCACCAGGCCGGGATCACGACCCCCATGCAGGATCGGCTGCACTTCGCGTCATACGACCTCACGAAGGCGGCAACGCGCGATGGGCTCATCCAGTTGCTCAAGGCGTGGAGTGCGGCCGCCGAGCGGCTGACGCGCGGCCTCGACGTCACCGAACGCGGCGCGGTGGATGGGCCGGTGCTGCTGCCGCCGGACGACACCGGCGAGGCGCAGGGCCTTCCCGCGAACGGACTTACGATCACGATCGGACTCGGGCCAGCGCTGTTCGACGAGCGGTTCGGCCTCGCGGGCCTGCGACCGGCCGACCTCGAGCAGCTGCCGCTGTTCGCGTTCGACCTGCTCGACCCCGCCGTGTCTGACGGCGACCTGTGCATCCAGGCGTGCGCGAACGACCCGCAGGTGGCCGTGCACGCGATCCGCAACCTGAGCCGCATCGCGTTCGGCACGGCCCGCATCCGCTGGAGCCAGCTCGGGTTCGGGCGCACGTCGTCGACGAGCTCGAGCCAGGCGACGCCGCGCAACCTGTTCGGGTACAAGGACGGCACGGCGAACATCAAGACCGAGCAGTCCTCTGACGTCAACGAGTTCGTGTGGGTGGGCGACGACAGCGACCAGGCCTGGATGTCGGGCGGCAGCTACCTCGTCACCCGTCGCATCCTGATGACCATCGAGAGCTGGGACCGCGTCAAGCTCGAGGAGCAGAACCAGATCATCGGGCGCGACAAGGGCGAGGGCGCACCCCTCTCTGCCCCTCCAAGCAGCGGCGGCACCGAGTTCACCGAGCCCGACTTCGACCGCATGCGCACCGACGGTACCCCGGCCATCCCGGCGGACGCGCACGTTCGCCTTGCTCACAAGTCGTCGACGAAGACGAGGATGCTACGGCGCGGCTACAACTTCGTCGACGGCAGCAACGACCTCGGGCAGCTCAATGCCGGGCTCTTCTTCATGAGCTACCAGCGCTCGCCGCAGCAGTTCGTTGACGTGCAGTCCAAGCTCGCGACGGACCCGATGAACGAGTACATCCGGCATGTCGGCTCTGCGCTGTTCGCGGTGCCGCCCGGCGCGTCATCCGGCGGTTGGGTCGGTGAAACGCTGTTCTAGCGCAACCGGCTAGCTCAGGGCGGAGGTCACCGTGTAGTTCGCGACGGTGCCCACGACATCCTGCGTGGTGACGGCGACGAGCACGCTCCAGGTGCCGTTGTTGAAGAGGCCCGTGATCGTGCCGTTGTTCTCGACCATTTCGTAGCCCTCCTGCGGCGCGAAACCCGCATCGGTGAGGTCGGTCTTGATCGTCTCGAACACGCTCACGTCGTCGATCTTCACCACGACGTTGAAGACGGTCTCACCGTTCTTCGAGATGGATGACCCGTTCAGGATGTCGCCGCTCACCACCGGCACCTCGGCCGGGAAGCCCTCGGGAATGCTCGTGCCACCGATCTGCACGTCACCGCCGGTGGCGCCCTCCACGACGCTCTCGATGACCTGGCAGCCGGAGAGCGTCGGCGCGAGCACGAGCGCGGACAGGATGGCGACGGTTGCGGTGACACGGGTGCGGAGTGCGGTCTTCATGGTCAGCCCTTCTCGGTGATGGTGTAACTCATGGTCCAGCCGGCCTGCGGGTCGGTTGCGACGGAGACCTGCACCTGTCGCTCGGCGTTGTCGTAGACGCCAACGGCACCGTGGTCGGTCACGATCTCGCTCACGACGGCGTACCCGGCCGCTTGCAGGGACGCGGAGGATGATGCGAACGCCGTCGTCGTGTCCGCGACGTTGATGAGTGCGAGCCAGCTCGAGCCCATGCTGAGCGACTGCACGATCTCGCCCTCGGGCACGACGACGTCGGCGGGCCAGTCCGCAGGGAGTCGGCCGGTCAGCGGATCGCCGATGCCGCCGTCCCCAGAGCCTTCGGAGCCAGAGTCGTCAGAACTGTCGCCGGAGCCCGTGTCATCCTGCGACGTGCCGGGGCGACCGTTCGTGCCGCCGCTGCCGCCGTCGCCGCCCGTGCCGCCGCTGGGCGTCGTCGGGGTTGAGCATCCGATCAGTACGAGGGCCATGGCCAGCGCGCCCACGATGAGGATCGGGCGCGCGGTCACTCCCCGGTTTGGCACAGGTCAAGCATCCTGCTTCTTGAGCCGCGAGTACAAGCGGGCGCGGGCGTTGGCATCCAGTTCGACCTTGCGGATGCGCACGACCTCTGGGGTGACCTCGACGCACTCGTCTTCGCGGGCGAACTCGAGGCACTCCTCGAGCGTGAGCTTGCGTGAGGGCGTCATGCGCTCGAAGACGTCGGAGGTCGACTGACGCATGTTGGTCAGCTGCTTCTCCTTGGTGATGTTCACGTCCATGTCGTCGGCGCGCGAGTTCTCACCGACCACCATGCCCTCGTAGACCTCTTGCGTTGGCTCGACGAAGAACGACATGCGCTCCTGCAGGGCGGTCATCGCGAACGGCGTCGCGACGCCAGAGCGGTCGGCGACGATCGAGCCGTTCACGCGCGTGGTGATGGTGCCGGCCCACGGCTCGTAGCCGTGCGAGATCGCGTTCGCGATACCCGTGCCGCGGGTGACGGTGAGGAATTCGGTGCGGAAGCCGATGAGGCCACGCGACGGCACGATGAACTCCATGCGCACCCAGCCGGTGCCGTGGTTGACCATCGAATCCATGCGGCCCTTGCGGGCGGCCAGCAGCTGCGTGATGGCGCCGAGGTGCTCTTCAGGCGCGTCGATCGTGAGGTGCTCGAACGGCTCGTTGAGCTTGCCGTCGACCATCTTCGTGACCACCTGCGGCTTGCCGACGGTGAGTTCGTAGCCTTCGCGGCGCATCTGCTCGACGAGGATCGCGAGGGCGAGTTCTCCACGGCCCTGCACCTCCCACGCGGCGGGGTTGCCGATGTCGACCAGCTTGATCGACACGTTGCCCACGAGCTCACGGTCGAGGCGGTCCTTGACCATGCGCGCGGTGAGCTTGTGCCCCTTCACCTTGCCCACGAGCGGGCTCGTGTTGGTGCCGATGGTCATCGAGATGGCCGGGTCATCCACCGTGATGGATGGAAGCGGGCGCACGTCGTCCGGGTCCGCGAGCGTGTCGCCGATCATGATGTCGTCGAAGCCCGCGACCGCGACGATGTCGCCAGCCGTCGCCGACTCGGTCGGGTAGCGGTCGAGCGCCTTCGTCTGCAGCAGCTCGGTGACACGCACGTTGTGCACGCTGCCGTCGTTCTGCACCCAGGCCACGGTCTGGCCCTTCTTGATCGTGCCGTTGAACACGCGCAGCAGCGCGAGGCGGCCGAGGAACGGCGAGGCGTCCAGGTTCGTGACATGCGCCTGCAGGGGGTGCTCGTCGTCGTAGATCGGCGCGGGGATGTGCGCGAGGATCGCCTCGAACAGCGGCTCGAGGTCGTCGTTGTCTGGCAGCGTGCCGTTCTCGGGCTTGTTCGCGCTCGCGGCGCCGTTGCGGCCGGAGGCGTACACGACGGGAACGTTGAGCACGGCGTCGAGATCGAGCTCCGGGAAGTCCTCGTGCAGGTCGCTCGCGAGGGCGAGCAGCAGGTCCTGGCTCTCCGAGACGACCTCGTCGATGCGCGCATCGGGGCGGTCGGTCTTGTTGACGAGCAGGATGACGGGCAGCTCGGCCTCGAGGGCCTTCCGCAGCACGAACCGGGTCTGCGGCAGCGGACCCTCACTGGCATCCACGAGCAGTACGACGCCGTCGACCATGGACAGTCCGCGCTCGACCTCGCCACCGAAGTCGGCGTGGCCGGGGGTGTCGATGACGTTGATCGTCACGGCGCCGTCGGTCGCGTGCTTGCCCTTGTACGAAATCGCCGTGTTCTTGGCGAGGATCGTGATGCCCTTCTCGCGCTCGAGGTCGTTCGAGTCCATCGCACGCTCTTCCATGTGCGAGTGCTCTGCGAACGAGTTCGTCTGGCGGAGCATGGCGTCGACGAGGGTCGTCTTGCCGTGGTCGACGTGTGCGACGATCGCCACATTTCGGAGGTCCGTGCGTGTGGCGATGGCCATTGCGTCTATTCCTTGGCTGCTGCGCGCTCCTGCCGCCGGGAGCGCTGCGCAGTGGGATCAGGCAGCGGCACGGCAGCGATGAGTCGCTGGGTGTAGGGGTCTTTGGGGCTACGCAGGATTTCTTCCTTGGTGCCCTGCTCCACGATTCTACCCCGGTGCATCACCGCGATCCTGTGCGCGAGCAGGTCGACGACCGCGAGGTCGTGGCTCACGAACAGGCAGGCGAACTGCAGGCGCTCCTGGAGTTCCTGCAGCAGGTCGAGGAATCGGGCCTGTACCGAGACGTCGAGCGCGCTCGTCGGCTCGTCCGCGACGAGCAGTTCTGGCGTGAGCGCGAGCGCCCTGGCGATGCCGACGCGCTGGCGCTGGCCGCCCGACAGCTCGTGCGGGTAGCGGTTGCGGTAGCTCGTAGGCAGCTCGACCGAGGTGAGCAACTCCTGCACGCGCTTGTCGAGCTCCTTGCCCTTGATGCCCTCGGCGAGCAGCAGCGGTTCGCCGATGGACTGGCCGATCGGCATACGGGGGTTCAGCGACGATCCCGGGTCCTGGAACACGATGCCGGTCTTGCGCCGCAGCGGCTTCAGGTCGCGGTTGCTGGCATCCGAGATGTCATACCCGACGACCGTGAGCTTGCCCTCCTTGATCGGCAGCAGGCCGACCGAAGCCCGCCCGAGGGTGGTCTTGCCGGAGCCCGACTCCCCCACAAGCCCCAGGATCTCGCCCGGGAAGATCTCGAGGTTGATGTCCTCGGCGGCACGGAACGCCGGCACGCGGCCGCGCTTCGGGTACTCGATCGCGACGTTCTCGAACTTCAGCACGGGCTCGACCGTCTTGCCCTGCACCGCGTTGAGCGTCTCGTTGACGTTCTCGAGTCCGGTGCCGAGGTGCGGCACGGCCGCGAGCAGCGACTTCGTGTACGGGTGCACGCGGTCGCTCGAAGACCTGCACGACATCCCCGGTCTCGACCGCGACGCCGTCCTTCATCACCATGATCTTGTCGGCGAGGTCTGCGACGACGCCCATGTCGTGGGTGATGAGGATGATCGCGGAGTCGAGTCGCTTGTGCAGGCTGCGCAGCAGCTCGAGGATCTCGGCCTGCACCGTGACATCCAGTGCCGTCGTCGGCTCGTCCGCGATGAGCAGCACGGGGTCGCACGAGATCGACTGGGCGATCATGGCGCGCTGGCGCTGACCGCCGGAGAGCTGGTGGGGGTACTTGTTGAACGCGGTCGGCGGGTCGGGCATCTCAACCTTGGTGAGCAGCTCGATCGCGCGCTCCTTGGCCTGCTCCGGGTTCATGTCGAAGTGCGAGCGCAGCGCCTCCATGATCTGGAACCCGACCGTGTACACCGGGTTGAGCGCCGTCATCGGCTCCTGGAAGATCACCGCGATCTGGTTGCCGCGCACCTCGCGGAGCTCGCGCTCCGGGATGCCGCGAAGCTCACGCCCGAGCAGCTTGATTGATCCCGTGACCTTCGCATTGGCGGGAAGCAGTCCGAGCAGCGCCATCGAGCTCGAGCTCTTGCCTGAGCCGGACTCGCCGACGATCGCGAGCACCTCGCCGCGACGCACGTCGTAGTTGAGGTCGATCGCGGCCGGGTAGAAGGTGCCGTCGACCCAGAAGTCGACGCCGAGGTCCTTGACCTCGAGCACGACCTCCGCTGGAGGCTTCGGGTTCTGGCCCGGGCGCTCAGTGGTCGGGGTGGTGGTACTTGCAGTCATCGGATGCCGTCCATGGTCTTGTCTGCGAAGCTGGGCTCGTGAGATTCACACCCACGACCTTCCGCCCGCTGTTCGGCCGCGTCCTCGCGGTGGTCGTTGGAGTGGTGGTGGTGCTCGGCCTCGCCGGCTTCGTCCTGGCCGGCGAGTATGCCTCGCTCGTGCGCTTCGCGTGGCCGGCCCTGCTCATCGGCGTCGGCGCGTTCGCAGCATTCTGGTTTCCGAGCATCGCGGTCGCCGAGCACGAGGTCACGGTGCGCAACGTCTTCAGCACCGTGCACGTGCCGTGGCCGGCGATCCAGCGCGTCGACACGAAGTGGGCGCTCACGCTCTATGTCTCTGATGAACACAGGCCCGGCGGCAAGAAGGTCTCGGCGTGGGCCAGTCCCGCCCCGAACCGGTACGCGGCGCAGGTCGGCCCCACGAAGGATGCCAGGCTCGCGGCGAAGGACCAGGGTGGTGCCATCCGCCCTGGCGACCTGCTCGAGACCCCGAGCGGCGCGGTGGCCTTCGTGATCCGCAGCCACTGGGATGACCTGCGCGAGAGCGGCGCGCTCGATGCGCGGCGTCGAGCCGGGCTCGCGTGCGCCGCGACTGGCACTGGGCGACGATCATCGTCATGAGTGCGCTGGCCGCGGCGACCGTGCTCGGCATCGTGCTGTAGCACGCCAACTGGCGGTCACCGCTGGCTCGACCGTTCGACGCCGACGCTCTCGGCACGGCGTGACTCTGCAGCGCCTTCGGGTCCTTGGCGACCTTCGACGTCGCGAACGCGCGCTCGCTCGGCATGCGGCGCTGGCGCGGGTCGAACGCATCGCGCAGCCCGTCGCCGATGAAGTTGATGCACAGCGCGATCGCGATGATGAACACACCCGGCCACCAGAACAGCCACGGACGCGTCGAGAACGCCGACTGGTTCTCGCTGATGATCTTGCCGAGCGAGGTGTCTGGGGCCTGCACGCCGTAGCCGAGGAAGCTCAGCGCCGGTCTCGATGAGGATCGCCGCCGCCATGAGCAGCGTCGCGTTGACGATGATCACGCCAACCGCGTTCGGCAGGATGTGGCGGAACATGATCCGGGCATCGCTCGCCCCGGCAACCCGCGCCGCGTCGACGAACTCGCGCTCGCGCAGCGAGAGGAACTCGCCGCGCACGAGCCGCGACATCCCAGTCCAGAACACGAGCCCCAGGATGATGCCGAGCACGCCGGCGCCCTGGATGCCGTAGGTGCGCCCGAGCACCGCGCCGATCACGATCACCGGGATGGTGATCACGATGTCGGTGAAGCGCATGAGCACGGAGTCGACCCAGCCGCGGAAGTAGCCGGTGACCGATCCGACCACGGTGCCGATCGTCGTCGCGATCAGACCGACGATCACCATGATCTGCAACGACTGCTGCGTGCCACGCATCACGACGGCGAAGATGTCACGGCCGACCTCGTCCTGGCCGAAGGGATGATTGCCGAAGTTCAGCGGCCACAGGCTGAGGGTCGGGCGCGAGCCGTTCTCGATCGGAGCGATCGAGTTCCAACTCCACATCCACCAACCACCGGACTTGAAGTCGCCGAACTGCACGCCGACCGACGTGAACGCGGTGATGATGATGAGCGCGAGCACCACCATCGAGACGAGCGCTCCGCGGTGGCGGAAGAACCGCTTGCGAACGATCTGCCCCTGGCTGAGGCCCTCAACCTCCTTGAGCTCGAGGTTCGACTCCTGGTCGGTGACGCCCGGCGCGCTGTGGCCGGGCTCTGTGGGAAGCATGGTCGTCATCAGGACACCCTGATCCTCGGGTCGAGTGCCGCGTACGCGAGGTCCGCGATCAGGTTGAACAGAATGGCGAGCCCGCCCGTGACGAGAAAGAACGCCATGACGGGGTTCGGATCGACGTGGTCGAGTCCGTTGACGAAGAGCTGTCCCATGCCGGTCCAGCCGAACACCCGCTCCGTGATCACCGCGCCACCGATGAGCGCACCGATGTCGAACGCGACAATCGTCGCGATCGGGATGAGCGCGTTGCGGAACGCGTGCCGCACGATCACGGTGCGCTCGGTGAGTCCCTTGGCGCGCGCTGTGCGGATGTAGTCCTGGTTCATCACCTCGAGCAGGCTCGCGCGCGAGTACCGCGTGTAGGTGGCGAACGAGATCAGGATGAGCGCGACCGTCGGCAGCAGCAGGTGCGTGAAGAAGTCAACGCCGTGCACCCACAGCGACCCCTCGAGGCCTGGAGTCGCCGACCCGATGGTGGCGATCGGCCGGTTCTTGATGCGACCGGAGTTGGCATACTGCGACCACACCGACATGAACCGGTTGAGCGACAGGATCGCCCACACGAAGAATCCGGTGATCGCGGCAGTGCGAGCGATCGGGCGGCGGTCGTTGCCCCCGAAGAACCAGCCCGCTGCGTAGCCGAGCCCGATGAAACCGACACCGGTGAGCAGCCAGATCCAGATGGTGAATCCGACCGTGTACGACATGAAGAAGTACGAGACCGCCATGCCGAACGCCGCCACGCCGAGCGAGGTGTAGAGCGCACGGCGCTTCTTGAAGCCCGTGGAGATGAGCGTGACGAGCAGCGCGGCGCCGAGCATCGTGACGGCCATACCGGGGTAGCCGAGTTCGGGAGTCAGGAACCAGTTGGTCATCTTCATCCAGGTGACCACGGCGCCGGTCGCGACCGCGGCAATGCCGAACGTCACCCAGCGCTGGTTTCCCGGTCTCGGGATGATCGACATCCAGATCAGCCCGGAGATGATCGCGACGACGGGGATGACCCACCAAGCGATCTCAGGCGCTTCAAGGAAGTCGTTGAACCCGATCGCAAGGAACTGCTTGAGCAGCACCGCGACCCAGAAGATCGGCAGCGAGAAGAACAGGAAGGACAGGAACGTGACGCCGTAGTCATATCCGCTGTACTGCCTGAGGGCCGTGGTGATGCCGATCACGAGCCCGAGCACCACCGCGGTGATGTTCGAGACCGTCACGAGCTGGATCGTCGATGAAACAGCTTGTGACAGCAGCACGTTGACTGACTGGTTCTGGACGCTCTGGCCGAGGTCGCCGAAGATGACCCCGCCCTCGAAGACGCCGGGCTGGGGGAAGTAGCCGACGAGCCAGATGAAGTATCGCGCCCACGGAGTGACGTCGAGGTGGAGCAGTGCTGTGCGCGCTTCGATGAGCGCAAGCTTGTTCGGGGCGGTGCCCAGGCGGAGTTCCTCAAGCGGATCCCCGGAGAACGACACGAGGATGTACATGAGGTACGTCGCCGCGAGAAGAATGAAAAGGGAGGCGATCAGTCGCCTCACCACGAATGCTGCCATGGCGATGGCACCTGCCTAACGATGGTCTGGACTGGATGGGCGGTGGGGCCGGATGGCCCCACCGCCTCAAGTGACTACCTGACGCTTCGGTCAGCTAGGGACGTTGTGCGTCCTAGCCTTCCTCAGTTGCGACAGGCGACCACTCCCAGATGTTCCAGAAGATCGTCGGCGAGAGCGTCGACGGCGAGATGTTGGTGATCTTCGCCGGGTCGTACGCGGTCACTGCGGGGAACTGGAAGATCGGCACACCGTAGAAGTCGTCGAACAGGATCTTGTCGATCTGCGACTGGATGGCGATCTGGCCCTCGGCGTCGAACGTACCGTCGAGCTCCTTGAGCAGGTCATCAACCTCGGCATTGCTGTAGAAGTTGAGGTTGTTGATGCCGTCGGTCACGAACGTCGCCGAGTTTCCGGTGACGCCGAGGCTCGTCGACTGCCATCCGAAGAGGGATGCGTCGTACGCGCCGGGCGTTCCGAGCAGGCCACCCCAGTCGGGGCTGCTGCAGTCGGTGACGTTGATGCCCGCGAGAGCACCAGATGCCTGGATGAGCGCGAACTCGTTCGCACGACGAGGGTTCGTCGACGAGAAGAGCAAGCACACCTCGGGGTTGGTCACGCCGGCCTCGGCGACGAGCGCCTTGGCGCCCTCGATGTCGACCTCGGCGTATCCGGCCGAACCGTTGTCCGCTGCGGACTCCTCGTAGCCATCGGCACCCGGCAGGAAGATGAGCGAGTCACGAGTGACCGCTTCCTCCTGCAGCGGAACGATGAGCTTGTCGATGATCTCCTGGCGCGGGATGACCTTCATGAAGGCCTCGCGCAGCAGCGGGTTGTCCATGGTTCCGGACTTGCCGTTCGCGAACTGGAGGTCGATGTGCTCGTAGGTGCCCTCGTAGCCACCGATGACGTCGACGTCGAGCGCGGCAAGTGCCGTCGCAACGTCAGCGGTCGCCTGGGGCGAGATGACCTGGACTTCACCGTTCTGCAGGGCCTGAACAGCGGCCAGCGGGTCGGTGATGAAGCGGATCGTGATTTCCTCCACGTCGGGCAGACGGTCGCCGACGTAGTTCTCGTTGGCCTTCAGCGTGATGTACTGGTCGGCCACGAAGTCAGTGATCGTGTACGGCCCGCTGCCGACGACCAGGCTGAGGTCATCCGGCATCTCGGTGAAGTTGAAGCCCGTGTTCCAGAAGTTCGAGATCGACGCGAGCGCCGCCTCGTCCTTGTCGCTCACGGCTGCAACGAGTGCATCCTTCGCTTCCTGCGCGTCCTCGACACCGAGGGCGTGCTGGGCAACGACGTGGGCCGGCAGTCCGGGCGATGACAAGCCCCAGAACGCGAGCTCCCAGTCGACGTACGGGGAGTCGTACGTCAGCGTGAGCGACTTCTTGTCGTCGCTGATCTCCGGCAGGGTGCTGACGAGGCCGATGCCCGTCGGGTTCGACGGGTCTGCGCCCGAGTCGAAGAACACGACGTCAGTCGGGAAGTCGTCGGTGAACTCACCCGTGTCGGGGTCGGTGAACTCGCTCGAGTCGAAGTCGGGCGTGTTGTACGCACCCGAGTTCGCGACCCAGGCCAGCAGGAGGTCGGCCGCGTCGATCGCGGTTCCGTCCGACCACTTCACGCCATCCGCGAGGGTGTACTTGACGACCAGCGGGTCTTCCGAGACGAGTTCGTACGAACCGAAGGACGTGTCCTGAACCAGCTCGGGCACGTCGTTGTAGTAGTTGAACCCGGTGTTGGTCGAGTAGATCACGTTGGCGTTCGCCGTCGCGTTGCCGAATGAGGTGGAGCCGTTGTACGAGTAGAACGGCTGGTTCCATGCGACCGAAAGCGTCGAACCCTCAACGATCTCGGACTGCGGCGCTGCGCAGCCCGAGAGGATAAGGGCACCGGCGCCGATCGCGGCAGCTGCTGCCCCGATTCTGCTGATTCTCAAAATTCCTCCTGTGCAAGATGAGACGCGCCCGGCATTCCTAGTGTCGAGACGCGCTTGATAGTTCACACCCTAAACGGGGGCATAACCCTCGCAAAACCATAGGCGCAAACGTTACACAGTGGTAACGCGCAGTCGATTTCCTTGCGCTTGATGGCACGAACTTGCGCGAAGACTGCGCCAAACGCAACATACGTGCGTGAGGGACAAGTGGATGCCGCTATCGGGCGTGCGCGTCGGCGTAGGCTCGAAACGTGCCCCATCCCCGCCCGTCGACGCCCGTGACCCGGGCATTGCTCGTGTTCGACGGAGACTGCGCGTTCTGCACGACCTGGGTGAATCGGCTCGAGGCGGCGCTGCCGGTGTTCCCCCGCGCCACACCGTGGCAGTGGATCGAACTCGACCAGTACGCGCTCAGCCGCGACGATGTCGACCAGTACGCCTGGGTGATCGCACCTGGCCATCAGTACGCAGGTCACCTCGCCCTCTCTGCGCTGCTGCGGATGCAGCCGGTCGCCGGCCTGCGATTCCTCGGCCACCTGCTCGCAACGCCTCCGTTCTCGCTCGCGGCCGCGCTCGGCTACCGCTTCATCGCCGCCAACCGCTCCCGTCTTCCCGGCGGCACGCCGGCGTGCGCGCTCCCCCGCCCGGAATGACCACCCCCACCGATGGCGCCCCTGCCGGTGCGCCCGCAGCGCTCGCTCCATCGCGGCGCAGGCTTACGGCCGAGGTGCTCATCGTGCTTGGGCTGTCGCTCGGGGCCTCCGCCGCGTACTCGATCGTCGCGATCATCAATCGCGTCACGCGCGAGGAAGCGCTCGCCGACCAGACGGCAACGCTGAACGCCTCGCTCAGCCCGCGACCGATCTTCGACCTGGTCTACCAACTCATGGCGGTGTTCTTCGACCTCGTACCGGTCGCGCTCGTGGCGTTCCTGCTGTGGCAGGCCACCCGTCCGCACCTTGGGCGGCTCGGGATCGACTTCACGAAGCCGGCCAGGGATGTTTCGTGGGGCGTCGTGCTCGCGCTCGTGATCGGTATCCCCGGCATTGGCATCTACCTGCTCGGCAAGCAGCTCGGGCTGACGGTGACGGTCGTGCCGAACGCGCTCGACGCGTACTGGTGGACGGTGCCAGTGCTGTTGCTGTCGGCCGTGCGCGCCGCGGTGACCGAGGAGGTCATCGTGATCGGGTACCTGTTCACCCGGCTGCGTGAGCTCGGCTGGGGCGCGTGGCGCATCATCCTCGGTGCTGCGGTGTTGCGGGGCAGCTACCACCTCTACCAGGGATTCGGCGCCTTCATCGGCAACGTCGCCATGGGCGTGCTCTTCGGCTGGCTCTACGAGCGGTACGGCCGGCTGCTGCCGTTCGTCATCGCGCACTTCGTGATCGACGCCGCGATCTTCGTCGGCTATCCGTGGGCGGCGGCAGCGTTCCCCGACCTGCTCGCCGTGCCCACGCCCAGCCTTACCCCCACGCCCACCCCGTCCCCCACCCCGTAGACCCTTTGCGCCGGTAGGCCTTGACACCCGTTCGGGGGTCGTGGCATCAATGGAAGGGTGGGCGCACACCGATGTGCGCCCCGGAGGGAATGCGATGGAGCAGCGAGCGTCTGAGCGATCGACCGACGGGGTGGACTACATCAGGGTCGAGGAATCACCACAATTCCGAGAACTGAAACGACGGCATCGATCGTTCGTACTCCCGGTCGCGGCCCTGTTCCTGATCTGGTACTTCGTCTACGTGCTGCTCGCGGCCTATGCCGTTGACTTCATGTCCACGCCGGTGTTCGGCAACGTCAACGTCGGGCTCCTGCTGGGCCTCGGCCAGTTCGTCACGACCTTCGCGATCACGATGTGGTACGTCTGGTACTCGAATCGCAAGCTCGATCCGCTCGCTGAGGAACTGCGGACGACCCTCGCGGCCGAGGCCGCCGGCACCCGTTCCGCGACCGAAGGCGGGGTGGCTCGATGAGCGCGCTGCCCATGGCGACCGCCCCGACCACGGTCGGGGAGCCGTTGGTCAACATCGTGATCTTCGGTGCGTTCGTGGCGATCACGCTCGTGATCGTCATCCGCGCCAGCCGCAACAACAAGACGGCGGCCGACTTCTACGCGGCCGGTCGATCGTTCACCGGGCCGCAGAACGGCACGGCGATCGCGGGTGACTACCTGTCGGCGGCATCCTTCCTCGGAATCGCCGGCGCGATCGCGATCAACGGGTACGACGGCTTCCTGTACTCGATCGGATTCCTCGTGGCGTGGCTCGTCGCGCTGCTGCTCGTCGCTGAGCTGCTGCGCAACACGGGCAAGTTCACGATGGCCGACGTGCTGTCGTTCCGGCTCAAGGAACGGCCAGTGCGGATGGCCGCGGCCATCACGACGCTCGCGGTGTGCTTCTTCTACCTGCTCGCGCAGATGGCGGGCGCCGGCGGGCTCGTGGCGCTGCTGCTCGGCGTCAACGACAAGGTCGGCCAGGGGCTCGTGATCGCTGTCGTCGGCGCGATCATGATCATCTACGTGCTCGTCGGCGGCATGAAGGGCACGACGTGGGTGCAGATCGTCAAGGCGTTCCTGCTCATCGTCGGCGCCGCGGTCATGACCGTCTGGGTGCTCGCGCTGTTCGGGTTCAACCTGTCCGACCTGCTCGGCGCCGCACAGGCCAACGCGGCCGAGGGCAAGGACGTGCTCGCGCCCGGAGCGCAGTACGGCCTCACCGACCTGACTCGCATCGACTTCATCTCGCTCGCGCTCGCACTCGTGCTCGGCACGGCGGGTCTCCCGCACGTGCTCATGCGGTTCTACACGGTGCCGACCGCGCGAGAGGCGCGCAAGTCGGTGGTGTGGGCGATCTGGGCGATCGGCCTGTTCTACCTGTTCACGCTCGTGCTCGGTTACGGCGCCGGCGCACTCGTGGGGCCGGAGAAGATCCTCGGATCCCCCGGTGGTGTCAACTCCGCGGCTCCGCTGCTCGCGTTCGAGCTCGGTGGCATGTCCGCTGCTCGGCATCATCTCCGCGGTCGCGTTCGCGACCATCCTCGCGGTGGTCGCCGGGCTCACGATCACGGCGGCGACATCGTTCGCGCACGACATCTACGCGAACGTGATCAAGCGCGGCAAGGTCGAGCCGAACGGGGAGGTGAAGACGGCGCGCATCACGGTGGTCGTCATCGGCATCCTCGCGATTCTCGGCGGCATCCTCGCGCAGGGGCAGAACATCGCGTTCCTCGTGGCGCTCGCGTTCGCGATCGCCGCGTCGGCGAACCTGCCGACGATCATCTACTCGCTGTTCTGGAAGCGGTTCAACACCCGCGGAGCACTGTGGAGCATGTACGGCGGGCTCGGGTCGGCGATCATCCTGATCATCTTCTCGCCCGTCGTCTCGGGTGGCGCGATCAACGAGGCGACCGGCCTGAGCTCGTCGATGCTGCAGGGTGTGGACTTCCACTGGTTCCCGCTCAACAACCCCGGCATCGTCTCGATCCCGCTCGGGTTCCTGCTCGGCGTCATCGGCACGATCACGAGCAACCGGGCCGAAGACAAGCGGATCGCCGCCGAGATGGAGGTGCGTTCGCTCACGGGCCACGGCGCGGAGGGGGCGACGCAGCACTAGGCCCACACGAACAACACCGCGCCGCCCTTCTGCCGGAGGGTGGCGCGGTGCTCGAGTGCGCTACCGCGCCTGCGAGATGCGCACCATCGACCCGCTCGGGTCGCGGAACGCGCAGTCGCGGGCGTAGCCCATGTCGATCGGCTCCTGCAGTACCTCGGCGCCATGCGCGCGCAGGTTCTCGAAGGTGGCGTCGAGGTCATCCGTGGCGAAGACGAGCATGGGCAGCTCGCCCTTCACGAGCAGCTCCTGCAGGGCGTTCGCGGACTCCTCGGAGCGCCCCGCTCCCGGCTCGGAGAGGGTGATGCCGAGGCCGGGTTGGGCGTCGCTGCCGAGGGTGACCCAGCGGAAGCCGCCGTTGGCGACATCCATCTTCACTTCGAGACCGAGCTGCTGGTAGAACGCGATCGATTCGTCGACGTCGAGGACGGTGATGTTGACGTACTGGAGTGTTGTGGTCATGCGCCGAATCTACGACGCGGGCGCCGGTGCGCTCGCTTCTCGATACTGCTCCTGCTCGTGCGCGAGCGCGGGCGCGCGTTGCGGCCGCGTCTGGAACTTGGCGAAGCACGCGGGCATCGCCTCCTCGGCCGCGTGGCTGCGAGCGCGATACGCCGTAGGCGTCTCGCCGACGATCTCGGTGAAGCGCGAGCTGAACGAGCCGAGCGAGGTCGCGCCGACGGCCATGCAGGCATCCGTCACGTTCACCCCCGTGCGCAGCAGCGCCATGGCGCGCTCGATGCGGCGGGTCATGAGGTAGCTGTACGGGGTCTCGCCGTACGCCGCGCGGAACTGCCGCGAGAAGTGCGCGGGCGACATGAGCGCTCGCTGCGGCCATCGTGGGCACGTCGAGCGGGCTCGCGTAGTCGCGATCGATGAGATCGCGGGCACGCCGCAAATGTGCGAGGTTGGCGAGCTCCTCGGGCGTCATGGGCTTCAGCTCTAGGCGAAGGCCTCCACCGGCGGGCACGCGCAGACGAGGTTGCGGTCGCCGTAGGCCTGGTCGATGCGGCGCACCGGCGGCCAGTACTTGTGGCGGATGAGCGTGCGCACCGGGTAGACCGCCTGCTCGCGCGAGTACGCGTGCGTCCACTCCCCCGTCGATGACCGACTCCGCGGTGTGCGGCGCGTTCACGAGCGGGTTGTCGTCGGCGGGCCAGCGACCGGCGGCGACGGCATCCGCCTCCTCCTTGATCGCGATCATCGCGTCGATGAAGCGGTCGATCTCGGCGAGGTCCTCGCTCTCGGTCGGCTCGACCATGAGCGTGCCCGCGACCGGGAACGACATCGTCGGCGCGTGGAAGCCGTAGTCGACGAGGCGCTTCGCGACGTCGTCGTTGTCGATGCCGGTCGCCTCCTTGAGCGGACGCAGGTCGAGGATGCACTCGTGCGCGACGAGTCCGTTGTCGCCCGCGTAGAGCACCGGGTAGTGGTCGCGCAGCCGCACGGCGACGTAGTTGGCGGCGAGCACCGCGGCGCCGGTCGCCTCCTTGAGGCCGTCGGCGCCCATCATGCGCACGTAGGCCCAGGAGATCGGCAGGATGCTCGGGCTCCCGTACGGCGCCGCGCTCACGATGTTGCGGTGCCCGGGCAGTTCAGCGCCCGCGGTGCGCGCAATGGTGTCCCGCTGCGCAAGCGGGTGACCGGGCAGGAACGGCGCGAGGTGCGCCTTCGCCGCGACCGGGCCCGACGCCCGGGCCGCCGCCGCCGTGCGGGATGCAGAACGTCTTGTGCAGGTTGAGGTGCGAGACGTCGCCGCCGAAGTCGCCGAAGCGCGCGTAGCCGAGCAGCGCGTTGAGGTTCGCGCCGTCGACGTAGACCTGGCCGCCGGCGTCGTGCACGGCCTCGCAGATCTCGCGCACCTCGTGCTCGTAGACGCCGTGCGTCGACGGGTAGGTGATCATGAGCGCCGCGAGGTGTCGGCGTGCTCGGCGATCTTCGCGCGCAGGTCGTCGAGGTCGACGTTGCCGAGGTCGTCGCACGCGACGACGACGACCTTCATGCCGGCGAGCACGGCGCTGGCCGCGTTCGTGCCGTGCGCGCTCGACGGGATGAGGCACACCGTGCGCTGGTCGTCGCCGCGCGAGCGGTGGTAGCCGCGGATCGCGAGCAGGCCCGGCGAGCTCGCCCTGGCTGCCCGCGTTCGGCTGCAGCGACACGGAGTCGTAGCCGGTGACCTCGGCGAGCCAGTCCTGCAGCTGCTCGATGAGCTCGAGGTAGCCCTCGACGTCGGCCTCGGGAGCGAACGGGTGGATGCCGCCGAACTCCGGCCAGGTCACGGCCTCCATCTCGGTGGCGGCGTTGAGCTTCATCGTGCACGAGCCGAGCGGGATCATGCCGCGGTCGAGCGCGTAGTCCTTGTCGGCGAGGTACTTGAGGTAGCGCATCATCGACGTCTCGGAGCGGTGCGTGTTGAAGACGGGATGCGTGAGGTACTCGCGCTCGTCGCGGCACGAGTCGCCTGGGGCAGCGATGAGCCGGCTCGGCTCGAGCGTCGACGCCGAAGAGGTCGGCGAGCGTCGGCATCCAGCGATCCGTCGGCCGTGGTCTCGTCGAAGCTCACGCCGACGGTGTCGTCGTCGACCCGTCGCAGCAGGACGCCGCGCTCGTGCGCGGCCGCGACGATGCTCGTCGGCGCGGCCGGGCACGCTCACGCGTCACGGTGTCGAAGAAGCTGTCGGCGATGGCGCGCCGACGCTCGCAGCGCGACCGCGAAGCTCGCGCGCTCGTGCACGCGCTCGGCGATCCGCTTGAGCCCGTCGGGCCCGTGGTAGACCGCGTACATGCCAGCCATGACGGCGAGCAGCACCTGCGCGGTGCAGATGTTGGACGTCGCCTTCTCGCGGCGGATGTGCTGCTCGCGCGTCTGCAGCGAGAGGCGGTAGGCGGGGTGCCCGTCGGCATCCTGCGAGACGCCGACGAGGCGGCCCGGGCAGCTGGCGCTCGAGGCCCGCGCGCACGGCCATGTAGCCGGCGTGCGGACCGCCGAAGCCCATCGGCACGCCGAAGCGCTGCGACGTGCCGACGGCGACGTCGGCGCCGAGCTCGCCGGGCGACTTGAGCAGGGTGAGGGCGAGCAGGTCGGCGGCGACGACGGCGACGCCGCCGGCCGCCTTGACCGCGGCGATGACCGCCGTCGGATCCCAGACGCGCCCGGAGGCGCCGGGGTACTGGACGAAGACGCCGAACGCGTCGGGCAGCTCGCCGCGAGCCGCGGCATCCCCCTCGAGGGTGCCGGAGAACGAGAGCTCGACGAGCTCGATGCCGACGGCCTCCGCGCGGTTGGCCAGCAGCGCCTTGGTCTGCGGCAGCGCGTCGGCGTCGACGATGAAGAGCTTCGACGCCGACCCGGAGGCGCGGCGCGCGAGCAGCATCGCCTCGACGACCGCGGTGCCCTCGTCGAGCATCGACGCGTTCGCCGTCGTCAGGCCGGTGAGGTCGGCGACCATGGTCTGGAAGTTGATGAGCGCCTCGAGGCGGCCCTGGGAGATCTCCGGCTGGTACGGCGTGTAGGCCGTGTACCAGCTCGGGTTCTCGAGCACGTTGCGCTTGATGACGGCCGGCGTGATCGTGTCGTAGTAGCCGAGACCGATCATCGAGCGGCGCACGGTGTTCTTGCGCGCGAGCGCGCGCAGCTCGGCGAGCGCCTCGCGCTCGGTGGCGGCGGCGGGGATGGTCGAGCGCTCGATCGCGCCAGCGTGGATCGACGGCGGCACGGCCGCGTCGACGAGCGCCTCGACCGAGTCGTAGCCGACCGCGGCGAGCATGGTCGCCTGCGCGTCGCCATCGGTGCCGATGTGGCGGCTGGCGAAGCCGTCACCAGAGGTGGTGCGTGCCGCTCACTCGCCCACCAGCGCCGGGTACTCGTCGAAGGTCAGGAGCGTCGGCAGCTCCTCGAACTCCACCTTGATGAGCCAGCCGTCGCCGAACGGGTCGCTGTTGACGAGCTCGGGCGTCGCCACGACGGCGTCGTTGACTCGACGACCGTGCCGTCGACGGGCGCGAAGAGCTCGCCGACCGACTTCGTCGACTCGATCTCGCCGACGACCGTGCCGGCGGCGACGGTCGAGCCGACCTCGGGCAGGTCGACGAAGACGACGTCGCCGAGCTTCTCGGCGGCGTAGGCGGTGATGCCGACGGTCGCGACGTCGCCCTCGACGACGATCCACTCGTGCTCGGCGGTGTACTTCAGGCTCTTCTGGTCGGTCATGGCTCTACTTCTCTCTCTTGTAGAAGGGCAGGGCGACGACGGTCGCGGGGACGCGGCTGCCGCGCACGTCGATGTCGAGGGTGGTGCCGGCGTCGGTGAACTGCGGGTCGACGTAGGCCATCGCGATCGGGTGGCCGAGCGTCGGCGACAGCGCGCCGCTCGTGATCGCGCCGACCTCGGCGTCGCCGTCGAGCACCGATCGGACAGCGCGTAGCCGGCACGCCCGGCGCGCTTGCCCTCGGCGACGAGGCCGACGAGCACGCGCGCGCCCTCGGGCGGGCCGGCCTCGATCGCGGCGCGGCCGACGAAGTCGCCCTCCTTGGTGAGCGCGACGACGCGGCCGAGCCCGGCCTGCACCGGGAAGGTGTCGAGGCCGAGCTCGTGGCCGTAGAGCGGCATGCCGGCCTCGAGGCGCAGGGTGTCGCGGCTCGCGAGCCCCGCGGGCACGAGCCCGTAGCGGCTGCGCCCGCGGCCACGAGCGCACGCCAGAGCGCCGCGGCCTGCCGGCGTCGACGTAGAGCTCGAAGCCGTCCTCGCCGGTGTAGCCGGTGCGGCCGATGAAGCAGCGGCGCGTCCGTCGAAGGACGCGTCGGTGCCCCGGTAGTACTTGAGCTCGTCGAGCGGCACGCCGAGGTCGGTGATACCCGCGTCGCCTCGAGGATCTCGCGCGAGCGCGGGCCCTGCACGGCGATGAGCGCGATACTCGTCGCTGAGGTCGTCGACGGCGACCGTCGAAGCCGCCGGCGCGCTCGGGGAGCGCGTCGAACGACCGCCGTGCGGTTGCCCGCGTTGGCGACGACGAGGAACTCGTCGTCTGCCGAGCGGTAGACGACCAGGTCGTCGATGATGCCGCCGCCCTCGTCGAGCAGCAGCGTGTACTTCGCCTGCCGGATCGCGATGGCCGAGAGCTTGCCGGCGAGCGCGTAGTCGAGGAAGGCCGCGGCATCCTCGGCCCGCGCACGAGGATCTCGGCCATGTGCGAGATGTCGAAGATGCCGGCCGCGGTGCGCACGGCGTGGTGCTCGGCGAGGTCGGAGGCGTAGCGCACCGGCATCTGCCAGCCGGCGAAGTCGGTGAAGCTCGCACCGGCCGCCACATGGATGTCGTGGAGCGGGCTGAGTCGCTCTGCACGCGGTCGGTGCTGGGCTGATCGTTCACGGAGTTCTCCTGCGCTTCGGCTGCTGGATGGAACTCCCCCTCTGTCATGGTGCCTGAGAGTTTCACCGCCGACCCGTGAGGGACTGCGGTTTTCACCGTGGGCGGGATGCCGACGAACGCATCCGCTTTCCAGAGTGGCCGTGCGATGCGGTACGTGTACCTGAGAGATTGGCGGGGAGGCTTGCTCCTTCGGTGCTCCCGGCTGATCGCCCGGGGCAGCTCTCCCGCATCGCGGTTGCGGCCCGTGTTGATTGTGCGGCCAGCTTAGCAACGCCGAGTGGATGCGGGGGCGCACGCAGTTGCTCCGGTGCCTCTTTCGCGTGGGGTAGACGGAGCGGTACGGTGTGCGAATCCCCCTGGAGGACCCTCGATGTCGACCGCCACCGCCAAGACCCCGGACACGGGGCCCACGGTCGTGGATCCGACTGCCGCGACGCTCCAACGAATGACCGCGGTCGCGGGCGCGCTGCCCCGGTGGAGCGACTTCCTGCTGCGGCGCAATGGGTTCTGGGTGCTGCTCGCGGCTGCGGCATCCATCGTGCTGATTGAGATCAATGCACTCACCGGCGAGATCGTCGGTGCGAACAACTTCACCTATGAGCTCGCGTCGGTCATCGGTCCGACCGCCTTCCTCGAGACCGGGGCGTGGGCCGAGTGGGCGACGGGGCAGTTCGGGGTAGGTGGCCTGATCAGGGCGCACGTGATCGCGGACGTCGCGTACATGGCCGCTTATGGCGTGCTGCTTTGGCGGCTCACCGCGCCCAGCACGATGGGCCGCATCCTGGTCGCCGCACTGCTCGGCGTCGACGCGCTCGAAGACCAGTTGCTGTGGTTGGCGGCGTCGGACGTCGCAGCCTTCACCGGCCTGCCGGCCGGCGCGCTCGTCGTCGCGACCGAGACCAAGTGGCTCATCGTCACCCTGCTCGTGATCACGATGCTCGCGGACGCTCCGCTGCGGCAGCGCATCTGGCGTGGCATCCGCCGAGGATTCCGCGCCGCATACCCGCACCGGTTGCCCGTGCTGGTCGTGCTCGCGATCGCCGTGCTGTCGCTCGCGCCGGGCTCGGCGGTGCTCGAACAGCTGCCCGACGTGCAGCGCCAGTGGATGGCGCTTCGGGCCGGCGTCTGGCCGATCGTGTTCGCCGTGGTGGTCTATGCGCTCGTCGCGGTCAGCCTCTACACGATCGCCCGCCAGCGATCCCGGGCCGCGCTCATGCGGGCCGCCGTCGTCGCGGGGAACGTGCCGGAGACACCACGAGCCGCTCCGCTGCGCTGGCCGTGGCTGCTCGTGGTCGCAGGCATCCTCGTGGTCGCGACGGTGCTCGAGTTCATCGCTCCCGGCAGGCTCGTCGACTGGCAGCCGCTGATCGTGACCGGCGCGGTGATCGTCGCGCTCGTCGCGGCTTCCTGGCTGCTGCGCGCGTGGCCGTGGACAAGGGCCGCGGTCTCGACGGACTACCAGCGCCCGATGGATGCCGAGCGCGCACGTGACACGGTGCTCACGGGCTACGTCGTGGTCGCCGCATTCGCGAGTCTGGGCTTCCTCGGGCTCGTCAAGTCGTTCGCAACGCCGTTCCTGCTCGCGTTCTCCGACGCGTTCGCGGGATCGTCGGTCGAGTCGGCGGGGCAGCTCACCGCGATGGCGATCGTGTTCCCGTTCGCGGTGGCCGCGAGTGTGCTGGTGGGGCCAGGGGTGCTGTTCCTCATCCTGCGGGGGCAGGGCACCCGGATCCAGCAGCAGGCGGCGATGCCCAACGCGCTCTCGCGCGGACCGTACGCGCTGTGGGCCGACGCGACGTTCCCGCCGCCGACGAGCCGGGTGGTTGTGCTCGGCAAGACGGTCGCGGTCGTGTTCGCGTGCCTCGGCATCGGGTTCGCGTTCTTCTGGCCCGACGCGATCGTCGGACTCGGCGTCGTGGGCGGGGCGGTCGCCCTGATCGGATGCTGGACGATCCTGCTCGCGATCATCGGGATCACGCTCGGCTCGCGTCGGCCGCTCGAGGTGTTCGCCCTGTTCCGGCGGTCGAGCGACCCGGTTCTCACGCTGCTCATCGTCGTGCCGCTCGTCGCGAGCATGGCGGGCGGGCCGGCCCAGTTCCACCTGCTGCGCGCCGACCCGGACCCCGCGGCGATCGAGCGTCCGACCCTCGCTGAAGCGTTCGAGGAGTGGACCGACCGCACGGACTGCACGGTGCCGGCCGGCGACACCACGATCAAGCCCATGCTGCTGATCGCGGCGGAGGGCGGCGGCATTCGTGCAGCGACCTGGACGACCGACGCGCTTCGCCGCCTCGGCCGCGACGACTGCCTCGCGAATGCCCCGTTCCTCACGAGCTCGGTGAGCGGTGGCTCGGTGGGCGCGGTACTCATGCGACCGGAGCGGGAACTCGAGAACGGCGAATCGGCCGTGGATGCCGCGGCCGACGCCACCACGCTGGCGGTCGGCGACCCCACGGCCCTCGCGAAGGCGGTCACCGGCCTGCTCGGCCGCGACCTGCTCGCGTCAGTCACGGGATTGCGCATCCCCACGCTCGTCGCCGGAGCGCCGGGTGGCGGCACCTTCGAGTGGTTCGACCGCGCCGGCACGATCGAGGCGCAGTGGAGGCGACCAACGAGCAGCTGCAGGACTCCTTCGACGCCGAGCCGAGCCCGACGGTCGGGTATCTCGTGCTGAACTCGACCGCGGCGGTGCACCACTGTCGCGTGATCATCAGCCAGATCGACTTCTCGGTCGCCGACGATGCCGACCGCACAAAGGACAACCCGCTCGGCTGCAACGACGACGACCGCGCGCTCGCCGGCACGGTCGACCTCGTCGACTTCCACCCGCAGAGCTGCCCGCTCGAGCTCACGTGGGGCACGGCCGCGATGGCCTCCGCCCGATTCCCGATCGTGACGCCATCGGGTCGGGTCGCGAACGTGGGCCAGGAGGGCTGCGAGGAGCTGCGGAACCTGCAGCTCATCGACGGCGGCTACTACGACAACACCGGGCTTGGCACGATCGAGCTGATCGCACCCGAGCTCGCCGATCTCGTCGCCGACTACAACGCCGATCGCACCGAGGGATTCGTGGTGCCGATCGTCATGTACGTCACGAACCAGGTCACGAGCGAGGCGACCGCGCCGCCGGCGGACCTGCAGTCCGATCTCACCATTCCAGCGGTATCGATCTTCGAGGCTGCCGCGGAGTCGACGCTGCCGCCGTCGCGGCTCGTGCGGCTCTCCACGGCGTTCGGGCAGGTGTGTCCGGAAGGATCGGCCGAGTGCGCGAGCGCGTTGGCCCAGGTGCGCATGGATGTACCGGACGGGGTGGCGTTCGTCGCGCCATCCACCGAGCCATCGATCGCCGTGCCGCT
>CAWBNZ010000007.1:0-21068 GCA_963790235.1 uncultured Actinomycetota bacterium
CACGGGCCCTCAGCCCGCCCCGCCGTCCCATCCGTCGTAGGGATCCCACCCCCCCGGCGCCGTACGGCTCACCGCCGACGAGCAGCCCGTGCCCGTCGTCCCTCGGCTCGCGCACGACACCGATCGCGCGGAAGCCCCCGGGCAGCCGCCGCGCCTGCGGCGGGAAGGTCGCGAGCAGCGAGTGGTCCTCGCCCCCGTCGAGCTCGGCGGGCGTGAGGCCGATCGGCCGTCGGCGTCGAGGTCGAGCGCGACACGCGCTCGCGGCAGCGATGCGGCGGGCGTCGATCGCGAGGCCGTCGCTCAGGTCGAGCATCGCGGAGGCGCCCGCGATTGCGGCGGCGACGCCGTCCGCGATCGGTGGGGTGCGGCGTGAGTTGGGCGGCGACGGCCGCGGGATGGGCTGCACGCAGGGAGCTGCGGCCGCGGCATCCGGCGATCCTTCGGCGTCGACGCCCAGCTCGAACAGCAGCCGCAGGCCCTCGGCGGCGAGACCCAGCGCGCCCGGAGACCGCGACGATGTCGCCCGACGCGCGCGCCGGAGCGCAGCACGGGTTCGCGGCCCTCGAGGTCGCCGAACGCCGTGACCGCGATCGTGAGGGTCGGGCTCACCGACAGGTCGCCGCCGATCACGCCGCAGCCGGGGGCGAGGGCCGCGCATCCATCACGCAGTCCGTCGGCGAACTGCTCGAGGAACTCGATCGTCGTCGACTCGGGAGCCGCGAGCGCGACGACGAGCGCGGTCGGGCGGGCACCCATCGCGGCCACGTCGGAGAGGTTGGATGCCGCGGCCTTCCACCCCAGGTCGTGCGCGCTCGACCAGGCGAGCCGGAAGTCCGGCCCGTGGATCATCATGTCCGTCGTGATCACGACCCGGCCGTCGGGTGCGGCGAGCACGGCGGCGTCGTCGCCGGGACCGAGCAGCTGCGCGGATGCCGCGGGCAGCCGCGGGAAGATCCGCGCGAGCGCCGCCGACTCGCCGGCGTCGCCGAGGGTGTCGGTCATGGTCCGGACTCTACCGGCCACGCCGACCGAGAGCACCCGGATCGTTCGGCCAGCCGACGCGGGTAGCCTGAACTCGATGCGCACCTCGACCCGTCCCGCCCTCGCCCTCGGCATTCTGGGCGTGGCACTGCTGCTCGGCTGGATGCACCCCGACCGTCGCCCTCCACCCCGCCCCCGACGCGATCAACACCGTCTGCGCGCAGGTGGTCGTCGGCCTGCCCGGAGACGGTGGCCGGCCTCGAGCAACGCAAGACGGACGCGCAGGGCACCTCGGCCTGGGGCGAGCCCACCGCCGTGATGCTCCGGTGCGGCGTGAGGTGCCGCCGCCGACCGCGGAGTACCCGTGCTTCACCGTCGACGGCGTCGACTGGCTGCGCAATGACGACGACGCGCCGAACTACGTCTTCACGACCTACGGCCGCGACCCGGCGATCGAGGTGGTCGTCGACGGCGAGGCTGCGTCGGGCTCGACCGCGCTCATCGACCTCGCCTTCGCCGTGACGGCCAGCCCGAAGGATGGCGAGTGCATCGCCGCCGAGGACGTGCTCGACTAGTCCGTCGAGCGCTAGCGCACGACCTTGTGCGTGACGCCCGCGAGCGCCCGCACGATCGCCGGCCGCAGCGCGAGCCACACCGCGATCATCACGACGACGCTGCCGCTGAACACGACAGCGCCGAACCACGACTCCTCGTCGCGGTTGCCGTACATGTGGTTGAGGTTGCGCAGCGCCCCGGTCGCGAACACGAGCGTGACGTGCGCGACGATGAACAGGAGGAAGTAGAGCATCACCGGGAAGTGGATGGCGCGCGCCCACTCCACCGGGAAGATCCGGTTCATCCAACTCGCGCCGTCCCACCGATCGCCCGGCCACAGCACGGACATGCGGAACCCCGTGATGATCGCGAGCGGCGCCGCGATGAACACGGTCACGAAGTACGCGAGCAGCTGCAGCCCGTTGTAGTTGACCCAGCCGTTCTCGGTCGGCCAGTCCAGCGACGCGTACTGGAGCGCGGCCGAGATCGCGTTCGGGATGACGTCCCACGAGGTCGGCACGATGCGCAGCCACTGCCCGCTCACGAACAGCAGCACGACGTAGACCACGCCGTTGAGCACCCACACGATGTCGAACGCGTTGTGCAGCCACACCGTGATGCTCAGCCGGCGCGGGTCGTGCGCCACCCTTCGGCGGGCGCTTGCTGTGACGAAGGCGTCGGGTCGCTTGCCGGCACGGATCAGGATGCCCGTGCGGATGATCATGAGGATGAACAGCACGTTGAGCGCGTGCGTCCACGACAGCCACACCGGGAAGCCGACCGGCGTGCCCGGCGGCACCGGCCGAGCTGCCGGGGAACGCCATCGAGGAAGTCCTGCACGAGCGGGGTGTTGCGCACCGTGATCGCGATGAGCACGACGGCCGCCGCGACGAGGATGCCGAGCGGCCCGAGCCAGAGGATGTTGATCCAGTCGCGGCGCGCGTCGAAGGCGAGCTTCTGAGCCATGCGATCGCTCAGCGCACCGTTTCGAGGCCGAGCTGGATGAGCTCGTCGATGAGCTCCGGGTACGTCATGCCGCTCGCCGCCCAGCACTTCGGGAACATCGAGATCGGGGTGAAGCCCGGCATCGTGTTGAGCTCGTTCACGACGAACTCGGTGCCGGTGAAGAAGCAGTCGACGCGGGCGAGGCCGGCGCCGCCGATCGCCTCGAACGCCTGTGCGGCGATGCCGCTGCATCGCGGCGAGCTCGCCGTCGCGCAGGTCGGCCGGGCAGACCAGCTGGGCGGCGGCGTCGTCCAGGTACTTCGCTTCGAAGTCGTAGAACTCGCGCGTCGGTCATGACGATCTCGCCCGCGACGCTCACGCGGGCGGGCGCGCCGTCGCGGCCGACGAGCACGCCGCACTCGACCTCGCGGCCGACGACGGCCTGCCTCGACGAGCGCCGTCGAGTCCTCGGCGAACGCGAGCTCGAGCGCGGCATCCAGTTCGTCGCCAGTCCTTGACCTTGCTGACGCCGACCGACGAGCCGGCGCGCGCCGGCTTGACGAACACGGGCAGGCCGAGGCCCTGCGGCGCGACGGCGCCAGCAGGTCGTTGTCGCGCGCCCACTCGCTCGGCGAGCACCGTCACCCACGGGGCGACGGGGATGCCCGCTGCCTGCGAGCACCGTCTTCGTGAAGTGCTTGTCCATGCCGAGCGCCGAGGCGAGCACGCCGTTGCCGACGTAGGGCAGGCCGACCAGCTCGAGCATGCCCTGGATGGTGCCGTCCTCGCCGAACGGGCCGTGCAGGATCGGGAACACGACGTCGACGTCGCCGAGCGAGCGAGCACGCGCTCGCCCTGCTCGTCGAGCACCCACGCGTGGAACTCGCGGGTGGCCGCGACTCCGGGCAGCAGCACGCGCGTGCCGTTGTCGCGCACCTCGGGCATCGCGTCGGGGTTGAGGCGGAAGCGCTCGGCGTCGTCGGGCTGCAGCGTGAAGGCGCCGTCGCGGGTGATGCCGATCGGGATCACGTCGTACTTGTCGCGGTCGATCGCGCCGAGCACTCCGCCCGCGGTCGCGCAGCTGATGGTGTGCTCGCACGAGCGACCACCGAAGAGGAGCGCGACGCGGATGCGGCCGCTGCGTGCCAGTCTCGGGCACTGTCGACTCCTCCCTGCGGCAGGTCGTCGGTCGTGAGGTGCGGAGCGATGTCCCGCGGAGCCAGCGTACCGGCGAGCACCTCGGCGACCTGGCTCACGATCGGCATCTCGACGCCCTTCGCGCAGCGGCGAGCTCGAGCACGGGCGCGACCGATGCCAGGCCCTCGGCGGTCTGGTTCATCTGCTTGACCACCTCGGAGAAGCTGTAGCCCTGGCCGAGCAGCCGGCCGGCGGTGTTGTTGCGCGAGAGCGACGACTCGCACGTCGCGATGAGGTCGCCGAGCCCCGCGAGGCCCGGCGAGCGTCTCGGCGCTGGCCGCCGTACGCCACCGCGAAGTCGGTCATCTCGGCGAGACCGCGGGTGATGATCGAGGCCTTCGTGTTCTCGCCGTAGCCGACGCCGTCGACGATGCCGATCGCGACCGCGATGAGGTTCTTGAGCACGCCGCCGAACTCGGTGCCGATGACATCGGTGTTGACGAACGAGCGGAGGTACGGGCAGGTCGCGGTCATCGCGACGATGGTCGCGGTCTCGAGCACCTCCGACGAGACGACGGCGGCGGTCGGCTGCTCCTTCGCGATCTCGAGCGCGAGGTTCGGGCCGGAGACGACGGCGATGCGGTCGGGGCCGACCCGCAGCTCGTCGCGAATCACCTCGCTCATCCGCTTGCCGGTGCCCTGCTCGACGCCCTTCATGAGCGAGACGACGATCGCGTTCTTCGGGATCAGGTCGCGCACGATCAGCAGGTTCTCGCGCAGCGACTGGCTCGGCACCGAGAGGTAGACCTGCTCGGCGCCGTCGAGCGCCTCCGGCAGTCGCGAGCTCGCCCACAGGCCGCGCGGCAGGTTGATGCCCGGCAGGTAGTCGCTGTTGCGCTTGGACTGGGTGATCTCGCGAGCGAGCTCGGGGCGGCGCGCCCAGATCGCGACGTCGGAGCCGCCGTCGGCGAGCACCTTCGCGAACGTCGTGCCCCAGATCCGGCACCGAGCACGGCGACCTTGCGCTTCGGAAGGGCCGTCGACGCGCCGTCGGTACCAGTGGTCACCGGTCCATTCTGCCCTGTGCCGCAGTTCGCCTGTTCGACTCGAGGCGGCCGAACTCCGTCTGGCCGTGCTCGGCCGGGTCCCAGCGCACCTCGGGCGGCCGGTCTCGTCCCGCAGGCTTCGACACGAGCGCCGTGATGGCCTGCATGACCGCGTGCGTCGCCGCGGCGTACGGTCGCGGTCGTGCGCGGCGCGTCCTTCCACGAGGCGAGGCTGACCGGCTCGCCGATGAGCACGCGCATCGTTCTTGCGCGGGAACAGGCTCAAGTCGCTTCGAGTACCGCGGCAGCATCTCCTGCGCGCCCCAGTGCCCATCGGGATGATCGCGACGTCGTGCTCGAGCGCGAGCCGCACCGCACCGAACTTGCCGCGCATCGGCCACACGTCGGGGTCGCGGGTGAGCGTGCCCTCGGGGTAGATGATCAGCGCGAGCCCGTCGTCGACGAAGCGTGGAGCCGCGGTCAGATCGGGTCGCTCGCCTCGCTGCGCCACCCGGCGCGCTCGACCGGGATCTGGCCGGTCGCGCGCAGCGCCCCGCCGAGCACGGGCACCCTGAACAGGCTCGCCTTGGCGAGGAACCGCGGCACACGGCCCGCGCGCCAGAGCACGTACGCCGAGACGAGCGGGTCGATGTTGGTGACGTGGTTGGGCGCGAGGATGAACGCGCCGGTCTTCGGGATTCGCCCGCTGCCGACGATCTCGTACCGCCCGAGCAGGAGCAGGATCGGGATGACGATGCCGGCGAGAAACCGCCAGACGCCCGTCTTCTCGCGTCTTCACCCTCGCCGACCGCCGCTGCCACGCCGCTCAGCCCGCGTACGTCGAAGTCCGCGCCCAGGTCCGTCAGCTTGTCGATGAAGTGCTCGTAGCCGCGGCTGATGAGGCCGACGTTGCTGACGGTCGACGTGCCCTCGGCGGTCAGCGCCGCGATGAGGTGGCTGAAGCCGCCGCGCAGGTCGGGGATCTCGACGTCGGCGCCGTGCAGCGGGGTCGGGCCGGTGATGACGGCGGCCTGCTCGAGCGCGCGGCGCGGCACGCGGCGGGTGACCGACGCGATGCCCTCCTTGTGCACGACGATGTCGGCGCCCATCTCGACGAGCGCCTCGGTGAAGCCGAAGCGGTTCTCGTACACGGTCTCGTGCACGATCGAGATGCCGTGCGCCTGGGTGAGCGCCACGATGAGCGGCTGCTGCCAGTCGGTCATGAAGCCGGGGTGCACATCGGTCTCGATCTGCACGGGCTTGAGGTCGCCGCCCGGGTGGTAGAAGCGGATGCCGTCCTCGCTCGACGTCGAACTCGCCGCCGACCTTGCGGAAGACGTTGAGGAACGTCATCAGCTCGTTCTGCTTCGCGCCGGCGACGAAGATGTCGCCCTTGGTCGCGAGCGCGGCGGAGGCCCAGCTCGCGGCCTCGTTGCGGTCGAACAGGCAGCGGTGGTCGTAGCCCTTGAGCTTCTCGACGCCCTCGATCACGATCACGCGGTTCGGCTCGACCGTGATGATCGCGCCCATCTTCTGCAGGATCGCGATGAGCTCCATGATCTCGGGCTCGATCGCGGCGTTCCGCAGCTCGGTGGTGCCCTTGGCGAGCACCGCGGTGAGCAGCACCTGCTCGGTGGCGCCGACGCTCGGGAACGGCAGGTCGATGTCGGCCGCCGTTGAGCCCGTTGGGCGCGGTGAGGCGGATGCCCTCGTAGCTCTTGTCCACGATCGCGCCGAACGCGCGCAGCGCGTCCAGGTGGAAGTTGATGGGACGGTCGCCGATGCGGCATCCACCGAGGTCGGGGATGAGCGCCTCGCCGAGCCGGTGCAGCAGCGGCCCGCAGAACAGGATCGGGATGCGGCTCGAGCCGGCGAGCGCGTCGATCTTCGAGAAGTGGGCCCGCTCGACCTCGCTCGGGTCGAGGCGCAGCTCGCCCGGCGCGGTCTCGGTGACCGCGACGCCGTACGCGTTGAGCATGCCCGTGACGATGTTGACGTCGCTGATCTCGGGAACGTCCTTGAGCACGCTCGGGGAGTCCGCGAGCAGCGCCGCGACCATCGCCTTCGTGGCGAGGTTCTTCGCGCCGCGCACGTCGACGCGCCCCTTGAGCGGCTTGCCGCCGCGGATGACGATGCTGTCGGCGGTCATGCCCACCCGTGCGGCCGCCTTGAGGCCGTCCTTCTGGAGACCGGTCTTCTTCGCGCCGTCACTCACTGCGACTGAATTCATTCGTCAACCCTTCGGTACAGCTGCGTGACGTGCGGGAGTGTCGTGGGCCGCCAGCTTCGCGGCGGCTCTCGAACTCCGTGATGTGCGCTTCGTCACGCAGGGTCAGCCCGATGTCGTCGAGACCTTCGAGCAAACGCCATCGAGTGTAGTCGTCGATCTCGAACGGATAGCTGGATCCCGCGATCGACACCGTCTTGCCAACGAGATCGACGGTCGCGGCTATTCCCGGCTCGGCGTCGATCGCCGCCCAGATCGCCTCGATGTCGGCTTCGGCGAGTTGCCCGACGAGCAGTCCCTGCTTGCCGGAGTTGCCGCGGAAGATGTCGCCGAACCGCGAGCTGAGCACCACGTCGAAGCCGTAGTCGCGCAGCGCCCAGACGGCGTGCTCGCGACTGGAGCCGGTGCCGAAGTCGGGACCGGCGACGAGGATGCGAGCACCCGCGTACTCCGGCTGGTTCAGCACGAACTCGGGGTCCTGCCGCCAGGCGAAGAACAGTGCGTCGTCGTAGCCGGTCTTGGTGACGCGCTTGAGGAAGTTCGCGGGGATGATCTGGTCGGTGTCGACGTTGCCCCGCCTGCAGCGGCACGGCGACGCCGGTGACCTCGGTAACGGCATCCATGGCTACACCCCCGCTTCGGTCAGCACGGCCAGGTCGCTCGGGCTCGAGAGCGTGCCGCGGATCGCGGTCGCCGCGGCGACGAGCGGCGAGACGAGGTGGGTGCGCCCGCCCTTGCCCTGCCGGCCCTCGAAGTTGCGGTTCGAGGTGGATGCGCAGCGCTCGCCCGGCGCGAGCTGGTCGTCGTTCATGCCGAGGCACATCGAGCAGCCGGCGAACCGCCACTCGGCGCCGAACTCCTCGACGATCTTGTCGATGCCCTCGGCCTCGGCCTCGATGCGCACGCGCGCGGAGCCGGGCACCACCATCACGCGCACGCCGTCGGCCTTCTTCTGGCCCTTGATGATCGAGGCGAACGCGCGCAGGTCATCCAGGCGGCTGTTCGTGCACGACCCCATGAAGACCGCGTCGACCGGGATCTCCTTCATCGGCGTGCCAGCGGTGAGCTCCATGTACTCGAGCGCGCGCTCGGCGGAGGCGCGCTCGTTCGGGTCGGCGATCGCCGACGGGTCGGGCACCGAGTCGCTGAGCGAGACGCCCTGGCCGGGGTTGGTGCCCCAGGTGACGAACGGCTCGAGCTCGTTCGCGTCGAGGAACACCTCGGCGTCGAACACGGCGTCGTCGTCGGTGCGCAGCGTGTCTCCAGTACTCGACCGCGGCATCCCAGTCCGCACCCTCCGGCGCGTGGGCCCGACCCTTGAGGTACTCGTAGGTGGTCTCGTCGGGCGCGACCATGCCGGCGCGCGCGCCCGCCTCGATCGACATGTTGCAGATCGTCATGCGGCCATCCATCGACAGTGCGCGGATGGCGCTGCCGCGGTACTCGAGCACGTAGCCCTGCCCGCCGCCGGTGCCGATCTTCGCGATCACCGCGAGGATGATGTCCTTGGCCGTCACGCCGGGCTTGAGCTCGCCCTCGACGGTGATCGCCATCGTCTTGAACGGCTTGAGCGGCAGCGTCTGCGTCGCGAGCACGTGCTCGACCTCGCTGGTGCCGATGCCGAACGCCATCGCGCCGAACGCGCCGTGCGTCGAGGTGTGCGAGTCGCCGCACACCACCGTGATGCCGGGCTGGGTGAGCCCGAGCTGCGGTCCGACGACGTGCACGATGCCCTGCTCGATGTCGCCGAGTGGATGCAGCCGCACCCCGAATTCCGCAGTGTTCTTGCGCAGCGTCTCGATCTGCGTGCGGCTCGTGAGGTCGCGGATCGGCTTGTCGATCGCGAGGGTCGGCGTGTTGTGGTCTTCGGTCGCGATCGTGAGATCGGGGCGCCGCACGGGACGTCCGGCCATCCGCAGGCCGTCGAACGCCTGCGGGCTCGTCACCTCGTGGACGAGGTGGAGGTCGATGTAGATCAGGTCGGGCGAGCCGTCTTCGCCCTTGACGACGAGGTGGTCGTCCCAGACCTTCTCGGCGAGCGTTCGAGGAGCGGTGGTGCGGGGGCGGTGGTGGTGCTGTCAGTCATGGTGTGGGGTCCTTCATGGGAGGTGACCCAGCCGTCGCTCGACTCCGCGACGGGGGTGGCCGGTGACTAGGCCCCGTCGCGGCGACGAAGAAGGAGACCGTCGAAACGCATGGATCGAGTGTACTCCGCGCCATCCCGCACCCTCGTCCCCAAACCGAACATTCCTATCCGGTCAGTCCCCTCCCGGTACCACCAGCCCACCCTCGTACGCCGCCACCACCGCCTGCGCGCGATCGCGCGCCCCGAGTTTGCCCAGCACGCGGCTCACGTGCGTCTTCACGGTCTGCTCCGCGATCACGAGGTCGGCGGCGATCTCGGCGTTGGAGAGACCACGGGCCACGAGCACGAGCACCTCGGTCTCGCGCTCGGTGAGGTGCGGCAGTTCGGTGCGCTGCCCGCGCACCGTCGAGTCGCGCACGAAGTGCTCGATCATCCTGCGGGTCACGGATGGCGCGAGCAGGGCGTCGCCGCGCGCCACGACCTCGACCGCGGCGATGAGGTCGGCGGACGGGGCATCCTTGAGCAGGAATCCGCTTGCGCCGGCGCGGATGGCGTCGAACACGTAGTCGTCCACGTCGAACGTCGTGAGCATGATCACGCGCGGGAGCGCTTCGGCGTCGACGTCAGCGCCGAGCAGCTGGCGGGTGGCTGCGATGCCGTCGAGCACGGGCATCCTCACGTCCATGAGCACCACGTCGGGCTCGAGTTCACGCGCGAGCCGCACTCCGACCTCGCCGTTCTCGGCCTGGCCGACGACTTCGAGGCCGTCCTGGGCATCGAGCAGCGCCGCAAATCCGGCGCGCACCATCGCCTGGTCGTCGACGATCAGGATGCGGATGCTCACGACGGCTCCTCCCCCTCCGCTGCGCGCACCGGCAGCGTCGCGCGAACGGCGTAACCGCCGTCCGCGGTCGGCCCCGCGTCGAGCGAACCACCGACGCCGGCCGCGCGCTCGCGCATGCCCACGATGCCGTGCCCGGGCTCGCCCTCGGTCACCGCGACGGCTGGCGGTCTATTCGTCACCGAGAGCTCGAGCACGTCGTCGTTGCACACGCAGACGACCTCGATCGCGGCGCCTGGCGCGTGCCGCAGTGCGTTGCTCAGCGCCTCCTGCACGATTCGGTAGGCGGCGAGGTCAGTCAGGCCGCCGAGATCGTCGGTGCGGTCGACATCCCACGTCAGCGTGATGACGGCACCAGAGCGCTCCGCTCCGCGCACGAGCTCGGGAATGTCCGCGAGGCCGGGCTGTGGCGCGAGTTCTCTCTCTGCGTCTTCCGCGCGCAGCACGCCGAGCAGCCGCCGCAACTCGACGAGGGCGTTTCGCGCTTCCGCGGCGATGTCGTCGAACTCCGCGACCAGCGGGGCAGGCACGTCGGTGTAGCGGTAGGCGGCCGTCGTGGCCCGCACGTTGATGATCGACATGTTGTGGGCGACGACATCGTGCAGCTCCCGTGCGATGCGCGTCTTCTCCTCGGCGATCATCCGGTGCTCCCGCTCGTCGGCCGAGAGCGCACGCTCTCGCACGAGCTGGGCGCGCACGCTGCGCCACTCGCGCAGCACCATGCCCGCCACGAGCGCTGCTCCGACGGTGGATGCCGCAATGATGATGTTCACCGCGGACTCATCGGCATCGCGCGGCAACGCGAACCACACCGCGATCGTGCCCGCCACGCTCAGCACCCACGACGCGAAGCCGAAGCGAGCCCGCTCCTGCACGCTGACCAGCCCCACGACGATCGCCTGCGTCACGATCGTGGTCACCGCCCACGGCCACGGTGCGTGCGGCCCGCCCATCGCGGCGAGCGACAGCAGCGGCACCACGATCGCCGCAGCGACCGCGGCGACGACGGGCCGAAGCAACGCGGCCGGGATCGCTGCGGCGTGCACGAGCGTGAGCGCGAACGCGACGGCCACCGGAACGCCGTAGATCGCGGAGGAGAGCGGCGCGGCGACGGCGACCGACGCGATGCCGACCACGATCGCGCCGACCACGGCCCAGCCGCCCGCGGCCGGACCGAACGTCGTGCGTGCGATCCTCACCGCCCCAGTCTCGCGCAGCAGCCCCGCCGGCGTCACCGGGTTCTGAACTCCATCGTGACGGGGCACTCGAACGGATCGGCGTGCTTGACGCCGACGCGCCTGAGGTACTCGAGCACGATCCGGTACGAGCCGACGAGCGTCGTCTCGGTGTACTTCACGTCGTGCGTCGCGCAGTACTCCTGCACGATCGGTCGCGCGCGACGGAGGTTGACGCTCGGCATGGTCGGGAACAGGTGATGCTCGATCTGGTAGTTGAGCCCGCCCATCGCCACCGCGACCGGCAGGCCGCCGCTGATGTTGCGCGACATGAGGGTCTGGCGGCGCAGGAAGTCGATGTTCACCGTCTTGGGCACGATCGGCATCCCCTTGTGGTTCGGCGCAAAGCTGCCGCCCATGGTGACGCCGAACGCGGCGATCTGCACAGCCATGAACGCGAGAGCCCACCACGGTCCAACCGCGAGCGTGACGATCAGCGGAAAGCCGATCAGGCGCACCGCGAGCATGGTCGCTTCGATCACCGGATGCTTGACCTTCTCCTTGCCGAGCACCGCCTGCGCGGCCCGGATGTGCAGGTCGAGGCCGGCCACGGTCAGGATCGGGAAGAAGAACCAGTGCTGCCGCGCCATCCACCAGGCTCGTCGTCCCGTGATCTCGCGAGCGTCGTCGGGCGTGAACACGATCGCGCCCGGGTCGATGTCGAGGTCTTTGCCCATCTTGTTCGGGTTGGCGTGGTGCTTGCCGTGCTTGTTCATCCACCAGCCGTAGCTCAGGCCGACGAACAGGTTGCCGACCACGCGCGAGAACCACTCGTTGCGCTTGCCCGAGTGGAAGATCTGGCGGTGCGCGCCGTCGTGGGCGAGGAACGCGAACTGCGTGAACAGCACCCCGAAGCCTGCGGCGAGCAGCAGCAGCCACGGGCCGGGCGCGAACGCGAACAGGGCGACGATGCCGAGTGTGAGCAATCCGAGCAAGAGGGCACTGCGGGCGGCGTACCAGCCGTAGCGGCGACGCAGCAACCCGAGTTCACCCATCGTCGCGAGCAGGGCGGCGTAGTCGCGCGAATACTGCTCCTGGGTGCGCGAGTTCGTGGCGCGCACGGCGGTGTTCGCGGGCATGGCCCCGGGCATGGTGATGGTCATACCCAACGGTAGGAATGTGGATGTCGCGCGCGCGTCCCTCCACGGAGCGCACTTGCACCCCTACCGCGGTACGGGGTGAGGGGTGCTCGCTAGGCCAGCTCGACCCGGATCACGACGTCGCCGAGCTCGAGCTCCGCACCCGCCGGAATGGCGACCGGCTCACCCGGCTCGACCTCGATCGCCTCGCCGCCGGCGGGCGTCACCCAGACGCCGTTCGTCGAGTTGAGGTCGTGCACGCGCAGCTCTCCGAGGTCGAGTTCGAGCATCGCGTGCGTCTTCGAGATCGACTTCTCCGGGTCTGGCACGGCCAGGACTCGGGCGCCGGGGTCGGTGGGTGGGGCGACGGGGGCACGACCGAGGAAGAGAGGGGCCGTGGCATCCACGAGCACTGGCTGGTCGATGCCCGGGATCACGAGACGCCACGCGCTCGGGATCGGCGCGGTGGGCTGCTGCTCGGTGGATGCCGCGGGCGGCGTGAACGCGTCGGGCTCAACCGGCGCGGGCACGTCCTGCGGCAGCACAACGGGCACGCCCGGCGCGGCGGGGACGAACACGATCTCGTCGTTGGGGATGCGCTCGGTGCGCTCCGGCCGCGGGCGACGGTGCGTGCCGGAGTCGGGGTTGACCAGGCCGGGTGGGGGCGTGATGAAGCCGTCGTCGTCGGTCATCGTCCCACCTCCCGGAGTTCCCTCCGGGAATGCTAGCCGAGCGGGGCTCGTACGTCGGACTCGGTAATCGTCTCCGGAACGGTCGGTTCGGGGTCGAAGCGGCCGATCGCCGCGCCCGTCGCGTCGCAAACGCGGCTAGAGCCGAGAGTCTCGAGCACGATTACCTTTCCGGATTGCTGGTCTTCGCCCATCCGGAAGGTGCTCTCGCGGCCGTTCGTTAGTTCGAACGTGGCCTCCCCTTCGGCAGTGATGAGCCAACTCTCCGACGCATTGCACACGGTGACGTCGGCTTGCTTTCCATCCTCGGACTCGACGATCTCGAGCGGGAGCCAGATGGCGGGCCCTGGGAAAGCCTGTGGTGTCGCCCCGCCGTCGACGAATCGGAGGATGAACACCTCGTAGATCGCTTGGACCGAGCTTGCGGAGTGCGTGCTGGTGAGTTGGGAGATGGTAAAGTCCTGGGCGTTGTAGGCAAGGCGCAGACCGAGGTCGGCCGCCCGTGCAGCCTCCAACCAAGGATCCGAATCGAGGGGGCTCTCAGACTCGGAGATCCAGGTGATGTCGGGAGTCGCGAGCTCAGTGGCGACCGGCTGGCATCCGGTCAACCCCATGACGACCACGGCCGTCAGAGTCACCACGAAGGGAAAACGCACGAAACCATTCTCTCGGATCAAGGCACGTCCAGAACGCCGGTGCTGTCTTGGTACATGTCGAGGTAGTTCCTGAAGCTGTAGGTGCCGCCAGTTTCGGTCGACAAGGTCGCGCTCATCTCATCCAACCAAGCGTCGAACCCACCGCCGTCCGGGTCGGGCGGTGTCGTCATCTCGAGCCCGAACATGTCGTACAGTCGGGCCACGTTTGCGACGGCCACCTCTGCCTCGGCGTCACGACGCCCCTCGAGCGCCGCGGCCGCGACGTCGTCGTACTGGTGCAGGCTGTCCGACCACAGCATGCCACCGACCTCAGTGCCCGCGGTCACCGCCAGTCCAGCCAGGAAGTCGGCTCCCGTGCTCAGACCAGGGATGGGGATCAGACCCACGACGCTGCCCAGCGCGTCGATGTTCTGGTCCACTCGCTCGTCTGCGCGCTCGGCGATCTCGTAGCGCTCCATGACCCCAGCGGACTGGATCACTCCGTCAAGCTGGTTCGCTCGCTCCATCGCCGCGTCGATTGCGGCTTGTACCGTCGCGGGGTCTGCGCCACTCGCGATCGCCGCTTCTGCTACATCAAAGTAGCGCTGCTCGTTGGCGGCTGCGGCCTCCTGAATGGCTGCCGCGCCGGAGACGTGCTCACCGATGGGACCGAGCAGCATGCGGAGCACCTCTGGAGTGAAGACCGGTCGCCACCGCTCGTCATCCGAGCCGAACAGCGTGTAGGTCGCGGCGCCACTCTCGGTCGGCGTCAAACCGGTGCCGTCAGCGAGCGCCCCGGCAATGCTGTCCAGGTGGAGGGAGACCGCCATACCGAGGAACTCGGCCCCGTTCTCGCTGAGATTCTCTGCGTTGAATGAGTCGTTCGTGGAGAGCCCGAACATGATGTCCGATGCAATGCCCGCGATCTGTTGGTCGGTCGCGCTCACATAGGAATCGCCGGTGAAGAACGGGCCTCCATCGGCCTGCTGCACGCCGTACCAGAGCGCACCCGGCCCCTGGAAGTTGTCGACACCCGACCAGTCACGGTCGCCGAACCAGTAGTCGATCCGTTCGCCGCCGATGGGTGGGTCACCCGCAGTCTCGCCCAGGAAGGCGAGCGCCGAGTTCGGGTACTGCCCGAGCGATTCGAACACTCGCCCTGCGGCGTCGTTGCTCGCGATCGGCTGCCCGAACTGATCCACATCGGTGGCGCTGCCCAAGTAGCCGTCATCGACTGCCCACGGACCATCCGGGTGCTCGAGAGCCCAGAGGCGGGCCGCCGTCGCATCCGTCAGAGGCCCGGACGCCGCCATCACCGGATGCGGCTCCGCGCGTTCAAAGCCATCAATCGCGACGGCGAGATCGTACGTCAGGCTTTCACCCATGAGCGCGTTCTGCGTGTCCGAGAAGAGCCAGCCGATCGCCTCGGATCGGTTCTGGACCTCGTAGGGCAACAACGTCGTCGCTCCGTTGCCGTAGAGCATGTCGTGGGCGAAGTCCGTCGATTGGGGCGGCTCCCAGTCGGAGGAAGCAAGCGCAAGAGCCTCACGCAACCGCTGTGCCAGGTCGAGGATCTCTGCGTTGTCTCCACCGGGCCTCACGGCCGCGCCGAGACCGTCGATGAGTTCCACGGTGGCGGCCCCGCCGAGCGACTCGAAGAGGGCATCCATCACCGCAGGATTGCGCCCGTACATCGTCATCAGCAGCAGCAATTGTTCGCGATCGGCCTCGCTGCCGCCGTCAAATTGGATGCGGCTTGCGATCTCAGCCATCACGCTCGCGATCGCGACCGGTGTGAGATCGTCGAGGCTCGTGATCCCGAGTTCTGCAAAGACTTGGCTGGTACCCACCCATGATGGCGGCAGAGCCCGGGTGAAGGCTCCAACGAGGGCATCGTCCGCCGACTGACGCTCCCAGGTCAGCCCGAGTAACGCAGCCTCCGCCTCGATCACTTCACGTGCAGCGTTCGCTTGCTGAAGGTCGTGAACGCCGACCGAGATCGGATCAAGAGCCGGCGGGAAGGACGCAACGATGCGGCCGGCGCGGATGAGCTTGTCAAGTTCTTCTACTCCGCGAGCATTGATGCTGTACACCGCGTTCGCGTACGTTGCGATCGCGGCTTTGGCAGCAGCCATGGCGTCTTGGATCTCGGGAATACTGTTCTCAATGATCCGTGATGACGCGCGCCAATTGATGCTCCCCACGCCCGACCATGACTCGGCCGCAAGCCGCTGCGTCGCGAGATCTTCCTTGGACCTTCCGAATGCCGAGCCGGCCATGGTGAGCGACGTCTGGCTCGTGGCCATGCACGAGAGTGTTCCCGCGCCGGGGTGAAAGTAGTCCCAGTTCACGGAAGCGCCTCTGCGGTGGTCTCATCGGCTAGTTCGTAGAGGGTCGCGGCCTCGTCGGCCCGGCTCGCGAGGCTTTCGATCTTCGCGGCAAGAAGTTGCCCGGTCATGATCGCCCAGAGATTGAACCCCTCCGCCGCCGCGGCGACCGCGGGGCTGCCGCTTGCGGCAAGGTCGACCACCTGCTCCTTCGGCACAGCCTCAGCGATGCCACGCAAATTGCTGGCAATCCCACGAAGGGCACTGCTGTCCACGTCGAGCGAGCTCACGGGTTCCCCTATTCAGGCGTTGAGGTCCGGGGACCGGGCACATGGCCCGGCCCTCGGTTGGATCGGAACTGCTGACTAGCTCGACGCCGCGTTCGCGATCGCCTGGTCGGTCTCCTGCAGGGTCTGCGCGGTCTTGCGCAGGAATTCCGCGAGGCCGATGAGGCCGTCGATGGTCTGCTTGGCGCCGTTCGAGTAGTTGCTGAACGACCCCTGGTACGCGCCGGAAGCCGCCGTGGTGACGAAGCCGTCGTTGGTCAGGTTGGTGATCAGCGTGTTGAGCTGCTGGATCTGGGTCTGGAGCGCCTCGCGGCCGAGGTCCAGCTGGCTGGCCGCGGCGTTGATGGTGTCGTAGTTGACGTTGATGTTGCTCATGTGCGAATTCCCCTTACGGTGTTCGCCGCACTGCTGCGCGGTCGCGATGTTGTTTCACGCTACTGGCTGGTCGTTCCAGCCGTCGATGGGCAGCGGTACCCATGCGGTCAGTCGGTGATCGGAAGCTGGACCCGCACCACCTTTCCCCTTGCGACGAAGTAGCCGCGACCGACCGGGAAGTCGGATCGCGCTGCGCGTGGGAAGGCTGTGCGCAGCACCATCTCGCCCTCCATCGTCTCCGGCTGCAGCAGCAGTCCGGTTCTCGCGGCCTTGACCTCGGCGAGCAGCGGCCACGACGAGTTCCACGCCGAGATCTCCGACTCGGCGACGAGGAAGTGGTTGGAGCGCTTGACGGCCTTGATGAGCTCGGTGAGCGGCGGGTCGGCCGGCGTCGACAGGAAGTCGCCGAGACCTTCGATCACCACCACGATCTTCGGGGCGTCGGGCGCCGGAGCGCCGATCTCGGCCACGATGGTGCGCGCGAGCTCGCCGACCTCCTCGAGCGTGCGTGCGGCTCCAGCCCAGCCCTTCGCGTTGGCGAGGTCGGAGCGCGGGTTGCCGAGGTAGTACTGCTTCGTCGGCAAGGCGAGCGAGACACTCGCGGCGATCCAGCGCAGGGCATTCGTGCGGCCACTGGCCGGCGGACCACCGAGCAGCAGCACGCCGGTCGGGTCGAAGCCGACCGGACCGAGGTCGAGGTCCGAGAGCCCGAGCACCGGCATCCCGTTGACGTCTGCCGGCAGCGTCGAAGCTGCGTACTCGCGTGGCAGTGAGCCGACCGGCGGGGCCGGGACGCGCCCCGTGCGAGCGATGGCCTCGCCGAGCGCCGCGGTGGCCCTCGACTGGTCGACCGCGCTCGCGCTGCCGCCGACGACGGCGATCTGGGTCTCGCGGCCGTCGATGATCGCGCGACCGGGGGGCGAGCTGCTGTCGAGCACATCCTTCGGCACGTCGAGCATCGGGTAGCTCTGCTCGTCGGCCATCCGCAGCACTACCTTGCGCTGGATGGCGGAGCTGACCGCCGTCGGAATGCTGCCGGGCCGGTCTGCGGTGATCGCCGCATGGACCCCGACCTGGCGGCCCTCGTTGAGCAGGTCGACGAACACTTGGTACCAGACCATGGTCGCGCTGGATGCCTCGAACTCGGTGCGGAACGACGGGAATCCATCGATGAGCAGCAGAATGCGCGGCTCGTCGGGCTGGGTCGCGATTCGCCGGTAGTCCGTGATCGTCGATGCGTTCGACGGCCGAATAGCGCTCCGAGCGCGCGGCGATCTCGTCGCGAAGGGTACGCAGCAGTCGAATCACTCGCTCGGAGTCGTCACCGCTGACGACCGCACCGACGTGCGGCAGAGTCTCGAGCATCTTGAGCCCGTTGCCGCCGAAGTCGAGCGCCGTACACGTTCACCGGACCGCCGCGCGGCGTGATGCCCGCCGACGCTGCCGAGCGTGCGCAGCGACGACGATCTTGCCGGAGCCACCGGTGCCGAAGATCGCGACGTGGCCGTCCGAGTCTGGGCGGAACACACGCGACATCCTGCCGCTGCTCATCCGGCACGTCGCTCACGCCGAGCACGAGTTCGGTGTCGGTGCGCTGGCGCAGCTTCGTGAGGTCGTACACGGGCGCGAGCTCGTCGAGCCAGGGCCGGCGCGGCGCCGGGATGTCCGCCGCCCTCGCTGCGCCGATCAGCGCCTGCACGAGCCGCGCCTGGTCGGTGGGGCCCTGATCGCTCGGCACGTCGGACGTGCGCACTGTCGGGCCCTTCCCAGTTGCACCTCGGCGCCGAACCGCAGGTCGGCGATCTCGATCGACTGGCAGCGCCGGCTCGTCCGTGGTCCAGCCGCCGGCGTACGCGGACTGGAAGGGCGTGAGCCGGCCGGGACCGGTCTTCGCGATCGCGCGCCCGGGGATGCCGGGATCGAACGCCGCGGCGACCCGGTCGCCGACGACATCCTGGCTGTCGGATCTCGTCGGCCATGCGCAGCGCGATGCGAAGGTTGGTGTTCGCGCGCAGGTTGTCCTTGATGACGCCAGCCGGACGTTGGGTCGCCATGATGAGGTGGATGCCGAGCGAACGGCCGCGCTGGCGCGATGTCGACGACGCCATCGACGAACTCCGGCACCTCCTTGGCGAGCGCCGCGAACTCGTCGATCACGAGCACGAGGGCGGGCGGCGCCTCCGGGTCGCCCGACTTCTCGAACTCGATGAGGTCCTTGACCTTCTTGCGGTTGAACAGGTGCTCGCGATGCCGCAGCTCGGCGCGCAGGCTCGTGAGCGCCCGGCGCACGAGGTGCGGGCTCAGGTCGGTGACGAGGCCGACGCAGTGCGGCAGGTTGACGCAGTCCGCGAAGGCCGAGCCGCCCTTGTAGTCGACGAAGAGGAACGTGACACGGTCGGGGCTGTGACTCCGCGGCCATGCCGAGCACCCACGCCTGCAGGAACTCGCTCTTGCCGGCGCCGGTGGTTCCACCGACGAGCGCGTGCGGGCCCTGCGCGCGCAGGTCGAGGTGCATCGCGTCGGCACCGGCCTGCCCGACGATCGCGCGCAGCCGTGCCGCGCGACGTGGCCGCGGGGCGCTCGTGCGGTCGTGGATGGAGTCGTTTTGCTTCCAACGCTCGATCGCGACCGTCGGGTCGCTCGCGACCTCGGGTCCGAGCAGCGAGAGCAGCGAGACGGTGCGCGGAAGGTCGCTCGAGTCGCTCGAGCACGGCGCCGGCGTCGAAGACCGGGGCGAGGCGGCGACGCGAAGGCGAGCGCCTGCTCGCGGGAGATCCGGTCGGCGCTGACGGCGACGCTGCGCGAGCCCAGCCGCACGAAGCCTGCGGTCGTGGCATCCTGCTCGACCGTCAGGAACGTGCGGGCGACGGCGGGGAGGTCCTCGGCACGGCGCGAGACCCAGATCGGGAACACACCGGCATCCGCTGCGCCTTCGGCGAGCTGCACGAGCCGGGCACGGTCCACTGGCGCGTCATCGGCGATGAGCACGAGTACGGCAGGCGTGGGGGTGGGGGGCGGCTTGGTCGACTCGCCCTTCTCGCCCGCGGACGCTCCAGCGACGATCGCTGAGGTGCGCATCGCCGCTGCACCGCGCTCCTCGTCGCGCACGCGCGCGGACGCCTTGCGCACCGCGACGAGCTCCTCGAGTGCCGAGAGCAGTTGCCCGCCAGTGGCCGCGCTGTTCGCGAGGTGCGATCCGGCGATCGGGCTGTGCACCGATCCGGTGTGCGGGAGCCATTTGAGCCACTCGAACTCCGGTGTCCAGGCGGGGCCGACGATCGAGGCTACGACGAGTTCGGAGGGCGAGTGCAGGCCCGTGGCCTGCACGAGGAGCCCGCGCGCGACCTCGGCCGCGACATCCTGTTGGCCTACGACGCCCAAGGCACCCGCGAAGTAGAGGTTCTCCGCGACGGGCACGTCGTCGATCTCCTCATACTCCGCGATGAGCGCGTTGAGCCGGTCGAGCGGCTCGGCAAGCGCGGACTCCTCGCCGTTGACGGTGACCGTCGTGCGGGAGGGCAGGATGCCACGGCCGAGGTTCAACGAGAGGAACTGCCAGTGCTCCGGCCGCCGCGTCCACAGCAGTGGACCGAGGCGCATCGCGTCGTCCAGTACCTCAGCGGTCGACGGCGTCTCGCGCTGGCGCACCGCCCGCTCGGTCTCTCGCTCGGTCGCGAGCTGGTCGGACAACGACGCGAACCGGGTGTCGAACTTCTCGAAGTCCAGCTTTCGTTTGCGCTTCTTGGTCGCGCGCTGCGCGAGGAAGTTACCCGCGACGAGCAGCGGCGACATCGCGATGAAGATGAGCGACGTGACCTGCTGGGTGACGATGAACATGACCGGGCCGAGGATGAGCGGCGCCGCGAGCACGAGCCACGGGAACGGCGAGCGCTCGGCTTCACCGGGCAGCACCGGTGCCTTCAGGTCCTGCCCCGGGTAGCGGTCATCGACGCGCGGCGACCGATTGAACGCGACCGGTCCGTCATTGGCAAGCGAGGGCGCCGCCTCGGTGGATGACACGATCTCCGCGATGAGCACCGTGTCACCGACCCGCACCGTGCCGCCGTTGTCGAGGTCGATGCGCGGCACGAGTCCGCCGTCCACCTCGATGCCGTTGGCTGAGTTGAGGTCGACGATGCGTATCGACGCCGAGAACACATCGAGCCGCGCATGCCGCTTGGAGACGAGCGGGTCAGAGAGCACGACGTCGGAGAGCTGAGCTTCGCGTCCGAGGTACCGGGTGCCGGGCGGCAGCGGGAACGTCTTGCCCTGGTCCGGTCCCTCGAGCACGCGGAGCACCGCAACGGGAGCCTGCTTGGGCGGCACCGCAGTACCAGGCGCGACGACAGCGACGGTCGCGCCCGAGCCGATCGGGGCCTCACCGAGGGCGATGTCGGGCTCGATGGCCGGCAGCACGTTGCCGGCAGGGTCGACGACCCGCAGGGTTGCGGGCCCGGGTTGGCCGCCCTTCGCACTGGCCTTTGCGAGCACCGCTGCAACGTCGCCAACTGATGCCGCCGCATCCGTCGTCACCACGATGTCCGCCTCGGGACCGGTCGGCCGCTGCAGCGTGAGCTTGAGCTTCATGGGGTCCTGTCCCTCGTTGCCTTCCGCGCGATCCAA
>CAWBNZ010000008.1:0-68178 GCA_963790235.1 uncultured Actinomycetota bacterium
TCGGGCTTCGGGCTCGGCAACGCGGGTGGTGGGCAAGGAGCCGACGGCGGAAGAACTGGCTTCGTTGCAGAAGTTCTTGGGGCGGTAGCCGCATCCAGGCCTGTCGAGCACGCCCGAGCCGAAACCCTAGGCTCGAAGGATGACCTCTCGACCCGTCCGCATCGGCGTACAACTCGCTCCGCAGCACGCCACCTACTCCCAGGTCCGCGAGACCGTGCTCCGTCTGGAAGACATGGGTGTCGACATCCTGTTCAACTGGGATCACTTCTTCCCGCTGAGCGGCGACCCCGACGGTACGCACTTCGAGTCGTGGACCGAACTCGCGTCGTGGGCCGAGCTCACGAGCCGCGTGCAGTTCGGCGCGCTCGTCAACTGCAACAGCTATCGCAACGCCGACCTGCAGGCCGACATGGCTCGAACCATCGACCACATCAGCGCAAAGGGTGCCGACGAGGGGCGCTTCATCTTCGGCACGGGTGCCGGCTGGTTCGAGCGCGACTACGACGAGTACGACTACAAGTTCGGCACGCCCGGTTCGCGGCTCGAGCACCTCGCTGAGTCGCTCGAGCGCATCGAGAAGCGCTGGAAGAAGCTCAACCCGGCGCCGACTCGCGACATCCCGGTGCTCATCGGCGGCGGCGGCGAGAAGAAGACGCTGCGCCTCGTCGCGAAGCACGCGGACATCTGGCACAGCTTCTCCGACCCCGAGACCCTCGAGCGCAAGCTCGGCATCCTCGCCGAGCACTGCGATCATGTCGAGCGCGACATCGACGAGATCGAGCTCTCGTGCGAGATCCGGAACAAGGATGTCGCATACGCCGACGCCCTGCACGCGCTCGGTACGACGCTCTTCACCATCGGCATCAGTGGGCCGTACGCCGACCTCTCGAAGGTCGAGGGATGGCTGGCCTGGCGGGATCGTGAAGAACGGGTAGCGCACGTCGCTCGCCTCCTCTCCTCCACAGCCCGGCACTGGCCTGCCGAGCTGTGGATAAATCGCCGTCTGATCTGCGCTTTTGCCGCGCCTCGAATGTCGGTGGCTCTTGGTCTACTGAACTCATGGAACAGCTGCTGAACCCCACGCACCCTGACGTGCGGGTCGAGTTCGGCATGGCTGTGTCCGAGTTCGCGCAGCGCTCGGCGTGGCGGGCTCAAGCGGAGCTGTTCGGCGCGATCGACGACACGCTCGCCGAGGCGGCGGCGCATCCGGAGCTTTCGTGAGCGCGTCGCTGGTGCGCCGTGACGCCGTAGACCTCGCGGTGCGATCGGCGGCAGCCGATCTTGCGGTGCGGCTGTCGGTCTCCGAGAACACGGTGCGCAACTACGGCCACCGCGCGGCGACCCTGCGGCGGCGCTTGCCCGAGGTGTGGGCGTGGTTCCGTGAGGGCGAGGTGTCGACTCCGAACGCCAGCGAGGCCGCGACATCGGTCTCGGAGCTGCCAGAGGAGGTCTGGGCAGAGTTCGGCCAGCGCATCCTGGAGCCGGCTCGTACCATGGCACCGGCGAGGTTCCGCACCTTCGCTCGGACCAGGTCGAGCGCCTGCAGGCCGACACCCTCGAGGAACGGCATCGCGCAGCCACAGGAGCGTCGCGCGGTTTCGTCCGAACTCGATCGCGACGGCATGGCGTGGTTGAGCTTCTACCTGCCCGCGGAGAGCGTCGGTCGGGTGATGGCCAATCTCGATGACATTGCGTTCTCGCATTACACCGAAGCTGACGAGGCCCGCACGATGGCGCAGCTGCGCGCCGACGCCGCGGTCGACCTCTTGACGGGAGCCGGCACGCCCGGCAAGGTCGGCGTGACCGTCGCGATCACCGTTCCGGTCATGACGCTGCTCGGCCAGTCGACCGAGCCGGCCGTCATGGAGGGTGTCGGCCCGATCGACCTCGAGACCGCACGCGCCCTGACAGCGGCCGCTCCGTCACTCACGCGTCTGCTGACCGATCCGGTCACCGGCGAGATCCTCACGATGGACTCGAAGCAGTACCGCCCGACCGCCGCGCTTCGTCGTTGGATCGCGCTGACCCAGGTGACGTGCGACTTCCCGGGCTGTGGTCGGCGGGCGGAGCACTGCGACCTCGACCACGCCGTCGCGTGGGCCGACGGAGGACTCACCACCGCCTCGAACCTCGTCTACCGGTGCCGAAAGCACCACCGCATGAAACACGAGTCGAAGTGGCGGGTCGAGAAACCGCCGGGCGCGAACGTCGCGACCTGGATCTCGCCGACCGGCTACGTTCGCGACGCCGATCCGCCGCCGTTCTGATCCTTTGCTGCCAACGTTCGGCGGCTTTCGGACAACGCGTTTCGATCGTGTCGGTGAAGTCGGTGCTGCCCCATAACGTGGGCGTATGCAAGCCGAACGAACGTTCAATCCCCGTGTGCTCATCGCGATCGTGATCACGGTGCTCGCGTGGGCGAGCGCGTTCGTGGTCATCCGTGGCACGGGTGTGCACTTCGGCGGCGGCGCCCTCGCGCTCGGCCGGCTGCTCGTCGGCACCGCCCTGCTGAGCCTGCTGCTCATCGGACGTCCATGGGTGCGACCCTCCCGCAACGAATGGTTGCTCATCGCTGGCTACGGCGTGATCTGGTTCGGCGTCTACAACGTTGCGCTCAACATCGCTGAGCAGTTTCTCGATGCGGGCACGGCGTCGATGATCACGAACACGGGCCCGATCCTCATTGCCCTCGGGGCAGGGCTCGTGCTCCGCGAGGGCATCTCGAAGTGGCTCGCAATCGGGGCGGGCGTCGCGTTCGTCGGCGTCATCCTGATCGGGGTCGGCACCGGCACCGGATCGACCGAGGTCTCGATCGTCGGCGTGATCTGGTGCCTCGGCGCCGCGTTCGCCTACGCCGCGGGCGTGCTGTTTCAGAAACCCGCACTCAAGCGGCTGCCGAGCCACCAGGTGACCTTCCTCGGCTGCGCGATCGGATTCGTCGCCTGCCTCCCGTTCAGCGCTGAGCTCGTCGCCGAGGTGCCTGATGCCCCGTGGGAGGCCATCCTCGGAGTGATCTACCTCGGCGCCATTCCCACCGCACTCGGGTTCACCACCTGGGCCTATGCACTGCAGCGGATGCCCGCCTCCCAGCTTGGCGTCACTACCTACCTGGTTCCGCCCATCGCGATCGTGATGGGATTGATCGCATTCGGCGAGGTGCCGACGTGGCTCGCGATCGCCGGCGGTGTCGTGTGCCTCGTCGGCGTGGGGCTGTCGCGGCGCCGTGATCGCGTTCTGGTGCCGGCGGAATCGCTCGCGGAGTAGAGGAGTAGCGGCAGCGGGCTGCTCAACTGCTGAGCGTCCACACCTTGCGCACCGTTGCACGCGGTCCGGCGAGCTCGGCCACGGCAACCTGATCGATCAGCACGCGATCGCCGGGAGTTGGGTGCCCGGCCGGGAAATGGGTGATGTGACCCGCGAAGCCCTCCCGCAGGAACTGGGGCTCGAGGAAGCGCATGCGATCGTCCAGAAGCGACCGGTGGAGTGCATCCAATCGTGGACTCGGCACGGTGAGGTTCACGCGCACCGAATGGTCTGCTCCGAACATCGCCTCCTCACCCACCACGAGTTCGAATGCGGCATGGCCGACGATGCCGGCGCCGACCCGCTCGATGAGCAGCGCCTGGGTCTCATCCCAGTCGAAGGTGCCGACGACCGTCACGTGCAGCGGCCACTCCGAGCGCGCGAACGCGTCGCCCTCGACGAGCGCCTCCACGGCGCAGTTCACCGTGTACCGAACCGACATCCACTGAGCGTACTCACCGCATCGAGTCGGGAGTTTCGCGACCGTTCCGCCGCGAAATCGCGCGATTCACTCGCCAAACTCCCGACTCGATGCGGTGGGGGCACCCAGGGCACACTCTCGGTGTCGAGTTGCCCGCCAATCTCTGGCAGAATAGGACACCGTTCGTCGTCGCCCGACCCTCTATCTGGCCCGAGTGAACCACATCAGAGCTTTCCTGCCGGTGGTGCCCCCACGCCCACGGCAAGGGTTCACCACCCAAACACTGGTCTTGTGCCAGAAATACTGTACGGAGAATTGTGGCTGTCAAGATTCGTTTGAAGCGCATGGGCAAGATCCGCGCGCCCTACTACCGCATCGTCGTCGCCGACTCGCGCACCAAGCGCGACGGTCGTGTGATCGAGGAGATCGGCAAGTACCACCCCACCGAGGAGCCCTCGTTCATCGAGGTCGACTCCGAGCGTGCGCAATACTGGCTGGGCGTCGGAGCGCAGCCGAGCCCGCAGGTCGAGGCCATCCTGAAGCTCACCGGCGACTGGGGCACCTTCAAGGGTGACAAGAACGCCAAGAGCACCGTCAAGGTCAAGGATGCCAAGGTCGAGTTCTCGATCGACGAGAAGAAGAAGCCCGTCCTGAAGCCCAAGGCCGAGAAGCCCGCGAAGGTCGAAGAGGCTCCTGCGCCCGCCGCTGAGGTTGTCGCCGATGCTGACGCCGCAGTCGAGGCCGCTCCGGCCGAGGCCGCAGAGCGCTCCCGAGGTCGCAGAGGCCGTCGTCAGTGACGGCGCCGCCGAGGAGGCCCCGGCCCCCGAGGCTGCCGACGAGGCAACCGCAGCCGGCTCCGACGACGCCGCTCCGGCCGACGAGGCCTGAGTTGCTCGCTCCAGCGCTTGAGCACCTGGTCAAGGGGATCGTCGATCACCCTGACCAGGTGCAGGTCGTCGAGCGGTCGTCGCAGCGCGGCGACGTGCTCGAGGTGCGCGTGCACCCAGAGGACCTCGGCCGGGTGATCGGCCGCGCCGGTCGCACCGCCAAGGCGCTCCGCACGCTCGTCACGGCGCTCGCCGACGGTCGGCGCGTGCGCGTCGACGTCGTCGACACCGACTTCTAGACCGGTGGCCAGTTCTTCGCCTGAGCAGTCCAACACGGCTCCGTCCACCCGGACGCAGCTGCGCGTAGGGCGCCTGACGAAGGCTCACGGACTCAAGGGCGCCATCAAGGTCGAGCTCTTCACCGACGATCCAGGTCGCCGGTTCGTTCCCGGCGCCGTCTTCACCCTCCAGGTGCCGACGAGTTCACCGTGGCACGGGAAGACCCTCGAGCTCATCGAGCTCAAGTGGTACAACTCGCATCCCGTGGCCTTCTTCAAGGACATCGGCGACCGCACGACCGCCGAGTCTGTGATCAAGGCCATCCTGTGGGTCGACCAGGACCTCACCGAGGAATCCGACGAGGATGACGCGTGGTTCGACCACCACCTCATCGGGCTCAGCGTGCTCCGCGACGGCGTCAAGGTCGGCACCGTCGTGCGGGTGGATCACCTCCCGGCGCAGGACCTCATCGCGGTGAAGGTGCCGTCGAGCGATGACGAGGTCCTCGTCCCGTTCGTCAAGGCGATCGTGACGGCGGTCGACGTCAAGGCCGGCACCCTGATGGTCGATCCGCCGCTCGGACTGTTCGAGGAGCTGCCCCGATGAGCCCGACGAAGCCGCCGAGCCGACTGCCGACGCCCCGACTGCCGAGTAGCGTGTCGATCGTGCGCATCGACATCGTCACGATCTTCCCCGAGTTCTTCGGAGTGCTCGACATCTCGCTGCTCGGACGCGCCCGCCAGACCGGACTCATCGAACTCGGCGTGCACGACCTCCGCGACTTCACCCACGACCGGCACCGCACCGTGGATGACACGCCCTACGGTGGCGGCGCCGGCATGGTGATGCGGCCAGAGCCGTGGGGCGAGGCGCTCGATGCCGTGATCGGTGAGGACGCGGCATCCACTGTGCTCATCGTGCCCTCGCCGGCCGGCGTCCCGTTCACGCAGGCGATCGCTCGCGAGCTGGCGGATGCCCCGCACCTCGTGTTCGCGTGCGGCCGCTACGAGGGCATCGACCAGCGCGTGATCGACCACTTCTCAACGCGCACGACCGTGCGCGAGCTCAGCCTCGGCGACTACGTGCTCAACGGCGGAGAAGTCGCGGCGATGGCGATGATCGAGGCGATCGGCCGGCTCGTGCCAGGGGTGGTCGGCAACCCGGAGTCGCTGACCGAGGAGAGCCACGAGGGCGGGCTGCTCGAGTATCCGAGCTACACGAAGCCCGCGAGGTGGCGCGAGCTCGAGGTGCCGCCGATACTGTTGAGCGGCAACCACGGAGCCGTGGATGCGTGGCGGCACGAGCAGCAGCTCGAGCGCACCAGGAGGGTGCGGCCCGACCTGCTCGAACCCGAGGGGGACTGATGGACGGCAACAAGGTCTGGTACTGGGTGCACTTCGGGTTCACGGTCGCACTCGCCGTGCTCTCCGCGGTGTCGGTCGCCCTGCTCGCGACGAACAGCAACCTGCCGCCCGTGAACTCGTTCGGCGGCGTCATCATCTTCGTGTTCGTGGTGCCCGGCACACTGCTCGTGTTCGCGATCAACCAGCTCATCCTGTGGCGGCGGAGGCCGCGCGTGATCCGCACCTCCGACAAGGTGGTGATGATCATCGTGGCGGCGCTCATCCTCGCCGCGATGGCGGCAACCATCGACGAGGAAGTGGGGTTCGGCGCGGTGTTCTTCGTCGTGCCGCTGCTCATGATCGCCGGCGTGGTCTCCACGATCGTGATGGCGGTGGGCAACTCTCGGGCGGCGACGCCGGCCGGGCCGGCAGCCCCGATCGAGCCCGGTGCTGCACCGGTGGCGCAGACCCTCGACCAGCTGTTCGACCAGGAGCCAGCAGCGCCCGACGCCACCCCCTACGGGCCGAAGTCCTAGCGGTCAACCCCGGCTGGTCAACACGAGCGGACCGTCGTCGGTCACGGCGACGGTGTGCTCGAAGTGGGCGGCGCGTGAGCCGTCGGCGCTGCGCAGCGTCCAGCCATCCGGGTCGGTGAAGATCTCGTCGGTGCCGAGCATGAGCCACGGCTCGATCGCGAACACGAGTCCGGCGCGTAAGCGGTAACCGCGGCCCGCGCGCCCGTCGTTCGGGATGTGCGGGTCGCCGTGCATCGTGCGCCCGACCCCGTGTCCGCCGAAGTGGAGGTTCACGCTGAATCCTGCTGCGCGCGCGAGCGTGCCGATGGCCGACGAGATGTCGCCGATCGTGTTGCCGACGCGGGTGGCGTCGATCGCGGCATCCAGTGCCCTGCTGGTCACGTCGACCAGGTGCACATCCTCGGCGCGCGGGGTGCCGACGATGATCGTGATCGCAGAGTCGGCGACCCAGCCGTCGATGGATGCCGCGAAGTCGATGCTGAGCACGTCACCGTCGCGCAGGCGGTAGTCGAACGGCAGCCCGTGCAGCGCGGCATCGTTGACGGAGAGGCAGATCACCTTGCCGAACGGCATCGCGCCGAACGACGGGTGGTAGTCGATGTAGCAACTCTCTGCCCCGCGCGCACGGATCAGGTCGTGAGCGAGCCGGTCGAGTTCGAGCAGATTGGCACCGACGACCGATGCCGCGGCAACTCGCGTCGAGCACGCCGGCGACGAATCCGCCCGTGATCTGCATGCGCCCGATCTCCGCGGGCGTGCGCAGTTCGATCACCGGCCAGACCCTACTGGAACGACGGACTGGCCGATTCGTACTTGCTCATGTAGTCGCGGATGATGTCGCGCAGCTTGCCGATGAACCGCTCATCGCCGAGCGGCTCGTACAGGAACGCACGGTGCAGGATGGCGTCGGACATCTCCACGATCACCTCGAGGTCGAAGGTGAGCTCGTCGGTCGGCTCGAGGCCGTATCGCTTGACGAGCAGTTCCTTGAACGCGTCGGCGAGCACAGTGTTGTTGCTGTGTTCCGGGTGCAGGAAGCGCTCGTCGATCACGTCGCCGAAGCGCAGCGCCCGGAAGCCCGGCTCTGAACGGCTCAGCTCGGCGTAGATGTCGATCGTCGCGTTGAGGGCGTCAAGCCACTTGGCCGGCTCGTCCGCCATGAGCTTGTAGATCGAGTCGGTGAACTTCTCCATGTTGCGTGCGGCGAGGGCGCGCAACAGGCTCTGGATGTTCGGGAAGTAGCGGTAAACCACGCCGACCGAGGATCCCGATCTGGCGGCAACCTCGCTCGTCGTGAGACCGTCGATGCCGTTCCGGTCGATGAGCTCGGCCGCGGCGTCGAGGAGCGCGGTGATGCGCTCTGAGCTCCGCTGCTGGACTGGCTCGGTACGAACGGTGATGCCGGCAGGAATGGCATCGGACTTGGTAGGCATTGGTCTGGTTCTCCAACTCGTGAGGTGTGGTCCAAAAGATACCTTGGAAATCTGAATGAACGTTTCAGGTAACCACGTGTCACCCGAAAGGTGGTGAAAGACGCCCCGGTGGCTTCCGGGGCGCGTGGTGTGAGAGAATGACTCTTCGTGCTTCCATCCGGGGCTGCCACAGGGGCGCCGGCATCTGCGTGAGGCACCACTTCCGTTGTTCAACCCTGAGTACGCGAGCGACCTGTGGCGGGCGCAGAGAGACGAATCACCATGCACATCCTCGACCACGTCGACGCGGCATCCCTCAAAGACAACATCCCCGACTTCCGTGCAGGTGACACCGTCAAGGTGCACGTGAACATCATCGAAGGCACGCGTGCCCGCATCCAGGTCTTCCAGGGCGTCGTCATCGGCCGCTCGGGCGAAGGCGTGCGCGAGACCTTCACGGTGCGCAAGGTCAGCTTCCAGGTCGGCGTCGAGCGCACCTTCCCGGTGCACTCCCCGATCATCGACCACATCGAGATCGTCACCCGCGGCGACGTGCGCCGCGCCAAGCTCTACTACCTGCGCAACCTGCGCGGCAAGAAGGCCAAGATCAAGGAGAAGCGCGACGCGTAGTGCCTATGGCCGATGCCTGCCTCAGGCATCGGCGGCGCCAACTCCCCGAAGGCCGGTCACCTCGTGTGATCGGCCTTCGTCATGTGCGGCAGGGTTGCAGCGTGCCGCGCTCCGTCAGCTCAAGCCGGATCGGGTCGGCGATGACGCCACCGAATCCACCGGGAAGCCCGGACTCGACGAACCCCAGCAGCACCGGCTCGCCGGCAGAGTTCGTCACGACTCGGCCCGCGTAGATCCCGCCGTTGCCGATCGGTTCGGCGCGATCGAGGTGGTAGGGCCCGAGCGGGCTGTCGGCGGGTGCGCTGTAGGTTGCGGTGATCGCGGGGACGGCGCCATCCAGCACATCGGATGCCGCGGCGCAGAACACGAGCACCGACCGCTCGCCCACCTCCACGAGCTGGGTGACCTCGAGCTGGCGGAACCCGGAGTTCGTGACGAGAGGCTCTTCGACGCGCCACGCGTGGAGGTCGGACGAGACGCAGTGCCCAATCGTGCCGTGGTCGGAGTCTGAGTGGCTCGCGGTCACGAGCATGTGCCAGAGCCCATCATCTGGAGTACGGAACACCCACGGATCGCGCCACGGCTCGTCGTTTGACCCCGTGCCCCCGGCGGTGGAGTACCAGCGAGCGTCCGCGGTCACCGCGGGGGAGCGAGAAACCCGATTCCAGGTCACCAGGTCGTCCGATACCGCGTGGCCGACACGCTGCACCCTGGCCATCGTGGTGCGCTCGACCCCCGTGAAGAACATGTGCCACGTGTCGCCATCGCGTACGACGCTGCCCGTCCAGATGGCGAGGTCGTCGAAATCGCCCACCGCGCCCGGGGCGACCGCGTCGGGGAGTGCAGTCCAATTGACGAAGTCCGTGGAGACGGAGTGGCCGACCGTGGCGTTCGCGTGGCGCAACTGGGGATCACCGAGCGAGCGCGGCGCTGCGAGGTAGAACGCATGCATCACTCCTGCATCTGCCACGTACCACGAGTCCCAGACCCAGCGGTCCTCGAGCACGATCATCCGGGCTGCCTTCCAGTTGTGCGCAGTTTAGCCGCCCACATTCTTACACGGCGGAAATTAGCCGCGCGGTCCAAGCGGCACCACTCAGCACGGTTCCTCAAATTCGCGGCCATCTCTGCACGTTCTTGGCTCGATGTCTTGACAAAGTTCCTTGCAGTATGAAAATATCCCTCCAACAACGATGAAGTTGAGGAGACCGGACATGGCGTCAGCACTACGGACCGATTCGCAGCTCAAGCCTGCGATCCTCTTTCTCCTTCCAGCGAGCATCGGCTTCCTCGTCTTCTTCGCCTGGCCGGCCATTCGAGGCCTGTACCTGAGCTTCACCGAGTACAACCTGCTGAGGCCTCCCGAGTGGATCGGGTTCGAGAACTACATCAACATCGCCAAGGATCCCGTCTTCTGGAATTCGATGGCGGTGACGCTCGAGTACGTCGCCATCAACGTCGGCGTGCAGACGGTTGCCGCGCTCGGGCTCGCGGTGCTCATGCAGCGCTTCACTCGCTCGATGATCGTGCGCGGGGTCATCATGCTGCCGTACCTCATCGCGAACGTGATCGTCGCGATCGTGTGGTTCTGGCTGTGCGACTACAACCTCGGCCTCATCAACTCGGTGATCGACTCCATCGGGCTCGACAAGGTGCCGTTCTTCGGCAACGAAGTTCTCGCGATGCCGACGATCGCGATGGTGAATGTCTGGCGCCACCTCGGCTACACCGCGCTGCTGCTCTTCGCCGGTCTCCAGGCCATCCCACGGGACGTGTACGAGGCCGCAGAGGTCGACGGTGCGGGGGAATGGCGCGTGTTCCGCAGCGTCACCTTGCCGCTGCTGCGGCCCGTGCTGGCCTTCGTGCTCGTCGTCACCGTCGTCGGATCGTTCCAGATCTTCGACACGATCGCGGTCACGACGGGTGGCGGGCCGATCGATGCAACCCGCGCGATCAACTTCTACATCTACCAACGGGCGTTCGAACGGCTGGACTTCGGCTACGCGTCGGCGCTCGCCGTCATCCTCATGATTCTGCTCGCCGGCCTTGCGCTCGCACAGAACAAACTCCTCCGCGCCAACCAGTCAGACCTGGACAGGTAGAACATCATGACCACCTTTCTGAACCGTCGTCCCCGAGTGCGCTCCTCCGTCGAGGATCCAGCCATGGCCAAGTCGAAGGTCTCGAAGATCTTCGGTTGGATCGTGCTCGGCATCGTGATCGTCATCACGCTGTTCCCGATCTACTGGATGTTCCGCACGGGCTTCAGCAACAACCGCTCGATGTTCGGCGACCCGCTCAACCCGTTCCCGGTCGACTTCACGTTCGGCCCACTGCGCCGTGTGCTCGGACTGGCCACGACGGAGGAAGCGCTCGCCGAGGGCGGCTCGGTCGGCTCGATCAACTTCGCGCGGTACCTCCTGAACTCGGTCGCGACCTGCACGCTCATCACGATGCTCCAGGTCTCGTTCAGCGCGATGGCGGCGTACGCGTTCTCGATCCTGCGGTGGAGGGGTCGCGACACGGTGTTCAGCATCTTCCTCGTCGCCCTCATGGTGCCGGGCATCTTCACCCTGCTGCCGAACTTCATCCTCGTGAAGGATCTCGGCCTGCTGAACACGATCATCGGCATCGCGCTTCCAGCGATGTTCATGACGCCGTTCGCGATCTTCTTCCTCAGGCAGTTCTTCCTCGGCGTCAACTTGAGCATCGTCGAAGCCGCCGTGATCGACGGGGCCGGCCAGTGGAAGATCTTCTCCAAGATCGTGCTCCCGCTCGTGTGGCCCCAGATCATCACGCTCGCGATCCTCCAGTTCATCCAGTACTGGAACGACTACCTGTGGCCGTTCCTCGTCGGGCAGAGCGAGGAGTCGAAGCTGCTCACCGTCGGGCTCGGCGTCTTCAAGTCCCAGACGCCGCAGGGCAACCCGGACTGGGCCGGCCTGATGGCGGGCGCCCTGGTCGCCGCCGTACCGATCTTCATCCTGCTGCTCATCTTCGGTCGCAAGATCGTCGGCTCGATCCAGTCGTCGGGCGTGAAGTAGGCACGCCGAACAGATCTTCGCTCACAGCCGAGCGGACCTCGGCCACCTCGAACTCCGACGGGTGGCCAACCACACCAAGAGGCTGACACTCCAACAGAAGGAAATCGATGATCATGAAGAAGAACGGCATCGCGATCGTGACGGTCGCCGCGCTGCCCCTCGCACTGGCGGGCTGCGCAGCGGGATCCGACGACTCGGGTGGGGCGACGACGCTCAGCTACGGGTTGTGGGACTCCAACCAGCTGCCCGCGTACCAGCAGTGTGCTGACGACTTCCACGCCGCGAACCCTGACATCACCATCAAGGTCGAGCAGCTGGGTTGGGACGACTACTGGAACAAGATCAACACCGGCTTCGTGTCGGGCGCCAACTTCGACGTGTTCACGAGTCACCTCGCGTTCTACCCGGAGTTCATGCTCAGCGAGCAGGTGCTGCCGCTCGACGACTACATCGCGGCGGACGACTTCGACACGAGCATCTACCAGGAGGGACTGCTCGAGCTCTGGCAGAGCCCCGAAGGAGGGCAGTACGGCCTTCCGAAGGACTTCGACACCGTCGCCCTGTTCTACAACCAGAAGCTCACCGACGAGGCCGGCCTCACGGCTGAGCAGCTCGCCAACCTCGAGTGGAACCCCGACGATGGCGGAACGTACGAGGCCGCGATCGCGCACCTCACCGTCGACGCGAACGGCGTTCGTGGTGACGAGCCCGGATTCGACAAGTCCAACGTCGCCGTCTACGGCACCTGGATGGAGAACTCGGGTGGCGGCGACGGCCAGACCCAGTGGAGCTTCCTCACCGCGACCAACGGCTGGGAGAGCACCAACGGGGCGTGGGGCGACGAGTACCACTACGACGACCCGAAGTTCCAGGAGACCATCGACTGGTGGTACTCGCTCGTGGAGAAGGGCTACATGCCCAGCTTCGAGGCACAGGTGGGCATCGGCTGGGCCGACCAACTCACTGCGGGCGTCGCGGCCATCGTGCCGAACGGTTCGTGGATGACCGGCTACGTCTTCGGCGCCGGCAGCGACACCTTCGTTCCGGCGGTTGCACCCACGCCGGTCGGACCGAGCGGCGAGCGCGCCTCGATGTTCAACGGCCTCGCCGACAACATCTGGGCGGGTACCAAGCACCCGGATGAGGCGTGGGAGTGGGTCAAGTACCTCGGATCCCTGGACTGCCAGTCCGTCGTCGGAGACGCCGGAGTGGTGTTCCCCGCCATCCCCGCGGCAACCGAGGCCGCGATCGCGGCATTCTCGGCCAACGGGGTCGACGTCAGTGCGTTCACGATCCAGGTCGACGAGGGCACGACGTTCCTCTACCCGATCACCGACCACAAGTCGGACGTGAACGCGATCATGACCCCCGCGATGGAAGCGATCATGTCGGGTAAGACCACGGCGGATTCACTCGATGCATACAACGAGCAGGTCAACGGCCTGTTCAAATAGAACTGAGCTCACTGCGGTGGGCTCGGTGGCAGCGAATGCCCCGAGCCCACCGCACTCACCACCACCACCACCAGAAACCGAGATAGTGACCACCAGCTCAACCATCCATCTGCTCGCCGTCGACGGGGTCTGCCTCCTCGTCGACCTTTCGTCGGGCACGCCGGTCATCGTGCACTGGGGGCGAGATCTGGGCGCCACAACGGCAGACCTTGCCGCCCTGGCTGCAGACGGACTGCCCGGTTCCGACCTGGATGTGCCGGTGGCCCCGGGCGTCTGGCGAGAGAACGCGCGCGGATTCCTCGGGCGACCCGCGCTGCTCGGTCACCGCGCCGGGCAGGACTGGACTCAGCTCTTCGCCGTGACGGACGTCGAGGCGAGTGCAACTTCCCTGCGGGTGGTGTCGGAAGACGCAGTGGCGGCACTGCGGGTCACGGTGACATTCGAGCTGCAGCCGGCCGGCGTCATCCTCGTCACCCAGTCGGTGACGAACCTCGGCACCGAGCCATTCCAGCTCGACGAACTCACGACCTGGCTGCCATTGCCCGATCACGCGACCGAGACGATGGACTTCACCGGCCGGTGGCTCAAGGAGCGCCAGCCCCAGCGCCGCCGCATCGCTGTCGGAACCTGGGCGCGCGAAGTCCGCGAGGGTCGGAGCGGCCACGAGCACACGATCGTGCAGCTCGCGATGACCGAAGGTGCGGACTACCAGACCGGATCGGTGTGGAGCACGGGCTTGATGTGGAGCGGCAACAGCCGTCACCTCGTCGAGCGCACCCCGACCGGCCGTACCTCGATCGGCGCAGGAGAGCTGCTCCTCCCGGGCGAGCTGAGCCTGGCCGCGGGGGAGTCCTACACCGCCCCCACCGTTGCGGCGACGTTCTCAGCGGACGGGATCGACGGGATGACCGACCGCCTGTACCGCTGGATCCGAGCACGGCCCCAGCATCCAACGACGCCACGCCCGCTCACCCTCAACGTCTGGGAGGCGGTGTACTTCGACCACAATCTCGGCAAGCTGAGCGAGCTGGTCGGTGTGGCCAAGGAGATCGGCGTCGAACGCTTCATCCTCGATGACGGCTGGTTCATGCATCGCCGCAACGATCACGCCGGACTCGGCGACTGGGTCGTCGATCCTGAGGTCTGGCCGAACGGACTCGCGCCCCTCATCCAGCAGGTCACCGATGCGGGCATGCAGTTCGGCCTGTGGCTCGAGGGCGAGATGGTCAACGCTGACTCGGACCTCTACCGCGCCCATCCGGAGTGGATCTTCCAGGCTGGCGGTCGCGTGCCCCCCGAAGCGCGTCACCAGCAGGTGCTCGATCTGGCGCACTCCGGAGCCTACGAGCACGTGCTCGGCCAAGTGGATGCGCTCCTCACCGAATACGACATCCACTACATCAAGTGGGACCACAACCGGGTGCTCACCGAGGCAGCCCACCTCGGTCGCGCGGGCGTGCACGCGCAGACCGAGGCGATCTACCGACTGTTCGATGAGCTCAAGCGACGCCACCCGGGACTCGAGATCGAATCGTGCTCGTCAGGCGGTGGCCGGGTCGACCTCGGGATGATCAGCCACGCCGATCGCTTCTGGACCTCCGACTGCAACGACGCTCTCGAGCGGCAGCACATCCAGCGCTACACCGGGTTCGCGATCCCGCCCGAGATGCTCGGCGCTCACGTCGGACCGACCCACTCGCACACGACGGGCCGGGTGCACAGCTTGAGCTTCCGGGCGCTGACCGCCCTGTTCGGGCACGCTGGGCTCGAGTGGGACATCACCGAGACCACGCCGGAGGAACGAGAGCACCTGGCCGTGTGGTCGGCGTACTACCGGGCCCACCGCTCGCTGCTGCACTCGGGAAGGGTGGTCAGAGTCGAGCAGACGGATGACGCTGCGTACGTTCACGGCGTCGTCTCGCACGACCGGTCCGAGGCCATCTTCGCCTACGTGCAACTCGACACCGCCGACGCGAGCAACCCCCCGCGATTTCGGATACCAGGACTCGACCCGCAGGCGGCGTACCGCGTGCGCGTGGCCGAACCCGCCGGGCCGGCGCAGACCGTCCAGCGTGCAAACCCAGCGTGGATGGGCGGCGTCGTGCTCACGGGGGCGGCGCTCGCGGAGGTCGGGCTCCGACCGCCGATCCTCTCGCCGGAGAACGCGATCCTGATCGAACTCGAACGCCAGTAGGGTGGCGCGCCGCAGCAGGTCATCCCGGATCGAGTCCTGGAGCGACTCGGCGGGAAACGGTGCCGGATGGCACACTTCAGCCATGGACTCCGCCGACGAGCTCGAACCGCACTACCGGTCGCCGGTTCGCGAGCTCGCTCGCGAGGTACTCATCCGTGGACCCGTCCTGCGCAGCCAGCTCGCCCGACGGCTTGGGCTCTCGCTGGCCACGGTCACGCGACTGAGCAAGCCGCTGATCGACGGCGGCCTGCTCGTCGAGCTCGACGAGTCTGCGGATGGCGCCATGGGTCGGCCCGCGAAACCGCTCGACGTGCGTGGCGAGGCCGGGTGGTTCCTCGGGATCAAGCTCACGGGCGACGCCGCGCTGGCCGTGACGACCGACCTGCACGCTACTGAAGGGCAATGGGCGGAGCGCCCGTTGCCCAACCACGACGTCGAGGTCGCGATCGAGGCGGTCGTCGAGCTCGCGAAGGAGCTCGCGAACGGCAGGGAGTTCACGGCCGTCGGCATCAGCCTCGGCGGCCGCGTGGTGAGGCAGACCCTGGTGGAGTACGCCCCGTTCCTCGGCTGGCGTGATGTCGACCTTGGCAAAGCCCTCGCGGCGAGGCTCGGCGTGCCCGTCATCGTGGAGAACGACGTCGTCGCCCTCATGGCCGCAGAGCACTGGTTCGGCCTCGCCCGCGGACTCTCCAAGTTCGCGGTCATCACGGTCGGCGCTGGAGTCGGATATGGCCTCGTCATGCACGACGAGGTGGTCAAGACCACGGACACCGGGCTCGGTGTCGGCGGCGGACACATCCCACTGGATGCCAACGGCCCGCTCTGCTCGCTCGGACATCGCGGCTGCTCGACGGCCATGCTCACCATCCAGAGCATCTGCGGGCAGGTCGAGGTGGGTATCGGCGAGCCCGTGACCTACGAGCAGGTGCTGGAACTTGCGGCGGAGGGCAATCCGGTTGCCCGGGAGGTCATGCGGGCTGCGGGCAGGGCGCTCGGACGCCTGATCTCGGCCGCGGCATACCTCGGGGTGGTGCAGCACGTCGTGCTCGCGGGCGAGGGTCTGGGCCTGCTGTCGGTCGCGGGCGACGACGTCAAGGCCGCAATGAAAGCCGACCGCGACCCGGACGCGAGCGAGATCGTGGTGCTCGTCGACGACCGCAACTTCACGTCGTGGGCGCGCGGCGCCGCGGCAGTCGCCATCCAGAGCACGCTGGATGCCCTCGCGACCTCGACGTTCCGGTCCGTCCCGCGCGGTTAGCTGTGTCGGGTCACGCTCCCGTTTACACTTGCAGGGACCGAGGGGCAGACGTGAGTGAAACCGAGGCGGCATCCATCGATGTCGGCCATTCCGCTGTGGGCGAGGGTGCTGGAACCGCCGCGAGTGCGAAGGTGTTGGGCAAGCGCGCTCCGAAGCGCGGGTGGAAGTACTTCCTGCGCGACGTGCTGCTGATCTTTCTCGCGGCGCTGCTCATTTCGTTCCTCATCAAGACGTTCCTGGTGCGCTCGTTCTACATCCCGTCGTCGTCGATGGAGGACACGCTCCTCATCAACGACCGCATCATCGTCAACCAGCTCGAGCCGAGGTTCATCCCGATCGAACACGGCGATGTCGTCGTGTTCCGTGATCCGGGAAGCTGGCTTCCGCCCACCCCGGTGATCGAGCAGAACCCGGTGATCGCGGCGATCGACGCCGTGCTCGCGTTCGTCGGGCTCAGCGCGCCCGACAGCAACGACCACCTCATCAAGCGCGTGATCGGACTGCCGGGCGACCACGTCGTGTGCTGCAACGACTTCGGCCAGCTCACCGTGAACGGCACGCCGCTCGAGGAGCCGTACCTCAAGCTGCCCGAGGGCGTCACGAAGGTCACGCGCGACGACTTCGACGTCACCGTGCCCGACGGCTCGCTGTGGGTCATGGGCGACAACCGCTACAACTCGGCGGACTCCTCGTTCCACCGCGACGACCCGAACGGCGGCTTCGTGCCGATCGACAACGTCGTGGGCAGGGCCCTGCTCATCAGCTGGCCGATCGACCGCTGGAGCTGGCTCGACAACCACCCGCTGACCTTCCACGGCGTGGACCGCGAATGACGGTCGCCGATCCGACCCTGCGCGTGGAGCATGCCCTGCACCGCGACGGTGTGGAGTTCGTGATCGGTGCCGACGAGGTGGGTCGCGGCGCGATCGCGGGCCCGGTCGCGGTGGGACTCTCGCTCGTCGAGACGAAGATCCGCAAGCATCCATCCGGCCTTCGCGACTCGAAGATGCTCAGCGAGCCGCGCCGTGAGGAGCTCGCGCCACTCGCTCGTTCGTGGTCGAAGTTCTCCGCGGTGGGCATGGCGAGCGCCTACGAGGTCGACACGCTCGGCATCATGGTCGCGCTCGGACTCGCCGGTGCGCGCGCGATGATCGAGCTGCGGGATGCCGGAGCGCCAGTTGAAGCGTCCGTCGTGCTGCTCGACGGCTCCCACGACTGGTTGAGCGGCTCTCTCTCGCGCGAGCACGGACCGAGGCCGCGCGTGCAGACCCGCGTCAAGGCCGACCGCGATTGCGCGTCGGTGGCCGCGGCATCGGTGATCGCCAAGGTGCATCGCGATCGGATCATGATCGAGGCCGATGAGGTGATCCCCGGTTACCTGTGGTGGTCGAACAAGGGCTACGCGTCGAGCGAGCACTACGCCGCGATCGACGAACTGGGCGCGAGCGAACTCCACCGCCACAGCTGGCTGCACAAGGCGCAACCCACACTGTTCTGATCCCACGCCAGCGCTACGAAGGTGAGCAGTAGACTGGCCGGGATATGGATGAGGACGAGTTCGAGGACTACGACCGCGAGGTCGAGCTGGCGCTGTACCGCGAGTACCGCGACGTGGTGGGCCAGTTCAAGTTCGTCGTGGAGACCGAGCGGCGCTTCTACCTCGCGAACGAGGTCACCCTCGTGCGCCAGGACACCGAGCACGATTTCTACTTCGAACTCACGATGAACGATGTGTGGGTGTGGGACGTCTACCGCTCCGACCGGTTCGTGAAGTCGGTGCGCGTGCTCACGTTCAAAGACGTCAACGTCGAGGAGCTCTCCGCCAAGGAACTCGAGCTTCCCAAGGAACTCGCGCTCGACGAGTAGCCGGTCATGTGCAGGCAGCCGTGACGCCCTCGCCGACGAGGCCCGCTGCCGCACTGCTGCTGATCGGTGGATGCCTCGCCGCTTCGCTCACCGGGTGTGCCGCCTCCGCCGCTCCGATTCCGGCAGGCATCTCTGACACTGAGGCGTTGGAGATGAGCCTGTCGAGGTACTCCTACGACCTGAATCTCCTCCTGCAGCACTACCCAGGCGCGACGGTGCCCGAGATGGGCACCTCGACCATGGTGTCCAGTCGCACGGAGTGGTCGCAGTTCCAGGTGATGTGCCTCGTCGAGTGGGGGATCCGCGGCGTCAGCGCGACACTCGGCGGGTACGCCGTGCAGGGCGACAACGACCCGGAGCATGAGGCGATAGCCCGCTTCGCGTGCCGCTATCGCTTTCCGATCGACCCGCGCGTCCTCGGCGCGCTGTCCGCAGAGCAAGCCGGGTACGCCTGGGACTACCTCGTGGGGCGCGTCGTGCCCTGTATGCGCAGCATCGGCTTCGAACCGTCGCCGGCGCCCGACCGCGATGACTTCGTCGCGTACAGCGAGCGGGTCTGGGGTGCGGTGCTCTGGTCACCGTACGGCCGCTTCGAGGACAAGTACTTCGGGCCGGAGCGAACGGTCGTTGACCAGCACTGCCCGCCATTGCCCGACGACCCGTTCGCGGTCTTCAACGGCACACTCACCGCGCGCATCAACGGCGAGGACTAGCTCCGGCGGACCACCGAGCAGTACGCTCGACTCGCGTGGCGGGGGCCGGGGGTCGGGTGCTGCTGCGCAGGGGGTGTCTCATGGGGATTCGCCGAACGGGAGCAGGGTTCATCCTGCTCGCTCTGACGATCGCGCTGGTCGCGTGCACCGCGCCCGAGGTGGGTCCGCCCGGCACCGCGCCGACGAATGCGCCCGCGTCTGCGTGCCCAGACGGCACGACCCTCGACGACGGCCTGTGCGTCGCCGCCACGGATGAAGCGGCCGCGAGCGCCGAGGTCGTGCGCTCGATCTTCGAGGACGAGCTGCTCGGCTCCGTGATCATCGGTGTGTGGCGGGATGGTGACCCCGTGCTGGTCGGGGCGCTCGGCGAATCCCTCACCGGGGTGCCGGCGACCGTCGACATGCATCACCGCACCGGCAACGTCGGGCATGGCCTCATCACGACCCTCCTGCTTCAGCAGGTCCAAGCCGGCGTGCTCTCGCTCGACGACCCGGTGACGACGTTCTTCCCCGACCTGCCGCTGGCCGACGTCACCGTCGACATGCTCGCGCACAGCACGTCGGGCATCGCGCACTACACGGTCATCCCCGCGTTCCAGGAGACGCTCTACGCCGACCCGTTCGCGCACCTGACCCCAGAGCAGCTCATCGAGTTCGGGGTCAACGAAGGTCCGCAGTACGAGCCGGGCACGAGCTGGAACTTCTCCGACACGAACATCGTGCTGCTCGGCCGCGTGCTCGAGGAAGCGACCGGCAAGACGATCGCCGAACTCGCGCGCGAGGGCATCTTCGACCCGCTCGGGATGGACGGCACCACGTCGTACGAGACGGCCGACCTCGTCCCTCCGGTGCTGCATTCCTACACGGGCGAGCGCGACGTGTGGGAGGAGGCGACGTTCTGGGACCCGTCCTGGACGTCATTCGCGGGGGGCTGGGGATCGAACCAGGACGACCTGCGAGCGTGGATCGAGGCCCTCGGCACCGGTGCGCTCGTCTCCGATGAGGATCACGAGCGGCAGTTGGCTCCGAGCTCGGTCGGACTCGGCACCAACACCGACGCCCGCTACTACGCGATGGGCATCTCGATCGTGAACGACTGGTTGCTCACTGCGCCTGGCCTGCAGGGCCTTCACGCCTCGGTCGGGTACCTGCGCGACGCGAAGCTCACGGTCGTCATCTACTTCACGACGACGCCGGGCTACGACCCGACCTTGCGCTCGACGCTGCTCTTCGAGCCGCTCAGCGCGATTCTCGCACCGGAGAACGCAGTGGATCTGGGCTGACCTCGGGTTCGGACCGCGCAGCACCCGTCCGCTCGACTCCGATGCCCGCGGCCACGACGAACGCGATGCCGAGCACCGCAAGCAGGTTGGGCACCTGGTGGAGCGCGATGAGGCCGATGATGAGTGCGAATGCGGGCTCGAGACTCATGAGCGTGCCGAACGCGGCGGTCGTGAGCCTGCGCAGGGCGAGCATCTCGAACGCGAACGGGATGACCGGCAGCAGCAGCGCGAGCCCGAAGCCAAACAGCAGCAGCTCGGGGGTGAGCGCCGAGAACACCGCCTTGCCGGGCAGAAGCACCACGACGAGCGTGGCGGTGAGCCCGGCGACCGGCATCGACACCGCGAGCCCCTTCAGGCCCGCGACCGTGTCACCGACCCGCTGGGTCAGCAGGATGTAGGCGGCCCAGCACGCGGCCGCGCCGAGCGCGAACCCGATGCCGATGAGATCCGCGGTGCCCTGCCACGGCTGGGTGAGCAGCACGACGCCGATCGCGGCGAGCACGGGCCACGCCCGCGCACGTCCCTCGCTGCGGGCGGCAGCGACGCCGAGCGGCCCGAGGAACTCGATCGCGGCCGCGGTGCCGAGCGGTAGCCGTTCCACCGCCGCCATGAAGAGCAGCGTCACGCCCGCCGTGACGACCCCGAGCATCAGGCACGTGACGAACGAGCGACGGTCGAAGTCGCGCGGTCGCGGGCGCACGATGATGAGCAGGATGACGCCTGCCCACGCCAACCGCAGCCACGCGACGCCCTGCGGCCCGAGCGCATCCAGCAGCCCGACGGATGCCGCGAGCCCGAGCTGCACGCACAGCATCGACGCGATCGCGAGGGACGTGCCGAGTCGTGCGCGGGAGCGCGTCGGTCGGTCGCCGTGGCGTCGCATGCTCCAGTCAACCGGCAGCCCATTGCTCACGTCCACGTGAATTCGGTGGACAAATCGTTCAGGAATGCGTGAACGATGGAGCGATGGATCCACGCCGCCTTCGCCTGCTCGTCGAGTTCGCGCGACTCGGTTCGATGGCGGCGGTCGCCGACGAACTCGGCGTGACGACCTCGACGGTGTCGCAGCAGCTCGCACTGTTCGCCACGGAGCTCGGCACGGTGCTGCTCGAGCCGTTTGGTCGTCGAGTGCGCCTGACGCCGGCCGGTCGTCGCCTCGCCGACCACGCGTCACGATCCTCGCCGCGATCGACGCCGCGAAGCTCGACCTCGACGTGGAGTCCGAGCCGCGCGGCACGCTGCGGGTGGCGGGCTTCGCGTCGGCGATCAGGCGGTCACTGCTGCCGGTCGTGCACGAACTGGAGCAGTCGCATCCAGCGGTCGCGTCTCGATCGACGAGTACGAGCCATTCGAGGCGTTCGCCCTGCTCGCCTCCGACGAGGTCGATCTCGTGCTCGCGTACGACTACACGCTCGCGCCGGCTTCCGTGCGCGACGACGTCATCGTCGCGCCGCTGTGGTAGACCGAGTGGGGGCTCGGGTGTGCCCGCAGCAGGATGCCGGCACCGCACGTTCGCAGACTTCGCCGACCGTCCGTGGATCGTGAACTCGCGCAACACCGCCGGATGAGGAGGTCGTGCTCATGCTCGCGTCGGGTGCTGGGCTTCACGCCGCGGATCGCGCACCGCATCGACAGTCTCGAGCTCGTGGAGGAGCTGATCGCGGCGGGACTCGGGGTCGGACTCATGTCGATCGAGTGGCCGATGACGCAGGCGGTGCGGTGTTGCCGATCACGGACGCGGCGCTGCGGCTGCGGGCGTTCTCGGCGGTGCGCCGCGGGCGCGAACGTGGCCGCTGCTGCGGCTGGTCCTCGGGCGGCTCGCCGAGGGTGGCACTGAGCAGCCGTTCGACCTACTCCTGCACCGTTCGTCGGGCGGAGGTAGACCGATCTCTCCACCACCGTGCGTCGACCGACGGATAGTGCGCCGATCGCCTCGACGCGCCCGCGGCGCTGTCACGTCACGCCGCACTCTTGACCCATGGCAGCGAAGGATGCGCTCGGCAAGCGCGGTGAGCACATCGCGGAGCGGTATCTGCGCGACGCGGGCCTCGTCATCCTCGATCGCAACTGGCGGTGCACCCAGGGCGAGATCGACCTGGTCGCGATGGATGCCGGCGAGACCGTCTTCGTCGAAGTCAAGACCCGGTCTGGGGTCGGCTTCGGCCACCCGTTCGAGGCCATCACGGCGGTGAAACTCGCGCGACTGCGACGACTTGCCGCTGCGTGGTGCGACGCGCATCCCGGCCGCGGCGACCGCATCCGCATCGACGCGATCGCGGTCGTCGCGCCGCGCGCGGGCGTGGTTGTGGTCGAGCACCTGGAGCGTGTGTTTTGATGGCTGCCGCCGCTGCGGCGCCGCGACGGCAGAGCCTCGGCCGCACCTACTCGGTATCGCTGCTCGGCATGCACGGTGCGCTCGTCGAGATCGAAGCCGATATCACGAGCAACCTGCCGTACTTCGTGCTCATCGGGTTGCCCGACAGCGCCCTCAACGAGGCGAAGGATCGGGTGCGTGCGGCCGCGACCAATTCGGGACTTCCGCTGCCGAATCGCAAGATCACCGTCAACCTCTCGCCCGCGGCGCTCCCGAAGCACGGCTCCGGGTTCGACTTGGCGATCGCCGTGGCGGCGCTCGCGGCCGCTGGCGACATCGATCCGGCAGCGATCGACCGCGTGGTGCATCTGGGGGAGCTGGGACTCGACGGCCGACTGCGACCAATCGACGGCATCCTGCCCGCAGTCCTCGCTGCGCAGCGCGCTGGGTTCGACTCGGTGATGGTACCGGCGGGCAACGCGGATGAGGCGGGGCTCGTGCCGGGCATCCGCGTCATCCCCGTCGCGAGCCTGCGAGACGCCGCGATCGCGCACGGTGCCGAGCTCGAACCCGAGCCCGTCGAGGTGATCACCCGCACGACTCGCGAAGACGCGGACTCACGCGGGCTCGGCGCCGAGCACCTCGATCTCGCGGACGTCATCGGCAACACGGATGCGGTCGACGCGATGATCGTCGCAGCGGCAGGCGGACACCACGTCTTCCTGCTCGGACCGCCCGGCGCAGGCAAGACCATGCTCGCCGCGCGGCTGCCGGGCCTGTTGCCCGAACTCGACCCGCATGACGCGCTCGAGGTGAGCTCGGTGCGCTCGCTCTCCGGGCTGCCGGTCGGCTCGGCGCTCACGACGCGCCCGCCGTTCGAGGCGCCGCACCACACCGCGTCAGCTGCGGCGCTCGTCGGGGGAGGGTCGGGCATCATCCGGCCGGGAGCTGCAGCTCGGGCGGCCCACGGCGTTCTGTTTCTCGATGAAGCGCCAGAATTCTCGCCCTCGGTGCTCGACGCGCTGCGCCAGCCGCTCGAATCCGGGGTGATCACGATCCACCGGTCGAACGCGGTCGCGCAGTATCCAGGACGATTCCAACTCGTGCTCGCCGCGAATCCGTGCCCGTGCGGACAATACGGATCGCAGGACGGCAATTGCACGTGCCCGCCGCAGGCGCGGCGTCGGTACGTCGGGCGGCTGTCGGGTCCGCTGCTGGATCGCATCGACATCCAGTACCGCGTCGCCCGCATCACGTCCGCGCAGCTGCGCCTCGGCTCGGGCGGCACGACGACCCGGGAGGCCCGAACTCGCGTCATGGCCGCTCGAGATGCCGCGGCCGAGCGCCTCGCAGAGCACGCCGTGGCGGCTCAACTCGCACGTGCCCGGGTCGTGGCTGCGCGGGCCGGCGGCGAGGCTCGCACCGGCGGTGACGGCGTCCATCGACCGCGCGCTCGAACGCGGCGGTATCACCATGCGCGGCTACGACCGCGTGCTTCGACTTGCGTGGACCGTCGCCGACCTCGACGGCGCCGCGCGACCCGATGCCGACCATGTCGGCAAGGCACTGTTCCTGAGGAGGGCGATCTCGACGTGACCATGTTCGGACTCAAGCAAGCCGAGGTCGCGACCCTCGTGCGCGCCGTGACCCGCGACGATCTCGACACCGAGGGCGTCGAGCGCACGTTCGCGCGCGCTGCGTGGACTGGCATGGCCGAACCCGGGGATGGCGCGGCTGGCGCCCTCATCGCGGCACTCGGGCCGGGCGGCGCGCTGGCCGCCGTGCTCGAGCATCGCGGGGTGGGGGAGCTCGCGGCATCCACCGGGATCGAAGCCGACGTGCTCGAGCCGGCTCTCGCGCGGTGGACGCCGCGGCTCTCGTCCGCAGACGCGCTGCTCGCACTGCGGCAGGCCGCGCGGTTTGGCGTGCGGCTGCGCACACCGGAGGACGAGTCGTGGCACCGCCCGTTCGACGATCTCGGCGCCCATGCCCCGATCGCCCTCTGGACCAGGGGCGAGGATGCCGCGCTCGCAGCGCTCTCCGACTCGATCGCGCTCGTCGGGGCCCGAGCCGCCACCGGCTACGGCGAGCACGTGACGATGGAGTCTTCGGCGGGCCTCGTCGATCGCGGGTTCGCGATCGTCTCGGGCGCGGCGTACGGCATCGACGGAATGGCGCATCGCGCGGCGCTCGCAAGCCACGGGCACACGATCGCGTTCCTCGCGGGTGGTGTCGACCGCTTCTACCCGAGCGGACACGATGCCCTGCTCACGCGCATCGTCGCCGAGGGCTGCGTCGTCTCGGAGCTGCCATGCGGCTCGCCGCCGACGAAGTGGCGCTTCCTGCAGCGCAACCGGCTCATCGCGGCCGCGAGTCTCGCGACGGTCGTGCTCGAGGCCGGCTCGCGGTCGGGCTCGCTCAACACCGCGCACCACGCCGCCGACCTCGGACGTCCGCTCGGAGCGGTGCCCGGTCCGGTGACGAGCCCCGCCTCAGCGGGCTGCCACCGGTTGTTGCGCGAGTCGCCGGCGATCTGCGTCACCGGCCCCGACGAGATGGCTGAACTCGCGCGGCCAGGCGCAGCCGGTGCACTCGGTACCGCGGCGAATCGCGGGCACCCCGACCCCACGACGACGCGGCTGCTGGACGCGCTGAGCACCCGGGCCGGTCGCGGCCTCGACGAGATCGCGAAGCGCGCGGGTCTCTCGATCTCGGCCACGGGATCCACGCTGGCCCGCCTCGAGTTGGATGGCGTGGTACGCGAGACGGAACGGGGGTGGCGGCGCGTCAGCGGCCGTTCATAGAGTGGATGGATGGCACGAGGCGAAGACTTTGGACGCCGCCCCAGACCGATGGCACGATGCTGTCCGTCATCCAGGATGAGCCACCTGGCGCCTGACCTTGTCGCCTACAGTTGTGCGCGTGATCCAGCTCGGCCAGCACCCGGCCCCCTCGCATGTCATCGCCCACATCAGCGACACCCACCTCCTCGCCGACGGGAGGCTGCTCTACGGACTCGTCGAGCAGCTCGCGCACCTCGAGCAGACGCTCCACCAGCTCGAGCAGTCCAACGTGCATCCGCAGGCGCTCGTCTTCACGGGTGACCTCGCCGACCTCGGCGAGGCCGATGCGTACGAGCGGCTCAGGGCACTCGTCGAGCCCGCCGCCGAGCGGATGGGGGCGCAGCTCATCTGGGTGATGGGCAACCATGATGAGCGCCCCGAGTACTCGCGCATCCTGTTCGGCGAGGAGTCGGACGCGCCGCAGGACCGCGTCTACGACGTCAACGGACTGCGCATCATCTCCTTCGATACCACTGTGCCGGGCTACCACCACGGTGAGGTCACCGACGACCAGCTCGACTGGCTCGCCGATGTGCTCGCGTCGCCCGCTCCGCACGGATCGTTGCTCGCCATCCACCACCCACCCATTCCCACCCCGATGCTCGAGGCGATGGGGATGCTCGAGCTGCAGGATCAGCCGAAACTGGCGGAGGTGGTGCGCGGCAGTGACCTTCGTGGCATCCTCGCGGGGCACCTGCACTACGGCACGCACAGCATGTTCGCCGGCATCCCGGTCTCGGTCGCCTCGGCCACCTGCTACACGCTGAACCTCACTGCTCGGGATCGACTGCTCTCCGGTGTCGACTTCGGCCAGTCGATCAGCCTCGTGCACGTCTACGACGAGCAGATCGTGCACTCGACCGTGCCGATCGGCGACGCCATGGAAGTGACGGGCTTCCCGATCGAAGCGTGGACGCAGATCGAGGCGATGACCCCCGAGGAGCGCCGCGAGGCGTTCTCGAGCAAGACGTCGACGTTCGGGCAAGCGGAACAAGCGAGCTCGCAGGCCTAGCCGCGCGGCGCGCTTGCCAGCGCGGGTCAGCACTGTGCGCGACCATGGACCCGTGGAGCTCACGACCGCCGTCGCCGAGTTCGCGGGCTACCTGGCCGCGGACCGCGGGTTCAGCGCGCACACCGTGAAGTCGTACCGCAGCGACCTCGAGCAGCTCGCCTCGTTCGCGAACGCCCGAGCCGCGACGTCGCCGGCGGATGTCGACCTCGAGCTCCTGCGGGACTGGCTGTGGCGAGCATCCCAGGACGGACTCTCGAAAGCGACCCTCGCACGTCGTGCCGCCGCCGCGCGCGCCCTCACGGCGTGGTTCGCCCGCACCGGGATGACGCCCGTCGACGCCGGCACTCGGCTCAAGGCGCCGAAGACCGACCACCACCTTCCGCGCGTGCTCACCAGGGAGCAGGTGGATGGCATCCTCGAGTCAGTGCAGGCGCGTGCCGACACCGGGGACGCGATCGCCGTGCGTGATCTCGCAATCATCGAGCTGCTGTATGCCTCGGCGCTTCGCGTGAGCGAACTCACCGGTCTCGCGGTGCGCGATGTCGACCTCGGCCGGCTCACGGTGCGCGTGCTCGGCAAGGGCTCCAAGGAACGGGTCGTGCCGTTCGGCGTGCCGGCGAAGGTCGCCCTCGAGCGGTATCTCGGCACCGCGCGCCACGAGTTGGCGGGGGACACCGACGCCGTGTTCGTCGGGGCCCGCGGCGGTCGGATGAGCTCGCGGGCGGTGTACGAACTGGTCTCGGGCATCCTCTCGACGGTGCCGGGTTCCGGTCCGGCAGGTCCCCACACGTTCCGTCACACCGCCGCGACGCATCTGCTCGACAGTGGTGCCGACCTTCGCGCCGTGCAGGAGCTGCTCGGCCACGCGAGCCTCGGCACGACCCAGCTGTACACGCACGTCTCGTCCGAGCGGCTCAAGGAGAGCTACCGGATGGCGCACCCAAGAGCGTAGGTAATTGCGGCCCGCTTGGCTGCCCTGCGCGATAGCCTGAGTTCGTGTCACTCGATTGGCTGCGCGCTGAGGACGACCTGCTGCTCACGCTCGTGGGAGCCTCGGCAACGTTGCTCGGCCTGTTCCTGGTGGGCGTGTTCTTCTTCGTTGACTCGCCCATCCGGCGCTGCCAACCCGACGTTCGAACCGTACCTGCGCACGGGGACGAGCATCGTGTTGCTGCTCTACGCCATCCCGCTGTTCGCGCCCCTCGTGCTCATCATGGCCGGCCCGCTCGCTGCCTCGTTGACCTTCGCTGCGCTGAGCCTGGCTCTGCTGGTGCAGAACGGACGCACGATCTACCAGCTGCTGCGGATTCCGCGCGGGCAGCGATTCAAGGCGCTGGTCGGCAATGAGATCATTGGCACGCTGCTCGCGATCGCGCTGGTGACGCTGCCGTGGGTAATCGGCGGATTCCCGCCCAGTCACGAGGCGCTTGCCGTTAGACTCCGCATCCCCGCGTTCACCGCGTCGGCAGCAGCACCGCCCTCGGGATCCCGCCGAGAAACCGCAACGGTGACACGTACTCGCCCGTCGACCCGCACGCCCAGATGCACGCACACTGACGCGCAGTGTCCGGGCAGCGACCGTGCCGATCACGTCGCCGCGAGTGACCACATCGCCCTCGACGAGGGTGGTGATCACGGGCTCGTAGCTCGAGATGACACCGCCGCCGTGGTCGATCGAGAGCACTGGGCGGTCCACGACGACGCCCGCGAAGTGCACCACGCCAGAAGCGGGCGCGTAGAGCGTGCCCGCGGGCGCGCGGATGTCGATGCCGCGGTGACCGGCCGCGTATGGCGTCGGCGGCGGGATGAACGGCCGCGCGATGGATCGCGGCGGGTCGACCGGCCATCGCCAGGTGCCGTCGCCGGACGCGGCGGTCGATGGCCCCGCACCGAGGGCCAGCAGCGCGGCCAGCAGCACGGCGAACGGCGAACGCGGGGAGGGTGGGACGGGAGCGGGCGGCCACGCATCCACTGTGGCGCGCACGGCAGGTCCGCCGCGGGCTTGCGTGGAACGGCGTGGGGTGTCGGAAGTCGGGCGGCGGTGTGGAGGAGCCGAGGCATTCTGCGCTCGATTCTCGACGCTGCTACACTCGTACCCGCATCGGTTGCAAAACCGGTGACTACGCGTGCCATTCGGCCACTGCTCCCATTCGGTCTTCCTCGCGGAAGCGGGCGCATGCCGGGCACCAGGTTCCGCGCCATCCGGCGTCGGAAAGACAACTGAGAAATGGCACGAACACGCATGCGTGCGTGCCGAGAAGGAGTGCGGCCATGGCCGTCGTCACCATTCGCCAGCTGCTCGACAGCGGCGTTCACTTCGGGCACCAGACCCGCCGGTGGAACCCGAAAGTCAAGCGCTTCATCCTGACCGAGCGCAGCGGCATCCACATCATCGACCTGCAGCAGTCGCTCGCGTACATCGACAAGGCGTACGAGTTCGTCAAGGAGACGGTCGCCCACGGCGGCACCGTGCTCTTCGTCGGTACGAAGAAGCAGGCGCAGGAGTCGATCGCTGAGCAGGCGCTCCGCGTCGGCCAGCCGTACGTCAACCAGCGTTGGCTCGGTGGACTGCTCACCAACTTCGCGACGGTCTCCAAGCGCCTTGCGCGCATGAAGGAGCTCGAGGAGCTCGACTTCGAGGACGGCTCCAAGAGCGGCTTCACGAAGAAGGAACTGCTCATCAAGAAGCGCGAGCTCGACAAGCTGCACAAGTCGCTCGGCGGTATCCGCAACCTCACGAAGACGCCGTCGGCGATCTGGGTCGTCGACTCGAAGCGCGAGCACCTCGCGATCGACGAGGCGCGCAAGCTCAGCATCCCCGTGATCGGTATCCTCGACACGAACTGCCGACCCCGACGAGCTGCAGTTCCCGATTCCAGGAAACGACGACGCGATCCGTTCGGTCGGCCTGCTGACCCGAATCATCGCGGATGCCGCGGCCGAGGGCCTCATCCAGCGCCACCAGAAGCCCGAAGAGGGCGACGAGGTCGAACCGCTGGCCGCGTGGGAGGCCGAGCTGCTCGCCGCGAGCGAGACCCAGGGTGAGACCGCCCCAGCCACCGAGCTGCCGACCGACGAGAACGACGCGGATGCCGTCGTCGCCGAGCACGAGGCCGCCGCTGATGCGACGCTCGTTCCCGAGCACCACGTCGAGTCCGACGCGGAGCTCGAGGCCGAGATCGAGGCCGAGGCCACCGAGGACGAGAAGAAGCCTGTCGCGAAGAAGTCTCCCGCTGCGAAGGCAGGCAAGGCCGAGAAGCCCGCTGCGGAGAAGGCCGAGAAGCCCGCCGCCAAGGCTGCTCCTTCGAAGGCGGCAGCTGCGGCCAAGAAGCCGGCAGCAGACAAGTAGTCGATTCCGATCGCCACGAGCGGTCGTACAACCAAGCTAAGGAACACCACAGATGGCAGACGTCACCATGGCGGACATCAAGACCCTGCGCGAGCGCCTCGGCACCGGCATGGTCGACACCAAGAACGCACTCGTCGAGGCGGACGGTGACCTCGAGAAGGCCACAGAGCTGCTGCGACTCAAGGGTGCGAAGGGCAACGCGAAGCGGGCCGACCGCTCCACGAGCGAGGGCCTCATCGCGGCCGTCGAGACCGCAACCGCGGTCACGATGATCGAGCTCGCGAGCGAGACCGACTTCGTCGCGAAGAGTGACAAGTTCATCGCGCTCGGCGACACGGTGCTCCAGGCACTCGCTGACTCGGGTGCCGAGACCCTCGAGGCCGCGCTGGCGACCAAGGTGGGCAACGGCACGGTCGAGTCGGTCATCGCCGACGAGGCTGCCGTGCTCGGCGAGAAGATCGAGCTGCGTCGCATCGTGCGCATCCCGGGTGACAAGTTCTCGGTGTACCTGCACCGCACGAACAAGGACCTGCCTCCGCAGGTCGGTGTCGTCGTCGCCTACACGGGTGATGACGCCGAGACCGCGCGCAGCGTGGCTCAGCACATCTCGTTCGCCGACCCGCAGTACCTCACTCGCGACGAGGTTCCGGCCTCCGAGGTCGAGAAGGAGCGTGCGATCGTCGAGCGAGATCAGCCGCGACGAGGGCAAGCCCGAGGCCGCCCTGCCGAAGATCATCGAGGGTCGCATCGGTTCGTTCTTCAAGCAGATCGCCCTGCTCGAGCAGGACTACGCGCGCGACAACAAGCTCGTGATCAGCAAGGTGCTGAAGGATGCCGGACTCACCGTGACCGGGTTCGCCCGCTTCAAGGTCGGCGCCTAGCCCTTCAACGATCGCAAGAGCCCAGCGGATTGACCGCTGGGCTCTTCGTCGTTCGGTAGCCTGTACGAGATCCCTGCTGCCTCGCCGAAGGAGAACCATGTCCGAAGTCCGCAAGCGCAGGGTCATTCTCAAGCTCTCCGGTGAGGCGTTCGGCGGCGGCTCGCTCGGGGTGAACCCCGACATCGTGGCATCCATCGCTCGTGAGATCGCCGCAGCCATCGACGAGGTCGAGGTCGCGATCGTCGTCGGTGGTGGCAACTTCTTCCGCGGTGCCGAACTCAGCCAGCGCGGCATGGACCGTTCACGCGCCGACTACATGGGCATGCTCGGCACGGTCATGAACGCGCTCGCGCTGCAGGACTTCCTCGAGCAGGCGGGCGCCGCGACCCGCGTGCAGTCCGCGATCTCGATGACCCAGGTGGCCGAGCCGTACATCCCACGCCGGGCGGACCGCCACCTCGAGAAGGGCCGCGTCGTCATCTTCGGCGCCGGCGCCGGACTCCCGTACTTCTCCACCGACACCGTCGCGGCGCAGCGCGCCCTCGAGATCTCCGCCGACGTCGTGCTCGTCGCGAAGAACGGTGTCGATGGCGTGTACTCGGGCGACCCGCGCCACGACACCTCCGCGGTCAAGCTCGACCAGCTGACCTACCAGGACGCGCTCGTGCAGGGCCTCAAGGTCGTGGACTCGACCGCGTTCAGCCTCTGCATGGACAACGGGATGCCCATGGTCGTCTTCGGCATGGAGCCCGCGGGCAACCTGACCAAGGCGATCAAGGGCGAGCGCATCGGCACGCTCGTCTCCAACTGACCGCTGCCATACCGGCGTTGACGGTACGCTTTTGGGTGACCTGACCGCCTCGAGCGCCGTCAGCCGAGTACCAAAGGAGTTGCCGTGATCAGCGACGTCATGACCGAAGCCCGCGACAAGATGGCCAAGGCCGTCGAGGTCGCAAAGGACGACTTCGCCACCGTGCGCACCGGTCGTGCCAACCCAGCCCTGTTCCAGAAGGTGCTCGTGGAGTACTACGGCACGCCGACGCCGCTCGGCCAGCTCGCGTCGATGACGGTCGCCGAGGCGCGGATGCTCGTCATCACGCCCTACGACAAAGCCGCCCTCAAAGACATCGAGAAGGCCCTCGTCGCCGCGGAGCACCTTGGTGCCAGCGTCGGCAACGACGGGAACATCATCCGTGCGACCCTGCCGGAACTCACCGAGGAGCGCCGCAGGGACTTCGTGAAGATCGTGCGCGAGAAGGCCGAGCAGGCTCGCGTCGCCATTCGCAATGTGCGCCGCAACGCCAAGGACGACCTCGAAGCGCTCAAGGAGGTCGGCGAGGACGAGCTCGACCGCGCCGACAAGGAGCTCGAGGCCGTCACGAAGTCCAACGTCGACGCGATCGACGAGGCCCTGAAGCGCAAGGAAGCCGAGCTGCTCGAGGTCTGATGGCGTCGGACTTCGAGGCGCAGGTGCGCGCCACCAACGACAAGATCAACGCGCGGACCGGGCGGCCCCTGCTCACCGCGATCCTCGTCGGGCTCGTGCTCGGCGGCTCGCTGCTCGTCAGCCTGATCGTCATCAAAGAGCTCTACATGGTGTTCGCGGCCGTGCTCATCGGCTTCGTCACGTTCGAGCTCGCGAGTGCGCTGCGCTTCGCCGGACGTGACGTTCCGCGGTTCGCCGCAATCGTGGCTGGCCTGGCCGTCGTTCCAGCCGCCTTCTACTGGGGCGCGGCTGGGCACTGGCTCGTGACGCTTGCCGGGGTGGCGTTCGTCTCGCTCTGGCGCATCGTCGAACTGCTGCGGCCGAGCCACCGCACCACGGGTATCGCGCTGCTCAAGGATCTCGGCGCCGGCGCCCTCATCCAGGCCTACGTCGCGTTTCTCGCGGGCTTCACGGTGCTGCTCACCGCCCAGGACGGCGGCCAGTGGTGGACCCTCGCCTTCCTCATCGTCGTGGTCTCGGTCGACACTGGGGCGTACGCGGCCGGCGTCGCGTTCGGCCGGCACAAGATCGCTCCCGTCATCAGCCCCGGCAAGACCTGGGAGGGCTTCGCCGGCTCGGTCGCCGCGGCACTGCTCGCCGGCATCCTGCTCGCGATCTTCATGCTCCAGCAGCCGTGGTGGGTCGGCGTCATCCTCGCCCTCGCGATGGTCGTGACGGCCACCGCCGGCGACTTCGCCGAGTCGCTCATCAAGCGCGACCTCGGCATCAAGGACATCTCCACGTGGTTGCCCGGTCACGGCGGCTTCCTCGATCGCCTCGACTCGTCACTGCTCTCGGGCGCGGTGGCGTGGGCGCTGTTCCTGATCTTCGCCGGCGGCTGATCTGCGCGCCGTGGCGAGCGAGATAGGGTCTATGGCGTGAGCACGACCTTCCCCCGCAGCCGCAAGTCGAGGCTCGGCTACAACATCGACCAGGTCGAGGACTTCCTCGAGGATGCCCGGCGCGCGTACACCGCCGACCCGAACGTGCCGAACCCGGTGAGCGCCGAGAGCATCCGCCGCATGGCCTTCCAGATGCAGAAGGGTGGATATTCGACCACCCACGTGGATGCCGCGCTCGAGCGCCTCGAAGACGCCTTCGCCACCCGTGAGCGCGAGCGGTCGCTCGCGCAGCAGGGCGACCAGGCCTGGTACGCCCAGGCCCGGACAACGGCGCAGGAGATCCTCGACCGGCTCGCCCGCCCCGACGGGCAGAAGTTCCGCACGGTGGGCGCGCTCGCGACCGGCTATTCGCGCAAGGAGGTGGATGCGTTCGCCGCCCGCCTCGCCGGATACTTCCAGCACGGCAAGCCCATGAGCATCGACCAGGTGCGCACCGTGACCTTCACGCCCAAGCGCGGTGGCTACAGCGAGTCGCAGGTCGACGTCGTGCTCGACGCGGTGATCGACGTGATGCTGGCCGTTCGGCAGTAGCGCACACGGAACGGGCGCGTTCCGCCCGCTCTGGGGATTGCCAGCCGTGTCGGGTACCATTTTCGACCGTGGGCCACGAACGCATCGACGCCCTCCGTGCAGAGCGCAAGAGCCTCGGGGGAGACATCACCGGACGACACGTCCGGTCTTCGTGGTCCCTGCCGGTCTTCGCGGGCTTCGTCACGATGGCGTTCCTCGCCCTCGCGGTGGTCTCGCCAGAGCCCGTGCCCGCCGCATCCGCGGTCGAGGCTCCGGTGCGGCCGATTGACACGCAGCAGCTCGCGCTCGCTGGCGAGTACGCGAACGGCATCGCGCGCGATGCCTACACGGTGAGTGAGCCGGTGAAGGTCGTTGCGCTCTCGGCTCCCGCGGCTGGCGTGCCTGACCCCGGCAGCGCCCAGGCAATCGCGCTCGAGATGGTCACGGCTCGCGGCTGGGGCGCCGACGAGTTCAATTGCCTCGTCGCCCTGTGGAACCGCGAGTCCGGCTGGAACGTGTACGCGCACAACGCCTCGAGCGGCGCGTACGGCATTCCGCAGTCCCTGCCCGGCGACAAGATGGCCTCGGCCGGTGCTGACTGGGCGACCAACCCGGCGACGCAGATCACCTGGGGGCTCGGCTACATCCAGAGCCGCTACGGCACCCCGTGTGGGGCGTGGGCGCACTCGGAAGCCAACGGCTGGTACTAGCGCTCGGCCTCACTCGATCGGGGTGAAGCGCGCCGGGTAAACTCCGAGCATGGATCGGGTGGCACAGGTCGTCGATGTCGTCGACACGGCCAACCCGATGGAGTTCGCGCTCTTCGGTGTCATCGGCATCGTGGTCGTGGTCGCGGCCGGCGCGTTCAGTAAGAAGCTCGGCATCGCGGCGCCGCTGCTGCTCATCCTGATCGGGTTCGGCTTCAGCTACCTGCCGGGTGCGCCGTCTGAGGTGCCGCACGAGCTCATCCTCATGGGACTGCTGCCGCCCATCCTCTACTCAGCGGCGATCAATGTGCCGATCGTGGACTTCCGACGCAACTTCCCGAGCATCTCGGCGCTGTCCGTCGTGCTCGTCGTCGCGACGGCGTTCGGCACCGGGGCCATCCTGTTCTTCATCTTTCCTGACCTGTCGTTCGCGGCCGCGGTCGCGATCGGCGCGGTGATCAGCCCGACGGATGCCGTGGCCGCGACGGCACTCGGCAAGAAGCTCGGCCTGCCGCCGCGGCTGGTCACGATCCTCGAGGGCGAGAGCCTCGTCAACGACGCGACCGCCCTCGTCCTGCTGCGGTCGGCGATCGCCGCCACCGCGGCGACCGTGACGTTCTGGGAGGTGGCAGCGGACTTCGCCTTCGCGGTCTCGCTCGCCGTCGCGATCGGCCTCATCGTCGGGTTTCGTCACCGTGTTCGTGCGCTCGCAAGCTGCGTGATCCCATGCTCGACACCGCGATCTCGTTCGCGGTGCCGTTCATCGCCTACCTGCCCGCCGAGTACTTCCACGCGAGCGGCGTGCTCGCGGTCGTGATCGCCGGCCTCTACTCCGGGCACTCCAGCGCGAAGCGTTTCAACGCGCAGGCGCGGATCTCGGAACGTCTCAACTGGCGCACGCTGCAGTTCGTGCTCGAGAACGGCGTCTTCCTGCTCATGGGGCTGCAGGTGAGCCTGCTGATCTCACAGGTGGAGGAGGACGAGCTCAGCGCCCAGACCGCCGTGCTGCTCGGGCTTCTCATGATGGCGGTCGTGCTCGCGATCCGGTTCGCGTTCATCGGGCCGCTGCTGTTGCTCCTGCGGCGGGTCGAAGCCGGGGTGGAGGCTCAGAACTCGCGATGGCGCACGGTTTTCGCTCGAGCGGAGGCGAAGACCGACCTGCCCGATCGCGCCCAGCGGCGGCTCGAACGCGGCGAGCGGGCGGTCAAGCGCCGCGAGCGCGACGTACAGGAGCTCAGGGCCGAGGGGCTTGGATGGCGCGGTGGCGTCATCCTCGGCTGGGCCGGCATGCGCGGCGTGGTCACGCTCGCCGCTGCCCAGTCGCTGCCGAGCGAGACTCCGTACCGCCCGCAGCTCGTGCTCATCGCGTTCACGGTCGCCGTGGCGACCCTGCTGCTGCAGGGCGGCACGATGCCGTGGCTGATCAGGCTCACCAAGATCAAGGGCGCCGACCGCGCGGCCGATCGCCGGGAGCTCGCCCAGCTGCTCGACGAGATGGGCGAGGCGGGCGTCGCGGCACTCGAGTCCCCGGCGATCGAGCTCCCCGAGGGGGAGATCGCCGACCCGGAGGTGATCGAGCGCGTCCGGCGCGACACCCTGCTGAGCGCGGAGGCCGCGTGGGAGCGCGCCGACCACGGCGCGGGCATCGACGGGCTCAAGCACTCGCCGCAGCGGCAGTACCGGGCGCTGCGCCGCGAGGTGCTGCAGGCCGAGCGCGAGGCGCTGCTCGAGGCACGGTCGAACGGCTCCTACCCGTCGCGCATCCTCACCCGCGCGCAGGCGATGCTCGACCTCGAGGAGACTCGGCTCGAGCAGATCGACAACCCGAGTGGGGCCGAGCCGGTCGGGTAGAGCCGGTCGAGTGGGGCGCCCCGACCTAGACTGGAACCATGCCTCGTTCGAACCGCCCGCGGGGGCGCAGCGGGGGAGCGGGTGCCGGGGGCGACGACGAGCTCGACCTCACCCGCGCCCTCATCGCGTTCAAGCACACCGAGCACAAGCGCGACGGAGTCTGGAACGTGCAGCCGCTCTCGGCGTCGAACGCGACCAAGGACGTACACCTGTCCCGGCTGCGGACTCGAGATCTCGTCCGGGGTCGCGCACACCGTGACCTGGCGCGCCGACGGCCTCATGGGTGAGGCGGACGACCTCGCCGGCCGCCGGCACTGGCACACGCCACTGCTGGAAGATCCGCCCGTGAGCGACGGCGACGGCGCGATCCGGAGTTCGACCGAGCTGCCGGCGCGGCGCACCGACATCCAGCTCCACACCTCCGACGGCCTGACGCTCGTCGGCGAACTCGCGCTGCCGAGTCGAGGCCGACCCGGTCGCGACGCTCGTGTTCCTGCACCCGCTGCCGACGCACGGCGGGTTCATGGACTCGCACATCATCCGCAAGGCCGCTGCCCGACTGCCCGCGCTTGCGGATCTCGCCGTGCTGCGGTTCAACTTCCGTGGGGTGGAATCGCCGCGCGGCACGTCCGCAGGGCTCCTTCGGCGAGGGTGTCGACGAGCGGCTCGACCTCGCGGCGGCGATGCGGTTCGTCGTGGAGCTCGGGCTGCCGCATCCCTGGCTCGTCGGTTGGTCGTTCGGCACCGAGGTCGTTCTCAAGTACGGACTGGACCCGTTCAATCTGGACCATGGCGTGGATGGCGCGATGCTCCTCTCCCCGCCCCTGCACCGCACGTCAGCCGACGAGCTCGCCGCATGGTCTGGCAGCGGCAAGCGCCTCGTCGTGGTGGTGCCGGAGCTCGACGACTACCTGCGCCCCGCCGAGGCCGCCGAGCGATTCGCGGTCGTGCCAGAGGCGGAGCTGATCGCGGTCGAGGGCGGCAAGCACCTCTGGGTCGGCGAGGCGCAGACCTACCGCGTGCTCACCGAGATCGTGCGCGCGGTGAACCCGGCGAAGCTCCCGCTGCCGAGCCGAGTGGCCTACAGTTCGTTCTGCCTAGGCACGATCACCTGGCGGAACACCAGCAGGATCGCCGCCGCCACCGGGATCGCGATGAGCGCGCCGAGGATGCCGAGCAGCGTCCCTCCGGCGAGGGCTGCGATCACGACGATCGCGCCGGGCACCTTGACCGCGGAGCTCATGATGCGCGGGTTCAGCACGTACGCCTCGATCTGCATGTAGACCAGGTAGTAGATGCCGACGACGAGCACGGCGGGGAACCCGTTGAACAGCGCGACGAGCGTCGTGATGATGATCGACGCCGTGAGCGTTCCGACGAGCGGGATGAGCGAGCCGAGGAACGCGATGAACGCGAGCAGCGCCGAGTAGCGGATGTCGAGGTCGACGCCGAAGATGGTGCCGATCAGCGGCAGCAGGAACGTGAGCACGAGGAACGACAGGATGCCGTTGGCCAGCGCGAGGCTGCCCTGCCCGATCACGTAGCGTCCCACCGAGGTGCTCACCTGCTCGGCGAGATCGATGAAGGTGGGCCGCTTCGAGGCCGGGACCAGCTGGTAGAGCCCGCGCTTGATGCTCGTGAGCGACGCGACGAAGTAGAGGGTGAGGATGAGCACGATGATCGCGCCGGTCACCGCCTGCGCGAGCCCGAAGCCCACCGCGAGCAACCCGCCGCCGAGTCCGCCGGCAAGGTCGGTTTCTTCGATCGCCTTGGTGATGTTGTCAAGGATCTGGTCGATCGGCAGCCACGGCAGGGCCGACAGGATGTTCTCCCGCACCTCGCCGTTCTGGATGCCCTCGATGAGCTCAGGCACCGCGGTGATCGCGGTGTCGACCTGTTCGGCGATCACCGGGATGATCGCGAGCACGAGGCCCGCGAACACCGCGAGCACGCCGACGAGCACCGTGAGGATCGCGACGGCGCGCGGGAACTTGTGCTTCTCGAGCCACGAGACGAGCGGATCGAGACCGAGCGCGAGGAACAGCGCAGCACCCACCCAGGTGAGCACGGTGCCGAGCGATCCGACGATGCGAACCGAGGGCGATCGCGACGATGACACCCAGCCCACCGAACAGCCCAAGCCGGAACGGATTCTGGATCTTCACGGTCGGGCCTTTCGCCGGTGGTTCCGGCGCTGGTCAGGCCGGGTCAGTTCTCAGCAGTCACTTTATCGGCTTGCTGCAGCATGCCGCGCAGACCCTCGAAGTACTCGCCGACCGCTTCGCGCTCGATTCGGATCTTCGCCAGTCGCGCGTCGGCGTCGGCGATGAGTTCGGCGGAGCGGGTCTCGGCTTCCGAGACGATCGCGCGGGCGCGCTCGTTCGCCTCGGCGAGGGTGGAACGGGATGACTCTTCCGCGGCATCCCGCAGCGCCTTCGCGTCGGCCTTCGAACCCGCATCGAGCGCTTCGGCCTCCGCGCGCTTCTCGGCCGCACGCCGGATCGCGTCTGCGAGCTGCGACTGCGCCTCGTCGAGGTACTTCTGGGTCTCGCCCGTGGCCGACTGGTGGCGCTCGAGGTGCTCCTTCTCGGCAGCGTCGCGACGGTTCTTGAGCTCGAGGTCGAGGTCGAGCCTTGCCTGCTCGAGTTCGGCGGCGAGCGTCGTGCGCGTCTCGTCGGTGTCGTGCGCGAGCGTGGCGCGCACGGTCTCAGTCTCCGCGGCGAGTTCGGCACGCTGGCGTTCGATGTCGCGCGCAAGGTCGGTGGTCTGCTGTTCGACGTCGTGTGCGAGCTTGGCGCGCGTCTCGGAGACCTCGGCCTCGAGTGCTGCCCTGCGCCTCCGTCGACTCCTTCTTGAGGGCGGCGTGGGCGTCGGCGATGTCGCGCTTGAGGTTGGCGCGCGCGTCGGCCGTCTCGGCCTTGACCGTTGCGAGCTGCTCGGCGACCTCCTCGGCCGCGGCGTTGCGGTTCGCGGCGATCTCGGCGTCTGCGGCGGCCCTTGCCGTCGCGATCTCGGCGAGCATCGTGCTGCGCTCGGTGTCGATCTCGGACTGGAGCTTCTCGCGGGCGGCTTCGGCACTGGCTTCGACCCTGGCGCGAGAAGCCTGAGTCTCGTTGGCGAGCTTGGCCTTCGCCGCGGTCATCTCGTTGGAGAACTCCTCGCGCACGGTCGCCATCTCGCGCTCGAACGCTTCGCGCTTCTGCGCCATCTCTGTCTCGAGCTGCGCGCGACCGATCTCGATCTCGCGCGCGAGGTCGGTGCGGCCCTGCTCGAGGTCGCGGGCGAGTTCGGCACGCAGGGTCGCGTTCTCGTTCTCGTAGTTCGCACGACCGAGCTCGGTCTCGCGGGCGAGTTCGGCGGCCGCCTCGCGGGTCTCGGCCTCCTCGCGGGTTGCGGTGGCCTTGAGCTCGGCGGCGTGGCGCTCGGCGTCGGCGCGCAGCGCCGCGGTCTCGCGCTTGGCGGATGCCCGTGCCTCGGCAGCCTCGGTGGCGACGGCACCGCGGATCGCGGCGGCTTCGCGCTGCGCGTCCTGCAGCAGTGCGTCGGCGGTGGCGTTCGACGAGGACGTGAGCTCGTTGGCGGTGGTCTCGGCTTCCGCGATCGTGCGCGCTGCGTGTGCCTTGGCGTCATCCAGCATCGCCTTGGTCTGGGCGGCGGCGTCGCCGCGCAGCTTGGTGACCTCGGTGTTGACCTGGGCACGAAGCTGGTCGGCATCGATGTCGGCCTGGCTCACGAGTCGCGTCGACTGCTCCTCGGCGACGCGCAGCACGTTCTCGAGGCGGGTGCCGAGGCCCGTGTAGGTGGGGCGTCCGGTCTCGTCGAGCTCTGCCTGAAGATCTTCGGCGACGGCTTGAAGACGCTTGGCCTCCTTGGCGGCATCCGCCTTGTCGGAGTTGGCCTTGTTCAGTTCCCGGCGAAGTTCCTGGATCGCGCGTTCGACTTCATCCTTCTTGTACCCGCGCAGTTCGGTCCCGAAATCGGTCTCGTCGGCTGCCATTCACATGCTCCTCGTCGCTGCGTCGAACCCTCCGAGTGTAGACCGGGACGCCGAGCTTGGAGCAAAGGCAATCTCTGGCCTGCACCGAAGATAACCTCGTATTGCAGCGTCCTCCCAGAGACTTCCCAGTAGTCCGTCCGGTAATCTTGAACGTCTTTGTTGCTGCCATCTCGGCTTCGGCCGGTGCACCAAGCCTCCACTCGTTCCAAGCACGAGCAGCCGCTTGCGGCGGAGGTGGGCAGCGCGAAAGGAGAGACTTCGTGCGATTCGTCCTCGCGATCGTGAGCTTCGTGCTCGCCCTCGTGCTCATGGGCTGGGGTGTTGCCCAGCAGACCATCTTCGCGTCACCCGACGAGGTGGCGGCGGCCGGCGAGACGACCGGCGACGCGCCCGTCACGGTCATCGACAGTTCGGCGCTCAACGCGTTCGACGGCACCCAGACCCTCTCGGTCAGCGGTGACGACGCGGTGTTCGCCGCGTACGGGCGTACCAACGACGTGCTCTCGTGGATCGGCGACACCGAGTACAACTTCGTCACGTACGACGCCGAGAGCGGCGAACTCGTGAGCGAGGTCATCCCGGGCGAAGCGAGCGAGGTGCCCGACCCCGCCGGATCCGACCTGTGGCTCGCCGAGATCGCGGAGGAGTCGAGCCTGCGCCTCAAGCTCAACGCGCCCGATGGGGTGTCGGTCATCATCGCGTCGGATGGCGTGCTGCCCGCGCCATCCACGCTGTCGATCAGCCTGGCCACTCGACAACTCGACGCCGTGGGCGGTGCCCATGATCATCGCCGGGGCGGCCGTGCTGCTGCTCGGCCTCGCGTTCCTGCTGTGGGCGATCTACCACGTGCGCAGCTCGCGGGGTCCGCGACGCAAGCAGCCGAAGCTCCCGCGCCAGCCGAAGTACAAGCCGGGCCGTCGCCCCGCCAGGGCGAGCAAGCCCGGAACTGCCGTCGCCCCGGTCGGCGGTCGTCGTCGCGCACGTCCGCTCATCGCGGTGCCGGTCGTGCTCGTCGGTGCGCTCGCGCTCTCGGGGTGCACGGGTGACCTGTTCCCGGAAGCCGGGCCATCGGCGCCGATCCCCGGGCCGTCATCGACGGGCGAGGCCGTGGCGATCACCCCGCCTGCGGTGACCGCGAACCAGATCGACCGCATCGTCTCCGACGTGATCGATGTCGCGACCGAGGCGGATGCGGCGATGGATGCGACGCTGCTCGCGACCCGCTTCGACGGACCAGCGCTGCTGCTGCGCACCACCGACTACACCGTGCGCAAGAACGATCCGTCGCTCAGCGCGCTCGTGCCGGTGATCCCGGACGGCCAGGTCGAGGTGGTGCTGCCGCAGCAGACCGACACGTGGCCGCGCACCGTCTTCGCGATCATCAAGGTCGAGGATGACGACACGATCGCCCCGGTCGCGCTCATGCTCACGCAGGAGGACCCGCGCGCCGACTACAAGGTCACCTACGCGATCACGCTCGAGCCGTCGGCCCGCATCCCCGACCTCGCCCCGGCGAGTGTGGGCGCGCCGGGACTCGCCCCGGACATCGGCGTGCTGAAGCTCTCGCCGTCGGCGCTCGCGGCGAGCTACGGCGAGATCCTCGCCAAGGCCGAGGAGGCGTCGACGTACCTCGACTTCGAGGTCGAGGGCGACAGCCTTCGCACCTCGCTCAAGGACGCCAAGGCGGCGGAGGCCGGTGCAGCTTGCGACGACGGCATCCATCACGTTCACGCAGGCCGAGGGCGAGGGAGTGCCGATCTCGCTCGCCACGAACGACGCCGGCGCCATCGTCGCCGTCGACCTGTACGACGTCACCACCGTGACGCCGATCGAGGCTGGGGCGGCCATCAACCCGTCCGGGCGGGTCAAGGCGCTCACCGGTCTCGCGATCAGCACCAAGGGTGTTATGGCGAGCTACGACGCGCAGTTGCTGTTCTACGTGCCGCCGGTAGGGTCGGACGAGAAGATCGTGCTGCTCGGGTACAGCTACGGACTCGCCACTGCGTCGGAGGTCGGATGAGCAACGCCCAGCCCGGCGGTAATCCCGCCGGAGCCAACCTGAGGGGCGCAGTCGACCTGTCGTCGCTCGTGCGCCCACCAGCGGGCGTCCAGCCGGCGCCGAGCGGCGTCGTGTTCGAGGCCAATGACGCGAGCTTCACCGCGGTGCTCGACCTTTCGGCGCGAGTGCCGGTGATCGTCGAGTTCTACGGCCAGGGAATCGAGCCGGCGCTCGGCGCGGTCATCGAGTCGTACGGCGGGCGCCTCGCGCTCGCGACGATCGACGGCACGGCGAACCCGCAGCTCGTGCAGGCGTTCCAGGTGCAGCAGGTTCCGACCGTCGCTGCCGTGGTCGCCGGACGACCGGTGCAGTTGTTCGTCGGAGCGATCGCTGAGGATGAGCTGCGATCGGTGCTCGACCAGGTGCTCCAGCTTGCGGCGCAGCAGGGCGCGACCGGCAGCATCCCGGTCGGCGAGAACGGCGAGGCCGTCGAGCCTGCCGAGGAGCCCCTGCCCCCGCACCACCAGGAGGCCTTCGACGCCATCGCGGCCGGTGACTTCGCCACAGCGGTCAAGGAGTACGAGACTGCGATCGCCCAGAACCCGCGCGACCTGCTCGCCGTGGCCGGGCTCGCCCAGGTGCGTCTGCTCCAGCGGTTGGATGGCGCAGAGGCCGATGCCATCCGATCGGCCGCCGCCGCGGCTCCAGCCAGCATCGCCGCCCAGCTCGCCGTCGCCGACCTCGACATCAGCGGTGGACACGTCGACGACGCGTTCGCGCGGCTCCTCGACCTCTTCCCGACCCTCGACGCCGCAGGCAAGAACACCGTGCGCACCCGCCTGCTCGACTACTTCGAGATCGTGGGCGGCGAGGACCCGCGGGTCGTCGCGGCGCGGCGCCGGCTGACCGGACTGCTGTACTGAGCTGGGCCCGCTGCAGACTACGGCAGGCACCAGCCACAACCCCGCGAGCGGCGGCAGCGTGAGCTCGACCGACGCGGGGCGGCCGCCGAACGGCTCGTCCGTGGCATCCACCGAGCCGTAGTTGCCCACGCCCGACCCGCCGTACTCGACGGCGTCGGTGTTGACGAGCTCGGTCCAGGTGCCCGCGAACGGGCAGGCCGACGCGGTACGGCCCGACCGGGTTGCCGCTGAAGTTGAACAGACCGACGAGCGGCGTGCCGTCCTTCGACCAGCGCAGGAATCCGAGCACGTTCTGCGTCGCGTTGCCGCCGTCGAGCCACTCGAAGCCTTCGGAATCGTTGTCCTGCTCCCACAGCGCCGGGTGTGCGACGGTACGCACGGTTCAGCGAGGCGACGAGCGACTGGAGTCCGCGGTGCACGGGCTGGTCGAGGATCCACCAGTCGAGCCCGCGCTCCTCGCTCCACTCTGAGGGCTGCCCGAACTCTGAGCCCATGAACAGCAGCTGCTTGCCGGGATGCGCCCACATGAACGACAGGTACGCGCGCACGTTCGCGAGCTTCTGCCACTGGTCGCCGGGCATCTTGTGCAGCAGCGAGCCCTTGCCGTGCACGACCTCGTCGTGGCTGATCGGCAGCAGGAAGTTCTCGCTGAACGCGTAGACGAGCCCGAACGTGAGCTTGTCGTGGTGGTACGCCCGGTGCATCGGATCTTCGGCCATGTAGCGCAGGGTGTCGTTCATCCACCCCATGTTCCATTTGAGCCCGAAGCCGAGCCCCGACTCCGCGGTCGGCTTCGTCACACCGGGGTACGACGTCGACTCCTCGGCGATCATCACGATGCCCGGGTTGCGCTTGTAGGCGGTCGCGTTCGACTCCTGCAGGAAGCTGACCGCCTCGAGGTACACCCGGCCGCCGTGGATGTTCGGCTCCCACTCGCCCTCGTCGCGCGAGTAGTCGCGGTAGATCATGCTCGCGACCGCGTCGACGCGCAGGCCGTCGATGTGGAACTCCTCGAGCCAGTACAGCGCGTTCGCGACGAGGAAGTTGCGCACCTGCGAGTCGCCGAAGTTGAAGATCAGCGTGCCCCAGTCCTTGTGCTCGCCGAGGCGCGGATCCGAGTGCTCGTACAGCGCCTGGCCGTCGAACTTGGCGAGCGCCCACTCGTCGGTCGCGAAGTGGCCGGGCACCCAGTCCATGATCACGCCGATGCCGGCGTTGTGCAGGCGGTCGATGAGGTACTTGAGGTCGTCGGGGTGGCCGAAGCGGCTGGTCGGCGCGAAGTAGCCGGTGACCTGGTAGCCCCACGATCCGCCGAATGGATGCTCGGCGAGCGGCATGAACTCGATGTGCGTGAACCCGAGCTCGTGCACGTAGTCGATGAGCTGGTCGGCGGCGTCGCGATAGCTGAGGCCGGGACGCCACGACCCGAGGTGCACCTCGTACACGCTCATCGGGGAGTTGTGCGGGTCGCGGGCGGCACGGGCATCCAGCCAGGCCTGGTCGCTCCAGGTGAAGATCGAATTGACGACGCGGGATGCCGTGGACGGCGGCACCTCGGCCCAGCGCGCCATCGGGTCGGCCCGGGTGACCCACCGCCCGTCCTGGGTCAGCAGCTCGAACTTGTAGGTGCTGTTGGGTTCGAGGCCGGGCACGAACAGCTCCCAGACCCCGTTGTCGTCGAGCCGGCGCATGGCGTGGCCGACGCCGTTCCAGCCGTTGAAGTCGCCGACGACGCGGGCGGCCATCGCGTGCGGGGCCCACACCGAGAACGAGGTGCCGTCGACGCCCTCGTGCGGGCGGTAGTGCGCGCCGAGCACGTGCCAGAGCTGCTCGTGGCGGCCCTCGGCCCACAGGTAGAGGTCGATCTCGCCGACGGACGGCACGAAGCGGTACGGGTCATCCGCGGTCCAGGTCGGAGCGTTGGCGTAGGTCGTTTCGACCGTGTACGCCTGGCCGGGACCGGGCGCGAAGCCCTGCCAGAGACCCCGGTCGATGTGGTGCAGTGCGACGCGCGTGCCGTCCGTCTGGATCGCCGTCACCGTCTCGGCGAGCGGTCGCAGCACGGCGATCGCCATGCCGCCGGCCACGGCGTGCTGGCCGAGGTCGGCGTGCGGCTGCGGGTGCGATCCGGCGGCGAGCGCCGCGACGTGGTCGGGGTGCAGCTTCGGCAGCCGGTCGTCGACGACGAAGTCGGTGTGGAGCTCTGGTTCGGTGACCTCCGTCGGCTTTCGCTCGGCGCCACCTTCGCCACCTTCTGCTCTGCCATCTTCTTGATGGGAGGCTTCCTCGAGGTGCGGCCATCAGCGTGCCCTTCTTCCCGTGCTCGGGTGGTCGGGATGGTGGGGGTCGTGGGCGGAGTCGGCGCGGGTGGCAGCGGCGGCACGACGTGCAGCACGTGCACGGGCTCGGCGAACGCGTCCAGTCGCACGTACGTGTCGCGGCCCCAGGCGTAGCGCTGGTCGGTGATGAGGTCGATGACGTCGAAGGTGTCGGCGAGGCCGAGGGATGCGACATCCAGGTGCACGATCGTCTCGCGCACCGAGTGCGGGTCGACGTTCGCGATCACGATGATCGTGTCATCCAGCCCGCCACTGCCCGCGGCGAATCGCGCTGGCAGGTGCTTCGAGTAGACGAGGATCGAGTCGTCGTCGCTCCAGTGCACCTGCAGGTTGCGCAGCTGCCGCAGCGCGGGGTGGGCGGCCCGAATCGCGTTGAGCTTTCCGAGGTACGGCGCGATCGACTTGCCAGCGTTCGCGCCACCGGGCTCGTACGACGCCCAGTCCCGCTGCTTGTACTCGTACTTCTCGTTGTCGATGTTCTCCTCGGAGCCCGGCCGTGCCACGCTCTCGATGAGCTCGTAGCCCGCGTACACGCCCCACGTCGGAGACGCGGTCGCGGCAAGGGCGGCACGGATCTTGTACGCGGGCACCCCGCCGAATTGCAGGAACTCGGTGAGGATGTCGGGAGTGTTCACGAACAGGTTGGGGCGCAGGAACGCGGCAGTCTCGTGCGAGAGCCCGGTGAAGAACTCGGCGAGCTCTTCCTTCGTGTTGCGCCACGTGAAGTAGGTGTAGCTCTGCTGGAACCCGACCTGCGCGAGCGACTGCAGCATCGCCGGCCGCGTGAACGCCTCGGCGAGGAACACGATCTCGGGGTGCTCGGTGTTGAGCTCGCGCAGCACGATCTCCCAGAACTGCAGCGTCTTGGTGTGCGGGTTGTCGACGCGGAAGATCGTGACGCCGAGACCGATCCAGTGCCGCAGCAGCCGCAGCACCTCGTCGACAAGCCCCTCGAGGTCGTTGTCGAAGTTGATCGGGTAGATGTCCTGGTACTTCTTCGGCGGGTTCTCCGCATACGCGATCGAGCCGTCGGCGCGCGTGGTGAACCACTCTGGGTGGTCCTTGACCCATGGATGATCCGGTGAGGCCTGCAGCGCGAAGTCGAGCGCGACCTCCATGCCGTTCGCCTTGGCCTGCTCGACGAAGTACGAGAAGTCGGCGACCGTGCCGAGATCGGGGTGGATGGCGTCGTGGCCGCCTTCGGCCCCGCCGATCGCCCAGGGCGAGCCGGGGTCGTTCGGTCCCACCGTGAGCGTGTTGTTCGGCCCCTTGCGGAACGAGACGCCGATGGGATGAATCGGCGGCAGGTAGATCACATCGAATCCGAGCCCAGCCACCGCCGCGAGCCGCTTCGCCGCCGAGCGGAAGGTGCCGGAGACCCAGCTCGCAGATCCGTCCTTGCCAGGTGATGCCACCTGCTTCGCACCCTCGCTGCGCGGGAAGAACTCGTACCAGCTGCCGACGCCCGCGCGCTCGCGTTCGACGCGCAGCGGGATGGGCTCACTCACGGTCGTGTTCGCCATGAGCGGGCGCGCCTGCACGGCCTCGGTCAGCCGCGGATCCTGCAGCATCGCCCACAGCACCGCGGGCGCCATGGGCGGCGCGACGGTCGGGTCAAGGTTCGCGAGCGCGTGCTTCACGATCGCGCGCTTCGGTGCGCGCTCGAGCAGCTCGCGACCGGTCGTGAGCATGAGCTCGACGTCCTGGCCTGCGGGGATCTTGATCTCGGCGTTGTGGAACCACGTGGCCCATTCGTCGGTGAAGGCGCGCACCCGCCACATCCACTGTCCCTCGGTCGGCACCTGGGCGAGCACGTGCCAGCGATCCATGCCGGGCGCGGAGGCGTCAGGAACCATCCCGTGCACGGTTTCATGGCCGGCCGGATCGGTGAGCAGCAGCTCGACGCCGAGCTGGTCGTGGCCCTCGCGGAACACCGTCGCCTCGAACGGGATCACCTCGCCGGCAAAGGCCTTGGCGGGCCAGCGACGTTCCGGCTGCTGCGGCGACAGGAAGCGGATCGGGATGCGTCCGAGTTGTGTCGGAGGACGCCCTGCTTGGATTTCAGCCACCATCCGACGTTAGCGGGGTTTGCTGGGTTGACCTACGGGGTTGCGATGCCGCCGCCGGAGCATGCAAGCGTTTGCATGGCCCACGGGCGCACCTAGGCTGGTGCTATGAAGGCCATCCGCCGCTTCACCGTCCGCACCGTGCTGCCCGAGTCGCTCGCGGCCCTCGACGAGCTCTCCACGAATCTGCGTTGGTCGTGGAACGAGCCCACTCGCCGCCTGTTCGCGCAGATCGACGAGCAGCTGTGGGAGTCGACCAACCACGACCCGATCGCGCTGCTCGGCGCTGTCGAGCCGGCCAGGCTCACCGAGCTGGCGGACGACGAGGCCTTCATCGCAACCGCGAACGCGCTCGTCGCCGATCTGCGCGCCTACCTGACCGAGCCACGCTGGTACCAGGGCCTCACCGACGCCCCGAAGTCGATCGGCTACTTCTCGCCCGAGTTCGGCATCGCTGCCGCGCTGCCGCAGTACTCGGGCGGCCTCGGCATCCTCGCGGGCGACCACCTCAAGTCGGCGAGCGACCTCGGCGTGCCGATCATCGCCGCTGGCCTGTTCTACCGCGCGGGCTATTTCCGCCAGGCGATCTCGCGCGAGGGCTGGCAGCAGGAGAGCTACCCCGTGCTCGACCCAGACGGGCTGCCGCTGTCGGTGCTCCGCCACCCCGATGGCACCGCGGCCCTCGTGACCCTGTCGCTGCCCGACGGCAAGGCGCTCACCGCGCGCGTGTGGCGCGTTGCGGTCGGCCGCATCACGCTGCTGCTGCTCGACACCGACATCCCGGAGAACGAGGATGCCCTGCGCTCGGTCACCGACCGCCTCTACGGTGGCGGCGGCGAACACCGCCTGCTGCAGGAGCTGCTGCTCGGTGTCGGCGGAGTGCGCGCCATCAAGCTCTACAGCCAGCTGAGTGGCGCGCCGTTCCCCGAGGTGTTCCACACCAATGAGGGCCACGCGGGTTTCCTTGGCCTCGAGCGCATCAGCGACCTGATCGGCAACGGACTCACGTTCGTCGAGGCACTGCAGGTCGTGCGCGCGGGCACGGTCTTCACGACGCACACGCCCGTGCCCGCTGGCATCGACCGGTTCGACGTCACCACGATCACTCGCTACTTCTCCACCGACCTGCTGCCGGGAGTCAAGGCAGAGGATGTCGTGCCGCTCGGCATCGAGCAGTACGAGGGCGGCGACCCGCTCAAGTTCAACATGGCCGTGATGGGCCTGCGGCTCGCGCAGCGCGCGAACGGCGTCTCACTGCTGCACGGCGAGGTGTCGCGCGGCATGTTCGGGCAGCTGTGGCCGGGCTTCGACACGAGCGACGTGCCGATCACCTCGGTGACGAACGGCGTGCACCCGTCGAGCTGGGTCGACCCGCTGCTCGAGGACCTCTCGGCCAACACGTTCGGCACGCACGACACCACCGCAGTCGACTGGACCTCGCCGAAGGTCAGCGACGCGGCGCTCTGGCAGGTGCGCCGCGACATGCGCGACCAGCTCGTGCGCGATGCGCGGCACCGCACGACGACCGCGTGGACCGAGCAGAACCCGGGCGTGGTCGTGCCGGCCTGGTTCTCCGGGTTGCTCGACCCGGACATCCTCACGATCGGATTCGCCCGTCGGGTACCGACGTACAAGCGCCTGACCCTCATGCTGCACGACCAGGACCGGCTGCGGTCGCTGCTGCTGCACCCAGAGCGGCCGATCCAGCTCGTGGTCGCTGGCAAGTCGCATCCAGCCGACGATGAGGGCAAACGCCTCATCCAGCGGCTCGTCGAGTTCGCCTCGGAGCCCGACGTTCGCCAGCGCATCGTCTTCCTGCCCAACTACGACATCGGGATGGCGCGGCGCCTCTACCCGGGAACCGATGTGTGGCTCAACAACCCGCTGCGTCCACTCGAGGCCTGCGGAACGTCGGGGATGAAGGCGGCGCTCAACGGCTCGCTCAACCTCTCGATCCTCGACGGCTGGTGGGCCGAGTTCTACGACGAGGAGAACGGCTGGGCCATCCCGACCGCGGATTCCGCGGGTGACGGCGCCGAGCGCGACAAGCTCGAGGCCGACAGCATGTACGACCTCATCGAGCACCAGGTCGCACCGCGGTTCTACGAGCGCGGCGCCGACGGTGTGCCGACGCGCTGGATGGCGTCGGTGCGGCACACGCTCGCGACCCTGTCGCCAGAGCTGAGCGCCGACCGCATGGTCAAGGAGTACGTCGAGCGTCTGTACATTCCCGCGTCGCACGCCGCGCGCGAGATCACGGCCGACGGCAACCGGCCGGCGCGTGACCTCGCTGCGTGGAAGACGCGCGTGATCGCAGCGTGGCCGAAGGTGCATGTCACGCACGTCGAGTCCGGTGGGGTGGATGCCGCGCCGCAGGTCGGCGACGAACTGCACGTTCGGGCGCACGTCGACCTCGACGGGCTGTCACCCGACGATGTCGCGGTGGACGTCGTGTACGGCCGCGCCTGGGACAGCGACACGATGACCGACGTGCAGCACGCGCCGCTCGAACTCGCGTCGACGGAGCCCGGCCACCCCGCGACCTTCTCCGGCACGGTCGAGCTCGCTCGCGCGGGCAGCTTCGGCTACACCGTGCGCGTCACGCCGAGCAACGCGCTGCTCGCGTCGCCCGCCGAGTTGGGGCTGGTGACGACGGCGGTCTGATCCCTCGGATCACTTCGCGATGTCCGCCACGATCGCGCCCGTGATCGCGACGAGATCCGCCGGCGCCAGCTCGAGGTCGAACCCGCGGCGCCCGCCGCTCACGAACACGGTGTCGTAGAGCTCCGCGGTCTCGTCGAGCACGGTGCGATGCCGGGTCTTCTGTCCGATCGGGCTGATCCCGCCGACGACGTAGCCCGTGCGGCGCTCGGCGAGCTTCGGGTCGGCCATGTCGGCGCGCTTGCCGCCGACCGCGGCGGCGAGGTGCTTGAGGTCGAGCATCCCGGTCACCGGCACGATGCCGACGACGAGCTCGCCGTCAACATCTGCGAGCAGGGTCTTGAACACGCGGTCGGGGTCGATGCCGAGCACCTCGGCAGCCTCGAGTCCGTAGTTCGTGTTCGCGGGGTCGTGGCGGTACTCGTGTGCGGTGAACGCGATGCCGGCGGCGGTAAGTGCGACGGTCGCGGGGGTGCCCGCCATCAGTTCGCCTCTCTGGCCCCGGCGCCGACAGCGGCGAGCACCACCGGATCGCTGCATCCACGGGCAAATCCGGCGATCCGCCGGTCGATGTCGCGCTGCAGGATGACGGCGCCGATGGCCTCCGCGATGGGTGCGAGCCAGGTCGGCCGGCAGGCGAAGTTGTAGCGCCAGGTTGCGAGGGTGCCGTGCTGCGCCGGACGCTGAGATGTGCGGGTCGAAGCGCCATCCACCGGCCATTCGCTCGAAGAACCACGAACCGCGCACCATCTTCATGCCGACGTTGGTCGGCGGGCGGTACGAGACGTACTCGCTCACCATCTCGAACCCGAGCCGGTGCACCGTGACCGTCTGCACGCCCTTGCCGGCAAGGGTGGCGCCGCCGAGAAAGTACTGGCGGCGGATGAACGGGTCCCAGCGCCTGCGGATCTCGCCCGTCGTCTGCGACACCGCGAACGCGACCTCGACGCTCACCGGAACGATCGCGGTGCTCTCGACAACCCGGGCCACAGGTCAGCCGTGCGCGCTGAACAACTGAATGGACGTGCCAGCGACTGACACCTGCCCGCCCGCGAGGTAGTCCACCTCCGGGTCCTCGTAGACGTCGACCGCCGAGTCCCACAGCAGGGAGTATCCGATCACGCCCGCGTGCTCGGGCAGTGTGACCGTCACGTCCTCCTCGAGGCCGTGCACGATGAGCAGGATCCGGTTGAAGTCCTCGAACTCGGGGGTCGATGCCGCCATGTACTGCAGCGTGCGCTCGGCGGGGGAGTCCCAGTCCTTCAGGCCCATCGACTTGCCGTCTTTGTTGTACCAGTCCATCTGGGTGGCCGACGGGATCGTCTCACCGAACTTGCCGTAGCGCACGGGCCGCAGTGCGGGATTCTCGCGGCGCAGCTGCAGCACGAGCCGTGTGACCTGCAGCAGGTCCTCCTGCCAGTCGTCGCGCTCCCACGACAGCCAGGTCAGCTCGCTGTCCTGGCAGTACGCGTTGTTGTTGCCGCGCTGGCTGCGACCGAACTCGTCGCCCGCGGTGAGCATCGGCATGCCCGCCGACAGCAGCAGCGTTCCCAGCAGGTTGCGCATGGCCTTGCGCCGCACATCCAGGATGCCGCGGTCGCGGGTCGGACCCTCGGCGCCGTGGTTGTAGGAGTGGTTGTTGTCGGTGCCGTCGCGGTTGTGCTCGCCGTTGCCCTCATTGTGCTTCTGGTTGTACGCGGTGAGGTCAGCGACCGTGAAGCCGTCGTGGGCGGTCACGAAGTTGACCGACGCAAGCGGGCCGCGCTCGGTGGCGAACACCCCCTCCGATCCGGCGAGCCGTCCGGCGAAATAGCCGATGCCGACTGGTGCATCGCCCGGACCGCGCGCCGTTGCGATGTCGGTGAGCCAGAACTGTCGCATCTGGTCGCGGTAGCCGTCGTTCCACTCGTGCCAGACGCCGCCCGCAGGCGAGCTCGGGAAGTTGCCGACCTGCCAGCCGCCCATCCCGACATCCCACGGTTCGGAGATCATCTTCACGCCCTGCAGCTGTGGGTCGTCGATGATCTCAAGCAGCAGTGGATGCTCCGTCTGGAACTCGTGCGCAGCATCGCGACCGAGGGTCGCGGCCAGGTCGAACCGGAAGCCGTCCACCTGCAGGTCATTCGCCCAGTACCGCAGGGAGTCCATGATCATGCGTCGAACCGCGGGTACCGACGTGTTGATCGAGTTGCCGCAGCCCGTGACATCCACGTAGTCGCCTTTGTCGGTCTGCCGGTAGTAGCCCGCGTTGTCGATGCCGCGCAGCGACGTGGTCGGCCCGCCGATGCCCTCTTCGGCCGTGTGGTTGTAGACCACGTCGAGCACGACCTCGAGCCCGGCCTCGTGCAGGAGCTTGACCATGCCCTTGAACTCGCGCAGCACCGCGCCGGTGCCACCGAACTGGGCCTCGCGGCTCGCGTACTGCGCGTGCGGCGTGAAGAAGTTGAGGGTGTTGTAGCCCCAGTAGTTGGTGAGGCCCTGCTTGATGAGCCGTTGCTCGCTCACCGACTGGTGGATGGGCAGCAACTCGACGGTCGTGACACCGAGGTCGAGCAGGTACTCGATCGTGCTCTCGTGCGCGAGCCCCGCGTAGGTTCCGCGCAGCTCCTCGGGAACTCGCGGGTTGAGCTTCGAGATGCCCTTGACGTGCGCCTCGTAGAACACGGTGTGGTCGAGGCCGATGCGCGGCTTCTGCGATCCGGCCCAGTCGAAGGTGTCCGGCTCTTGCACGTAGCCGCGCCAGTCGCCGTCCTTCGTGCGGGCGAGACCGCGAGCGTATGGGTCGATGAGATGCAGCTTGTGGTCGAAGCGGTTCTTCGGTGCCTTCGGTCCGCTCGCCCGCAGCGAATAGCGCACGCCTGGCTTGAGCAGCTCGCTCGTGACCTGCCAGACGTCGTGGTCGCCACCGTCGCCTTCGACCCGGGTGAGCGGGATGGCGCGGGTCACCCACGTCGCATCCTTGTCGGAGAAGATGCAGAGTTCGATCTTCGACGCCGTGGATGACCACACCCGCAGTTGCCCGCCGCCGTCGACCAGCCGCACGCCGAGATCGGCGAGATGGTCTGCGGACGCAGGGACGGGGGCGGGCATGCGGTCCACAGTACTGACCGATTGTTACGGGCCGGTTCCGGCCGGCACGGACGTCTACCCTTGACGCATGCCACGCGTGTACCTCGACCATGCCGCGACGAGCCCGATGTCGGGCGCCGTGCTCGACGCGTACACCGGCGCCCTGCGGATCGTGGGCAACCCGTCGTCGATCCACAGCGACGGGCAGGCCGCCAAGGCGATGCTCGAGGATGCGCGCGCCGCGATCGCCGCGTCGGTGAACGCCGATCCGATGGAGGTCGTGTTCACGTCGGGCGGCACCGAGGCGATCAACCTCGCCATCAAGGGCCTCTACTGGCGCCGGGCGGAGCGCGGGTTCACCCGCATCGTGCTGACGGGCGCCGAGCACCACGCGACCCTCGACGCCGCAGCGTGGCTCGCCAAGCACGAGGGCGCCGTGCTCGACTGGGTGCCGGTCGACGAGGTCGGGCGCATCGACCTCGCCGCGCTCGAGGCGCGACTCGCTGCCGCCGACGACGTCGCGCTCGTCACGACGTTGTGGGCGAACAACGAGGTGGGCACGGTCCAGCCGGTGCGAGAGATCGTCGCGATCGCCGAACTCCATGGCGTGCCCGTGCATGCCGACGCGGTCGCCGCCTACCAGCAGGTGCTCATCGACTTCACGGCGTCGGGCCTCGCCGCGATGAGTCTTTCCGCCCACAAGATCGGCGGGCCGGTGGGGGTCGGGGCGCTGGTGGTGTCGCGGCGCTGGGAGCCGGAGGCGCTCATCCACGGTGGCGGCCAGCAGCGTGCCCGCTCCGGAACCATGGACGCCGCCGGAGCTCTCGCCTTCCGCGAGGCGATGCTCCAGCACGCAGGCTTCGACCTGTGGCCAACCCAGATGGGCACGATCGCACGGTTGCGCGACCGGCTGATCGCCGGCGTGCACGCGGCGGTGCCCGGCGCGGTGTTGCGCGGGGAGTCCGACCTGACCGTCGACGGCTCAGGTTGGGGCGCCCGGCTGCCGAGTAACGCGCACTTCACGTTCCCGGGCTGCGAGGGCGACTCGCTGCTGTACCTGCTCGACACCGCCGGGTTCTCGGTGTCGACGGGGTCGGCGTGCCAGGCGGGGGTGCCAGAGGCATCCCATGTGCTGCTCGCCATGGGGTTGAGCGAGGCGGATGCCCGCGGTGCGCTGCGCTTCACGCTCGGCCACACGACGACCGAGGCAGACGTCGACGCGCTCGTCGCGGCGCTTCCCGACGCAGTCGACCGCGCTCGCCGTGCGGGCATGGCCTGACGCTCTGCGTCGACCAGCAACTCCTGCCGCGGCGCAACCTCCCCGCGCAAACTGGGTAGACAGATCCGTCCCGCCTACCATTGAAACCATGCGTGTTCTGGCGGCAATGAGTGGTGGAGTCGATTCCGCCGTCGCCGCCGCGCGCGCGATCGACGCCGGCCACGAGGTCGTGGGCGTGCATCTCGCCCTCAGCCGTCAGCCGGGAACGCTGCGCACGGGCAGTCGGGGCTGCTGCACGATCGAGGACTCGATGGATGCCCAGCGCGTCGCGAGCGCCCTCGGCATCCCGTATTACGTGTGGGACTTCTCCGAGCGCTTCCGTGCCGACGTCGTCGACGACTTCATCGCCGAGTACGCCGCCGGCCGCACCCCCAACCCGTGCATGCGCTGCAACGAGCACATCAAGTTCGCCGCCCTGCTCGAGAAGGCGGTCGCGCTCGGCTTCGACGCGGTCGCCACCGGCCACTACGCGACGATCACGATGGATGCCGACGGCAACCGCGAGCTGCACCGCGCCGCCGCCTGGGCGAAGGACCAGTCCTACGTGCTCGGCGTGCTCACGAGCGACCAGCTCGCGCACGCGATGTTCCCGCTCGGTGCGACGCCCTCGAAGGCCGAGGTGCGCGCCGAGGCTGAGGCCCGCGGGTTCGCCCTCGCGCAGAAGCCCGACTCGCACGACATCTGCTTCATCCCCGACGGCGACACCCGCGGCTGGCTCGACGAGAAGCTCGGCGCCGCCACCGGCGAGATCGTCGACCGGGATGGCACCGTGCTCGGCTCGCACCCCGGCGCGCTCGCGTTCACGGTCGGCCAGCGCAAGGGACTCGACCTGCGGGTGCCGTCGCCGGATGGGCGGCCGCGGTTCGTGCTCGAGGTGCGTCCGGCATCCAATGAGGTCGTCGTCGGGCCGCGCGAGGCGCTCGAGATCTCCGAGCTTGCCGGTGCCCGCTCCTCGTGGATCGGCGTGCTGCCCCTCGATCCCACCGTGCCCTTCGAGTGCGAGGTGCAGGTGCGCGCACACAGCGACCCGGTGCCGGCGACCGCCGTCGTCGCAACGAACTCCGAAGGCACGAACGAACTCGTCGTCACGCCGCACGAGCCGCTCGGCGGGGTCGCTCCCGGCCAGACCGCGGTGCTGTACCTCGGCACGCGTGTGCTCGGCCAGTGCACGATCGACCGCACGGTGAGTGCTGTGCCCGTGACATCCACGACGGTGAGCGCATGACCGGGCTCGGCACCCTGCGTTCCCGCCTCACGATCGTGACCGCGGTCGCGCTCGCCGCCGCGCTCACCCTCACGGCGTGCGGTGGCAAGAAGGTGCGCAGCGCCGAGGACTGGCTCGCCGACCAGCCGTTCGTGCTCGGCGTCGAGATCCTCGACTCCACGGTCGACACCTGAGCGCGTGCAATCAACTACCCCACCGTCATGCGTGCCGAGCTCGATCCGCTCGCGACGACCGACGACATCGAGAACCTCATCGCCGACACGATCAGGGAGGTCAAGCCCGATGACGAGGTTGGCGTGCAGTTCGGCATCCTCGGACTCGACTTCGACGTCACGACCCGTGGCGACACGTCGGCGGCGTTCGCTCTCTGGCGAGACATCGACGACGTGCCCGACGTCGAGAGCGCACTCGTGCTGTCCGATTTCGTCTACGCGCACACCGCGCGCGAAACGCTCGTTGCCGTGTTCAACGAGCTCGCCGACTTCGGTGTCGGCGTTCGCGTCGACGGCGACCAGGATTCCGTCGACGAGCCCGTCGCGATCGTGCTCCCGCTCGAGTGCGAGCCGCCCGCGGGAGCGCGCGAGCTCGCGGCGGCCGAAACCGCGAACACGACCGTGGAATTCGCGACCTACGACCTCTGTGCGGGCTTCGACGTCGTGTACCTGAACGGCACCGCGTTCGACGGCACGATCGGCGGCATGTTCGGTGCGCTGGATGCCGCGGGCCTCGGTGCATTCCCGGTGCGCCTCGCCGTGGCTCCGTCGACCTCCGCAAGCCTTGACTTCCACATCGTGGAGATCACGCCGGGCAACCGTGACGCGATCGGCATCGTGACCGCACTGGATGCCTCGGCCATCGCCATGCGCTACGAACTGTTCGCGCCCACCGCCGACGGTGAACTGCGCGCCCTGACGATCGAGTCGAGCGACGCGACCCTCGAGGAGCTCTACCAGCTGCTCGCCGCATCGCCGAACTCGGCGTTCCTCGGCGAACTCACCGTCACTGCCTCCGACGGCACGTTCGAGGGCGACCTGGCCGACTTCGCCAAGAAGGTCACGCCCTCGCCGACGGCAAGCCCGTCGCCGACACCCAGCCCCTAACCCCTGTCCGGCGCCCCTGATCGGCCGCGAGACTGACCCTTTCGGCGTCGGCGGTGCTCCATAGACTGGCAGCGTGGCAGCGGCGAACAGGGCAGCGGGTAGTTCAGGCAACAAGCCGGCAGCGGGTGGCCGAGGTCGCGGGCGAGCGGCGTCCACCGAGGTGCAGGCAGAGCAGGTGCCCGAGCACGCGGACCCGCAGCTGACCCAGGCGAAGGCCGAGGTCGAGACGCTGACCATTCGCCTCCTCGAGTTGCGCGATGCGTACTACCAGGCCGATACCGTGCTCGCCTCCGATGAGGACTACGACGCGATGATGCGCCGGCTCGACGAGCTCGAGCGCATGTTCCCCGAGTTGCAGAGCCAGGACAGCCCGACGCAGACCGTCGGCGGTCGTGCGCAGTCGACGCTGTTCGATCCCGTGCAGCACGCCGAGCGCATGCTCTCGCTCGACAACGTGTTCAGCGTCGACGAGTTCGCGGCGTGGGCCGCGAAGGTCGAGCGCGACTCCGGCCGGGCGGTCGACTACCTGTGCGAGCTCAAGATCGACGGACTCGCGATCAGCCTCCGCTACGAGCACGGCGTGCTCACGAGCGCCGCAACTCGCGGCGACGGGGTCGTCGGCGAAGACGTCACCGAGAACGTGCGGCAGATTTCCGGTATCCCGCAGAAGCTTGGCGCGCCCCACTCACCGATCGCGCCCCACCCACACATCGCGCCCCACCCACCCATCGTCGAGGTGCGCGGCGAGATCTTCTTCCCGGTCGCGGCGTTCCGTGAGTTGAACGCCGAGCAGGCCGAGGCGGGGGAGCGGGTGTTCGCGAACCCCCGCAACGCGGCATCCGGGTCGCTGCGGCAGAAGGCCGAGGGCAAGAACGCGGCGGGGCTCGACCTCATGCGGCGCCGGCTCTCCCGGTTGCGGATGCTCGTGCACGGTATCGGCGCATGGAACGATCCGCCCGTCGCCTCGCAGAGCGAGATCTACGAGTTGCTCGATTCGTGGGGGCTGCCCACGTCGACGCACTACCGGGTGTTCCCGCGTGGGGCCGGCGAGGTGGACGGCGGCAAGGTCACCCTCGATGCGCTCGACAGCGCGGCATCCTTCATCCAGTACTTCGGCGAGCACCGCGACAGTGTCGAGCACGAGATCGACGGCATCGTCATCAAGGTGGATGAGCTTGCACTGCACGACGAGCTCGGTGCCACCTCGCGCGCGCCGAGGTGGGCGATCGCCTACAAGTACCCGCCGGAGCAGGTGAACACGAAGCTGCTCGACATCGTCGTGTCGGTCGGTCGCACCGGACGAGCCACCCCGTTCGCGGTCATGGAGCCTGCGCGCGTCGCCGGCTCGGTGGTGCGCCAGGCGACGCTGCACAACCAGGACGTGGTCAAGTCGAAGGGTGTGCTCATCGGCGACACGGTCGTGCTGCGCAAGGCAGGCGACGTGATCCCCGAAGTGCTCGGACCGGTCGTCGAGCTGCGGGATGGCACCGAGCGCGAGTTCATCATGCCCCGGGATTGCCCGGTCTGCGGTACCCCACTCGCGCCCGCGAAGGAGGGGGATGCCGACCTGCGCTGCCCCAACTCCCGCAGTTGCCCCGCGCAGCTGCGCGGTCGCGTCGAGCACGTCGGCTCTCGTGGTGCGCTCGACATCGAGGGCCTCGGCGAGGTGGGTGCCGCCGCGCTCACCGAGCCGGTCGTGCCCGTGCCGCCGCCGCTCGTCACCGAGGCCGGACTGTTCGAGCTCACGATCGCGGACCTGTTCCCGATCGAGGTCGATCGTGCGCGATCGGGAGACCGGTGCGCCGAAGCCGGTGGGCGATCGACGAGCCGGGAGCCGAGATCACGCTGCGCGACGGTCGCACCATGCGGGTGAAGACCGACACGCCGTTCCGCAAGCGGCGCCAGAAGTCGGATCCGCCGTTCGAGGCCGCCAGGCAGCTCGCGACGCCAGCACCTTCGCGGGCGACGAGACCCACGTGCCCTCGAGCGCCGCGCTCGCCCTCATCGAGAACCTCGAGCGCGCCAAGACCAAGGATCTCTGGCGCATGCTCGTCGCGCTCAGCATCCGTCACGTTGGACCGGTCGCGGCGCGCGCGCTCGCGAACTACTTCGGGTCGCTCGACGCGGTCCGTGCCGCGTCGCGTGACGAACTCGCCGGCGTGGACGGCGTCGGCGGCATCATCGCGGACGCGCTCATCGATTGGTTCGAGGTCGACTGGCACCAGGAGATCGTCGATCGCTGGGCGGCAGCGGGGGTGCGGTTCGCGATCCCAGGGCATCCCGGTCCCGGTGCGGCCGGTTCCGTCGAAGGGCCGCTCACGGGATTGACCGTGGTCGCCACCGGATCGCTCGAAGGGTTCTCACGTGAGGGCGCGCTCGAAGCGATCATCGCCGCCGGCGGCAAAGCGGCGAGCAGCGTGTCGAAGAAGACCGACTTCGTCGCCGCAGGGCCCGGCGCGGGCTCCAAGCTCGGCAAGGCCGAGGAGCTCGGCGTGAGGATCATCGACGCGGCCCAGTTCGCTCTGCTGCTCAAGGAGGGTCCGGCAGCGCTGGACTGAGACGGCGCGACATCCCATGCCCCACCCGTCGCTGTACCCCGATTCACCCCGAGGGTACTCATCTCGTCTACCACCCCTGAGCCCACCAGCCCTCACCCCGAACGGGTGACTGAGGCGCGTTCGATCGGCCCGCCTGGTCGCCGTTTTGGTCTGTTTCGCCCTGAAAAACGCCGAATCCATCCCGATTTGGTGCCTTGGCGGGCCGAAACAATCCATGGACCGCGACATGCCGATAGAAAGTTCGGTTCACCCCCCAGTTCGGGGCGAGGTGTCCCCTACTATGGGGACTGCGAGACTTTGCGTTCTGGGGAGGGGTCCGCGGGTGTCTTCGCGAGCCGAAGGACACGCGAAGTGCTGTTTGACGTCACAGCCATGTTGACCTTGGTGGCCATGGGACCCGCCGCCGAGGCCATCGCTGTGCCGCAAAGCGTCATGGTCGCGGCATCCACCCCGTTCATCGGTCCCACTCCTGACTTCGGGCCAGACCTGGGCCCGACGCCCCCCGAGCTCGGTCCGCAGCCGGGACTCGGGCCCGACCTGCAGGTGACGACCCTCTCGGGCATTCAGCTGCTCGAACAGCTCGTCTACCTCACGCCGTCGCAGATCGAGGAGTTCGTGGATGCGCGGCCCGCTGCGATCCGAGAACTGCTCGCGCACCCCCCGGTCGCGCGCGACGTCACCATGTGGTGGGGCACGCTGACGCCCGCGGTGCGAGGCGGGTTGATCGAGGCATCCCCGGAGCTGGTGGGCAACCTCGACGGCGTTCCCTTCGAGGTGCGGGATGCCGCGAACCGCACGTTCCTCGGCCAGACCATGCGTGACCTCCGCGCCGTGCTCGCGGGCGACGGCGGGCGCACGATGATCGACCACGCCGAGCAGCAGCTGACCATGCTCGAAGCCATCGCGGAATCGCTGCACGTGACCGGCTCCAACGCCGCGGCCGACGTCGACGCCGACAACGCCAAGCGCACGCTGCTGAGTCTCGATGTCAACGGCCAGGGGCGCGCCGCGATCGTGCTCGGCGACCTGCGCACGGCCGACTACGTGACCTACCTCGTGCCCGGCATGTTCTTCACGATCGAGAACCAGATGGGCGACTGGACCAACGCCGCCGCGGAGCTGTACTCCGAGCAGCTCGACTGGCTGCAGCTGTTCGCACAGGATGGCCCGACACCCGTATCCACGAGCGCGACGGCAGCATCTCTTGGTGCCAGCCAACCTGCGGCGCCGACGAGCACCGTCGCGACGATCGCATGGATTGGCTACCACACACCCAACCTCACGAACGTCGGTGCGATCGACAACGCGCTCGAGGGTCGCGACTCGCTCGCGAGCGCGATCGAGGGGCTGCAGGCGCTGCGTGTCGGCGACGAGCCCTTCGTCACGGTCGTCGCCCACTCGTACGGCTCGACCGCGGCGCTCATGGCGCTCAGCGAGGACTCCTTCGAGATCGACGCGCTCGCCATGGTCGGCTCGCCGGGCAGCGATGCTCAGTCGGTGGATGACCTGCACGTGCGAGGCGGCAACGTGTGGGTCGGCGAGGCGGCCTGGGATCCGGTGCCGAACAGCTCCTTCTTCGGCAGCGACCCGGGTTCCCTCGAGTACGGAGCGAAGACCATGGGTGTCGACGGCGGCACCGACGTGATCACCCAGCGCTCGCTCGCGGGTTCGATCGGTCACAACGAATACTTCGGCGCCGGTTCGCAGTCGATGCGCAACTTGGCGCTCATCGGCATCGACCGCGGCGAGTTCGTGAGCGACGGCTCGGCGGCGGACGCATCGAAGACGTTGGCTCTGCTGCCGTAGCCGCGGCACTCCCACCTACTACCCGCCGGCGCCCGCGCCCCGCTGCCCGCCCCGGCGCCCACTGCCGGCGCCCGCTACTGCGGTCGGGCGTCCGCGCGCCCCCGAATAGACTTGGGCAATGTCCGAAATCACGCCCGAGGTCGTCGCGCACCTCGGCAACCTGGCACGTATTGCGCTCACTCCGGCCGAGATCGAGTCGCTGACGGGGGAGCTCGGTGCGATCGTCGACTCGGTCGCGAAGGTGAGTGAAGTGGCAACGCCGGATGTTCCAGCGACCAGCCACCCCATCCCGCTGAGCAACGTGTTCCGTGACGACGTGATCGGCCAGACGCTCACCACCGAGCAGGCACTGTCGGGCGCACCGGAGCACGACGGAACCCGGTTCAAAGTCAGCGCCATCCTGGGCGAAGAGCAGTAGGGCACCGCAGCCATGACCAACGACCTGACCCGGCTGTCCGCCGCCGACCTCGCCGCCGCGCTTGCCTCCGGTGAGACCACGAGCGTCGAGGCGACGCAGGCGCACCTCGACCGCATCGATGCCGTCGATGGCGACGTGCATGCGTTCTTGCACGTGAATGCTGGCGCTCTCGAGGCGGCGCGGGCCGCCGATGTGCAGCGCGCCGATGCCAAGGCGTCTGGCGCCCCGATCCCCGAACTGACGGGGGTGCCGGTGGCGATCAAGGATGTGCTGTGCACGATCGGCATGCCCTCGACGGCGGGGAGTCGCATCCTCGAAGGCTGGATTCCGCCCTACGACGCGACGCCCGTCGCGAAGCTGCGCGCCGCGGGCCTCGTGCCGCTCGGCAAGACCAACATGGACGAGTTCGCGATGGGCTCGTCGACCGAGCACTCGGCGTACGGGCCGACGAAGAATCCGTGGGACTTCGAGCGGATCCCGGGCGGTTCGGGTGGCGGAAGTGCTGCCGCGGTCGCTGCGTTCGAAGCGCCGCTCGCGCTGGGCTCCGACACGGGCGGTTCGATCCGCCAGCCGGCGGCCGTCACCGGCACGGTCGGCGTCAAGCCGACGTACGGCGGCGTGAGCCGGTACGGCGCGATCGCGCTCGCGAGTTCGCTGGACCAGGTCGGTCCGGTGGCGCGCACGGTGCTCGATGCCGCCCTGTTGCACGATGTGATCAAGGGACACGACCCGCGCGACTCGACGAGTCTCACTGACGAGTGGCCAAGTTTCGCGGCGATCGCGCGCGAGCAGCGTTCCCTGAAGGGCGTGCGCGTCGGTGTCGTGAAGGAGCTGGATGCTCCGGGCTTCCAGGCCGGGGTAACGTCGAGGTTCCACGAGGCGCTCGAGTTGCTCGCGGCGAACGGTGCCGAGATCGTGGAGGTCTCTGCGCCCCACTTCGAGTACGCGGTCGCGGCGTACTACGTGATTCTTCCGGCCGAGGCATCCAGCAACCTGGCGAAGTTCGATTCGGTGCGGTTCGGTCTGCGGGTCAATCCGGTGGGTGCCAACGGGCAGGTCGGCGGGACCGTTGAGGATGTCATGGCTGCAACGCGCGAGCAGGGCTTCGGGCCCGAGGTGAAGCGCCGCATCATCCTCGGTACGTATGCGCTCAGTGCCGGCTACTACGACGCGTACTACGGGAGTGCGCAGAAGGTGCGCACGCTGATCCAGCGCGACTTCGCGAGTGCGTTCGAGCAGGCGGACATCCTGGTGAGCCCGAGTGCGCCGACGACGGCGTTCAAGTTCGGCGAGAAGTTGGCGGATCCGCTGGCGATGTACCTGAACGACGTGACGACGATTCCGGCGAACCTGGCGGGCGTGCCCGGGATGGGACTGCCGATCGGGCTCGCTCCCGAGGACGGTCTGCCGGTTGGCCTTCAGTTGATGGCGCCCGCGCGAGAGGACGCCCGGCTGTACGCGGTCGGGGCGACGCTCGAGACGCTGCTCGAGGAGCAGTGGGGGCACACGTTGATCTCGCGGGCTCCGGAGTTGGTCGGGCGGTAGCTCGCGCTGGCTCGCGTGGTGCGCAGGCCCGCGTGCGGCGCCGGTCGAGTGTCGGGCACGCTGCGCGTCGCGGTCGGAGTGTCGGGCACGCTGCGCGTCGCGGTCGGTCAGCCCGCGCGCGCGAGCGCGGGCTGCGGTTCGGCGCGGCGCGCTCGTCTCTGGGTGCGGCTCTTCGATGGCATCGGGATCGGTTGCTGGCTGAAGTCTTCAGTGGGCGGTGGGATCAGGTAGTAGTCGGCGCCTTCGCGGACGATTCTCCAGCCGTTGTTGTGGAGCATCATGTGGTGTTGTCGGCAGAGGAGGATGCCGTCGGCGATGTCGGTTTTGCCGCCTGTCGGACCATGGGGTGATGTGGTGTGCTTCGGTCCAGGAGGGTGGGCAGTTGCAGTTGGCTATTCGGCATCCGCCGTCTCGTGCGGCGAGGGCGATGCGTTGTCGGGTGGTGAAGGTGCGGTGTTCGCGTCCGAGGTTGAGGGTTTGTCCGTCGTCGTCGAAGTGGATCGGGACGGATCCTGAGTCGCAGAGGTAGCGTTCGATCGTCGCGATGGAGACCGGGTCGGGTTGTCCGTCGATGTAGCCGACACCGCGGCGTTGACGGAGGTCGTGGTCGGTGACGTGGATCTGCACCACGGGGCGTTGTTTGCCGAGGATGCTTGTGTCCAGGGGCTGCCACGGCGATTCGGGTGAGTTCCACGAACGTGTCGAGCAGGATCTGTTCGTTGCTCCGCGGGTCACGCACCAACTCTTCCGCGGCGGCAGCGGCCTCGGGGTCGACGAACCTGGGACCACGGCGTGGTGCGAGGGCTGCGTCTGCGGCGACCACGATGTGTGCGGCTGATTCCGGGTCGAGCAGGCCCGAGACTCGCGTCATGCCGTCGAGTTGTTGGGTGAAGCCTGAGGTAGCGGCGATCCCGCATGGCGGCTTCACGGTCGGCCACTCGGTCGAGGTCGAGCTCGGCACGGGCGTTGCGCGCATCCGCGGCGAGCTCTTCAAGGGGTAGAGACCGTGCGCTGCGCAGCAGTTGTGCGGCAGCCTTGTGGAGGTCATCGGCGGAGACGTCGTCGGTGGGGGTGCCGAGCCCGGTGCGGATGGCGTCGGCCGCCGCGAGGGAGAGGGCTGCCCGAGGTGACGGCGGCCGCGACATCCACGAGCCAGGGTGTGGGCGGGGGAGCGTCGGCCGGCGGAGTGGCGATGAGTTCGCCGACCCGGATGAGCGTTTGTGCCTCGCGGAACGACGATCCGGTGAGGGTTTGCACCAGCTTCTCGGGGGTGCGGGCACCGAGGCGCTGGGCGAGTCCGGAGTGGCCGAGCTCGCGGCGGGAGCGGTAGGCAATCGCGTCGGCGAGTTCGGCGGAGCGGGCGTCCACACGGCGGCGCACCTCGGCGAGGGCGCGTTGCTCGTCCATGAGTTCGGCATCGGAGAGCCCGTCGGCGGGTCTGGGCACGAACGCAGCGACGGCCGCGGCGAGGGCGGTTACGTCGATTGCGTCGTGGACTTCGGGCATGCGTCTATTTTCGCAACCCTCGAAGGTATGTACTAGGTAGACGAACGATTCTCAGGAGAAGTCGCGGGCGCGGGGCCTGTGGAGGAGAGGTCGCGGGCGGTGGAAAGCGGCGGGCGCTGGGCGGGGTGCGGAGAGAGGGCGCGGCTCAGTCGCCTGCCGCGGCCCGCTCGCGGAACGCGACCATGTTCATCCGGTTGCCGCAGCGGATGCTGCAGAACCGGCGGGACCCGTTGCGCGAGAGGTCGATGAACAGGCCGTCGCAGTCGAAGGCGTCGCACGCGCGCATGCGGTCGGTGGTGTCGGCGCGCACGAGGTCGGCGATGCCGAGCGCGACCTCGACGCGCATGCGTTCGGCGAGTGGGGCATCCAGCGGGGTTCCGTGGAAGTGCCAGTCGAGTCCGTCGTGACGACGCAGCTGCGGGAACGCGTGCGCCTCCTCGAGCATCGCGTTGATCTCGGTGACGAGGCCGTCGCGGTCGAGCTGCCACATGCGACGGAAGCGCTCGCGGGTCTCGCGCACCTCGGCGAGTTCGGTGGCGTCGCGGTCGAAGCGTCCGGAGTACTTGTGCTCGGTGAGCAACGCGATGAGTTCTGGCTGCGTGTGCAGCTCATCCACGCCGGATTTCGTCGCACCGGGCACGGTGTTGACGAGCGCGACCAGGAAGTCGATGTCGGCGATCGTGTCAGGGGCAAAAAGCAATTTGACTCCTTATCGATCAGAAGCGTAGCGTCAGGACCATCACAGTCTGACACCCGTCACGAGAATCGACCGCTCATGCGCAACCGCACCTCCATCGGACTCCTCGTCGCCGTCGCCGCGGCCGCGACCTTCGGCATGTCGGGCGCGTTCATGAAGCCGCTCATGGAGGCGGGCTGGAGCCCGGCGGCGGCCGTGACGTTCCGCGCGCTCGTGGGCGGCATCGTGCTGCTGCCCGTGGCGCTCGTGCTGCTCCGCGGCAAGTGGGACGCGCTGTGGCGCGGCCGGTGGCGCGTCATCCTCATGGCCCTCATCGGCGTCGCCGCGACGCAACTCGTGTACTTCGCGGCCGTGCAGCGCATCCCGGTGGGCACCGCCATCCTCATCGAATACCTCGCGCCGCTGCTGCTGGTCGCGTTCGTCTGGGCGAGAACGCGCAGGATGCCGCGGCTCGTCGTGCTCATCGGCTCGGTCGTCGCCGTGGCCGGCCTCGTTCTGGTGGTGTCGCCCGGCGGTGGTGGACCGCTCGACCCGCTCGGCCTCGTCTTCGCCGGGCTCTCCGCGGTGGGTTGCGCGATCTACTACGTCGTGGCGGCGCGTCCGAGTGACGGGTTGCCGCCCGTGGCGCTCGCCGCGTCGGGCCTCGTGCTCGGCGGACTCGCGCTCGGCCTCGTCGGCCTGATCGGCATCGTGCCGTTCGAGGCGCCGAACGTCGAGATCCTGTTCTTCGGCGCGACCGTGGGGTGGTGGGTGCCGCTGCTGCTCGTCGGGATCATCGCGACCGGCTTCGCGTACGTCGCATCCATCACGGCGAGCGAGATGCTCGGGTCGCGACTCGCGTCGTTCGCCGGACTGCTCGAGGTGGTCGCGGCCGCGCTGTACGCGTGGCTGCTGCTCGGCGAGGCGCTCACCCCGCTGCAGTTGGTCGGCGGCCTGCTGATCCTGGCGGGGATCGCGTTCGTGCGCTCCGACAAGTCCGCGCCCGAGTCGGCACTCGTTGCGCGCCCCGAACTCGAGCCCGAGAGCACCCCGGAGTTGGCGGCATCCACCCGCCCATAGAATCGTCAGGTGGCAAAAGCTGACCTGATGACCTACGACGAGGCGATCGCGAAGTACGAGCCGGTGCTCGGGTTCGAGGTGCACGTCGAGCTGAACACGCTCACCAAGATGTTCAGCGACGCGCCCAACCCGGCGAACAGCAGCAACCACGACGGCGCGCCGAACACGCAGATCACGCCCGTCGACCTCGGCCTTCCGGGCAGCCTGCCGGTCGTGAACGAGCAGGCCGTGAAGTACTCGATCAGCCTGGGCCTCGCGCTCGGCTGCAGCATCGCCCCGACGAGCCGATTCGCCCGCAAGAACTACTTCTACCCAGACCTCGCGAAGAACTACCAGATCAGCCAGTACGACGAGCCGATCGCCTTCGAGGGCAAGGTGGATGTCGAACTCGCCGACGGCAGGATCGTCACCGTCGACATCGAGCGCGCCCACATGGAGGAGGACGCCGGCAAGCTCACGCACGTCGGCGGCGCGACCGGACGCATCCAGGGCGCCGAGTACTCCCTCGTCGACTACAACCGCGCGGGCGTGCCGCTCGTCGAGATCGTCACGAAGATGATCACCGGCGCCGAAGGCTCCGCTCCCGAGCTCGCCAAGGCGTACGTCTCCACGATCCGCGACATCGTCATCGGACTCGGCATCTCCGAAGCCCGCATGGAGCGCGGCAACCTCCGCTGCGACGCGAACGTCTCGCTGAGCCCGCGCGGCTCCGGCACGCTCGGCACGCGCACCGAGACCAAGAACGTCAACTCATTGCGCTCCGTTGAGCGCGCAGTGCGCTACGAGATCCAGCGTCAGGCCGCCATCCTCGAGAAGGGCGGCACGATCACGCAGGAAACGCGTCACTGGCATGAGGACACCGGCACGACATCCCCGGGGCGCCCGAAGTCCGACGCCGACGACTACCGATACTTTCCCGAGCCTGACCTCCTTCCCGTCGAGCCGTCCGCGGAGCTCATCGAGCAGCTTCGCGCTGCACTTCCCGAGGCTCCGGCCCTTCGCCGCAATCGTCTCAAGACCGCGTGGGGCTTCAGCGACCTCGAGTTCCAGGATGTGGTGAACGGCGGCTGCTCGACCGAGGTGGAGGAGACGGTGGCGGCCGGTGCCGCGCCATCCCAGGCCCGCAAGTGGTGGACCGGCGAACTCAGCCGCATCGCCAACGAACGAGCGGTGGATGCCGCAACCCTCGTCACCCCGCTGCATGTCTCCGAACTCGTGGCCATGGTCGAGGCGGGGGAGCTGACCGACCGCCTCGCCCGCCAGGTGCTCGAGGGCGTCATCGCCGGCGAGGGCTCGCCCAACGAGGTCATGAAGTCGCGCGGACTCGCCGTGGTGTCGGATGACGGTGCCCTCATCGCCGCGATCGACGAAGCGCTGGCCGCTCAGCCCGACGTGCTCGAGAAGATCCGCGACGGCAAGGTGCAGGCCGCGGGCGCCGTCATCGGCGCGGTCATGAAGGCGATGGGCGGGCAGGCCGACGCGGCTCGCGTGCGCGAGCTGGTGCTGGAGCGCG
>CAWBNZ010000009.1:0-86502 GCA_963790235.1 uncultured Actinomycetota bacterium
ACGACTTCAACTGCGCGGAAAGTTCCATGAAGCGCTAGGTCAGCAGCACGCGCGACAGGTCGTCAAGGGTGCCCGGCACGAGCGCGTAGAACGAGAACGTTCCGTGCTTGGACCGCGTGAGGAATCCAGCATCGACAAGGATCTTGAGGTGGTGCGAGACGGTGCCCTGGCTGAGCTCAAGCATGTCGACGAGGTCGCCGACGCACACGTCAGCTTCGGGCGCGCCCGCGATATACGAGATGACCCGCAACCTCGCGGAGTACGCGATCGCCTTGAGCGCGACGGCGAGTCGCTCGGCGCCGGCAGCATCAGCCGCTCCTCCGCGATCGGAGCGCAATCGGCCATCTGGCACGGGTCGGTCGCGGCCTGCGCAGGTGCGGGAGCGGTCGCGGTGATCGACATGGTTCGAGACTACCCGAATCATCGATATGCATCAATCATTGACAATCATCGATGGATGCGGGATGCTCGACCTGCTCATCCATTGATGGGCGTCGATGAAAGGATCATCCCGTGCTCGACATGGCAATGTTCGGCCTCAACACGTCCGGCTGGTTGAAGGAGTCGGAGCGCTCGCAGCGCGAGCATCTCGCAGACACCAACCGCAGCATCCTGCAGGCGTGCATCGTCCAGCTGCGCGCGGTGACCGACGCACGGCAGCAGTGCGGCACCTGCTGAGCCGATCGGTGGCGTGCTACCGACGCGCGGAGCGCATCGCGGGCGTCACCGTGACCTTCGCCCCCGATGGGCCCTCTCAAGCGGCCAGCCGTTCGTACTCCGGAGTGCCGAGCCCCACGACTGCGACGCGACCCGCTTCATCCGAGTGGATGCCCCACCCCGTAGCGTTTACCGAGATCGCTCAAGCACAGGCGCCGGCTGGCCCTTCGAGAAGAACTGCTCGCGCGCCGCCTCGCGGTCGGACTCGGGGATGCCGCGGCGATCCGCCCACACCGTGAAGACCACGTCATCCGACGTATGGCGATACGGCGCATCGGCAATCATCCGCAGCGTGCGCTCGGCGACGCTCGGCTCAGGGCGCGGCGGCGGCTCGCTCGACACGGTCGCGCTCGAGTCGGGCGCGACCGTGATGAACGTGTCGAAGTAGTTGGTCGTGTGGGTCGCCATCACCCCATGGTGCCCGACACCACCGAGAACGGTCCGGCTAGCGGCTCTTCGACTTCGTCACGGCGTCGATGGCGCTCGCGCTGCGATCCGCCGCGGCCTTCTTGTCGGCCTTCTGCGTGCGCTTCTCCTTGAGGGTCTTGGATGCTGCGGTCTTGCCGGATTCCTTGCGCGCGGATTTCTCACCCATGGTCGTGCTCCTTCGAGAGCCACGGTGACCCTATGGGGCTGACAGTACACCTGCGCGTTGCGCGAAGGTGGGGCAGCTCCTCGCGGCGGCTCGAGTCCATCGGCACAATCGGTCGCCGCGCGACGAAGATTGGTCCGATCTTGTGCAAGGCTTGCTGGATGCTCGACGACGACGCTCAACTGCAACGAATCGCCACGATCATTGAGGCCGGCCCGTACCAAGCCGAGTGGAGCTCCTTGCAGGAGCACACCACGCCGAGGTGGTACTTGAACGGGAAGTTCGGCATCTTCATCCACTGGAGCCTCACCTCGGTCCCGGCCTTCGGCAGCGAGTGGTATTCCCGCCTCATGTACCAGGAGGGATCCCGCGAGTGGCAGCATCACCGGGATACCTATGGACCGCAGACCGAATTCGGATACAAGGATTCCATCCCATCATTCACGAACGACCGATTCGAACCTGACGACTGGGCTGCCCTGTTCCGCCGGTCAGGTGCACAGTTCGTCGTGCCTGTGGCGGAGCACCACGACGGGTTTGCCATGTACGACAGCGCACGGTCGGAGTGGACCGCCGCGAAGATGGGACCGCGCCGCGATCTGTTCGGCGACCTCGCGGAATCCGTGCGCCGGCTCGGGCTGGTCTTCGGCGGATCGAGCCACCGAGCCGAGCACTGGTTCTTCATGAACGGCGGGATGCGGTCGCCCTCCGATGTGCAGGATCCCAAGTTCGCCGACTTCTACGGCCCCGCCTCACGTGAGGAGACGCAGCCCAACGAGGCGTACCTCGATGACTGGTTCCTGCGCACGGTCGAGATCATCGACCGCTACCAGCCGGAGGTGCTGTGGTTCGACTGGTGGATCGAGCAGGAGGCGTTCGAGCCGTACCTGCGCAAGCTCGCGGCCTATTACTACAACTCCGCCGTGACCTGGGGTCGTGAAGTCGCGATCAACTACAAGTGGACGGCGTTCGCCCCCGGCTCCGCGGTGTACGACATCGAGCGGGGTGCAGTTGCCGGCATCCAGCCCGACTTCTTCCAGAACGACACCTCGGTGTCGCGCACGTCCTGGGGTTGGGTCGAGGGTCACGAGTACAAGCCGCTCGCCGAGCTCATCGGAGAGCTCGTCGACGTCGTGGCCAAAACGGTGCGCTGCTGCTCAACATCGGGCCAAAGCCTGACGGAACCATTCCACTTGAGGAGCGGCAGCTGCTCGAGGGGATCGGCGACTGGCTGGCGGTCAACGGGGAGGCGATTTACGGCTCGCGGCCGTGGGTCATCGCAGGAGAGGGCCCGACCAGGGCTGTCGAGGGATCGTTCATCGATGGCGAGGTCGAGCAGTTCACGAGCCGCGACATCCGCTTCACGTCGTTCTCGCACGTCTCGGGCGAGTACCTCTTCGCTATCGCGCTCGGCGTGGCCGGAGGGCGGCAAGCTCTCAATCAACGCGCTCGGCTACGGCTCGGGGCTGCTGACGGTCGAGATCGATGAGGTGAGCATCCTCGGGGTGCGGGGCCAGGCGAAGTGGGAGCAGTCCTGGGACCGGCTGGAGGTCGCGCTGCCGGAGACGCCGCCGAGCAGCGTCGGCGTGGTCGTGAAGATCAAGCTCAAGGCGCCGAAGCCGCTCGTGCGCGGGGACGCGATCCACTGAGCCCTTCTGCTCGGCGACTCAGTCCAGCAGTTCTACGGACGAGTCCGACGTCTCGGTACGGTCCACCCCAGTCGTGCGACCAACTCGTTTTCGATGAAGCACTCCCAGTGCGCAAGCGGGAGACGGGTCCACCTCGCTTCGGCGTCCTCCGGCGCCCCAGGCACCACGTCCGCGATCTGCTCGCACTCCTCCTGCGCCATGCCTGCGTTGAGGATGGGCGGTGCCGCGAGGTAGACCGTGAGCGGGACGACGAGGATGAGGGTGAAAACGCCGGCGGCGATTCGTGCGTCGGTCGAACCACTCATGCGCGACTACTCGCCGTCGCTCACTGCGACGTTCTCGCTGATGACGGTCCATCCACTGCTCGCGTACACGGGTGCTGGACCGAGCCGGTACGTTCCAAGGCCCTGGACCGACAGATCGACGGAGCCCCCGCTGCCGCAGCCGATCGAGGACTTCGGGCCCGCCGCGACGACGATGCAGGGCATCCCGCCGTCCAGACGCACCACGAGGATGTCGACGCCGTCATGGCGGCCAACGAACCTGAGGGAGTCGAGCTCGTAGTCGTCGAGCTCGATCTCGGGGAAGTCGTCTGGGAGCGCGTCCGCCGCAGTGGGCTCGCGATCGAAGATCGGGAAGCCATCGCTCGGGACGCAGCCGACGAGTCCGATCGCGAGGAGCGATGCGACTGCAACAACCAGCACTGGTCTCGCCATGAAGCGAGTGTACGTCGCGCGCTGCCGCTCTGCGGAGGTACCTGCGTACGAATACAGGCTCGTCCAGCCTTCCGACGGATGACGCACGGGAGTAGCGTTCGCGCATGGTCCGCGCGACGCGGTTGCTGGCAGCAGTCGCGCTACTCTGCGGCCTGAGCGCCTGCGGTGCGAGCCCCGGCGCTCCCGAGTCCAGTCCACCCTCACCCAACCAGTCCGGCTCACCCAAGCTTGCCTTCCAGTGGCTCGCGGGTGGCGGCGACGGAATGGTCACCCGACGGAGCCTCCTACTGCGTCAATCTGCTGAGCGGGGATGACACCGGGCTCACCGGCTCCGCGATCGCGATCGGCAGCGTGGACGGCGGCTTGCCCGAAGAGATCACGGATCGAGCGGAGTTCGGGGCGTACTGCGATTGGCACCCGGCCGACAGCCTGCTCGTGTTCACCACGTACGACCTTCAGGACTTCCAGGAGATCGACCCGGAGCGTGCATCAAACCTGTTCACCGTGCGCCCGGACGGGACTGACCTGCAGGCTCTCACGACCTACGAAGCTGGCGGCATTCGCGCTACCCAGCCGCGATGGTCACCAGACGGCGAACAGATCGTGTTCACGAAGGTCGAGGGAGACGGGATGGGCAGCCGCACCCCGGCCGCGCTCACGCTCGCCGGCGGCTCAGTGGGGTCGATCTTCGGCACCGAGTACCTACCCGTCACGCCGCTGCGTCGACTAGCGGCATCTGTTTGATGCCTCTCATGAGGTCGTCAACGATGGTCCGAACTTCACGCGACGAATCGTTGAGGGCAGCGACTGCCTCTGCAAACGCGTCAACCATGCCCGTTCTCATCGATTCCACAATGTGTTCCGCCTCGGAACCGAGCCCGAACTGCTTGCCTGCCGCCACTAATTTCTGACTGCTGATTCTCGAAAGGGCGTACACGCCATCGACGCTCATCGCGGCATCCAAGCGAGCCTTGCCGTTCCAGTACGGCGCATAGGTGAGGAGGTCGTACAGCGGAGCAAGCTCGACCCGGTCACCGTTGAGCGTGATCGAGTAGTTCTTTGCGTGCGCATCCAGTGCACCCTGCCACGACGTTGAAAACGTACGCTCTGTAGAAGTCACGTCCGACCTTCCGCCGATCCGAATCGAGAGGGAGGGAGCGGATGAGAGATCCAATTGCTGCGAGCCCTGGCCCACTGTCTCGGTGCTGGTACTTCTTGTCGGGAGGCACACTCAGTGCTTGACACAGATCCTCCTGATGCAGCCGATGCCACCGCTTGCCAACTACCGTTCGGTCGTAGCGCTCTGAGACGAAGACATCCAATCCATCGATCTGTTGCAGTTCGGACTTGGCGACAGTGCAACCGAGTAGGCGAGCCGCTGACATCGTGAGCTGCTCGACGACGTCGATGCGTCGTACTGTTCCGGCTACCGGCTTGAGGATGTGCGTCGTCGGTGTGGCACCCTCCGGAACCGCCCACTCCCCAAGTGGGTTTCTGAACAGGGCAATCTTCGGTTGCGCCCCCGCGAGGCTGAAATGTCCAATCGCATCGTAAAACGGCACACCTTCGGCGTACTCCGTGAGGACGTGTCGGAGCATGGCGCCGATTTCTGCCTCGTCAACGTCGCGGCTCCTGCCACGCTCGCCTGTCGCGTCGCGGGAGGGCGTGTCTGTGTGCACTATCTGGACGGCGCCGGCCACATCCAGGCCGACATGTTTGAGGAGCGCGAACGGGCTTCGCGTCGAGACGGAATAACGCTTCGCGATAGCGTTGAGAGCCTCCTCGCTGTCCGGCAACAAGCCCTGCAGGAATGGCAAGATGGCGCGCTTTTTATGAGTCGTGGCGGATAGCGGCATGGACAGTGATAGCGGTGTTGGATTCGCTTTCGTTCGATATGCCTCGTCGTATCGAAATATCAGATTCCCGCTCGGGGTCTGCTCGACTGAGCCGCACAGCTCGCCGTCAAGAAAGACCGCTAGCTCGTTCACCAACGGACTCGTCCGGTTTCTCGATCTCGGAGGGCCATCTCAAGTCCAAAGGCCTGAAAAACGTCGAGGAGCTTTGCCGCCTCTACTGTTCCCTTGCCGGTCTCAAGCTCAGCAACGAACGACCTCGAGACGTTAGCGCGCTCGGCGAGTTCGCGTTGCGTCCAAGACGCCTCCGTTCGTAGCTCGCGCACTACAGCCGCCGCTTCTCTCACCGTTCGCATGATCCCTCCCTTGTCGCCGTACGGCTACATTAGCATTTGTCGCCGTACGGCTACATAACGATTTGTCGCCGTACGGCTACGTTCTGTTTTGTCGCCGTACGGCTACACGACTGATGGCGATCGCCGCCGGCGCCGACGTCAAGGTGGTGCAGCGGATGCTGGGTCACGCCGACGCGTCGATGACTCTGATACCTATGCAGACCTCTGGCCCGATCGGCTGGATGAAGTCGTGGAAGCCGTCTCGCAGCACCGGGAGAAGGTTCTCGCCACTGCGTCATCATGACTTGGAACTGGCTGGAACCTGAGCGACTCGGCGATACCGCCGCTGATCAGGAATATTGGTACACCCCCTGGGACTTGAACCCAGAACCCACTGATTAAGAGTCAGTTGCTCTGCCAATTGAGCTAGAGGTGCTCGCGGCCTTGGGGGCCGACGAACAAGATTAGCATGACGCAATCGAAAGGAATCGCACCGTGCAGCTCGAACCAGGACAGCAGGCGCCCGAGTTCACCCTCGTGGACCAGGACGGCAACACGAGGTCGCTCTCGGACTACGCGGGCGAGCGCGTCATCCTCTACTTCTATCCGGAGGCGATGACCGAGGGATGCACGAAGCAGGCGTGCGACTTCCGTGACAACCTCGGCTGGCTCACGTCGGCGGGGTACCAGGTGATCGGCATCTCGCGGGACGACCCGGCGAAGCTCAAGCGGTTCCAGGAGCGCGATCGCCTCACCTTCCCGCTGCTGAGCGACCCCGACCACGCGGTGCACGACGCGTACGGCACGTGGGGCGCCAAGAAGCTCTACGGCAAGGACGTCATCGGCGTGCTGCGCTCGACCTTCGTGCTCGATCGGCACGGCGTCATCGAGCAGACGTTCTACTCGACGAAGGCGACCGGGCACGTCGCGATGCTCGCAAGAAGCTCGGGCTCGACGCTGCCTGAGTCGCTCCGAGGGTCTAGACGCGGCGCAGCGCCGCGACGACCGGCGGCGTCAGCAGCAGCACGAGCACGACGAGCGCCGGCACGAGCAGCACCCACCCGATCGTCGGCTGCGGCGAAGATGCCCTGGAAGCACGCGATCGCGACCCGCCCTGCAGCACCTGCCAGACGATGGCGGCGCCGCGGATCCACGCGCGGCGTCGCAGCGCGCCCGACGGCGATCGCCGCCGAGCCATCCCGCGGCCAGGGCGGTGAGCACCGTGAGGAACACCGCACTCGCGTACGACTCCGGCACGGCGATCAGCAACTCGACCACGAGATACACGGTTGCACCACGAGGAGAGCGCACTCCGCGAAGAGCAGCACGGCCAGAAGGACGAGCAGTGGATGCGACCGGGCTCGCCTCGACTCGTCGCCGCGGTCGGGGCTGGCGGGCTCATCCCCGGAAAAACCATTGATTTGCATGATTCAGTATGAGATTCTAGTTGAGGTCGATTTCAGCTCCCAGTGTCGCGAGCGGGTCAGTTATCAGAACGCGAACGTTTTCAGTAAGCCCGATTCTCCAGGTTGTCGGCCTGTCTCAGCGGCCATTCCGCCGCACATGCACTGAAGGAGCACCACCATGGATTGGCGTGACAAGGCCGCCTGTCTCACGGCAGACCCCGAACTGTTCTTCCCGGTCGGCAACACCGGCCCAGCTGTCGACCAGATCGACAAGGCGAAGGCGGTGTGCGCTCGCTGCTCCGTCACCGAGATGTGCCTGCAGTACGCGCTCGACACCAACCAGGACTCCGGTGTCTGGGGTGGTCTCAGCGAAGACGAGCGCCGCGCGCTCAAGCGCCGCGCTGCGCGCGCCCGCCGCGCCTCCTAGCCATCTAGGGATCACCTGAGCGAGAACGTCGCGTTCGATTGCTCAGTAGTTTGCGATCTCGGGGGCTTCCTGCCGCGCTCGCTTGAGCACGAGTTCGGCAGAATTGCCAGGCCGCGAGGGCGCCGACTGATGCGCGAGCGGCACGCGCATCCTGCCGATCACGCCCGGCGATGCCTCGGACGTACACGCGCGGGGCCGCAGGGCACGCCGCCCGCACCAGCAGAAGCAGGCCGGCGACGAACCCGCCGCGCGAGACCACCGAGGAATCCGACGCCCGGGATGACGACGTCTACGGCAGCACTCCGCTCGCGCCAGTCGTCCATTGCCTCGGACGCGCTCACGATACTCGCGCCCGGCTAGGCCTTCGTGAGGTAGGTCAGCGGCACTTCGATCGTCACCTCGGTGCCGCTGCCCATCAGCGTGTGCCAGTCGATCGTGCCGCCGAGTTCGCCCTGGATGAGGGTGCGCACGATCTGCGTGCCGAGTCCCGAGCCGACCTTGCCCTCGTCGAGCCCGGCACCGTTGTCGCGCACGCGCACGCTGAGCTTCGTGTCGGTGCGCTTGGCGGAGATCTCGACCTCGCCGTCCGCACGCCCGGCGAGGCCGTGCTCGACCGCGTTGGTCACGAGTTCGGTGAGGGCGAGCGCGAGCGGCGTCGCGTACTCGGACGGCAGCGTGCCGAAGCTGCCGGTCGACTTCGGGCGCACGATCGTGTTGTGGCCGGCCGACACCTCGGCGATGAGCATGAGCACGCGGTCGAAGACCACGTCGAAGTCGACGTTCTGGTTGAGGCCCTCGCTGAGGGTGTCGTGCACCACCGCGATCGCGGCGACGCGGCGCATGGCCTGGCCGAGGGCATCCCGGGCGCCGTCGCTGTGGGTGCGCCGCGCCTGGATGCGCAGCAGGGATGCCACGGTCTGCAGGTTGTTCTTGACCCGGTGGTGGATCTCGCGGATCGTCGCATCCTTGGTGATGAGCTCGCGCTCCTGGTGGCGCACCTCGGTGACGTCGCGGCAGAGCACGATCGCGCCGACCCGCTCGCCGCGGTTGCGGATCGGGATGGTGCGCAGCGACACCGTGACCCCGCGCGCCTCGATGTCGGTGCGCCACGGCGCGCGGCCGGTGACCACGAGCGGCAGGGACTCGTCGATGACGACCTTGCCCGCGAGCAGTGCGGTGGTGACCTCGGCGAGGGACTCGCCCTCGAGCTCGCCCGCGAAGCCCATGCGGTTGAACGCCGAGAGCGCGTTGGGGCTCGCGAAGGTGACGATGCCGTCCACGTCGAGGCGGATGAGACCGTCGGACGCACGCGGCGCGCCACGCCGTGGCCCGCTCGGTGCGCCCAGATCGGGGAAGTCGCCCGACGCGATCATCGCGAACAGGTCGTTGGCGCACTCGTTGAAGGTGAGCTCCTGGCGGCTCGGGGTGCGCGCCTCGCTCAGGTTGGTGTGGCGGGTGATGACGGCGACCGGGAACTCCGTGGTGGCCTTGCCGCTCGGCGACAGCCGGCGCAGCACGGGCACGGCACGCACGCGGGTGGGCGTCTCCTCGTACCAGTCGGGCGCCGCGGTATCGACGATCTTCACGGAGTCGAACGCCTCGGTGACCTGCGCGCGCCACTCGGGCTTGATCGGCTGGCCGACGAAGTCGCGGTAGAACAGCGTCGCCGAGCTGGATGGCCGGGCGTGCGCGACCGCGACGAACCCGCCCTCGAGCGCTCGGCACCCACAGCACGATGTCGGCGAACGCGAGGTCGGCGAGCAGCTGCCAGTCGCCGACGAGCAGGTGCAGCCATTCGATGTCGGCCTCGGTCGAGCGCCCCTGCGCCTGGACGAGATCACTGAGGGTCGACACCCGACAAGGCTAGCCGCGTTGCCGTTGCGCGTTGCCGTCGGCCGCCGCAGCGCCCGGTCGCACGAGCGGCCGCTTCACCGGCACGCGCGGCTCTCGGGCACCCAACGCGACCACGCGAGGTCACGCACCGCGATGCGCGCCGCCGACCGCGGCGACACGTCGCCGACCGCGCGACCGGCGAGCAGCGCCGCGTCGAACGCGGGCCGGTCGTACGGCACGATCACGGCGTGCTCGATGCCGCCGAAGCGGGCGAGCGTCTGCGACACCTGGGTCGCGGGTGCGAGTCCGATCGCGGATGCTCGCAGCCGGTTCATCACGACCGTCACCGAGTGCGTCGACACGGTCTCGACCAGCTCGGCGTAGGCACGCAGGAAGCGCGACATCCCCACCGGGTCGGCGGAGCCGACCGCGACGACGTGGTCGGCCTCGCGGAGCGCGGCGATCGTCGCGGCGTTGCGCCGCGGTGCGAACACGTCGCTCGAGATCTCCTCGTCGACCTCGAGGCTCGAGCCGACATCCAGCACCGTCACGTCCACCCAGTCGCGGCACTCGCGGATGACGCCGGCCACCTTCTCGGCCGACAGCTCCGGCCAGCGGCTCGGCTCGACCGATGCCCGTGAGCACCCAGAACGACCCCGCGGGCGAGGCGTAGCGCTCGCCGATCCGCTCGAGTTCGACGCGATCGAGGCTGCCGGAGCCGGCGAGGCGGCACGCGGCGGCGAAGCCCGGGCGCCTCGTCGAGCAGGCCGAGCGTCGGCGCGATCGCGGCGCCGTGCGTGTCGACGTCGCCGAGCGCGACGGTGAGCCCGGCGGCCGCGAGCTCGGAGGCGATCGTCACGGCGATCGTGGTGCGCCCGGGCGCACCAGCCGGACCCCAGACCGCGATCGTGATGCCGCGCTCGCGTGGCGCCTCGACGGTCGGCGTGGCACCGGCACCGAGGATGCGCGGCTCGAGCTCCTGCCAGGCGGCCGACGCATCGACCGTCTCGAGCAGCCCGATGGCCGCCGCGCGCCGGCGATCGGACTCATCCTCGGCGAGCACGACGAGCCGCACGCCGTGCTCGTCGCACGCCGCGAGCAGTTCCGGCGTCAGGGTTCTCGGGCCCGCCCCGACGATCGCGGCCTCCGGTCGCAGCGACGGGATGCCGCGCTCCAGCTCCCACGCGCTCGCGGCGCGCGCCACGACCTCGTGCCCGTGCCGCACGGCCTGCTCGGCGAGCGAGGCCTCGAGCTCGGGCTCGACCGCGAGCGCGATCCGCGCCACGTCAGCGCTCCGCGGGCAGGTCGGCGGGCACGATCGAGACGCGTCGCCTCGCCGGCGAGGGCCTCGAGCACCCGGGCGATCCGGTCCCGCGGCACGAGCAGCTCGACCGCGGTGGTCTGGCGGCCGGCGACGATGGTCTCCGACTCCACGAGCCGCACGACGGTCGCACCGGACACGATGACCTCGGGGGCGCCGATCACGCCGTCGTCGTCTTCGCTGGCGACCCAGACATCCACCACCGAACCGGCGACGACCGTGGCTGGCAGCTGGCCGTCCACCGAGAGCACGATCGAGGTGAGCCGCACGCCCGCGGTGCTGCCGAGCGCGCTCATCGGCACGAGTTCGCCCTCGCCGACCGTGCGCGTGACGACGAGGCCGTCGGGCGGGATGTCGCCGGGCGCGAGGTAGAGGCCGCCGCCCGCGCCATCGCGCACGCTCGTCGCGAGCAGGTCGTCCTCGTCGATGCGGTCGCCCGCGGTGAGCGTGACCCGCGCGGAGTACAGCGTCTCCGAGGCATCCGCCGCCGACACGAGCGCGTAGACGCCGACCGCGGATGCCACGACGAGCAGCAGGCCGATCACGAGCCGCGGGTCGATGCTCAGTCGCCGGGCCGCGCCGCGACCGGGTCGATCGGCGCCGCGAGGGCGATCGGTGCCGTGCATGCTGTCCTCCATCCGTGACGATTCGGTCCATGGTCGGGTGGCGGCGCGACCGGGCGCGGAAGTTATCCACACGCCGGTTGCGACCGAGTGCCCGCGGTCATAATCGAGGTCATGACGCAGACCGGAGACCACCTGGGCAGGTTCCTGACGCTCGCCGACACCGCCGAGATCCTCAACATCTCGGCGAACCAGGCGTACGCACTCGTGCGCTCGAACGAGCTGCCGGCGATCAAGGTCGGCGCGCACGGCCAGTGGCGGGTCGAGCGCTCGGTGCTCGAGTCGTACATCGCCGCCAAGTACGAGGAGGCCCGCCGGATGGGCCTCTGGAACCAGTCCGACCTCGCGAGCGTCGTCGACGTGCCGTTCGGCGCCGACCACGACTCGCACCAGCCTCGCTGACGTCGTGCACTGCGCGCTGCAGCGTCAGGCGCGCACGATCACGATGCGCGCGATCGGCAGCATGAGCACGTCGCGCACCGCGGACTCGCGGCGCGCCGTGCCGGCCTCGTGCACGGCGAGGTCGAGATGGTCCCGGCCGACGCGATCGATCGTGCCGACGAGCATGCCGTCGGCCGTCGTCACCTCGACCTGCCGTCGCCTGCGGCACAGGTCGCGCAGCACGAACGGCAGCCCGAGCCGGCCCGAGACCGTGTCGCGCGACGCGTCCGCGCGCCGCTGCAGGCTCGTCGCGACCTCCACCTGCGAGAGCGAGATCGAAGCGATGGATGCCAGTGGCACGACGCACTGCCTGCCCATCCGGCAGCGCGGCCGACAACCAGTCCCTGCCGATCGTGTGCGGATGCACGACCAGCCGCATCCCGCCGACGAGCGCGAGCGCGCAGCGGGCGCTCCCCCGGCGCCGCGACGAGCGCGAGCAGCCGATCGCGGATGGCGAGCCGGCCGAGTCGCAGCCGCTCCTCCTCGGCCTCGAGGTCGAGCTCCTCGGCGGTGCGCTCGCGCTCGAGCTGGCTCTCGAGGTCGTCGAACAGGCTGTCCCACCGCATCCGGCTCACGATAACCGCGCATCGCGGCATCCGATCGGGTTATCCACAGCCGCAGAACTCGCCATAGACAGGTTCCGATGGAGATGGTTCACTATCGACTATCGCCCCCGAACGGGGGTGGACCACTCGTCCCAACCGAAGGTGAGCGCTGTGGCCTCTGCACTCCCGATCGAAGTCCCCGAGACATCCCGAGCAGTTCCGAACCAGCACCCACCACCGCAACGCCCACCACGACTCCGCGTCACCACCGACGAGTACTTCGGCCAGCAACCCACGCCGACCGCGTCGCTGCCGACGCCCGAGCCGCTCATCGAGAACCTCACGCGCTGCGTGATCGAGATCCTGGCCGGAGCGCGCGACCTCGAGCAGATCTCGCGCTGGGTCACCGACGACGTGTACCGGCACCTGCTCAAGCGCGTCGTGCTCAGCACGCGCGCCCGCCAGGCGAAGGGCCAGGTCGCGACGCCGGCCGACGTTCTCGCTCGGCTCGCTCATGACGTGCGAACCCCGGGATGGCGTGGTCGAGTCCGTCGTCATCGTGCGCGGGCGGGCCCGCAGCCGCGCGGTCGCGATCCGGCTCGAGGGGCTGGATCGGCGCTGGCGCGCGACCGCGATTCATGTCCTGTAGCGCGCCGGTCCCCGCCCGGCGCGCGTCGTCCGCGCGATGTCACGAGCGCGGTCGCGACATCGCTCGGCCCAGTGAGCAAGCACGTCGCGTTGTCGATCGTGTAGAACGGTTGTCATGAGTCTCGGAGTCGTTGCCGCGTTCGCGCTCGTCGCCGTGGTCGCGATCGCGATCCCCGGGCCCACCGTGCTGCTGGCCCTCGCGAACGGGTCGCGGTTCGGGGTGCGCCGGGCGACCTACGGGATGCTCGGAGCCGTCGCATCCGACGTCGTGCTCGTGACCGCGGTCGCCGTCGGACTCGGCGCGGTGCTGCTCGCGAGCGAGGTCGCGTTCTCGGTGCTCAAGTGGGTGGGCGTGGCGTACCTGGTGTACCTCGGCATCCGGCTGCTGCTCTCGAAGGGTCACCTCGCGGCGCTGCCCGACGACGACCCGCGCGGCTCACGCCGCTCGGTGTTCATGAAGAGCTTCCTCGTCGCGGTGACGAACCCCAAGGGCTACCTGTTCGTCGGCGCGCTGCTGCCGCAGTTCATCACCGCGGCCGAGCCGCAGGTGCCGCAGTACCTCGATCATCGGCGCGGTGTTCTGCGCGATCGACTTCACGATCATGTTCGCGTACGCCGCGGCCGGCTCGCAGGTGATGCGCCTGCTGTCGGCGCGCGGCGCGCTGTGGCTCGACCGGATCTGCGGCGCGGTGCTGCTCGTGCTCGCGGGTGCGCTGGCGATCACGCGGCGCGCGAACGCGTAGCGCGAGGCGCACGCGTGCGGTGCGCACGCTCGAATCCGGCGTTCGCTCCGCTCGGCATCGCGGCGGGCGAATCCGGGCCGTTGCGTCAAATGCGGGCCGGCGCGCCGGCCCGGATCTGACGCGCTGGCCCGGAGACGGCACCATGCGGTCCGGACGCGCCGAAACGGCCCGGAATCCGGCCGCCTGACCTCCGACGCCGCCAACCGGCCCGGATACCGGCGCCGACCGCACCCGCGGACAGCCGACCAGGCGCGCGCGCGAGGCGACCGTCGGGGCCGACGGCCCGCGGTCGCACAACCGAGGGGCGCCGCATCGCGACGCCCCTCCTGTCGTGTTGCGCTAGCGGCGCTTCTCCTGCGCCCGGCGCTGCGCCCGGTTCTGCGGCGCGGGCTGCGTTGCCGGTGCGCTGCCCGAAGGCTCCGCGGCCGTTGCCGCCCTGCTGCCGCGGCCTGCCGCCGCCCTGCTGGCCGCCGCCCTGCGCGGGCGCGGGCTGCTGCGGGCGACCGAACGCGGGGTTGACCTGCGCCTGCTCCGCCTCGGCCTGGGCCTGCTGCGCCTTCGCGGTCGCGGCCTGCTCGATCTGGCCGCGCTGGTTGCGCACCTCGACCTCGCCGTCGACGCCCGGAGCCGAGTAGCTCAGCTGCTGCTGCGGCGCCTGCGCTGCCGCGAGACCCTTGGCCTCGACGGACGCGCCGCCGGTGACCTCGACCTCGAGGTTGAACAGGAAGCCGACGGACTCCTCGCGGATCTGCCCCATCATGTTCTGGAACAGGGCGTAGCCCTCGCGCTGGTACTCGACGAGCGGGTCGCGCTGCGCCATCGCGCGCAGGCCGATGCCGTCCTTCAGGTAGTCCATCTCGTAGAGGTGGTCGCGCCAGCGGCGGTCGATCACCGAGAGCACGACGCGACGCTCGAGCTCGCGCATCGCGGCCTCGCCGAGCTGCGCCTCGCGGCTCTGGTACGCGATGCGCGCGTCGGAGAGGATCTCCTTCGTGAGGAAGGCCGCGGTCACCTTGCCGCGCGTTCCCGCCTCCTGCAGCACCTCATCGACCGTGATGGAGATCGGGTAGAGCGTCTTGAGCTCGGTCCACAGGGCGTCGAAGTCCCAGTCGTCGGAGTGACCCTCCGCCGTGTGCACGTCGATGACCTCGGTCGACGACGTCTTCGAGGAACTTCGCGAGCGCGATCCTTGAGGTCGTCGCCCTCGAGGATGTGGCGGCGGTCGCCGTAGATCGCCTCGCGCTGGCGGTTGAGCACGTCGTCGTACTTCAGCACGTTCTTGCGGATCTCCGCGTTGCGCGCCTCGACCTGCGACTGCGCCGAGCGGATGGCGCGGCTCACGATCTTCGACTCGATGGCCATGTCGTCCGGCACATTGCCGCGCCCCATGAGCGCCTCGGCTGCGCCGCTGTTGAACAGGCGCATGAGGTCGTCCTGCAGCGACAGGTAGAAGCGGCTCTCGCCGGGGTCGCCCTGGCGGCCGGAGCGTCCGCGCAGCTGGTTGTCGATGCGGCGCGACTCGTGGCGCTCGGTGCCGAGCACGTAGAGTCCGCCGGCGTCGATGACCTCTGCCGCCTGGGCCTCGACCTCGCCCTTGACGCGCTCGTAGACGGCATCCCACTCGGCTTCGTACTCGTCGGGAGTGTCGACCGGGCTCAGGCCCTTGTTGCTCATCTCGGTGACGGCGAGGAACTCGGCGTTGCCGCCGAGCATGATGTCGGTGCCACGACCGGCCATGTTCGTGGCGACGGTCACGGCGCCGAGGCGGCCGGCCTGGGCGATGATCGCGGCCTCACGAGCGTGGTTCTTGGCGTTGAGCACCTCGTGGCGCACGCCCTTCTTGGCGAGCAGCTTGGAGAGCAGTTCGCTCTTCTCGACGCTCGTGGTTCCGACGAGCACGGGCTGGCCGGCGGCGTGGCGCTCGACGATGTCCTCGACGACCTGGCCGAACTTCGCGGTCTCGTTCTTGTAGACGAGGTCGGACTGGTCCTTGCGCACCATCGGCTTGTTCGTCGGGATGGGCACGACGCCGAGCTTGTAGGTCGCCATGAACTCGGCGGCCTCGGTCTCGGCGGTACCGGTCATGCCCGAGAGCTTCGAGTAGAGGCGGAAGTAGTTCTGCAGCGTGACGGTCGCGAGGGTCTGGTTCTCGGCCTTGACCGTGACACCCTCCTTCGCCTCGATCGCCTGGTGGATGCCCTCGTTGTAGCGACGGCCCATCAGGATGCGGCCGGTGTGCTCGTCGACGATGAGCACCTCGCCGTTCATCACGACGTAGTCCTTGTCCTTCTTGAACAGCGCCTTCGCCTTGAGCGAGTTGTTCAGGAACGAGATGAGCGGGCGTGTTCGCCGACTCGTAGAGGTTGTCGATGCCGAGGTAGTCCTCGACCTTCTCGATGCCGGGCTCGAGCACGCCGACGGTGCGCTTCTTCTCGTCGACCTCGTAGTCGACGTCCGGCGTGAGCTTGAGGGCGAGGCCCGCGAACTCGGTGAACCAGCGGTTGGCCTCGCCGGATGCGGGGCCGGAGATGATGAGCGGGGTGCGGGCCTCGTCGATGAGGATCGAGTCGACCTCGTCCACGATCGCGTAGTGGTGGCCGCGCTGCACCATGTCGGCCGCCTGCCACGCCATGTTGTCGCGCAGGTAGTCGAAGCCGAACTCGTTGTTCGTGCCGTAGGTGATGTCGGCGGCGTACTGCTCGCGACGCTGCGCGGGAGTCTGGCCAGACAGGATGACGCCGGTGGTCATGCCGAGCGCGCGGTACACGCGGCCCATCAGCTCGGACTGGTAGCTCGCGAGGTAGTCGTTGACCGTGACGACGTGCACGCCGCGTGCGGGGATCGCGTTGAGGTAGGCCGCGAACACGGCGGTGAGGGTCTTGCCCTCACCGGTCTTCATCTCGGCGATGTTGCCGAGGTGCAGCGCGGCGCCACCCATGACCTGCACGTCGAAGGGGCGCATGCCGAGCGTGCGAACCGCGGCCTCGCGCACGGCGGCGAACGCCTCGGGCAGCAGGTCGTCGAGCGACTCGCCGTTGGCGTAGCGCTCGCGGAACTCGACGGTCTCGTGCTTGAGCTCCTCGTCGGTGAGCTCCTTGAAGTCCTCTTCGAGGTGGCCGACGGCCTCCGCGAAGTTCTTCAGTCGGCGAAGCAGCCGACCCTCGCCCACTCGGAGGACGCGCTCGAGAACGTTGGCCAAGACAAACTCCGTTCAGTGACAGCAGGTCACTCGACCCGCTCGCGGAACCGACGCCTGATCGGCACCGATCCGCGCGGGCAATGGTACCAACTGAACGCTGAGCACCGCCTCCGCGCCCGAGCGGTGTTCGCCGCGACGCGGAGTGCGGTGTTCCTCGACGTGTGACGGGCGCTACGCTCGCGCGGCCTTCTTCTTCTTGGCGCGGCCGCCGACCTCATCCGCCTCGGTCGTCGAGGGAGATCACGCCGTAGTCCCAGCCCTTGCGGCGGTAGACCACGCTCGGGCGGTCGGTCGCCGCGTCGATGAAGAGGAAGAAGTCGTGGCCGACGAGTTCCATGCGGTCCACGGCATCCACCGACGTCATGCGCTCGGCCGGGAACACCTTCTCGCGGATGACGACGGGAGAGTCGGAGATCGACTCGTCTCTCGTCGGGCTGCGGACTGCACCGGGATCTCGCCCGTGCTCACGGCACGGATCACGTCGGCGCTCGCGGGCGTGATGTCGATGACGCTGAAGCCGTCGGTCGCGGCCTCGCGCAGCGAGACGGGCCGGTGCTGGCCGCGGTGCACCTTCTTGCGGTCCTTGGCCTGGCGCATCCGCTCGACGAGCTTGCCCATCGCGAGGTCGAACGCGACGTACTTGTCGGAACCGGATGCCTCGGCGCGCACGAGCGGGCCTGGCCCGACGAGCGTGAGCTCGACACGATCATCGCCACTGGATCCACGCGTCTCATGGTGACGACTCACCTTGATCTCGAACGCGATCGCGCGTTCCGCGAGGTGATCGACCTTGTCGGCCTTCTCGATCGCGTACTCGCGGAATCGATCGGTGACTCCAAGGTTTCGTCCGGTGACGGTGATTTCCACGGCTTACCTCCAGTGTTCATCGGCGCCTGCCGCACTGGGATCGGTTCCCCTTCGGCGGTCATCCTTCCACGCCTCGTTGCCGACGCTACTCCTGCCCGTCGGTGAAGTCACGGGAAGGATTATTCGAATCCTCTGAGAAGAGCTTGCGGCGTGAACGCGAGCGCCGCCGCACCCGCCACCACGCCGCCCGCCGCCTCAATCGCCCGCGCCGCGTCGGCGATCGTCGCCCCGGTCGTGAGCACGTCGTCGACGATCACGAACGTGCGGCCGTCGAGCCGACGCGTCGCCACGAACGCGCCCGCCCGGTTCTCTGCACGGTCGGCGACACCGAGCGCCTTCTGGTCGCGCGACGCCCGCGCGGGCGCGAGCACTCGCGCGCCGTCGTATCCCGCGCGGCGCAGCAGCAGTCGCACCGGGTCGTACCCGCGCCGCCGGTACGCGGCGCGACTCGTCGGCACGGGCACCAGTTCGGCACCGCGCGGCGCGTCGTCGAGCGCGCGGTCGAGGGCGGCGCCGAGTGGGCGGGCGAGGGCGCGCGCGACATCCGTGCGTCCTTCTTCCTTGAGGGCGAGGATGACGCGCCGCCCAACCAACTCGTACCGCATTCCCGTCCACACCCGCACCGCACCCACCGTGCGCACGCTCGGGTCGGGTGCGAGCGCACGCAGGCACTCGTCGCACACGCCGCGGTCGGGAGCCGAGCATCCCGCGCAGTCGACGGGCAGCAGAATCGCCAGGGCGTCGAGTAGGGCGTTCCACAGCACGCGCTCACCCTGTCGGATTGCGCGTCATGCCGCGGGCCTCGCCGCCAGCCTGTGGACAACACCTACGGACTGCGGGATGAGAGGGGCTCGGAGGGCGGGCGCTCGCGCGCGGCCGCCCTGAGGAGTGCGCTGCAGGGGCGGCGGCGCGCCAGCTCGCTCAGTTCTGTGTGGCGAGGTACAGCGCCTCGATGCCGGTCGCGAGCCATCCGGATGCCCGGTGCTGCCACACCTCGCCGCCCGCGAGCACGCGGATGCCGTCGGCGCCGAAGTTGCCGCCGACGATGGCCGTGCCGCCCTCGAGCGGACCCAGCGAGGCACTCGGCCCGCCGACCTGGTACGTGCTGACCCCGGTGCCGTCCGCACCCGAGATGAGCACCGCGACCGATGCGCTCGTCGATCCACGCGGCGTCGACCGGCGTCACGGCACCGAGTCCGATGTCGAGCCCGTACTCGACGCTGAGTCGCGTCGGCACGTTGTCGGCGTCCCGGATCACACCGGCGACGTACACGCGCGGACCGAGCGGCTCGATCACCGTGAGCAGCACGCGGGCACCGTCGCGCGAGACATCCATCGAGATGAGTCGCGCGTCGGCGAGATCCCCGTCGAGATCGCGGGATAGTCGGTGTCGTCGAGCCCGAACGGGATGATGCTCGACGCACTCGCACCCTGCGCCGACCAGACGAAGTTGAACGGGTCGATCGACGGTGCGATCAGGCCGGGCCGCTCGTCGAGGAGCGTGGGTGGGTCGTCGCGCGTCACCGACCGAGACGCCAGCGCCCGTCGAGCAGTGCAACCGACGTTCTGATCGCGGCCGACAGCCGCGGCGGACGGCGCCGGCCGCGACCACCTGGGCGCTGAATCCGTCGAGCGGCGTGATCGCCGCTCGCCGTCGCGAACCCGAACGCGTCGGCGGTGCCGACGATGGGCTGGCCCACCACCTGCGGCCGCTCGGGCGGCGTGCCGACATCGGGCGAGTCGAGCGTGACCGGGCCGACCTTGAGCACGACGGTCGACACCCCGAGGGTCGCCGCGAGCTGCTGGCGCATCGCGGCCTTCTGGGCGGCGGTCGCCGCGTTCGCCGCGTCGCTGAGGGTGACGGTCGCGACGCCCCGTCGATGACGACCGCCTCCGACGGCGCGAGCGTCGTGCCCTCGGGGAAGCCCGTGATGACCACGCCGCCCGACGAGCCAGCTGGCGGGACCCTCCAGCAGCGCCTCCGCGACCCGCCGCTGGAAGCGTGCCCGCGCACCGGGAACCAGCGCACGTCGGGCACGAGGAACCTCGAACTCGGGTCGAGGAAGTAGAGCGGCTGCGCGCGGAACACCGTGTCGAAGCTGGTCTGCGAGAGCACGATGCCGTCGGGCGCGCGGCTGATGCGCCACTCGCCGTCCTCCTGCTCGAACGCGAACGCGAGCGTCTGGTTCGACGCACCGGGCTGCTCGGAGTACACGCCCGTCGACGTCGACGAACGCGCGGCTCGAGAACGTGTACTGCAGCTCGTCGTCGGCACCGGGAACGATCGCACCCGAGCCCGACGACCGGATCGTCGTGAGGGCGTCCGGGTCCCAGACGTCGCTGAACTCGCTCGTGAGGTACTTGCTGCGCGATCGGCGTAGTCGTTCTGCGGGCCCGCGAGCGCGAGCAGGAAGTCGCGCAGCAGCTGCTCGGGCGTCGGAGCCGGGCATCGGGTCCTCTGGCGCGAACTGGAAGTCGGGCTCGTCGCCGCTCGTCGACGATCGCCGCCGTCCTGCACGCCGCCGCCGGTGGGGATGCCGACGCATCCACTCAGGCCGACCGCCACGGCGATGGCCGCCGCGAGCGCGAACCGTCAGCCGCCTAGACATCGAGGTCCTGCCCATCGATGACGGCCGACGACCGGTTCCGGCGGCGGCAGCTCGAGCGGCGAGCCGGTGAGCGCTGCGCCGCGCACGCGCGGCAGGGTGAGCCGGAAGCACGAGCCCTCGCCCGGCGCCGACCAGACCTCGAGCCAGCCGCCGTGGAGCGCGGCGTCCTCGAGCGAGATCGCGAGCCCGAGTCCCGTGCCGCCCGTGGTGCGCTGGCGGGACGGGTCGGCGCGCCAGAAGCGGTCGAAGACGCGATCCATGGCGGCAGTCGACATCCCGACACCGTAGTCGCGCACGGCGATCGCGACGGCCGACGCGTCGCTGTCGACGTAGACGACGATCGGCTTGCCCTCGCCGTGGTCGATCGCGTTGCCGAGCAGGTTCTGCAGGATGCGACGGATGCGACGAGCGTCGACGTCCGCCTCGAAGTAGCCGCCCGGCGCGACGAGCCGCAGGTCACTGCCCTTCGACGTCGCGAGCGTGCGGACCGCCTCGATCGCGTCCTCGACGAGCCGCACGAGGTTCGTCGGCTCGCTCTCCATGTCGACGGCGCCGGCGTCGAAGCGGCTCATCTCGAGCAGGTCGGCGAGCAGCAGCTCGAAGCGCTCGACCTGGGTGTGCAGCAGCTCGGCGGTGCGCGCGGTCGCCGGCGGGAAGCTCTCGCGCTGGTCGTAGAGCACGTCGCCGGCGAGCCGGATGGTCGTGAGCGGCGTGCGCAGCTCGTGCGAGACGTCGGAGACGAAGCGCTGCTGCACCTGCGACAGCGCGTCGAGCCGCGTGATCTGGCTCTGCAGGCTCGTCGGCCATGCCGTTGAACGATCGGGCGAGGGTCGCGATCACGTCCTCGCCGTCGACGGGCAGGCGCACGTCGAGCTCGCCGGCCGCGAGCCGCTCGCTGGTCTCGGCGGCCTTCTGCACCGGCCCGACGACGAGCCGCACGACGACCCAGGTGACGACGCCGATGAGCAGCACGAGCGCGAGACCGCCGAGCAGCATGCGTCTGCTGCACGATCGCGAGGGTCGCCTGCGGCGTCGGCGAGGTCGTAGACGAGGTAGATCGGGCACGGCGTGCCCGACGACGTCGAGCACGGTGCCGACCACGAGCCCGGGCACGGCTGCGCCGTCGCCCGTCGACCTGGATCGACTGCCAGTACAGCCGCTGCTCGACCGAGCGCCGCCACCTCGTCGCGCAGGTCCGGCGAGATGGATGCCTCGTCGAATCCCGGGCGTCAACTGCGGCGCGATCGGGCACTCGCCGTCGCCGGGCGAGGATCGCGAGTTCGGCGCCCGAGACCTGGGCGACGACGATCGTCGCGTTGCCGCACCGTGACATCGAGGTCTTCGGCGCTGAACTGCTCGGTCGCGTCGTCGAAGACGCTCTGGCCGGTGAGCACGGCGGTCGCCGACGTCTGCGAGCACCTGGTCCTTGCGCTGGTCGAACAGGTTGTTGCCGACGCTGAACGAGATGAACGCGCCGATCACGATCACGGCGAGCCCCGAGAGCACGACCGTCGTGATCGACGGTGCGCAGCTGCAGCGACGAGCGCCAGAGCCGGGCGAGGCGCTCGCATCCAGCCGCGCCAGTCCCAGTCGCGCATCGGCAGCAGGCCCTAGACGGTCTGCCCCGCGCGATAGCCGACGCCGCGCACGGTCATGACGATGCGCGGGTTGTCCGGGTCCTCCTCGACCTTCGCGCGCAGGCGCTGCACGTGCACGTTCACGAGCCGGGTGTCGGCCTTGTAGTGGTAGCCCCAGACCTGCTCGAGCAGCATCTCGCGCGTGAACACCTGCTGCGGCTTGACCGCGAGCGCGAGGAGCAACTCGAACTCGAGCGGCGTGAGGTTGATGCGGGTCTCGCCGCGGCGAACCTCGTGGCCGGCGACATCGAGCACCAGATCGCCGATCGGCGACGGTACTGGTGGATGTCTCGGGCGTCGGCCGCAGGCGCGTGCGGACCCGCGCGACCAGCTCCTTGGGGTTGAACGGCTTGACCACGTAGTCGTCGGCGCCGCACTCGAGACCCTTGACCACGTCGGCGGTGTCGCTCTTCGCGGTGAGCATGATGATCGGGATGCCGGACTCCTCGCGGATGCGCGCGCACACCTCGATGCCGTCCATGCCCGGCAGCATGAGGTCGAGCAGCACGAGGTCGGGCTTGACCGAGTGGAACGCGTCGACCGCCTCCGAGCCGTCGGCGCAGAAGAAGGGCTCGAAGCCCTCGGTGCGCAGCACGATGCCGATCATCTCCGCGAGGGCGGTGTCGTCATCGACTACGAGGATTCGCGGGGCGCTGCCTTGAGCGTTCATGTTCCTCAGATGGTACTGGGCGGTGGCCGGTTGCGCCTGCGAAGGCGTGGTGTTGCATGAGCAATCCACAACGGCGATATCAGAACGACACCCGGATATGGCAGCATGGCCCGATGACCGACACCTCGCCGTGGGCCGCTCCGGGGGGACCGTCGCAGCCGACGAATCCCGCGACGCCCTTCTCGCCGCCGTCGGCCCTCCCACCCCTCCAACGCCGTTCGGCGCGCCGCCCGCTGGCGCACCGCTGCCGCCGCGTGCGCCCCTGCCGCCGCCGTCGGGCCAGCCGCTGCCGCCACCGCTGCGCCCCGGCACCATGCCGCCGCCGAATCCGTACGCGTACGCCCCGCCGACCCCCGCGGTGGGCGGCCAGCCAGCTCCCGGCTGGACGCCACCGCCCAAGCCCGGGCTCATCCCGCTGCGTCCACTCACCCTCGGCACGCTGCTCGGCGCCTCGTTCCAGGTGATGCGGCGCAACCCGCGCCCGACGTTCGGCTTCGCGCTGCTGCTCGCCGGGATCGTCTCGGTCGTGTCGGTGCTCGGTCTCGCGATCGCCGGCGCTGCGCTGTTCAGCCGTCCGTTCCAGGGCGGCACGACCGACGACCAGCTCACCCTGATCGCCGGCGGCATCTTCGGCGGTCTGGTGCTCGGGCTCCTGGTGCCCGGCGCGCTCTCGCTCATCGCCTTCTCGATCCTGCAGGGCATCATCTCGCTCGAGGTCGCGCGCGGCACCGTCGGCGAGAAGCTCAAGCTCGGCGGCCTCTGGCGCGCGGCCAAGGGCCGGATCGCCGTGCTCGTCGGCTGGTCGGTGCTGGTCATCGCCGCCGTGGCCGCGTTCTTCGTCGTCGTGATCCTGGTCATCACCGCCGCAACCTCGGGCTCTCGGGCACGCTGGACTCGAACAACATCGGTGGCGCGGTCGGCGTCGTCATCGCGTTCACGCTGCTGTCCTACCTCGCGTTCTTCGTGCTCGCCGCCTGGCTCGGCACCAAGACGGCGCTCGTGCCGAGCATCCTGATCATCGAGCGACTGACGCTCGGCAAGGCGATCGCCCGCTCGTGGCGGCTCGACGCGGAAGTTCTTCTGGCGCACCTTCGGCATCCTCGCGCTCGTGTTCGTGATCGTCGTACTTCGCGACCTCGGTGATCACCGCACCCGTCCAGCTGCTGTTCACGCATCTTCGGCGGGCGTGCTCAACCCCACGGGCGGCACGGTCGAGAGCATGACCGGCACGATGGTCGTCGCTCGTCGCGGTGCTCACGGTCGTGACCGTGATCGTGAGCGCGATCGGGCTCATCGTGCAGTCCGCGGCCACGGCGCTCATCTACATCGACCTCCGGATGCGCAAGGAGGGCCTCGACCTCGAACTCGCGCGCTTCGTCGAGGCACGCCAGGCGGGCGACACGTCGGTGCCCGACCCGTACCTGCCGCACGCCAGCCGCCGCAGGCACCGGGCGTCGGACCGTACGGTTCGGGATCGGCGGCGCCGCCCACCGTCGGGAACGTCACCCTGGTCGTGATCTCACCCCTGCTCGCTGCGCTGCCGTTCGACGTGCCGGTCGACCCGGACGCGCCCGAAGGCGCAGGAGTGGCTCGATCGAGGAGCTCTCCAAGCCCGAGTACCAGGCCGCGCAGCCGACCCTGTTCGACCGCATCTCGCGCGCGATCTTCGAGTGGCTCGCCGACCTGTTCCAGAACGGCGGACAGGTCTCGAGGGCCCGCCGACGCTCGCGCTCGCGATCGTGCTCGTGCTCGTGATCGGTGGCGATCGTGTTCGCCATCCTCGTCTTCGGCGTGCCGCGCCGCGGCCGGCGCAGCGCGGTCACCGGCGCGATCTTCGGCGAGGACGACGACCGCACCGCGGCGCGCATGCGACAGGATGCCGAACGCGCCGCCGCGCTCGGCGACTACTCGACCGCGATCGCCGAACTGTTCCGCGCGATCGCGCGCGGCCTGGCCGAGCGCGAGGTGCTCACCACGTTCCCCGGCACGACGGCCACCGACTTCGCGCGCACGCAGCGGCCGCGTCTTCCCCGCGCACGCCGAACGGCTCGTCGACCGCGGCGCAGGACTTCGACGGGGTGCGCTACCTCGATCGGGACGGCACGGCCGAGCAGTACGCGGCGATGGCCGCCCTCGAGCGCGACCTGCGGAATGCGCGCGGCAACGCCTCGAGCTCGACGATCGCCGGTGCCGGCGTGACCGACGTCGGCACGACGACCGGCCGAGCGGGACCAGGCGTCACACCACCACCTCGGACGCACCGCGCGCCGCTCGCTCTTCTGGGTCGGCGCCGGTGGTCATCGTGCTGATCATCGTCGTGATCGCGGGCTTCGGCCTGCGCGGGTGCCGGCGTCGGCGGCGCACCGCTCTCGCCCGACCAACGCCGCACCGGCCGGATCGAAGGCGCTCGTCGAGGTGCTGCGCGACCAGGGCGTCGACGTCGAGTTCACCGAGAGTCTCGATGACACGACCGACGCCGTCGGCGACTACGAGCGAGACCACGCTGCTGATCTACGACCCCGACGCTGCTACCTCACCGACTTCAAGCTGCGCAAGGCGGCGAAGCTCGCCGAGCACGTCGTGATCGTCGATCCCGGACTTCGACCAGCTGCGCGAGCTCGCCCCCGAGGTGAGCCTCGCCGGCGACGTGCCGACGACGAGCTCGACGCGGACTGCGACCTGCCGGCGGCGCGACCAGGCCGGCACGCGTCTCGGGCGAGTCGACCGGCTACCGGCGTCACGGACGACGACGCCGACGCCGTCGAGTGCTTCGGCAGCGGCGACGACGTGTTCTCGCTCATCCAGATCACCGACGGTCGCAGCACGACGAGCACGGCGCCCGACCAGCGCATCACGGTGCTCGGCGCCTGGAGCGTGCTCGCCAACGACACGATCGCGCGCGACGGCAACGCGGCGCTCGCGCTCAACCTGCTCGGCGAGCACGAGCACGCTCGTCTGGTACCTGCCCGGGCATCGACGACCTCGACGGCACCGGCGCCGGGGCGGCCGAAGCCGCGACCCCGCGCTGGCTCACCCCGGCGATCGCGCTGCTCCTGCTCGCGGGCATCGCCGCGGCGGTCTGGCGCGGCCGCCGGCTCGGTCCGCTCGTCGATCGAGAACCTGCCGGTGACGGTGCGCGCGAGCGAGACGATGCTCGGCCGCGCCCGGCTCTACGAACGCTCCGGCTCGCGGCTGCGCGCGCTCGACGCGCTGCGCATCGGCACGGTCGCAGCGTCTGCGCGAACGCATGCGGACTCTCGCGGCACGCGACGGTCGACGAGGTCATCGTCGCGGTCGCCGCGCTCAGCGGCCGCCAGCCGAGCGACGTGCGCGCGCTGCTGCTCGATCGCGAACCCGCGACCGACCCCGAGCTCGTGCAGCTCTCCGACGACCTGCTCACCCTCGAGCGCGACGTCACCGCGCGACGAAGCCGGCGCATGACCGGCCCTGACCGCAACCGACAGACACCGGAAGAATGGACCCATGACCTCAGAATCAGACCTCCGCGAGGCGTTCGCCAACCTGCGCACCGAGGTCGGCAAGGCCGTCGTCGGGCAGGATGCCGCGGTCACCGGCCTCTCGATCGCCCTGCTCTCGGGCGGCCACGTGCTGCTCGAGGGCGTGCCCGGCGTCGCGAAGACGCTGCTCGTGCGCACCCTCAGCCACGCGCTCAAGCTCGAGACCAAGCGCGTGCAGTTCACGCCCGACCTCATGCCGGGCGACGTCACCGGCTCGCTCGTCTACGACGCGAAGGCCGGCGAGTTCGAGTTCCGCGAGGGACCGGTGTTCACGAACATCCTGCTCGCCGACGAGATCAACCGCACGCCGCCGAAGACGCAGTCGGCGCTGCTCGAGGCGATGGAGGAGCGGCAGGTCTCGGTCGACGGCGCGACCCGCAAGCTGCCCGTGCCCTTCATGGTCGCGGCGACCATGAACCCGATCGAGTACGAGGGCACCTACACGCTGCCCGAGGCCCAGCTGGACCGCTTCCTCATGAAGCTCGTGCTCGACCTCCCGGAGCGCGACGTCGAGGTCGAGGTGCTCACCCGCCACTCGCACGGGTTCAACCCGCGCGACCTCGCCGCCGCCGGCGTCACGCCCGTGCTCGACGCCGCGCTGCTCGCCGAGGCGCAGGCGTCGGCCGCGAAGGTCGGCGCGAGCCCGGACGTGATCGGCTACGCGGTCGACCTCGCGCGCGCGACGCGGCAGAGCCCGTCGGTCAAGCTCGGCGTGAGCCCGCGTGGCGCGGTCGCGCTGCTCACGGCGGCCAAGGCGTGGGCGTGGCTCAACGGGTTCGACGCGATCACGCCCGACCACGTGCAGGCGATGGCGCTGCCGGTGCTGCGGCACCGCATCCAGCTGCGTCCGGAGGCCGAGCTCGAGGGCATCTCGGCCGACTCGATCCTGCGCTCGATCCTGCAGCAGGTGCAGGTGCCGATCTGATGCAGCCCCATCTGATGCTTCGAAGGACCTGAGCATGACGATCTCGGGCTGGTTCGTGCTGCTGGTCGCGCTCGGCGTCGTGCCGATCGTGCTCACCGGCGACCCGCTCGTCGTGCTCGGCTGGCTCGGATTCTGCGTCGCTGCTCGCGGCGGTCGACCTCGCGATCGCGGGGTCGCCGCGCGCGGTCGCCGTGAGCCGCGAGCTCCCGTCGCGCGTGCGGCTCGGCGAGACGGTGGCCGCGAAGCTCATCCTCACGAACACCGGGCGCCGCGTCGTGCGGGGCGTGGTGCGGGATGGCTGGCAGCCGTCGGCCGCGGCATCCACGCGGATGACCCGGCTCACGATCCCGAGGCACGAGCGCCGCAGCATCACGATCGGCGCTCACCCCGTTCCGCCGCGGCACGCGCCGCAGCCGCGCACGTCACCGTGCGCAGCTGGGGACCGCTGCACCTCGCGGCGCGGCAGGCGACCCTGTCGGCACCCGGGTCGCATCTCGGTGCTGCCGCCGTTCAACTCGCGCAAGCACCTGCCGTCGCGACTCGCGCGGCTGCGCGAGCTCGACGGCGCGACGAGCGTCATGGTGCGCGGCCCCGGCACCGAGTTCGACAGCCTGCGCGACTACGTGCGCGGCGACGACGTGCGCTCGATCGACTGGCGGGCGACCGCGCGCCGCAACGATCCGACCACCGGCGCGAGCACGAAGCTCGTCGTGCGCACCTGGCGCCCCGAGCGCGACCGCCGCGTGGTGATCATCATCGACAGCGGGCGCACCTCGGCGGCGCGCATCGACAACGAGCCGCGCATCGACACCGCGTTCGAGTCCGCGCTGCTGCTCGCCGCGCTCGCCTCGAGCGCGGGCGACCGCGTCGACCTCGTGATCTTCGACCGCCGGGTGCGCGGCCGGGTGCAGGGCGCGACCGGCGCCGAGCTGCTCTCGAAGATGGTCGTCGACGATGGCGCCGGTCGAGCCCGAGCTCATCGAATCGGACTGGGCCGCCGTGCCGGCGCTCGTGCGCTCGGTCACCGCGCATCGCGCGCTCGTCGTGCTCGCGACCACGATCGACGCGCCCGGCGCGCGTCGCGGGCTGCTGTCGGTGCTGCCGCAGCTCACCCGCAAGCACATGGTCGTCGTCTCGTCGGTGACCGATCCCGAGGTGCTGCGCGCCACCGAGCGAGCGCGCACGACCGCGACGAGGTCTACCGCGCCGCCGCCGCCGAGCGCGCGCATGCTCGACCAGGCGCGCGTCGCGGCGGCGATCCGCCAGCTCGGCGCCGAGGTCGTCACCGGTGCGCCGCAGGACCTGCCGCCGGCGCTCGCCGACCGCTACATCGCGCTGAAGGCGGCCGGGCTGCTCTGTTAGCCCGCCGCCGCTCTGCGGCGGGCGTCGTCCGTCGATCGCACGAGCGCGGTCGCGTCGATCGCCGGGATCACCGACGACGCACGTCGCGTCGACTCGATGCGCGCGTCACTGCGGCGGCCGGCTGGCCGGCGCTAGCTTGGGATGCAACCCAGCCGTTTCACAGAAAGGCTCATCTCATGGCCGAAGTACGCAATCCCGGAGTCGACATCGCCGATACGGTCGATGCCGCGCCATCCCTCACCAAGCGGCTCATCGCCGAGTTGTTCGGAACCTTCGTGCTCGTGTTCGGCGTCGATCGGCACGGCGCTGTTCTCGGCGCCGACGACCGGCGCTGCTCGCGGTCGCCCTCGCGGTCGGTCTCACGATCATCGCGGCCGCCTACGCGGTCGGCCACATCTCGGGCGGACACTTCAACCCGGCGGTGAGCATCGGTGCCGCGGCATCCGGTCGCTTCGCCTGGCGGGATGTCGGACCCTACGCCATCGCGCAGATCCTCGGTGGCGCGCTCGCGACCCTCGTGCTGTTCGCGATCGCCGTCGGGCAAGGAGGGCTTCCTCGCCGAAGCTGCAGGCCGCCGGCTTCGCCTCCAACGGCTTCGGCGAGCACTCGCCCGGCGGCTTCGGCCTCGTCGTCGGTGCTCATCACCGAGATCGTGATCACCGCGCTCTTCGTGTGGATCATCCTCGGCGTCACCGACCGCCGCGCTCCCAGCGGGTTCGCGCCGATCGCGATCGGCCTCGTCGCTCACGCTGTTCCACCTCGTCGCGATCCCGATCAGCAACGCGTCGCTCAACCCCGCCCGCTCGATCGCGACCGCGATCTTCGGCGGTGGCGACGCGCTCGCCCAGCTCTGGGTGTTCATCGTCGCCCCGATCGTCGGCGCGCTCATCGCCGGCTTCCTCTACAAGCCGCTCTTCGACCGGCGAGTAGCGCGCAGCCGCCAGACGAACGGATGCCCGGGGTCACAGCCCCGGGCATTCTCGTCGTTCGGGCCGGCGCTGTCGCCACAGCGCGGCCCGACGTCTCTCAGGCGAGCGTCAGCGGTCCTCCCCCGGGTACTGGCCGGCGAGCGGCGGCTCCGGCACGGCATCCTCGGCGGACTCGGCCGGGCCGTCGAAGGGCTCGCCGGCCTCGGCGTCGTGCGTTGGCCTCGAGTTCCTTCGGCAGCACCTTCATGCGCGGTGAGCGGCGAGAACAGCACGAAGCCGGCGCCGAGGAAGGTGCCGACCGCGCCGATCCACATCGTCGGGAGGGTGCCGATGGTCGTGCCGAGCACGCCGGCGAGCAGGCTCGCGATCGGCATGACGCCCCACACCACGAACCGGATCGACGCGTTCATGCGCCCGAGCAGCCGCGGCGGGCACAGCCGCTGCCGCATCGTGACCTGCGTGATGTTGTAGAGCAGCACGAGGAACGACTCGAGGAAGGTGCCGGCGATGAGGATCGGGATCGCGAGCGCCGGGAACGCGCCCGCGAGCGGCAGGGCGAGGATGGCGACGCCGAACCCGACGGCGGCGATCGACAGCGACGTGCCCTCGCCGACCCGCCTCGTGACCCACGGCGTCGCGATCGCGCCGAGCAGCCCCCCGACCGAACCGACCGACAGGATGAGGCCGAACACCCACGGCTCGAACCCGAGCTCGCGCAGGATGAGCACCGCCTCGAGCGTGAACACGATCATCGAGAAGAAGTTCGTCGTCGCGGTCGTGCCGACGATGCGGCGGATCAGCGGATGCCCGAACACGAACCGCAGTCCCTCGCCGATCTCCTTCGGCAGCGACTGCCGCTGCGCCGGGTCGCTGCGGCTGCTCGGTGTCGCGCACGCGCGAGAGCGCGAACGCCGACACGAGGTACGAGATGCCGTCGGCGAGCAGCAGCACCGGCGCCGTGACCACGGCGAGCAGGGCGCCCGCGAGGCCGGGTCCGCCGATGCGCGCGATCTGCGCGGTCGCCTCGAGCCGCGAGTTCGCGCCGGCCGATCTGCGAGCCGGGCAGCAGGATGGGCGGGTAGCTCTGGTACGACACGTCGAAGAACACGGTCGCGACACCGAGCACCGCGGCCACGAGGTAGACGTGCCAGATCTGCAGGGACTCCGGCGAACCAGAGCGCGGGCATGGCCGCGAGCGCGACGGCGCGCACGAGGTCGGCGACGATCATGACGCGGCGCTTGAGCATCCGGTCGATCCAGGCGCCGGCGGGAAGGCCGACGAGCAGGAAGGCCGCGGTCTGCGCGGCGCCGAGCACGCCCACCTCGAACTCCGTCGCGCCGAGCAGCGTGACCGCGAGCACCGGGATCGCCAGCTGGCTGAACTGCGCGCCGAGCTGGCTGATCGCGTCGCCGCCCCAGAACCACAGGAAGTTGCGGTTGCGCAGCAGGGATGGCGCGTCGGCGGGCATCGAGGTCATGCGGCCAGTATCCGACCAGTGATTGGGAATTGTCAATCACTGTCGCGGCCGTCGCCTAGGATCGAGCCATGACCGACGAGCGGCGACGGCGCGACGCAGCGCGGCCCGGATCCGCGCGCTCGCCTCGCCGGTGCGCATGCGCATCCTGCGGCTGTGCCTGCACGAACCGCGCACCAACAAGGAGCTCGCCGCCGAGCTCGACCTCAACGCCGGCACGATGCTGCACCACGTGCGATCCCTGGTCGCGCAGGGCTTCCTGCGCGCCGAGGAGCCGCGGCGCGGCACGCGCGGCGCGAAGGAGGTGCCGTACCGGGCGACCGGCCTCTCGTGGCGGGCCGGCCCGATGCCGAACCAGGGCCAGATCCTGCTCGACACGTTCCTCGACGAGATCGAGGGACTCGACCCGGACGCGCTCGCCACCATGCGACTCGGACTCAAGCTCACGCCGCACGATCGCGAGGAGCTGCTCACCCGCGTGCAGGCGATCTTCGAGGAGTACATCGCCCGCGGACCGGACCCGGACGGCGACCCGATCTCGATCTTCTTCGTCGAGCATCCCGACCTGCCCGAGCGCAGCGGGCGGCGTACGTGCCGCGGCCGCACGACGACGTGAGCAGAGCGTCTAGCCGGCGACGAGCTGCTGCGCGCCCGCCTCGAACTCCTCGAGGTCGCCGGTCTGCCCCGCCCGGTGCGGCCCGCCCGCCGACGCCCCACTGGTAGAACAGGAACGCCGCGAGCGCGACCGTGCCGATGCCGATCTTGATCGGCCACGGCCAGTCCTGGCGGGTGACGAAGCCCTCGATGATGCCCGAGACGAGCAGCGCGAGGATGAGCCCGATCACGATCGTGAACAGCGCGCGGCCGTCCTCGGCGAGCGCCGCGGCGCGTGTGCGAGGCCCCGGGCGCGATCCACGCCCAGAACACCCGGAGCCCGGTGGCACCCGCGACGAAGATCGCGTACAGCTCGAGCTGGCCGTGCGGGGCGATGAAGAGGAAGAACGTGTCGAGCTGGTCGAACTCGGCCATGATCGCGAAGGTCGAGGCCGAGGTCTCTGCGCGTTCTGGAACAGGATGTAGAGCGGATAGCCCGATGATGCCGGTCGCGATGCACAGCGCCGCGATGTAGGCGTTGTTCGTCCAGACGAGGGTGCGCGAACGAGCCGCCCGAGTACTCGGAGTAGTAGCCGACGAAGTCCTCTTCGGCGAGCTGGCGTCGCTCCTCTTCCGTGACCGATGCTCGCGAGCACCTCGGGGTTGGAGATCGCCCACCACGCGTACAGCACCGCGATCGCAATCGTGACGCGAGCGCGATCACGAGCGACAGCCACGCGCACGCGGTAGAGCGCCGCCGGCAGCTGCGAGCACGAAGAACCGCGGGAGCTGGCTCAGCACATTGGATGTCGCGCCCGTGAACCGCAGCCGCGCCCGACTGAGCGCGAGCGAGAGCCGGTCGCCCTGCAGCGAGTTGCCGACGGTCGTGGAGATCGCGGACAGCTGGGTCGCCCCGGACTGGTACTCGTCGATGAGTTCGTCGGCCTCGGCGCCCGTGAAGTGCCGTTGCGCACCGAGCTCCCCAAGGCGATTCCAGCGTTCGCCGTGGGCTGCGGTGTAGGCGTCGAGGTCCATCTGGTTCAATGATGGCATGGCCACCATGCACGACCCGGACGTGCTCACGCACGAGGACGACCAGGGCGAACTCATCACCGGCGAGGCCGTCGCGCTCCAGCTCCTGCCGACGAGCTTCGTGCTGCGGGCCGCGGGCGGCGCGATCGACTTCCTCGTCTACTCGGCTCGGCAACGTGCTCATCGCGTTGGTCTCGGCGGCCTCGTGCGGCTGCTCGGTGCCGACGACGCGATCCGCCAGGCGACGAGCATCGTCGACCGGCGTGATCGGTTCATCGTCGATCCCGACCGCGGTCGAGGTCGTCACCCAGGGCAAGTCGCTCGGCCGGCTCGCCGTCGGCGCGCGGATCGTGCGCGACGACGGCGGCGCGATCCACTTCCGGCACGCCTTCATCCGCTCGCTCGCTCGGCGTGCTCGAGATCTTCGGCACCTCGGCGGACTCGCCGTGCTCGTCGCGCTGCTCAACTCGAAGTCGAAGCGCCTCGGCGACATGCTCGCGGGCACCTACAGCCAGCAGGAGCGGATCGAGGCGGCTCGCCGCCCGGTCTTCGGCGTGCCGTACGAGCTCAGCCGATGGTCGAAGACCGCCGATGTCGCGCGGATGCCCGACCCGCTCGCCCGCCGGGTCAGCCAGTTCCTCGGCCAGGCCGGCGAACATGCTGCCCGCGTCGCGCGACGCGCCTCGCGACGGGACCTCGCGAACGAGGTCTCGGTGTACGTCTCCCCGCTGCCGGCCGGATCGACGCCGAGCTGTTCCTCGCCGCCGTGTCGGCGCATCCGCCGCGAGCGCGAGCTCGCCGCGCTCCAGCGCGAGCGCGCGGGCTGGCGCGCTCGACCCGGCCCTGACGGGCAGCCGCACGGGTTCCCCGACCGCGGCTGAGCACGACCGCTGGTCGACGACGCCGCCCGCAGCTGCGGGCGGGGCGCTCACCGACCGGCGGGGCGCTCAGTAGCGGTAGTGGTCGACCTTGTACGGTCCCTCGACCGGCACACCGATGTAGGCCGCCTGCTTCGGGGTGAGCTCGGTGAGCACGACACCGAGCGCCTCGAGGTGCAGGCGCGCGACCTTCTCGTCGAGGTGCTTCGGCAGCACGTAGACCTGGTTCTCGTACTTGCCGTCGGCGTTGTTGACCCAGAGCTCGAGCTGCGCGAGCACCTGGTTGGTGAACGAGTTGCTCATCACGAACGACGGGTGCCCGGTCGCGTTGCCGAGGTTCATCAGGCGACCCTCTGAGAGCACGAGGATGCTGCGGCCGGTCGGCAGCTTCCACTCGTGCACCTGCGGCTTGATCTCGATCTTCTCGGCGCCCGCGAGCGTCTCGAGACCTGCCATGTCGATCTCGTTGTCGAAGTGGCCGACGTTCGCGACGATCGCGTTGTGCTTCATGCCCGAGCAGGTGCTCGAGCGTGATGACGTTCTCGTTGCCCGGTCGACGGTGACGAAGATGTCGACCTGGTCGAGCACGTTCTCGATCGTCGTGACCTGGTAGCCGTCCATGGCCGCCTGCAGCGCGCAGATCGGGTCGATCTCGCTCACGATCACGCGAGCGCCCTGGCCGCGGAGCGCCTCGGCGCAGCCCTTGCCGACGTCGCCGTAGCCGGCGACGAACGCGACCTTGCCGCCCATGAGCACGTCGGTGGCGCGGTTGAGGCCGTCCGGGCAGCGAGTGGCGGATGCCGTACTTGTTGTCGAACTTCGACTTCGTGACCGAGTCGTTGACGTTGATCGCCGGGAAGAGCAGCGCGCCGGCCTTCGCGAGCTCGTACAGGCGGTGGACGCCCGTGGTGGTCTCCTCGGTGACGCCCTTGATCTCGGCGGCGATCGCGCGTCCAGCGGTCCGGGCTCTGCGGCGAGCGAGCGGCGGAGGGTGTCGAGGATGACCTTCCACTCGTGGCTGTCGCCCGCGGCATCCGCCGGCACGGCACCGGCGAGCTCGAACTCGCGGCCCTTGTGCACGAGCAGCGTCGCGTCGCCGCCGTCGTCGAGGATCATGTTCGGGCCGATCCAGTCGGCGCCGGCGGCTGCGGCCTCGGTGCTCCAGTCGAACGCCTGCTCGGTGCACCACCAGTACTCCTCGAGCGTCTCGCCCTTCCAGGCGAAGACCGGCACGCCGGCCGGCGCGTCGACGGTGCCGGTCGGGCCGACCGCGACGGCGGCGGCCGCGTCATCCTGCGTCGAGAAGATGTTGCAGCTCACCCAGCGCACCTGCGCGCCGAGCGCGACGAGGGTCTCGATGAGCACGGCGGTCTGCACGGTCATGTGCAGCGAGCCCATGATGCGCGCGCCCTTGAGCGGCTGGGTCGGTCCGAACTCCTCGCGGAGGGCCATCAGGCCGGGCATCTCGTGCTCGGCGAGACGGATCTGGTGGCGGCCCGCCTCGGCGAGCGAGAGGTTCGCGACCTTGAAGGCGGCGCCGTGGGCAGGGTCGTGGTTGCTGAAGTCATGACGACCATTCTCGCATTGCCGAGCGCGATCGGCCGATCACAGAGCCGCGATCAGCCGCGGATGAGCGCCAGCACGCGGTCGCGCACGGCCTCCATCGCGGCCGTCGGTCTCGCCCTCGACGTTGAGCCGCAGCAGCGGCTCGGTGTTCGACGGACGCACGCTGAACCACCACCACGGCTCATCCTGCGCGACCGTGCCCGTGACGGTGAGCCCGTCGAGCTCGTCGAACGTCGCGGTGCCGGTGTACGCCTCGACGATGCGCGCGTAGGCCGCCGGCACGTCGTCGACGGTCGAGTTGATCTCGCCGCTGAGCGCGTACGGCGTGTAGGTCGTGCCGAGGGCCGAGAGCGGGCCATCCTGCGAACCGAACTCGGCGATGACGTGCATCGCGGCGAGCATGCCGTTGTCGGCGCCCCAGAAGTCGCGGAAGTAGTAGTGCGCGGAGTGCTCGCCGCCGAAGATCGCGCCGGTGGCCGCCATCTCGTCCTTGATGAGGGAGTGACCGACTCGCGTGCGCACCGCGACCGCCCCCGCCGCCTCGATCGTCTCCGGCACGACGCGCGAGGTGATCAGGTTGTGCAGCACGACGATGTCGCCGTCGGGCTGGATGCCGCGGACCCGCTGGATCTCGCGCAGCGCCACGATCGCGGCCACCGCGCTCGGGTTCACCGGCTGGCCGAGCTCGTCGATGACGAAGCAGCGGTCGGCGTCGCCGTCGAACGCGAGGCCGAGGTCGGCGCCGTGCTCGACCACGGCCTTCTGCAGGTCGACGAGGTTCGCGGGCTCGAGCGGGTTCGCCTCGTGGTTCGGGAACGTGCCGTCGAGCTCGAAGTACAGCGGCACGATGTCGAGCGGCAGTTCGGGGAGCCCGGCGGCCGTGCCGAGCACCGCGGGCACGGTGAGCCCGCCCATGCCGTTGCCCGCGTCGACGACGATCTTGATCGGACGGATGCCGTCGAGCGGCACGAGCGTGCGAAGGTACGCGGAGTACTCGGCGAGCACGTCCTGCTCGCGGTAGCTGCCCGGTGCATCGACGGCGGGGATCCCCTCCGCAAGATACGCCTGGGCGCGATCCCGGATGGCGCGCAATCCGGTGTCGAAGCTGATGCCGCGGGCGCCCGCGCGGCTGAGCTTGATGCCGTTGTAGGTGGCCGGGTTGTGGCTCGCGGTGAACATGGCGGCCGGGGCATCCAGGATGCCGGACGCGAAGTAGGACTCGTCGGTCGAGCACAGTCCGATCGAGACGACGTTCGCGCCGCGGGCCTGGGCTCCGCGCGGCGAAGGCCGGCTGCGAAGTCCGGGGATGAGTCGCGCATGTCGTGGCCGACGACGACGTCGGTGCCGGCGGCGCCCAGCTCGTCGATGAAGCCGGCGGCGATCGCCTCGACGACCTCGACGGTCAGTTGCGAGCCGACGAGCCCCCGCACGTCGTAGGCCTTGACGAACGCGGACAGGTCGATCTGGGCAGTCATGCCCCCAAGACTACGTGTCGCACGACCTGCCAGCCCTGCGGTGCCGAGAGGCGCTCCGCGTGCCGCTCGCACAGGTCGTAGCTGTGCGGTTCGTGCGACTGGCTCAGTGGGCCGAGCACCGCCATCGAGTCCGCGTAGACGTAGGTGAGCGTCGACATCGCCTCCTGGTTACAGGCGACCTTGCTGCAGGGGCGACCGCTCATCGTGCTGTCACTGTACGACGCCGAGCGTCGTACGCACGGACGCCTCGCCGCGACGTGTCGCCGGCCCGTGGCGCCGGTAGAGTCGAAGGATGGCCAGGGCGAGGTGAGGCGCGTGCCGGCTCCGGCCGCACCGGGTCGGGCCGCACCGGATCGCGCGACCGACACGGGCGCGGCATCCGCGCCGCCGTCACGGGGCCGCACCTGCCGATGCTGCACAGCCGCGTCGACGTGTTCGAGCAGATCGTCGCATCCACCGCCGAGTACCTCAAAGACCTCTGGCCTTCCGAACTCGCGGATGTCGCGTTCGAGATCGCCGGACTGCCCTCAGAGCCCGGCACCGAGACGGGAGTCGCGCGATGGAAGGTGCTCGCGAAGGAGCGCCGCGTCATCCTGTACCGACTGCCGATCCAGCGCATGTCGCACCTGCACCGCGACGACGAGGCGCACAAGCGGATGATGATCGAGAGCTGCGTGTTCCGCGCGGTCGCCGAACTGCTCGGCAAAGACCCGTGGGACCTGGCGCCGGAGCGCTTCCGGCATCTCTAGTCTGGCGCACTGACGCTATGGATACACCGTTACCGGGGTGGAGACCGAACCCGGTGGCAGTGCGGGGTAGCCCGCGACCTGGCCGCCGCCAGTGAAGGTCACCGAGACAGCGAGCTCTGCGAATCCGGTGAGCTCGTAGGTTCCCGCCGCGACCGCGACCGCGGACGACGCGCCGGGCGCGATCGCGATCTGCTGGTCACCCAGCGCGACCGTGACGGCCTCGGCACCGAGGTTGTGCAGGTGCACGACGGGTGACGGTCCGTCGGCGACCGTCACGAGGGCACGCTCGGTCAGTACGGGAGCCGAGGCGATCCAGGCGAAGTCGTTGGCCAGCCCGCTCGCGGCGGCCACCCGCGCACTTGCGACCACCGGCATGTTCGTGGTGACCACCACGGTGTACGACCCCTCAGGCGAGATCGTCGAGGGGCACGTCCACCGCCCGTCCGGCCTCGAAGTCGAGCGTGAGCACGGCACCCGTGTTGCTGCCGTCTTCAGGGATGACCGCGATCGTGCCGGTCACGGTGCCGGTGCCCGGCGCGAACACCCGCACGATCGGCAGCAGATCCTGGAAGTTCGTTCCGCCCGCGAGCAGCGCCTGCACATCGGCAAGCGTCGTGATCGCGATGCCCGGGATCGACGTGACGAGGGCCGGTGCGGCGCTCGAGGCGACGATGTCGACTCCGCCGGGGTCGAGTCCGCGCACGGTCACCTGCTGGAGGTTGGCGACCACCTGGCCGCCAAGGCTCGTCACGTGCACGACGGGGTTGGCGACGTTCGGCACGAACCCCGCGAGCGAGAGCACGCGCTGCCCGTTGGGGGCAACGACGATCCCGTTCGTGCCCGGCGCGTTCACCTGCCCGGTCGCGTCGAAGAGTTCGAGATCGACCGTCGCGGGCACCTCGGTGGGGTTGCTGAGGGTGATCAGGGTCGTGCGGCCCACGGTCGTCGAGCCGGCGGGCAGCCAGCTGTCGCCGCTGGCCGAGGCGCAGCTGCTCGCGGTCAAGCCGACGAACTCGCCCACGTCCGCCTGCTGCACCTGCGCGCCGCTGATGAGCGTGGCGGCATCCTGGGCGGCCGACTCGGTCGCTCCCGGCGGGGTGCTGACCAGGAGTGGGGCGGCGTCGGTGCCGCCGGTTGCAGCGTCGGACTGCTCGAGGGGCGCGCCATCCACCGGACCGGCGCTCGCCGCGTAGTCGACCGAGGGCCGCCCGGCGATCGCCGAGGGGGTGGTCGCTCCCTCGCCCTGGTCGTCAGCGAGCCGGAGCACCGAGCCAGCACACACCAGTTGCTGGGCGGTCGGCACCGGGGCGATCGACTCGCTGGCCGGCGTGACGTTGACGGACGGCAGCGGCGCGAGGGCCGAGGCGCCGATCGTGGCCACCGCGACACCGATGCCGACCAGTCCCGCGACCACGCGGGCGCTGACGATCGCGGCACCCTTCGCGGTCACCCGACGCTTGGCCTCGGGCTCGGGTTCGGTTCTTCGGGGAACAGCTGCTCGACGATCTGCTCGTCGTCGCCCAGGATGTCGTCAGGCATCTTCGCCTCCCTGCCCACGTTCGGACGTCGGGTCACTCGGTGCTGTCGTCGCTGGTGTCCTCGATCTCTGCGCCCTCACCCATGGCCTTCGCCGAGCGCACCCGGCGACGGCGCTGGGTCGGGATGGCCAGCAGCAGGGTGAGCCCGAACACGATCGCCTGTCCGATCACGATCCACAGGCCGACCTGGGTGCCGACCGGTCCAGGTCCGCTCGGTGCGGCGCCGTCGGCGAGCCCCTCGTACTGCCAGAGGAACCCGACCGACGTCTGCCCGATCGGGGTCAGGATGCGGTTGCCGTCGAGTGCCTCAACGATCCGCTGGCGTATGGCGTCGGCCGAATCCACCGACGCCGGCGGCACGAGCACGAACGCGACCTGCAGCTCGTCGAGGGCCGCCGCGATGTCGTATCCGCTGCGGGACGAGATGTTGCCGGCGAGCTCGGCGAGGAGCAGCGCACCTTCGCTCGGCGCTGTGCCGGTCGCGGCGAGGGTCGACTGCTCGTCGAGGGTCGTGCCCGGGCCCGCGGTGCACGTCGACGCGCGATCGCCCCGCTCGGTTGCGCCGTGAGCTCGAGCGTGCCGAGCCCTGGGCGGCTCACGGTCTCGGCGGTGACGAAGGCGGGAAGGATGCGACCGGAGGACTCGTGCACCGCCGTCGTCCCCCCGGCAGCCGCGGTGAGCAGCGGCACGGCCGCGAGGGTCGCGGCCACGGCCGTGACCAGCGACGGCAGTGCCGCACGCCGCGCGAGCACTTCGATCGCGACGGTCGCCGAGCCGAGCATCCCGATCCAGTACAGGCTCAGCCCCGGTGCGGCCCAGATCGGCGTGGTCGCTTCGCCCACGATCGTGACCGAGATGTGCGTCGCGGCCACCGCAGTGGCGAAGCCGAGCAGGGCAAGCACCATCGATGGCACCGAGCGCTTCGTGCCCCTGACGAACAGGCCGACGAGCGCGAGCACCGCGAGCGGCGCGACGAGCACGGCGAGCGCCCACGGACCGATCGCACCCGGAAGTCCGACGATGACGAGGAAGTCGTTCCAGCCGGCGAAGCCACCGTCGGTCGCCCCAATCGCAAGCTGCGGGCCGGTCGCCGGCGTCGCCAGCACCGGAGCGCCCGGCTCAGCGAAGAGCGCGATCCAGTTGCCGCGCCGGAGCTGTTCGACCACGAGGGGCGCAAACAGCGCGGCCGCTGGGATGAGCACCCCGATCACACGGACGGCACCCAGGGGCCGAGCGAGCGCCATCGCCACGATGCCAACCACGAGCGCCGGAACGAGCACGGGAGCGCAGGCTGCGATGACGGCGAACAACAGCCCGGCGACGGCCGCGGCCGGCCAGCTGCGGGATGCCGCAACCACAGCGAGCACGAGCGACGGCAACAGGATGTGGGCGATCACCGCGCCGAGGTGGCCGCCGTCGAGCGACGCGAGGAACGGTGGGCACAGTGCCCAGACGAGCGCCGCGATGCCGGGCGCCCAGCCGCGGGCAGAGAATCGGGCCGCGCAGAACCACGCAGTGAGTGCCGCGAGCGGTAGTGCCACGAGGTACAGCACGACGATGCTGAACGACGGGTTCCAGAACGTCAGCGTGCCGAGCACGGCGAGCACCGCCGCGAACGGGTCAGCGGCTCCCAGGAATCCGGCACCGAGCTCGTGCCAGCCGTACCCGACGTGCGACCAGAGGTCGGCCACGGTGCTGGAGAGTGGGATGAGGCCGCCGCCGGCGAGCGCCGCCGCATCCACGAAGCGACCGAAGCCGAGGGCTCCGGCCACCGCGGCGACCAGCACGACCCACGCGCCGCCGGCGACGAAGAATCCGGGTCGGTCGCGTGCAGCTCCCACACCGGATGCCTCGCTGCGTTCGGCCGCACGCAGTTCGCGGACTTCTGGCCACGGCATCCGCAACGTTCCAAGCGCGCGCCAGCGCACTCGCCGCGTGCGCCGGATGCCCTGCCGGGCGGATGCCACGCTCCCGTCGAACGCCGCACCGATCCCGGCCGCGAGCTCCCCGCCAACCGCGCCCGGACGCTTGGCGACGAGATGACCAAGCGACCGCACCACCGCGAGGGGGACGAGCGTGAGCCAGTGCAGCGGTACCGTGAGGGCCGGCGCGTACGCCAACCGGCGATGCAGCTGCGCCGAGCGACGGATGCGGTTCTGCGCACCGACGGACACCGAACGCCGGCCGAACAGCTCGGGCGGCCCCGCGCTCGCAACGCGCGCGGAGGGCACACCGATCACGCGGTGACCGGCGAGCCGGGCGCGCACGGAGAGGTCGAGCCCAGCGTCGACCGACGGCAGGCCGCGATCGAACCCGCCGAGCGCCGAGTACACCTGCCGGCGGATGAGCATGCCGGATGCGGCGACACCGAGGTGGTCGCTCTGCACGTCGTGCTGCGCCTGGTCCAGTTCCTCGACCGCGAGCCGGATCGAGCGGCCGAAGTGCGTCATCGTCTCGCCGAAGCCGGCGAGGACGCTCGCGTCATCCCAGCGCATGAGCTTCGGACCGGCGATCGCGACACTGGGCGCGACCTCGACTGCTCCGAGCAGCGCCGCGAGTGCGTCGGGCGCTGGCGCGTTGTCGTGCCCGAGCAGCCACAGCCACTGGTCCTCAACGGCGGGGGGCGCTGCCAGCTGCACGACGTGCGCGACCGCGGCGCCGAAGGCCGCGCGGCCGGGCGTGGTCGTCAGCTGACCAGGGAACGCGGCGGCGAGGATGGCGCCGGAGTCGTCGGATGAACTCGCGTCGACGACGAGGATCTCATCCGGCGGGCGCGTCTGAGCCCGGAGCGCGGCGATGGTTCGCGGCAGGTACTCTCCCCCGTTGCGCGCGACGAGTACCGCGATGACGCTTGGCATGACGGGACGAGACTATGCGGGCGCATGCACAGCGGGCACGGTGACCCGCCGACGCGAGAGAAGGCTGGGAATCGGCTCACGAGGGACGACCACGGATATCAACGCGACGTACCTCGCCCGGTGACCCCGATCCGCGGGGCGACCGCGCTCGTCCCGCGGAGCGGACGACGCGCGCCGCTGAGCGGCGCGCCTAGGGGCACTGTCGCGCTACGCGCGCTTGCGCAATTTCCTTCGTTCACGTTCGCTCAAGCCGCCCCAGATGCCGAACCGCTCGTCGTTCTCGAGGGCGTACTCGAGGCACTGCGCCTTGACCTCGCACGACGCGCAGATCTTCTTCGCGTCGCGTGTCGATCCGCCCTTCTCAGGGAAGAATGCCTCGGGGTCGGTCTGGGCACACAGCGAGTCGGACTGCCAGGACAGCTGATGGTCGTCATCGGCAACGGGCTGCCGAACCCCCGGCACCCCCAGTCGAACTGGATCGACGAACCAGTCGTCTGGAACGTTTGCGCGGTATCCGTTGGTTGCCATCGGTCCCGCCTCCCCTTGCGATGCTGCCTCGTGCCTGGGCAGTTGCATCCAGGTCACTGCGCGTGATCGCCGGAACACCCGGCCGCGTTAGGGATAATTACACCCGTGTAACTACCTCCGCGTCAAGTCGCAGATCATAATTGGCTCAACCTCTGCTAGGAGGGTTGCACGGCGCGGCGTGTTGCCTCCCATTGGCTCGAAACCATCTCACGCAGGGTGTGCCGCATGCTCCAGTCGAGGTCGCGCGCAGCGAGCTCGCCCGACGCGACGATGCGCGCCGGGTCACCGGGGCGGCGCGGACCGATCTCGGGCGTGAACGCGATGCCCGTGACGTCCGCAACCGCCGCCATGATCTCGCCGACCGAGACGCCGTCTCCGCTGCCGAGGTTGTAGGCGGGCTCGACGGGCTGTGCGGCATCCAGTCGCTTGGCTGCGGCGACGTGCGCCTCGGCCAGATCTGCGACGTGGAGGTAGTCGCGCACGCACGTGCCGTCGGGCGTGTCGTAGTCGTCGCCGTTGATCTTCGGCGTGCGGCCTTCGGCCAGCGCGGTGAACACGAGCGGGAACAGGTTGTGCGGGCTCGAGTCGTACAGCTCCGGCGCTGCCGAGCCGACGACGTTGAAGTACCGCAGTGAGGTGTGGCGCAGTCCCGTGGCGACGCCCTGGTCGCGCAGCAGCCACTCGCCGATGAGCTTGGACTCGCCGTAGGGCGACTGCGGATCCTTCGGGGTGTCCTCGGTGACGAGGTCGAGGTCGGGCGTGCCGTACACGGCCGCGCTCGACGAGAACACGATGCGATCGATGCCCGCGGACTCCATCGCGGCAAGCACCGAGACCGTGCCGGTGACGTTCTGCTCGTACGTGTGCAGTGGCCGCTGCACCGAGACGCCCGCGTACTTGAAGCCGGCGACATGGATGACCCCGCTCACGCCATGGTCCTGGATCGCCTGGAGCACCATCCCGCCGTCCAGGATCGTGCCGCGCACGAACGGCACACCCTCGGGCACGAACTCCTCGTGCCCCGTGGACAGGTCGTCGATCACGACGGGCTTGAGGCCCGCGGCATCCAGTGATCGCACGATGTGGGATCCGATGTAGCCGGCCCCGCCGGTCACGAGCCAGGTCATGCCCCAAGGCTACCGGGGAGGGATCGGCCGCTACCGCCAGGACCAGGTCGACTCCTCGTTCGGGCACGGGCGCACGGCCTGCCGACGGTAGCCATCGGTGCCGACGGCGCGCAACGCGGCGATGACTGCGATGAGGGCGATGACTCCGAGGACAATGACGATTGACATGGCAGTAACGCTACGCTTTGCTATATCCCGCCACGAGTGGCAGGATAGCCACACATCAAGCAATTCCTGCCAACGCGAGACGCTCGTGAATGGCAGGTTCGCAGAGGAGTTCGCATGCTGCACAAGATCGTCGCCCTGGTCCTGCCTGGCGTCGCCCCGTTCGAGTTCGGGGTGGTGTGCGAGGTGTTCGGCGTCGACCGCACCGACACTGGTGGCCCGGACTTCGACTTCAGGGTCGTCACCGCCGATCCCGGCCCGGTGCGCACGAGCCTCGGCTTCACGATGAACATCGTGGACGGCCTCGAGTTCGCGGCCGACGCCGACCTGCTCGCGGTGCCCGCGCACCAGATCGACGGGATCGACGCGCGTTACCTCGAGGTGATCCGCGAGGCCCACGCCCGCGGCGCGTGGGTGCTCAGCGTCTGCAGCGGAGCGTTCGCGCTCGCGGAGGCGGGCATTCTCGAAGGACGCCGTGCGACGACGCACTGGATGCACACCGACCGGCTCTCGGCCCAGTACCCCAACATCGACGTCGACCCCGACGTGCTCTTCGTCGAAGACGGCAACATCGTCACGAGCGCCGGCACGGCGGCGGGCATCGATGCCGCGCTGCACATCGTGCGCAAGGAGCACGGTGCTGCGGCGACGAACGTGATCGCCCGCCGCATGGTCGTGCCGCCGCAGCGCGACGGCGGCCAGTCGCAGTACATCGCGGCACCCGTCAAGGCCGAGTGCGCCGACTCGTTCGCCGAGGTCGCCGAGTGGATGCTCGAGAACCTCGCCGAGAACCTCACCGTCGACCAGCTCGCTCGCAAGGCCCTGATGTCGAGCCGCACGTTCGCGCGCCGGTTCCGATCCGAGATGGGCACGACTCCCGCCGCGTGGCTGAACCGGCAGCGACTCATGCGCGCCCAGCAACTGCTCGAAGAGACCGACCGGGCACTCGAGACCGTCGCGCAGGACACCGGATTCGGCACCGCGGCGGTCATGCGGCACCACTTCGTCAAGGTGCTGCACGTCTCGCCGCAGTCCTACCGGCGCGCGTTCGGGGCTCGACTGGCGAGCTGACCTCCCCGACTAGTGGCACCATCCTCCCTCAGCAGAGAGGATGGGTGGATGACCGACCCCACCGCCCACGAGGCGTTCAGCCCATCGACGGCAGAAGAGAGCTACGCCGAACGGCTCAACCGCCTGCAGAACAAGCGGTGGAAGAAGATCCTGAACGTGCAGCTGCCGTGGAAATTGCGGATGAAGCGCCTCAAGCTCGGCCGCGTGCTCGACGTGGGCTGCGGCAACGGACGCAACCTGCACTACGTCGACCCGGGATCCGTCGGGGTCGACCACAACGCGTTCTCGATCCAGACCGCGCGTGACTCGGGCGTCGAGGCGTACACGGTCGACGAGTTCTTCGCGAACAAGGAGACTTCCGCCCCCGAGAGCTACGACTCGATCCTCGCCGCACACCTCATCGAGCACCTCTCGCCAGAGGAGGGCCGCACGATCATGGGCTCGTACCTGCCGATGCTCAAGCACGGCGGCCGCGTCGTGTTCATCTGCCCGCAGGAGCGCGGCTACGCCTCGGATCCGACGCACGTGCTCTTCGCCGACTTCGCGGTGCTTGACCAGCTGTCGACCGACCTCGGTCTCGTCGTCGAGAAGAGGGCCTCATTCCCGTTCCCGCGGTTCGCCGGCAAGCCGTTCATCTACAACGAGTTCCACGTGATTGCGCGGAAGCCCTGACTACACCGCACCCGTGGTCGCGACGAAGACCAGACCGTCTCCCGTCAGGGCGAGGGGCGACTCCTCAGGCGTGATGTACACCGATTCGCCGCGCGCGACCACTCGGCTTCCTACGGACCCGCCGAACTCCACGGCGCCGCGCACGCACAGCGCGATCGCCGGACCGTCGAGCTCGATCGTCGCCACCCCGCTTGCATCGGCGAGGTCGACGACCGTCAGCGCGAAATCGGGCACGCCCGGCGCGTACACCGAGACGCCTGGCGACACGACCTGAGGCGCGAGGTGCGGTGACGAGATTGGACGGAAGTCGAGCACGTCGAGCAGCTCGGGCACGTCGATGTGCTTGGGCGTGAGCCCGCCGCGCAGCACGTTGTCCGACGAGGCCATGAGCTCGATGCCGAGCCCGGTGAGGTACGCGTGGATGTTGCCGGCCGGCATCCAGAGCACCTCACCCTGGCGCAGCGTGACCCGGTTCAGCATGAGGGAGATCACGACGCCCGGGTCCCCCGGATACCAGCGCGCGAGATCGCGCACGGTTTCGAGTTCTGGCACCCCGTCGAATTCCGGCACCGCCGCGAGCTCGCTCACCCGCGCGATGAGCTCGTCCACGCCCTCGCCACCCGTGATCAGCCACTCGAAGACCTGACGGATGGACTCGTCGCCGCCCATGCGGTCGAGCCAGCGGTGCAGCGGGCCGCGGATTGGGCCGGCGCCGAGTGAACGGGCGCTCGCGGCATCCACCTGGATCAGCTGGCCAATGGTCTCGTGCACCGCCGCCGCGCTGCGGAACCCGCACAGCGCGTGGAACTCGTCGCTGAGGGCGTACAGGATCTCGGGCTTGTGGAACGCGTCCTTGTAGTTGCGATTCGGAGCATCGATCGGGATGCCGGCAGCCTCCTCCCGCGCGAATCCCTCCGCGGCCTGCGCCATGGTCGGGTGCGCCTGCAGTGAGAGTGCCGACTTCGCCGCGAGCACCTTCATCAGGAACGGCAGGTGTCCATCGACGACGTCGAGCAGGGTCTGCGAGCCGTCGTCGCCGCCCACGACAACCGCGGGGCTGCCCGGGTGAGCGCCGAGCCACAACTCCGCCTCCGGCTTGCCGGTCGGGGTGGTGCCGAGCAGCGCGGAGATCGCGCCATCCGAGCCCCAGGCGTAGTCGCGGGGGGTGTTGGTGATGCCTACAAACAACGGGGTGGCTCCTCTGATGACGGTTGGACCAAAGTACCAACCCCTTCGCGCACCGCTCGGAGCGCCCCTAGGCTTTCGGAGGATTTCGACAAGCGATGGAGCAGAACCATGTCATTCGAGGCACTGACCGCCGACTTCTACGGCTACGAGAACACGCTCTCCGCTGCGGAGAAGGACACGATCGTCGCGCTCCGCGCGTTCCTCGACGCGCAGGTGCGACCGGTCGCGAATGACCTGTGGGCAAAGGCTGAGTTCTTCGACATGTCCGTGCACCGCGGCCTCGCCGACCTCGGGATGTACAGCAATCCATACCCCTCGATCGCGAAGCTCCAAGGCAACTCCGCCGTGTTCCGTGGATGGTGCGCTCTCGAGCTCGGCCGCGTCGACGCGAGCGCCGCGACCCTCGTCGGCATGCAGAACGGCCTCGTGATGGGAGCGATCGCGGTCGCGGGCTCGGACGAGCAGCGAGACGAGTGGCTGCCGAGGTTCGGGTCGGGCGAGCTGCTCGGTGCGTTCGGCCTCACCGAGCCCCTCTCGGGATCGGACAGCGCACAGGGTCTGCGCACGACCGCCACTCGCGACGGCGACGAGTGGGTCATCAACGGCTCGAAGCGCTGGATCGGCAACGGCACGCTCAGCACGCACACGATCGTCTGGGCCAAGGACGCCGCCGACGGCCAGGTGAAGGGCTTCATCGTGCCCACCGACACCGCCGGCTACCAGGCGACCCGCATCGAGAACAAGCAGGCGCTGCGCATCGTGCAGAACGCCGACATCGTGCTCACCGATGTGCGGGTCCCCGACTCGCTGCGGCTGCAGAACGGCGCGTCATTCCGCGACACGGCCGCCGTGCTGCGGCTGACCCGGGCCGAGGTGGCGTGGGCCGCGGTCGGAAACTCGATCGGCGCGTACGACGCTGCGGTGAAGTACGCGGGCGAGCGCATCCAGTTCGGCAAGCCGATCGGGCAGCACCAGCTCATCCAGGACCTGCTCGCGAAGAGCCTCGGCAACATCACCGCGTCGATCGGCATGGTCATGCGGGTGTCGCAGATGCTCGATGAGGGCATCCAGAGGGACGAGCACTCCGCGCTCGCCAAGGAGTTCGCGACGAGTCGCATGCGCGAGACCGTGGCGTGGTGCCGCGAGGCGCTCGGCGGCAACGGCATCGTGCTCGACTACGGCGTCATGCGCTACTTCGCCGACGCCGAGGCGCTCTACTCCTACGAGGGCACGCGCGAGATGAACACGCTCATCGTCGGGCGGGCGATCACGGGCAAGGGTGCATTCGTCTGAGCCCTCTGGCGCGCCGCCGCCCCTACGGCGCGCATTCGCTCCGGCAGGCCGCGTGCGAGCGCCCCGCCTCCGCGAACTTCTGACGTCGGGTACGTTGTGACCATGGCGCGCGGGCATCGGTGGAGGCAGGCCTTCCTCGTCGTCGCGCTGTTCACGCTGCTGGCGGGCGACGCGCTGGCGGTACTCGATCACGCTGGGTCGGCTGGGGGGTCGTCGCGGCGCTCGTTCTGGCTGCTGGGATCGTCCTGCTTGTGCGGCGACGCGCATCCTGGCGTATCGGCAAGCTGCCGTACCCCCTGCTCGCGTTCCTCGGCCTCGCCACCGTTTCGATCGCGTGGTCGTTCTACCCTGGAGCGCAGCGCGCTCGGCGTGCTCTCGACGTGGGCCACCGTCGCGGTCGCGGTCGCGATCGCGGTCGCATTCACCTGGCGCGAGATCCTGTCCGGGCTCGGGATGACGCTGCGCATCATCCTCGGCGGTTCCCTGCTGTTCGAGCTCGTCGTGTCGGTGTTCGTGCGGCACCCGGTGCTGCCGTTCTGGGTGGATTACGGCAGCGGCGACATCCCGAAGCTCCTGCTGTGGTCGCGCAACGAGCTGTTCGAGGTGTTCGACGGCGGTCGCATCCAGGGCATCGTCGGCAACGCGAGCACGCTTGCGATGATCGCGGCCATCGCGCGTCGTGGTGTTCGGGGTGCAGCTCGCAGTGAACGAGCGCCGGCGCCCGGTGACGGTCGGCTGGCTCGCGGTCGCAGCCCTCACCTCGCGTTCACCCGCTCGGCCACGATCACCCTCGCGCTCGTGGCCGCGGCGATCGTGCTCGTTGCGGCGCTGCTCGTGCGCCAAGCCGCAACCCCGCGCCGGCGCGCACTCACGCTCGGCGGCATCGTCGTCGTGCTCGGAAGCGCCGTGGCCGTGTGCCTTGCCTTCAGTGCGCAGATCCTCGACGCTGCTCGGCAAGAGCGACGACCTCACCGGTCGGCTCGGCATCTGGGAGAAGGTCATCGCCCTCGCGCAGGAGCGTCCCGTGCAGGGCTGGGGCTGGGTGAGCTACTGGGTGCCGTGGGTGGCGCCGTTCGACGACCTCGTGTTCCGCAACGGCGTGCGGCAGCTGCACGCGCACAACGCGTGGATCGACCTGTGGTTCCAGCTCGGCATCCTCGGGGTCGTCGTCTTCGGCGCGCTCGTGCTCTCGACGGCGGTGCGGGCGTGGTTCGTGGCGGTGGATCGCAGCGGGCTCGGGGCCGCGGCATGCCGGCCGCTACAGCGCGCTCTCGCTGCTGCCGATCCTGCTGCTCGTGCTGCTCGTCGTGCAGAGCCTCGCCGAGAGCCGGCTGCTGCGTCGAGTACGCGCTCACGCTGCTCGTGGTGATCGCGGTCAAGACGAAACGGGCGGAACGGCAGGAACTGCGATGACGTGAGGTCGACCCGAGGCGGCGCTCCCTCGTAGAGTGAGCCCATGACCGAGCCCGGACAACCCGCGCTGCTCGGCGCCGCCCGCGAACTGCTCTCCTCGCCCCGTATGGCGTGGACGCTTCTCGGTCGTCAGCATCCTGACCGCGCTGCTCACCACACCCGATCTCGAGGGTCATCGGCTGGCCCGGACTCGTCGCGATCGTCGTCGGTCTCGCGCTGCTGTCGGCCGGGGTGCTCGTCGGCGAGCCGCGAGTTCATCGAGTGGCAGGGACTGCTGCCGATCTCGCTGCTCGCCTTCCTCGGCGTGGAGCCTCGCTCTCGATCGTGTGGAGCCAGTACACCTGGGCGAGCATCGGTGCGGTGGCGTACCAGTTCGCGTTCGCGCTCATCGGCGTGACGATCGCCCTCACGCGCGACACCATCCAGATCGTCGGGCGTTCGGCGACTGCCTCCGCATCGTGCTCGCGGCGTCGCTCGGCGCATCGAGGTGTTCGCGGGACTCATCATCGACACCGCGATCCCCGGGCTCGGCATCCAGGGCAACCTCGCCGTCGGCGGGCCGATCCAGGGCCTCATCGGCTCGCGCAACGCGATGGGGCTCGTCGCGCTGATCGCGATCGTGACGTTCGCGGTCGAGTACCGCACGCGATCGGTGCGACGCGGCGTCGCGATCGGCTCGCTCGTCGGGGCCGGCCTCGTCGTGCTGTTCACGCAGTCGCCCGTCGTGACCGGTGTCGCGGTGATCGTCGTGGCGGCGATGGGGATCATCGCGGTGCTGCGCAGGAGCACGCCTGAGCGGCGGATCGTCATCCAGTCCGTGCTCGCCTGTCGCCACGGTGGTCGGCACCGTCGTCGTCTACCTCGCTCGCTCCCAGGTGATCTCGCTGCTCAACGCCGCGAGCGAGTCCGAGTACCGCATCGACCTCTGGCGCCGCCTCGGCGCGCTCATCCAACAGCACCTCATCGAGGGCTGGGGATGGATCGGCGCGTGGAACACCGACATCGTGCCGTTCTCGCTGATTCGCAACGCACGCGGCGGCCAGCACGGGTCCGCCCTGAACGCGTTCGTGGACGTTGCGTTCCAACTCGGCATCGTCGGGCTCTGCTCTTCGTCGTGCTCGTCGGCGTCGCGTTCGTGCGCAGCTGGATCCTCGCGTCCCGCCAGCACAGCTCGGCCGTCGTGTGGTGCGCACTCGTGCTCGTCGCCCTCATCGCGCTGTCGCTCGCCGAGAGCGCGATCCTCACCGACATCGGTTGGCTCGATCCTCGTGATCGCCTCGGTGACTTCGTCGCGCCAGCTGTCCTGGCGCCGGGGCTTCGCGACCAAGGAACCGCAGACGCCATGACCCGCAGTATCGTAGGCGGGACGTCTCGAACGACGAGGCAGACGCAGGAGCAGACGCGTGACCGCTGACCCGAGCCGCGCGGACCCGACCGCTGAGCCAGTGGAGTTCGCGCGTCCGTCGGAGCCGATCGCGAGTGTCATTGTGCTTGCGTGGCGACTCACTGACGCGCTCATCGACTGTCTCCGATCGCTCCGCGACTCGAAGGACCCGCCACCGTTCGAAGTGCAACTCGTGCTCAACGGGGCGTCCGCCGAAGACGCGGGCGATCGTCGCGGCGCAGGTTCGGGGCGCGCACATCATCGATCTCGAGGCGAACGTCGGATTCGGTGGTGGATGCAACATCGCCGCCCTGCATTCCCGAGGCAAGTACCTCGTGCTCCTGAACGACGACGCCGTGGTCGACCGAGGCTGGCTCGCGCACACTCGTCGATGCTGCCGAGAGCGGCCCACGACAGGTCGGCGCGATCGCGAGCGTGCTGCTCAACCCCGACGGCACGGTGCAGGAGGCCGGCAGTCGCGTGCTGTCGAGCGCCGGCACGGTGCAGTTCGGCAAGGGCATGACCATGGCCGAGGCCGTCGTCGCGGCTCACCTGCTGTCCCGGCGCGCGATCGACTACGGGTCGGGCGCCGCCCTGCTCATGCGCCGCGAGCGCGTTCGAGGCCGTCGGCGGCTTCGACCCGATCTTCGAGCCCGCGTACTACGAAGACGTCGACCTCTGCTTCCGCCTCAAGCTCGCCGGCTGGTCGACCGATGCTCGAACCGAAGGCCTGGGTCACGCACGCATCGGGCGGATCGACGAGTCGCGACCAGCGGTTCCGCGACTTCGCGTCACACCGATCGGGCAAGCAGTTCATCGCAACGGTGGGCGCGCCGTGCTCGACACGGGCCCCGGCCGCGGCGCGCCGCGTCGAGCGAGCTGTGCGACCCGTCGCTCGTCGGCACGACGCCGATCCCGTCCGCGCCCACGGAGGTCCACGATCCGACGCCCATCGACGCGCACCGCACTCGCGATCGCCCGCGCACTACCAGGTGTGGCTCGCCGAGCAGTTCGACATGCGCGCGCAGGAGGGCGATCGATCGTCGGAACGCCACCTCCGCTCGACGGACGTCGACCGGATTCGTCGATCTGACCGAGCAGGCCGGTCACCTGCGCGAACCGCCTCGCCGACCTCGAGAACGCGCGGCCTGCTCGGCATCCTGCGCTGGCGCATCGGTCTCTTCCGGCGTCGCCGTTCCGGACGTCGGCGAACGGCGAGGCGACCTGACGCGCGGCTGACCGGGCTGCTGCTCAGGTTCCGAACGAGGCGCGGAGCGCCCGGATGCCGGCCTCGGCCGGCACCGTCGAACGTGACGTCGCCGTGCGAGAGCACGACCACGCGGTCGCACAGGTCTGTGATCTGCTGCGCTGAGTGGCTCACGAGCACGATCGTGCGACCCTCCTTCTGGAACTCGCGGATCTTCTTCATGCACTTCTTCTGGAACGGCTCGTCACCGACCGCGAGCACCTCGTCGACGAGCAGGATGTCGGGATCGACGTGCACCGCGATCGCGAACGCGAGCCGCACGTACATGCCCGACGAGTAGAACTTCACCTGGGTGTCGATGAAGTCGCCGATCTCGCTGAACTCGACGATCGAGTCGAAGTACTGCGTCGATCTGCTTGCGGCTCGAGCCCGAGGATCGACGCGTTCAGGTACACGTTGTCGCGACCCGTGAGGTCGGGGTGGAATCCCGCGCCGAGCTCGAGCAGGGCCGCGAGCCGACCGCGGCGCTCGACGAAGCCGGACGTCGGCTGGATGATGCCGCCGATCGCCTTGAGCAGCGTGCGACTTGCCCGAGCCGTTGGCTCCGACGAGACCGATCGGTGGTGCCGGCGGTGATCTCGAGGTCGACGTCTTTGAGCGCCCAGAAGTCCTCCTTGTACCGCTTCGAGCGACCGAAGTTCACCAGGCGCTCCTTGAGCGACTTGTCCTTGCGGATGATGAATCGCTTCGAGACATCCTTGACGCGGATGACGACCGGCGGGTCGGCGATCTTCGGTGCGGCGGGTGGCGGCCATCAGATCTCCTGCGCGAAGTTGCCCTGCAGGCGCGAGAAGACGCGCTGCGCGATCCAGAGGAACAGCAGGCCGGCCACGAACATGACGAGCAGGCGCAGGTCGAGGTCGGCGGGCCACGGCTGCGCCAGCACGGTCGTCGGCTCGCCGTTGACGAGCGGCCCTGGTCGCTCCTCAGAGCCCGCGGCCCAGATGCCCTTCTGGAACGCCATGATCGCGATCGAGATCGGGTTGCGAGATGTAGACCGCTCGGCAGCCAGGCCAGGCCGGAGTTCGTCGCGCCGACTGCACGACGAGCGACCACGAGTACACGATCGGCGACGCCCAGAAGAAGATGAGGATGCCGACCTCGACGAGGTACTCGATGTCGCGCAGGAACACGTTGAGCGCCGACAGCAGGATGGCCAGCGCGAGCCCCCAGACGAGCACGATGACGATCGCGGCCGGGATGTAGAGCAGGTTCCAGCTCAGCGGGAACTGGCCCGAGCACGACGGTCGCGGCGATCGAGCACGAGGAACTGGATCGCGAAGTTGAAGATCGACGAGCCCGTCGACGGCGAGCGGGAAGATCTCGCGCGGCAGGTAGACCTTCTTGATCAGCCCGGCGTTGCTCGACGATCGACTTCGTGCCCGTCGTGACGATGTCGGCAGTACAGGCCCCACAGGGTGAGGCCCGCGTAGACGAAGATGGCGAAGTCCGGCGATGCCGCGCGCCGCGCCGAGGAACTGCCCGATCGCCACGTAGTAGATCAGCAGCAGCGTGAGCGGCCGGATCGAGGCTCCAGATGAACCCGAGGCTCGAGTCCTTGTAGCGCGACTTGAGCTCACGCCGCACGAGCAGGTCGAGCAGCTCGCGTCGGGCGATGAGGTCGCGCACCGAGCGGGCGAACACCGAGAGGATCCCGCGGTCGGACGAGACGCTCTTCTCGAACGGGAGCGCCGAGAGGCGATCCGCTCGAAGTTGGGCGCGTGATGCCAAGAGTTGACTCCATGGTCGGGGCGAACAGCGGGACGGTTGAGCCGCTTGCGCAGCGGCGGCGGACGTTACATTCTACTCGGGGGCACGAAGTAGTCCCACAGCTCGGCAGCGTAGTCCGACCAGTCGCGAGGTGTGATGCTCGGGTTGCCTCGTGCCGTAGCCGCGCAGGTTGATCTCGTGGTCGAACACGACTGCGTCGATCGCTGCGGCGATGCCCGTCGTCGTCCCGCGGGTTCACGAGCAGTGCGCCGCCCTGCGCGGCGATCTCCTGCATGCTGCCGAAGTTCGACGTCACGACGGGTGTGCCCGACGGCGAGCGCCTCGGCGACCGGCAGTCCGTATCCCTCGTTGAGCGATGGGAAACACCATGCACGCGGCGAGAGCGGTACGCGCTCCACAGCAGCTCATCCGTCACCGCCGCGATGGTCGACACCGGGCGACCCTCGGCGCTGGAGGCGCTCGAGCTGGTGCTCGAACTCCTGGCTGCCCCACGAGTTGCCGCCGATGAACACGAGGCTGAACTGCCGGCCCGCGAGCCAGAGCTGCTCGGCCGCCTGCAGCACCGCCAGGTGATTCTTGCGCGGTTCGTGACTGCCGACACAGAGCACGAGCGGGAGGTCGTCGGTGACGAGAACCGCACGAGCGGCGTCGAGCTGCTCGGTCGTCGACCGCGCCGGCCTCTCGCGGCAGGCACGATCTCGCGGATGTCCGGACCGGTGAGCCCGCGCCGGACAGCATGCGGCGCCATCCCTCGTACTCGAGCTTCGCGGCGACCGAGATGGTCGCCACCTTGTCCATGCGTGCCACGGCGGTGAGGTTCTTCGCGAACGCGCGCACCCATGCCGGCGCCGATCGTGTCGGCGCTCGTCAGCGGAACGCAGTCGTAGCCGATCGACGCACGTTCGGTTGCCCGAGAACTCCGCGAGCGCCGCGATCCGCGCGACGCGCTCGGGTTCGATGGCGAGCTCCGGGAGGATGTAGGTCGACCGCCACGGAATGGTCACTTCGCCGGTCTTGCGGCTTCTTCGCGTGCGGATTCGTCCCGTAGAGGGCATTCTGCGCGCTCGGGCGCCGACAGTTCACGCAGGCCGCCGTAGGTCGAGCCCCAGCCGACGAGCACGATCGGAGTGCGCCGCCTCCCAACGTTCGATCGTCTTGCGCACGACACGCTGGATGCCCGGTGGCGAGCCCGGTGCGCGCTGTGTGGTGCACATCGACGAACACCGCGTCCGTGATGATCCGCACATCGCGGGCACCACCGACGGCCGAGCCGCCCGCGGCGAACCGGGTGCGCCAGCGAACTCGCGCACGAGTTCCGCGGGAGGCTCGAGCCGCAGTCCGCCGACGCGCTTCGATCACGAGGTCGCGTGTCGGCAGCTCGGCACGCAGCACCGACAGCGCGAGCCAGGTCTCTGGAGCCGCCGCCCGTCGATGAGCGCGTCGGCGACGATCGCGACGAGCGCGGCGTCCGTGTGGGGCGCACCCGCGCCGGCGGCCGTGGCCACGAGGCGGGCGCGGTCGGGCGTCGAGCGCCTCGCGCGAGGGTCGGCAGGCGTGCGAGTTCAGTCGGCGCGCATCGGGCACCTCCCGTCGGCAGTTCGGCGAGCGGCTCGACGAGTCCGGTCCAGAGCTCGGCAGCGAAGTCGTCCCACGTGCGGCGCGGGCGGCGCGCGATCTGCGCGCGCAGGTCCGCGAGCACTGCGGGATCGGTGAGGAGGCGGCGCATGGCGGCGGTGAGGTCGTCGTCGTCGCGCGGGTCGATGACGAGGCATCCACCGTCTGCTGCGATCTCGGCCGTGCTGCCGTAGTTGCTCGTGATGACCGGCACGCCGAGCGCGAGCGACTCTGCGACCGGCAGGCCGTAGCCCTCGTGCAGCGACGGGAACACGGTGAAGTCGGCGTCGCGGTACGCACGCAGCAGGGCCGCGTCGTCGATGCCGCGCAGCACCTCGACGGCGTGCCCGTCTTTGCGGAGGCGAGCGATCTCGCGGTCGAACCGACGGGTGTACCAGAGGCTGCCGCCGCCGATGAAGGTCAGCGAGAACTGCAGACCCCTCGCGCCAGAGCGCTTCGGCAGCGAACAGCACGGCGCCGTGGTTCTTGCGCGGCTCGTGGCTGCCGACACACAGCACGCGACGGCATCGGTCTTGACGCGCTCGGGGCGGGCGCGGCGATCGCGTCGGGGACGTCGACCGGCAGTGGCACCGAGATCGTCGACGGACCCGGCAGTCCCTGCGCCGTCACCGCCGAGACAAATCCGGCGAACTCCTCGGTCGCAGCGGCGCTGATGCCGGCGACGCGGTCGGTGTGCTTGACGCACGGAAAGGTAGTTCACGAATCGCTCGGTCTCGTGATCAGGCACCGTGTCGGCGCTCACCACAGGGATCGCGTCGTATCCGAGCACGCCGACACGGTTGCCGGAGAATTCGGCGAGCGCTTCGAGCGGGGCGCACAGGTGCATCCACGGTACTTCGAGCATCACGACCGATGAGCGCCACGGCACGATGAGACGCGAGGCGTTGCGGTTCGTGCGGCGCCTCCGGCGTGCCGTACGCGACAACCCGCCCAGCTCGACCGGGTCGAGGTGGCGCATCGATTCACCGTTCGCCGGTCCACGCCACCGGCATCAGTGTCATGTTCACGCGACCAGCGCGACATGGTCTGGCGCACGACGCGCTGGATGCCGGTGTTGTGCGCGTTCTTCGCGCAGAAGTCGACGTCGACCACGACGGCGCTCGACACGATGTCGAGTTCGGCGTCGATCAGGCCCTCGGCCGGCGGACTCGCGATAGCCCGCGGCGAGGATGTCACGATGGGCCCAGACCCGGCCCAGAGATGCGGAGTGCACGGTGAGCCCGGCGGAATTGCCGTCGGCGTCGGGAACGTCGCTGTCGTGGCGACGATGAGCAGCCAGGTGAGGTCGGTGCCGATCTGATCGCGTGCGAGGTCGGCGAGCCGCGCCAGCAGGGCGCCGCGTCCTCGAGCGACGAGTTCCGCGATCTCTCGGCTTCGGGAGCGGGAAGTGGGATGCCGCCTGCTCGAGTCGACGCAGCAGGGCCGTCGACGCGCCGGCGTGCCGTCACCGGTCGTGCGCTTCTTGACCGCGGCGACTGCGAGACCCACGCTTCGCCGAGTGCCGTCACTGCGCACCTTACGCACGAACATGCCGCGCCAGCCGGATCGGCGCGGTGACCGGTACGAGATCGACGATTCGAACTGTCGGTACGACAATCCCTCGTTGCGCATGCGGTCGAGCCAGGTGATCCACGTCCTGCTCGAGGAGTGCATCCCGTTCAGCGCGCAGTCGTTCGACTTCTCCAGCGGTCATGATCGCCAATTCTAGGCGTCGTCGCTGGACGCCACCGGTGAGCGCGTCCCGCCAGCCGAGCCGGGGGGGGGCTCGCCTGGCACGGCAACGGTATATTTGCGGGGAGCGTGCGGGCGAGCCACGCTCTGCCCGTCGGGTGTCACAGCCCATCCCAGACCAAACACCAGAGGATCGTGCCGTGCCCCACGAGTTCGAGAACGATGTCGTCGTCGTCGGGGGCGGCGGCCACGTCGGCCTGCCCCTCGCGATCGCCCTAGCCGACCGCGGCGCGAAGGTCGTGGTCTACGACGTGAGCCCGCGCGCGGTCGAGCTGGTCAACGCCGGCACGATGCCGTTCAGCGAGCCGGGTGCGGAGCCCGTGCTGCAGAAGGCGCTCGCAGGGGGTCGGCTCACGGCATCCACCGATGCTGCCGTCGTCGGCACGGCCAGAAACGTCATTGTCGTGATCGGCACGCCGGTCGACGAGCACCTCAACCCCGACCCGAACGCGATTCCGGTCGCGCTCGGCAAGTGCAGCGAGTACTTCCGCGACGGGCAGCTGCTCGTGCTGCGCAGCACGGTGTACCCGGGCGTCACCGCGCTCGTCGAGCGGATGATCGCCGACCTCGGACTCGAGATCCCGGTGGCGTTTTGCCCCGAACGCATCGCCGAGCACAAGGCGATGGAGGAGCTCTTCACACTGCCGCAGATCGTCTCGTCGCGCAGCCAGCACGGCCGCGACCGCGCCGCGGAGCTGTTCGGCCTGCTCACCGAGAAGATCGTGCACCTCGAGCCAGAGGAGGCCGAACTCGCGAAGCTGTTCACGAACACGTGGCGCTACATCAAGTTCGCCGCAGCGAACCAGTTCTACATGATGGCCAACGATCGTGGGCTCGACTTCGAGAAGATCCGGAAGGGTCTGACGCACGACTACCCGCGCGCACAGGACATGCCCGGAGCGGGCTTCGCCGCTGGCCCGTGCCTGTTCAAGGACACCATGCAGCTCGCGGCGTTCAGCGACAACACGTTCAGCCTCGGCCACTCCGCGATGCTCGTGAACGAGGGGCTGCCGCTCTACGTGGTCAGCCAGCTCGAGAAGCGGTTCGACCTCGAGAACCTCACAGTCGGCATCCTCGGGATGTCGTTCAAGGCCGGCTCCGACGACATCCGCTCGAGCCTGTCGTACAAGCTGCGCCGCGTGCTCAAGTTCAAGGCGAAGGCGGTGCTCGGCACCGACCCGTACGTCTCCGAGGAGACCGACGACACGCTGCTGCCCCTCGAGGACGTGCTCGCGAAGGCCGACATCCTCGTGATCGCGACCCCGCACCCGGAGTACCGCGACCTCGTCACCGACAAGCCCGTCGCCGACGTGTGGAACATGCTCGGTCGCGGGGTGGTGGTGTGACGACGCCCCGCGTCACGATCGTCATCCCCGCGTACAACGAAGGGGACGCGATCGTTCCCGGTCTCGATCGCATCATCGAGGCCGTCGAGAGCGACGCCGAGATCCTCGTGGTCGTCGACACCGAGCAGGACACCACGATCCCGCCCGTGACCGGGTACGCGAAGACCCACCCGAACGTCTCGGCCCTCGTGAACGACTACGGCCGCGGACCGGCGTTCGCGATCCGCTACGGCATCGATCACGCGGCCGCGAGCACGGTCGTGGTGACGATGGCCGATGGATGCGACGACCCCCGCCAGATCGACGACCTCGTGCTGCTCGTGGAACGCGGCGTCGTGGTCGCCGCCGCGTCGCGGTACATGCCCGGCGGCCAGCAGGTGGGTGGACCGCGCTTCAAGACGTTCCTCTCACGCCTGGCCGGCACGTCCCTCAACCTCTTCGCCAACGTCGGCACGCGGGATGCCACGAACTCGTTCAAGGCGTACGACGCCGAGTTCCTCAGGCAGGTCGGCATCGACAGCCGCGACGGATTCGAGATCGGACTCGAGCTCACCGCGAAGGCGCGGCGACTTCGCCGCCCGGTCGCCGAGATCCCCACGATCTGGCTCGACCGCACCTTCGGCGAGTCGAACTTCAAGCTCAGCAAGTGGATTCCCAAATACCTCCGCTGGTATAGATTCGCCTTCGGCCCGCGCCTGACGGTGGAACAGCTCAACGAGAAAACGAACAAGAAGGCAACAACATGAAGAAGGTCGTCGTCACCGGGTCCGCCGGTTTCATCGGTGGATACATCGTCGAAGAGCTCCTGCGCCAGGGGTACTCGGTCGTCGGAGTGGACAACTACTCCAAGTACGGCCCGGTGAAGAAGTCCTACGACGACAACCCGAACTACGAGCTCGTGGTCGGCGACGTGCAGGACGTCGAGCTCATGACCCGTCTGCTCTCCGACGCCGATCACTTCATCGCGGGCGCGGCGCTCATCGGCGGCATCTCGTACTTCCACACCTACGCGTACGACCTGCTCGCGCAGAACGAGCGCATCATCGCATCGAGCTGCGATGCGGCAATCGCCGCGATGAAGAACGGCGGTCGACTCGAGAAGGTCACCTACATGTCGTCGTCGATGGTGTTCGAGTCGACCGACCGCTGGCCGAGCAAGGAGGGCGACGAGCGCATCGTGCCGCCGCCGCTGTCGAGCTACGGCTTCCAGAAGCTCGCGGTCGAGTACTTCGCCCGCGCTGCGTGGGACCAGTACAAGGTGCCGTACACGATCCTGCGCCCCTTCAACTGCGTGGGCATCGGCGAGAGCCGAGCACTTGGCGACGTCGAGATCGACTCGGGCAACGTCAAGCTCGCGATGAGCCACGTCGTTCCCGACCTCGTGCAGAAGATCCTCAAGGGTCAGGACCCGCTGCACATCCTCGGCTCCGGTGAGCAGATTCGCCACTACACCTACGGCGGCGACCTCGCCCGCGGCATCGTGCTGAGCCTCGACCACCCCGCCGCGCTCAACAACGACTTCAACGTCTCGACGGCGGCCGGTCACACGGTGCTCGAGCTCGCTGAGACCATCTGGCGCAAGATCAAGGGCCCGGACGTGCCGTTCAACTACGTGAGCGACGAGGGCTTCGAGCACGACGTCGCGCGCCGGGTGCCCGACACCACGAAGGCCAAGGAAGTGCTTGGCTTCGAGGCGACCACGACCCTCGATGACATGCTCGACGAGGTCATCCCGTGGATCCAGAACGCGGTGACCGACGGCACGATCTAGGTGGCCGAAGCGGGCTCGCCAGCCAGGCAGCGTGCCGCTCGGGTTCGCCGCGGATGGGCGGCGCTGACCCGCGGCATCACGCCACCAATCGCGCTCGTGCTCGCTGCGGCATCCGTGCTCGCGGCAGTTCCGACCCCGCGTCCGTACGGCACCGATCTCGACAGCAATTGGGCGATCGGGGTCACGGAGGCCTTCGGAGACGGTCTTCGCTTCGGGCACGACATCATGTTCACGTACGGGCCGTGGGCGTTCCTCGACGTGCTCAATGCGGCGTCAATCGGCATGCTGCTGCCGGGCCTGCTGCTCTGGCTCGCCACGGGCGTCGCGATCGTGCTGGTCTCCTGGAGGCTCGCGCAGGCCTGGCTGCGGCCCCTTCCGGCCGCGGTACTGGTCGCATTCGTCGTCGCGCCCGCCCTCGCCATTCCCCAGTTCCAGTCGGGCTACTCTGCGCGGATCCTGCTGCTGACGGTCATGGTCGTCCATCGGTTTCGCGGTGCGCACCCTGCCTTCGGCGTGCGGTGACGCGCGCCGTCGTGACCCTCGCTGCCGCATCGATGCTCGCGGTCGAGACCAAGTTCTCCAACGGGCTGCTCGCGCTCGCCACCACGTTCCTGATCGCGGTGCTCGCACCCGACCGTCCGGCCAGGGCACGCCTCGTCACCGTCGGATGGATGGCGCTGGCCAGCGCTGTCGCGGGCGTGGGGTTCTGGCTGGTCGCTCGGCAACAGCTCGGCGACATCCTGCCGTGGCTTCGTGGATCGTACGAACTCACGACGGGCTACGCGGAGGCGATGGCATTCTTCGACGGCATCTCGTTGGGGGGTGCCGTGATCGCGGTGCTGGTGACGATCGCGCTCGCCGCACTGGCGTTCTCACGGGTTCACTCGTGGGCTGCCGACTGGCCGGTGGTCGCACTGGCCGCGTGGGGCGCGTTCCTCGCACTGCGGCTCGGCTTCACGCGCATCGATGGCATCCATCTCAGCCAGACGTTCATCCTGCTGCTGGGCGTCGCCGTCGCGATCGGGGTCGAGCGCCGTGCCTGGGCGGGAGTGCTCACCGCCGTGGTGGCCTCCTGCCTGGTTTTCGTCGGATGGCAGGTCAGCTACTTCGGCATCGTCGATCCGGCGACGTCGGTCGGTCGGGTCGCAACGACCGGTTCAGCCATCGCGTCCACATCACTGCGTGGGATGTACGGCGAGCTGACCGTGGCCGCGTTCCAGTCCCAGCTTCCAATGTCCGATCGTGTGCGCGACGCCATCGGAGCGCGAACCGTGCACATCGATCCGCTCGACGCGGGAGTCGCGCTCGCCTACGACCTCAACTGGAAACCCGTACCGGTGTTCCAGTCCTACTCCGCCTACACTCCCTACCTCGATGAGCTCAATGCGGCTGCGCTGCGCGATCCTGACGGCCCAGAGGTCGTCGTGCGCGTTGCGACGGGATCGATCGATCATCGCAACCCGATGTGGGAGAGTCCGGGTTACATGGTGGAACTCGTCTGCAACTTCGAGCCTGACGTGACCGAAGACGACTGGCTCGTGCTCGAGCGGGTCGATCGGCGATGCAGCGACGAGCCCACCGAAGTGGCCACCGTGTCGTTCGCGGCGGGCGAGACCGTGAAGGTCCCCAAAGCGTCCAACGACTCCACCATGATCGTGGCGACCGTGCACACCGAGCGGCCCGTCCTCGACCGGATCGCTTCGGCGCTGTTCCGTCCGACGTCGGCACTCTCCGTCACCGCCGACGAGTTCCTGATCCGGCTGCCGGTCGCACTCGAAGACGGGCCGCTCATCATGCACCTGCCAGAGTCTGCGGGCTGGGCAGATCGGTTCGGCGGCGACTCCCAGTACGACACCTTGACCTTCAGCCGCCCCGGTACGATCACGTTCTCCGCGATCAGGGTGGACGAATGACGGACTGGATGCGACGGAGAGTCTGGGCTGTCGTCGGGGTCGTCGTCGCGGTCGGCACCGCAATCCGCATCCCGCAGCTCTTCCACTCGCTGAACGAGGCCTACTCGTTCCGGCAGACGCAGACCGCGTTCACCGTGCGGGAATATGCCGACTACGGCATCAACCTGCTCACCAGCCCGGTCCCAGTGTTCGGGCCGCATTCGAGCGTGCCCATGGAGTTCCCCCTCTTCCAGGCGATCGCGTCGCTGTTCGCGAGCGCCGGCATGCCAGCGGACATGGCGTCGCGCACCCTCGGCTTGATTGCCTTCCAGGCCAGCGCTGTGCTCCTTGCGGTGCTGCTGCTTCGCTGGCACGGGCGAGCCGTCGCGTTGGTCGGCGTCACCTTGTTCGAGTTCCTGCCATATGGCCTGCTCTGGGGCGCGTCGTCGCTGATCGACTTCATGTCAGTCGCGCTGGCACTGCTCATGGTGCTCGGGCTGGATCACTGGTTCAATCGCGGGTCGGCATGGTGGCTCGTCGCAGGAGCGACCGGCGCGATCCTGGGGTTCCTGGTGAAAGTGACGACGGTGCCGAGCTGGGGGTTCCTCGTGCTCGTGTCGATCATCCTCGTGGTCAGGTCGTCCGGATGGGCGAAGAATTGGCGCAGGATCGTGCTCGGCCTCGGGATTGGCCCAGGTGTTGGCTTCGTCGCGACCGTCGCGTGGACCCTGTACGCCGACCGCGTGAAGCTGAGCCAGGAACTCACGTCGTATCTGACGAGCTCGAACCTGCGGGAGTGGAACTTCGGGTCGCTCAGGCAGCGGATCGACCCGCAGACGTACGCGGTCATCCTCGATCGGATCGCCCAGGAGGTCGCCGGATTCGGACTGATTGCGCTACTCGTCGCCGCGCTCGCCGTCATCTTCCAGCGCACGTTCCCGGATCGCCTGATCACCCTGGGCTGGTTCGCGGTGGCCCTCTCGGCTCCGCTCGTCTTCATCAACCTGTACTTCGTGCACGCCTACTACCTGATCGCGATCTATCCTGCGATCGTGGCGCTGATCGCCATCGGTGGCGTCTGGGCAGTGCGCAGGGTGCCGGGTCGTCGTTGGCAGCGGATCGCCGTCGGCGTCGTCGGGATGGTGGCATTGCTGGTGTCGACCGTCTCCTCACCCCTCGGCCGCGCGGACGTGGCCCAGTTCGCGATCGACCAGCCGGTGCCGGGTCTGTCCGACCTCCTGCTCGAACAGACCAAGCCGGACGACCTCGTCATCCTCACGGGCTGCAACTGGGATCCGAGCTTTCTGTTCTACGGTGAGCGCTCGGGCGTGATGCTCTGGATCGGAGACCCTCAGGATTACTGGGTGGATCATGACATCGCCGACTACGGCTACCTGTACAGCTGCGACCACACCCCGACCGAGCCGTACCTGCCGGATGGATGGGCCGCCGAGCCGATCGGCGACACCAACCTGTACCGGGTCAGCGCGGACTGAATCAGCGCGCGACTGCCACGGGCTCGGAGACTCCGGCGGACGTGGGTGATCGGTACTCAAGCTGCACCGACAGGTCACCCGATCCGGAAGCCGTGATCGGCACCGTGAGCGGAGGGCACGACGTGTTGCCCGCCTCGACGAAGGCCGCGGCCTCCGCGGACTCCTCGGCTGCACCGCCGACGATGAAGGCACGGCAGGTGCCGCCCTCCTCGCCGAGGCCCGGCACAAAGCCGTAGACCACGATTCCATCACCGTCAGCGCCCGCGCTCGTGATGAAGGGCGTCACGGGTGCCAGCGGTGTCCCCGGGTCGGGTGCGGCCGTCGGGCTGGGCGTCGGCGAAGCAGAGGCACTCCCGGTCGGCCTCGGTGTCGAAGAAGAACTCGGCGTGGATGACGCTGTTGGCCCGCTGTCACGGGGGATCAGGAAGAAGATCGAAGCTGCGATCGCGAGCAGGACAACTCCGAGTCCGATGCCGACCAGCCAGCGTCCAACCGCGCCATCCCCACCCATGGCGCCATGATAGGCGGCTCGCCTCACTGAGGGCGGCAGGCGCGCAGCCGGTGTGACCAGAACGGCCTGTTGCTGCGGGATACACTGAATCGTCGCTTCGTTCCCATCAAAGAAAACCGAGAATTCATGACGCGCGCGTTGATCACCGGCGTGACCGGCCAGGACGGCCTGTACCTCTCCGAACTCCTCCTCAGCAAGGGCTACGAGGTCTACGGCCTCGTACGTGGCCAGAACAACCCGAAGGTCGAGCTCCTCGAGCGCACCGTTCCCGGGGTCAAGATCCTCACGGGCGATCTCACCGACTTCTCGAGCCTCATCCGCACGCTCGACGCGTCAGAGCCCGACGAGGTCTACAACCTCGGCGCGATCTCGTACGTCGCGTACTCGTGGGAGAACGCCGCACTGACCTCGGATGTCACCGGCAAGGGCGTGCTCAACATGCTCGAGGCGACCCGCCTGTACGCGGGCGACGACATCTCGAAGGTGCGGTTCTACCAGGCCTCGAGCTCGGAGATGTTCGGCAAGGTGCAGGACGTGCCGCAGCGCGAGTCCACGCTGCTCTGGCCGCGGTCGCCCTACGGCGTCGCCAAGGTGTTCGGCCACTACATGACCATCAACTACCGCGAGTCGTACGGGATGCATGCCTCGAGCGGCATCCTGTTCAACCACGAGTCCCCGCGCCGCGGACCCGAGTTCGTGACGCGCAAGGTCACGCAGGCCGTCGCGCGCATCTCGCTCGGCCTCCAGGAGGGCATCTCGATGGGCAACCTCGACTCGCAGCGCGACTGGGGCTTCGCGGGCGACTACGTCGACGCGATGTGGCGCATGCTGCAGCAGGAGACCGCCGACGACTACGTGATCTCGACCAACGAGACCCACTCGATCCGCGAGCTGCTCGATGTCGCGTTCAACGAGGTCGGCATCTCGGACTGGGAGCCGCTCGTGAAGGTCGACCCGCGGTTCATCCGACCGGCCGAGGTCGACCTGCTCATCGGCGACTCGACCAAGGCACGCGAGGTGCTCGGCTGGAAGCCGACCGTCACGTTCACCGAACTCGTCAAGATGATGGTCGCGAGCGACCTCGCCGAGCAGAAGGAACTCGCGCGCCTGTAGCGCCGATCCGACCGCAGCCACATGACGCGCGCATTCATCACCGGGATCAGCGGACAGGACGGCAGCTACCTCGCTGATCGCCTCGTCGGCGAATCCGTCGAGGTGCACGGCCTCATCCGCGGATGGGATGCCGACGCGCACGAGCTGCACGCGCGCCATCCCGCAATCACCCTCCACGAGGGCGACCTCGCCGATCCCGCCGCTGGTCGCGGGGCTCATCGCCGAGCTCGAGCCCGACGAGATCTATAACCTGGCCGGCATCACGTCGGTCGCGCAGTCCTGGTCGATCCCGGTGGAGACCGGGATCGTGACCGGGATCGCCGTCGCGGGCATCCTCGACGCCGCGCTCAAGCTCACCGAGCGCGGCACACCCGTGCGGGTGTTCCAAGCATCGAGCTCGGAGATCTTCGGCGTTCCCACGGAGTCCCCGCAGACCGAGGCGACACCGATCTCGCCGAGTTCGCCGTATGGCGCAGCAAAGGCGTACGCGGCGGCCATGGTCGACATCTACCGCTCACGCGGACTCGCCGTCTCGAGCTGCATCCTCTACAACCACGAGTCTCCGCGGCGCCCAGAGACGTTCGTGACCCGCAAGATCACCGCGTCGGCTGCGCGAATCGCGGCGGGACTCCAGGACTCGCTCGAACTCGGCAACCTCGATGTCGAGCGTGACTGGGGCTGGGCGCCCGACTACGTCGATGCGATCGTGCTCGCCACCCGCCATGGCAACGGCGACGACTACGTGATCGCGACCGGCGAGAGCCACAGCGTCCGGAGTTCGTCGAGGCGGCGTTCGTGGCCGCTGGGATCGACGACTGGCAGCCGTATGTCTCGATCAACCCGGCGTTCGTGCGACCGGCCGAGATCAACATGATGCTCGGCGACGCGTCGAAGGCGCGGCACGAGCTCGGCTGGCAGCCCACGGTCGACTTCGACGACGCTCGTGACCCGCATGGTCGAGGCGGACGTCGCGGCGCTCGCCTCGTGACACGGCGCCGATGCGCGCGCCGAAGTCGGTGCGCGTGCTGTTCGACGCGACGTCGATCCCGGCGCAACCGTGCCGGCGTCGGACGCTACGTCGAGGGTGTGCTCGGCGCGTTCGCGACGCGATCGGCGCGGCATCGACCTCGTCGTGGTCGCCGAAGCCGGAGGATGTCGCGGGTTCCGCGCACTCGGACTCGAGACGGTCGCGGCTCCGGCGCGCACCGCATCCACCGTCGCAGCGGTTGCTGTGGGAGCAGTTCGGGCTGCCGGGCCTTGCGAAGCGACTCGGGTGCACGCGTCATCCACTCGCCGCACTACACGTTCCCGCTGGTTCTCGCGATCTGCGCCGCGTCGTGACGCATCCACGACCTCACCTTCTTCACGATGCCCGAGGTGCACACCCGGGTGAAGGCGCCGGTGTTCCGGTGGTGGATCCGCCGCGTCGCGCGCACTCGGCAAGCGCGTCGATCGCGGTCAGCCAGGCCACGGCGGACGAGTTCGTGAGGATCGCGCGGCGGCGACCCCGCGCTCATCACGGTTGCGCACCACGGCTTCGACCGCGCGGTGTTCCACCCGCCGACCTCCGCCGAAGTCGCAGCGTTCGCGAGCGACGCACGGCGTCGAGCCGGACGGCTGGATCGCGTTTCTCGGCACGCTCGAGCCGCGCAAGAACCTGCCGGCGCTCATCGACGCGTACGCTTCGCTGGCTGGGCGGCGGCCGCGCTCGTGCCCACCGCTGCCTGTCATCGCCGGCGGCGAGGGCTGGGATGCGAGCTCGACGACCAGCTCGCCGCGGCGATCGCTCGTGGCGCCGACATCCGCACGCTCGGTTACCTGCCCGTGGACGAACTTCGCGCCTTCCTCGGCGGTGCACGCGTCGTCGCGTACCCGAGTCTTGGCGAGGGGTTCGGCCTGCCCGTGCTCGAAGCGATGGCCAGCGGTGCGTGCCGTGCTCACCACCCGCGCACTGTCGCTGCCTGAGGTCGGCGGGGACGCGGTCGCCTACACGGAAACGGATGCCGCAGCCGATCGCCCGCAGTCTCACGCAACCTGCTCGCGACGATGCGGAGCGCGAGCGACTCGCCGCGGCCGGGATCGAGCGTGCTGCGGGCTTCACGTGGGATGCGAGTGCCGAGGCGCACGCTCGAGGCGTATCGCTCGGCCTGACGAACGCTGCGTCAGGGCCGGGGACGCTCCGCCTCGGCGACGGCCACCGCTACGTCTTCTCGGCCCGACCTCGGCGAGCGACTTGCGACGGAACGAGAACAGCTTGTGGCCGAAGTAGCTCACAAGCGTCGTCAGCGACGACGATGATCGCCTGCGCCACGATCGGCGCTGAAGCCGCCGACCTCGACGAGCAACGGCAGCGCCGCCGGTGTTCACCGCGAGCGACGACGAGCGACACGCCCGCGAATCGCAGCAAGTCGACGAGCACGTTGCCCGTGCCCGTCACTCGGTAGGTGAAGTGTCGATGCAGCAGGAACCCGACGACGAGCGCGATCGACATACGCGCCGTACAGGCTCAGCAGGTACCCGACGATAGCGACCGATCGTGAGCTCGAGGAGCACGAAGAGCGCGTAGCCGAAGACGGTGTTGAATCCGCCAACGAGCAGGAACCGCACCCGCTGGTCGGCAAGCAAGCCACGGATCGTCCACCCCGCCCGGGGCCGCCCAGGGAGAGCGTCCTGCGCCTGCTCCATGATGTGCCTCTCAGTGCGTCGTTCGAGCCCTCCATCATACGAGCCGCAGCGCGCGGCCGCCGTCGCGCCCGCGGGTACCATGGAGAGTGCACTCGATCCAGAACGAGGACGGAACGACATGAACGGCAGCGTGTCGATCGTCATCCCCGCGTTCAACAATGGCCGGGACATCGCCGAGACCATGCGTTCGGTGCTCGGCGCAGACGCCACCGACACCTCGAGGTCATCGTTGCCGACCACGGCTCGACCGACGACACCGTCGAGGTGCTCGAGCGCTTCGCCGCGGATCCACGCGTGCGCATCCTGCACACCGAGCCGGGCGGTGGTGCCGCCCGCAACTGGAACCGGGTGATGGCCGAGGCGACCGGCGAGTACGTCAAGCTCGTCTGTGGCGACGACCTGTTGTACCCGGACATCGTCGAACGCCAGCTCGCCGCGTTCTCCCCGGGTGTCGACATGGTGGCAGCCCAACGCGACATCGTGGATGCACGAGCGGACATTGTGATGAACGCACGCGGCCTGTTCGGCATTGTGGGGCGGTGGAACGGCCAAGCCGCGCTTCGCCGCGCCGTGCGCTCCGGCACCAACCCGTTCGGCGAGCCGGCGTTCGTGATGTTCCGCCGGTCTGCGCTGCCGAGACCGCTGTGGGATGCGTCCAAGCACTACCTCATCGATTTGGCGGGCTACGCGCGCGTGCTCGTCGACGGCGATGTCGTTGGACTCGAGGGCTCCGGTGGCGCGTTCCGGCTCAGCTCATCGCAGTGGAGCGTCCGACTCGACAATGAGCCAGGCCGAGGAGACGCGGGCCTTCCAGCGGGAGCTGGCCGAGCAGCATCCGGGCATGCTTTACGGCGGGGGACCTCGGCTCGGGGCTCGAAGGCGAGCATCCTCGCCGCTCGGCCGACGACTCACGTACGCGCAGGCTCGGCGAACGGATGCGACCCGCCTCGATGCCGCGTGAGGCCACTCGATGACCGCGCTTCGGCGCTGGCTCACCTCGAGCGAGTCGGCACTCTACGTGCTCGTGTTCGATCGTCACGTCTGGCGCTCGCGGCACGTCGCGCTCCAGCTGTGGAACGCGCGGCTCGACGTTCCGTTCCTCTACCGCGGCGATGCGCTGCCCACCGGTGCGCACTTCAAGACCGTGATCGAGACGGGCTGGTACGAGTACCAGCCTGCGCTCGGCGCACCGCTCGGCCAGACGTACCACGACTTTCCGGCCGCGGACAACCTGCACATGATCGCCGCGAGGATCATCGGCTTCTTCGTGCCCGACTGGCCCGTGGCGATGAACCTGTACTTCCTGCATCGGGTTCCCGCTCGCGGCGATCACCGCGCTGTGGTTCCTCCGCGTGTGCGGGGTCTCGAGGCTGCTGTCGGTTTCGCTCGCCACGCTTTTCGCGCTCGCGTCGTACCACTTCATCCGCGGCGAGAGTCACCTGTTCCTCGCTTCGTACTACGCGATTCCGCTTGCGCTGGTGCTGCTGGTGCTCGTGCTGCGCGGTCAACCGCTGTGGGGCTGGGGCACCGGCGCGGCCTGGCGGCGTTGGGTGCTGTCGCCGGCGGCCCGCACCGTGCTCGATCGTGGCGCTGCTCGCAACGTCGTCGTCGTACTACGCGATCTTCTTCCTCATCCTGATCGCTGCGGCCGGCATCTTCGTGCTCGTTCGCGACCGCGCTGGACGCAGGTTCTTCGGCGCCGCGATGGCCGGTCTTGCGACCGTCGGTTTCATGCTCGTGAACATGGCGCCAGACCTCCTCTACACCGCGGTCCACGGCGCCAACCCGGGTGCGCTCGAGCGCGCGCCCGGTGAGACCGAGTTCTACGCGCTCAAGCTCGTGCAGCTGCTGCTGCCGTGGCCGGGGCACCGCATCCCGATCCTCGCCGAGCTGCGCCAGCAGTACGACTCGTCGTACGTCTCGCTCGGCGAGCAGCCGTCGCTCGGTATCGTCGCGGCCGCCGGGCCTGGTCGCGGCGTTCCTCGATCCTGCCGGCGATCGCCATCGGCCGGATGCGCGCCGAGGCCACGCGGCCGAGCGAGCGCATCGCTGCTCGTGGCGGGACTGAGCGCGCTCGTGTTCGTCGCGTTCCTGTTCTCGACGCTCGGCGGGCTCTCGACGCTCATCTCGGTCTTCACGAGCAGCCTGCGCGGCTGGAACCGGATGTCGATCGTCATCATGATGCTCTGCCTCGCGGTCATCGGACTGCTCATCGACCAGCGCGCGGGAGCGGATCTCGAGCGCCTCAGGCTGGCGCGCGCCGCGGCCGGCCGTCATCGCGGTCGGGCTCCTCGTCGTCGGCTTCATCGACCAGACGCCCCGGCAACTCGGACGCCGAGTACGCCGGCAATGCCGATCGCGTTCGACTCGGACCAGGCGTTCGTCGCACGATCTGTCGAGGATGCTCCTACCAGCTGAGGCGATGGTGCTCGTGCTGCCGTACGTGCCCTTCCCAGAGTCGTCGAGCCCGACCGGCTCCGCTCGCGTCTGACCAGCTCGTGCCCTACCTGCACTCGACCGACCTGCGCTGGTCGAGCGGCGGCATCAAGGGCAGGCCGACCGCCGACTGGTCGGGACAACTCGAGCAGTACGGCGAGGACTCCGTTGCCCGACTCGGCGGTGATCGCGGGATTCTCGGGCATCGTGGTCGATCGGAACGCCGCGCTCGACCACGGCGCGGCGCTCGAGGCAGGCCCTCGGGACGGAGATCACGACGCCGCCGATCGTCTCGGGCAGCGAGCCGTTTCGCGTTCTACGACCTCGCTGAGGTCGCCGACGACCTTGGGGTCGAGCCTGGAGTGCGGGCGCGGATGCCGAACTCGTGACCGATCCGGTGGTCGCCTATCCGAATCCCGACTTCCTGCCGGACGTCGCGCCCGACGGCCGCATCATCGTCGGCGCTGAGGACTCGGGCAGTCGAATCACCATCGCGAACGACGGCGACGAGGCCCGCGAGATCGTGCTCTCGCTCACCGTGTACGCGGATGGTGCGGCCGACCAGCTCGCGATCACCCTGCCGAACGGCAGTGTGTCAAACACACGATCGACGCCGACGGCACGCTGGTGACGGCGCGATTCGACGCGTCGCCCGGCCTGAGTTACGCGAGCCTGACCTTGACGGACGCGGCGGGCAATGTCGCCAGCACGATGCTGATGGAGCAGCCGATGGCGCTCAACCTCGCCGTGCAGGACCTCGTCGAGTGACTCAAAAGCGCGAATCGCCTGTGCTATCGTCAGCATCCGTGAACTCCGGGGCTCAGAGCACGTTCGGCGCCCCCCACTTGATCTCGGTCGTGATCCCGGTCTACGGCGGTGAGCGCACGCTCGCCGGCGTGGTCGACGGAGCTCGCGCCGCTCACCGCAGCTGGCACGACGCCGGACGGACACCCGTTCCGGGTCGTCGAGGTCATCCTCGTGTTCGACAACGGCTCGGACGACTCGCCCGCGGTCATGGGCAGCTCGCGGCGCAGTACCCGTTCGTGCGCCCGATCTGGCTCAGTCGCAACTTCGGGCAGCACGCGGCGACCCTCGCGGGCATGGCGTCGTCGGGCGGCGAGTGGATCGTGACGCTCGACGAAGACGGCCAGCACGACCCGGCCGACATCGTCACGACTGCTCGATACCGCGATGCGCGAGCGTGCGTCGTCGTCTACGCGAGGCCCACGAACAAGGCGTCGCACGGGTTCTTTCGCAACTCGGCCTCCAAGGGCGCGAAGTGGTTCCTGACCAAGCTGTTCGCGGGATCGAACGCCGCCGACTACCAGAGCTACCGGCTCATGCTCGGCAACGTCGGTCGCAGCGTCGCGGCGTACAGCGGCTCGAACGTCGTACCTCGACGTCGCGATGGGGTGGGTCGCCGGCCGCACCGTGACCGCCGACGTTCGAGCTGCGCGACGAGGGCGATCGCCGCTCCGGCTACTCGACGCGCAAGCTTTTCGCACACTTCTGGCGGATGGTGCTCTCGAGCGGCACCCGTGGCCTGCGACTGGTGAGCGCTGCTCGGCATCCTGTTCGCAATCTTCGGGGTCGCGGTGGCGGTCTACATCCTCGATCGCGCGCACTTACGGGCGGCGCGGTGCCGGAGGGCTGGGCGTCGACGATCGTCATCGTGCTGCTCGGTGCTGGCGCCATCCTGTTCTCGCTCGGCATCATCGCCGAGTACATCGGGGTCAACGTGAACATGGCAATGGGCAAGCCGCCGTACCTGATCACGAGCGACCCCGAGCTCGGGACCACTCGGACGCCAGCTGCCACGCCACCGGTCATGACGACGCGCGCATGGGTGATCGGGGCGAGCGGCCTACTCGGCTCGGCGACAAGCGCGCGATCGCCCGGCGGCAGGACTGGACGCTGCTGGATGTCCCGCCGCTGCCGTGGCGCGAGACCGGCGCTCTGGCGACAGGACTGCCGACCTGATCGGCGCGCGATCTCGTCGCGAGCCTGGAGCCCGGAAACGACGGCTGGAGCGTGCTCTGGGTCGGCGGCGCCGGAGTGACGTCGACGCCCGAGTCGGAGCTCACGACGTGAACTCGACCAGCTCGAATCGTGCTCGCGAGCGTCGCGATCAACGTGCTGGCGCCGAGCGCCGGGCAGCATCTTCTATGCCTCGTCGGCCGGCGGCGTGTACGGCAGGTCGCGATTCCCGCCGTTCACCGAGGCGAGCGAGCCCGTGCCGCTCTCGGCGTACGGACGATCCAAGCTCGCGGGCGAGGAGATCGTCCGCGGGTTCGCACGAACGATCCGGCGCTTCCAAGCCTGATCGGCCGCATCTCCAACCTGTACGGTCCCGGACAGAAGCTCGGTAAACTGCAGGGCATCATCTCGCATGTCGCTCGGGCCCAGTTCTCGCCCGAGCCGGCCTCGGTCTTCGTCCCCCTCGACACGATGCGCGACTACCTGTACGTCGACGACGCGGCCGATCTCGTGCTCGACGCGATGGATGAGTTCGCGGTCAGGGGTCACCACACCAAGATCCTCGCGTCGCAGTCGAGCGCGACGATCGGCGAGCTGCCTCGGCCAGTTCCACGCTCTGAAGGCGCATCCGCACGTGATGCTCGGCCAGTCCGAGCAGGCGGCGAGCCAGGCGATCGACCTTCGCATGCGGTCGACGGTGTGGCCGCATCTCGATCGACGCGCGACCTGACGCCGCTGCCGGTCGGCATACACCGCACCCTGCAGAGTGTGCTCGCGAGCTTGGTGGAGCCTGGGCTCGCTAGCCGACGCAGCTCGACTCCCGGCGAGTCGGAAGGTACCGGGGCGAATCGACCGACACGATCACCGCGGCCAGGGCGGGCAGGTCGGTTAACGGCATCGAGACCCGTCCGTCAGACTCCGGCAACCAACTCGATCGTACTGATCTCGTCGACCCGTGACCGTGACCCTGTCGTCCGGGACCAGACCGACAGGTCGAGGCGATACTCCTCGTCGGTCGAGCACGACCCGTCAGCACGAGGATGTCGGCGGCACCGAGCGAACCGATCGAGCCCTGGGGACGATCCACTCCCAGCCGGAGGTACGCGCGTCAGGCACCGCGATGACACCCGGGCCGCTCGGTGCGCGACACGAGCTGCGAATCGCGCGTTGACTCGATCACGCTGACGTCGTCCGAGGCGAAGGCCCCGGGCCGACCAGGGCGCAGCGGATCCTGCTCGCCGTCCCAGAACGACGTCAGCTCAGTGTTCGCGCGGTAGCCGAGGTCGCCCCTGAGATTCACCCACGAGACGTCGGGAAGATCGGCGAGCGCTTCGGCCAGCCAGAGCTGTTCCCACACCGTGCCGACGACCGACCGTCATGCGCTCACCGGCTGGGCCGCCCTCGCCGACGACCCACGATCTGGCTTCGGCGAATTCGTCGGTGACCACGCGATCGGACCAGACGCGACTGGTCACGCCGTACAGGGCTCGCCCGACATTCACGCCGACAGTCCCGACGAAGGCGACGACGAGGAGCACGGCGACCGCGCGGCGGGCGAACGGTATTGCGGATCGACCGGCGCGCGAGTTGGAGCCACCCGACGCCTGCAGCGATGATCACCAGCGGCGCGATCATGTCGGCCGCGCGAATCGCGACGTAGGTGGTGGCGAGTGCTCCCAGCGCAGCCGCGAACGCGATCGAGCCGACGCCCGCACCGAGCGCGAGCCCGCGTGAGCGGATGGATGTCAATCCGCCGACCAGACCGATGGCAATGACGCCGACAATGCCGACCGTGAGGCCGATGGCGGCGAGGTGCGAGATGCCCCTGGGTCTCATCCATCATCCGGCCGAACGTGCCGAGCACTTGCAGCACGCCGTCCTCCGCCCTGCCGTTGCCGTTTGAGGCGATGCTGCTCGCAACGAAGGTCGCACCGAGCGCCCGGAACCACGGCACGGGAGCCACGAGAACAGCGACCGCGGCGACCATCGCTCCCCGTCCCAAGCGCGGGAGCAACTCGGTGCGCGGGGAGGTGAGGACGAGCGCTGCGAGGGTCAGGCCGAGGAATGGGAGGTACTCGGAGTAGGTGGCGATCACCGCGGAGACCACCGTCGCGGCGCAGCCAGATCGGCACCCGCCTCGCGGCAGGTGGACGCACGCATGACGCGACGAGCCCGATCGCCACCGGAAGCAGCGCCGTCGCAAGAACGGATGATGCGTTCTGCGCAAGCACCTGGGAGATCGATGGCGGCGGACACGGCGAACAGCAGTCCGAACCCGAGCTCGGCTATGGTGCGCATCCGGAACGCCTCGCCGATGACCCACGCACCGGAGGCTCCAAGCATCGCCCAGGTACCGAGCCACGCCGAGAACCCGGCAACAAGCGGGATGCCTGTCAGCACGCTGATCGTGGCCAGCACGGATTCCTGCCCGAGCCTGTCGAGAACCGCAGCGCCTCGACGGGAGGCCCGAACAGCACCCCGTCCAGGCCGGTGGCGGCGAGAGCCCGACGTCCGGCACCGTGAACAACGGATGATCGATGATCCAGCGCGACGACGCGACGTACCAGATCGCATCGCTGTTCGACGACGGCTGCACCACGAGCGCACTGTCCACGAGGAGCGACGGCAGCCACGCGATCGTGCCACCGATCAGGGCGACGAGCAGCACGAGCGGCACGAATCGCACAACGTACCGATACCGCCGCCATACGGGACGTGGGCGGCAAAGCCGGCGACGGCGACGACGACACCGACGCAGAGGACAATCCACGCGACCACCCGCATCGGCAATGCCCAGTTGAGCGCCGCCGACACGATGACGATGAAGACGACGCCCAGCACTGGCAGCGCGGGAAGGAGACGGACGCGAAGCGAGTCCCTCAGCAGTGCAAGTGACGGGCAGACCGAACAGCGTGAGGATGGCGAGCGCCGCCAGCCCGGTGAGGACCGTCTGCATGGGGTCGGGAACGATCAGCTCTGGGGGAACCGCGCTTTCGCGGCGATGATAGTACTCAAGACTACCGACTACCGCCGAGCGCACCGCCTGGTCCCCCTGCGCGAGCACGAGTGGCACCCAGCTCGCCACTCCGGCAGGGTCGACGCCGCGTTTCAAGTACAAGCACGTACACGCGGTTCACCCGGATCACCCCGCTCTCGTACGTCTGGTAGATCGCGTGCGCGACGAAACCATTGCCCGAGGACTGCACGACCGGTGTCCAGTAGGCGACGTCGGGGGGACGCTTCCGATTCAACATCGACCGGTAGAGCGTGCGGACGAACTGCGGCGGATCGGCACCGGCGAGATTGTAGCACTCCTGGCTCCGCGTGAAGTGCGACGCGATCTCGTCGACGCTCGTGCGGCCGGTGAGCATGCGGTTCAGCCAGTCGGCAGCACCGACCGGATCCGGCTCGCGACCCGAGGATCGTGCGGTACGCGTCCGTGATCCGCTGCGTGTAGTACTCCTCGCTGCTGCAGGATCGCGTTCGCGACCTGCCCAGGCGTCCATCCGCTGTACAGGATGTAGCCCGGCCACGTGCTCAGGCCACCAGGGTCAGGTTCTCGGCCGAGCACATCGGCGTACAGGCTGTACGTCAACGAGCGCGCGTCAGCCAACGATGTGTTCGACACCGTCGAGCCGAACCAGTCAGTGAACAGCCGCCAGAAGTTGCGGTTGCCGTAGCTCGCGCACCCGTCACCTTCGCCGTAGAGGTTGCTGAGCGCCGACGCGTTCGGGCGTGTACGGGGTGTAGATGTACAGGTTGGCGGTGGCCTGGTTCCGCACGTACACCGATCGCGCCCCACACGCTGGGTTGGGGTTGTACAGGATGTTGTGGGTGAAGCCGGCGCGATAGCCGTAGGACGTCGGATTGGCCGCATAGCGATTGAACGCGCGAGCGGCGTAGTACACCTGATACACGAACCCCTGGTACGCCGGGTCGCATGGCGCGGTGTCCGGGCAGGAGTACCCCGTCGCCGAGTTGTACCGGGCCTGGCTCGGGTCGGACAGGGTGATCAGGCGACTGCTCCTTCTGGAGCAGCACGATGATGACGCGGGGGTTGATACCGCACGACTGCGCAACCTCCCAGATGATCGTCGCGGCCGAGTCACCCCACCGTTCAACCCGTTGCAGTACTGGTCGGCGCCGATGACGGGCGTGCCCTGCGAGTAGGTGCTGATACCACCGCCCTTGGAGTCAGGAACTGCTGTACGTCGTCGCCGACATCGCACTCTCGTCGTAGAACACCGCGTCGCTGATGATGTACCCGGGGTCGAAGTTGGCGCCGTCGGCAGCAGCTGGCCGACGGGGCCTGCGACCAGGCACGATGGACGGTATCGCAAGACGCGATCGCCAACGGCGCGGCACGACAGGCACGCATGAGCGCGACGTCTCCGCGTCGATCGATGCATTCGCAACCCCCGTCCGGTATGAGATCATGCCACGGGAGGTCGCCAAGTGGCCGAAGCCGCGCGGCCAGCCGCGAGCAATGCAGCGACGATCGGAGCACGATGCGAGCCGGCCGAGGTGGACCGAGCTCGCCGTCGTCAGCGCCGCAGCAGGCGGTCGCCGGAATCGGCACCTACGTGCTCCTGATTATCGTCGCCCGAAACCTCAGCACGGTGGAATACGCGCAATTCGCCACGTTCTGGGCGTTCGTGGTGACGATCGGTCTCGGCGCGTTCCTGCCGCTCGAGCAGGAAACCGCCCGCGAGAGCGCGGGGTCGCGGGGCGGGGTCACGCTCGCTCCTTCGCACGGCGTTGATCGTCTCGCTGATTCTGTTTCTCGTGATCGCGATCGTGATCGCTGTGGGCGTGGTCTCGGACCGACATGGTTCGGACCTCACCGTCAGCATGACGCTCGGACTCGCGATCGCCGCATGCTGCCTGCACTTCCCGCTCCGGGGCATGCTCTCAGGGGCGCGGCGGAGCATCGCCTACTCTGCGATCGTCGGCACCGAGGGCGTGCTGAGGACTGCGCTGCCGTTCGTTGTCGTGGCCTGGGAGCAGCATCGGTGTTCGGCTTCGCGCTGACGGTGGCGATCGCGACGGTGCTCGCGTCCGCCGGAGTGCTGGCTGCGGGTTCGACGGCACCGTTCAACGTGCGCAGTGACGTGCGCATACTCGCCTTCGCGATGCGGGTGCTTCGGCTGATGGTCGCTGCGTTCGCGATCCAGCTGCTGCTCAACTCTGCGGTGCTCCTGGCCCCCGCGCTCGCACCGGCTGCATCCTGCCCTCGCGGGACAGGTGCTCGCTACGCTCTCGCTTGCGCGGATACCGGTCTTCGTGTACCAGGTCGCTCAGATGCTGTACCTCCCGAGAATCGCGGCAGCGGCGGCAGGCGGCATCGAGCGACAAGCTCTGCGCATCGTGGCCATTGCGGTGTTGCTCGTCGCGGTCGTAGGAGCGGTCGCCGCGCTCGGGCTGGGAGTGGCAGGAGACGTAGTCACGGCTGCACTCTTCGGACCGGAGCTCGTACTTGCCCCCGGCCCACGGATTGCCATCGCCGTCGGGATGGCGATGTTCCTAGTCGCGCTCGTGCTCTCGGACGGGGCCGTCGGTATGCGGCGCCACGGCTTCGTGAGCGTGACCTGGATTGTTTCGATCGCGTTCGGCGCACTGGCCGCGTTGGTCGTTCCGGGAGGGATGGCCAAGGTAACGGCGCCGCTGATCGTCGGGAGTGCAGTCGCCATCGTGCTGCTCGCGGTTCGAATGGGCCTGCACCGTCGAAAAGTGCTCGAACAACATGCCGATTAGAGTGGCTTGTCGATTGATCTCACCATCGGAAGGAGTGGGCGCCTGGACCACGAGAAAGGTCGACGTCCTCGTCGCGCTGAACTACTACGCGCCGTACGTGAGCGGGCTAACCGAAGTCGCCAAGGTCGTAGCTGAGGGACTCGTAGCGCGAGGCCACCGGGTGACCGTCGTCACGTGCCGTCACGATCCCGCCCTCCCCAGCGACGAAACGATCAACGGAGTGCGCGTCGTCCGAGCGCCGATTCTCGCGCGCATAGGCAAGGGGTTGGTGAGCCCCGCATTCGCCCGCACTGCCATCCGCCTCGGTCGGGAGGCCGACGTCGTACACCTTCACCTGCCCATGCTCGAGAGTGGGCTCATCGCCGCCCGACTCGGACCGGTGCCGATCGTCGTGACGTACCACTGCGACGTTTCGCTCCCACGCGGCCCGATCAACGCCCTTCAATCTGGGGTGATGGACCGCTCGAATCGCGCGGCCCTGCGTCGTTCGCGTGTTGCCATCAGCACCAGCAAGGATTATGCGGAGCACTCCCGCCTTCGCGCGGAACTCACCGCGCCCAACGCAGCGACGATCGCGCCGCCGACCCAGCTGAGGGCTGGCGGCATCCAACCTTCCGCGAAACGTCGGGCTCTCACATCGGCTTCCTCGGTAGGCTGGTCGAAGAGAAGGGCGTGGAGTACCTCGTCGACGCTTTCACGCGCGATCGATGATCCCGACGCCAGGCTTCTGATCGCCGGCGACTACCGCAACGTCGCTGGCGGCAGCGTCGTGGACCGTATCGCGGAAGCACATCGGTGACGATCAGCGCATTCGGCTGCTCGGCTTCCTGAGCGACGACCAACTCGCGGATTTCTACGCGTCGACTCGACGTGTTCGCACTTCCGTCAGTCAACTGCGTTCGAGGCCTTCGGAATCGTGCAGGTCGAGGCCATGCGCGTAGGGGTCGCCGCGCTCGCGAGTGATCTTACCCGGCGTGCGCCGGCCCGTCTTGGAGACGGGCTTCGGCGCTATCGCCCGGCCGAGGGATGTCGGCAGACATCGCAGCCAAGCTGCAGCGAACTCCTGCGCACGCCGCTCGACCGGGAAGCAAGGCGCGCGTCTGCGCCAGCGAACTGTACGCGTTCGAGACGACGATCGTGGACACTAGCACTGAGCGAACACTCGTGCTGAGCCACGGACGATGAGCTCATGAACTGATCCAACCCAGCAATCGCCCTTGCCAGGCGATCCGTCCGAAGCAGTGGCTGAAGAATCTCCTCGTCATTGCTGCGCCGCTCGCGAACGGCGCATTGTTCGAACTGGACAACGCATTCGTCGTGCTGGTCGCGTTCGTCGCGTTCTGTGCAGCCGCCTCATCCGTCTACCTCTTCAACGATCTGCTCGATCGCGAAGCCGATCGGGCGCACTCGACCAAGCGCAACCGGCCGATCGCGTCGGGGCGACTGTCGGTTCCGGTGGCGATCGTCGCGCTCACCGTGTTCGCGATCGTCGCGGTTGCACTCCCGCTGCTGATCGCACGCACGAACCTCGCGCTCGTGATCGGCATCTACCTCGCCATCCAAGCCGCATACTGCCTGTGGCTCAAGAACGTTGTCGTGCTCGATCTCGTGATCGTCTCGAGCGGCTTCCTGATCCGAGGGATTGCGGGTGGCGTGGCGCTGACGATCCCGTTGTCGCAGTGGTTCCTGCTCGTGCTCGCGTTCGGCTCGCTGTTCATGGTCGCCGGCAAGCGCTACTCGGAGCGGGTCTCCGAGAGCGCGGGCGCGGCATCCCGGCCCGTCATCGAGGAGTACACGCCCGGGTTCCTGCGATTCGTGTGGACCATCGCGGCGGCGGTGCTGCTGGTGGGGTACTCGCTCTGGGCATTCGAGCTCGGATCGCGCGACAGCTTCCCTCTGACGACGATTTCGATCGTGCCCTTCGCGGTCGCGATGCTGCGCTACGCGTTCGACATTGATGGCGGCCGCGCAGGATCGCCAGAAGACACCGTGTTGCGCGACAGGGTGCTGCTCGCGCTCGGCTTCGTCTGGCTCGTCGTGTTCGCCGCGTCGGTGCTCGTGCGCACATGACGCGCTGACGTTCAGCGCGCCGACGTCAGCAGGTTCGCGAGGTAGCGCCCGTACCCGCTCTTGAGCAGCGGCTGGGCGAGCGTCTCGAGCTGCGAGTCCGAGATCCAGCCCGCGCGCCAGGCGATCTCCTCGATGCAGCCGATCTTGAAGCCCTGGCGGTCCTCGATCACCCGCACGTACTCGCTGGCCTGCATCATGGACTCGAACGTGCCGGTGTCGAGCCACGCGGTGCCCCGTTCGAGCACCTGCACCTTGAGGCGGCCCTGCTGCAGGTAGTGGTCGTTCACCGCGGTGATCTCGATCTCGCCGCGCGCCGACGGCTTCACGGCCTTCGCGATCTCGACGACCGCGTTGTCGTAGAAGTACAGGCCTGGCACGGCGTAGTTGGACTTGGGATGCTCGGGCTTCTCCTCGATCGACACCGCCGTGAACGAGTCGTCGAACTCGACCACGCCATACGCCCGCGGCTCGGCGACGTGGTACGCGAAGATGAGCGCGCCGTCGATGTCGGTGTTGTCGCGCAGCGACGAGCCGAGGCCCGCGCCGTGGAAGATGTTGTCGCCGAGCACGAGCGCGACCGAGCTGTCGCCCACGAACTCCTCACCGATGATGAACGCCTGCGCGAGGCCATCCGGGCTCGGCTGCGCGGCGTACTCGATCGAGATGCCGAGCTCCGATCCGTCGCCGAGCAGGCGCTGGAACTGCGACTGGTCGTCGGGCGTCGAGATCACCAGGATCTCGTTGATGCCCGCCATCATGAGCGTCGACAAGGGGTAGTAGATCATCGGCTTGTCGTAGATCGGCATGAGCTGCTTGCTGATGCCCTTCGTGATCGGGTACAGGCGAGTGCCCGATCCGCCGGCGAGGATGATGCCGCGCACGCTAGGCCGCCCTTCAGCGATGAGATGAAGGCCTGCGTGTCATCCCAGGTCGGCAACGTGCCCGACGCGGCCGCCTCGGCGAGCGTCGGCGCTTCGAGGTCGCGCGGCGACAGGCGCAGCTCGCCCGCCTCCGGCGGGAACACGAGTCCCACCTCCGGGTCGAGCGGGTCGATGCCGAGCTCGCGTTCGGCGTTGTACACCTCGGAGACGAGGTAGGTCATCGTCGTGTCATCCTCGAGAGCGACGAACGCGTGGCCGAGGCCCTCGGCGAGGTAGAGCGAGGTGCGGCCAACGTCATCCAGCACGACCGACTCCCACTGGCCGAACGTCGGCGACCCGACGCGGATGTCGATCACGAAATCCATGACCGAGCCTCGTGGCACCGTGATGTACTTCGCCTGCCCTGGCGGGACGAGGGCGTAGTGGATGCCGCGAACCACCCCCTTCGCCGACACCGACAGGTTCGCCTGCCGCAGCGACAGCGCGTGTCCCACGTGCTCCTCGAGCTGCTCGAACCGGTACCACTCGGTGAACAGGCCGCGGTCATCGGGCCGGAGCAGGGGGGTGAACTCGAGGGCTCCGGGTATGCCCAACTCGCGGATCTGCACCGTGCAATGCTAGCGGTCGGGCTCGCGACTAAACTTGGCGGGTCATGGCCGCTTCTTCCTCGTCATCCTCGCTTCCGCGCGTCGCGGTGCTGCTGGCGACCTGGAACGGCGTGCGCTGGCTGCCGGAGCAGGTCAGGAGCATCCTCGACCAGGCCGGCGTCGACGTACGACTGATCGCACTCGACGACGAGTCGACCGACGGCACGCGCGAGTGGCTGCTCGAGCAGGCCGCTGCCGACCCGCGCATCACGGTGCTGCCGTCGATGGGCAAGTCGGGCGGCGCCGCTCCGAACTTCTACCGCCTGCTCGAGCACGCCGACCTCGCCCCGGATGAGCTGGTCGCGTTCGCCGACCAGGACGACATCTGGCGACAGGGCAAGCTCGCGCGGCACGCGGCACTCATCCGCGACGAGGGGTACGACGGGATTTCGTCGAGCATCACCTCGTTCACGGCCGACGGCGCGCGCCACCTCGTGCGCAAGGACTTTCCGCAGCGCCAGTTCGACTACTTGTTCGAGAGCCCAGGCCCCGGCTCGACCTTCCTCATGACACCGCGACTCGTCGCGGTCGCCAAAGAGGTCGTGCAGCACGATCTGGGCGGTGCGCACCAAGTCGATTATCACGACTCGCTCGTGTACGCCATCGCCCGGGCGCACGGCTGGAAATGGCACATCGATGGCGAGCCGACCGTCGACTACCGGCAGCACGACGCGAACGTGATGGGCGCCAACACGGGGAGCCGGGCGGCGATCATGCGGCTGCAGCTCATCCGCAGCCGATGGCACCGCGACCAGGCTGTGCTGCTCGCCGACGTCGCGGCGACGGTGGCTGACCCCGGGCTTCGGCCCGCGATCGAGGGCGTTCGCGGTCTGCTGACCACGCGAGGGCTCCGCTCCAGGTACCAACTCGCCCGACTCGCGCCGCAGCTGCGGCGTCGGCCTCGCGACCGCAAGATCATCGGCCTGCTCATCGCCAGCGGGGTCTGGTAGCTCCTATGAACAGCAGTCCCGTGACAGTCATCCGAAAGGTCAATTCATGAAGGTCCTCGTCACCGGCGGTGCCGGTTTCATCGGCTCCAACTTCGTGCGCCGCACGCTGCAGGACGCCTATCCGGGCCTCGAGGGCGCCGACATCGTCGTGTACGACGCGCTCACCTACTCTGGCAACCTCGCCAACCTCGAGCCGGTTGCCGACTCGCCGCGCTACTCGTTCGTGCACGGCGACATCCGCGACGCAGACAAGCTCGACGAGGTGCTGCCCGGAATCGACGCGATCGTGCACTTCGCCGCAGAGTCGCACGTCGACCGGTCCGTGCTGAACTCCGGCCCGTTCGTCGAGACGAACGTCGTCGGAACCCAGCGGCTGCTCGATGGAGCCCTCAAGCACGGCGTCAAGCGATTCGTGCACGTCTCGACCGATGAGGTCTACGGGTCGATCGCCGAAGGATCGTGGGACGAGACGCGCTCCCTCGAGCCGAACTCGCCGTACTCGGCATCCAAGGCCGGCAGCGACCTGCTCGCGCGCAGCTACTTCCGCACCCACGGCATGAACCTGTCGATCACACGCTGCTCGAACAACTACGGGCCATACCACTTCCCCGAGAAGGTCATCCCGCTGTTCGTGACGAACCTGATCGACGACCTGCACGTGCCGCTGTACGGCGAGGGCAACAACATCCGCGACTGGCTGCACGTCGACGACCACACCCGCGGCATCGCGATGGTGCTCACCAAGGGGCGCGCGGGCGAGATCTACAACATCGGCGGCGGCACCGAGCTCACCAACAAGGAACTCACCCAATTGCTGCTGGATGCCACGGGCAAGGACTGGTCCTACGTCGACCGCGTCGAGGACCGCAAGGGACACGACCTGCGCTACAGCGTCGACATCTCCAAGATCCGCTCGGAACTCGGCTACGAGCCGCTCGTGCCATTCGAGACGGGCCTCGCCGACGTCGTGCAGTGGTTCCGCGACAACCGCGCATGGTGGGAGCCGCTCAAGGCCCGCGCCGCGCTCGCCTGAGCGCGGCAAGCGACCCATGACCCGCTACCTCATCACCGGCGCGAGCGGCATGCTCGGTACCGAGTTCGTTGCTGCGCTCGCCGGTCGTGAGGTCACCGCGGCATCCAGGGCTGATCTCGACGTCACCGACGCAGCAGCGGTGGATGCCGCGGTCGCCGGCCACGACGTCGTCATCAACTGTGCCGCCTGGACCGCCGTCGACGACGCTGAGGATCACGAGGATGACGCGCGCCGCATCAACGCGCTCGGACCCGAGCTGCTCGCGCAGGCGGCGAAGCGGCATGGTGCAACGCTCGTGACCATCTCCACCGACTACGTCTTCAACGGGCGCGGCACGACGCCGTACGCCGAAGACGCCCCGCGCGACCCGGTCTCCGCCTACGGCCGTACGAAGGCCGAGGGCGAGCAGCGCGCGATCGCCACTCATCCTGACGGCACGATCATCGTTCGCACTGCGTGGTTGTACGGCGACGGCGGACCCAACTTCCTCAAGACCATGCTGCGCCTGGCGAGTGAGCGAGAGACCATCACCGTCGTCGACGACCAGGTCGGGCAGCCGACGTGGGCGCGCGACCTCGCCTGCAGATCGTGGCGCTGCTCGACGCCGGAGTGCGGTCTGGCATCTTCCACGGTACGAACAGCGGCCAGACCAGCTGGTGGGGCTTCGCCCGGGCGATCTTCTCGGCGGCCGGGCTGGATCCGCAGCGCGTGCATCCCATCGACAGCTCTGCGTTCCCGCAGAAGGCTCCGCGGCCCGCGTATTCGGTACTCGGTCATGACGCGTGGGCATCCGCAGGGCTCGATCCCATGCGAAACTGGGCGGATGCGCTCGCCCAAGCGACTGCGGATGGACTGATGGGACCCCGATGACCACACTGCGCGTCATCATCGACCAGATCGTGAGCCCCGTGCCCGGCGGCATTGGTCGTTACGCGGAAGAACTCACTCGCGCTCTGATCGCGACCGCGCCGCTCGGCTGCGACGTCGAAGGTGTCGTCTCGGCGTCGACCGAGGAGCAGTACCAGCACATCGCCGACGTGCTGCCCGGTCTCGCGGCGCTCTACAAGAGTCCGCTCGATCGCCGCTCCCTCGCGGCGGCGTGGCAGCACGGCTTCACGAGACTGCCGGGCCGCGGCATGGTGCACGCGATGAGCCTGCTCGCACCGCTGCACCGGCACGACCGGGTCAACGAGAGCGAGCAGATCGCGGTCACCCTGCACGATGTCGTGCCGTGGACCCACCCGGAGACCCTCACCCCGCGCGGTGTCTCGTGGCACATCGCGATGGCCAAGCGCGCGCAGAAGTACGCCGATGCCGTGGTCGTGCCGACGCACGCGGTCGCAACGCACCTGCGTGAGTACCTCGACTTCGGCGACCGGGTACGCGTGATCGGCGGCGCGGTCAGTTCGAATCTGCGGGTGCCCGACGACGCGGATGCCCGTGCAGAGGCTCTCGGCCTGCCCGAGCAATATGTCCTCGCCGTCGGCACCCTCGAGCCGCGCAAGGGACTCGACGCCCTCATCGCCGCGATGGGCCGCGACGATGCCGCCGACATCCCCCTGCTCATCGCCGGACCGGACGGCTGGGGGGATGTCTCGGTCGAGCGCCTCCGCGACGAAGCCGGGCTGCCAGAGCACCGAGTGCGCGCACTCGGGCGCCTCTCCGACGAGGATCTCGCCGTGGTGATGCGCCGCGCGACCGTGTTCGTGTTCCCGAGCCGCGCAGAAGGCTTCGGCCTGCCCGTCATCGAGGCGTTCGCGCTCGGCACGCCCGTGATCCACTCGGATGCACCAGCCCTGCTCGAAATCTCGGCGGATGCCGGACTCGCTGTGCCGCTCGCGGACGCGGAAGGCGACGACGCCGCCGGATACCCAGAGCGCCTCGCCGCTGCCATCGCCCGCGTCGTCGGAGACGACAACCTGCGCGCGACGATGCGCACCCTCGGCCAGGACCGCGCCCGAGCGTTCTCCTGGACCGCGAGCGCCGAAAAGGTCTGGCAACTGCACGCCGACCTGTGACCTTTGGTCCCGCCGCCGCTCCTGCGGCGGGACGTCGCCCGTCGTGATGTGCGACGCGCCCCCCTAAGGCTCGGGGGTCTCAATCACCAGCGCGTCGGCCACGATCTGGTGTACGTAGTTGTAGTCCGCGGATTCGACCGCGATGAGCGGCGGAGCGAGTTCGACGTCGGCGATGTCGAACTCCCGCGCCTTGTTCGCGAGCTCCACGAACCTGCCGAGCATGGGCTGCGGGATGTCCGTGCGCACGACTTGCGTCGAGGCTTGCGCGATGGCCTGGAACTTCGACAGCACGTTCGCGGGATCGAACTGGCGCAGGATCGCCTCCTGCAGCTGCCGTTGGCGTGCCATGCGGTCGTAGTCGCTCGTCGAATATCTCGATCTGGCGTACCAGAGCGCGGTGTACCCGTTCATGGTCTGCACGCCGGGCTCGATCCAACCCTCAACGCCCACCATCTCGCCGTTCTCGTCTGGCTCGCCATTGATCGGGTAGCGTCCGGGTGAATCGATCACAACGCCGCCGAGCGCATCGATGAGCTCCACGAAGCCCTGCATGTCGATGAGCACGTAGTACTGGACCTGGATGCCGAGCACGCCTGACGCGGCATCCATCATCGCTTCGATTCCCGGCGTGCTGCCCTGGTTCACCGCTTCGGGGTACATCTCGGGCGTGTACGACTCGACCTCGGTGTAGATCGAGTTGATGTAGCAGACGTCGACCTCGCAGTCGGAGTACCCGTTCGGGTACTTCGCGGCCATCGGCGAGCCTTCTGCGAACGGAACACCCTCGAGGTTCCGTGGCAGTCCGAAGATCGTGGTCTTGCCCGTTGCCGCCTCGATGCTCACGACCGAGATGCTGTCGGGCCGGAGTCCGTCGCGGTCGGCCCCGGCGTCGCCGCCGAGCAGCAGGATGTTGTAGCGGCCGTCGATGGGGTCGGCGATCTCGCCACCCGAGAAGATCTGGTCGATCGTCGTGCGCGTGACTCCGGC
>CAWBNZ010000010.1:0-61732 GCA_963790235.1 uncultured Actinomycetota bacterium
GACTACGCGGCGCGCACCTTCGCGAGGAAGTACTCGTGGAAGCGCGTGCTCGCCCGTGATCTCGGGGTGGAACGAGGTGCCGAGCAGGTTGCCCTGCTCGACGGCGACGATGCGGCCGTCGTCGAGCGCCGCGAGCGCGGTGACGCCACGCGCCGACCGACTCGACGATCGGGCGCGCGGATGAAGACCGCGTGCACCGGCGGGTCGCCGAGCGCCGGGACGTCGAGGTCGGTCTCGAACGAGTCGAGCTGGATGCCGAACGCGTTGCGGCGCACGGCGACGTCGAGGCCGCCGAGCGTCTGCTGGCCCGCGATCGCGTCGAGCACCGTGTCGGCGAGCATGATGAGCCCGGCGCACGTGCCGTAGACCGGCAGCCCGTCGCGCGATCGCGCGCCTGAGCGGCTCGGCGAGCGCCGAACAGGCGGCTGAGCTTGTCCATCACGCTCGACTCACCGCCGGGGATGACGAGCCCGTCGACGCCGCGAGCTCCTCGGGCCGGCGCACCGGGACGCGCCTCGGCGCCGAGGCCGCGCAGCACCGCGAGGTGCTCGCGGAAGTCGCCCTGCAGGGCGAGGACGCCGACGGCGGTGCGGCCGAGCGGCGGCGTGCTACCAGCCACGCTCGGCGAGGCGGTGCGGCGCGGCGAGGTCGGCGACGTTGATGCCGACCATCGCCTCGCCGAGTCCGCGCGACACCTCCGCGATCACTGCGGCGTCGTCGTAGAAGGTCGTCGCCTTGACGATCGCGGCGGCGCGCTGCGGCCGGGTCGCCCGACTTGAAGATGCCGGAGCCGACGAACACGCCGTCGGCGCCGAGCTGCATCATCAGCGCGGCGTCGGCGGGCGTCGCGACGCCGCCGGCGGTGAAGAGCACGACGGGCAGCTTGCCGGTCGCGGCGATCTCGGCGACGAGCTCGTACGGCGCCTGCAGCTCCTTGGCGGCGACGTAGAGCTCGTCCTTGGTCTTCGACTGTGAGCGCGGCGATCTCGCCCTTGATGGTGCGGATGTGCTTGGTCGCCTCGGAGACGTCGCCGGTGCCGGCCTCGCCCTTCGAGCGGATCATCGCCGCGCCCTCGGTGATGCGACGCAGCGCCTCGCCGAGGTTGGTCGCACCGCAGACGAAGGGCACGTTGAACTGCCACTTGTCGATGTGGTTGACGTAGTCGGCCGGGCGTCAGCACCTCGGACTCGTCGATGTAGTCGACCTTGAGCGCCTGCAGCACCTGCGCCTCGACGAAGTGGCCGATGCGGGCCTTCGCCATGACCGGGATCGAGACGGCGTCGATGATGCCGTCGATGAGGTCGGGGTCGCTCATGCGGGCGACGCCGCCCTGCGAGCGGATGTCGGCGGGCACGCGCTCGAGCGCCATGACGGCGACGGCGCCGGCGTCCTCGGCGATCTTCGCCTGGTCGGCGGTGACGACGTCCATGATGACGCCGCCCTTGAGCATCTCGGCGAGCCCGCGCTTGACGCGGCTCGTGCCCAGATCTGTCGGTGCCGTGTTGTCGGTGCTCATGGTGCCCAATTCTACGTTCGCACGTGGTGCTGGCTGCGTGCCACGATCGTGGGTGCCGCGGCTCAGTGCGTGCAGCCGGCCAGGCGGCCGCGATCTCCGTCGCGCACCTCGCCGAGCAGCCGCGGCAGCGCCTTCGTCCGCGCGATGATCGGGAAGAAGTTCGCGTCGAGCGCCCACCGCGGCACGATGTGCTGGTGCAGGTGCTCGGCGACGCCGGCGCCGGCGACCTGGCCCTGGTTCATGCCGATGTTGAAGCCGTGCGCGCCGCGACGTCGCGGTCAGCACGCGCATCGCCGTCTGGGTGAGCTGCCGATCTCGGCGACCTCCTCCGCGCGTCGCCTCGTCGTAGCGTCGCAACATGGCGGTACGGGCAGACCAGCAGGTGGCCGCTGTTGTACGGGAACAGGTTGAGCAGCACGTAGGCGTGCTCGCCGCGGTGCACGATGAGCGCCTCCTCGTCGGTGAGCGTCGGGGCGACGCAGAACGGGCACCCGTCGCTCGCCGGCTGCTGCGCGTCCGACTGGATGTAGGCGATCCGGTGCGGCGTCCACAGCCGCTGGAAGGCGTCGGGCACGGCGGCGAAGGCCGCGGCGATCCTCGGCGTTCGGGGAATCCGGTGCCGTCGTAGTCCGTGGCACTGCATGGTCAGACCTGCGCGTGGGTGGCGATCGCCTCGCGGATGCGGGCGATCGCGTCGTCGACCGGGACGCCGTTCTCCTGCGTGCCGTCGCGGAAGCGGAAGCTCACCGAGCCGGCCGCGGCAGTCCTCGCCGCCCGCGATGAGCAGGAACGGCACCTTCTGCTTGGCGTGGGTGCGGATCTTCTTCTGCATCCGGTCGCTCGAGTCGTCGAGCTCGGCCCGCACGCCGGCATCCTTGAGTCTGCTGGATGACGTCGCCCAGGTACTCCTCGTACTCCTCGGCGACCGGGATGCCGACCACCTGCACCGGCGACGAGCCAGACGGGAACGCGCCGGCGTAGTGCTCGAGCAGGATCGCGAAGAACCGCTCGATCGAGCCGAGCAGCGCGCGGTGGATCATGATCGGGCTGCTGCTTGGATGCCGTCGGCTGCCGTGTACTCGAGCTCGAACCGCTCCGGCAGGTTGAAGTCGAGCTGCACGGTCGACAGCTGCCAGGTGCGGCCGATCGCGTCGCGCGCCTGCACGGAGATCTTCGGGCCGTAGAACGCGGCGCCGCCCGGAGTCGTCGACGAGCTCGAGGCCGGACGCGACGGCGACCTGGCGCAGCGTCTCGGTCGCCTCCTCCCACGTGCTCGTCGTCGCCGATCCACTTGCTACTTCTCGTCGTCGCGCGTCGACAGCTCGAGGTAGAAGTCGTCGAGGCCGAAGTCGCGCAGCATGCGAGAGCACGAACTCGAGCGTCTTGGCGACCTCCTCCTCGAGCTGGTCGGGGGTGACGAAGAGGTGCGCGTCGTCCTGGGTGAGGCCGCGCACGCGGGTGAGGCCGTGCAGGGCGCCGGACATCTCGTTGCGGTACACGGTGCCGAACTCGCGAGGCGCAGCGGCAGGTCGCGGTAGCTGCGGCCGCGCTCCTTGTAGATCAGGATGTGGAACGGGCAGTTCATGGGCTTCAGGTAGTAGTCCTGGCCCTGCTTGGTGATGTTGCCGTCTGCGTCGCGCTCCTCGTCGAGGTGCATCGGCGGGAACATGCCCTCCTTGTAGTCACGAGGTGGCCGGACTGCTCGAACAGGTCCTTCTTGGTGATGTGCGGGGTGTAGACGTAGCGCGTAGCCGGCCTCGCGGTGGCGCTCGCAGCGCGTGCTGCTCGATCTCCTGGCGCACGATGCCGCCCCTGCGGGTGCAACACCGACGAGTGCCGGAGCCGATCTCCGTCGGGGAACGAGAACAGGTCGAGCTCGGCGCCGAGCTTGCGGTGGTCGCGCTTCGCGGCCTCCTCCGAGGCGCTCCTGGTACGCGCGCAGCTCGTCCTTGGTCGGCCACGCGGTGCCGTAGATGCGCTGCAGCTGCTTGTTCTTCTCCGACCCGCGCCAGTAGGCGGCGGCGTTGCGCACGAGCGCCCAGCCGTTGCCGATCATGCGGGTGTTCGGCAGGTGCGGGCCGCGGCAGAGGTCCTTCCAGTAGACCTCGCCGGTCTTGCCGTCGACGTTGTCGTAGATCGTGAGCTCTGCGCCGCCGACCTCGACGGTCTCGCCGTCGTCGGACGCGTCCGAGACCGAGCCCTTGAGGCCGATGAGCTCGAGCTTGTACGGCTCGTTCGCGAGCTCGGCGCGCGCCTCGTCCTCGGTGACGACGCGGCGCTCGAAGCGCTGGCCCTGGCGGATGATGCGGTCCATGGCCTTCTCGATCGCCTTGAGGTCCTCGGGCTGGAACGCCTCGGCCACGTCGAAGTCGTAGTAGAAGCCGTCCTGCACCGGCGGGCCGATGCCGAGCTTCGCCTCGGGGTTGATCGACTGCACGGCCTGCGCCATCACGTGCGCGGCCGAGTGCCGCAGGATGTTGAGGCCGTCGGGCGAGTCGATCGTGACGGGCTCGACGGTGTCGGCGTCCGTCGTCGACGCTGCGAGGTCCTTCAGCTCGCCGTTGACGCGCATGGCGACGACGTTGCGGTCGGTGAACAGCTCGAATCCGGTCTTGCCCATCCGAGAAGTTTAGTGGCGCGGCGAGGGCTCCCCGTCCGCGGTGGCCACCCACGCGGCGATCTCCGCGCGGCGAGCGACGCCGAGTTTCGCGAGGATGTGCTCGACGTGCGCCGAGCGGTCTTCGGTGCGATCACGAGGCGTTCGGCGATCTCGCGATTGGTCGCGCCACCGGCGACGAGGCGCGCGACTTCGAGCTCGCGGGCGGAGAGCGGGCTCGCGTCATCCGCCGTGCTCGGGGTCGCCAGCGCGACGAGCAGCGCAGCGCCCGACGCGAGGTCGAGGGCTCGAGTCGTGAGCCGGGCTGCGTCGGCGGCGCGTTTCGATCGACGGGCGCAGCGGGCGAGGTCGACGAGGCCCTGAACGGCCTCCCAGCGGCGGTCGATCGCGATCCAGCCATCGGTTGCAGTCTCGAGCAGGTCACGAGCGTGGTTCGGGCGACCCTCGGCGAGTTCGACGAGCCCGAGCGCGTGCACGACCGCGAGAGCGGTGCCGGGGATGGCGCGACGCTCGATGAGCCGTCGGCAGCGGGTGATCCACTCGCGGGCCGCGCTCGCGTCGTGCTGAGCCAGGTGTGCGCGGGTCGCGGTGATGACGAACGGGAACAGGTAGGCGGCATCCATCACGCGTTCGGAGTCGGCGTAGCCATGCTCACTCAACGCGATCGCCTCCGCCGGAAGATCCTCCCGCAGCGCGAGTTCGGCGAGCCCCCAGACGGCGGGCGACACGCGCTGCAACTCGTGCATGCGCTCCCCCGGTTGCCTCGCCTGATCGAGGAAATCACGCGCCTCGCCACGCCGGTCGTGCGCGATCGCGGCGAAGCCGAGCACATGATGCGCGGTGATCTGCGTCGTGATGCCGACGCCATCGGCGAGGGCTCGGCGGGCGGACTCCTCGGCGCCGGACCAGTCGCCGGTTGCCCAGCGCACGTGGCCGCGATGGGCGAGCAGGTAGTGGTGATCGTTCCAGCGTTCAACGTCGGCGGTGTACGCGAGCCCCTCGGTGATCCAGGCCGTGGCGCGCTCGTACTGGAGCAGCACCGAGGCACAGCTGCCGAGCATCCTGAAGCCCCTGGATGCGACGGCCTCGAGTCCCGCCGCCTGCGCTGCCCTGATCGCACCCTCGAGCATCGGCCAGCCCTCATCGCCGCGTCCGGCGAAGACGAGGGAGGCTCCCATCGACAGTCGTACGTCGATTGCCAGCGGTTCCGAACTCGTGCAGGAGGGCGATCGCTCGCTCTCCGTAATCGAGCGACTCGGTGAGCCTGCGGTCGAGCATGTGTGCGGCGCACAGCGCCCCGAGCAGCCCTGCTCGCGCGGTTTGGGTCGACGCGGCGGGATGCCGGGCGAGGCGCTCGAGCGCGTCGAGCGCTCGCGCCGCCCTCGCGTCGAGGTCGTCACCGAGAAGATGTCTCATGGCCATGAACTCCGGCATCAGATGCGCGGCAGCGATGTCGTCTCCGAGCTGGTGGTAGAGCTCGATCGCGGCCTCGAAACGGGTGGCCGCGGCATCCACGTCGTCGATCGCCGCCAGCTCGACCGCCAGGCGCGCGAGCATCCCGGCCGCGCGGCGGGCGGTGCGTCGGCTGGCGTTGTGCGCTCCACCCGCGCGAACAACTGAGCGGCCTCGCGATGGGCCGACACCCGAACGGCGTCTTCCCCGGCCGCGAGCGCGTGCTGGTGTGCGAGAGCGAGCTCCCCCGCGCGCTCGTAGTGCTCCGAGGTGAACGCATGCCCGAGGCCGAGGCGCGCGGCCGCGCTCGCGACCGCCGCGTGGAGGCCAGCGCGTTGCGCGGTCGGGATCTCCTCATACGTCACGTCGCACAGGATCGAGTGACGGAAGCCGAACTGCTCGTCGGGTTGGGAAACCACGATGTGCAGGTCGGATGCGGCGCGGAGTGCGTCCGCGACCGTCTCCGCCGATCCGGAGGTGATCTCCTCGAGCAGCCGCACATCGAACGCGCGACCGATCACCGAGGCCGTCGAGACGATCTCTCGTTGGGTGGGATCGAGCAGGCCGAGCCGCGCCACCACGGCGTCGCCGACGGTCTCGAGCACGGCGGACTCGGCGTCTGCGGCGACGAGTTCCTCGAGGTGCAGCGGGATGCCGTCGCTGCGGCGCTGCAGCGAGTCGACCATCGCGGAGGACGGTCGCTGCGATGGTGATCGCCTCGACCATCGCGGCGATCTCCGACCGGTCGAGGCGCGTCAGACGCACCTCCTCGGCCAGGCGCTGCTCGAGCAGGCGTGCGCGCCACGTGCGCAATCGGCTGCCGGCGAACAGTTCGTCTGTGCGGTAGGTGCCGACGACGAGGCCGTGCGACGTATCCAGGTTCTGGGCGACGCGCTCGAGCACGTCGAGGCTGAGCTCGTCCGCCCAGTGGAGGTCGTCGAACCGCAGCACCATCGGCTCGGCGTCGAGCAGTTCGAGGATGATCTGCGCGAGATCTCCGAGGAGCAAGCGGCGGCGCCGCGCCGCGTCTCCCGCCCCGATCCCCTCGTCGAGCAGGCGGTCGCGGAGCCGAGCGGCCGGCTCGGTGCGACCGAGGCGGCGCAACTCGTCGGCGAGGCCGTGGATCAGTTCGCCCGGGGCATCCATCTCCCTCGGTCGCCCGGTGGCTCGCGGCGATGACACGCCGATGCGGGCGACGACCTCAGCGAGCAGCCGGGTCTTGCCGATGCCGGACTCGCCGGCCACGAGCAGCAGTTCGCCGTGTCCGTCGACGGCTTCGCGCCAGCGACGCAGTGCGAGCTCGAGCGCGTCGCGGCGACCGACCAGCACTGGACTCACGCGGTCCCGCATGCGGCTCAGTATAGGTCGACGCTCGCCCCAGGATCGGTCGTCCTACCGATGGCCCGACCGGCGTCCATCGCGAGGCTGAAGGCACGAGAGAAAGGGGTGCCGAGATGGCACAGTTCATGGATATCCACACTGGATTCGTCGGCGCAACCCAGCAGGACCTCGAGGCGGCCCACGCCAAGGACCTCGAGAACGAGGTCGCCGAGGGCGTCCACTTCCAGAAGGCGTGGCTCGACCCCGAGTCGGGCAAGGCGTTCTGCCTCTCGACCGGTCCCTCGAAGGAGGCGATCATGCGAGTGCACGAGAAGTCGGGCATCCCGACGAGCGAGGTGTACGAGCTGCTGTCGGAGGTGTGATGACGGGAAGGATGTCCCGGGCTCGACGGCCCGGGGCATCCTCACGCCGCGTCAGATCGACGCGACGAACTCGCGGATGTCGTCGACCAGCAACTCGGGCTCCTCCATCGCCGCGAAGTGCCCGCCGCGGTCTTCGACATCGGTCCAGCGCACGATGTCGAACTGCTGCTCCGCGATGCCGGCGGATGCCGATGTCGTGCGCGAACATGATCGCCCCGACCGGTGCTAGCTGGACGGCTCGGCTGCTGGCCCCACGCGTTCGCGTCGGCCGCGTACACCGTGTACGCCGCGGATCCCGCGCTGCGCGTGAGCCAGTAGAGCGACACGTGGCCGAGGATGCGGTCCCAGCCGAGACCGTCGGCCGGCGACGCGTCGAACGGGAAGGTCCATGCACGGAACTTGTCGAGCATCCACGCCAACTGCCCCGCCGGAGTGTCGCTCAGCGCGACCCCGATCAGCTGCGGACGCGTCGACTGGATCGAGATGTACCCGAACTCGCGCTGCATGAACTCGGCGACGCGTCGCATGCGATCCTTTTCAAGATCGGTGGATGCCGCGAGCTCCTCCTCGCTCGGCTCGCCGAACGGTGCCCCGATCGAGCCGTTCACGTGCACGCCCACGCAGTGCTCGGGATCCACCCGCGCAACCTCGGGCGCAACACCCGCGCCGAAGTCGCCGCCCTGGGTGACGTATCGCTCGTAGCCGAGCCGCGCCATCAGCTCCGCAACGCCCTTGGCGATGCGGTTGGTCGTCCAGTTCGCGTCGGCGAGCGGCGTCGACCAGCCGAAGCCCGGCAGGCTCGGCACCACGACGTTGAACGCCGGAGCGCTCGGACGCGCCGTTGGCCGCAGGCTCCGTGAGCAGCGGGATCACGTCGAGGAACTCGAGGAACGACCCCGGCCAGCCGTGCAGCAGCACGATCGGCGTCGCGTCGGCCTGCGACGACTCGACGTGCAGGAAGTGGAACCGCTGCCCGTCGATCTCGGTGAGGAACTGCGGCAGCTCGTTGACGCGCTGCTCGAGCGCGCGCCAGTCGAAGGTGCTCGACCAGTAGTCGAGCCCATCCTGCAGGACGCCGAGCGGCACGCCGGTCGACCAGTCGTCGGCGCCGATCGGCGCGGGCAGTCGTGACGCTTCGATGCGAGCGCGGAGGTCGTCAAGGTCGGCCTGCGGTACGTCGAGCGTGAACGGCGTGATCGTGTCCGCCTCACGGGCGGCGATGGTGGTGGTCATCTCGGTCTCCTTCTCGTGATACGGCTTCAGCGTTCGCTCGCGCGCTATCCTCGCTGTCTCTCAGCGTGCTCTGGATGCCGCTTCGGAGGATCGGTGATTCGGTGTATTTCCGTGTCCGGCGATGGTGCTGTCCGCGATTGCTCGCTCCTTGCGAGGCGATGCTTGCGTGCTCGTCATGGTCGCTCTAGAGTAACGGTTACTCATGGGTAACCAACGGGACCAGACCGCCGAACGGGCATTCGATGCGCTCGGAGATCCGATGCGCCGCCGGATCGTGCAGCGCCTCGCCGACGGGCCGCGTCCGGTCGTGGACATCGCCACGGCTCTACCGATCGGGCGTCCAGCCGTGAGCCGGCACCTCAAGGTGCTCTCGGACGCGGGACTCGTAACTCATACCAGCCGCGGAACACGGAATCTCTACGCGCTCGCCCCCGAAGGGCAGGTCGCACTGCAGCACTGGATCATCGAGCTCTGGGGCACCACCCTCGGCTCGTTCGCGGAGTACGTCGAGAAACGGGAGGGCACACCCAATGGTGATGAGTGAAGCATCCAAGGCTCCAGGACCAGTCCGCCGGGAGATCCTCGTGGCCGCCGCCCCGGAGCGCGCGTTCGACCTGTTCACCGGACGCATCGGCGCCTGGTGGCCGCTCGCACGGTTCTCGGTGTTCGAGCACGACAATGACGTGGCGTTCGAGAACGGCCGGATCGTCGAGCGCGCAATCGATGGGCGCGAGTCGGTCTGGGGCACCGTTACCGAGTGGGAGCCGCCCATCGCGGTCGCCTTCACGTGGCATCCCGGCTATGGCGACGAGCACGCGACTGACGTGCGCGTGACCTTCGAGGCATCTGGTGCAGAGACGCTGGTGACGCTCGTGCACACCGGGTGGGAGCGCATGGATGACCCGTTCGCGAGTGCCGCGGAGTACGAGCAGGGGTGGCCGGCGTGCTGGCGGCGTTCTCGGCGCTGGTTACGGGGCGGTAGGCGGTGCGATGATGCTCGCCGACAGCCACGTCCACTCCGAATGGTCGTGGGATGCCCGCGAACCCGGCGGGGACCACGCGGGATCGATGGCGAAGACCTGCGAGCGGGCAGTGCAGCTCGGGGTCGAGTCGGTCACCTTCACCGACCATCTGGACTTCACACCGTGGGAGGTTGACCTCGGAGAGCTAGATGGGCTCGAAACCCTCAAGGCCTACGTCTCAGGGACCACGCTCACTCCCCCGCCGTTCGACGTCGACGGCTACCTCGAGTCGGTCCAGCGGTGTCGCGCAGACTTCCCCAACCTTCGGATTCTCACCGGCATCGAGTTTGGAGAGCCGCACCGAAACGCAGAACCCGCGGCCGACATCCTCGACCGTGGACAGTTCGAGCAGATCAATGGCTCATTGCACTCTCTGGAGGTGGCCGACCGTTTCTACGAACCGCCTGGCCTGTTTCGGATGTGGCCGGCGACCGACGTGGTCAGGTAGCTACCTCGACGAGATCTGTCGAATGATCGAGGGTTCCGAGTTCGACGTGCTGTCGCACATTCAGTACGCGATCCGGTATTGGCCGCAGGCACGAGTCGCCGTTCGAGCTTGACCACTTCGAGCCTGATTTCCGTCGAAGTTTGCGTCTCCTCGCCGCGAAAGGTCGAGCTCTGGAGGTCAACACCCGGGATGCCCTGCATCCCGCGCTTGCTCACCTGGTGGCGAGAGGAGGGCGGCTCCGAAGTCACCTACGGCAGCGACGCCCATAGCCCCTCAGTCCTCGGACGGGGTATTCAGGAGGCGATGTCCGCGACATAGCTCAGCCGGTCGGCGATTCTGGGATCCGACCAGGGCCGATCCAGGAAACAAGAAGACCCAGCGCAAGCGCACTGGGTCGTATCTTGGTGGGCGGTACTGGGATCGAACCAGCGACCTCTTCCGTGTCAGGGAAGCGCGCTACCGCTGCGCCAACCGCCCGGGCTATTCAGTTTCTGCGTACTGCGTTGTTGCAAGACTTCGCGACTTGCGAGGTGACGACCGGATTCGAACCGGTGTACACGGCTTTGCAGGCCGTTGCCTCGCCTCTCGGCCACGCCACCGTGTGCGGGACGCAGCAGTCACCGCACGCGGTCACTGACACTTCCCACTCGAGCGGATGACGAGATTCGAACTCGCGACCCTCACCTTGGCAAGGTGATGCGCTACCACTGCGCCACATCCGCATTTGCATTCCATTGCTGGGTGCTCAACGACTATAGGCGATGAAGCGAGGTACGGCCAATTGTGACGGGCGCGTCGCTACCCGTATTGTTGAACCGCCTCATGGGCGATTGGCGCAGTTGGTAGCGCGCTTCCTTCACACGGAAGAGGTCATCGGTTCGAGTCCGGTATCGCCCACCACTCACAGCTCTCCGCGGCATCCAACGCCGCTAGCCTGATCCCATGCCCTCGAAGCCCAGCGCCATCAGGGAGTTCCTCCGCGGCGTCGGCATGCTCGGCAAGGGGTTCGGCACGTGGCGCACGGCGCCGCACATGATGCTGCTCGGCGCGATCCCGGCGCTCATCGTCGCGCTCGTGTACGTCGCCGGGCTCGTGGTGCTGCTTCTCAACCTCCCTGCGATCACCGAGAATCGCTGACCGCCTTCGCCGCCGGCGTGGGATCCGGTGCTTCGCGGACTTGCTGCGCGGCGCTGTTCGCGCTCGCGTTCCTCGTGGTGTTCGCCTTCTTCTGGGTCTACACGTACACGGTGGTGACGCTCGCGGTGGGCGACCCGTTCTACGAGCGGATCTGGCGACACGTCGAGCAGCAGCTCGGCGACGCCCCGGTCGAGCACGAGGTTGGCTTCTGGCGCGGGTTCGGGCGCGACCTCGGGGACTTCATCGGCTCATCGTGCCGACCGTGCTGCTCGGCATCATGCTGTTCGCGATCGGGTTCGTTCCGCTCGTCGGTGGCATCCTCGCGGTCGTGCTCGGCGCGTTGATCGGCGGCTGGTTCCTCGCCGTCGAGACCACGAGCCTCTCGTTCAACGCACGCGGACACAGCCCAGCGGGAACGGCGCAGGATGCTCCGGGCCAGGCGCCCGCTCACCCTCGGCTACGGGGTGGCTTCGTACCTGCTGTTCCTCATCCCCGGCTTCACCGTATTCGCGATGCCCGCAGCGGTCGCCGGCGCCATTCGGCTCAGTCGCGAGGTGCTGCAGCTCGGCGGTCGAAGCGCCGCAGCCGTCGCCGGACCCGACCTGATCCAGGGGCGCACGGCGGCGAACCACAGCACGACCGTGACGAGCATCGAGTAGCCGGCGACGAGCAGCGGTCGCGAGGATCTGCGACGTCACCAGGTCGATCTGGCCGTCGTAGAACATTCCGAGGCCCTCGCGCCGTGAACCCGAGACCCATGACTCCGAGTCCCCCGGCAACGAGGTGCGTGCCGACGACGGTCCACTGAGGTCGGCGCGTGCGTCGCACGCCAGCGAAGGCGACGAGGGCTGCCACGGCCCCGGCCACGACGCCTGCGGTTGCCGCGGAGACGGGAGTGAACAGCGGAGCGCCCGCAGCGATCGCGATCAGGCCGCTGATGAGGCCGGCGCCGACGCCGGTCACGGTCGTGGCCTGGTGCCGGATCCGCTGCACCACGAGCCAGCCCAGCATGCCGCCAGCGGTCCCCACAAGGCCGTTCAGCACGATGCGCGGGCGTCGCGGCATCCACTGCGAGCTCGGCCCACACGAGCCAGCCCAGCCACGCGACGCACAGTGCGACGACCGCGACAACGGAGAGCGCGAACGGCACATCCGCGAGCCGGCGCCGAGAGCCCCGACTGACCAGCATCACCGCGAGCGCCGCCGCCCCCGCGGCCACGTTCGCCGCGAGTGAGCCGCCGTGGTCGATCGGCGAGATGCCGATGAACTCGAGTGCTCCGATCCGCGTGAACGACACGACGGCGGCCGGCGCGAACACGAGCGCGCTCCAGACGAAGGCGAAGACGATGGAGGACGTCGGGCGCGCGCCGGCAGCTCGCACCGCGATGGTCGCGATGAACGCCGCGACGGCGCCGAGCACGGCAACGGGGAGGTACAGCATCCCAGATGCACCGGAAGTGACGAGCGGCTCGAAGATCAGCCACGGAATGGCGCCGGCCAGTGCGATGCCGAGATCGAGCAGCACGGTGGATGCTCGGCTCGCAGCCGGCAGCATCCTGCCGTCCACCGCCCAGAACGCAACGAGCACGACCACGAGCGCAACGGTCGCAGCGGCGATGATGACCCAGCCATCCACGCGCAAGTCCCTCTCGGTCTCAGGCCCCCGCTCTCAGGGCAACAGTAAGGGGTGCCGCTCGAGCGAGCGGCACCCCTGTAGCTGTGTTGAGCGACTATGCCTTGGCGTCGGCCAGCACGTAGCCCTCCTCGCCGTGGACCACGAGGTCGACGCCGGCGATCTCGTCTTCGTTCTTGACGCGGAAGCCGATCGTCTTCTCGATGACGAAGCCGATGACGAAGGCGAGCACGAACGAGTAGACGAGCACGGAGAAGGCCGCGATCGCCTGCACGAGCAGCTGCGTCGCGACCGCCGCCGTAGACGAGGCCGGTGCCGTTGGCGAAGAAGCCCAGGTACAGCGTGCCGACGAGGCCGCCGACGAGGTGGATGCCCACCACGTCGAGCGAGTCGTCGAAGCCGAGCTTGTACTTGAGGTCGATCGCGAGGGCGCAGACGACACCGGCGACGATGCCGAGCACGATGGCCCAGACCGGGCGTGAGCGAGCGCACAGGCCGGGGTGATCGCGACGAGACCGGCGACGGCACCCGAGGCGGCACCGACCGAGGTCGGCTTGCCGTCGCGGATCTTCTCGACGACGAGCCAGGCGAGCAGCGCGGCGGCGGGAGCGGCGATCGTGTTGACGAACGCGAGCGCCGCGGTGCCGTCGGCCGCGAGCTCGGAGCCGGCGTTGAAGCCGAACCAGCCGAACCACAGGAGACCGGCACCGAGCAGCACGAACGGCGGGTTGTGCGGCACGTGGGCGCCCTTGGCGAACCCGACGCGCTTGCCGAGCACGAGCGCGAGCGCGAGCGCTGCAGCACCGGCGTTGATGTGCACCGCGGTACCACCGGCGAAGTCGATCACGCCGACGCCGAAGACGTCCTGCAGACCGTGGGTCAGCCAGCCGCCGTAGGCGAAGCTGCCGTCCTCAGCCGAGGCCGAAGTTGAACACCCAGCTCGCGACCGGGAAGTAGACGACGGTCGCCCAGATGCCCGCGAAGATCATCCATGCGCCGAACTTGGCGCGGTCGGCGATCGCACCGGAGATGAGCGCGACGGTGATGATCGCGAAGGTCGCCTGGAAGGCGACGAAGGCGAGCGGCGGGTATGCCGCGCCCTCGGGGACCTCGAGCAGGTTGCTGCAGGCCGAGCGGCTGCCGCTGTCGATCGCCCACGGGAAGAGCGTGCCCTCGGCGCCCGGGAACGCGATCGCGTAGCCGTAGAGCGACCCACAGCACGCCGATGAGCCCGATCGCGCCGAAGCTCATCATCATCATGCTGATGACGCTCTTGGCCTTGACGAGTCCGCCGTAGAAGAACGCGAGACCCGGGGTCATCAGCAGCACGAGTGCCGCCGCGAGCAGAAGGAAGGCGGTATTGCCTTGATCCATTGTGTACCTCTCTAGTGTTGCGTGCGAAGGATGCACCGTCGGGTCCACGAGCGTGGATCTCGGGTACGGCGCAAGTTTGGGGCCACGACGTTTCCGCGAGTGGCCCAGCCGTGTTTCGGTCGTGTTACACGGGCCGCTCGAGTGTAAACATCGTGTTTCGCGTCGCTGCCGATCCGCTTCAAATCGGCGCGAATCGCCGTGGTCAGCCCGACGTGAGCGCGATGAGTCGCGACGTCGCGCGCAGGTACTTCTTGCGGTAGCCGCCCGCGAGCATGTCGTCGGGGAAGACCTGGTCGAGCGGGGTGCCCGTGGCGTGGATGCGCACCTGCGCGTCGTAGAGGCGGTCGACGAACGCGACGAAGCGCAGCGCATCCGTCTGGCTCGTGAACGGGTGCACGCCCTCGAAGCCGACGGCGTCGAGCCCCTCGACGAGGCGCACGTAGCGCGATGGATGCACCTTCGACAGGTGCGCGACGAGCGCGTCGAACCGGTCGAGCGCATCCACCGCCGACTGGATCGATCGCGTCGACCACCCGCGCGTGCCCCTCGACGTCCCGGCGCCGGTAGTCGAGGCCGTCGATGCGCAGGATCTCGAACTTCGCCGCGAGCGCGTCGATCTCGCGCAGGAAGTCCTGCGCGGCGAACCGCCCCTCGCCGAGCGCGTTCGGCGGCGTGTTGGATGTCGCGGCGATGCGCGACCCGGACGCGACGAGCTCCGACAGCAGGCGCGACATGAGCCGGGTGTCGCCCGGGTCGTCCAGCTCGAACTCGTCGATCGCGACGAGGGACGCACCCTTGAGCAGCTGCACCGCGTTCGCGTACCCGACCGCGCCGACGAGCGCGGTGTACTCGATGAACGTGCCGAAGTACTTGCGGCCGGGCGCGAGGTGCCAGAGCGCCGCGAGCAGGTGGGTCTTGCCGACGCCGAAGCCGCCGTCGAGGTAGATGCCCGGCTTGGTCTCGGGCGCCTTGCGGGAGAACAGCCCCTGCCTGCGGGTCCACGCGCCGGCGAAGTTGCGGATCGCGGCCACCGCCGCGCCCTGCGACGGGAAGTCGCGGTCGGGGTGGTACGAGTCGAGGGTCGCGTGCGCGAACTGGCGCGGCGGCACGAGGTGCTCGACGATCTGGGCACCGCTGAGGGTGGGCATCCGGTCGACGATGGATGCGGGGGTCATGCGGCCTCGTGAACGTCGACTTCGTGTGTCGAACTCTTACGGCAACCGTCGCGCCGAGGCGCGGACGCACGTAGATTCGATAGCGGACATTTCCAGCCTAAGAGGAGCCACCATGACCGTCGAGACCGACACCACCGACACGAAGATCGCCGCGTACGCGCACCCCGAGCGCCTCGTCTCGACCCAATGGCTCGCCGACCACCTCGGCACGCCCGGGCTCGTCGTCGTCGAGTCCGACGAGGACGTGCTGCTCTACGAGACCGGCCACATCCCCGGCGCCGTGAAGATCGACTGGCACACCGACCTCAACGACCCGGTCGTGCGCGACTACGTCGACGGCGCGGGCTTCGCCGAAGCTCGTCGGCGGCAAGGGCATCTCGCGCGACTCGACCGTCGTGATCTACGGCGACAAGAACAACTGGTGGGCCGCCTACGCGCTCTGGGTGTTCTCCCTGTTCGGCCACGAGGACGTGCGCCTGCTCGACGGCGGTCGCGCCAAGTGGGAGGCCGAGGGCCGCGAGTACACCACCGAGGTGCCCGACGCCGGCCGCGGTCGACTACCCCGTCGTCGAGCGCGAGGACAGCGTCATCCGCGCCTACAAGGACGACGTGCTCGCGCACCTCGGCAACCCGCTCATCGACGTGCGCTCCCCCGAGGAGTACAACGGCGAGCGCACCACCGCGCCCGCCTACCCGGAGGAGGGCGCCCTGCGCGCCGGTCACATCCCGACCGCGCGTCAACGTGCCGTGGGCGAAGGCCGCCGCCGAGGATGGCACGTTCCGCAGCCTCGACGAGCTGAACGCGCTCTACCGCGAGGGCGCCGGCCTCGCCGACAGCGACGACATCGTCGCCTACTGCCGCATCGGCGAGCGCTCGAGCCACACCTGGTTCGTGCTCACCCACCTGCTCGGCTACCCGAAGGTGCGCAACTACGACGGCTCGTGGACCGAGTGGGGTTCCGCCGTGCGCGTGCCGATCGTCAAGGGCAGCGAGCCCGGCACGCTCTAGCGGCACTCCGGAACGCGTACGCCTGGAGTCATGAGCCTGCCCGACCAGCTCGCGGAGATCCGCGACGACTTCCTCGGACTCGAGCAGCGCGACCGACTGCAGCTGCTGCTCGAGTTCTCGAACGAGCTGCCGGAGCTGCCCGAGCACTACCGCGACCACCCCGACCTGCTCGAGCGCGTCGAGGAGTGCCAGTCCCCCGTCTTCATCTTCGTCGACGTGGATGACGACGAACGTCGTGCACCTGTACGCCACGGCGCCGAAGGAAGCACCGACCACCCGCGGCTTCGCGTCGATCCTCGTGCAGGGTCTCGCGGGCCTCACGGTCGACGAGGTGCTCGCGGTTCCCGACGACTACCCGCAGACCGATCGGGCTCACCGAGGCGGTCAGCCCGCTGCGCATCCGCGGCATGACCGGCGCTGCTCGGCCGCGCCAAGCGCCAGGTTCGCGAGAAGATCGCGGCCTGACGGCGTCAGGCGCGCTGCTGCGGCGCGTCGTGCCGGCCGCCGACGGATCGGCCTGGAGGTCGTCGACCTCGACGACCGCGCGCGACTGCTCGAGCTGTACGCGCCGCCGAGCGCCGGACTGGCTGCGGCTCAACCTCGTCGCGAGCGTGAGCGGCAGCGCGGCGGGCTCCGACGGAACCTCGGAGACGCTCACGAGCCGGGCCGACCGACGCATCCTCGGTGTGATCCGCGAGCTGGCGGATGTGGTGCTCGTGGGTGCGAACTCCGTTCGCGCCGAGGGATACCAGCTGCCGCGCCGCGCGCCGCTCGCGATCGTGACGCGTTCGGGCGACCTCGGCGGGCATCGCCTCGGCGGCAGCGAGCGACAGGCGGTCGTGTTCGGGCCGGAGTCGGCGCGGGTGGCGGCCGCGGCATCCATCGACGCTCGATTCGTCGCGGTGGCCGACGACTCGATCGCCACGCTGCTCGCCGCACTGCGCGCCGAGGGCTACGCGTCGATCGTGTGCGAGGGCGGGCCGAACCTCGCCGCGCAGCTCATCGCGGCGGGCGCGGTCGACGAGCTGTGCCTCACGACGAGCCCGCGCCTGAACGGCAACGCGCTGCCGCTGCTCGGTGCGGGGGCCGCCGACGAGGTGCCGGTCGCGCTCGACCAGCTGCTCGTCGACGACGACGGCACGCTGTTCGCGCGCTGGCGGCTCACTCAGGTCGTGGTCCATCGGCAGCGTCGCCAGCCACGCCCTGATCGCGCCGTTCCAGCGCTCCGGGTCGTAGTTCCACAGCCGGGTGTGCCGCGCGGTGTCGAACGCGTCGAACGTCACGATGTCGGGCCGAGCAACCGCGAGGGCACGGGATGCCGTCGCCGGGATGTAGCCGTCGTCGTCGCTGTGCAGCAGCAGGATGGGCTTGCGCAGCTCGTTCGCCCGCCGCAGGATGTCGAGGCGCTCGAGATCGATCGGCGCCGACTGCCCCGTGAACAGGCGCGCCCACCGCTGCGTGAGCAGCCGCATCGTCGCGAGCCGCAATGGTCGCGGCAGGTGGTTCGCGACCCCCTGGTAGTGCAGGGCGGTCACCCAGTCGACGACCGGGGAGTCGAGGATGACGCCGCGCACCCACTTCGCGAGCAGTCGAGCGGGTCACGGCCTGGAGCACCGTGGCGCCCGCCCATCGAGTAGCCGAGCAGCACGATGTTGCGGGCACCGTGGTCGAGCGCGTGCTGCATCGCCGACTCGACGTCGAGCCACTCGGTGTCGCCGAGCGCGTAGCGATGGTCGTCGCTGCGCGGAGCGTCGCCGTCGTTGCGGTACGAGACGATGAGGGTCGTGTAGCCGGATTCGCGGAAGACCGGCACCGCACGCAGCGCCTCCTGGCGCGTCACCGCTCGTCCGTGCACGGCGATCACCCAGCGGTCGGTCGGCTCGGGCGCGGGGAACGCCCACGCGGGCGCGGGCCGACGAGGGTGTCGATCGCGACGTCCTGGTATGGCAGTTCGAGTTCGTCGGGGGTGAGGTAGAACCAGCCGCTGAACCGACCGCGCGACGCCGTCGCGAGCTCGCCGAACTCGACGGCGAGCAGTTCGCGCACGACGGACGTCTCATCGCACCTCGACGATCTCGCCGACCCGGGCGTGCCCGGAGTCCCGGGCGAACCAGAAGCTGTAGCGGCCCGGGGTCAGCGAGTCGATCGTGCGCTCGAGCGTGATCGTGGTGTCGTCGGAGCCGAGGATGCGGGTGTCATCCTGGCGCTTCGTCGGCGGGGTGATGATCTTCCGGGCGAACACGACCGACAGCGCCGCAGCGGCGAGCGCGCCGAGCGCGACGGCGCCGCCGACGGCCAGCGCGATGGTGCCGACCACCCGTGCGGCCGACCCTGGATGCCCGTCTGCGCGCGCCATCACCGCCCCCGATCCCCGCGCCGCCTCGTCGCGGCGTGCCTCAGTGGAGAAACTACCAAACTCGACCAGACTTCAACCTGTGACCGCATCCGCAGCTGGACCCGAGGTCCCTCCTGCATTCGCCGCCGCGCTCGCGTCGGTGCGAGCTGCCGCGAGCCGGCCGGAGCTCGTGCTGAGCGAGATCGCCGCGCCAGGCACCCTCGCGCCGTACTCGATCGCCACTCGCCGCGGATGTCACACCCGCCCGCCACGGCGACGACTCCGAACTCGGCACCGGCCGGTTCGTGCTGCTGTACGACCCGAGCGCTCCGGACGCCTGGGGCGGGCCATTCCGCGTCATCTGCTTCGCACAGGCGCCCCTCGAGACCGAGATCGGCATCGACCCCTTCCTCGCGGATGTCACGTGGTCGTGGCTCGTCGATGCGCTCGCGCAACGCGGCGCCGCCTACACCGCAGCATCCGGCACGGCGACGAAGGTGCTCTCGACGGGCTTCGGCGAGCTTGCAGGCCCAGGGCGACGGCGCGCAGATCGAACTCCGGGCGTCGTGGACTCCGACCGGGCCCGACCTCGGCGCACATGTGTCAGGCTGGGGTGACCTGTTGTGCATGCTCGCCGGCCTTCCGCCGGCAGCCGAGGGAGTGAGCCTGTTGTCTGCCCGCCGAGTTGGACGTGACTGAGCCGGACGAGACCGAGCCGGTCGCGCCCGAGTTGGGCGACGCGGCTGCCGCGGTCCCTGTAGTCAGCGCGCATGCGCAGGTCGACGTCATCACCGACCGCGACGAATACCTCGACGCCGTGGCGGCGATCGCCGCGGGCACCGGGCCGATCGCGGTCGATGCCGAGCGCGCATCCGGGTACCGGTACTCGCAGCGTGCGTACCTCATCCAGGTGTTCCGCCGCGGGGCCGGCGTGTTCCTCTTCGACCCGCCTGCGATCGGCTCGTTCAGCGAGCTGCAAGACGCGATCAAGGACGAGGAGTGGATCGTGCACGCCGCGAGCCAGGACCTCACGTGCCTGCGCGAGGTCGGCCTCGATCCCACCCGCCTGTTCGACACCGAGCTCGCCGCCCGTCTGGCCGGGCTGCCTCGGGTCGGGCTCGGCACGGTCGTGGAGGAGCTGCTCGGCATCCACCTCGCGAAGGAGCACTCGGCGGCCGACTGGTCGACGCGGCCGCTGCCCCAGTCGTGGCTCGTCTACGCCGCGCTCGACGTCGAGCTGCTGGTCGATCTTCGCGACAAGCTCGCGGAGATGCTCGAGGCGCAGGGCAAGACCGACATCGTCGCCCAGGAGTTCGCGTCGGTGCTCGAACGCGACTTCGTGATCGTGCGCGCCGAGCCGTGGCGTCGACTGAGTGGCGTGCACGCGATCCGTGGCGCGCGCAACCTCGCGGTCGCCCGAGACCTGTGGAACGCGCGGGATGCCTACGCCCGCGAGATCGACACCGCGCCCGGCCGCCTCGTGCCCGACACCGCCCTCGTCGCCGCGGCCCGCGTGCTGCCGGCCACGAAGCGCGACCTCGCGGCGCTCAAGGAGTTCACCGGTCGCGCAAGTCGATCGCAGCTCGACCGCTGGTGGGCGGCGATCGAAGCCGGCATGGCCAGCGACGACCTTCCCGTCATGCGGCAGTCCGGCGACTCGATGCCGCCGCCGCGGGTGTGGTCTGAGAAGAATCCAGAGGCCGACAAGCGCCTCAAGGCTGCGCGGGCCGCCGTCAGCGTGGTCGGGGAGTCGATGTCCATTCCCGTCGAGAACCTGCTCACGCCCGAGTCGCTGCGCCGGGTGGCGTGGACGCCGCCGGAGGCTGTGGATGCGGCATCCATTGCAACCATGCTCGAAGGGCTCGGAGCACGGCCGTGGCAGGTTGGCGCAACGGCACAGGTGATCGCACAGGCCTTTGTGGATGCCAACCAAACGCCGGAACAGGCCGAACCGCCCGCTTCGTAGGAAGAATCAAAGGATTCCGGCCCCACAGGAGGCCGACCTAGGATCGAATCCGGCCGTTGCACCTGACGGCGCCGACACTGGAGGCATTGTGGCCGAGCGAGCAGAAGTCGTCTTCGTCGATGGGGTCCGTACCCCGTTCGGACGAGCAGGCGAAAAGGGGATGTACTGGGGCACGAGGTCTGACGATCTCATCGTCAAGGCCATGATCGGCCTGATCGAGCGCAACCCGTCCATCCCGAAGGACCGGTACGACGACGTCGCGATCGCCGCGACCACGCAGACCGGCGACCAGGGGCTCACCCTCGGCCGCACCGCGGCGCTGCTCGCGGGACTCCCCCAGTCGGTGCCGGGCTACGCGCTCGACCGGATGTGCGCGGGCGCGATGACGACCGTCACCACGATCGCCGGCGCCATCGCGTTCGGCGCATACGACATCGGGATCGCCGGCGGCGTCGAGCACATGGGTCGCCACCCGATGGGCTTCGGCGCCGATCCCAACCCGCGCTTCCTCGCCGAGAAGCTCGTGAGCGGCGACGCCCTCAACATGGGCAACACGGCCGAGCGCATCCACGACCGCTTCCCGCAGCTCACCAAGGAGCGCGCCGACCGGTTCGCGATGGCGAGCCAGCAGAAGGCCGCCGCCGCGTACGACAACGGCAAGTTCCAGCCCGACCTCATCCCGGTCGCGATCAGGAGCGAGGCCGGCTGGGGCATGGCGACGCGCGATGAGGCGCTGCGTCCCGAGACGACCATGGAGGGTCTCGCGGCGCTCAAGACCCCGTTCCGCCCGCACGGTCGCGTGACGGCCGGCAACTCGTCGGGTCTCAACGACGGTGCGACGGCGTCCATCATCGCGAGCGCGGACGCCGCGAAGGAGTTCGGCCTCACACCCAAGATGAAGCTCGTGAGCTTCGCGTTCGCCGGCGTCGAGCCGGAGATCATGGGCATCGGCCCGGTGCCGTCCACCGAGAAGGCGCTCAAGAAGGCCGGACTCACGATCGACGACATCGGACTGTTCGAGCTCAACGAGGCGTTCGCGGTGCAGGTGCTCTCGCTGCTCGACCACTTCGGCATCGCCGACGACGACCCGCGCGTCAACCAGTGGGGCGGCGCGATCGCGATCGGCCACCCGCTCGCCTCGTCCGGTGTGCGCCTCATGATCCAGCTCGCGGCGCAGTTCGCCGAGCGCCCCGACGTGCGCTACGGCCTCACGGCCATGTGCATCGGCCTCGGCCAGGGCGGCTCGGTCATCTGGGAGAACCCGCACTACAACGGAAAGAAGAAGTAGCGCATGGCTGAGGGCACCACGACCGACCAGTTCGATCGACTCGCGGCGCTGTCGGAGGACGAGGTCGTCACCCACTCGTTCGTGCGCGACATCCCGCTGCCATCCGGCGGCACGCTCGCGCTCATCACGCTCGACAACGGCAAGGATCACACCCGGCCGAGCACGCTCGGACCGAAGACGCTGCTCGAGCTCGACGGCGTGCTCGACGAGCAGAAGGCTCGGGCCGCGAAGGGCGAGATCACGGGTCTCGCCGATCACCGGCAAGCCGTTCATCTTCGCGGCCGGCGCCGACCTGTCGAAGGTCAGCGAGATCCGCGACCGCGAGACCGGCAAGCAGATGGCGCAGCTCGGCCACCACGTGCTCGGCAAGCTGCACGACTTCGGCGTGCCGACGTTCGTGTTCATCAACGGCCTCGCGCTCGGTGGCGGACTCGAGATCCCGCTCAATGCGGACTACCGCACGGTGGATGCCTCGGCCGCCGGTCTCGCGCTGCCCGAGGTCTTCCTCGGCATCATCCCCGGCTGGGGCGGCGCGTGGCTGCTGCCGAACCTGATCGGCATCGAGAACGCCCTCAAGGTCGTCATCGAGAACCCGCTCAAGCACAACCGCATGCTGAAGCCCAAGGAGGCGTTCGAGCTCGGCATCGTCGACGCGATGTTCGCGCTCGGCGAACTTCCTCGAGGACTCCGTCAAGTGGGCCGACGGCGTGATCACCGGGCACGACCAAGGTCAAGCGCCCGAACGAGCCCGGCAAGATCGAGCGCGCCGTCAAGTGGGATGTCGCGATCGGCATCGCCACGAAGATGCTCGAGTAGCCGCATCGGCAAGGTCGCCGAGTCGCCCTACAAGGCTCTCGAGCTGCTCAAGGCCGCGAAGTCCGTCGACCGCACGAAGGGCTTCGCGCTCGAGGATGAGGCGCTCGCCGACCTCATCTCGGGCGACCAGTTCCAGGCGAGCATCTACGCGTTCAACCTCGTGCAGAAGCGCGCGAAGCGACCCGCCGGCGCACCCGACAAGGCGATCGCCCGCCCGGTCACGAAGGTCGGCGTCATCGGTGCGGGCCTCATGGCCCGCCAGTTCGCGCTGCTGTTCGTGCGCCGCCTGCAGGTGCCGGTCGTCATCACCGACCTCGACCAGGGCCGCGTGGACGAGGGCGTCGCCTGGATCCACAACGAGATCGCCGATCTGCTCGACGAAGGGCCGCATCTCGCCACGACGAGTCGAACCGACTCACCGCGCTCGTCACCGGCACGACCGAACAAGGCCGACTTCGCCACGTGCGACTGGGTGATCGAGGCGATCTTCGAGGAGCTCGACGCGAAGCAGAAGGTCTTCGCCGAGGTCGAGCAGTACATCACCCCCGAGACGATCCTCGCGACGAACACCTCGTCGCTGTCGGTCGAGCAGATCGGCGCGAAGCTCAAGCACCCCGAGCGCGTCGTCGGCTTCCACTTCTTCAACCCGGTGGCGGTCATGCCGCTCATCGAGGTCGTGAAGACGCCGAAGACCAACGACGAGACGCTCTCGACCGCGATGGTCACCGCGGAGAAGCTGCGCAAGAACGCCGTCATCACCCGCGACACCCCCGGCTTCGTCGTGAACCGGGTGCTCGCGAAGGTGCTCGGCGAGGCGATGCACGCCGTCGACACCGGCACGCCGTTCGAGGTCGTCGAGGAGGCCGCGCGTCCGTTCGGCCTGCCGATGACGCCGTTCGAGCTGCTCGAGCTCGTCGGGCTCAAGGTCGGCGCGCACGTGCTCGACACGCACCACGCCGCGTTCCCCGACCGGTTCTTCGAGAGCGAGAACCTGCACAAGCTCGCCGAACTCGGTCACATCTTCGAGCGCGACGGCAAGGGCAAGATCAAGGGCATCGACAAGAAGGCGCTCGCGATCGTCAAGGGCGGCACCACGCCGATGACGGCCAAGGAGCTGCAGACGCGGCTCGAGGACGGCCTCGCCGACGAGATCCACCGGATGCTCGAGGACGACGTCGTCGCGGCCGCCGAGGACATCGACCTGTGCATGATCCTCGGCGCCGGCTACCCGTTCCAGATGGGCGGCGTCACGCCGTACCTCGACCGGGTCGGTGCGTCGGAGCGTGCGTTCGGCGGCACGTTCCACACCCCGCCGATCCGCGGAGTGCAGTAGCCCGAGCATGCGAGAAGGCCCGATCCCCGAGGGGACCGGGCCTTCTGCCTCCGCGCGGTTAGAACGCGGCGATGAAGGTGCCGAGCACCTCGTCGAGCACGATCGGTCGGTCGGCCTCCGACACCATCTGCACCGACACCACGATGAAGTGGGTGTTGCTGGCGTCGTTGGCGACGAGGGTCACGAAGTCGGTGTCGGCGCCGCCGCAGCCGATGAAGTAGGCGAACTTGCCGATGTACAGGCCGTCGTCGTAGTCGCCGTTGTTGTCGAGCGTGCACGAACCCGCGGCGCCGGCGCTGAACTCGGCCAGGGCAGCATCCAGATCGGTGCCGACGAGAGCCTGCGACGCAGACACCGCGACGCCCGGGACATTCCATGACTCTGGGTAGCCAGCGAGGTCGGGCGAGGCCACCACCTGGAAGAACTGGTTTCCGGCGCCGTCGGTACGCTGGCGCGCCATCCACCTGCGACCAGGTGTCGGGCACGCTGACCTGCACGGCACCGGAGTCGTCACTGACGAAGACGAACGATCCCACGTCGACCGGGTCGATCGGGTCGGTTCCGCCGCCGCCCTGCGTGAGCACGAGCTCGTCGCCATTGATCTGGCCCTCGTAGAACGCGTCCTCCGACGGGCGGTAGACCGTGAGGTCCATCGTCGCGTCGTTGCCCTGGGTGCGGATGACCTCGCAGTACTCCTCGAGCGACCCCTCGGAGGCGAGCGTGACACCGGCGAGCTGGATGAGCACGTCACCCGGCTCGATGCCGGCCTTGTCGCCAGCGCTGCCAGCCTTGACCGACGAAACCCAGATACCGAGCGGCTCGCCGTTCTCGTTGGGGCCGAGTGCCTGCGCATTGAGTCCGAGGCTCTGCACGAGCTTGCCCGCGATGAGGTCGTCGAGCACCGGGAGCACCTGGTCACGGTGAATCGCGAAGTTGTAGTCGAGCTCGTCGTTGCCGGCGTAGTTCACACCGACGACGTGGCCGTTTTCGGCGACGAGCGGACCGCCGGAGTTGCCACCGCGGATGCGAGCGTCATGCTCGATCACGTGGTCGAGCGAAGCCCACGAGTCCTCCTGCGGCACGTCGGCCTTCGAGACGATGCCCTTGGTGAGGGTGAAGTTCGGGTCGCCGAGCGGGAAGCCGGCCGAGAACACCTCGAGCGCCTGCGGGATGTCGCCCTCGAACCATCCGAGCGTCGGGAAGTCATTGCCGTCGACCTTGATCACCGCGAGGTCAAGGCACTCGGACGCGCCGAGCACCGTCGCGCCGAACTCGACGCTCTGGTCGCCGCCGACCCACACCTTGAGGGTGCCGGCGCCCGTCACGACGTGGTTGTTCGTGACGGCGACGCCGTCGGACGTGATGAAGAAGCCTGAGCCGCGGCTGCCGTACTCCACGGGATCGATCGTGCCCGGCTCGATGAACGTGCCCTGCGCCTGAATCTGGATCGTCGCCGTCTTGACGTCATCGATGGTGTCGACGTCGGTGCTGGCTGGACCTCCGAAGCAGGAGGTCAGCGCGAGGGCGCTCACGGTCGCGACGACGATACCGCCTGCGATCCGAGAGCCCGTGGAACGTGATGTGCGCATCGGTGCGCCCTTTCCCGAAAGGAGTCGTACTGGGACCGCGGTGCGTCCCCCACCGGACCGCACATGGCCGCCTCAGGCTGCACCGCACCTGAATACTAGCGATTCTTGAGGGATGCGCGGATCACGATCGAGGAACGACGCGCCGCATGATTTCCGGCGCGTCGTTCCTCACGATCTGGGGGTCAGTGACCGCCCCACTCCCCTGCGTCGGCGTGCTCCTGCACGGCCGGCTTCCGCACGAAGAACGCGAGCAGAATCGCGATCATCGACAGGCACGCTCCGAAGATGAACGCGATGTGGATGCCGCCGGCAAGGGCAGGGACCTCCGCCACCCCTTCAGACTCCAACGACGTCGACTGCAGCACCATGAGCGCGATGAACAGCGCAGTGCCTGCGGCACCCGCGACCTGTTGCAGCGTCGTCACGACGGCGCTGCCGTGTGAGTACAGGTGCGGCTTGAGCGCTCCGAGTCCCGTCGAGAACAACGGGGTGAACAGCAGCGCGAGACCAAGACACAAGCTCGTGTAGGCCACGAACACCCACCAGTACGACGAGTTCTCGTTGAGCAGGGTCATGCCCCAGAACACCGTGCTGATGATGATCGTGCCGGGAATGACGAGCACCTTCGGACCGAATCGGTCGACGAGTCGCCCGACCGTCGGGCCCAGCAGACCCATGAGCAGACCGCCCGGTAGCAGGAGCAGACCGATGACGATCGGCTCGAGCTTGAGCACGTTCTGCACGTAGATCGGCAGCAGGATGATCGTGCCGAACAGTGCGAGCATGCTCGTGCACAGCAACAGCACCGCGATGGTGAAGTCGCGCGACTGGAAGACCCGGAGGTCGAGCAGCGCGCTGTCGGTGCGCTGCTTGACGAGCTGCCGGAAGATGAATCCGACCATCGCGGCGCTTCCGACCACGAGTGGGATCCATGGCGGCAGGAGCACGGTGCCGCGCGCCATCTCACCGAGGGAGCTCAGTCCGTAGATCAGCCCGCCGAACGCGAACGCCGAGAGGATCACCGACAGCACGTCGACCGGGACGACCCGTGGCTCTGTGACGTTCTGCATCCGGAAGAACCCGAGCGCGACCGCACCGATCGCGAGCGGCAGCACGAGCCAGAACAGGAAGCGCCAGTTGTTGTCGGTCGCACTGAGGATGAGTCCCGAGACGGTCGGGCCGATCGCGGGCGCGACCGACATGACGATCGAAACGCGGCCCATGATGCGGCCGCGATCCTTCTGCGCGACCAGCGTGAGCACCGTGGTCATCAGCAACGGCATCATGATCGCGGTGCCGCTGGCCTGCACGACCCGCCCGGTCACGAGCACGCCGAAGTTCGGTGCGAGCGCGGCGACGAGCGTGCCAGTGCTGAACAGCACCATGGCTGCGAGGTAGATCGTGCGGGTGTTGAACCGCTGCAGCAGGAACCCGGTCGTTGGGATCACGACCGCCATCGTGAGCAGGAACGCGGTGGTGAGCCACTGCCCGACCGACGGGCGGCACGCCGAGATCGTCCATGATCGGCGGTAGCGCGACATTCATCACGGTCTCGTTGAGGAACACCACGAACGTCGAGACGAGCAGCAGCGCGATCACGATCGTATTGCGGCGGGAGTGCTCCGGGGCGTCCGGGGCGAGTGTGGCGACGGCCTCACTGCTGGATGCGGTGTCGATCGGCTCGTTCTGCACTGGGGTCTTCTGGTCGGTCACCTGGTGTCCTCTTCGCTGCGTGGTGGTCGTCGATTGCGCGCGGCCGTGAACGCCGAGCGTGGGTCGAAATTCCCGGCCAGTGCGGATCCGATGCCGCGATGTTCGGCGGCGCCCGGTGGCGGTCGGCGTCATCACCGGAGTTCACAGTGTCAACATCCTAGGACCGGCCACCGACATTGCGCAGCGCGAGCCTCGTATCTGCCGTTCGCCCTGAGCGATCACGGCGACCGGCGTTGCCGAATCACTCCGTTTCGGTGTGGATCCGCGTGCGCTCTGAGTCCTCGTCGGGCAGCGGTCGCGCCACCGGGATCTTGCTGCCGAGCACCTGCGCGACGACGTCGCGCGCGATGTGCTGCGGGGTCAGGCCCACCTGCTCGAGGATGAAGTCGCGGCTGCCGTGGTCGAGGAACTCGTCCGGCAGCCCGAGCTCGGTCACCGCGGTGTCCACGCCCGCGGCCCGCAGGTCCTGCCGGATCCGCGTGCCGATGCCGCCGACGCGCACGCCATCCTCGATCGTGACGACGAGGCGATGGGATGCCGCAAGCTCGATGATGCTCGCCGGCACGGGCACCACCCACCGCGGGTCGACCACCGTGGCACCGATCCCCTGGGCGGCGAGTCGTTCCGCGACCTGGAGCCCGGTCTTCGCCATCGGACCCACCGTCACGATCAGCACGTCGCGGTGCGGCGCTTCACGCAGCACGTCGACGCCGTCCTCCGTGCGTCGTACGGCGTCGTACTCGGTGCCGACCTCGCCCTTGGAGAAGCGCACGACGGTCGGCGCGTCGTCGACCGCGACGGCTTCGGCGAGTTCCTCGCGCAGCCGCGTCGCGTCGCGAGGTGCCGCAATCCTGATGCTGGGGACGACCTGCAGGATGGCGAGGTCCCACATGCCGTGGTGGCTGGGACCGTCGGGGCCCGGTGACGCCGGCACGGTCGAGCACGAAGGTGACGCCGGCGCGGTGGAGCGCGACATCCATCAGCACCTGGTCGAACGCGCGATTCACGAACGTCGCGTACATGGCGACCACGGGATGCAGCCCGCCGAAGGCCAGCCCGGCCGCCGACGTCACCGCGTGCTGCTCGGCGATGCCGACGTCGTAGACACGCTCTGGGTACTTCTCGGCGAGCTTGTGGAGGCCGGTCGGCCGCAGCATCGCGGCCGTGATGCCCACGATCCTCGGGTTCTGGTCGGCGAGCTGCACGATCTCGTCGGCGAAGACACTCGTCCACGACGGCTTGCTCGCGGTCTCGATCGGCTCGCCCGTCTCGGGGTCGATCTGGCCGACGGCGTGGAACTGGTCCGCGACATCCAGCAGGGCGGGCTGGTAGCCCTTGCCCTTCTCGGTGATCGCGTGCACGATCACGGGCTGCCCGTAGTTCTTCGCCTGCTGCAGCACCTCGGTCATCGCCCGGAGGTCATGCCCGTCAACCGGTCCGAGGTACTTGATGTCGAGGTTCGAGTAGAGCGCCTCGTTGTTGGTCAGGCGCGCCAGGAAGCCGTGCGTGCCGCCGCGGATGCCGCGATACAGCGCGCGGCCGGCAGCTCCGAACCTGTAGAACACCTTCTTGCTCGTCGCGTACAGGTTGCGGTACGAGCGGCGGGTGCGCACGTTGCTCAGGAAGCGCGAGATTCCGCCGATCGTCGGTGCGTACGAGCGGCCGTTGTCGTTGACGACGATGACGAGGTTGCGGCTGTTGTCGTCGCTGATGTTGTTCAGCGCCTCCCACGTCATGCCGCCCGTGAGTGCGCCGTCGCCGACGACCGCGACGACGAAGCGGTCGTCCTGGCCGGTCATCGTGAACGCCCGCGAGATGCCGTCAGCCCACGACAGCGAGCTCGAGGCGTGCGAGCTCTCGACGATGTCGTGCGGGGACTCAGAGCGCTGCGGGTAGCCGGCGAGGCCGCCCTCCTTGCGCAGGCGGCTGAAGTCCTGCCGGCCGGTGAGCAGCTTGTGCACGTAGCTCTGGTGCCCGGTGTCGAACACGATCGCATCCTTGGGCGAGTCGAAGACCCGGTGGATGGCCATGGTCAGCTCGACGACACCGAGGTTCGGTCCGAGGTGTCCCCCGGTCTTCGATACCTCCGCGACGAGGAAGCGGCGGATCTCCTCGGCGAGCTCGACGAGCTGCTCGTTCGACAGTGCGTCGAGGTCCCTCGGACCACTGATCGTCTCGAGCAAACCCATGAGTGAAAGCCTACGACGGGAACCCTGCGAGGTTCGCGGGTTGACGGGCGTGCCGCCCGGGATACGGTGGCTTGGTGCTCATCATCCCGGACTCGTTACAACGGTCCGCCCGGCTCTGGCAACGGCGGCTACTCCTGCGGCGCGGTGGCCGCGGCGCTGCCGGAGGGTGCGGGCATCCCCGAGGTCACCCTGCGCACCCCTCCGCCGCTGGATTCCCCGCTGCGGGTCGAGCCGCGCGACGACGGCATCGCGGTGCTGGTCGACGACGTTCTGGTCGCGGAGGGCCGGCGGGTCGACGGCGGGCTGGACTCCCCCGCCGCCGTCGACTTCGAGACCGCGGTGAAGGCGTCGAGACACTACTGCGGGATTCAAACAGCACTCCTATCCGGGATGCTTCGTGTGCGGCCCCGAGCGCGCCGATCGGCGACGGGCTGCGGATCTTCGCCGGCGTCGTGCCCGACCGGCGCGTCGTCGCCGCACCGTGGATCCCCAACGAATCGGTGGCAGACGAGGACGGACTCGTCGTGCCGGAGGTGCTGTGGGCAGCCCTCGACTGCCCGTCGTGGTTCGCGCACGCCGCATTCGAGCCATTCGAAGGCCGACCCTTGCTCGGTCGCCTCGCCGCCGAGATCCTCGAGCGGCCACGTGCGGACGACCGCCTGGTGAGCGTCGCCTGGCCGTCGTCGCGCGACGGCCGCAAGATCTACTCGGGCGCCGCCCTCTTCTCAGAGACTGGCACCCTGCTCGCCCGCAGTCGGGCAACCTGGCTCACGGTGCCGTAGGCGCGCTCCGGATCGAGCTCGACGGAATAGCTCAATGCCTCAACGGGACTCGACGCGACTCGCGCGCATTGTCTCCACCGGCCCGACCGGAGCGAATCGGCGGCCTTGACGGCGATTCGTGGAGGCCGGGACGGACGACGCCCGCCGCAGGAGCGGCGGCGGGCTAAACAAGCAGGCTCCTCAGCACGTACTGGAGGATGCCGCCGTTGCGGTAGTAGTCCGCCTCGCCTGGGGTGTCGATCCGCACGACCGCGTCGAACTCGACGGTCGCCTTGCCGGGCGCGGAGTGCTCGCTCGGTTCCGCGACGACCCGCACCGCCTTCGGTGTGGTGCCCGAGTTGAGCTCCTCGATGCCCGTGATCGACACGACCTCGGTGCCGTCGAGCCCGAGGCTGTCCGCGGTCTCGCCGGCCGGGAACTGCAGTGGCACGACGCCCATCCCGATCAGATTGGAGCGGTGGATGCGCTCGAAGCTCTCCGAGATCACCGCACGCACCCCGAGCAGCGACGTTCCTTTCGCGGCCCAGTCGCGGCTCGAACCAGAGCCGTATTCCTTGCCTGCGAAGATGACGAGCGGCGTGCCAGCGGCCTGATAGTGCTGGCTCGCGTCGTAGATGAACGACTGCGGCCCGTCGGCCTGGGTGAAGTCGCGGGTGAAGCCGCCCTCGACGCCATCCAGCAGCTGGTTCTTCAGGCGGATGTTCGCGAACGTGCCGCGGATCATCACCTCGTGGTTGCCACGGCGTGACCCGTAGGAGTTGAAGTCGTTGCGGTCGACGCCGTGCTCCTGCAGGTACTCGCCCGCGGGACTGTCGGCCTTGATCGAGCCAGCCGGCGAGATGTGGTCGGTGGTCACCGAGTCGCCGAGCTTCGCGAGCACGCGAGCGCCCGAGATGTCGGTGACGGGGGTCGTTTCGATGGTCATGCCGTCGAAGTACGGAGGCTTGCGCACGTAGGTGGAGTTCGCGTCCCACTCGAACACCTCAGAGTCGGGCGTTGGCAGCGAGCGCCAGCGATCGTCACCCGCGAAGACGCTCGCGTACTCGTGGGTGAACATCTCGGTGGAGATCGAGCTGTCGATGGTCTGCTGCACCTCGGCGGCATCCGGCCAGATGTCCTTGAGGTACACCTCCTTGCCGTCGTTGCCGGTGCCGAGCGAGTCGGTCTCGAAGTCGAAGTTCATCGACCCGGCGAGAGCGTACGCGATGACGAGCGGCGGGCTCGCGAGGTAGTTCATCTTCACGTCGGGGCTGATGCGGCCCTCGAAGTTGCGGTTGCCCGAGAGCACGGCGGTGACCGCGAGGTCGTTGTCGTTGATCGCCGCGGTGACCTCATCGATCAGGGGTCCGGTGTTGCCGATGCACACCGTGCAGCCGTAGCCCACGGTGTAGAAGCCGAGTGCCTCGAGATCATCGGTGAGGCCAGCCTTGGCGTAGTAGTCGGTGACGACCTTGGATCCGGGCGCCAGCGTGGTCTTGACCCACGGCTTGGCTTTGAGCCCCTTCTTGTTCGCGTTGCGAGCCAGGAGCCCGGCCGCGAGCATGACGCTCGGGTTGGACGTGTTCGTGCACGACGTGATGGCGGCGACCGCGACCGCGCCGTGATCGAGTGTGTACTGCGTGCCGTCCTTCAGCGTGATCGGCACCGGGCGGGACAGCTCTCCCGGGGCGTGACTCACGTGCTGGTGGGAGTGCTCGTGCGCGGTGTCCTCGTCCTGCGGGGTGAAGCCGATCGGGTCGGATGCAGGGAAGGTGCCTTCGATCGCGGCATCCACTCTGGACAGGTCGCTGCTCGTGTAGTCACCGAGGTCGTCGGCGAACTGGGCCTTTGCGTGGCTGAGCTCGACCCTGTCCTGCGGTCGCTTCGGGCCGGCGATGGATGGCACGACGGTGGCGAGATCGAGCTCGAGGTACTCGCTGAACACGGGCTCGACCGACGGGTCGTGCCACAGCTTCTGCAACTTGGAGTACGCCTCGACGAGTGCGACCTGCTCGTCGCTGCGACCGGTGAGGCGCAGGTAGTCGAGCGTGACATCGTCGATCGGGAACATCGCGGCGGTCGAGCCGAACTCCGGGCTCATGTTGCCGATGGTCGCGCGGTTCGCCAGCGGCACCTGGGCGACGCCGTCACCGTAGAACTCGACGAACTTGCCGACGACGCCGTGCTTGCGCAACTGCTGCGTGATGGTGAGCACGACGTCGGTCGCGGTCACGCCGGTCGGGATGGAGCCGGTGAGCTTGAAGCCGACGACCTTGGGGATGAGCATCGACACGGGCTGGCCGAGCATGGCCGCCTCGGCCTCGATGCCGCCGACGCCCCAGCCGAGCACGCCGAGGCCGTTGACCATCGTCGTGTGCGAGTCGGTGCCAACACACGTGTCGGGGTACGCGCGCAGCATGCCGCCGACCTCGCGGGTGAACGTGACGCGGGCGAGGTACTCGATGTTGACCTGGTGCACGATGCCGGTGCCGGGCGGCACGACCTTGAAGTCGTCGAACGCGGTCTGGCCCCAGCGCAGGAACTGGTAGCGCTCGCCGTTGCGCTCATACTCGATCTCGACGTTGCGCTCGAGCGCGTTCTCGGTGCCGAACAGGTCGGCGATCACCGAGTGATCGATCACGAGCTCGGCCGGAGCAAGCGGGTTGATCTTGGTCGGGTCGCCGCCGAGCGCCTCCATGGCCTCACGCATCGTGGCGAGGTCGACGATGCACGGAACGCCCGTGAAGTCCTGCATGATCACACGAGCGGGCGTGAACTGGATCTCGGTGTCGGGCTCTGCAGTGGGCTCCCACGATCCGAGGGCCTCGATCTGGCCCTTCGTGACATTCGCGCCGTCCTCGGTGCGAAGCAGGTTCTCGAGCAGCACCTTGAGGCTGAACGGCAGCTTCTCGTGGCCGGGCACGGTGTCGACGCGGAAGACCTCGTAGTCCTTGCCATCGACCGTGAGTGTGTCTTTGGCGCCGAAGCTGTTCACTGCAGACATGTGCCGTCTCCCTTGCTGACTCTTGTTCCATCCTCGCGCTCGGCGACCGAGCACACCAGTGAGGATGGCCTAAGAAAGTATCTTGATATCAAGATACTTTAGCACTTCACACGCGGTCGTAGATGAGTTCGTGGCGCCGGGCGTAGCGGTACATGAGCTCGATGCCGACCGCACCCACTGCGCCGCACGCGACGCCGATGAGCAGCGGGATGCCGAGCGTCACGTCCATCGCGAAGAAGTCACGCGCGACCGGCACGGTCACCGAGAGCACGAAGGCGACTGCCATCGACGCGAGCAGGATCGCTCGCCAGCGGTCGAGCGGTCGTGTGAGCACGCAGAGGATCCAGTACGTCACCGTGAAGAGGGCGACCGTCACGATCGGCTGCACGTCCTCCTGCGGCACGAGCTGGCGCACGATCGCGGCGCACGCGAACGTCGAGGCGGCCGCGATGATCCCGGTGGGCGCGGCGTACCGGAGCAGGCGCCTGAGGATGCCGGAATGGTAGATCCGCTTGTTCGGCGCGAGCGCGAGGAAGAACGCCGGGATGCCGATCGTGAGCGTCGAGACGAGCGTGAGCTGGCGCGGCAGGAACGGGAACTCCCACAGCAGCACCGCGAACACGATCGCGAACAGGATGCCGTACGTCGTCTTCGCGAGGAACAGGTTCGCGACCCGCTCCACGTTCGCGATCACCTGGCGGCCGTAGAGCAGCACGTTCGGCAGCCGCTCGAACTTGTTGTCGAGCAGCACGAGCCGCGCGACGGCCTTCGACGCCGACGTGCCGGAGCCCATCGCGATGCCGAGGTCGGCATCCTTGATCGCCATCGCGTCGTTGACGCCGTCGCCGGTCATCGCGACCGTGTGGCCGTCCTCCTGCAGCACGCGCACCATCGCGCGCTTCTGGTCGGGCGTCACCCGTCCGAAGATGCTGTGCTCGGCCAGCGCGGCGCGAATTTCCGCGTCACCGTGCAGCTCCCCCGCATCCTGCGACGACGTGCCGACGCCGAGCCCGTTCGCGAGCGCCGAGACCGTCGTGGGGTTGTCACCGGAGATGATGATGCAGCGCACCCCCTGCTCCTTGAAGTACTGGAGCGTGGATGCCGCATCCGGCCGAATCTCCTCCCCGAACAGCAGCACGGCCGCCGGCTCGGTGTCCAGCTCCTCGACGTCGAGGTCGTCGACGGCCGGCAGCGGACCATTCAGGCGGACCAGTCCGAGCGTGCGGTGCCCCTCGGCCTGGTGCGCCGCGGCGGTCGCCGCGAGCTCCGGATGCTTCGCGAACAATCGCTCCGGCGCACCGAGCAGCCACGACGACTGCTGCCCGTCGACGAGACACTCGATGCCGCTGCACTGCCGCTTGCTCGCGAACGGCACGCGCGCGAGCACCTTCGCGCCGACATCCGGGTAGTGGTCGAGCAGCGACTTCGCGGTCGCGTTGGCTCCCTCGTCGCGCGCGAAGCACGACAGCGCCGCGGCCATGGCCGCGTCGTGCGCCGCGCCGCGGTCGCCGACGCGGTCGGCTCGCGTGAACGAGACCGTGCCGCTCGTGAGGGTGCCGGTCTTGTCGAGGCACAGCACATCCACCCTGGCGAGGATCTCGACGGCCGCGAGCTCCTGGATGAGCACCTTCTGGGCGGCGAGACGGATCGCCGCGACTCCGAACGCGAGACTGATGAGCAGCACGAGGCCCTCTGGGATCATGCCGACGACGCTCGCGACGACATCCATGATGCCCTGGCGCCACTGCTCGGCACTCAGCGCGCCGACGTCGAACCCGTCGCCGTAGGTGAGCATGCGGCTGCCGATCACGATGACGACGATCGGGCCGAGGATCCACGAGATGTAGACGAGGATCTTGTTGGTCGCGCGACGCAGCTCCGATTGGGCGAGCGAGTGCCGCCGGATCTCGGCCGTGAGCTTGTTCGCGTACGAGGACGCGCCGACGGCGGTCACGACCGCGTGCCCGCCACCGGAGGCGACGAGCGAGCCCGAGAGCAGGGCATCCCCGTCCTTCTTCTCGACGGGCTCCGACTCGCCGGTCAGCAGGGACTCGTTGATCGTGAGGTCGATCGAGTCGAGCACGGTCGCGTCGGCGACGATCTGGTCGCCCGCGCGCAGCACGACGGTGTCACCGAGCACGACCTGCTCCGGCGCGACCGTGCTGAGCGCGCCGTCGCGCAGCACCGCGACCACCGGGGATGCGAGCAGCGCGAGCCGGTCGAGCGCGAGCTTCGCGCGCACCTCCTGCACGACACCGATCGCGGCGTTGCAGATCACGATGCCGAAGAACAGTCCGTCACGGAGGTCGCCGAAGATCAGGATGAGCACGAAGCACACCGTGAGGATCGCGTTGAACAGCGTGAAGACGTTGTCTCGGATGATGTGCGACAGCGGGCGCGAGGTGGTGCGCTTCGTGACGTTCGCCTCGCCGCGAGCGACCGCGGCGGCTACCTCACTGCTGCTGAGGCCGCGCATAGGCCGTTCGCATGAGCAGCCAGGTGAGCCAGAGGGTCACGGCGTACAGCGGCAGTCCGAGGATGAGCTTGGTCGCCGCGAGCGCCTGCGCCGCGTCGGCGAAGTACAGCGGCAGTTCCACGGCGAGCCGGAGCGCCGAACAGCCCGACCCACAGCAGGGTCGCGATCACCGCGACGCGGAACTTCGCCCTGTCGTCGCGCCAGTCCTCGTCGCCCGTGAGGAAGCCCGCGACGATGCCCAGCAGCGGGCGACGCGCGATCAGGCTCAGGAGCATGAGCGCGAGGCCGATGCCGTTGATGACGAAGCCGAGCACGAAGTTGTCGCTCGCGTTGCCGGTCCACAGTGCGAAACCCGCGGAGAGCGCGGTGAGCACGAGCCCGCCGATCGCCGGCATGACCGGCGACTTCGTGACGATGCGCACGATCACGAAGATCACCGCGAGCGCGAGCGGCGGCAGCACCGACCAGAACAGGTTGCTCGTGATCGTGTAGACGATGAGGAACGCGAACGGCGGCAGCACCGCCTCGACGATGCCGCGGACGCCGCCCATCGCGCCGAGCAGCGCGCCCGCGCTCGGGGCCTCGCCCGGCTTCGACCTGGCCGAAGCCGGACTTCGCCGCCGCGGCGGCGAATGCCTCACGGAAGGTCGGGCTGGTCGGCGTCGGCGTCGACTCGTCGGGCTCGCCCGACTCGGGCTTCTCGCCCCGTGGTGCGTCGGCCATCACGCGGTCGTCGCCGGGGTGCCCTGGCCCGCGGGCATGTGCAGTGGGATGAGGTCGCGCGGCGGCATGGGCGTGGTGCCGCGAACCACGACGATGCTGCGGAACAGGTCCTCGACCTTCGCGGCGGCTTCGGCGTTCGTGGCACCTTCGCCCGCGATCACGCCGCGCAGGAACCAGCGCGGTCCGTCGACTCCCACGAAGCGCGCGAGACGGGTGGCCGTCTGGCCGTTGACCGTGGTCGGGATCTCGGCGAGCACCTCTGGGCCGAACGTGCCATCCACCACCCGGGTCGTGCCGCCCTGCTTGTGGATCTGGTCGACGATCTGCTGGCGGATCTCGTGCCACAGCCCGCTCGAGCGGGGCGCGGCGAACGGCTGCACCTGCAGCGTGGATCCCGCGTAGTCGAGGCCGACCGCGACGACGCGCTTGCTGCCCTCCTCGACTTCGAGGCGCAACTGCAGCTCGGGCCGCGGCAGGATCTTGACGCCGCCGAGGTCGACGTACGGGCGCACCGCGTTCGCTTCGGACTCGTCGAGCGGACCGGCGGTGTCGCGGTCGGCCGGCGCCGACTTCGGCTGGATCGACTCGGACTCGCCGGCGGCCTCTCCTACCGGCACGTCGGGTGGTGTGGGGTCGCTCACGATGATGCTCCTGCTCCTGCTTCGGCGGCGCGGTGCCCGGTCGAACCGAACCCGCCCTCGCCTCGATGACTGCCCGGCAGCTTCGCCACCGGGACGAATCTGGCCCGTGACACGGGCATGACGATGAGTTGCGCGATCCGGTCGCCGACCTCGATGGGGAACGGAGTCGACGCATCGGTGTTCAGCAGGGTGATGCGGATCTCGCCGCGGTAGCCGGCATCCACCGTGCCCGGGCTGTTGACGATCGTGATGCCGTGTCGCATCGCGAGCCCGCTGCGCGGCACGACGAAGGCGACGTAGCCGTCGGGCAGGGCGATCGAGACGCCCGTGCCCACCGTCGCCCGCGCGCCGGGCTCGAGCACGACGGCCTCAGCGGCGACCAGATCGGCTCCGGCGTCACCTGGATGCGCGTACACGGGCGTCTCGCCCGTGGCGATGAGCACGTCGACGGTATCGGCCACGAGACGAGGGTAGTGCAGAACACTGGGCGGCCGAGGTCAGGCGGCGGCGCCGGAACTCTGGTGCAATAGTCGTATGTCCCTCTTCCACGAGCGGCTGTGGCCCGCGCCCTGGCTGTTCATCGCGACCGCACTCGTCATCCCGGCGAGCCTGCTCGTGTTCCTGCCGATCAACACGACCGCCGGCATCGTCGTGGCGATCGTGCTCTATGCAGGATGCGTCGGGCTCCTGCTGCTCGGATCCCCCGTCATCGAGGTGACCGACGCCACGCTCGTCGCGGGGAAGGCGCGGCTGCCGCTGGACGTGGTGGCCGGCGCCGTGGCATCCCGCGGTTCGCAGGCCCGAGCCGAGCGCGGCGTCGGACTCGACGCGCGTGCGTACCTCGTGATCCGCGGCTGGGTCGACCCGGTCGTGCGAGTCACGCTCGACGATCCCGAACGATCCGACGCCGTACTGGCTCATCTCGACGCGCCGCCCCGAGGAGCTCGTGCGAGTGCTGCGCCTGAGCGGTGCGGCCGATGAGTCGGCTGCTGCCTAGGCCGCGCACTCCAGGCAGATCGGGCCGAGCTTCTCCTCGTGGTCGATCTGCGAGCGGTGCTTCACGAGGAAGCAGCTCACGCAGGTGAACTCGTCCGCCTGCGGCGGGAGCACGACGACATCGAGGTCGAGATCGGAGAGGTCCGCACCCGCGAGTTCGAAGCTGCCCGGGTTGTCGGCGTCGTCGACGTCGATCGAGCCCGACGACTTGTCCGGTACGCGCTCCTTGAGTGCCTCGATCGACTCGGAGTCGTCGTCGGTCTTGCGGGGCGCGTCGTAATCGGTTGCCATTCCCATCCGCTTCTGTATCTGAATCCACGTGAGTCAAGCGGCGACAGTCTGCGTCATCGACTAGCGAAATAGCAAACCGTTGAGAGGCGCTCGCTCACGTGCTCGATGGTCAACTTTCGGCGCGCCCGTGGTATTCCCCGGAAACCGCGGGATCGCGTGCGATCCTTGCCGCTAATCCGTGACCGGGAGGGTGTTCCAGCATGCAGGACCTGCGAGTGATCGGTGTCGAGAACGGAGCGCTGCTCGTCGCCGCTGACGACGGCGAGCGCTATCGCATCCCCATCGACGAAGTGCTGCAGTCGAAGCTGCGGCAGAGCCAGCCGGAGCCGGGCAACGGCCGCAAGCTCGCGCCGCGGGAGATCCAGGCGCACATCCGCGCGGGCATGTCGGCCCAGGATGTCTCGTCGATCACCGGGGTGCCGCTCGAGTACATCCAGAAGTTCGAGGGCCCCGTGCTCGCCGAGCGCGAGTTCGTCGTCGAGAGCGCCCTCGCCGTGACCGTGCACACGGCCGAACTCGACCCGTCGAACCAGGGCACGACCTTCGGCACGGTCATCCGCGAGCGGCTGCACGAGCTCGGTGCCGTCGGCGAGCGCTGGGCGAGCTGGAAGGAGATGGCCAGCGGCTGGGTCGTCAAGCTCTCGTTCACCGCGAACCAGATCGACCACGACGCCCGCTGGTCGTTCGACCCGCGCAAGCTCGCGCTCGCTCCGCTCAACAGCGAGGCGATCCAGCTCTCGCAGCAGGGCGAAGGCGCATCCGGTCCGCTCATCCCGCGGCTGCGGGCCGTCGCCGACCACAGACCGGCGCCCGACTCGTCGCGCTTCGACAGCGGCGCATTCGATGTCGACGACTCGGTCGTGGTCGAGTCCGAGTCGGTCACGACCGCACCGATGGCCGAGGCGGTGCCGTACGGCCGAAGCGCCATGGCGGAGGCAGTGCCGTTCGGCCGCGGCTCGGCCGCGGAGAGCGAGCCGCCCGCGCACAGCCAGACCGCCGACCTGCTCGAGGCACTCCGGCGCCGACGCGGCGAACGCGAGTCGGCCGCCTACGAGGACGACGAGGATGACGCGCGCTCCACCCACCCGTCCACCGGCGCCATCCGGCTCGTCGACGTGCCCCTCGGGGACTTCGCCGGCGAGGTGGACGCGCAGCGCCAGACCGGACCGCAGGGCCGCTCGAGCCGCAAGGGACGCGTCGCGATGCCGAGCTGGGACGAGATCGTGTTCGGCGCTCGACCGGATGAGGACCGCGCGTAGCGGCGCTTCGAGGCCTCAGCGCCGAAGGCGCCGAATCGCAGCAGCGGCACCCGCGTCTCCGCGGGCGACCACGAGCCGTGCTGCCCGATCATCGAGCGGCCGCTGCCGGTCGGGTCACGCGAGTCGTAGTACGCGACGGCCTTGCGCGCCGCGACGAGCACATCTCCGATCCGCGGGTGCGACCACGGGCAGCACCGGGCCGAACCAGCCCGCGTCGATCGCCTCGGCGCGGGTCGCGACCCACGCGCGGTCGCCCTCGCTGGCGCGCCAGGTGGCGGCGAGGGCCGCGGCATCCACGCCCGCTTCGACGTGGAGATGCAGCATCCTCGGCTCCCCCGCGACGAACCGCACGCCGGCCACGAGCTCGGGCTCCGCGTCGAACAGCACGTGGGAGTGGTGCGGCACGTCGAGCACGCCGTGGTCGGCCGTGATGACCATCCCGACCGACGTGCCCAGGGTCGGGAGCACGTCGCGCACGGCGCCGTCGAGCTGCTCGAGCACGCTGCGGTCCACTGCGGTGACTGCCAGCCGTAGGCGTGGCAGGCCTGGTCGAGCTCGGGAACGTACACGTAGACGATCGCGGGCGCCTGCCGCCGCGAGCCGCGCGGCGAGCTCGAGCCGACCGAGGATCGTGGATGCTGCGCGGTACTCCGCGCCGCGCAGCACCGCCCTGCTGAAGCCCGAGTCGCGGTAGCGCTCCGGTCCGACCGCGTACGCCGCGATCTCGGCAGTCTCGAACAGCGTGGGCTGCAGCTGCCAGGTCGCGGGGTCGAGCCGGTCGTCCCAGCCGGAGAGCTGGTTGACGATGCGGTCGTGCGCGGCGTCGAGCACCGTGTAGCCGACGAGTCCGTGCTGCCCGGGCAGCGCGCCCGTCGTGAGCGAGGCGATCGCCGACGCGGTCGTCGTCGGCACCCCGGTCTCGATCGTGGTCGTCTTGCCGAGCTCGCCGGCGAGGGTGCGCGCGTGGCCCGTCGCGGGCGCGCAGAGTTGTCGGCGCCGAGGCCGTCGACGAGCAGCACGATCGCGCTGCGCACCGGCTGGCAGACCGAGCCGATTGGCGGCTCCGGAGGTCGATTCGAGGCAACTTCTCACGACATCGGCAAGGCTCACCCGGGCTGGTGAGGGCGCCGGTAGCATGGCGGCAATCCTATGGCTACCTCCGATACCAACACCCCACAGCGCCCTTCGGACGACCCCTCCGGCGAGCGCATCCTCGACGTCGACGTCTCCTCCGAGATGGAGGGCTCGTTCCTCGAGTACGCGTACTCGGTCATCTACTCGCGCGCGCTGCCCGACGCGCGCGACGGGCTCAAGCCCGTGCAGCGCCGCATCCTGTTCGGCATGACCGAGATGGGCCTGCGACCCGACCGCGGGCACGTGAAGTCGTCGCGCGTGGTCGGCGAGGTCATGGGCAAGTTCCACCCGCACGGCGACGCGTCGATCTACGACGCGATGGTGCGACTCGCGCAGGACTTCGTGCTGCGCGTGCCCCTCATCGACGGGCACGGCAACTTCGGTTCGCTGGATGACGGACCCGCCGCCCCCCGCTACACCGAGGCCCGCCCGGCGTGGGCCGCCACCGCGCTCACCGACGGCCTCGACGAGGACGTCGTCGACTTCGTGCCCAACTACGACAACGCGTTCATGCAGCCCGACGTGCTGCCGTCGGCGTTCCCGAACCTGCTCGTGAACGGCGCGAGCGGCATCGCGGTCGGCATGGCGACCAACATGGCGCCGCACAACCTCATCGAGGTCGTCGCGGCCGCGCGCTACCTGCTCGAGAACCCCGAAGCCTCGCTCGAGGACCTCATGGCGTTCGTGCCGGCGCCCGACCTGCCGACGGGCGGCATCATCATCGGGCTCGACGGCATCCGGGATGCCTACGCCACCGGCCGCGGCGCGTTCAAGACCCGCGCGAAGGTCTCGATCGAGAGCGTCACCGCACGCAAGACCGGCCTCGTCGTCACCGAGCTGCCCTACATGGTCGGCCCCGAGCGCGTGATCGAGAAGATCAAGGACGGCGTGCAGTCCAAGAAGATCAGCGGCATCTCCGATGTCACCGACCTCACCGACCGCACCAACGGCCTGCGTCTCGTGATCGGCATCAAGACCGGATTCAGCCCGGATGCCGTGCTCGAGCAGCTCTACCGGCTCACCCCGCTCGAGGAGAGCTTCTCGATCAACAACGTCGCGCTCGTCGACGGCGGCCCGCAGACCCTCGGACTGCGCGAGCTGCTGCAGGTGTACCTCGACCACCGGCTCTCGGTCGTCACGCGACGCTCGAAGTTCCGCCTCGCGCGTCGGCAGGAGCGGCTGCACCTCGTCGAGGGTCTGCTCATCGCGATCCTCGACATCGACGAGGTCATCCAGGTCATCCGCACGAGCGACGACTCCGACCAGGCCCGCACGCGCCTGATCGACGTGTTCGAGCTCAGCCAGGTGCAGGCCGAGTACATCCTCGAGCTGCGACTGCGCCGGCTGACGAAGTTCAGCCGCATCGAGCTCGAGACCGAGCGCGACACGCTGCGTCGCGAGATCGCGGAACTCGAGGCGATCCTGTCCGATCCCGTGCGCATCCGCACGCTCGTCTCCGACGAGCTCGAGGAGATCGCCGAGCGGTTCGGCACGCCGCGCCGCACGATGCTCACCGAGGCGCGGCCGATGGCGCCGGCATCCCGCTCGAAGACGGCCGCACCGATTCTCGAGATCGCGGATGCCCCGTGCGAGGTGCTGCTCTCGACGACGGGCCGCGCCATCCGGGTCGACCTCGGCGACGAGGGGCTGCAGGTGCCGAAGCGCCGGAGCAAGCACGACGCGATCCTGTCGCGCGTGACGACGACGAGCCGCGGCGAGGTGGGCGCGGTCACGAACCTCGGCCGGCTCATCCGGCTTCACGCCCGTCGACCTGCCGAACGTGCCCGCGAACGCGATCCAGCTCGCCGCGGGTGCCCGCGTCGCGGACTACGTCGGCGTCTCGGGCAAGGAGCGCGTCGTCGGCTTCGTCTCGCTCACCTCGGACGCACCGATCGTGCTCGGCACGAAGCAGGGCGTCGTCAAGCGGGTCTCCCCCGGCGGCTACCCGTCGCGACCCGACTTCGAGGTCGTGTCGCTCAAGCCCGGCGACGAGGTCGTCGGCGTCGGTCACGCGGCCGACGAGGCCGAGCTCGTGTTCATCACGACGGATGCGCAGCTGCTGCACTTCGCCGCCGTCGGCGGTGCGACCGCAGGGCGCTGCCGCGGGCGGCATGGCCGGCATCAACCTCGGCAAGGATGCGGACGTGCTGTTCTTCGGCGCGCTCAGTTCGCTGACGGATGCCGTGGTCGCCACGATCTCCACCCCCGCCGGCGTGCTCCCGGGCACCGACCCCGGCCGCGGCAAGGTCTCGGCGATCGAGGAGTTCCCCGGCAAGGGACGCGCGACCGGCGGCGTGCGGGCGCACACCTTCCTCAAGGGCGAGGGCGCGCTCAGCGTGGCGTGGGTCGGACCGTCGCCCGCGCTCGCGGTCGGCCCGGACGGCTCGGCGCGCGTGCTGCCCGAGTCGGGCGCGAAGCGGGATGCCTCGGGGGCGCCGCTCGAGGGTGTCGTGGGGTCGATCGGGGCCGCGCTCTAGCTCTCCCTCCCTGACTTTGCGCCGTTCTGCTCGCTTTGCGCCCGAACGAAACGGCGCAAGACGAGCAGTTCGGCGCAAAGCCGATCTCAATGCAGGAGGGCAACGATCGCGTCGGCGCTCTCCTCAACCGGCCGCTGACCGTCGAGCACGAGCGTCGCACCCTCGCGCAGCAGCGGCTCGACCTCCGCGAAGTCCCGCTCGATCGCGGCGCGCTCCTCCGGACGCTTGCCGCAGTCGTTGTTCGTGCGAGTATCGATGCGGCGCAGCGCCTCCTCGATCGGCACAGTCAGCAGCACGACGCCGACCAGCCGGTCGTAGAACCGACCCTGGTTCGCCACGGTGCCCGCGAGCACGAGGTCGCCCGGCTCGTTCAGCAGGGCGCCGATCGCGTCCGCCCGCCAGAGCCGCTCGCCATCGACGACCTCGATCCAGTCCCCGGAGTCGGTGTCGACGGCGTGGATGCCACGTGCCGCAAGCTCCGCGAGCACCGTCGACTTGCCCACGCCCGACATCCCGGTGAGCAGCACGGCCGGCATCGGGCGCTACGCGTCGATCCGGTCGCGGTCGATCCCGCGGCCCGCGATGATGAAGTCCTTGCGCGGCGCGACGTCGTTGCCCATGAGCAGTTCGAACACGCGGTCGGAGTTCTCGGCGTCGCGCAGCTGCACGCGGCGCAGGGTGCGGTGGTCGCGGTCCATCGTCGTGGTCGCGAGCTGGTCGGCATCCATCTCGCCGAGTCCCTTGTAGCGCTGGATCGGATCCTGGTACCGCTTGCCCTGCTTCTTCAGCGTCGCGAGCACGCCGTTCAGCTCGGCCTCGGAGTACGTGTAGATCGTCTCGTTCGGCTTCGTGCCGGGGTTCATGACGACGACGCGGTGCAGCGGCGGCACGGCGGCGAACACCCGGCCGTCCTTGATCATGTCGGGCATGTAGCGGAAGAACAGCGTGAGCAGCAGGGTGCGGATGTGCGCGCCGTCGACATCGGCGTCGCTCATGATGATGACCTTGCCGTAGCGCGCCTGCTCGAGTTCGAACGTGCGGCCGGAACCTGCGCCGATCACCTGGATGATCGCGGCGCACTCGGCGTTGCCGAGCATGTCGGCGACCGATGCCTTCTGCACGTTGAGGATCTTGCCGCGGATCGGCAGCAGCGCCTGGTACTCGCTGTCGCGCGCGAGCTTCGCCGTGCCGAGCGCGGAGTCGCCCTCGACGATGAACAGCTCGCTCGACGCGACGTCGTTCGAGCGGCAGTCCACGAGCTTCGCCGGCAGCGTCGAGCTCTCGAGCGCGTTCTTGCGGCGCTGCGTCTCCTTGTGGGCGCGGGCCGAGACGCGCGCCTTCATCTCGGACACGATCTTGTCGAGCACGAGCGCCGACTGCGCCTTGTCGTCGCGCTTCGACGACGTGAACTTCTCGGTCAAGGACTTCTGGATGACGCTGGCGACGATCGCGCGCACCGCCGGCGTGCCGAGGATCTCCTTCGTCTGCCCCTCGAACTGCGGCTCGGGCAGGCGCACGGTCAGCACGGCGGTGAGCCCCGCGAGCATGTCGTCCTTCTCGAGCTTGTCGTTGCCGACCTTCAGCCGACGCGCGTTCGCCTCGATCTGCTGGCGCAGGAACTTCAGCATCCCCTGCTCGAAGCCGAGCTGGTGGCTGCCGCCCTTGGGGGTCGCGATGATGTTGACGAAGCTCTTGAACACGGTGTCGTAGCCGGTGCCCCAGCGCAGCGCGACATCCACGACGCAGTCCCGCTCGAGCTCGGTGGGCACCATCGCGCCGGTGTCCTGCAGCACGGGCACCGTCTCGGTGAAGTGCCCGGTGCCGGTCATGCGCCAGACGTCGGTGACCGGGCCGTCGGCGGCGAGGTGCTCGACGAACTCGGAGATGCCGCCGTCGAAGTGGAAGCGCTCCGTGGTCGGCTCGTCGCCGCGCTCGTCGTTGAGCTCGAGCGTGAGGCCCGACACGAGGAACGCGGTCTGGCGCAGCCGGTCGGTGAGCTCGTCCGGCTGGAACGTCGCGCCCTTGGTGAAGATCTGCCGGTCGGCCCAGTAGCGCACGCGCGTGCCGGTGACGCCCTTGGCGACCTTGCCGACCACGCGCAGCTCGCTGTTGTCGGTGAACGGGGTGAACGGGGCATCCGGCGTCGGTTCGTCGCCGCTGTCGTCGAAGATGCCGGGCTCACCGCGGTGGAACGACATCGCCCAGGTCTTGCCGTCGCGATCGACCTCGACGTCGAGCCGCTCGGAGAGCGCGTTCACGACCGACGCGCCGACGCCGTGCAGGCCGCCGGATGCCGCGTACGACCCCGACCCGAACTTGCCGCCAGCGTGCAGCTTGGTGAAGACCACCTCGACGCCCGACAGTCCCGTCTTCGGCTCGATGTCGACCGGGATGCCGCGGGCACGGTCGCGCACCTCGACGCTCTCGTCGGGGCGCAGGATGACGTCGATCTGCGATCCGCTGCCGCCGAGCGCCTCGTCGACCGAGTTGTCGATGATCTCCCACAGGCAGTGCATGAGGCCGCGCGAGTCCGTGGAGCCGATGTACATGCCGGGCCGCTTGCGCACCGCCTCGAGGCCCTCGAGCACGGAGAGATGGCGTGCTGAGTAGTCCGCGGACATGGTCTCCTTGCATGGGAATGGAACCGAGGTGGTCGGCGTTCCAACCCTAACTACCGCCACCGTTGCCGCTCGATCGCGACACCCGAATCGACTCGCTAGTACGCGTTCAGCGAAATACCCGGCAATAGACGCGGTTCCGTAACATCCCCGTGCTTTGATTGGACACAAGGCATCACCACTCGAAGACCCGAAGGAGCAGATCATGACTCAGATCACTTCCGAGACCGCACCTGTCGACGAGCTGGATGCCACCCTCTCCGCGCACGACCGCTGTGACAGCTGCGGCGCCCAGGCCTACATCCGCGTGACGCTCTCGAGCGGCGAGCTGCTGTTCTGCGCGCACCACGGCGCGAAGTTCAAGGACAAGCTTGAGCCGACCGCTCTGCACTGGCACGACGAGTCCTCGCGTCTCCTCGACGTCGTCCCCGACTGAGCTCGGAACGGCAGCCGACCGAACACCGTGACCGACGGCACTGCCTCCCGCAGGGTTGCGGCGTGACGCTCGCATCGATCTCGATGCGTTCGCCGAGAACCTCCGCTTCCTGACCGCCAAGTACGGCGAGATCGCGCTGGATGCCCGTGCCGACGCGCACGGGCATTCGCTTGCGCTGATCGTGCCGATCGCCATGCGGCTCGGCGTGCTGGGCTACGTCTCGTCCGGACGCTCCGCGCTGCCCGCCTGCCGGCAAGCTCCACGTGGTGTCGGCAGCCGCCTACGGAGTCGACCCGCGATCGGAGACCACACCGGTCATGACCGTCGTCGGCGAGGTCGTCTCGGTGAAGCGCGTGCCTGCAGGGCAGCGGGGTCTCCTACGGCTACAGCTACCGCACCGAGCGCGACACGACGCTCTCGCTCGTCGGCCTCGGCTATGCCGACGGCATCCCGCGGCTCGCCTCCAACGTGTCATCCGTGTGGGTTGGCGGTGGTGTCCACCCGCTCGTCGGGCGCGTCGCCATGGACCAGTTCGTGGTGGACAGTGGTGACGCCGACGTCTGCGTGGGCGCCGACGCTGTGGTGTTCGGCAATGGCGCGGCGGGGCATCCAACCGCCGTCACCTGGGCGAAGCAGACCGGGCGCTCGCGCACTCGAGCTGACGGCAGCCATCGGGCCGCGCGTGCAACGCATCGCAATCGGCGGCGACCGTGGCTAGCCGCAAGTCCGCTGGGCCGTTTCCCGGCGCTCGGGTCGGAGGCCCGCGCCGAGATCGACCTCGAAGCGTTCCGCCACAACGTGCGCACCCTCTCCGAGCTCGCAAAGCCCGCCGCGACCATGCTCGCGGTCAAGGCCAACGCCTACGGCCACGGCATGCTCGCGCTCGCCCGCGCAGCCCTCAAGTCGGGAGCCTCGTCGCTCGCCGTGCTCGACGTTCCGGCGGCGCTCGCCCTGCGCGAAGCGGGCATCGATGCGCCGCTCTTCGCGTGGCTGCACGGCACGGACACCGACTTCGGCGCCGCGATCGACGCCAAGGTCGACCTCGGAATCTCGGCGCAGTGGCAGCTCGACGCGATCCTCGCCGCAGGCCGCAAGGAGCCGGCGAGACTGCACCTCAAGATCGACACCGGCCTGCACCGCAACGGCGCGAGCCCTGAGGACTGGCCGGCGCTCGTCACGGCGGCCGTCGAAGCCCGGCGGGCGAAGCGTGCCCGCATCGTCGGCCTCTGGTCGCACCTCGCCGACGCCTCCCCCGACGAGGATGCCGCGGCGCTCGCCGAGTTCGAGCGCGCCGTCGACGTGGCCCGGCAACTGGGTGCAGAGCCCGACGTGCTGCACCTCGCCGCAAGCTCTGCGGGCATCCGGATGCCCGAGGCGCGACTGGACATCGTGCGCTTCGGCATCGCGGCCTATGGCATCTCCCCATTCGACGATCGCTCGGGCCGCGACCTGGGGCTCCGACCCGTCATGTCGATCCGGGCGCCCGTGCTGTGGGTGAAGGATGCGACGGCAACCGTCGGCGTCGGCAGCGCCGACGGCATCCATCCGCCTGCGATCGGCGAGGCCGAAGCGCTCATCCACGGTCAGCGCCGACGGATCACCTCCCTCGACGTGGACACGCTCACGCTCGACATCGACGGTCTCGAGGTCGAACCCGGCGACGAGGTCATCCTGTTCGGCAGCGGCGATGACGGCGAGCCGACCGCGGAGGAGTGGGCGCGCTGGGCTGGCTCGATCGGCGACGAGATCGTCGCGAAGGTGCGGCGGTTGCCGCGGGTGTACCTGGGCGGGTAGAACGCCGCGCGCGGGCTTAGCCGCCGAGCCGCCCACGGATGGCGTCGCGCGACTTCGCGGCACGGTCGTCCACGATGGCCTGGGTCGGCACGGGGGCGGTCGCGGTCACGCCCGCGAGGTCGGCCGCGGCATCCAGTAGCCAGTCCGCCCACTTCGGGTTCATCGGCAGGAACGGACCGTGCAGGTTCGTACCGATCCGGCGGTCGACGATCACGCCCTCGGCGGCCGGGCCTCGGCCCTCGCGGTGCGTGACGAGCGCGAACGGGGTGGCGCCGTCGAGCAGCTCGGTGACGGCACCGTGATTCTCGAAGCCGGCGACCTCGCCGAGCGATGAGGTCGCGACAACCTCTCCCACCCGCCGGTCGGTCGTGAGCGTCGCGCGCGACGGCAGGATGTCCGCACCAGCCGTCACCGATCCGTCGAGCCCGATGAGCTCGCGCCCGAGCAGCTGCCAGCCACCCGCGATCGCGAGAAACGCGACGCCCGAGTCGGCCCACGCGCGCAGCGCCGGGGCGATCCGCGCAAGATCCTCGCGCACCGCCTCCTGGCCGGAGACCGGACCGCTGCCGATGTGCACGAGATGTGCGGCTGCCGGCAGCTCGCCGCCAACCTCGTGATCGTGCACCTCGAGCTGCAGGCCGCGCCACTCGGCGCGCTTGCGGAGCGCGATGACGTTGCCGACGTCGCCGTTGATCCCGAGCTCTCTTGGGTAGAGGTGCACGACGGTGATCGTCATCGCTCCCCCGCTCCGGCGGGCTTCGAGCCCTCGAGCTCCAGATAGCCGAGTTCCTTGCGGATCAGCATCATCTGCTCGTAGTTCACGATGAGTGTCTTCACGCCGCGGCCCGGCTTCGGCAGCGCGAGGAAGTGCGCGAGCGCAGGCTTGAGCGCGGGCTCCACGAGGCCGACGGGAAGCTCGTCGTAGCCGAAGCGGGTGGCGAACTGCCACGCCTTCGAGCCGGTGATCACGTCAACGTGATCGAGCTTGGACAGGTCGGAGCCGTAGATCCACGATGGGTCGGGGGTGCCTTCGTCCACGGCGACGAGCACCTGCTCCGGCCGGTCGAGGTAGTCGAGGTTGACCTGCAGGCTCGGCGGGTTCTTCATGGTGATGAGTTCGAGATCCTCGCCGTTGTGCTGCAGCACCTCGCCGCGCCCATAGACGGCGTCCATGGTGGCGAGGCCGGATGCGACGTCCGCGAGCATGAGCTCGTCCCCGAGCAGCGCGGCTGCCATCGCGACCGCAGCAGCCGCATCCACCGCGTAGTGCAGACCGCGAGCCGGGAGCTCGATGTCGAGGCTCTCGCCGAGCACGGTGAGGGTGGCGGCGCGGCCTGTGCTCGATTCCACGACGACGGCTGCGTCATCCACGCGTGCTGCTGCCTGCGCGAGCGCCGGGTTGTCGCCGCGCGCGAGCCACGCTGGACCACCCTGCAGCAGCGCCGGTGCGACCGCGAACGTCGACTGGGTCGCCTGCCCGCCGCCCTCAGCCAGCCGGGCCGCGAGGGCGACGAGGTTGTGGTCGTCGCCGTTGACCACGAGGTAGCGGTCGGCCACCGCAGCGAAGGTCTCGAGCATGCCCGCGACGCGGGCGGGATCGTGGAACCGGTTGAGCTGGTCGACCTGGAGGTTCACGAGCAGCACGCTGTGCGGCGCGAGGTCCTTCGCGAGCCGGCCGCCGAACGCCTCGTCGACCTCGAGTACAGCGACATCGTGGCGCAGGCGACCGTTGAGCGGCACGTCGGCGAGCATGGCCGACGCGATGCCCTGCGGCAGGTTCGCGCCAGACGGGTTCGTGAACACCGAGAGGCCGTGCGCACGCAGAATGCCCGTGAGCATGTGCGTCGTCGTCGATTTGCCGTTCGACCCGGACACGAACACCACGCCGAGCGGCAGGTTGGCGACGGCGTGCGACAGGAACCGCGGGCTCAACGCAAGCAGCACCTTGCCGGGCGCGGCCGACCCGCCACCGCGCAAGCGCAGCACACTGCGAGCCAGCCGACCCGCGAGGATCGCGAGCGCGGTCACGGTCAGTACCGGTCTATTCGAGATAGTCGCGCAGCGACTGCGACCGCGACGGGTGGCGCAGCTTGGCCATCGTCTTGGACTCGATCTGGCGGATGCGCTCGCGCGTCACACCGAACGTGTCACCGATCTGGTCGAGGGTCTTCGGCATGCCGTCGCCGAGGCCGAACCGCATGCGGATCACGCCCGCCTCGCGCTCGGACAGGGAGTCGAGCAGGCTCTCGAGCTGCTTCTGCAGCATCGTGAAGCCCACCGCGTCTGCCGGGACAACCGCCTCGGTGTCCTCGATGAGGTCACCGAACTCGCTGTCGCCGTCCTCGCCGAGCGGCGTGTGCAGGGAGATCGGCTCGCGGCCGTACTTCTGCACCTCGATGACCTTCTCGGGGGTCATGTCGAGCTCGCGGCTCAGCTCCTCGGGCGTGGGCTCGCGGCCCAGGTCCTGGAGCATCTGGCGCTGCACGCGGGCGAGCTTGTTGATGACCTCGACCATGTGCACGGGGATGCGGATCGTGCGGGCCTGGTCGGCCATCGCGCGCGTGATCGCCTGGCGGATCCACCACGTGGCGTAGGTCGAGAACTTGAAGCCCTTGGTGTAGTCGAACTTCTCGACCGCACGGATGAGGCCCAGGTTGCCCTCCTGGATCAGGTCGAGGAACTGCATGCCGCGACCCGTGTAGCGCTTCGCGAGCGACACCACGAGTCGCAGGTTCGCGCCGAGCAGGTGGCTCTTGGCCCGCTGGCCATCCTTGGCGACCCACTGCAGCTCGCGGCCGTGGGCCGAGCGCTGCTCTGCGTTCGTCATGTGCGAGAGCTTGTCCTCCGCGAACAGGCCGGCCTCGATGCGCATCGCGAGCTCGACCTCCTCCGCGGCGTTGAGCAGCGCGACCTTGCCGATCTGCTTCAGGTAGTCCTTGACCGGGTCGGCGGTCGCGCCGGTGATCGCGGTCGAGTAGACCGGCACTTCGTCTTCGTCATCAACGAGCGAGAGCACGAGGGCGCCGGTGGGCAGCTCCTCATCCTTGCTGGACGACTTCTCGTCGTCATCGTCGTCGTCATCGCTCGCGGCTTCGGCGTCGTCGCCATCGGCGGCCACGACCTCCTCGACCACCACGACCGCGTCGGGCGTGTCGTCGTCGTCGTCGGCCACGGCCTCGATGTCGATGTCCTCGGGAGCCTCGACCCCGTCGGTCTCCTCGATCGACTCGTCGTCGATGGCCTTCGCCGAGCCCTTCGCGGCGCGGCCACCCTTGGCGGGTGCCTTCGCGGCGGGTGCTTTCGTCGCCGCAGGCGTCTTGGCCGGAGCCTTCGCTGCGGTGGTCGCCTTGGCGGGCGCGGCCTTGGTGGCTGCTGCCTTCGCTGCCGGAGCGGCCTTCGCCGTGGACGTGGTTGCGGTTGCTGCCTTCACAGGCTCCTTCAGGGTCTTCTTGGGGTCGGTGGATGCCGCGGCCTTCGCCGCGGGAGCCTTCGTGGTCACGGTGTCACTCTTGGCCGTGCGAGCCGACGTCTTCGTCGACGCTGCTGGAGCCTTCGTGGTGGCCGCGGATGTGGTTCGGGATGCCATTCGAACGCCTTTCCGTGGGGGGTCTCGGGTGTTTCCGGGCAGTACGAAGACCCATGTCAAGTCCTGTTCCGCCGCACCCCAAAAGTGATGAACGAAAACCCTGGACAAGACCGGGTCCTGGACTCAAGTATTGCACGCTTTCGGAAGGTGCCCTGCCAGATGCAACCGCACGGGCAAGCGCACCATTCCCGGTGCGAGGCTCCTACGCCTTCGGCGGCGTGTCTTCGCCTGAGCGACGACTGGCGAGAAAGTTCTGCAGTTCGGCCGCAATCTCGTCGGCTGTCGGCAGTTCGCCATCGGTGTCAGTGAGCGGCGAACGCAGCGGGTTCTCCTCCATATAGCTGTCGTGACGCTCCTCGAGCGTGCCGACGAGCTTCGCGAGCTCCTGATTGCCCTCGACCTGGCCATCGATCTTGCCGACGAAGTCGCGGCCCTCTTCACGGAGGCGGTCAGTGGGGAAGATCAGCCCGGTGGCTGCGCTCACGCTCTCGAGTGCGGTGACCGCCGCGGCCGGGTACTCGGTGTCGGCAAGGTAGTGGGGAATGAGCAAGACGAAGCCCGCCGTGGGGTGGCCGAGCTCCTGCAGCCGGAACTCGAGCAGGTGGAGGGCATTCGCGGGCGCCTGCGTGCGGGGCTTCCACACCGACATCCCCTCGATGAGTTCGGCGCGGTTGCCGCTCACCGTGACGCCGATCGGCCGGGTGTGCGGCACCGGCATCGGGATGGCGTGCACCCACGTCGTCGTCGCCACCTCGAACCGATCGATGAGCTGCAGCATCGCCGCCGTGAAGCGCTCCCACTGGAAGTCGGGCTCGAATCCGGTGAGCAGCAGGAACTGCGCTCCGAGCTCGTCGTTCGCGAGATAGAGGTTGAGCGCGAGCGGGGTGTAGTCGGTCAGGTGGTCCTGGTCGAAGTAGATCGTCGGGCGGCGCGCGCGGTAGTCGAGCAGCTCATCCACGTCGAAGGTCGCGACGACGCTCGTCTCGAGCGTCTCGAGCAGGTACTCGCCGAGCTGTGTCACGGTGCCGCCGGCATCTGCGAATCCGGTGAGCCCAGCGATGAGGTGGAGCCCCTTTGGCACGTCGAGCACCTCGGCCGAGAGCTCGTACAGGCCAGCTGGATCACGCATATGGAAAGCGTAGCCGCGGCCCCTACGCCGACAGGGAGGCTGGATGATGCCCACAGCGAACACGCGCGCTCCGACGTGGACCGGACCCGACGCACCCGCTGGGTACGATGCTCTGATGACCGTCGCCGCACTTTCCACGTCCTCGTCCGCGCCCTCTGAGATCGAGGCGGATGTGCTCGTGATCGGGGTGCGCAAGACGGATGACGGTCCGCAACTCCTGAGCGACGATGCGGCGCTGCAGCCCCTCGCCCTGCGGCTGGAGGCGATCGGCGTCACCGGCGGACTGGATGAGGTGCGTCGCATCCCGTTCGAGTACGGACGCTCCGAGTCGCTCGCGCTCGTCGGTGTCGGCTCGGGCGAGATCACCACGGATGACCTGCGCTACGCGGCCGGGTCTGCGGCGCGACAGCTGCGCGGCATCGAGTCGATCGTCTTCGGGCTGCCGGCGGATTCATCGGAGGCGGCGCTCGCCATCCTCGAGGGTGCCGCCATCGGCGCATACTCCTATGTCGATTACCGAGTGTCCTCGCTCGAGTCCGCGAAGCTCCCCGCCACCAGCATCGTGGTCGCCACCAGCGCGGACGGCGGCGAGGCGCTCGCCGAGAAGGCGACGGCGATCGCCCAGGCCATCCACACCGTGCGCGACCTGGTGAACCAGCCCCCGAACGACCTCTACCCCGAGTCGTTCGCCGACGCCGCCGTCGCGCTCGGTGCGGGAGCCGGCGTCGAGGTCACGGTGCTCGCCGAAGACGAGCTGCGCGAGGGCGGGTTCGGCGGCATCCTCGGGGTCGGGCAGGGCTCGACGCGCGGTCCTCGTCTTGTGAAGGTCGTCTACGCGCCTCGGAAGAAGGGCGCCGCTGGTGCGACGAAGCACGTGGCGCTCGTGGGCAAGGGCATCACGTTCGACTCGGGCGGCCTGTCGCTCAAGCCGCCGGCATCCATGGTCGGGATGAAGTACGACATGACCGGAGCGGCGACCGTGCTCGCGGTGGCCATTGCCGCGGCCCGACTCGAGCTGCCGATCAAGGTCACGGCGTGGCTCTGCATCGCGGAGAACCTTCCGTCGGGCTCGGCGCTTCGGCCCAACGACGTGCTGCGGATCCGCGGTGGCAAGACCGTCGAGGTGCTCAACACCGACGCCGAAGGCCGCCTGGTGCTCGCCGACGGCCTGGTCGCGGCGAGCGAGGAGCACCCGGACGCGATCATCGACGTCGCGACGCTCACCGGGGCAGCCAAGATCGCACTCGGGGACCGCTACGCGGGCGTCATGGGAGACACGGCGCTCGTCACGCAGGTGGTCGACGTGGCCGGTCGCGTTGGAGAGACGCTGTGGCCGATGCCGATCCCGGTCGAGGTGCGGCCGCTGCTCGCGTCGGATCTCGCGGACATTGCGAACGTGAAGCCGGGCAACACCGCGGGCGGCATGCTCATCGCCGCGGCGTTCCTGCGCGACTTCATCGGCACGAACGGCGAAGGCGACGACGCGCGCACCATCCCATGGGCGCACCTCGACATTGCGGGGCCTGCGAACAACGGTGCCGCTGGCTGGGGCTACACCGGCAAGGGGCCGACCGGCGTGGCCGTGCGCACCCTCATCCAGCTCGCCACGGAGCTCAGCGCCGACTGAGCTCAGCACCGACTGACGGTGGCGACGAACGACTCCGCTCGCGGCGAACGGCGTTGTCACGCAGCATCCCGCCTGCCGGATACGGGTAGAGTCGTTGGGGCGGAAATCTCCGCCCTCCCGGCTGCCACCACACCCCGTCGGCACGCCGGTGCAAGGTCCTCCACTACAAGGAGTTGCTGGGATTGTCTGAGCACACCGTAGACCTCGTGATTCTCGGCGGCGGGAGCGGTGGCTATGCAGCCGCGCTCCGTGCGAGCCAGCTGGGAATGACCGTCGCCCTCGTCGAGAAGAGCAAGCTCGGCGGCACCTGCCTGCACGTCGGGTGCATCCCGACCAAGGCACTGCTGCACTCCGCCGAAGTGGCCGATGTGACCCGTGAGTCTGCCAAGTACGGCGTGACCTCCACCTTCGGCGGCGTCGACATCGCTGCGGTCACCGCGTACCGCGAGGAGATCGTCGCGAGCAAGTACAAGGGACTCCAGGGCCTCATCAAGGCTCGCGGCATCACGGTCGTCGAGGGTGAGGGCCGCCTGGTCTCCCCCACCACCGTGCAGGTCGGGGATGACACCTACACCGGCAAGAACGTCATTCTCGCGACCGGCTCCTACTCTCGCTCGCTGCCCGGTCTCGAGATCGGCGGACGAGTCATCACGTCGGAGCAGGCGCTGCAGCTCGACTTCGTGCCCAAGAAGGTCGTCGTGCTCGGCGGCGGCGTCATCGGCGTCGAGTTCTCCAGCGTCTGGAAGAGCTGGGGCGCCGAGGTCACGATCGTCGAGGCGCTGCCGCACCTCGTGCCCAACGAGGACGAGGCGATCAGCAAGCAGTTCGAGCGTGCGTATCGCAAGCGCGGCATCGAGTTCAAGCTCGGCGTGCGCTTCCAGTCCGTGACCCAGAACGACCAGGGCGTCGTGGTGACGCTCGAGAACGGTGAGACCGTCGAGGGCGAGCTGCTGCTCGTCGCCGTCGGCCGTGGCCCGGTCACCGCGAACCTCGGATTCGAGGAGGCGGGCATCCAGCTCGATCGTGGCTTCGTGCTGACCAACGAGCGTCTCGCGACCAACGTGCCCGGCGTCTTCGCGGTCGGCGACATCGTGCCTGGCCTGCAGCTCGCGCACCGCGGCTTCCAGCAGGGCATCTTCGTCGCCGAGGAGATCGCGGGTCTCAACCCGATCGTGATCGACGACGTCAACATCCCCAAGGTCACCTACAGCGACCCCGAGGTTGCATCGGTCGGCCTGTCCGAGGCCAAGGCCATCGAGCAGTACGGCGCCGACAAGGTCACGGCGTACGACTACAACCTCGCGGGCAACGGCAAGAGCCACATCATCGGCACGTCGGGCTCGGTCAAGGTCGTGCGGGTCAACGAGGGACCGGTTGTGGGCGTACACATGATCGGCGCGCGAGTGGGCGAGCTGATCGGTGAAGGCCAGCTTGCGGTGAACTGGGAGGCGTACCCCGAGGACATCGCGCCGCTCATCCACGCGCACCCCACCCAGAACGAGGCGCTCGGCGAGGCATTCCTCGCGCTCGCTGGCAAGCCCCTACACGCGATCTGACCGCGTCCGGGCTGCCGAACTAAGCTAAGAAGCACACGAAGGAGCATCACTGATGAGCGAATCCGTCAACCTCCCGGCGCTCGGCGAGAGCGTTACCGAAGGTACGGTCACCCGCTGGCTGAAGAAGGTCGGCGACCGCGTGGAGGTCGACGAGCCATTGCTCGAGGTCTCGACCGACAAGGTCGACACGGAGATTCCGTCTCCCGTCGCCGGTGTCGTTGAGGCGATCCTCGTCCAGGAGGACGAAACCGTCGAGGTCGGTACGGCGCTCGTCACCATCGGTGATGGTTCGGGTGCCGGCGCCGCTCCCGCGGCCGAAGCGCCTGCTGCTGCGGCTCCTGCCGCTGCTGAGGCGACCGCCGTCGCCGAGGCACCTGCTGCGCCTGCCGAGGCCGCTGCACCCGTGGAGGCTCCCGCCGAGCCCGCTCCCGCGGCCGAGGCACCCGCGGCACCTGCCGCCGAGGCGCCCGCCGAAGCTCCTGCTCCGGCCGAGGTCCCGTCGAGCGACGCACCCGCCCCCGCTGGCGAGCCCGTGCCCGCCGACCTTCCCGCTCCTGCGGCAGCATCCGCGCCCGAGCCGGCATCCGCAGTCGACCCGGTTCCCGCGCCTGCTCCCGGCGCCCGCATCCGAGCCTGCCCCAGCTCCCGCCGCGCCGGCACCGGCACCCGAGCCCGCTGCAGCACCCGCTCCCGCCCCGGCCGCCCCCGCGACGGCACCTGCCGACCTCGCGCGGTACGTGACTCCGATCGTGCGCAAGCTCGCCAACGAGCGTGGCATCGACCTCGCGAGCGTGTCCGGTTCTGGTGTGGGTGGCCGCATCCGCAAGCAGGATGTGCTCGCGGCCGGCACGGTCTCGCAGTCTCCCACGACGACCGCGGCGCCCACGGGCTCCACGGCAGCACCCGCCGAGGTCTCGGCGCTCCGCGGCACGTCTGTGGCGATGTCGCGCCTGCGCAAGGTGATCTCCGAGCGCGCAGTCATCTCGATGCAGTCGTCGGCGCAGCTGACCTCGGTGGTCGAGGTGGATGTCACGCTCGTCGCGAACTATCGCGACCAGGTGAAGGCGCAGTTCCAGGAGAAGACCGGTGTCAAGCTGTCGTTCTTGCCGTTCTTCGCGCTCGCGGCCGCTGAAGCCCTCCAGGCGTACCCGATCATCAACGCGACGATCGAGGGCGACCAGATCGTCTACCCGGCGCAGGAGAACATCTCCATCGCGGTCGACACCGAACGCGGACTGCTGACGCCCGTGATCCGGGATGCCGCCTCGCTCGACCTCGCCGGGTTCGCGAAGCAGATCGCCGACCTCGCCGAGCGCACCCGCGACAACAAGCTCAAGCCCGACGAGCTCGCCGGGGGCACGTTCACCCTCACGAACACGGGATCGCGCGGCGCGCTGTTCGACACCCCGATCGTGTTCCTGCCGCAGTCCGCGATCCTCGGCACGGGTGTCGTCGCGAAGCGCGCGGTCGTCGTGAGCGACAACGGTGGCGACGCGATCGCAATTCGCTCGATGGTGTACCTCGCGCTGTCGTACGACCACCGCATCGTGGACGGTGCCGACGCGGCCCGCTTCCTCGTCGCGGTCAAGGAGCGCCTCGAGACGGGCGACTTCGCGAGCAAGCTGGGACTGTAGCCGAGTTCAAAGGTGACGTACCTGACCTGGTGATGCCGGCGATGGCCGCGACCGCGCTCGTGGCGATCGACGGACGACGCCCGCCGCAGTAGCGGCGGCGGGCTATAGGTACAAGTAGTCACGGATTCGCCAACCGGCCTCGGTTCTCATCATGAGGACTGAGGCCGGTTGCGTTTCGGTCACACCGTCGAGTTCGACAAGGGCGGTGTCGCCGAGGCGCTCGACGAGGGTGACCTGTGCGGCGTCGACGAGGAAGGGCTCTGGCGTCTCCGCGCCGTCCTGAAGCGTGCGGATGAGTCGCTGGTCGTCGTCGAGCGCGGATGACCCGATCTGCCCAACGGCGTCGAGGCAGAGCACCGAGCGGTCGGTCACACACCCTTCTCGAGCCTTGAGCAGCGCGACCACCGCGGTGATCGGATCATCCCCCTGCACCGGGTCGGCCGAGTCTTCGGTCGTTCCGGTGGGAGTCCATCCATGGCCGGGTTCGGTGACCGTGGGAGTCGGTGTCGGCTCGGAGTCGGCTCGGGCGCCAGAGTCCGCCTGCGGCACGAAGATGATCGCCGCCACGAGCGCGACGCCGACGAGTGCGGCGACGATCCACACCGGAGCACGCACCGCGCCGAGTGATGCTCGAACGCGGTCGACCACGTCGCCCGGGATGAGCGCGGTCACCCAATCGGGCGCCCCAGCGGCATCCAGCGCTGGCTTCGCCGCCGAACGCGAGCCGAGCGCACGCGGCAGCTTCGTCGGGGCCGCGCCACGACACCGCCTCCAGCGGTGCGAGGGGAAGCGCCTCGGCATTCGGCGGGATGCCGCGGTGCCACGGCTCGTCGGCGGGCGCCGTCCGCGGCCTTGATACCACGAGATTTTCGCTGCGGGACGGCGCGGCAGACCGCCCCTCGGAGCGCCGACGCCCGCCCCTGGGCCGCCCCGGAGCGGGCTGGCGTCGCGGCGGTGGCTCGTCGAGCGGGATCCGGCTCGGGATCCGCGCCTCGATCGGCACGGGCGGCGGCGTGAAGTCCACGGGCACGGCCGGCGCGAGTTCCATCGCCCGCGCCGCGAGCTCTGCGCCCCAGCCGACGCGGCACTCGTCGACGGTCTCGGCGAGCCAGTCGCTGAGGTCGCGCACCGCGTGCTGGTCGGTCGGCGCGGTCGAGCACGGCAGCGACGAGCGATGCGAGCGCGCGCTGGTCGGCGTGCACGCCCGCGATCGACTCGAGTGCCGCGGGCGGCAGCGCGGGGTCGATCAGCTCGGCACGCCCGAAGCACGAGAGCATCGGCGCGCCCGCGCGATCGAAGAGCACCGACTCGAGCCGGATGCCGCGGTGCACGACCCCTGCCGCGTGCAGCCGGTCGAGCAGCGCGCCAAGGGGTGCCACGATCGTCGGGAGTTCGCCGAGCTCGAGGGTGGGCCGGAGCGCGAGCAGCCTGCCGAGGCTCCCGCCCGGCAAGCGATCGAGCACGAGCGCGAGCGAACCCGAGGGCGCGGTCGCGACGTCGAGCAGCTCCACCGCATGATCGCCGGAGGCCCTGGCCAGGGCTTCGATCTCGGGGGCGATGGATGCGTCATCCACCCCCTCTCGATAGTGCTTCAACACGACACTCGCGTCTGACTCGCTCTCGCCGTCGCTGCGGGCAAGGAGGATCTCGGCGCGCGGTCCTTCGCCGAGCTTGCGGACGATCCTGTAGCCGCCGAGCTGGTCCATGGTTCGAGGATGTTCGCGACGGCTCGGCACCGCGGCATCCCTCGGTCATCGGTGCAGTGCGCGGCGCCGACCGCACGGGTGAGGACTGGACGTAGACTCGGTGTGTGATCGACTTTGTCGTCACGGGGCTAAGCGCCAACTCCGTGCCGTATGTCGAAGCTCTTGAGCTTCAACGCGCTGTCCACCGATCCGTCGTCGCCAGAGAGCGACCCGATACGGTGCTGCTGCTCGAGCATCCATCGGTCTACACCGCGGGCAAACGCACCGAGCCGTTCGAGCGGCCGACCGACGGCACGCCCGTCATCGATGTCGACCGCGGCGGCAAGATCACCTGGCACGGCCCTGGGCAGCTCGTCGGCTATCCGATCCTGCACCTTGCCGAACCCATCGACGTCGTCGGCTACGTGCGGAGGCTCGAGGGCATGCTCATCGACGTGCTCGCCGAGTTCGGCATCACGGCGGGGCGCGTCGAGGGCCGCTCAGGCGTATGGATGCACCACGAGAGTCCTGTCGGAGCGGAGAAGATCGCCGCGATCGGCATCCGCGTCGCCGAGGGCGTGACCATGCACGGCTTCGCGCTCAACTGCAACAACGCGTTCGACGCGTACTCGAAGATCGTCGCGTGCGGCATCCTCGACGCCGGTATCACGTCGATGAGCCGTGTGCTCGGCCGAGACGTGAGCACCGAAGAGGTTGTCCCTGTGCTGCAGCGCCACTTCGAGACGGTCACGGCGGTGACGGCATGAGCACGATGGATGCCACGGGCCATGCCCCTGATGGGCACAGCGCTCCTGATGGGCACAGCGGCGGACGCAAACTGCTGCGCCTCGAGATCCGCAACGCCGAAACGCCCATTGAGCGCAAACCCGAGTGGATCCGCACGGTCGCGAAGATGGGTCCGGAGTACCGCCAGCTGCAATCCCTCGTGAAGGAGGAGGGGCTGCACACCGTCTGCCAGGAGGCCGGGTGCCCCAACATCTTCGAGTGCTGGGAGGATCGCGAGGCCACGTTCCTCATCGGCGGCAGCCAGTGCACGCGTCGCTGCGACTTCTGCCAGATCGACACCGGCAAGCCCGCGGACTACGACATGGATGAACCGCGCCGCGTCGCCGAGAGCGTGCAGCGGATGAACCTGCGCTACGCGACCGTCACGGGAGTCGCGCGCGACGACCTGCCCGACGAGGGTGCCTGGCTGCACGCGGAGACCGTGCGGCAGATCCACGAGCAGAACCCGGGTACCGGTGTCGAGATCCTCGCGACCGACTTCTCCGGCAACCCCGACCTGCTGAACGTCGTGTTCGATTCACGACCGGAAGTGTTCGCGCACAACGTCGAGACGGTGCCGCGGATCTTCAAGCGAATCCGTCCGGCGTTCCGCTACGAACGGTCGCTCGACGTGCTCACGCAGGCACGCGCGGCCGGGCTCATCACCAAGTCGAACCTCATCCTCGGCATGGGCGAGGAGCCGCACGAGGTGAGCGAGGCACTGCAGCACCTGCACGATGCGGGCACGGACATCATCACGATCACCCAGTACCTTCGGCCGACACCGCGGCACCTGCCGGTCGCGCGCTGGGTGCGCCCTGAGGAGTTCGTCGGATTCAAGGAGGAGGCGGAGGCCATCGGATTCCTCGGCGTGCTCGCCGGCCCGCTCGTGCGCTCGAGCTATCGCGCGGGACGCCTGTGGGCGCGCTCGATGCAGGCGAAGGGCCGCGGCATCCCGGAGCACCTCAATCACCTCGCTGACGCGGACCTGGGGTTCGCGCAGGCCGTATCCTAGATTCCATGGCTCGCACTTCCAGCAACTCCCCCGCGCCCGCAAAGGAACCGGGCCGCCTGCGGCAGATGGTCTCGGTCTTCAACATGACCCGGCGCATCGACCCGAGCTCGCTCTGGTGGATGATCGGCGGATTCCTGCTGCCCGTGCTCGCGGGTATCGCGCTCGGTCTCCTGCTTTCTGCCGACAACGTCCTCGGACTCGTGCTCTACGTCATCTCGGGTCTGCTCGGCGGCGTGCTCGTGTTCCTGATCATCCTCGGACGTCGCGCGGAGAAGGCCGCGTACTCGCAGATCGCCGGGCAGCCCGGTGCGGTCGGTGCCGTGCTCAAGAGCGGCCTGCGCCGCAGCTGGACCGGCAGCGAGATGCCTGTCAACGTGAGCCCGAAGACCCAGGATGCCGTCTACCGCGCCGTCGGGCGTGGCGGCGTCGCGCTCATCGGCGAAGGGCCGAAGACCCGTACGCAGCGCATGCTCGAGGATGAGCGTCGCAACGTCGTGCGGATCCTCCCCAACGTGCCTGTGACCTTTATCTACGTCGGCCCCGACCCGGACTCGA
>CAWBNZ010000011.1:0-64393 GCA_963790235.1 uncultured Actinomycetota bacterium
TAGTTTCCTCGCTGGATGACGCGGGCCGCTCTTCTTTCGGGAGGGCGGCCCGTTTCGCGTCGCTCAGGCCGGTCCAGCTGAGGTCGCCGCGCGGCGTCGACGCAGCGCTTGGGCGAGTTGCCGGCGCAGCAGCCCGTGGCGCGGGCTGAACAGGTAGACGAGCGCGAACACGGCGCCCTGGGCGAGGACGACGATACCGCCGGAGGCGGCGTCGAGCCAGTAGCTCAGGTAGATCCCGACGATCGAGCAGGCGACCGACATCATCGGCGCGATGACGAGCATCCTGCCGAAGCGGTCGGTGAGCAGGTAGGCCGTCGCTCCGGGGATGATGAGCATCGCCACGACCAGGATCACGCCGACCACCTGGAGCGCGACGACGGCGGTGAGAGCGAGTAGCCCGAGCAGCAGAGCCCCGAGCAGCCGCGGGGACAGTCCGATCGCATGGGCGTGGGATGGGATCGAACGCGTACAGGGTCAGGTCGCGGCGCTTGAGCACGAGGACGACGAAGGCGACGGCGCTGAGCACGCGATCTGGATCAGGTCGCCGGTCGAGACGCCGAGGATGTTGCCGAAGATGATGTGGTTCAGGTCGGTCTGACTCGGCGTGACGGAGATGAGCACGAGGCCGAGGGCGAACAGGGTGGTGAAGACGATGCCGATCGCGGCGTCCTCCTTCACCCGGCTGGTGCCGCGGATCGCGCCGATGAGGACGACGGCGAGGAACCCGAAGATGAGCGCGCCGATCGCGAACGGGGCACCGAGGACGTAGGCGATCACGACACCGGGCAGCACGGCGTGGGAGACCGCGTCGCCCATCAGGGACCAGCCGACCAGCACGAGCCAGCAGGACAGCACCGCGCACACGATCGCCGCGATCACGGTCGTGACGAGCGCGCGGACCATGAAGTCGTACGCAGGGGCTCGAGGATGAAGTCGACGGGCTCACGCGGCATCCTCGTCGCGGTCGTCGACGTCCAGCCCGAACGCCAGCGCGAGGTTCTCCGGTCGCAGCACCTCGTCGACGCCCGCGTGCAGCAGCACCCGGTGCATGAGCAGGATCGCCTCGTCCGCCAGCGCCGGGAGAGCGTGGAGGTCGTGCGTGGAGACCAGCACGGTGCGGCCGTCGGCGGCGAGCTCCTTCAGCAGCCGCACGATCGTCGCCTCGGATCGCTTGTCGACGCCGGCGAACGGCTCGTCGAGCAGCAGGATCTCCGCGCCCTGGGCGATGCCGCGCGCGACGAACGCGCGCTTCTTCTGCCCGCCGGAGAGCTGCCCGATCTGCCGGTCGGCGTACTCGGTCAGCTCCACCCGTTCCAGCGCCTCGGCCACCGCAGCCCGGTCGGCGGGGCGGGCGCGGCGGGTGAAGCCCTGGTGCCCGTAGCGGCCCATCATCACCACGTCGCGCACCGAGACCGGGAACGCCCAGTCGACCTCCTCGCTCTGCGGCACATACCCGAGGCGCCCGCGCTTGCGGGCTACGGCGGGCTCGACGACCGTCGATGAGGACGCGGCCGCTGTCGGGGCGAAGCATGCCCATGATCGACTTGAACAGCGTCGACTTGCCGGAGCCGTTCATCCCGATCAGCCCGCACACGCGGCCCTGTTCGACCCGAAGGGTCACGTCGTCGAGCGCGAGCACGTCGCCGTAGTGCACGGTGACGTGCTCGATCTCGATCGCGGCGGTCATCGGGAGCGTCCGGTGAGCGCGTCGATGATCGTGGTGGCGTCGTGGCGGATCAGATCGAGATAGGTCGGCACCGGGCCGTCGGCCTCCGAGAGCGAGTCGACGTAGAGCACGCCGCCGAACACGGCGTCGGTGGCCTCGACGACCTGCTGCATCGGCTTGTCCGACACCGTGGACTCGCAGAACACGGCCGGCACGTCGTTGGCGCGCACGAACTCGATGGCTGACGCGATCTGCTGCGGAGTGGCCTGCTGCTCGGCGTTGACCGGCCAGATGTACTGCTCCGTCAGCCCGGCGTCGCGCGACAGATAGGAGAACGCGCCCTCGCAGGTCACCAACGCTCGCTGATTCTCCGGCAGCTCTGACAGCTCCGACACGAGCTCGTCCTGCACGCCCTGGAGCTCGGCCTTGTACGCCGCGCCGTTCGCCTCGAAGTCGGCCGCGTGCTCCGGGTCGAGCTCGGAGAACGCGGCGACCATGTTGTCGACGTAGATCTGCACGTTCAGCGGACTCATCCACGCGTGCGGGTTCGGCTTGCCCGCGTAGGCGTCCTCCGTGATGTCCAGCACCTCGACCCCGTCGGAGACGACCACGTGCGGCACGTCCACGCTGTCGACGAACTGCCCGAACCACACCTCCAGGTTCAGCCCGTTGTCCAGGATCAGATCCGCCTCCGACGCCCGCGCACATCGCCCGGCGTCGGCTCGTAGCCGTGGATCTCGGCCCCGACCTTGGTGATCGACTCCACCCGCAGGTGATCCCCCGCCACGTTCTGCGCGATGTCTGCCAGCACCGTGAACGTCGTCAGCACCACCGGTCGCTCGTCCGCCGGTGAGTCGGCCGAGGGCGCGGCGCACCCGGCCAAGGAGCAGCGACACGACAACAAGGGAGAAGGCGAACAACGACAGCGGATGAGATTTCGGCACACCGAAAACATACCCCAGCCGCGGCAGGCTACGCCGCCCGCGCCACGGGCTCGAAGCATCAGCGTGTCGAGTTCCGCCCCGACTGAACGCCGTAGAACAGCCGCTCGAACACCGCGCGCGACAGGCGGGTGATGCGCAGGTAGTCCTCCTCGAGGCGGGTCGCCGAGCCGGGTGGATACTCGAGCAGGCGGGCAACGCCCTCGAGTTGCTGGCGGTCCTTGGGCAGCACGTCGGCGGTCTTCGCGGTCCACAGGGTCATCGCCGAGCGGGCGCGGGACGCGAACAGCCACGCGTCGCGGAGCTTCGCGGCATCCGACGACGGTACGAGCCCGTCCGCCTCGGCCGCCGCCAGCGCGCGCAGGGTCGACGTCGTGCGGAGTCCTTCGACTCGATGCCCGTGCTGCAACTGGAGCAACTGCACGAACCACTCGACGTCGCTCAGGCTCCCCCGTCCGAGTTTCAGGTGACGGGATGGATCGGCCGCCTGCGGCAGCCGCTCATTCTCGACGCGGGCCTTGATGCGCTTGATCTCGCGGATGTCCGCCTCGCCGATCTGCGCGGGGTACCGCACGTCGTCGGTGAGCTTCTCGAACTCGGCGAGCACGCCCGACGTCGCCGACGACCCGGCGCGACCGCAGCAGCGCCTGCGCCTCCCACGTGAGCGACCAGCGCTCGTAGTACGCGCGGTACGACGCGATCGAGCGCACGATCGCCCCGTTCTTGCCCTCGGGGCGCAGGCCGATGTCGAGGTCGAGCGGCACCCGCAGGTCTTCGGTGAGGCGGTTGAGCGAGCGCACGATGTGCTCGGCGCGCTGCTGCGCCTCTTCGTCGGAGGCGCCGGCGGCGCGGTAGACGTACATCACATCCGCGTCGGAGCCGAAGCCGAGCTCCTCTCCCCCGTACCGGCCCATCGCGACGATGCCGAACTCGATGCCATCGCCGTAGGGATGCACGAGCCGCAGCATGCCGCTGAGCACCGCGGTCGTGACGGCGGCGAGTCCGCGGCCGAGCTCCTCGACCGTGACGAGACCGAGGATGGCGGCCAGGGCGAGCCGCAGGATCTCCCGCCGGCGGGCGGTGCGCAGGGCGAGCGCCGCGCCATCCTCGTCGCCTTCATGTCGCGCGACGGTCGCCTGGGCCTCCTCGACGAGCATGGCTTGCGAGCGCGGCTGGAGCTCCTCTTCGTTCTCGAGCCACGCGGCCGCCTCCGGGATGCGCTCGAACAGCGCCCCAACGAACCGCGACCCGGACAGCACGCTCGTGAGCCGCTGGGCGGCACCCGACGAGTCACGCAGCATGCGCAGGAACCAGTACGCCTCGCCGAGATCGTCAGACAGGCGCCGGAACGCGAGCAGCCCGTAGTCGGGATCGGCGCCATCCGCGAACCACTGCAGCATGACCGGCAGCAGGTTGCGCTGGATCGTCGCGCGCCGCGACACGCCGCCGGTGAGTGCGGCGATGTGGTGCAGACGCACCCCTCGGGTCGCGGAAGCCGATCGCCGCGAGCCGCGCCTCGGCCTGCTCGCTCGAGAGCGCGTAGCCCTCCTCAGGCAGCGCGGCGACGGCCGAGAGCAGCGGACGGTAGAACAACCGCTCGTGCAGGCGGCGTACGGTGAGCTTCGTGCGCTGCCACTGCTCGGTGAGGTCGACCGCGCTGGATGCCACGCCCGTCGCGCGCGCAAGCACCCGCAGCGCGGACTCGTCGGTGGGCATGAGATGCGTGCGCCGCAGCCGCGAGAGCTGCAGCCGGTGCTCGAGCAGCCGAAGGAACCGGTAGTCCTGGCCGAACTCGGCCGCCTCGACCCGACCGATGTATCCCTGGTCTGGCGAGTGCCACGAGCGCGTCGAGTGTCGCGCGATGCCGCACGAGCGGGTCGGACTGCCCGTGCACGAGTTGCAGCAACTGGATCGTGAACTCGACGTCTCGCAGGCCACCAGGACCGAGTTTGAGCTGCACCTCGAGTTCGCTTCGCGGGATGTTGTCGGTGACCCGCTCGCGCATCCGCTGCACCGAATCCACGAACCCCTCGCGCGACGCGCTCGACCACACCATCGGGTGCGACGGCCGCGACGTACCGCTCGCCGAGCTCGCGGTCGCCCGCGAGTGGACGTGCCTTGAGCAGCGCCTGGAACTCCCACGACTTCGCCCATCGCTCGTAGTACGCGAGGTGCGACTCGAGGCTTCGCACGAGTGCGCCGTCCTTGCCCTCGGGGCGCAGGTTCGCATCCACCTCCCACAGGGCGGGTTCGGTGCCGAGGTCGTGGATGCCGCGCATCGTGAGCATCGCGAGCCGTGTCGCGATCTCGACCGCACGATCCGTGGGCACGCCGGGCCTGCTCGCCTCCCCGTACTCGTCGTCGACGGGCTCCGACCCGCTCGCGACGAAGATCACATCGACGTCGGAGACGTAGTTGAGCTCGCGAGCTCCTGCCTTGCCCATGCCGATGATCGCGAGCCTGGTTGCGGCGACCTCGTCCCCCGGAAATGGTGCGTCGATCCGCGCGGCCGCGAGGGATGCCTCGAGCGCCGCCCCCGCGAGGTCGGCGAGGGCCGCGGCCACCCGGTCGATCGCGGCCACCTGATCGGGCCGTGACAGGTCCCACGCGGCCAGGCGCACGAGGTGGTGGCGGTAGCGCACCCGGAGCGCGGTCCATGCGGCTTCGCCGGAGAGTCCGGCGACTGACGCCACGAGGTCGGCGTCGTACGCGGCGGCGGTTGGCGGTGCACCGAGCGGCTCAGCCAGGGCCGCGAGCTGCCCCGGGTGACGGGAGAGGAACTCGCCGAGGCCGAGCGACGCTCCGAGCACGAGCACGAGGCGGGACGCGGCATCCTCGTCGCTGAGCACCGCGGCGAGCTCGGTCGGCGCCGAATCGCGAAGGTCGAGCAGCAGCCTGAGCGCCTGGTCTGGGTCGGCGGCGTTCGCGAACGACGGCAGCAGGTCGGGCGCATCGAGCACAGCGAGGCGCGCGCTCGTGCCGCTCAACTCGGCGAACCCGAGCCGAGCCAGTTCGGTCAGCGTGGTCTGGTCGCGTGACATGGGCGGTGCGGCTGGCTTCCTCGAGGCAGGCGAGACCTACAGGATCTCGAGGTTGCTCTCCAGCTCGTACGGCGTCACCTGCGCGCGGTACTCGCGCCACTCGCGGCGCTTGTTCAGCAGCACGTAGTTGAACACCTGCTCGCCGAGGGTCTCGGCGACGAGCTCTGAGTCCTCCATGAGCGACAGCGCGTGGTCGAGGCTCGACGGCAGCTGCGTGTAGCCCAGCGCGCGACGCTCGGCGTCGGAGAGCTCCCAGACGTTGTCCTCGGCCTCTGCGGGAAGCTCGTAGCCGTTCTCGATGCCCTTGAGGCCGGCCGCGAGCAGCAGCGCGTAGGTGAGGTACGGGTTCGCCGCCGAGTCGATCGCGCGGTACTCGACGCGAGCGCTCTGGCCCTTGTTGGGCTTGTAGAGCGGCACGCGGACGAGGGCTGAGCGGTTGTTGTGGCCCCACGTGACGAAGCTCGGGGCTTCGTCGCCGCCCCACAGGCGCTTGTACGAGTTCACGAACTGGTTGGTCACCGCCGTGATCTCGGGCGCGTGCGTGAGCAGGCCGGCGACGAACTGCTTGCCGATCTTCGACAGCTGGTAGTGGCCGCTCGGGTCGTAGAACGCGTTCGTGTCGCCCTCGAACAACGACATGTGGGTGTGCATGCCGGAGCCGGGGTGATCCGACATCGGCTTCGGCATGAACGTCGCGTAGACGCCCTGCTCGATCGCGACCTCCTTGATCACGGTGCGGAACGTCATGATGTTGTCGGCGGTCGTCAGCGCGTCGGCATACCGCAGGTCGATCTCGTTCTGCCCAGGGCCGGCTTCGTGGTGGCTGAACTCCACTGAGATGCCCAGGTCTTCGAGCATCCGCACCGAACGACGTCGGAAGTCGTGCGCCGTGCCGCCGGGCACGTTATCGAAGAACCCCGCGGAGTCGACGGGCTCGACCGCGCCACCTTTCACCTTGGACGACTTGAGCAGGTAGAACTCGATCTCGGGGTGCGTGTAGAACGTGAAGCCGCGATCCGCAGCCTTTGCGAGGGCGCGCTTGAGCACGTTGCGAGGGTCGGATGCCGAGGGCTGCCCATCCGGCGTCGTGATGTCGCAGAACATCCGGGCCGTTGGGTCGATCTCGCCCCGCCACGGCAGGATCTGGAACGTGGTTGGGTCGGGATGCGCGAGCATGTCCGCCTCGTAGGCGCGGGTGAATCCCTCGATCGCCGAGCCGTCGAATCCGAGTCCCTCGGCGAACGCGCCCTCGACTTCCGCCGGAGCGATCGCGACACTCTTGAGCGTGCCCACGACGTCGGTGAACCACAGTCGGATGAACTTGATGCCACGCTCCTCGATGGTGCGAAGAACGAAGTCGCGCTGCTTGTCCATCAAGCTCCTCTGCTGTGGCAGGTGGCCTCCGATGCCCCTGAGCTGCCGTACCTAGGCTACTGGCTCTGCGTAGACTCGACAGCATGAGCGACAACGCCGCGGCCGCGGCCGCGCAGGCCGGCCTCAAGCGGGTTCGCACCCGTCATTTCCAGAGTGCCAAGGAAAACGGGATCAAGATCACCGGACTCACGAGCTATGACCAGCTCACCGCCGGCATCTTCGACGAAGCCGGTATCGACTTCCTGCTCGTCGGTGACTCCGCGGGCAACAATGTGTTCGGATACGACACGACCCTTCCGGTCACGGTCGACCAGCTCATCCCGCTCACCCGTGCCGTCGCGGGCGCCGTGACCCGCGCATTCGTCGTGGCTGACATGCCGTTCGGGTCATACGAGACGAGCCCGGATGAAGCCCTCCACACCGCCTTCCGCTTCATGAAGGAGACCGGGGCACACGCCGTCAAGCTCGAGGGTGGCGTGCGCAGCGCGGAGCAGATCCGCCGCGTCGTGTCGGCGGGCATCCCGGTCATGGCGCACATCGGCTTCACGCCGCAGAGCGAGCACGGGCTCGGCGGCCATGTCATCCAGGGTCGCGGCGAGGGCGTGAAGCAGCTGCTCGCGGATGCCCACGCGGTCGAGGATGCCGGCGCGTTCGCCGTCGTGCTCGAGATGGTGCCAGCCGAGGCAGCCGCACGGGTCACCAAGGAGCTCAAGATCCCGACGATCGGGGTTGGCGCAGGCCCCCACGTTGACGGTCAGCTGCTGGTCTGGACCGACTGGGCGGGGTTCACCAAGGGGCGCATCCCCAAGTTCGTGAAGCAGTACGCGAATCTGCGCGGCGTGCTCACCGATGCGGTGAACGCGTACCGCGGAGACGTCGAGGCCGGAACATATCCCGGCCCCGAGCACTCCTACGAGGACGACTCAAAGGCGTAACGCCTAGTCGTCGTCCTGCTCGCTGTTCCACGCCTTGGCGCGCTCGGCGAGTGTCTCCGGCGCGTGTGCGGCCTCCTCGCGAGTGGCGAACGGACCCACCCGGTCGACCGCGAGCGATTGCGGGCCCTCTTCGACCTCGCCGGTCTTGCTGTTGTACCAGAACTGGCCGGTGGGCTCGTGGAGGTGCTCATGCTCGTGCTTCGACATGCGGCCCAGCCTATTCCGGCGTGATTGTTGCCGACAGGGGTGCCATACGATCGAAGTATGCCCAGGGATGCCGCCGGCCACCTCATTGCCGGTCGGCTCTCCCCGACGCGAACCGTTCGCAGCGGCATCCACCGTCCCGAATACGTCGGACGCGCGGAACCGCGCGTCGCACGCGGCGACGTCTACACCGCGGACGAGATCGAGCGCATCCGCACCTCCGGCCGCATCGCGGCGCAGGCGGTCGAGGCCGTTGGAGCCGCCGTACGACCTGGCATCACCACGGACGAGCTGGATGCCATCGCCCACGACTTCCTCGTCGCCCACGACGCCTACCCGTCGACCCTGGGGTACCGCGGCTTCCAGAAGTCGAGTTGCACGAGCCTCAACGAGGTCGTGTGTCACGGCATCCCGGATGACACGATGCTGGCTGATGGCGACATCCTCAACGTGGACATCACCGCGTTCCACGACGGCATGCACGGCGACCTGAATCGCACCTTCCTGGTCGGGGAGGTCGCGCCCGACGTCGTCGACCTCGTCACGCGCACCGAAGAAGCCCTCAACCGCGGCATCAAGGCGGTCGCACCCGGACGGCAGGTCAACGTGATCGGTCGCGCGATCGAGTCGTACGCGAAGCGGTTCGGCTACGGCGTCGTGCGTGACTTCACCGGACACGGGGTTGGCCGCGCCTTCCATTCCGGGCTCATCATCCCGCACTACGACTCCGCGCCGGTGTTCGCCGACGTGATGGAGGTCGGGATGGTGTTCACGATCGAGCCCATGCTCACACTCGGTACCGTCGAGGCGCCGGGCACCTCCGAATGGGACCTGTGGCCAGACGGTTGGACGGTCACCACGCGCGACAAGTCGTGGACCGCGCAGTTCGAGCACACGCTCGTCGTCACTGAGCGCGGTGCGGAGATTCTCACCCTTCCCTGACCTGAGAGAATCAACGCATGGCACCGCTCTCGAAGGCACAGGCGCTCGGCATCGACATCGGCGGCACCGGCATCAAGGGCGCGGTGGTCGACCTCGACACCGGTGAGCTCCTCACCGAACGGCTCAAGCTCGCGACCCCGACCGGCGGCGAACCTGACGCGATCGTCACCACCGTGCTCGAGCTCATCGACCAGATCGGCGGACTGGCCGACGGGGTCCCGGTGGGCGTGTGCTTTCCGGCCATCGTCAAGCACGGACGCACGATGAGTGCGGCGAACGTGTCGAAGAAGTGGATCGGGCTCGAGGCCGAGGCGCTGTTCGAGAAGGGCATCGGGCGCGACATCCACTTCGTCAATGATGCCGACGCGGCCGGATACGCCGAGGCGAAGTACGGCGCGGCGAAGGGCGTCGCTGGCGTCGTGCTGCTCACGACGCTCGGCACCGGGATTGGCAGCGCGCTCATTCACGACGGAGTGCTCGTGCCGAACACGGAACTCGGGCACCTCCAAATTCGGGGCCAGGATGCCGAACGTCGCGCCGCATACTCGGCGAAGGAACGCCACAAGCTCAGCTGGGCGGCGTGGACCAAGCGGCTGCAGGAGTACTACACCTACCTCGAGTCGCTGTTCTCCCCCGACCTGTTCATCGTCGGCGGCGGGGTGTCGAAGAACTACGAGGACTTCCTCCCGCTGCTCAAGCTGCACACGCCGATCATCCCGGCGGTGCACCGCAACAATGCGGGCATCCTCGGCGCCGCGGCGCTTGCGCTGCGACCCGGCACCGGAGACCAGGCGATCACATGAAGGTGCTCGTCGTTGGGGGCAGCGGTCCGACCGGACAGCAGTTGCTCGCCCACCTCGGCGAGCATGACGTCACGGTGCTCTCGCGGTCGGGGCGCGACATCCCGGGCGTCACGGTCGTTCGCGGCGACGCTCGCAGCGCCGCGGACCTCGAGCGGGCCGTAGCCGGTCAGGCGGCCGTGATCTCGGCGCTCGGCAGCAAGAAGGTGGGGCCTGACGACCTGCAGGCATCGTTCCTCGCCGGGATCACCGTCGGGATGACCACGAACGGGGTCGCTCGCCTCATCACGCTGAGTCCGTGGGGCACGAGCGCGAGCCGAACGTCTGCGCCGCTGCTGCTCCGGCTCGGCACCGCGACGTTCCTGCGCAACCAGAACGCCGACCGCGAGGCTGGCGAGCGCGTCGTCAATGCGAGCCCGCTGTCGTACACCCACGTGCGCGCGGGCGTGCTCACGAACGGCGTCGAGCGCGGTGGTGTCGTTGCGCGAGAGGATGGCCGAGGCATCCGGATGCCGATCTCACGAGCAGACGTTGCCGCGTTCATGGTGGGTCAGCTCAGCGACGAGACGTGGCTGCGCAGCCAGGTGATCATCGGCTATCCGAAGCGCTGAGTCCCGAAGCGCTGGGGCCTACTCGAGTCCGGACGTGAAGGCGACGATCCAGAAGATCACGTTGATCACGCCCCACAGGAGCCCGAGGATGCCCGTGACAATGCCGGCGATGGCCATGGTGCGCTGTGTTCCGACCGTCGTGGGCCGTGGCAGCACCCTGGCGCCGAGCCAGATGGCCGCGATGCCGAGGGGTGAGAAGAACAGCATGCTGACGACGCCGAGCACGAGCGCGATGATCGGCGTCGAGCTGGTGAGATTCACCGTACGCCCGCCCGTCTGCGACGCCAGGGTCGGGGACGGAGGCTGCGTCGGCGGCATCGGTGGCGGGGTCTCAGGGCCGTACGCGCCCGGCGGTGGGGCGGCCCGGTAGGCGGGAAGTCCCGGCATGGCCGCGCCGCCAACGCCGCGCTTGGTGTCGCTCCACGACGCGCCGTTCCACCACTGCTCGGTGGCACTGCCGTCGGGTGCGGGATACCAGCCGGGTCGCTGTGGTGTCGCCATATCAGGAGCCTACCGACAGCGGTGCGGAGCGGCGGAGCCGTAAATGAATGGGCCGGCTGATACGCCGGGTTCTGTCCCCGCCCCTGTGACAAGCACAGCGGCGCTGGACGGCCATCTCTCTCGGATGTACGTTGCCGCACATCTCTAGCGGTCTACCCGGGAACTGGACGAGCAGCCCGTAACGCTCCCTGTTTGACCTTGCTCCTGGCGAGGTTTACCTAGCCGACCGGATCACTCCGGCCGCTGGTGGTCTCTTACACCACCGTTTCACCCTTACCCCCGACCGAGGTCGGTGGCGGTCTGCTTTCTGTTGCACTGTTCTCGCGGGTTGCCCCGGGTGGGTGTTACCCACCGCCTTGCTCTGCGGAGCCCGGACGTTCCTCGGCACCCACGCCCGAAGACGTCTGGGTGACGCGACCGTCTTGCCGGCCCATTCGGTTCGCAAGACTACGCCAATCGGCACGTGCGGTGCCGCTAGAAGATGATGTCTTCGATACCGCGCTCGCCGCCGATGAAGCTCATCACACCGCTGACGATCGAGGCGATCGAGATGACGAACGAGATGGCGATGATCACCTTGCCCACGGTTCCGCTCGCCCGGAACATCGCGAGCCCCGCGATGAGGGCGATCACGCCGAACAGGTTGTAGACGGTGAATCCGATGATCGAGAACACGATCGGGATGACCCAGGTCGTCGGGTTTCCGATCGACGGAATGCGCGGGGCGCCGCTGGTTGGAGCCGGGGGCGGGATGTCGGGCATCGTGGCGGACGGCGGTGCAGCCTGGTAGCCGGGCAATCCGCCGAGCGTGGGGCTCGAGCCATCCGCATTCCGTCGAGCGTCGCTCCACGTCGCGCCGTTCCACCACTGCTGGCCGTTGCCATCGGGGCTCGGGTACCAGCCGGGACTTGTGGGTGCGCCAGGCGTACTCATGGCGCTCATGTTACTGCCGCGGATCGGCGTTTCGCGCGCTCAGAACGGCGCCGAGTCTGGCGAGTTCGGCGCGCACTTCGTCGGGCTCGCTCCACGTCGAAGTACTCGGCCCATCCGGCCAAACGTCGTGCGAGCAGCGGCACGGTCGGGGCGCTCACCGTGACCCGAGCGCGCTCGTGCTGGCCGACCGTCGAGCCTCGACGACCGCGTCAGCTCCAAGCGACTCGCGCAGGAACGGCACGATCGCCTCGTCGACGATCAGGGTCGTGGATGCCGCGGCACGCTGTTCCCGCACGACCCCAACCACGCGCTCCCACGCGTCGGCCAGGTCGAGGTCGCTCGGACGCACGGACTGCCTCGTCGGTGACGATCACCGCCTGGATCCGGTCGACGCGGTAGGTGCGCTCGCGCTCCGTCGACCGCCGCCGAGCAGGTACCACTGCTCGCCCTTGGCGACGAGGCCCCACGGGTCGACGAGCCGCTCGACCGGGTCGCGGTCCCACGCCGCGTAGGTGAGGCGCACGCGTCGGCGGCGCACCGACGGCATCCTGCAGCACGTCCACGAGCGGGCGGGCGGACTCGCGCAGGTGCGCCCCAGCCCGCCGGGTCGAGCACGATCGCCTCGGCGGCAGCTGCGGCATCGTCGCGGAAGGTCTCGGGAAGCGGCTCGAACGAGCTTGCGCAAGCGCCGCCTTGGCCTCAGGGTCGACGGATGCGGCCGGCCCGACCAGCAGGAACAGGGCACGAGCCTCGGGCGCCGTGAGCCCACTCAGGTCGGTGCGCGCGCCGCCGATGAGCTGCCAGCCACCGTTGCGCCCGGGCTGCGGGTACACCGGGATGCCCGCAGCCGACAGTGCCTCGAGGTCGCGACGGGCGTGGCGACGGAGATCTCGAGTTCGTTGGAGAGCTCGGCGGCGGTCACGCGACCGCGTGCTTGCATGAGGAGAAGGGTGGCAACGAGGCGGTCTGCGCGCATGCATCAATGCTTCTCAAACAAAGTACTCATAGCGTGAGCACTTTGGCTGGAAGACTTGAGAAATCAGTTCGGAAAGCACCACACGGCACCAATCAACAACGATCGAGGAGAACGACATGCTCAAGGGATTCGCCACCAGCGCCTACTACGCCTCCGACCTCGAGGCCGCAGAAACGTGGTACTCGAAGGTGCTCGGCATCGACGCGTACTTCCACGTTCCCGGATACATCGAGTTCCGCGTCGGACCGTACGAGGCCGAACTCGGCATCATCGACGCGAAGTACGCGCCAGAGGGCGGCAACGTCGCAGGCGGCGGCTATGTGCAGTGGGCCGTGGATGACGTCGCCGCGACCCTCGCCCGCCTGCTCGAGCTCGGCGCGACGCTCTACCAGCCCGTGATCGAGCGCGGTAGCGGCTTCAACACCGCAGCGGTCATCGATCCGTTCGGCAACATCCTCGGCTTCATGGAGAACCCGCACTTCGAGGAGGTCCTCAAGGGCGGGCCGAAGACCGCCTAGCGATCGTCGAGGTCGGCTCGTCGGTCCATCGCGAGATTGGCGAGCCGATCCGCGCGGGTGTTGATCTCGCGCGGAATCCACTCGAAGCTCACCGGGGTGCCCGTGAGCACCTCGCGGGCCTCTGCGGCGAGATCCGCCATGTCGGGGTGCTTGATCTTCCAGCGGCCCGACATCTGCTCGACGACGAGCTTCGAGTCCATGCGCACGTGCAGCACGGCGTCCGGATCGATCTCGAGCGCGCGGCGCACGCCGGCGATCATCGCCTTGTACTCGGCGACATTGTTCGAGGCGACGCCACCGTAGAGTCCGATCTCGGCGAGGATCTCGCCGGACACCGGATCGATCACGACGGCCCCGCTGCCCGACTGGCCCGGATTGCCGCGCGAGCCGCCGTCGGCCTCGATGACGAGTTCGCGCGGCATCAGATGCCGGACTCGCCGGTGCGCACCAGGATGGCGTTCGAGTCCGGGCACAGCAGCACCGTCTCCGGCGTCGCGGCTCGCACGACCGCCATGTCGCTCTCGTTGAGCTTCACGCCGCTCGCGCTCGACACGCCGCCCTGCAGCAGGGATGCACCCCAGCCGTAGCGCGCACGCTGCTTCTCGTAGAGCGCGAGCAGGTCGTTCGGGCACCCGGGTCTGGAGCACGCGACGGTCGTCGGCCGCGGCCTCGCGCTCGGCGGCGATCGTCGCGAGGGCGGCATCCCGCGACGCTTCGACGTCGCGGATGCGCGACTGCAGCGCCTCGTGCTCGGCACGGGTCTGGTTGACGGCGGCCTGGTGCTCCTCCACGCGCTCCATCACGACGAGTTCGATCTCCTCGAGGTCGTTGAGGCGCTTCTGCAGGGCGGCGATCTCGTGCTCGAGGCCCGCGACATCCTTCACCGAGGTGCTGGTCTGCAGTCGCTCGGCGTCGCGCTTGATGCGGGCCTCGACGACCTCGACGTCCGACTCGGTGCGCTTGAGCTCGGCGTTCACGTCGTCGAGGGCCCCGGACTGCTCGTTGAGCGTGCGCCGCACCTCGTCGGCCTGCTTGCCGAGCTGGGTGAGCTCGGCGAGCTCGGGCAGCGACTTCGCGCGGTGGTCGAGCTGGCTGAGCCTCGTGTCGAACTGCTGCAGGTCGAGCAGCAGCGCCTGGGTCTCGGGCGGGGCGGTCAGCGCCATGTGGTTCCTCTTGTCGATCATTGGGTAGTCGATCACTGGGTAACACGAAGTCCCACGGGTCGGTGCGCAGGTCGCTCACCGTCACCGTGACGCCGGGCAGGGCGGCGCGAAGTTCGGCGGCCGCGGTGTCGAGCCACAGCCACTCGCTCGCCCAGTGCGACACGTCGATCAGCGCCGGCCCCCCGCCGATGCGCGCGTTCTCGCTCGCCTCCGACGCCGGGTGATGGCGCAGGTCGCTCGTGATGTAGACGTCGGCGGCGCAGCACGGCCGGCTCCGACGAGGTAGGCGTCGCCCGCGCCCGCGCACAGCGCGACCGTGCGGACCTCGCGGTCGAAGTCCCCCGACGACCCGCACGCCGGTCGCGGTCGCGGGCAGAAGCTCACCGAGGTGGCGGGCGAGGCGGCCCAGGGTGGTGGGCTCGGGCAGCACGCCGATCCGGCCGATGCCGCGCGTGCAGGCGCGCCTGGCGTGCCGGGGCGCTCGCGACGATCGGGCGCTGGTCGACGAGGCCGAGCGCGTCGGCGAGCATGGCGGAGGTGCCGGTCTCGACGACATCCGCGTTGGTGTGGGCGGCGAGCAGGGCGCAGTTCGCGCGGATCAGGCGGGTGAGCACCGCGCCCTTGTAGCGATCGCCCGCGATGGTCGTGACGCCGCGCAGCAGCAGCGGGTGGTGCACGAGCAGCAGGCTCGCGCCGAGCTCGATGGCCTCGTCGACGGTGTCGACCACGGCATCCACGGCGAGATGGATGCTCGACACCTCGTCGGCCGGATCTCCCGCGATGAGGCCGACGGCGTCCCACGGTTCGGCGCCCGCGACGGGCCAGAGCCGCTCGACGGCGGCGGTGACATCGGCGACGGTCGGCACCGCCCCAGTCTACGGACGCGCTGGAGCCGTGAGCGCGCTCAGACCTCGGTCGCCTCCTGGCGACGGATGCCCGGGACTCCAGCGACGATCGGCACGAGCAGGCCGAGCACGAGCGCGACGATCACGCCGAGGTCGGTGCCGGCCAGGTCGCTGTCGATCGGCACCGCCGAGCAGTCCGAACACGTAGCCCTGCCACGACAGCCACGTGATGGTCGCGGTGGTCAGGCCGAAGCCGATCACCGTGATCACGACGAGCGCGATGAGGTTGAGCCAGCGCACGTCGGGGTAGACGCCACCGCGCTGCAGCAGCGACTGGCTCTCGAACCGGCGCTTGCGGATCATCATCTCGGCGGCGAAGATGCCGGCCCACGCAGCGACCGGCACCGCGAGCGTGGTCGCACCATCGCGGAACAGCTCGAGGTTGCCGCCGGGCACCGCGAACGTGATCACGAGCGTGAGTGCGGCGAGCAGCACGGCGACGATCGGCACGCTGTACCGGCGCGGCGCACGCGCACACCGATCGCCTGCAGCGCGAATCCGCCCGAGTACAGCGACAGCGTGACGCCGGAGAGCAGGCTCAGGATGGTCGCCGCGAGCAGCGGGACCGGATACCACGACGGCAGCATGAGCGCGAGGGTGTCGAGCGGCGAGAGCAGGAACCCGCTCGCGATTCCCTCGTTGGATGCCGCGAGCAGCGCGCCGTACGCGATGAGCACGAACGCCGGCACCGTGACGCCGAACGGCGACCAGAGCAGCGTCGCGGCGCCCGGATGACTCTGGGCGCTGGTACCGCGCGAGATCCCCGGCGCTGTTCGCCCACACCAGACCGACGAAGCTGAACACGAGCACGGCGCCGGTGACGGTGAGCTCCCACGAGCCGTACGGGCGTCGTGAGCGCCTGCTGCGAGGTCGACGTACTGCCAGGTGAAGCGCGATCAGCCCGATCACGAGCACGCCCGACACGATCGTGAGCACGAGCTGGATGCGCGCGAGCAGCGCGTAGCCGAAGAACGCGATCAGCACCGCGATGGCGAGTCCACCCGCGAGGCCGATGAGCAGCAGCTGGCGCTCGCTCAGCGATCCGTTGAGCTCTGCGCCGACCAGTACGACCGCGAGCGACGACGCGAGGAACCAGAGCAGCACCGCGCCCCAGAACAGCCGGGTCACGAGCGCGAGCACGGCCGGCACGACGTTGCCGAGCAGGCCGAACGTCGCGCGGGAGACGATCATCGTCGGCTGGCCGCTGCGCTTGCCGGCGAGCGTCGACAGTCCGAGCGGGATGAACGAGAGCGCGACGCCGGCGAGGATCGCGCCGACTGACTGGCTGAGGCTCAGGCCGAGCCCGAAGATCGCGGCGCCCAGTCCGATGCTCAGCAGCGACGAGTTCGAGGCGAACCAGAGCCAGAACAGCCGGGCGGCTCGCCCGACACGGTAGTCGGCCGGGGTCGGCTCGGGGCCGCTCGCCTCGAGCGTGAAGACCGGCTGCTTGCGGCGGCGCGGCCGCGAGCACGGCCTCGTCCTCGCGGATGCGCACGGTCGAGATCGGTCCTGACGGCGGCGAGATCGGCGGCGGCACGACCGCGATCCCCGCGGTGTCGACCGACACTGGACCGAACACCTGGATGACGCGGTCGGTCTCGTCGACGTCGTCGTCGATCTCCTCCTGGTACGCCTGGTCGATGATCGTCACCGAGCCGGTGGTGACAGGCGGCTCATTCGCCGACGCGAGGCAGCGGCTCGATGAAGAGCGACTCGGCGGGCAACCGCGGTTCGGGCTCACGATCGATACCGACCGGCTCACCCTCCTCGGGCGACCCAGCGAGCAGGTCATCGAAGCTGGATGGCGCGGCCACCACCTCCGCCGATGCGAAGGACTGCTCCCCGAGCGGGAAGCCGCCCTGCTGCACGGGGGATGGCGCATCCACCAGGTCGCCGTCCGGTGCAGCGTCGACGGGTGCACTCGAGCCGAGCTGCTGGCGGTTCGACGAGCGGCGGCGGAGCGAACGGTGGCGCAGCGAACGGCTCTGGGGCGTCATCCACGACCGAGGGATTGACGGGCTCGCCGCGCGAGATGGTCTCGATGGGATGCGTGGGGTGCAGTGGCTCGTACTCGGGCTCGGGGAGGAAGAACCCCTCCGGCTCTGGTCGTCGGCTCGGCTCGGGCTCTGGCTCTGGCTCTGGCTCTGGCTCTGGCTCGGCTCCGGCTCGGGATCGTCATCGAGGTCCCACACCGGCGCGGCATCCATGGGCAGGTCGCCGGTTGCGAGATCGTCGGTCGGTTCGCTCACGGCCTCAGGTTCATCCCACTGTGGTGCAGGCCAGGCCGCGAGCGGCTGTTCTGGCAGCACGAAGGCGCCAGTCACCGGTGCGGGGGCGACCTCGGTGGGCAGGGCCGCATCCGATCCCTCCTCCGCGTCGGAGAACTGCAGGGGCGGTGCGTCGTCGACCGGGATGAACCATCCGGTCGGGGGCCGATAGAGCTCCTCGGGCATGCCAGGCTCTGGCATGCGAGGCTCTGGCGTGTCGGACTCGGGCATCGACGGCAGCTCGGGGGCGTCCGATTCCGGCACCGGCGCTACGTCGGCCGCGACCGCGTCATCCACCGCGGGAGGCACGCCGGGGAACTCGGGCCGGGCCTCCTCGACCTCCGAGATCGCGTCGGGCGTGCCGATCGCGCGCATGGTCTGCTCCCACGCCTGAAATTCGCGGGCCTCCTCCTCGCGCAGCTTGAGCTGGGCCTCGAGCTCCTCGATCACGCCGAGGGTGCCGCCCTCCTTGGCCGCGTCATCCACCCAGCCGGCGAGCTGCGTCGTCGGGCAGCGAGCGACGCACCGGGCGCTCGGGCGGCCCCTCGGGCAGGTCGACGGCCTGCGCGGGATCGGGGGCGGGCGCGTTCATCCACGCGGGCGGCGCGGCTTCGGCGGCGGTTCTGGGGCAGGCGGTTCGGCCGCCTCGGCTCCGCCTCAGTCGCGAGCGGACTCGGCTCGACTCGGCTCGGGCGCCGGTGCCTCCCACACCTGTGCTCGTCGGCGGCCGGCAGCGTCCCACGCGACCGGCTCCCACGCAGGCTGGTTCGCGGATTCGGCGGGAAGCGCCTCATCGGCGGGTGCTTCGGCGAGACCGTCTGCGTCGAGCGACGCCGATTCGTACTGGGCAGGCGGCACGACCGGAATCGGTCCCGACGCACTGATCCGTGCAAACTCAGCGGCGAGCGCGTCGGCGAGCGCGTCGTCGTCGTGCACGGCTCCATCGCCCGCCGTCGGCGGCGTGTACGTCGTTCGACGCGGCCCAGGCGCCGTGGGGTCGTCGGAGGCCGCCACCTCCCCAGCATCGTCGTCGTCGGCCATGCCCGAATTCTATGGCTGCGGCGGTCGTTTGCCTCGGAGACGGGCCGTGCGGACAGTCGAGTTCTCGTCATCGTCCGACGCCAGCGGTCCCGACTTCGAGCCGCCACGACGCCAGCGCGAGCGTCAGCACCGCCACCGCGGCGAGCACGAGCGAGAACCCAACCCACCCCGACACATCGAGCCGCTCGCCCACGATGAGCACCGCGAGCACGGTCGCGACGATCGGTTCGAGCAGCGCGATGGTCGTCGCCGTGCTGCTCAGCAGGGTGCGCATCGCGACGCCGAACAGCAGGTAGGCGATGAACATCGGGCCGACCGCGAGGTAGGCCGCGAGCCCGATCGTCTGCCCCGACTGCAGCAGTGGCGCACCCGTCACGAGCAGCACCGGGGCGAGCACGATCGCGCCGAGTCCGAACATTCCGCCCATCACGCCGCGAGACGTGCCACCGGCGGTGATCGCGCGGCTCGATGCGTAGGTGAACAGTGCGTACGCGGCTCCGGCGACCAGACCGAGCAGCGATGCCGAGGGCGAGCGACGCGGCATCCATCGGCCGGGCCGATTCCTCGCGATGCGATCCCATCGCCAGCAGCAGGATGCCGCCGAGTGCGAGCAGCGTGCACACCAGCCAGAGCTTCGACAGCTTTCGCCGCTCCCACAGCCACTCGTAGAGGGCCGCGAACACGGGGCCGCTGCCGAGCGACACGAGGTTGCCGACCGCGACCCCAGCGAGGTTCATCGACGAGTAGAACGCGAGCGGATACACGAACACGCCGATCGCACCCACGAACAGCCATGGGCGGCTCGCAGCGTTCCGCAGCACTGCGATCGACGACGGCGCGGAGGTCACGAACAGCAGCACACCGCCGATCGTCATGGTCGCCGCTCCGATCGCCAACGGGCTCACGTTGTCGGGCATGAACGACGCGACCGTGCCGGTCGTGCCCCAGAGCATGGACGACGAGGATGAGGGCGTACGGACCGAGTCCGCGGCCGCGAGGAGCTGGCATCCACCCCTCGAGGGTAGTGGGACAGGAGCTGCCCTTCGACCGCCGCCCTCCCCTACTGTGGGGGCGTGAGCGTCGGGACTGCCCTACTCGGGATGCACGGACTCGGCCCGTCGGCGCGTCGACTTCGTGCCGCAGTGTCCGGTCGCCTCATCGTGATCACGGGCGCTTCGAGAGGGATCGGCGCGACGGCCGCGGGGCGGCTCGCGCTGGCCGGGGCACGCGTCATCCTGCTCGCCAGGTCGGAGGACGACCTCGCAGTCGTCGCGGACCGCATCCGTGCGCGGGGCGGCAGCGCAGACTGGATCGCGGTCGACCTCCGGGACACGGATGCCGCCGCGGCGGCCGGCGCGCGCATCCTCACCGAGTTCGGCGCGCCCGACGTCATCGTCTCGAACGCCGGGCACTCGATCCACCGCTCGCTCGCGGACTATGCAGACCGCTTCCACGATGTCACCCGCACGGCGGGCGTCAACTTCCTCGGCCCGGTCGCGCTGCTGCTGCCGCTGCTGCCCGCGATGACCGAGCGCGGGTCGGGGCACCTGGTGAGCGTGTCGTCGACGAGCGTGTCGCTTCCCGCGCCCGGCTGGTCGGTGTACGGCGCATCGAAGTCCGCCTTCGAGGCGTGGCTGCGATCGGTCGCGCCCGAGCTGCTGCGCACGCGGAGTCACCACCACCTCGATCCGCCTGCCACTGGTGCACACGGCGATGAGCGCACCCACCTACGCCGGCATGCCCGGACTCGACGTGCGCGGGGCGGCACAGCTCGTCTGCCGCGCGATCGTCGATCGTCCGCGGCTGATCTCTCCGTGGTGGGTGCGGCTCGGCGGCGTTCCTGATGGAGGCGACGCCCGGGCTTGTCCGACCGGGTGCTCGCGCGCTGGGATCCCACCCGGTGAAGGTTCGCGGCAGGCTGTCTCGCGCCGACCTCGCCTACGGACTGGGGATGCTGTCGCCGCAACTGCTGGCGGCGTTCGCGCGCCGCGGCGCAACCGTGTCCGCCGTCGTCGAGGCGTCCGCACGCCGGTTCGGCGACGGCCACGGCGGTGGTCGACGAACCGGGTGAGCTGGACTACGTGCAGCTCGATGCGCTGGCGTCGGCCGTGGCATCCGACGTTCCGACACGCGCGAGCGGGTCGGCATCGTCTGCTCGAGCACCCGATGGCTGCTCGTCGCGATCGCCGCGGCGTCGAGGGCCGGCGCGGATGCCGTGCTCATCAACCCGAAGACCGGCACGACCGAACTCGACGGCATCGTCTCCCGCGAGAGGATCACCCGCCTCCTGCGCGACGTCGACATAGCCGCGCGTGCCGGCGCCGGCCGGCGCGACCCGCGCGCGGCGGCCGCATCGTGTTGCTGAGCTCAGGTACGACGGGCGTTCCGGTGTCAACTGCTCGCGCTCCCCTGCGGCCGCGCCAGCTGGCCACCGCGCTCAGCCTTGTCGCCGCAGCGGCATCGCGCGCGGCGAGCCCGTGCTCGTGCTCGCGCCGCTGCACCACGGTCACGGGGTCAGCGTCGCGATCGCGTGCCTCGCGATCGGCGCTCCCGTGCTGCTCGGTCGTGACCTGCTGCCGCGGGCCGTCGTCGTGAGCGGAGTCCCGGCCCAGTTGGGCTGGCTGGCCGATGAGCTCGAGGCGGGCGCGCGGGTGCGGCGCGTCATCTCAGGTTCCGCCAGGCTGCCGATCTCCCTCGCACGAAGACTTGCCGCGCACACCGAACTGGTCAAGTTCTTCGGCACCACCCAGACGGGCACACTGACGACGTCGCGCACTTCGGAGACGGTGGGCCGCCCGGTCGCCGGGGTGACGATCGAGATCGTCGACGGCGAGGTGTTCGCAATCTCGCCGCTCGGGTCCGGCCCGACCGGTGATCGCGGCCACCTCGACGCGTTCGGCCACCTCGTGCTGACCGGTCGCACCGACGCGCTCGTCGACTCGGGCGGCGAGAACATCAGCCCGTCCGAGGTCGAGCATCTGCTGCTCGCGCATCCCGAGGTGACCGACGCCCACGTGCGCGCCGTCGCCGACGAACGCCTGGGACACGTGCTCGCGGCACGGGTGGTCACCTCGCTCAGCACCGACGAGGTGCGCCAGCTCGTCGCCCGCGAGCTGTCGCCGGGAAAGGTGCCGCGCACGGTGGAGATCGTGGAGCGGATTGCTCGCTAGTGGAACCGAGTGGGCCCTACCGGGCTCGAACCGATGACATCCACGGTGTAAACGTGGCGCTCTACCAACTGAGCTAAAGGCCCGTCACGCGGCATGCCGCGGCGACGCGGATCCATGGTACCGGCATACACTCTCGCCATGGTGAAGGTGGGCAGCGACCGCAGCGGCACCGAGCATCGCTGGCCGGTCGTCGTGTTCGTCGGCCGCCATCATCCTGATCTGGCTCGTGCTGCCCGACGAACTGCAGTTCGTGCCGCGCTGGGTGGTGCCCACCATGGCGCTGTGCGATCCTCGTGCCGCTCATCGTCGTCAACCCGACGCGCCTCAACAGCGAGACCCGCTGGAGCCGCTGGATCGGCCTCGGGTTCGCGCGCCGGTCTCGCACTCGTGAACCAGGTGCTACATCGCCCTGCTCATCATCGAGCTGGTCAACGACGCGGCCAACGGCCCGACGGTGCTGCTCGTCGCCCTCGCGGTGTGGATCACGAACGTGATCGCCTTCGCGATGCTCTTCTGGGAACTGGATGACGGTGGCCCCGTCGCCCGCCGCGTGCTCGGCACCAACGACGAAGCGCCGCAGGACTTCCTGTTCCCGCAGCAGGGCGCGAAACGTCTCGCGCCCGGCTGGAAGCCCGTGTTCTTCGACTACGTCACCTTCTCGCTCTCGACGATGATGGCGTTCAGCCCCACCGACGTCATGCCGCTCACGACTCGCGCGAAGGCGATCATGGCGTACGAGGCGCTCACCGGATTCGTGCTGCTCGCGCTCGTCATCTCGCGGGCGGTCAACATCCTGACGCCGGGCAGCTGAGTCGCGTGAATCGCGCGCCCGGTCAGCGTGCTCGCAGGCTGAGGGTCAGACCCGCTCGGCGTGCAGCTCGACGAGTGCGGCCTGGTAGTCGACGCATCGTGCGGGCCTCACCGGGCGCGGTGATGAAGCTCGCGCGGATGACGCCGGCCGTGTCGATCAGGAAGGTCGCGCGATTCGCGAACCCCTTCTGCCTCGATGAACACGCCGTACTCCTTGGCGACATCGCCGTGCGGCCAGAAGTCGGCGAGCAGCGTGAAGTCGTAGCCCTCCTGCTCGGCCCAGGCGCGCAGCGTGGCCTTCGAGTCGACGGAGATGCCGATGAGCTCGACGCCGTCCTGCTTGAACAGGGCGAGGTTGTCGCGCAGCTCGCACAGCTCGGACGTGCAGGTGCTCGAGAACGCGAGCGGGAAGAAGACGAGGGCGACCGGCTTGCGTCCGCGGAAGTCGGAGAGCCGCACGTGCTCACCGAACTGGTTCGCGAGTTCGAAGTCGGGGGCTTGGGTATCGATCACCAGAGCCATGGGATTACGGTTCCTTTCGTGCCCGACCGAACGTCAGGCAAACACGAGGGGCAATGCTACGCCTGTCTGGAGCGGGTTCGCGCGATGTTCGCCGTGAGCTTGAGCGTCGTGTCGACGAGCGCCCGTCGTGCCGATTCTCGACAACTAGAATCGATGGGCGCAGTCGAATATGCACAGCGCTCTGCAACTGCCGCCTGAGTCGTGACCCGGCCGGCGGACCCAACCCTGCGGACATGATCTGTCTCGGCTAGAAAGAGGTCAACGGTGACGGTGAACGACCAGGACCCGTACTCGGTAACCACACCGATCAGGACCCCGAGGAGACCGCCGAGTGGCAGGAATCCCTCGACGCCCTCGTTGCGCAGCACGGGCACCAGCGCGGTCGCGAGATCATGCTGAGCCTGCTCAAGCGGTCGAAGGACCTGCACCTCGGCGTGCCGATGGTGCCGACGACCGACTACATCAACACGATCGCGACCGAGAACGAGCCGGAGTTCCCCGGCAACGAGGAGCTCGAGCGCCGCTACCGCGCGTGGATCCGCTGGAATGCCGCGATCACGGTGCACCGGGCACAGCGGCCCGGGATCGGTGTCGGTGGGCACATCTCGACGTACGCGTCATCCGCAGCCCTCTACGAAGTCGGCCACAACTGGTTCTTCCGCGGCGCCGATCACCCCGGCGGCGGCGACCAGATCTTCTACCAGGGCCACGCCTCCCCCGGCATGTACGGGCGTGCCTACCTCGAGGGGCGCCTGACCGAGGACCAGCTCGACGGGTTCCGCCAGGAGAAGTCGCAGTACCCGAACGGCCTCTCGAGCTACCCGCACCCGCGCCTCATGCCCGAGTTCTGGCAGTTCCCGACGGTGTCGATGGGCCTCGGCCCGATCAACGCGATCTACCAGGCGCAGTCGAACCGGTACCTGACCAACCGCGGCATCAAGGATGCGTCCGACCAGCAGGTCTGGGCGTTCCTCGGCGACGGCGAGATGGACGAGGTCGAGAGCCGCGGCGCGCTCCAGTGGGCCGCCAACGAGGGCCTCGACAACCTGAACTTCGTCATCAACTGCAACCTGCAGCGACTCGACGGCCCGGTGCGCGGCAACGGCAAGATCATCCAGGAGCTCGAGAGCTTCTTCCGCGGCGCCGGCTGGAACGTCATCAAGGTCGTCTGGGGCCGCGAGTGGGATGAACTGCTCGCCCGCGACACCGACGGCGCGCTCGTCGACCTGATGAACCGCACGCCCGACGGCGACTACCAGACCTACAAGGCCGAGAACGGCGCCTACGTGCGCGAGAACTTCTTCGGCCGCGACCCGCGCGTGGCGAAGCTCATCGAGGACTACACCGACGACCAGCTCTGGAACCTCAAGCGCGGTGGCCACGACTACCGCAAGGTCTACGCGGCGTTCAAGGCGGCGTCCGAGCACAAGGGCCAGCCCACCGTCATCCTCGCGAAGACGGTCAAGGGCTACGGCCTCGGCCCGAGCTTCGAGGGCCGCAACGCGACCCACCAGATGAAGAAGCTGACGCTCGACAACCTCAAGCAGTTCCGCGACGTGATGCGCATCCCGATCACCGATGCCGAGCTCGAGGAGAACCCGTACCAGCCGCCGTTCTACCACCCCGGCGAGAACGACGAGGCGATCCAGTACCTGCAGGAGCGTCGTCGCGCGCTCGGCGGCTACGTGCCGGAGCGCCGCTCGAAGTACACCCAGATCACGCTGCCCGACGCCTCGGCCTACGAGGTCATGAAGAAGGGCTCCGGCAAGCAGGAGATCGCCACGACCATGGCGTTCGCGCGACTGCTCAAGGACCTGCTCCGCGCCAAGGACTTCGGCCACCGCATCGTGCCGATCATCCCGGACGAGGCCCGCACCTTCGGCATGGACGCGTACTTCCCGACCGCGAAGATCTACAACCCCGCCGGCCAGCACTACACCTCGGTCGACCGCGAGCTGCTCCTCGCCTACAAGGAGAGCCCGCAGGGCCAGATCGTGCACGTCGGCATCAACGAGGCCGGCGCGTTCGCGGCCTTCACCGCCGCGGGCACGCAGTACGCGACGCACGGCGAGCCGCTCATCCCGGTCTACGTCTTCTACTCGATGTTCGGCTTCCAGCGCACCGGCGACGCGATGTGGGCCGCGGGCGACCAGATGGCCCGCGGCTTCATCATCGGCGCGACCGCCGGTCGCACGACGCTGACCGGTGAGGGCCTCCAGCACGCCGACGGCCACTCGCTCCTGCTCGCCTCCACCAACCCGGCCGTCGTCTCGTACGACCCGGCCTACGGCTACGAGCTCGGCCACATCGTGCGCACCGGCCTCGAGCGCATGTACGGCGGCGCACGCATCCCGACCCGAACGTCATGTACTACCTCACGGTGTACAACGAGCCGATCGTGCAGCCGGCCGAGCCCGAGAACCTCGACGTCGACGGCGTCGTGCGCGGCATCTACCTGCTCAAGCGCTCCGAGGCGCCCGGCCCCAAGGCCCAGCTGCTCGCGTCCGGCGTCGCCGTGCCGTGGGCGCTCGAGGCGCAGGAGCTGCTCGCCGCGACTGGGGCGTGTCGGCCGACGTGTGGTCGGTCACCTCGTGGACCGAGCTGCGCCGCGACGGCCTCGCCGCCGAGGAGCACAACTTCCTGAACCCGAGGCCGAGCAGCGCGTGCCGTACGTGACGCAGAAGCTCGCAGGCTGCCGAGGGACCGTTCGTCGCCGTCACCGACTTCATGCACGCCGTGCCCGACCAGATCCGCCAGTTCGTGCCCGGCGACTTCGCGACGCTCGGTGCCGACGACTTCGGCTTCTCGGACACGCGCGCCGCCGCCCGTCGCTTCTTCAAGATCGACGGACCGTCGATGGTCGTGCGCACGCTCGAGGCGCTCGCGAAGCAGGGCACGATCGACCGGTCGGTGGCCGCGCAGGCGATCGACAAGTACCGGCTGCTCGACGTGAACGCCGGCACCACGGGCAACGCCGGCGGCGAGAGCTAGTCCGGCAGTGGCCACCTCGGGCGCCGCCCCGCGCACGAAGGCGCAGACGCTCGCCTGGCTGCGCACGCATCTCGGGCGAGCTCGCGACGCGCGACCCTCAAGCGACTCGATGACACGCTGCCCTGGTACGGCGACATGCCACCGGGGCGGCGCTCCGCCGTCGGGCTCGTCGCCCAGGCGGGCATCACGAGCTTCATCAGCTGGTTCGACGACCCGAAGTCGCACCCCGTGGATCGCCGCCGACGTCTTCGGGGCGGCCCCGCGCGAGCTGCTGCGGTCGGTCTCGCTGCACGCAGACCCTGCAGCTCATCCGGGTCACCGTCGAGGTCGTCGAGGAGCGCGTCAAGAACGACGACGACGTGCTGCGCGAGGCGATCCTGCTGTACTCGCGCGAGATCGCCTTCGCCGCCGCCGACGTGTACGCGCGCGCCGCCGAGGCGCGCGGACTGTGGGATGCCCGGCTCGAGGCCCTCGTCGTCGACTCGATCCTCTCCGGCGAGTACGACAACGAGCTGCCGTCGCGCATCGCCGCCCTCGGCTGGAACGGGCACGGCGAGGTGTGCGTGCTCGTCGGCACCGCACCCAAGATGCTCGACGTCGACCAGCTGCGCCGCACCGCCCGGCACCTCGACGCCGACGTGCTCATCGGCGTGCAGGGCTCCCGGCTCGTGCTCGTGATCGGCCGGGCGAGCCCGGTCGAAGCTCGACGACGAGGTGCAGCCGCTGCCGTTCCTGTCGATCGCCGAGCAGCTCGAGCCGGGCTTCGGGCCCGGCCACCTCGTGCTCGGCCACGAGGTGCCGACGCTCGTCGAGGCATCCCGCAGCGCGAAGGCCGCCCTCGCCGGGTTCGCGGTCGCGCGCTCCTGGCGCAACGCCCCGCGGCCGACCCTCGCCGACGACCTGCTGCCCGAGCGCGCGTTCGCCGGCGATCCGCTCGCCCGCGCGACGCTCATCAACCGCATCTACAGGCCGCTGCAGGCGCACTCGACCGAGCTGCTCACCACCCTGTGGTGCTACCTCGACAACGGCCGCTCGCTCGAGGCGACGGCCCGCGAGCTCTTCGTGCACCCGAACACCGTGCGCTACCGCCTGAAGCGGGTCAGCGAGGTGATCGGGTGGGATGCGACGGGCGCGCGCGAGGCGCTCATCCTGCAGGCCGCGCTCATCGTCGGCTCGATCGCCGACCCGGATCCCTCGCGCAAGCGCTGAGCCGCGCCGGGGGTCAGTCCTCCAGCGCCGCACTCGCTTTCGGAAATTCAGGACTAGCTGCGTTGTGATCGATCCGCCGAGTTGGTCGGAAGAGGGACGCGCGGCCGTGGTGGTGCTGGAAATTCAGGAGTTGTTGCATCCATCCGGGTCCGCTGCTCCGGAAACCCGGGCAGCTCTGCACCGCAAGCGGCAGCAACTCCTGAATTTCCGAAGGTGTGATCTGGAGTCCAGGCGGCGCCGCCGACGCCCAGACTCTGGATGCCGCAACAGCTACTCCTGAGTTTCCAAAGGGTCGCGCGCCCACGGGGGCGCGCTGCGCAGGTGGGGCGCTGCGTCGAAACGCTGCACGGGCGACAAGCCTCGCGCGCAAACGTGGGAGGAATGCGACAAGCGCCGCTCGCACATCCTTGGCAGACTAGAGCGGTGATCGTCATCGTCGCGCCCGGGCAGGGCTCCCAGACTCCCGGGTTCCTCGAACCCTGGCTCGCCGACCCAGCCGCTCGCGAGCAGCTCGAAGCCATCTCGGATGCTGTCGGCATCGACCTGGTCGCGCACGGCACCACGTCGGACGCCGACACGATCCGCGACACCGCGGTCGCCCAGCCGCTCATCGTGGCCGCCGGGCTCGTGACCGCGCGGGCGCTGCTCGCCGACGGGCGACGCGAGAAGGTCGGCGGCGATCGCCGGCCACTCGGTCGGCGAGATCACCGCGGCGGCGGTCGCCGGCATCCTGAGCGAGACCGACGCGGTGACGTTCGTGCGCGAGCGCGGCCGCGCGATGGCCGCGCGGCATCCCTCGAGGCGACCGGCATGAGCGCCGTGATCGGCGGCGACGAGGATGCCCTGCTCGCCCGCCTCGCCGAGCTCGACCTCTCCCCCGCCAACTTCAACGGTGGCGGCCAGATCGTCGTCGCCGGCGCGCTGCGCCGCGCTCGCGCAGCTCGCGGAGAACCCGGTCGCCGGGCACCCGCGTCATCCCGCTGCAGGTCGCCGGCGCGTTCCACACCCGCTACATGGAGCCCGCGGTCGCCCAGCTGCGGGCTGTCGCCGCCGGACTCGAGACGCACGACCCGAGCATCCGGATCTGGACCAACAAGGACGGCTCGGAGATCGCCGAGCGGCAAGCACTTCCTCGACCTGCTCGTCGGCCAGGTCTCGTCGCCGGTGCGCTGGGACCGCGTGATGGAGTCGTTCGCCGCGGCGGGAGTCACCGGCATCATCGAGCTCGCACCCGCCGGAGCCCTCGTCGGTCTCGCCAAGCGCGGGCTCAAGGGCATCCCCGACCGTCGCGGTCAAGACGCCCGACGACCTCGCACGCCGCATTCGACCTCATCGATGGGAACGCATGACCACGCCACCCTCAAGCAGTCCACGGGCGTGCCGTTCACGCGCATCTACAGCTACGGCGCGGCCCGCGGCGACCTCGTCGTCCCCAACGACGACCTCATCGGGCCGATCGACTCGAGCGACGAGTGGATCCAGCAGCGCACCGGCATCATCGACGCGCACGCCGGGCATCGGCCAGGGCGTGCATCGCGGTCGACCTCGCCGACGACGCCGCGCGGGAGGCGATCGAGAAGTCCGGCATCGCGCCCGACCAGATCGACCTCGTGATCGTCGCGACCATCAGCAACGTCGCAGCAGACCCCGTCGCTCGCCGCGCGTGCTCGCCGACCGCGTCGGCGCGAACCCCGCCGCGGCCTACGACATCAACGCGGCCTGCGCCGGGTTCACCTACGGCGTCACCCAGGCCGACGCGCTCATCCGCGCCGGCGCCGCGCACTACGCGCTCGTGGTCGGCGCCGAGAAGCTCTCCGACAGTCGTCGACCCCGACCGACCGCACGATCTCGTTCCTGCTCGGCGACGGCGCGGGCGCCGTCGTCGTCGGCCCGAGCGACGACCCCGGCATCTCGGCAGCCGTCTGGGGCTCCGACGGCTCGAAGGCGGACGCCGTCGGCATGAACGCCACGCTCGATCGAGTTCCGCGACGGCGACGTCCGAGTGGCCGACGCTGCGCCAGGACGGCCAGACGGTCTTCCGCTGGGCGGTCTGGGAGATGGCGAAGGTCGCGAAGCAGGCACTCGAGGCCGCTGGCGTCGCAGGCATCCGACCTCGCCGCGTTCGTCCCGCACCAGGCCAACATGCGCATCATCGACGAGCTCGCCAAGCAGCTCAAGCTGCCCGAGACCGTCGTGATCGGCCGCGACATCGAGACGACCGGCAACACGTCGGCCGCCTCGATCCCGCTCGCGACGCACCGCCTGCTCGCAGGAGCACCCCGAGCTCTGCGGCGGTCTCGTGCCTGCAGATCGGCTTCGGCGCCGGGCTCGTCTTCGGCGCGCAGGTGGTGCGTGCTCCCGTAAACTCGTTCAACGGTCACTTTTCACACGTTCAGTAACCAAACGCCCTCAAGGAGAAACACAATGGCATTGTCCACCGAAGAAGTACTGGCCGGCCTGGCCGAGCTCATCAACGACGAGACCGGCATCGCGACGGACACGGTCGAGCTGGACAAGTCGTTCACCGACGACCTCGACATCGACTCGATCTCGATGATGACCATCGTCGTCAACGCCGAAGAGAAGTTCGACGTGAAGATCCCCGACGAAGAGGTCAAGAACCTCAAGACCGTCGGCGACGCCGTCAAGTTCATCACCAGCCGCCCAGGGCTAGGCAGCGCAGCGTCTGGCCGCGCACGTCGGTGCAAGCGCTCCGCTGGCGGCCGGACCGAGCACCGCCCGGCCGGCCACCAGCAGCGCGAACGCAGATCCAACAGGGGAACGTTGACATGACCAAGAAGATCGTCGTCACCGGCATCGGCGCGACGTCGCCGCTCGGCGGCACCGCGCCCGACTCGTGGGACGCGCTGCTCGCCGGCGAGTCCGGCGCACACACCCTCGAGCACGACTGGGTCGCGGAGCTACGAGCTTCCCGTCACCTTCGCCGCCGAGGCGAAGGTTCGCCCCGAGGAGGTCCTCGAGCGCCACGAGATCAAGCGCCTCGACCCGTCGAGCCAGTTCGCCCTCATCTCCGCGCCGCGAGGCGTGGGCGGACGCCGGCTGCGCCCGACGTCGACCCCGAGCGCCTCGGCGTCGACTACTCCACCGGCATCGGCGGCCTCTGGACCCTGCTCGACGCCTGGGACACCCTGCGCGAGAAGGGCCCGCGCCGCGTGCTGCCGATGACGGTCCCCATGCTCATGCCCAACGGCCGCGGCCGCCGCGATCAGCATGGCGATCCCGTCGCGCGCGCTACGCCCGCACCGACGTCGTCGGCCTGCGCGTCGAGCACCGAGTCGATCGCCAACGCCTACGACCACCTGCAGCACGGGCTCGCCGATGTCGTCATCGCCGGCGGCACCGAGGCGGTCATCCACCCGCTGCCCATCGCCTCGTTCGCGTCGATGCAGGCGCTCTCGAAGCGCAACGACGACCCGGCGACCGCGTCGCGCCCCTACGACGTCACCCGCGACGGCTTCGTGCTCGGCGAGGGTGCGGCCACGATCGTGCTCGAGACCGAGGAGCACGCGCTCGCCCGCGGCGCCCGCATCTACGCCGAGCTCGCCGGCGGCGCCGTGACGAGCGACTCGTACCACATCACCGCTCCCGACCCCGAGGGCTCGGCCGCCGCCCGCGCCATGATCGCGGCCCTCGAGCTGGCCGGCGCGACGCTCGACCGACGTCACGCACATCAACGCGCACGCCACGAGCACCCCGGTCGGCGACATCGCCGAGTACAACGCCATGCTGCGCGTGTTCGGCGATCACCTGCCGAACATCGCCGGTCTCGGCCACGAAGGCGTCCACCGGCCACCTGCTCGGCGGCACGGGCGCGCTCGAGGCGATCTTCACGATCCTCGCGCTGCACGACCGCACCGCGCCGCCGACGATCAACCTCACCGAGCAGGACCCGGAGATCCCGCTCGACGTCGTGACCTCACCCCGCGCACTCGGCGACGGGCCGCTGCTCGCGCTCAGCAACTCGTTCGGGTTCGGCGGGCACAACGCGGTGGTGGCGTTCCGTTCAGTCTGATCCTCGAGGCTCTACCGGCCACCGTTCGCCAGATAGTCGGCCGCGTTGTACTGGATTCTCAGTTCGCGGATGCGCTCGCCCTCGAGTTCGAAGAACTCGGAAAACCGCACCGTACCTCCGGGCATCTCGGCGTCGTACAGCACGGCAACACCCGCGTCCCCGATCACGACCTGCAGAGGGTTGATCGCCCGCACTGTTTCGATGAACCCGCGCACGCCGTGTGCGAAGCGGCCGCCGCCGGCGACCCGCCCGGCGATCGGGCCCTCGAAGACGAAGTCATCGGCGAGCAGCGGCAGGAGACCTCCCCCATCCGCGTACGCGTTGATGCCGTCTCCGAGGATCTCGTAGTAGCGGCTCAGTGTGGGGTGGCCCGCGAGAGCACCTGATGTGGACATTCCGGCTCCAATCGTTTCTTATGCTTGAAATACTCAAGTTGTCGCATCTGTTTGTCAAGTGCCGCGCTATCATTGGCGCATGAGAACGTACGGCCAGTACTGCGCACTCGCGCGCGGCTTGGATGTCGTCGGCGATCGCTGGACCCTCCTGATCGTGCGGGAGCTGCTCTCGCTCGGTGCAGCGCGCTACGCGGACCTCCTTCGGGGATTGCCCGGGATCGCCACGAACCTGCTCGCCACCCGGCTTCGCGAGATGGAGGCGACGGGCCTGCTCACCCGCTCCGAGCTGCCCCGCCCGGCGAGCGCGACGGTGTTCGAACTGACCGACCGCGGAGCGGCGCTCGAGGGCGTCGTGCGGGAATACGTGAAGTGGGGCGCCCCGGCGATGAGCCCGCCGAAACCGGATGAGACGTTCCGCGCGCACTGGCTTCAGATCCCGCTCCGCGCCCTCTGCCGCGACAACTCGCCGGATGCACCTGCGCAGGTCGTGCGCGTCGGAACCGCCGAAGATGGCTGCGACATCGCGGTCGACTCGGGACGGATCGAGGTCACCGCGAGCCTGCCGACGACAGGCGTGGATGCGACGGTCCAGGGTGATCCGGGCGCTCTGGTGGCCCTGTTCGCGGGAAGTGTTGCGCTCGACTTCGCCCTGGCCGCCGGCATGGTCGACGGCGACATCGACGCGGTGCGTCGCGTGCTCGGCGGAATGCAGGCCGCGCAGTCCGAACGCGCGGGGGTCGCCGCGTGATCGCCGGCGTGGATCGAGAGACGGCTGTCGCCCGCTGGCTGCCCATGGTGCAGGAGGCACTCGACTACGTCACGGCGACGAGCTGAGCGCGTCAGTTCCCGAGGACGGCTGGCAGCCGATCGAGGCAGTCCTTCCAGCCCTGCACGTGCTGATCCGCGTCATGCTCAGTCGCGAAGCGCTCGTGCACGATCGTCAGGTCGGTGCCGCCGTCGGCACCCGGCGCGAGCGTGATGGTCACGAGGGTCTCCTCGTGCTCGCCGTCCCAGAGCCAGGTCTGCACGAGCCGCTCGGTCGGCTCGACCGCGACGTACTCGCCGCCGAACGCCATGCCGACCGGCGCGGATGCCACGCGATATCGCCCACCGACGCGCAGGTCGACGGTCACCACGGCATCCCACGCACTCGGCCAGAACCACGCAGCGAGCTCGTCGGCGGTGGTGAAGGCGCGCCACACCCGTTCCGGCGGAGCGGCGAGCACTCGGGTGACGGTGAGCTCGGTCATGGGTTCTCCTCAGGTGGGTTTCGAGCGAGAGGTGCTCTTCAAGGGCATCAAGCCGCTCGTTCCAGAACTGCTCCTGCTCGGCGAGCCAGGATGCCGCGGGCGACAGCCCACGCGGCACGAGCGCGCAGCGGCGCACCCTGCCGGACTTGTGGGTGCGCACGATGCCGGCGGACTCCAGGGCCGCGACGTGCTTGCCGACGCCGGCAAGCGTCATCCCGAACGGCGCGCCGAGGTCGCTGACGCTGAGCGGCCCGGTGCGCAGGCGCGCGATCATCTCGCGGCGGGTCGGGTCGGCGAGCGCACCGTACAGCGCGTCGAGCTCAACCGCGTAATTGTTTACCACACGGTAAAGTATCGCCCGATGCGATGCCCGGTCAAGCGCGCTTGTCCAGCATCGCGCGACATTCGTCGTGGATGCGGCACTCCTCGTCGTCGAAGAAGTCCACGACCTCGAGGTCGTAGAGATCGATCAGCGCGGTGGCCTCGTCGATGAGGTCAGCCAGTTCCCGTTCGATGGTCTGCATGTGCGTCTCCTATCCGGCCTTGCGTGGAGCGTGGTGCGGTGCTGCGATTGGTGCGGGTAGGCGCCCTGGGCGCCCACCCGACGTTCATTAACCGACTTTGTGGAGCCAGGTGACTTGGGTGGCCTCGCCTGCGTGGCGGAACGCCTCGAGTTCGTCATCCCAGGCCTGGCCGAGGGCGAGCCGCAGTTCGCGGTGCAGCTCGAGGGCGTTGGAGCCCGCGACATCCATCGCGTAGCGCAGTCGGTCCTCTGGGATGACCATGTTGCCGACCGTGTCGGTCTGGGCGAAGAAGATACCGAGGTCGGGCGTGTGCATCCAGCGGCCGCCGTCGGTGCCGAGGCCGGCATCCTCGGTGACCTCGTAGCGCAGGTGCTCCCAGCCGCGCAACGACGACGCGAGCTTGGCGCCGCTGCCGCGTGGACCCTCCCAGTAGAACTCGGCGCGCTGGGCGCCCTTGAGCACGGGCTGGGTCTCCCAGGTGAAGTTGACGGCGCGTTCGAGCGCACGGCCCGCGGCCCACTCGACGTGTGGGCAGAGCGCACGAGGAGCGGAGTGCACATAGAGCACTCCGCGAGCGATTGGTGCAGTCACGATCTTCTCCCGTTCCGTCAGGTGCGACTTCCCCATCGACCTGTGAACGGTGTGACTGCTCGTATTCAGTTGGCAGTGCCTGTTGAACTGATAGTGCAGGTCAAGTATCCATCACATGTGCCCCGAATGACAAGGCTGTGATTACCGTGTCGTGATTGCGTGTCTAGACTCGTTTCGGAACGCTGCACCACCCGAAGGAGCCACCTTGCGCATCGCGATTGTGAGCGACTTCTACCTCGACTACGTCGGCGGCATGCAGAGCTCGCTGCTTGAGCAGCGAGCGGCACTCGAGGCGGCGGGTCACGAGGTGCTGCTCATATCCCTCGTGAAGGGCGCCCAACAGCGGGTCGTCGAGACGGCGGGTGGGCTCGAGATCCGGCCGGCGTACACGGTGCCCGGCGTCATCCTGCCGGTGGTGGGAGCTCGGAAGCAGCTCATCGCGACCCTCCGCGAGTACTTCGAACGGCAGTCCATCGACGTCGTGCACCTGCAGACGGAGTTCGGGCTCGCCCACGCGGCGACATCTGCGGCACGGCAGGCGGGCATCCCGGTGGTACACACGATCCACACGTTCTACTGGCAGTCGACGGGTGCGTGGCAGCGGTTCGTGACGCCGATCCTGCGCGCTGGACTTTCGAACGTGACCGGCCAGTCGATCACGCGCCAGCACTTCACCGATCGCCCGAGCGACAACCTGCTGCGCAACCTCACGCTCGGGATGGCGCGGCGCGCCGACACCGTCATCTCCCCCTCCGCGCATCAGGCCGCCGATCTCAAGTCCGCCGGAATCACCGTGCCGATCGTCGTGGTTCCGAACCCGATCGCACGCTCCCCGCGACCGGCAGCCGTGCTCACGCCGGAGCAGGCGGCGAAGCCGCGGCTGCTCTGGGTGGCGCGGTGCGAGCCGGAGAAGCGTCCGCTGGTGTTCGCGGAGGCGGCCATCGCGGCGCTCGCCACGGCCCGGTTCGAGGTCGACTTCGTGGGCGACGGTGCGCAGCTCGGTGCGCTGCGCGAGCTCACGGCCGGGCATCCGCAGATCACGGTGCACGGCAGCGAGCCGCACGAGCGGGTGGTCGAGTTGATGGATGCCGCATCCCTCGTCGCCCTCACCTCCTACGGGTTCGACAACCAGCCCATGACGATCGCGGAAGCGTCCAGCCGCTACCGCGGCGTGCTCTACTGTGACCCGAACCTGCGCGAGGGGCTCAGCCACTCGGGCTACCTCACCGAGACCCCGGATGCCGCGAGCCTCACCGCCGCGATCGTGCACCTCACGACGCACCCCGACGAGCTCGTGGCGCTCTCCGAGGGCGCGAAGCTCGACTCCAGCACCTTCTCGGCGGCGACCTACGTGGACCGCGTGATGGCCGTGTACGCAGAGACGGCGGCGCGCGCGCCCAGATAAGGCTCGACACGCTGCGCGTGTGGAAGCGCGCGACCGCGCGCACCCCTTTCGGAAACTCAGGACTAGCGGCGCGCGAGCCCGACGTGACTCCCGAGATTCCGCGGGCAGCCACCGCGATGCCAGCAGCTACTCCTGAATTTCCAACGTTGCCCGACCACCGCGCTCCGCAGTTGCGACTGCGTCCGCCGCGGAGCCGGGGGGGTGCCGTCGACCTGATCCGCGGCGGGCCTACGGCGCCGCGGCCGCCGCCTTCGCGGGCCGCCCGCGGCGCGGCACGTCGGTCTCGACCGGATACGGCACGGCGTCGGCGAGTGCGGCCTCGCAGTGGTCGAGCCAGGCGAGTTCCGCTTCTGCGGCGCGAACGCGGGCGTCGAGAATGAGGGCGGCGGCGAGCGACGGCGGCCCGGGTGATCCTGCGGCGGCGGGCGATCCTGCAGGTGCGGTGGACTTGAGCTGTTCGAGTGCGGCACGGGTGACGGAGCGCTGGGCTTGGATGAGGGCCGCGACATCCGCGCCAGGGAGCGTCAGCGCGAGCGCGAGCTTGGTCGCCAGCTCGTCACGCCCGTCGCGCTCCACCGGCGCGACCAGCCACGCGGCGACCTCGGCCCGCCCGGCATCGGTGATCGCGTAGGTGACCCGACCGCCGTCGGCATCGTGCTGCACGAGCAGTTTGTCGCGCACGAGCCGATCGAGCGTCTGATAGACCTGCCCGACGTTGAGCGGCCACGATCCGCCCGTTCGGCGCTCGAACTCGGCGCGCACCTGGTGGCCGTAGCAGGGCGCCTGGTCGATGATCGCGAGCAGGCTGAGACGGACGGTCATGATGAGCCCACGGTACGGCAGACGCGGGCGCGCGGCAGGGTTGGCTGGGTCACTTGGCGCTGCCGTAGTCCTCGACGACCGCGACCTGCAGCGGGAACGACACCGGCGTGGCGCCGAAGAGCAGGCGCCCGGCTTCGGCCGCGGCATCCCGGATCGCATCGGCGACCGCCGCCGCGTGCTCGGCCGGCGTGTGCACGACGACCTCGTCGTGCAGGAAGAACACGAGGTGCGGGGATTCCGCCAATGGCGCGCCACCGGACAGCGCGGTGAGCCGGTTGCGGATGCCCGCCATCCAGCACAGCGCCCACTCCGCCGCGCTGCCCTGCACGACGAAGTTGCGCGTGAACCGTCCCCAGCTGCGGGCGTGGCTGCGCGCTCGCTCCACGGCCTCGGCTCCGACACCGCCGTCGGCGACATCGTCCTGAGCCTGCGCCCACGAGCCGGTCGGCCTCGGCGAGCTGCGCCCGAGTGTCGTGGTCACGACCTCGCCGCGCTCCCCCGCTCGGGCGGCCTGCTCGACGACGCCGATCGCCTTCGGGTACGCCCGCAGCGAGCTTCGGCATCAGCCGCCCGCTGTCGCCGGTCGTCGCGCCGTACATCGCGCCGAGCATCGCGACCTTCGCCTCGTCGCGCGTCGCGACCGCGCCGCTCGCGACGATGCCCGCGTACAGGTCGCCCTCACCGGCCTTCGCCATCGCCTCGTCGCGCGCCATGCCCGTGAGCACCCGCGGCTCGAGCTGGGATGCATCCGCGACCACGAGCTTCCATCCCGGGTCGGCGATCACCGCTCCGCGCACCTGCTTCGGCAGCTGCAGCGCACCGCCGCCGTCGGACGCCCAGCGCCCGGTCACGACGCCGCCAGGCACGTACACGGGCCGGAAGCGCCCGTCGGCCACCCAGGTGTCGAGCCAGTGCCATCCATTGGCCGAGAGCAGCCGCGACAGCTTCTTGTACTCGAGCAGCGGTTCGATCACGGGATGCTTGAGCTTCTGCAGCTCCCACTTCGCGGTCGTCGTGACGCGCAGGCCCGCGTTGCCGAGCGCCTTGAGCAGATCGACGGGCGAGTCGGGGTTGAGGTCGGGCGCCTCGAGCTTCTCGCGCACCTCGATCGCGAGCGCCTGCAGCTTCGCCGGGCGCTCCCCCGGCGGCGGCTTCGGGCCGAGGATCTCCTCGAGGATGCGGTCGTGCACGTCGGCGCGCCACGGCAGCCCCATGAACGTCATCTCGGCGGCGATGAGGGCGCCGGCGGATTCCGCGGCCAGCAGCCGAGCCAGCCGGCGAGCGTCTGCCGGATCGAGCTGGTCACCTTCGAGCGCGGCCTGCTGCAGCCGGAACTCGGCGACGGGGTCGAGTACCTGCGGCGGGCGTTCGTCGGCGAGGTCGAAGAGCGCGTCGTCGACGGCGGGGGCTTCGTTGGTGAATGGGGCATCCCATCCACTCGCTTCAGCCGTTGCGAGCGTGGATGTCGCGGTCAGCGCCGAACTCCGCAGGATCAGGTGGCACAGCCGCAGGTCGTGGCACCGCGCCACCCGCACGCCCGCCGCGAGCAGCTCGGGGTACCAGCGGGTGGTGTCGTCCCACACCCAGCGCGGCTGCTCGGCCTCGCGTCGCGCGACGTACGCCACGACGTCGTCGACCACCTCGGTGGCGCCATCGTCGCTCGGTCGCGGTGACGACGTCGTCACGGCGAGCGAGGATGAGGTGCACCGCTCAAGTGTGCCGCGAGCCGCCGATCATTCGGGATGCAGCGGGGTGCCGTCCTTCTTGAGCACCATCTTCTCGCCGGCCTCGATCGGGATCGCGAACCGGTTCTGCTTCGGCGGCAGCGGGCAGTTGTAGTTGTAGCTGAACGCGCAGGGCGGCAGCACGCCGCGGTTGAAGTCGAGCGTGATCGTGCCGTCGGCGTTCGGCGCGACGTAGAGGAAGCGGCCGACGCTGTAGGTGGAGTCGCCGTTCGTGGTGTCCGCGTAGACGATCTGCAGCGCGCGGCCGGCCTTGAACGCCGCGAGGTTGTAGTCGATGCCGTCCTTCGAGAACGTGATCTCGCCCGGAATGACCTCATCACGGAACGAGCCCTCGTCCTTGAGGTGCTCGAAGCCCATCGTCGTGGCCTCCGGAAGTTCCTTCCACGTGGCCGTGATCACCCACTCGGGGTCGTACGGGAAGACGCTGATGCTGCCGAACTCCTCGATGCCCTCGGACTTGGCATCCCACACCCGCAGCCCGTACTCGCCGTCGGCGTTCTTGATGACCGTGCCGACCGTGTGGTCGTTGAACACGAGTTCGCTCGGGGTGTCGCTGTCGGCACCGAGCACGAGCGCTTCATCCTCGACCGTCACGCCGTCGACGAGGATGCCGTCGTCGTACGTGGCGAACACCGTCAGCCCCTTCTTCGCGGGCGCCCACTTGCCGGGCACACCCCAGATGGTCTGCTCTGAGTCGATCCATTGGGTGTTCACGAGCGCGAGGTTGCCCTTGGGCTGCACCACCGCCTGCTCGCGGCGCTCGTGGTAGGTCGCGAACTGCTGTTCGGCGTCGGTCGTCTGGGTCTCGGTCATGGGTCCATCCTCGCTGAGATTGCCGGGTGCAACCGCGGAGGACACGAAGGAATTCCGGATGCCGCCTCGCACCGTCGCCGCCGACCCTCGCATGTGCGGGGCCGCCGCAGATACAGTTGGCACGACCCCGGAAACTCGCTGGGGACAGTGAGTTCACAACACCAACTGGAGGAATCCGTGTCTGACTCGACTCGACGGGGCGACAAGCCCGAAAAGGCGTTCGGCGGCGCCGGCAAGAAGTTCGGCAAGGGCGACGACAAGGCGACCGCTGGAGTCGACGGCGCAGCACAGCGCGCCGCTGCCGCCAAGGCCGGCCTCGAGGCGGCAAAGCGTGCCGAAGCCGCCAAGGAGGGCATCGCCGCCGCCAAAGACGCCAAGCGCATCAAGGCGACCGGCCTCGCGGTCGACGGCCAGTGGGGCACTGCCACGACGACCGCACTGCAGAACTACTTCGAGCTGCCGGCCGACGGCGAGCTCGGCCCGCAGACGATCAGCGCGCTGCAGACGCACCTGGGCGCGCCCGCGGATGGCGAGCTCGGGCCGATCACGATCGGCATCCTGCAGGACCGCCTCGGCATCGGGCGCGACGGCAACCTCAACGCACCGACCGTGGCCGGGCTCCAGCAGACCCTGGTTGACGGCACGCTGTAGCGAAAACTGCTTGCTGAAAATCTGGTGAGGGACGCACAGAGCGTCCCTCACCTTTTTCGTTCGCCCTCTAGACTTGCGCCCCATGGCGACGTCGTGGACCAGGGATGCTGCTGATTACCTGCTGACGCCGACCGCGTGTCCGCGGTGTGACGCCGCACTGATCAGCAACACGTGCGGCTCGTGCCACGCCGATCTGCGGGGCGAGCTCGGCGCTGACCTGTGGGCCGCCTCCCAGAAGGCCGCGGAGGCTCTCAGGGCCCGCCAGCGCCTCATCGACCGGCTCCCCACCGTCGCGACGCCGACGAAGGTTCCGGCCACCCGCACCCCGGTCGCGGTGGATGCTGAGGCATCCCCCGCACCGGTGTACGCGAGCGCCGCAGCACCCGCAGTGGACGCCGCGACCCCGGCCGCACCGCCGTCAACGTCAACCTCGTCGTCGCAGGTGAGCGTGCAGTCCGTGCTCGCCATCGCCGGCGCCGGACTGTTCGCCATCGCCGCGATCGTGTTCACGTTCCTGAATCCCGACCTCACCGACTTCACCACTCGACGGGTGATCATCGGCGTCGTGACGCTGTTCTTCCTCGCGGGCGCGTGGCTGCTCAGCCGTCTGCGCCTGCAGTTCTCAGCCGAGGCGATCGGAGGTCTCGGCCTCGTCTTCCTCGGTCTGGATGTCTGGGGCGTCAGCAGCGCGCTCGAACCCAGCGTCGACCCGCTCACCTCCATCGGCGCCGGCACGCTCGTCGCAGCGCTCGCGATGCTCGGACTCGGGGTGCTCATCCGAATGCGCACCTGGCTGTGGGGTGGACTGGTCGGCCTCGCCATCACCCCACTGTTCTTCGGGCTGACCGCGCACACCGCGCTCGGCACGGCGTTCGGGTTCCTCGGGGTCGCCGTGGTGGCGCTCGCCGCGCACGAGCTAGCCCGCCGACTCAAGGGTCGGTTCGGAGCCTCCCTCATGGCGGAACGGACCACGCTCACCACCATCGAGATGATCGCCGGCCTCGCGGTCGTGCCGAGCCTCATCGGCCTTGAGGTTGGTTCCCCCTCGGCCGCGGTACTCGTATGGGTCGGATTCGGGCTCGCGCTCGCGATCATCGCCGCGCTCAGCGCACGGCACGAGATTGCCCCGGTCTGGAGCTATCTCGCCGGCCTGCTCGCGGCCGTCTCGATCGGCATCCTGCCGTTCGCGCTCCAACTCGAGCTCGCTGACGCCGCCTGGTACATCGCACTGGCGCCGGTCGGTGTTGGCCTCGCGATCGTCGCGCTCGCTGCGGCGCGGCGGTGGGGGGCTGTGTCGCGCACGTGGCTGCTCGCGGGGGCGTGGACGGTCGGGATCGTGGCATCCGTGCCCGCGGTGTTCTTCGCGATCCTGCAGCTCGGCGCGCTCGGAGGGCAGGGCGCGGGCCGCGACAGCTTCGCCGACACCACGGGTCCGGTGCTCGTCGCGCTCGTGGCGGCCGCGGCATCCTGTTGGGGACTCGACGCGCTCGAGCCGCGCCGTCCGGAGGCGGCCGCCCCGCGAACCGTCGCGCGGGTGATCGGCCTGCTCTTCGCTTCGCTCGCGCTCGTCACCCTCGCCGCATGGAGCGAGCTCGGGGACTTCTGGCAGGCCGCCGTCGGCCTCGTCGGCGCGGTGGGCATCGTGGCGCTGCTCGTGCGGGTTCCCGCGCTGCGCCGCGCCGGTCGCGGACTGCGTGCCGTTGCCACGGTCACGGCGCATGTGCTGCTCGTCGAGGCGGCGGCCATCACGTGGGGGCCGAGAGCACCTGCGGATCGGCGGGGGGATCGCCGTCATCGCGGTGCTCGCCGCGGTCGCGCTCACGGTCGCGCCGAAGTGGCGTTTCCTGTACGTGGGCGTCGGCTACGCGTACGCCCTCATCGTGCTCGCCGAGGGCCTGTCGACTCGCCGGAGTCATCCCGGTCGCCGATCTCGCGATCACGACCTCGGCTGCGGCACTCGTCGCGTTCGTCGTCAGCCTCACCCGCTGGACGCCCACGCGATCGTGGTACGCGATCCTCGCGGTCACGGGGGTGCCGTTCGTCATCGGTGTCGGACTCGTGATCGACGAGCGCAGCGGTTGGACCGCGCTCTCGACCGGCCTGATCTTCTGCCTCGCCGCGGCGCTCGTCATCACCCAGCGGCCCGGGCTCACGCGCGTCGTGCGCGTCGTTGCCGCGACCCTGCTCGTGCCGTCGCTCGCGGTCGTGGTGGTGAGCCTCACCGCCCAGTTCCTCGACATCAGCGGCTCGATCGTCGCGCTGCCGGTGATCGCGGTGATCGTTGCGGCGGCGCTGACGTCGACCGGACTCATCCAGTCGGCACTCGCTCGTCGCGACGAGACGAAGGTGGATGCCGCCGCCGTGCGCATCGCCATCGAAGCGTCATCCCTGCTCACCGCCGCGATCGCGGTCGTGCTCGCCCTCGTGCGCCCTGCGGCGGGACTCGACATCACGCTCGTCGTGCTGCTCATCCTCGGGGTGGGGTTCGCGGCGATGGCGCGGTTCGCGGGGCGGCTCTACGGATGGGCGCTCGCCGCGGCATCCTTCACCGGCGCGATGTGGTGCGTGTGGGGTCTCGCGGGCGTCACCGTCGTCGAGCCCTACGTGCTGCCGCCAGCGCTCGGCGCGGCCCTCGTGGGCCTCGTGCTCGTCGCGCGGGGTGAGCGGCGTGCCGTCGGACTGTTCGCAGTCGGTCTCACGGCAGCCGCACTGCCCACCATCGTGCTGCTGGGGGTGGAGGGCTCTGGGCCGCTCGCCCTCGGGCCGTGGCGCACGATCGGGCTGGTGGCGGCATCCATCGGGCTGGTGGGATTCGCGGCGCTGGCTGGACGCGTCGAGCGCCTCGCTCCCCTGCGTCCGGCCGCGTTGGCGGTTGCGATCCTCGCGGCGTCGGGTGCCGCGATCCACGGCATGCGGCTCGGGCTCGGCGCCGAAGCCGGGGTGGCGGGGGTGCACCTGATGGTGCAGGCGGTGGTGTGCTCGGCGGTTGCGGCATCCATTGCGCTCGTCGCCGGCCGGATGCTCGGCGGCGTGCGTCCGAGCCCGTGGGTGCTCGCGCCCGCGTTCGTGTACGCCGTCGTGGCGCCGATGACTGCGATCCGCCCGGATGTCGCATCCATCCTCACCCTCTGGGTGCTCGAACTGCTGCTGCTCGCCGTCATGGTGCTCGCCGTCGTGCGAGCGAGGACCAAGGCGACCCTGCTGCCGCCCGTGTGGTTCATCTTCGGGGTCGCCCTCGCGACGTCGATCGTGGGCTGGAGCCAGCGCGAGGTGTTCCGCCTCGAGGGCTTCTCGCTGCCGCTCGGTGCCGCACTGCTCGTGGTCGGAGTGCTCGCGATGCGCCCGGCCAAGCGCGAGGTCGCGCCGACTCCGGACTCGTGGCCGCTCGGGTTCACGGGGTCGTGGCGGGTGCTCGGGCCGGGTGTGCTGGTCGCGCTCGGGCCGTCGGTGGTGGCGACCGGCACGGATCCCGCAACGTGGCGCGCGATCCTGGTGATCGCGATGGCGCTCGTCGCGATCCTGCTCGGCTCGCGGCTGCGACTCGGTGCGCCGTTCGTGCTCGGACTCGTCGTGCTGCCGATCGAGAACATCGTGGTGTTCGCAGTGCAGCTCGGCAACGACATCCAGGCGGCACCGTGGTGGATCACGCTCGCGACCGCCGGCGCGGTGCTGCTCGCGATCGCGGTCGGCTACGAGCGCCGTGCGTCTGGTGAGGGTGGCATCGCGGCGCGGTTGCGCGACCTGACCTGACCTGAGCCGCGGCGCTGCAAGCGAACCATCAGCGTTTCGTACGCCAAGATGGCGGCATGAGGCCATGGCTCTACCTCGCCGCTGCGATCGTCACCGAAGTCGCCGGCTCGCTCTCGCTCAAAGCCGCGCTCGAGCATCCTGCGTTCTACGCGGTCGTCGCGGTCGGATACACCACGGCGTTCGCGCTGCTCTGGCTCACCCTGCGCGAGGGGATGCCGGTGGGCGTCGCCTACGGCGTCTGGGCCGCGTTCGGCGTGGCACTCACCGCCCTGCTCTCCGCCCTCATCTTCGGTGAGGCGCTCACCCCCGTCATGCTCGTCGGCATCGGGCTGGTGATCGCGGGCGTGCTGTGCGTCGAGCTGGGGCGGCATCCACGGTCCAAGTCCTCCGCCGCGACAGCTGAGGACGCGGGATGATCGGCTGGCTGTTCCTCGCTGGTGCGATCGTGACGGAGGTCGCCGCCACGCTCGCGCTGCAGGCGAGCGTGAAGGGCAGCAGGCTCTGGTACGTCGTGGTCGGCGTCGGGTACGTCGCCGCGTTCGTGCTGCTGTCGTTCACGCTCGACGCCGGGGTGCCGCTCGGGGTCGCGTACGGCATCTGGTCGGCGATCGGCGTGGCGCTCACGGCAGTGCTCGGCAAGTTCCTGTTCAAGCAGCCGTTCACGTGGCTCATGGCGCTCGGCATCGCGCTCATCATCGGCGGGGTGCTGCTCATCGAGACCGGCTCGGTGCACTGAGCACGTTTGGAGAAGCGCTCGTTCGCACCCGCTGCGAGCATTGGGTCAAACGAAAGGAACCGACATGGCCCCCAGGAACGAAGACGGCGGATTCTCCAAGGAGGAGCGCGCCGCGATGCGCGAGCGCGCCAAGGAGCTCAAGACCAACGCGAAGGCCGAAGAGGCGGCAGCGGCCGTCGCCGAGAAGATCGCAGAGCTCAAGGGCGTCGACAAGAAGGTCGCCGAGGCGCTCGACGCGATCGTCAAGGAGCACGCTCCCGACCTCACCCCGAAGACCTACTACGGGATGCCCGGCTACGCGAAGGACGGCAAGGTGCTGGTGTTCTACCAGGCGGCCTCCAAGTTCGACACGCGCTTCGGCACCGTCGGCTTCCAGGATGTCGCGTCGATCGACGACGGCTCGATGTTCCCGGTGGCCTGGGGCTTCACCGATCTGACCGACGCGGATGTGAAGACCCTCACGGCGCTCGTGAAGAAGGCCGTGGGCTAGACACCAGTAGGGCTGTCCGTTTTCGGTTGATGGGTGACACACCTACTCCGGGTGATGGGTCACACTCGTCTTCACTGTAGATCGGCCTCCGGGGATGGAGGCACGCTTCTTGCGGATCTCGCCGCCACTAGTCCGGAGCTGGGTGCGCAGCAGCTGGTCGCCGTCGTAGACCTGGAGCACCTCGTCGGTGACCCAGACGTCCAGGTCGCGGCCCGCGGCGGCCTTGCCGAGCACGATCTGCTGCCAGTTCACGGTGATCACCCCGACCGAGTTCGCGCGACGCGCGACCCAGTCCCCGTCACGACGATCCGCAGCCGGCCGCGCTGTCGTCGCGGTCGACCGGATCGGGACCGCCGGCACACCGGCACGGCAGCCGGAACCGTTCCACCGGCGGCACCATCCCGATCCCCTGATGCGGGCGCCGAGTGTTGTAGTCCTCAACCCAGGCGTCCAACTCGGCTTGCGCGACCGCGAGCGAGGCGAACACCCGGTCAGTGCGGAACTCGGTGCGCAACGCCCGATGGAACCGCTCGACCTTGCCGGTCGTTGTCGGCGACCGCGGCTGGGTCAGCAGATGCTCGACCCCGTGCTCGCGAAGGATCCGATCGAACAGCATCTCCACCGGCGGCCGGTTGAAGCGCCCCGTGAACACCTTCCCGTTGTCGGTGAGCACCTGGCCCGGCAGCCCATGCCGCTCAGCGCGAGCCGCAAACCCTCAGCAACGCTGCCCGCGTTCTCGCGCAGCATCAGGAACGCCGACACGCAGAACCGCGAATGATCATCGACCCCGGTCAACGCCTTCGCCCGCCGGCCGTCAGCGAGCAGGAACCCGCCGACGACGTCCATCTGCCACAGCTCCATCGGCCGGCCCCGCTCCCACCGCTTCCACTTCCGATCCCGCGGACGCCTGGCAGCCGGATCGATCAGCCCGAATCGCAGCAGACGCACGATACGCCCCCGACTCGCTCGGCACCGGCTCGACCCCCGCCCGCGCAAGCTCATAAACCAACCGCCGCGGACCCCACGACGGATGCTTGCGCCGCAGATCCACCAGCGCGACCTCGACCACCGCCGGCATCTGCAACGGCGACGACCTCGGCCGATGCGACCGATCCGCCAACCCCTCCAGACCATCGGCCTCATACCGCGACAACCACTGATGGACCGTCTTCCGCGACACCCCGAACCGGGCCGCCACCTCCGCCACCGTCTCGCCGTCCTTGATCACGGCGAGCACGGCCTGATACCGCTGCTCTGACACACTCAACTCCCGCATACTCGGGAGTGTCACCGATCAACCGAACGAAGTGTCACCAATCAACCGAAACACTGTCACCCATCACCCGAATGCCAAACGGCACCAATCAGGCGAAGTAACACAAGACACCACGTAGGGCGGACGGGACTTGAACCCGTGACCGACGGATTATGAGTCCGCTGCTCTAACCAGCTGAGCTACCGCCCCTCGCGAGGTGACCCGCGAGTCGGCGGACGAGCCGCCGGGGATCAGGGTACAACGTCGAGCGGCGATGGCCGGGCATCTCGAGCCGCTACTCGGCGGCCTTCGTGCCCGTCATGGCCGCGACATCCACCGGTTCATTGCGGTACAGGCTCTCGAAGGTGTCGAGCGTCGTCTCGATGTCGTGGGTGATCGCGATGCGCAGCGACTCCTCCTTGAGCTTGAGCAGCTCGGCGTGCGGTAGCTCGAGCACTTTGGTGAGCTTCGCGGCGAACTCGTCGACGTCGCCGGCCTTGAACAGGTAGCCGTTCTCGCCCTCGTGCACGAGGTGCGGCAGGGCCATCGCGTCGGCGGCGACGATCGGGAGTCCGCTCGACATCGCCTCGAGCGTCGCGATCGACTGCAGTTCGGCGATCGACGGCATCGCGAAGACCTTGGCGCGGTGCAGCGCGTCCTTCTTCTCCTCGTCGGTGACCTTGCCCGTGAAGTGCACGCGGTCGGCGATGCCGAGCGACTTCGCCAGGTTGCGCCAGTGTGTGCTCCTGGTCGCCGAATCCGACGATCTCGAGCTTCGCGTTGAGCTTCGGGTCGAGCATCGCGAACGCGCGCAGCAGCTTGTCGATCTGCTTCTCGTGCACGACACGGCCGACGAACAGGATGAGGTTCTCCTGCTTCTCGGGTCATGTCGGGCGTGTAGTCGTGGGTGTTGACCGCGTTCGAGATCGCGAGCACCGGGCGCACCGACGTGTTGTTCTCGAGGAACTCGGCGGCCTTGCGGGTGGGCGTCGTGACAGCGTCGGCGCGCGAGTACGACCTGGCCGCGGCATCCCACGCCAGACCGATTGCCCAGCGCTGCATGGGCTTTGGGATGAGGGTGTACTCGAGCAGGTTCTCCGGCATGAAGTGATTCGTGCCCACGAGGCGGATGCCGCGCTCGCGTGCGCCGATGGAGAACCCGCGGCCCGTGATGATGTGGGACTGGAAGTGCACGACGTCTGGCTTGACCTCATCGAGGATCTTCGCGGCGTTCTGCTTGATGCGCCACGGCAGCGCGAACCGCAGCCACGGCTGCGGGTACCAGCGCCAGCTGTAGATGCGCCACACCGGGAACGTCGCACCGTCGTGCGTTTCCACCTGCCGACCGGTGAGTTTGTTCGACGTGGATGGCGCGGCCACCTGCACATCGTGCCCACGCTCCAGCAGCCCCTTCACAAGGTTCACCGTGAAGGTCACGGCCCCGTTGACATCTGGCGCGAACGTGTCGCAGACGACGAGGATGCGCAGGCGGGCCTTCGCGGCGTGCGGTGAACGTCGTGGTGCTGGCGTCACGGTGTCCCTAGGGTGGAAAGGCATGTGGGGTGTTCGGAGCGGATCGCTCAAACCTACCCCAGCGGCTTCTCCAGCGAGTCGTTGACGCGCAACTGCGGGTGATGGCGCGCGAGCGCGAGCACGCCCCAGACCGCGATCGCGCCGGCGGCGACGAACACCAGGATCGGCCCAGAACGGCACCTGTCCGGCCTCGCCGAGCACGATGATGCCGATGAGCACCGCGATGAGCGGGTCGATCACGGTGAGCCCGGCTACGACGAGGTCGGGCGGTCCCGACGCGTAGGCGGTCTGGACGAAGTAGCTGCCGAGCAGCGCCGCGACCAGCAGCCCGGCGATGCAACCGAGGAGCAGCCACTCACCCTGGCTGACGATGTTCGTGAACTGGAGCGTCTTGATGCGGTCGATGACGACCTTCGCGAGCGTCGCTACGAAGCCGAAGAGCACGCCGGCGCCGAGGATGTAGAACATCGCCCCGATGCGCTTGCGCAGCGTAATGAAGAGCACGCCGAAGGCGACGAGCACGACACCCAGCAGGCTGAGCACGACTGTGAGCTGCAGCTCCGTGATCGCCGGAGACTGGGCGAACAGCGCCGCGACGGTCACGAAGACCGCGACACCGCCGACGCACATGACGATCGCCTGGATCGACTTGTGATCCAGGGCCGTCTTCGTGAGTCGCGCGTTGAGGATCGCCGTGATCACGAGCGCGAGCGCACCGACCGGCTGCACGACGAGGATCGGCGAAAGCGTGAGGCTCGTGAGCTGGAACAGGATCGCGAGCCCGAGCATCACGGTGCCGATGACCCACGCCGGCCGCGCGAGCAGCGCGAGCAGCGCCCGCACGCTCAGCCCCCCGTTCTGCTGGCCGCGCAGTTGCTCCATTCGCTCGACACCCTTGTGCTGGAACTGCGCGCCGAGGGCGAGGAACACCGCGCCGACCAACGCGATCGGGATACCGGCACCCGCGATCTGGGGAAGGGTGATCTGATCGGTGAGATCGGTCAGGTCGCTCAGCGGAAGCACCCGTCGAATCTACCGGCTCGTGCGCGGATATTCTGTCTGAATGGCCGTTCGAGCGATCCGCATCACGGGTGATCCCGTGCTCCACTCCCGGGCCGCCGAGGTCACCGAGTTCGACGACGAACTGCGCGAACTCGTCGACGACATGTTCGAGACCATGCGCGAAGCGCCGGGCGTCGGCCTGGCCGCGCCGCAGGTCGGGGTGCCGCTGCGCGTGTTCGTGTACCACTGGACCGACGACGACGGCGTGCTGTGGCACGGCGTCGCGGTGAACCCCGAGCTGTGGATCACGCCCACGCCGATCGGTGAACCCGACGAAGACGAGGAGTCAGAGGGCTGCCTCTCGATTCCGGGCGAACGATTCGGGCTTCGACGGGCCGAGCGGGCGATCCTGAAGGCCGTGGATGCCAACGGCGGCGCGTTCGAGATCGAAGCCGACGGGTGGCTCGCCCGCATCTTCCAGCACGAGTACGACCACCTCGAGGGCACACTCTACGCCGACCGACTGCGGTACAAAGACGGTCGGCTGCTCGAGAAGATCATCCGCAAGCGCTGGGGCGGCGACAACGAGTCGTGGATGCCCGGCAAGGAGCACCTCGAGGAGTAGGCGAGCCGCGCGAGCCAGTGGGCCGCCGTCAGCGACTGGCACCGCTCTCACTGTCAGTGGCACCGAGCGACTATCGTGTTTGTAGCCGCCGAATGACGCCTGACACGAGCGAGCACGCACTGGAGCACGATGAGCAGTCCGACGATGCGCGATGTCGCACAGCTCGCGGGCGTGTCCATCAAGACAGTCTCCAACGTCGTCAACGAGTACGTTCACGTCAGGGATGAGACGCGCTCGCGGGTACTCACGGCCCTCGATCAGCTGGGGTACCAGCTCAACTTCTCTGCTCGCGGCCTGCGGTCGGGTCGTACCGGCGTCATCGGGTTGGTCATACCCGAGTTGCGTCAGAGCTACTTCGCCGAACTCGCCGATTCGATCATCCGAGCGGCCGAGCAGCGAGGTCTCGGGGTCATGGTCGAGCAATCGGGTAAGAATCACGCCCGCGAGGTGGAGATCCTCTCGGGCCAGAAGGTCCGACTGACCGACGGCCTGCTGTTCAGTCCCGCGCGGCTGGTGCAGGAGGATCTCGACCGGATCGGCGTCGACTACCCGCTTGTGCTGCTCGGCGAGCGGATGCTCAGAGGCGCTACCGATCACGTGACCATGCACAACGAGAGCGCGGCGCGGGCTGCGGTCGAGCACCTGCTCCAGCGCGGCCGCCGCCGAATCGCGATCGTGGGTGCCGAACCCGACGGCATCGAGCAGATCCCATCATCGAGGCTGCGTCTGCGTGGCTACCGATCAGCGATGGTGAGCGCGGGCATCGCCCTCGATCCGGCCCTGATCCGCATCGCCAAGCCGTGGCACCGCGAGACTGGGGAGGATGCCACCCGTCAACTCCTCGACGATCGCGTCGACTTCGACGGCATCTTCGCTCTCAATGACTCACTCGCCCTCGGCGTGCTGCGCGCCCTCGGCGAGGCGGGCGTTCGGGTGCCCGATGACGTCGCCGTGATCGGGTTCGACAACATCGACGAAGCCAGATTCTCAGTGCCTTCCCTGACGAGCGTCGACCCGGGTCGCGACCTCATCGCCGCGACGGCCGTCGACTACCTGACCGAACGCATCAACATGAAGGACGAGGAGCAGGTGCCTCCCCGCCTCTACAAGTCCCCGTTCCAGATCGTCGAACGCGAGTCCACCCGGTCCTAGCGCTCGCCGAGAGCCCGGCGCAGGCTCGCGAGGGCGAGTCGGTTGCCAGCGACCTCGTACGCCTCGTCCTCGGTCATTCGCGCTGTCGCGCGCAGCACGGCCTTGATCTCGCCATGAACCCGAGGAGATGCCGCAAGGATGGCGTCGACCCGACGCCGCACCGCGGCATCCAGTTCGTCGAGTCCGCTCACGACCTCGCTGAGGATGCCGAGTTCGGTCGCACGCCGAGCGGAGAACACTTCACCGGTCGCCGTGAGCCAGAATGCCTCGCGCCGCCCCACGAGCGGCTGCAACCAGGCGAGCACGATGGCCGGCGCGATGCCCAGCCCGACCTCGGGAAAGTTGAACTGCGCCGACTCGACCCCAACAGCCACATCCGCCAGCGCCGCGAGACCAACCCCATACCCCGAGGCATCGCCCTGCACGCGGGCGACCGTCACCAGACGGCTGGCGCCGAACGCCGTGTTGAGGGCAACCAGCCGCGTGACCTCGCCGGACACCGAATCGACGGTGACAGCAGTGCGCTCGCGCCCGAGGCAGAAGTCGTGCCCGGTCGCTCGGATGACCATGACGTGAGCATCCGGCGGCGGTTGCACCAGCACCTCCGTGAGGGCCTCGCACATGCCCATGCTCATCAGGTTGCCGCCGGTCGCGTCCAAAGTGGCAGTCAGCACCGCGCCGGACTGGCGGAACGAGATGCCATCCGCCACTGCGCCCGTCAATTCAGCCTCCCTGTGGCCACGCCCCCGTACCAGTCGACATCCGTGTCGGCCACCCGCACGGTCACGCTGCGCACATGGGTGAAGTCGTTGAACGACTCGACTCCGCCCTCGCGACCGGCGCCGCTGTCGCGGACTCCGCCCCATGGCGATGACGGGTCAAGCCGGTGATGGTCGTTCACCCACACGATCCCGTGCTCGAGGGACGCGGCGACGCGGTGGGCCCGAGCGACATCCCTGGTCCAGACTGACGATCCAAGGCCGTAGCGAGACTCATTGGCCTGCGCGACTGCATCGGCCTCGTCGTCGAACGGGATGACCACGACCACTGGTCCGAAGATCTCCTCCCGAGCGACCTTCATGTCGTTTGTCACATCGGCGAGCACGGTCGGCGCGACGAAGTGGCCATCCAACCCGGACACCTTCACGACAGTTCCACCCGTCGCCAGTCGCGCTCCCTCGGCGATGCCCGACTGCACGAAGCCGATGATGCGACTCTGGGCGCGGCCGGAGATCACCGGTCCCAACTGGGTATCAGGCAGGCTCGGATCCCCGATCCGGATCCGCTCCGCCTGCTCGACCAGTGCCGCAACGAAACGGTCATACACCGACTTCTGCACGAGGATGCGGGTACCTGCGATGCAGGTCTGACCGGCCCCGATGAATCCGCCGAACGCCGCACCGCGCGCTGCGACCTCCGGGTCGATGTCATCGAAGACGAGCACGGGGGTCTTACCACCGAGCTCCACGGTCGCCTTGGCGAACCGGCTCGCCGCAGCCACCGCAACGGTTCGGCCGATCTCCGTGCCACCGGTGAAGACCACCTTGGCGACATCGGGATGCTCAACCAGACGCATGCCCGCCGTTGGCCCGAGGCCAGGCACGACGTTCAGCACACCGGGCGGAATTCCCGCTTCGAGGGCGAGTCGACCGATGTGCAATGCCGTCAGCGGCGTCTGCTCCGAGGGCTTCAGTACGACGCTGTTGCCGGTCGCCAGGGCCGGCGCGAGACTTTTCGAGGCGATCATCAGCGGGTGATTGAACGAGGAGAGGATGCCGACGACGCCGATCGGGAACCTTGACGTGTACGAGTGGTATGGCCCCGCCATCGGCACCACCGCATCCCGGTGCGCCAACAGCAGCGCGGCGTTGTAGCGGTACCACTCCGGCAGCCGGGTGATCTGCGCCTTCGTCTCGGTGATCGGTCGCCCGTTGTTGGCGGTCTCGAGTTGGTACAGCTCGTCCATATCACGAGCGAGCAGGTCGGCGAATCGGTTGAGGATGGCGGCGCGCTCGTGGATCGGCATCGTGCGCCACGTGCCGGACTCGAATGCGGCACGCGCGTTGGCCACCGCGATGTCGATGTCGTCGGCGCTCGCGCTGTGGCACAGCGCGAACACCTCCCCGGTCGCCGGATTCTCGATCTCGAGCAGTGGCGCGGTGCCATCCACGTTCATACCGCCGATCAGCAACTGGTGGGCGGTCATCTGAGACACTGGCACGTCATTCTCCTTTTCTCCGCTCGGTGCGACGCACGCGGGCGGGGCACGAGCGCTTCATCGAACGATGACGCGAGAACCGTCCTCGGTAGCTACCGGGGCATAGTCGATCGCGTCGAGGATGCTGGGCTTGGGCTGCATGAGCAGCAATTGCGGGCGTTGCACATTCCACTTGGGCCAGGCCAGCAGGTCACCGCCGTTCGGATCTCCCGTGTGGGCGAACCGTCCCCACGCACCCATGATGTTGTCCGAGGTCGTGTATCGATCTTCCGAACGCCCGGTCATCGGGATGCGGTCAACTGTGCCGAACGTGAACGCGAGGTCGACACTGTGGCTTGAGCCGAGCATGCCGTCGAGGATGTCCGTCGGGTGGTTGAAGACGTACTGATAGGCAGAGCCGCCGTGCGTCGTCACGGTGTCGGCCGCGCGGAATGCGACACCGCGGAAGCTCATGTCCGCCGTGATGCGAGACCAGCGGAGGCGGGGAAGCTCGTCGTGGCGCTCCGCGTAGTACTGCACCGTGGCAGCCGAGTTCTCACCCAACTCGGGGATCAGCTGCTCGATGACCAGCGCATCCGTGGCGTCGGGGTAGATGTCCAGCCCGCAGAGCTTCATCGAGTACTCGTGTGCCGCAGAACCGACGATGAACGGCATGCCGGCGATGACCTCGGCCACTTCGGGTGAGTAGAAGTCGAAGGCGATGTTCACGCCGTCTCGATAAGGCCCGATCCGCAGTTGCGGCCGCCCACGGCTCGAGAGCACGCGCCCGGGATCCACCCGCGACTCAACCACCTGCTGGGCGGCGAGAATCTGCTCGACCGGCAGCTCTCGAAGCCGATCGAGGTTGCCCGAGTCGATGCCGAGCTCCTCGCCCGCATAGCGGGAGATGAGCGCGTGGTCCTCGTGCAGTGGCAGGTCGGGAGACGACGGCGACTGCAAGATCGCCTTGTGGAACAGCCCCCGTGCGCGCGGCATGGTCAGGAGGGTCGCGGTCTTCGCGCCGCCGCCGGACTGGCCGAACACGGTGACGTTCGTCGGGTCCCCGCCGAACGCGCGGATGTTGTCGCGCACCCATTCGAGCGCCAGCACCACATCGACCATGCCCGCGACACCCGCCCCAGCGAATCTCGTATCGAAGTTCTCCCAGGGACAGAAGCCGAGCAGACCGAGCCGGTGCGTAACGGTAACAACCACGACATCCGCGTGCTCCGCGAGCACGTCAGCGTGAAATGCGGTCTCGCTGCCGGATCCAGTGAGGTAGGCGCCGCCATGGAGCCAGATCATGACCGGCACCGGCGCGTCCGGGGTCGCATGTGACGGAGCCCAAAGGTTGAGATTCAGGCAGTCCTCACTGAGCGGGCCGGCCTCGGTGGGCGACCCTCCACGCGGATTCAGGCTGCCGATCATCCGGTCGCCCCGGTCGTTGGTGCGCGGTCCCAGCCTGAAGTCGTTCTGTGGTGCCGCAGGTCCGAAATGAAGTGCGTCGCGCATCCCGAGCCACGGCTCCTTCGCCCTCGGCGGCGCGAAACGACCTTCGCCGGCGGTGGACTCCCCGTACGGCACACCCAGGAATCGCTTCGTGCCACACGAGTCGATTCCGCGCAGCTGCCCCGCGTCCGTCCGTACCGTCACCAATTCAGCCATGTGCTTGTGTCTCCATCGATCCTCGAGCGATTCCGCTACTTCATCCCCGTGGTCGCGACGCCCTCGATGAAGCTCCTCTGCACGAACAGGAAAGCCACCACCATCGGGATCAGGGCGATCACGGAACCAGCCATGAGCAGCCCGAACTCGGTGACGGATTCGCCCTTGAACATCGCGAGTCCCGGAGGCAGCGTCTGCATCTCGGCGTCGTTGATCACCATGAGCGGCCACAGTAGGTCGTTCCAGTTGCGCAGCAGGCTGAACATTCCGAGCGTCAGCACCGCGGGTTTTGCGAGCGGCCACATGATGCGCAGGAAGATCCGTACCTCCGAAGCGCCGTCGAGGCGCGCGGCATCCTCGAGGTCCTTTGGCAGGGAGAGGAAGAATTGCCGCATCAGGAAGATGCCGAAGGCGCTGGCGAGCCGGGGCACGATCAGTCCCTGGTAGGTGTTGATCCACCCGAGGTCACTGATGATGTTGTACAGCGGGACGAACGTGACCTCGATCGGCACCATGAGCGTCAGGATCAGCAGGACGAAGGCGACGTTCTTGCCTTTGAAGTCGAACCGCGCGAGCGCGTAGCCGGCCATCGAGTTGAACGTCACTGAGACGACGGTCACGACCCCCGCGAAGACCGTCGTGTTGAGCAGCTGACGGCCGAACGGAATGCGGCTCCAGATCTCGCTGTAGTTCTCCAGCGTGAAGGCGGTCGGCCAGAGGGTGCCTGGGTCGGCCATGAGCGACCCCTGGGTGCGGAACGACGCCGAGATCATCCAAACGAATGGCAGTACAAAGAACGCGGAGATCGCGAGCATCACCAGCACGACGAGGAACGTCGTGGCACGATGACGCCGGTCCCCTGACGATCGAGGCCGACCTGAGACGCCGCGCAGAGCGGCCGTTGCGGTGGTCATGTGTACTGCACGCTCCGCTTCGAGAAGTAGCCGACCTGCGCCAGGCTCACGATGAAGACCAGCAGCACCAGCACCCACGAGATCGCCGATGCGTACCCGAGTTGGTATCGCTCGACGGCCGTGCTGAAGATGTAGAGCACGAGGGTCTCGGTGCGGAAGTGCGGGCCACCGCCGGTCATGATGTAGATCTGATCGAACGCCTGGAAGGCGAACACCAGAGCCATGATGCCCACGAACAGCGTCGTGTTCGAGAGCAAGGGCCAGGTCACATTGCGGAACGCTTGCCAGGGATTGGCACCGTCGAGCTGGGCGGTCTCGCGCAGCTCACGCGGGATGGACTGGAGGCCAGCCAGGTACATGACCATGAAGAAACCGACCTCGCGCCAGACCCCGACCATGATGACGAACGGCATGGCGAGATCGGGATCCTGGATGCCGCTGCCGAGCGATAACCCGAGCGACTCAAGCCACACGGTGGCGAGGCCGATCTGCGGGTTCAGGATCGCCCACCACGCGATCGAGGAGATCCCCAGCGAGGTGACGAACGGCAGGAAGATGATTGCCCGGAACAACCCTCGCAGCGGAATCCGGGTGTTGAGCAGCAGGGCGAGCCCGAGCGCGATGCCGACTGAGAGTGGAACAACGGCCGCCGTGTACACGAGCGTATTCGCGAGGGCGTTGGTGAACCGCGGATCGCTCGCCAGGCGGACGTAGTTGTCCACCCCGATCCAAGCGGCATTGCCGAACCCAGAGTCGTTGGTGAACGACGTGAGGAGCGATTGGAGCAGCGTCCAGAAGACGAAGACCGCGAGGACGACGGCGGCTGGCGCGATGAAAGCCCAGGCCGTGAAGGCCTGGCGGGTCCGGTAGGACGACCGCCAGGCCTTCAGGCCCGAACGTCGTTGCGGTGCGCGCCGGGGCGCGGCCTCAACAGTGCTGGGGTGCATGAGTTTCGGCGCTTGCTTTCTACTTCTCGTCGAGGAGTTGCTGCAATTGCTCGGATGCTTCTGGCATCAGCTCGGCTGCGGTGCCTTCGCCGCCTAGCACCCTCGAGATCGTGGGTACGACGACATCGTCGATGATGGTCTGGAAGTTGACAACGCCGCGCATGTGCGACTCCGCTCCGACCGCCGTGGTGAAAATGCCGGGGATCTCGCCGAGCTCTGACACGTCGATGTCGCTGCGCGTTGGCGGGTACCCGGAGGAAGTCGACCAGTCAGTCTGGTTCTCCGTGCTGTTCCAGTAGGTGAGGAACGTGAGTGCGGCCTCGCGCTCGGCTTCGCTGATGCCCGACGCCACGATGATCGGAGTGCCGACGACGACGGTGGTCTGATCTTCACTACCCGCCGGGATTGGTACGACACCGAAATCGATGCCCGCTGCTTCGTAGCCGGCGGCCGCCCACGGCCCGTTGATCATCATTCCGGCGCGACCCGAGGCGAACAGCGCGTCCGCGTCCGGCACGGACATGCCGATCGGCGAGATGTGGTCGTTCTGGAACATCTCAGCCCACTTGGTGAGCGTGTCGATGTTGGACTGCGAGTCGAAGATCGACTCCGTGCGGTCCTCGCTCACGTAGCCGCCGCCCTCATTGCGGAAGAAGGAGATCCAGGTGTGGATGCCCGCGAAGACGCCCTGCGCGAGACCGTAGACGTTCGTGGAATTGTCACCGTCCGTGTACTTGGTGATCGCCTTGGCATCCTCGAGAAGCTGGTCGATGCTCTCCGGCGGGCCGTCGAGCCCCGCCTCCGAGAAGAGCGCCTTGTTGTAGTAGAGCATCATGGGCGCGGTGCTGAACGGAGCACCGTACTTCACGCCATCGATCGTTACCGCCTCGAGGGTTGCCTCCGGAAGCAGATCCTCTTCGAGCTTTCCTTCGCCATAGAAGTCATCGACCGCCTGAACAGCGCCCTTCGAGCTGTACTGCGCAACCATCTCGTGGGCGACTGCAGCGAGTGTCGGGCCATCACCGGCGGCGTACGCCGGCAGCAGCTTCTGGATCATGGTGTCCTTCGGCATGATCGTCATGTCGACGATGACGTCCTCCTGCGCGCTGTTGAACTCCTCGACGATGCGCTCGAGGGTAGGGCCGTCGGCGCCCTGATACCAGTTCCAGAAGCTGATCGTGGTCGGGCCGTCAGATGGCGGTTCCGACCCGCCGGCACACGCCGCGAGTGGAATGGTCAGGGCGGCGGTCAGGCCAAAGGCGGCGGTCCGCCACCAACGGGCTCGTGTCATTGCGAAAACTCCTTTGTAGTCGTGACGGTGATTACATCGATGTAAACCAAAGTTACATCGATGTACAAAGGAAAGCTATCTCCCCCCGGGTACCCCGCGCAAGCACGACACGGCGTGGCGCGCTGTCAGTGATGTGGATGAGCCCACGCGGCGCGAACACGCAGTCTCCCTCCAGACCGAGCGGTCCAGAGGGAGACTGCATCGTTCACCCGCCCCTAGCGGGGCTGCGGCCCCTGCGGCGCGTTGGCGCGCAGCACCTCGAGACGAGCGCGGTACTCCTTCTCGTCGATGTCGCCCTGGGCGAAACGCTCGGCGAGGGAGTCTCGGCAGAGCGAGTCGCGCTCATGTGGTGGCCCCACGGACCGTAGCCGCCCGCCCACGCGTTCCGGCGCCAGCGACGCCCGGCGATCGCGAAGATGAGCACGAACAGCCCGATCCAGAACAGCGGGATGAGCAGGAACAGGAAGCCGAAGCCTCCTGCCCAGGCACCGCCCACGTGGGCGGCAACGGTGGAGAGTGCGAGTGCGGTCACGGTGTGTGTCCTTGTCTGATTGGTTGCGATCCCGGTTGGGATCTCGTACATCCAGACTCGTCGTTCGGCCCGCTTCGCGAATCTGCCCGGCGGTGTCTCTCGACTACTCCCGGTGGATGCAGTCGGTCGGGCCAACTACTCCGTGCGGCCCGGAGCCACCAAGCCGGTCTCGTACGCGATGACGACGAGCTGCACTCGGTCGCGCGCGAGGAGCTTCTGCATGATGCGGGACACGTGGGTCTTCGCGGTGAGCGGGCTCAGGAAGAGCGACTTTCCGATCTCGTCGTTCGTGAGACCCTGCCCGACCAGGCCGAGCACCTCGCGTTCTCGCTCGGTGAGCGGGTCGAGGGCGCTCGTGTCGGGCACGTCGCGCAGCACGCCACTCACCCGTTCGAGCAGGCGCCTCGTCACGCCTGGGCTCAGGAGGGCGTCGCCCGCCGCCACTACGCGTACCGCCCGGATGAAGTCCACGGGCTCGGTGTCTTTGACGAGGAACCCACTCGCTCCGGCGCGAATCGCGCGAGCCACGTACTCGTCGAGTTCGAAGGTCGTGACGATCACGATGTGGGTGCTTGCGAGTGCGGCATCCGCGGCGATCTGCTCGGTCGCCCACAAGCCGTCACCATCCGGCATGCGGATGTCCATGAGCACGACATCGGGCTTCGTCGCGCGCACGAGCGCGAGGGCCTCGGTGCCCGTGCCGGCCTCCCCCACCACCTCGATGTCGGGCTCGGCCTCCAGCAGGCTGCGGAAGCCCGCGCGGATGAGCTGCTGGTCGTCGGCGAGGGCGACGCGGATGCTGCGGCGCTCGCTCACGCCGAGACCTCCCGCAGCGGGATCCGCACGATGACCTCGGCTCCCCCGGACGGCGACCGCCCGGTCTCGAGCGTGCCGCCCAGCAGCTCCGCACGTTCGCGGATGCCCGTGAGCCCGCGCCCCGGTTCGGTGTCGGCGAAGCCCGAACCGTTGTCGTCGACCGTGATCACGTATGTGCCTTCCTCGATGCCCACGTCGACGCTGGCCCGGGTCGCGCCGGAGTGACGCAGGACGTTGGTGAGCGACTCCTGCACGATGCGGTAGATCGCGAGTTGGACGGGTTTGGGTGCCGCGGCCAGCGCGGCGTCGGGGTCGATGGAGCTCGTGACATCCAGCCCCTGAGCGGTCACTCCCGCGATGAGCGTCGGCAATCGCGACAGGTCGGGCTCGGGAACGAGCGGCGCCTCAGGGTCGCGGGACTCGTCGCGCAGGATTCCGAGCACCGAACGCACCTCGTCGAGCGCCGTCTTGCTGGTCTCCTTGATGCTCGCCAGAGCCTCGCGCGCCTTGTCGGGCTGCTGGTCAGCCAGGTGCAGCCCGACGCCCGCCTGCACGTTGATCTGGCTCAGTGAGTGCGCGAGCACATCGTGCAGCTCGCGGGCGATGCGCACGCGCTCGGCCTGCACCTCGCTCACCTTGCGCTGCGCGTACTCGCGGCGGTACTCCTCGTAGTGCTCGCGGCGCGTGCGCACGGCCTCGCCGAGCCCCAGGACGATCAGGATGCCCAGGGTCGTGAACGCGATCCTCCCCGGCTGCAGGGCGATGCCCATGACCCCTGCGAGCACGAGCGTCGCGATCCAGCAGACCGCGATCGACACCCATGCCCAGATGCGCGCGCCGCGCACGATCGCACCCCCGATCGCGAACGCGAGCGCGATGTACGGCGGACCGGAGACCGGATCGACGAGCAGGATGTCGGCAGTCGCGGCTGCGGCTGTGAACGCCACCACGGGTCCCGGCAGCTTGCGCGCGAGCAGCAGCGACATCGGTCCGACGACGGCGAGTGCGATGGTCGCGGCCACCTGCCAGGTCGGCCGATCGTGCATCCTGAGCACCCAGAGCGCGCCGGAGACCTGGATGACGAGCGACACCACCACGGGAATCCAGAGTCGAGCGCGCGCCGGCATCCGGTACCCGGGCGGGCGTCCGCCCCACGCCTCCCACTTGCGCTCGTGGTGCCAGCGCCGGGTGCGCTCCCAGTCCTCGCGGGACCACTCGCGCGAGAAGCGCGGCGGACCTCCGGGCGCAGACATGGCTCGATCGTAGTTCGCTGGATGCGCGAGCGCGTCGGCTGGGCGATGGTGCGCGGGTACTCCCCCGGGAGTAGCTGGCGCGCGAGCGGCGCTGCGAGCGGCGCGCGCAGCATCCCTGCTGCTTCGGAAATTCAGGAGTAGCTGAGCGTCCCGCGCTCGACATCCGCATCACGTCGCGACTGGCAGGCCCACCGCGGCCTCTACTCCTGAATTTCCGTGATGCGCAGGTCTCCACCGCTATGCACAGCTCGAGAGCGGGCTCGATCGCACCACCCGCTGCGGAGGCTAGAGTTCTGCTCATGGAGATCTGGGAGCCCTATCGGCCTTCTGGATTCCTGCCAGGAACCGAATCTGCCTGGACTACCAATTTGAGAGACGGGATCCGTATGACCGCGCGGTGGCCCATCTTCGGGCGGGCCGTGGGGATTACGGCAGGACGCGCTCGACTTCCTGACTGAGCGCCCACGGTTCCTTCAGTCGGGGTACATCGCCGAACGGATGTTGCGATACCTCAGCCGCCCTACCTGGTCCCCTAGCGAGCGCGTCAGCATCATCGCCGCCGTCGAGCCAATTGCGGTCGACGGGTACACGCGGGAAGCGTGGGAGGCAAAGAAGCTTCTGGTGCGTCTTGGCGTTCCAGGCGCGGTCGCCGTACACACCCGTTCCACGCATCTGCCGCGGTGGCCGCGAGCTCGGCAGCTCTGAACCAAAAGCCCCGGATCGCTTGCGCGACCCGGGGCTTCGACGCTCCCCGACTTGGACTCGAACCAAGAACCTATCGGTTAACAGCCGATTGCTCTGCCAATTGAGCTATCGAGGAATGACTGGAACAGCCCAGTTACTCTATCAAACGCCCGGGCCTTCTTGAACCGCTCAGCCGACCCGGAGCAGGAAGGTCGGCGACCCAATTGCCGCCCGTCGCGACGCCTCCACTGGAGTGCCGTCGTCGAGATCCAGGATGAACGACGACACCTCGTTGGAGACCTGGTTCGCCACGTAGAGGAAGCTGCCGTCGATCGCGACGTGGCGACCCCACTCACCGCCACCGTCCATGGCTCCCGCGTATCGAAGCGTGCGCGCGACCGAGTCCACTTCGACCCACGCGAGCCGGTTGCTGCGGCGCAGTGAGGTGTAGACGAAACGTCCACCGGGACCGATCGCGAGTGCGGCGGCGTGCTCCCGGTGCACGCGCGGCATCTCCACTGAGTCAAGCAGGGCGAAGGTCGCGCGGGTGGGATCCCACGAGAGCAGGTGCATCGTGGCATCCAGTTCGCCGAGCACGACGATGAGCCCCGATGGATGCCGCACGATGTCCCGCGGGCCAGTGCCCTTCGGTAGGGCGAACGAGTCGTAGCGCACCACCTCGTCGTTCTCGAGGCGGTGGAGCTGCAGCTCGTCCGCGCCGAGGTCGAGGCTCACGAGCACGTTGTCGTCGGTGACGAACGCGGCGTGCTGGCGGGAGTTGCCCTGGTCGGGGTGCGGTCCCGGGTCACCGGTCGGACCGGGAATGGCTTGCTGCAGCGTGGTGACGGCGCCTGCGGCATCCAGCCCGATGATGCCGAGTGCCCCGTCGCCGTAGTTGGCGGCGACCAGCCGCCCCTCGAAGATGGCGAGGTTGCACGGCATCGAGCCACCCGAGGATGCGCGCCCGTCGAGCTCGAGGGCGGTGCCGGAGCGGCGCCAGGACTGCACGAAGCCTTCGCCGGGGCCCTCGATCACCGCGTAGAGGTGGTCTCCGTACGAGAGCAGCGCCGAGGGCGACGGTGTCGCATCGACAACCCCGACCACTTCGAGCACACCATCGATTCGCGACCGTAGGGCGACGATCCCGTCACCCAGTCCACTCATGTCCAGGCCATAGCTGCCGGCAAGCCAGTCGGTCACTCGCGCCCCTAGTAGCCCGCGCCCGGGTCGACGACCCCGACGAAGCGCCCGTCGCGCAGGAACGCGGCCACATTGAGCTTCACCCGCTCGGCGAGCAGCGGCTCAACCATCTCGGGGGTGTCGGCGCAGTGCGAGGTGATGACGCAGCGCGGAGCCGTCCAGAGTGGATGCCCGTCGGGCAGCGGCTCCGGATCGGTGACGTCGAGCCCCGCTCCCCACAGGTGCCCCGACCGCAGTGAGGCGTCGAGCGCGGCGGAGTCCACGAGCCCGCCCCGCGCGATGTTCACGAGCACCGCCGTGGGCTTCATGCGCGCGAGCTGCTTCGCGCCGATGAGCTTGGAGGTCTCGCCGGTCGCGGCCGCTGCGATGATCACGGCGTCGGCGTCGGGCAGGGCCGAGTCCAGGTCGGCGACGAGCACCGTGCGGTCGGCGCCCGGCACGTCGCCCGGCGAGCGGCGGACGACCGTGATCTCGGTCTCGAATGGCGCGAGCAGCCGGATGGTCTCCAGTGCGACGCCGCCCGCGCCGACGATGAGCACGTGGCGTCCGTACAGCGAGATGCCCTCGCGCTTGGGCGCCCAGCTCGTCGACTTCGACTTCTCGGGCAGCATCCGCATCAGGGCGAGCGTCAAGGTCACCGCGTGCTCGGCGACGGGCTCCGCGTAGGCACCCTTCGCGCTCGTCCAGAGCGGGTTTGCGCGATCCGCATAGGCGGCGAGCACGTGCGCGAACGCGTCGACGCCGGCCCAGGGCAGCTGCACCCAGCCGATGGCCGGGTTCGCGTCGAGGGCGTCCGTCAGCTGGCTCGGGTCTTTCTCGTCGAGGTAGATGATGCCGCGGGTCTCGTGCGACAGCGGGGCGACGACGCCTCCAGCGGACAGCACGGCACTCGTGAAGGGTTCGCGCGGTTCCGGGAGAATGGCGATCGGGCCGGGCTCGGGACGGCGGTCGGCGGGCAGAGGGGTCGCGGCATCGGCGACCGGGTCACGATGCTGGCCGGGCGCCCGCTTCACCGGCGCGGCTTCTTCGGCCCTCGGCTTGCTAGTCGGCACCGACTGCCTCCAGCGCGAGCTGCTCGATGAGCTCGGACTCGCCGCGGCCGCGGAGTTTCAGGCTGCGCGCGAGACCCTTGACGTAGGGATGCGTCGGGTCACCGAGCACCTCGTCGACGTCGCCGATTCCCACGATCGTGCCGCGATGCATGACGGCCATCCGCGTGCTGATCCGGCGCACCTCGCGCAGGTCGGCTGTGACGACGATCGCGGAGAACAACCGCTCCTGCTGCAGTCGCGCGATCTGGTCGAGCACGGCGCTGCGCACGGTCGCGTCGATGCCCGCGGTCGGATCGTCAGCGACGACGAGCGTTGGCTCGAGGACGAGCGCCCGCGCGATCGCCACGCGCTGCCGCTGCCCCTTGCTGAGCTCGTACGGGTACTCGTCGAGGCAGCTCAGCGGCAGGCGCATGCCGTCGATGAGCGTCGCGACGAGCTCGATCGCCTCGGCCTTGTCGAACCTCGGATCGCGGGACATGATCGGGTACGACACGTTCTCGGCGATGGTGTAGGTTCGGGATGAGCGTGTCGCCCGCCTCCTGCGGAATGTACCCGATGTGCAAGCTCAGCCTGCTTCGACGGCGCGCGCTGATGCCCCGAACGGGCACCCCGAGCACGTCGAGCGCACCACCGCGGAACTCGGGTGCGGCATCCTCGGGGATGTCGGCCTGCAGCGCGATCGCCTGCGCGAGCGTCGACTTGCCGGAGCCGGTCTCCCCGACGATCGCGAGCACCTCGCCCTGGGGCACCTCGAAGTTCACGCCGTTGACGGCGATCGACCTGGTCGCGGGGTTCTGCGATCGGTAATATACCGAGAGGTCGCGCGCGGAGACTGCCGGGAAGTCGTACGTGCTTGTCACGGGGGTCACGCGCCTTTCAAGGCCTTCAGTGCGTTGCGGCGGCTCGCCTGCTCGACCGGGTCGGGCACTGGCAGTGACGCAAGCAGACGCTGGGTGTACGGATCCTTCGGGGACACCGAGCACCTCGGCCGCAGGACCCTGTTCGACGAGCAGCCCTTGGTTCATCACGGCGATGCGATCGGCGAGCATGTCGACGACCGCGAGGTCGTGACTGATGAACAGGGTCGCGAAGCCGAACTCGCGCTGCAGCTCGGCGAACAGTTCGAGCACCCGCGCCTGCACCGACACGTCGAGTGCGCTCGTCGGCTCGTCCGCGATGAGCAGGTCGGGCTCGAGCGCGAGCGACCGGGCGAGGCTTGCGCGCTGGCGCTGCCCGCCGCTGAGCTCGTGCGGGTAACGCTCACCGTATGCCTTGGGCAGTTGCACCGCCTCGAGCAGTTCGTCGACGCGTTGCTTCGCCGAGGCGGCATCCTTCGCCCGTCCATGGACGATGAGCGGCTCGGCGACGCACTGCGCGATCGTGAGCAAAGGGTTGAAGGATGACGCGGGGTCTTGGAAGACGAACCCGATGCGCTCCCGCGTGGGCTTGAACACCCGCTCATGCACGCCGAGCATTTCGTGTCCGAGTACCTGCAGCGAGCCGTCGGTCACCTTCGTGAGTCCGCCGATCGCGCGACCGATCGTGGTCTT
>CAWBNZ010000012.1:0-33884 GCA_963790235.1 uncultured Actinomycetota bacterium
GCGCGTCCATCGAGGTCTCGCTGGGTGTCCGCATCGAGCACCGCGCCGCCGCCGAGCGTCACGACCGCGTGCTCCAGTAAGAGCGTGGGCGACGACCTCGCGCTCGAGGGCGCGGAAATGGGGTTCACCGTGCTGCTCGAAGATCGCCGAGATGGGTCCATGGCCGGCAACGATGCGCTTGTCGGTGTCGATGAACGGCACGCCGAGCCGGGTCGCGATTCGGCGGCCGGTACGCGTCTTGCCCGCGCCAGGCGCCCCGATGAGCACGACGACGGCACCGGCGTCACGCGCCGTGCGTCATGGCCGGATTTGCGGGCGAGCGGCGTAACCCGCGCCGTCGTGCGCGACTCGGGGATGGCGGCGAGGTAGGCCTCGAGGTTGCGTCGCGTCTCGCCGATGGAGTCACCGCCGAACTTCTCGAGCATCGCGTTGGCGAGCACGAGCGCGACCATGGCCTCCGCGATGACGCCCGCGGCCGGCACGGCGCACACGTCGGAACGCTGGTGGTGGGCCTCCGCGGCGGCGCCGGTCGCGACATCCACCGTTCTGAGCGCGTGCGGCACGGTGGAGATCGGCTTCATGCCCGCACGAACGCGCAGCAGCGTGCCCGTGCTCATGCCGCCCTCGGTGCCGCCAGCGCGGTCGGTGAGACGCGTGATGCCGTCGTCGCCGATCACGAGCTCGTCGTGAGCTACAGAACCGCGGCGCGCGGCGGTGGCGAACCCGTCGCCGACCTCGACGCCCTTGATCGCCTGGATCCCCATCAGGGCCGCTGCGAGCTGCGAGTCGAGTCGGCGGTCCCAGTGCACGTACGAGCCGAGTCCTGGCGGAACGCCGTACGCGAGCACTTCGACGACGCCGCCGAGCGTGTCGCCGTCTTCGTGGGCCTTGTCGACCTCGACGACCATGGCGGCGGACGTCGTCGCGTCGAAGCAGCGCAGCGGGTCGGCGTCGAGCGCCGCGACATCAGCTGGGGCAGGCAGGTCGGAGCCATCGGGCGCTCGCACCGCACCGACCGCAAGGGTGTGGCTCACCGTCTCGATGCCGAGCTCGCGCAGGAACGCGCGGGCGACGGCCCCGAGTGCAACGCGGGCCGCCGTCTCGCGGGCGCTCGCGCGCTCGAGCACGTTGCGGGATTCCTCGAAGTCGTACTTCTGCATGCCGACGAGGTCCGCATGCCCCGGCCGCGGCCGGGTCAGCGCCGCCCCGCGTCCCTTGGGCAACGTCTCCAGGTCGACCGGCACCGGGCTCATGACGTCCACCCAGCGGTGCCACTCGGTGTTGCCGATCCGCAGGGCGACGGGTGAGCCCATCGTGAGCCCGAAGCGGATGCCGCCCGAAATGCTCAACTCGTCCTGCTCGAACTTCTGGCGCGCGCCCCGCCCGTAGCCGAGTGTGCGGCGATGCAGGTCGGCCTGGATGTCCTCGGGAAGGATCGGGACACCCGCGGGCATCCCCTCGAGAATGGCGACGAGTTCGGGGCCGTGTGACTCGCCCGCGGTCAACCAGCGCAGCATGGTTCTTATCCTCTCAGAGGATCGCGGCGCGCATCGCCGCGAGTACCGCCGTCTCGTCGGGCAACGGCACCGTCTGGTCGCCGTGCAGCCAGATGCGGACCTGGCCGACGGCCTGGTGGATGAGCATGTCGAGTCCGGAGGCCACCCGGCCCCCGACCGCTCCCCACGCCAGGGCAAGGTCGCTCGGCCACGGGTCATAGGCCACGTCGAGCAGCACTGACTGCTCGCGCACGGCTTCTGGAAAGACGATGCCATCGGCTGTTCCGCCGGGCAACGTGCTCACGATCAGGTCAGGCACGATGAGCGACCGGTCCTCCACGGCAATCGGGCGCGCCGACACTGGGACGCCCAACCGCTCGCCGAGCTCGACGAGCGGCGTTGCACGTTCAGGCGTGCGCGCCCGCACGAGCACGCGCTCTGCGCCGAGTTCGGCGACCGCGGCGATCACGGATGCCGCGGTCGCACCGCCACCGAGGATGTGCACGAGCCGCACCTGCTCGACGCCGGCATCCCGCAGCGTCTGGGTCACACCGTGGACGTCGGTGTTGTAGCCGTGCACGCCGTCGTCGTCGAACCGGATGGTGTTCGCGGACCCGACGATGCCCACGAGGTCGTCCGCGGTTCGGAGCAGCGGCACGACGCGGCGCTTGAGCGGCATCGTGAGCGAGAGGCCGCGCCAGGTGGGGCCGCGGTGCTGCACGTAGTTCGCGAGGGCGTCCTCCGCGACATCCACCGCCTCATAGCTCCACTCGAGCCCGAGCACGCGGTAGGCAGCGGCTTGGATAACTGGAGACTTGGAGTGGGCGATCGGCGAGCCGAGCACCGCGAGGCGGGTGCGGCCCGCGTCGTCACTCACAGTAGGAGGCGTTCTCCGTGCTCGCCTCACACCATTCGAGCAACTGGTCGACGCCGGCCTGGTGCTCATCGGCCGTCTCGGAGAACTTCGTCTCGCCCGTCGCGAGATTCACGGGAACGAAGAACAACCACGGACCGTCGGCGGGCGAGATCGCGGCCTGGATCGCGAGTTCACCCGGAAGCCCGATCGGTCCGATCGGGAGCCCAGGATTGGCGTAGGTGTTGTACGGATTGCTCGCGTCCGCCCGCTCCTCGGGCTCGGTCCACACCGTGTCGAGGCGACCGGTGCCGTAGGCCACCGTGGCGTCGGACTCGAGGTTCATATCGATGTCAAGCCGGTTCTGGAACACCCGCGACACCTTGTAGAAGTCGTCGGGGTTCGAGCCTGCTTCGCGCTGGATGAGGGCGGCCATCGTCAGCACGTTGTGGCGATTCTCCGGCGCGACGCCGAGCGCGTCGAGGCGCGCGATCATCTCGTCGACGAGCATCTGGAGGATCTGCTGCGCGGTCTCGCCCCCGTCGAGCTGGTACGTCGCCGGGAACAGCCACCCCTCGAGACTCACTTCGGTGGCCGGCAGTCCGTACACGGTCGGGTCGGCCGCTGCGGCGGTCACCTCGTCGAGCGAGAGACCGGTCGTGGATGCAATGATCTCGAGCGCGTTGGGCAGCACTTCGCCCTCGGTGATCAGCAGAGAACTCGTGATCTTGTTCTCCGGGTCCTGCAGCGCGTCGAACGCCGCGCGGGCGCTCATCTCGGCGCGCAGGGAGTAGTTGCCGGGGATGAACGCTGCGTCCGGCTCTTCCTCGATCAGGAGGTCGTAGAACGCGTCGAAGGTCATCGTGACGCCGGCGTCGTGCAGTTCGCGGGCGACATCCTCACCGATGTCACCGGATCTGATGGTGACGATGACCTCTTCGTCGGTGCCGTTGCCCGCGAAGTCGTTCGGCAGCTCCCAGCCGAGCAGCTCGCGAATCTGCTCCTCGTAGTTGAGCCAGCCGTACGCCGCGACGGCACCAGGAATGCCGAGCAGCAAGACGATCGGCAAGCGTGATCTTGAGCCAGAGCAGGTTGCGCTTCTTCGGCGCGCGGCCGTCACGCCCGCCACCGCGCCCACCACGGTCGCCGCCATCACTGCCACCGCCGCGTCGGTGGCCCTCGGCCTCGCGGGCCGCCCGCCGGCTCGTCGGGGCATCCGCGAACGCGGACGGCGTGCGAGCGGATGCCGCGGCTGGCGCTGCCGCCTGGCCGTTCGCGGGCTTCTGGGAGAAGATGTCCTCCCAGCTCGGCTCGTTCGTCATGTCAGTCCTTCGTGCGGGTCCAGCAGAACGCCAGGCGGGCTGCCGGCTGTGCGCTCGGCATCGAGCGCGGTCTGGAGAATGATAACGGCAGCGACCTGATCCACGACTGACCGGGAGCTGCGCGTCGACCGGCCGTTCTCCCGAAGCTGGGACTGCGCGGTCACGGTCGAGAGGCGTTCGTCGACCAGGCGAACGGGCGTCGCAGTGCTCTTCGCTATGGCAGCAGCGAATGCGCGGGCATCCTCGGTGGATGCCGTCGAGCCACCCGAGAGCGACAGCGGCAGGCCGACCACGATCTCGACCGCGTCGTACTCCTCACGCAACTGCGTGATGCGCGCGAGGTCACCGTCACCGCGAGCCACGGTCTCGATCGGCGTCGCGAGGATGCCGTCGCGATCGCAGCGCGCCACGCCAATCCGTGCGCGGCCGACATCCACGCCGAGTCGCACGCCCGCGCGCATCGACCCGGAGTCCACGTCTACGCCGAGACTGCGGCGACCACCGCGTCGAGCGCAGCGGGGATCGCCGCGACATCAGAACCGCCACCCTGGGCGATGTCGTCCTTGCCACCGCCGCCGCCACCGAGCACACCAGCCGCGACTTTCGCGAGGGCTCCGGCCTTCGCACCGGAGGCACGCGACGCTTCGTTGGTCGCCACGATCACCGCGGGCTTGCCCTGGATGTCGGCGGCCAGCGCCACGACCGAGGCGTCAGAACCGAGGCGCTCACGCACGGTCGTCACGAGTCCACGCAGGTCGTCGCTCGACCCGACGCTGCCGACGTGCTCGGCCACGACGCGGGTCGACCCGAGCGTGCGGGCGTTCTCGAGCAGCGCGGGGATGCGCTGTGCGAGCGCACCGCTCTCAAACTGGGCGATCTTGCGCTCCGCGGCCTTGAGGTCGGCCATGAGCTGCGCGATCCGGTCGGGAAGCTGCTCGCGCGGCGTCTTGAGCGCCGTGGTGAGCTCCGAGACGATCGCGCGTTCTGCGGTGAGATCGCGGAATGCATCGAGCCCGACGAGCGCCTCGACCCGGCGGTTCGCCGATCCGACCGACGATTCGCCGACGAGGTTGATCAGGCCGACCTGGGCAGAGCTGGCAACGTGCGTTCCAGCGCAGAGCTCGAGCGACCACGGACCGCCGATCTCGACGACGCGCACGGTGTCGCCGTACTTCTCGCCGAACAGCGCCATCGCGCCGAGCGACTTCGCCTCGTCGAGGTTCATGATGCGAGTGGTGACCTCGAGGTTGTCGCGCACGGCGTTGTTGGCGACCTCCTCGATCTCCGACTTGGTCGCCTGCGACAGCGCCTGGTTCCAGCTGAAGTCGAGGCGCATGAAGCCTGCCTTGTTGTACGAGCCGGACTGGTGCGCCTCCGGTCCCAGGATCTGGCGAAGCGCGGCATGGATGAGGTGGGTCGCCGAGTGGGCCTGCGTCGCCCCGCGGCGCCACTCCGGGTCCACGACGGAGGTCGCGGCATCCCCGACTCCCACCTCGCCCGAGGTGACCTGCACGGTGTGGCTCACCAGTCCCTTGACCGGGCGCTGCACGTCGAGCACCTCGAGATCGAAGCCGTTGCCGACGATGCGGCCCGAATCGGCCTCCTGGCCGCCGGACTCCGGGTAGAGCGAGGTTTCCGCGAGAATCACCTCGGCGATCTGGCCAGCGGATGCTGACTTCACCGACACCCCGTCGACGATGAGCCCGAGCACGGTCGTCTCGGTGTCGAGGTAGTCGTAGCCCGTGAACACCGTCTCGCCGGCAGCACGGAACTCTCCGTACACCGAGAGGTCGGCGAGCAGGCCCTTCTTGGACTTCGCATCGGCCTTCGCCGTGGTGCGCTGGTGCTGGAGCAGGGCGTCGAACGCGTCGCGGTCGATCGTGAGCCCGGCTTCCTCGGCGATCTCGAGCGTGAGGTCGATCGGGAATCCGAACGTGTCGTGCAGCAGGAAGGTCGTGTCTGCGGGAAGCTCGGTCGAGCCCGAATCCTTGGTTTTCGCGACCGCGAGGTCGAGGATCGTCGAGCCGTTCGCGAGGGTGCGCAGGAACGCGTCCTCCTCACCGAGTGCGAGGCGCTCGATGCGCGGGAACTCGCTCGCGACATCCGGGTACTGGGCCTTCATCGCGTCGCGCGAGGTCGGGAAGAGCTCGGCGAAGGTCGGTTCATCCACGCCGAGCAGGCGCATCGCGCGCACCGTGCGGCGCATCAGGCGACGCAGGATGTAGCCGCGCCCCTCATTGCTCGGTGCGACCCCATCGGCCATGAGCATGAGGCTCGAGCGCACGTGATCGGCGATGATGCGCATCCGCACGTCGTCATCGTGATCGGCCCCGTAGCGGCGACCGGAGAGCTCGGCCGCGCGGTCGAGCACCGGCCGCACCTGGTCGATCTCGTACATGTTCTCGACGCCCTGCTTGATGAACGCGACGCGCTCCATGCCCATGCCGGTGTCGATGTTCTTCTTCGGCAGCTCGCCGAGGATCTCGAAGTTCTTGCCGGAGCCCTCGCCGCGCAGGTACTGCATGAAGACGAGGTTCCAGATCTCGACGTAGCGGTCGTCGTCGGTGGCCGGACCCCCGTCGATGCCGTATGACGGCCCGCGGTCGAAGAAGATCTCGGAGCACGGACCCGCCGGGCCGGGCTGGCCGGTCGACCAGTAGTTCGTGTCCATGTCGAGACGCTGGATGCGGTCATCCGGCAGTCCCGCGATCTTCTTCCAGAGGGCGATGGCTTCGTCGTCGTCCTTGTAGACGGTGACCCACAGGTCCTTCTCGTCGAATCCGAGCCCGCCATCGGACTCCCCCGTGGTGAGCAGCTCCCAGGCGTACCCGATCGCACCCTCCTTGAAGTAGTCGCCGAAGCTGAAGTTGCCGTTCATCTGGAAGAACGTGCCGTGCCGCGGCGTCTTGCCGACCTCTTCGATGTCGAGCGTGCGGATGCACTTCTGCACGCTCGTCGCGCGCGGATACGGCGCAGGCACGAGCCCGGTGAGGTACGGCACGAACGGCACCATGCCTGCCACGGTGAACAGCAGCGTCGGGTCGTCGGAGACGAGCGAGGCGCTCGGCACGACCGTGTGACCACGGTCGCCGAAGAAGTTCAGCCAGCGGCTCTGGATGTCAGCGGTGTACATGGGTGCGTTCCAATGGATGATCGCCGGGCCGGTCGCCCGGTCCGGGTAGTGCTCAGGTCAGGGTCAGCCGCGGCTGCGGAGGTCGGCGATGACATCCTCGGCGTCGGCGACGGCGGCACGCAGCTCGGCCTCGCGCGCCTTGTAGCCGTCGACGACGGCACTGCCGAACTCACGCGCCTTCGAGTCGACGTCGTCGAAGAACGCCTTGCCCTCGGGCGTCTTGGCCACCTGGTGCGCGACGATGAAGCCGACGGCGACGCCGATGACCAGGAACAGTGCGCTCTTCATGGGGTTCTCCCTCGAGACGTGACGTTGAACAGAAGTGGACTTCCAGCTTACTTCGCGCGGCGCAGGCCGAGGATGGCCGCCCGCACGCCCGCCGAGAAGCCCGCGATCTTGATCAGCGGCCCGCCGACGGTCGCTGCGAACAGCGAGACGAGCGACGAGACGTTCGCCGTGACCTCCTCGACGTTCGTGGTGATGTTGTCCACGCGCGCGAGCTGGCGGTTGCTCTCGGAGAGGGTCGTGGTTGCTTCATCCATCAGCGGAGTGAGGGAGGCCGAGGCATCCTTGATCGCGGCGCTCGTCTCGTCGAACACCCGGCCGAGCTTGAGCAGCGGCACGGCGAGCAGTGCGACGAGCACCGCGAACACGCCTGCGGCGATCAGGCCTGCGATGTCGCCTCCGGACATGGGTCAACCTCCATTGAACTGCAGCGAAGCGGGCCGACCCTTTCGGAGTGGCGACCCGCCTGCATTGTGCAAAGCGGCTAGCAGTGCCCTCTGCGTATTACGCGGTCTAGCGCGCGGCGTAGTACTCGACCACGAGCTGCACTTCGCAGGTCACGGGGATCTCGACGCGCTTCGGGGCACGCACGAGGCGGGCCTGCAGCTTGTCGAGCTCGACCTCGAGGTACGGCGGAACCTTCGGCAGCAGCTCGGCGTGACCGCCGGCCGCGGCGACCTGGAACGGCTCGGTGCCCTCTGAGCGCTCCTTGACGTGGATGAGCTGGCCCGGCTTCACGCGGAACGACGGGCGGTCCACGAGCTGGCCGTCGACCAGGATGTGGCGGTGCACGACGAGCTGGCGAGCCTGGGCGGTGGTGCGGGCGAAGCCGGCGCGGAGCACGAGCGCGTCGAGGCGCTGCTCGAGGATCTCGACCAGGTTCTCACCGGTCAGGCCCTGGGTGCGACGTGCCTCGTTGAACGCGATGCGGATCTGGGCCTCGCGGATGCCGTACTGGGCGCGCAGGCGCTGCTTCTCGCGCAGACGAACGGCGTAGTCGCTGTCGGCCTTGCGCTTGGTGCGGCCGTGCTCACCGGGAGCGTACGGGCGCTTCTCGAGGTACTTGGCCGCCTTCGGCGTGAGGGCGATGCCCAGCGCGCGGGAGAGGCGGGTCTTGCTGCGAGTGCGTGAATCTTTTGCCACTGGTGTGGTGCCTTTCAGTACGTGGCCGCGTCGTTCGCGACTCACAGACGTACAACCGACCTTCACCGGTTCGGGGGCACGTCGACGCCACCGGGTGTTGCAAGGAGGGTGTGTTGGGAGAATGACCAACCGAGCAAGGCTACCAGAGGCCAGCCGATGGGCCTACCGGGATCGTCAGGAGCCGCGGATGATCGCGCGGAGCTTCTCGAGGCGCGCCGCGACGTCCCGCTCGTAGCCGTTGCCGCCCGGTGTGTAGTACTCGGTGCCGACGAGCTCGTCGGGCAGGTACTGCTGGGTCGCGACGCCGTGATCCTGGTCGTGGGAGTAGATGTAGCCCTTGCCGTGTCCGAGGCGCTTCGCGCCCGGGTAGTGCGCGTCGCGGAGCGGCTTCGGCACGCGGCCGATCTTGCCGTCGCGCACGTCGGCGATCGCGGCATCCAGTGCTTTGTACGACGCATTCGACTTGGGCGCGGTCGCGAGGTACACGACCGCTTCGGCGAGCAGGATGCGACCTTCCGGCATGCCGATGAGCGCGACGCCCTCCGCGGCCGCGACCGCGATCGGCAGCGCCTGCGGATCGGCCATGCCGACGTCCTCGGCCGCGCTGATCATGATGCGACGGGCGATGAAGCGCGGATCCTCCCCCGCCTCGATCATGCGCGCGAGGTAGTGCAGCGAGGCATCCACGTCAGATCCGCGCACCGACTTGATGAACGCGCTGATCACGTCGTAGTGCTCGTCGCCCTGCCGGTCGTAGCGCAGCAACGCACGATCGACCGCGGTTGAGACGATCTCGGTCGGTGATGGTCGGCTTGCCCTTGCCGTCGCTGGATGCGGAGGCGACGAGCGCTGCGGCTTCGAGCGCGGTGAGGGCGCGTCGGGCATCACCTGACGCGAGTCGGATGATGGCGGCGCGAGCGTCTGGCTCGACAACGATCGCGTCGGCGAGCCCTCGCTGATCCGTGACCGCGCGGTCGACGACGACGCCGAGATCCTCGTCGTCGAGCGCCTCGAGCGTGAGCAGCAGCGACCGCGACAGCAGCGGCGAGATCACCGAGAACGACGGGTTCTCGGTGGTGGCCGCGACCAGGATCACCCAGCCGTTCTCGACACCGGGCAGCAGCGCATCCTGCTGTGCCTTTGTGAACCGGTGGATCTCGTCGAGGAACAGCACGGTCGTGAGCCCGTAGAGATCGCGGGATGACAGGGCCTCCTCCATCACCTGGCGCACGTCGCGCACTCCAGCGCTCACCGCCGACAGCTCGACGAACTTGCGACCGGACGCCGTCGCCAGCGCCTTTGCGATCGTCGTCTTGCCCGTGCCGGGAGGACCCCACAGGATGATCGAGACCGAACCTTGCTCGCCTGACTTGTCGGTCGCGAGGCTCACGAGCGGCGATCCGGGCTTGAGCAGGTGCCGCTGGCCCGCAATCTCGTCGAGGGTGCGCGGACGCATCCGAACCGCGAGCGGCGTGGACCCGCTGCGCAATCCGGGTCCGGCGTCCATAGCCGCAATGCTAGCCAGCGTCACTGACCGCCGAAGTTCCGGCGGCACTGTGCCACTGTCGTACTCTGTACTGGCCCCGACAGCATGGCCCTTGACGGCAGCGCTGCGCACAACCAGGAGGACCGACGTGGCAACGAGCAAGAAGACCGAGCGCGAGGCGCGCGAAGCCCGTGAGCGCCTGCGTCGGTACACAGCCCGCCAGGAGATCCACAAGGGTCAGCTGAACGCGTCGTCGCCGCGACAATGTGTTCGCAATCGGCGCAGTGCTCGTGGTGGCCGCGCTCGCCACCGTGACCCAGATCTTCTACTTCAGCGCCGGACCCGGGATGCCGACGGCCGAGCCCTCCTCATCCGGCGAGCCCACCACGCCTCCGGGCGCGAACGTCGGCGACGTGCCGGATCCCGCGGTCGCCGAGGCGCGCACGTGGACCGGCAACCTCCAGCTCAACGGGCTCGACTTTGGGATCGAGTTGGATGGCGCGGTGGCACCGCAGGCCGTCGCATCCTTCGTCGTCTCCACCGAAGCCGGCTACTACCAGGACAAGACGTGCCACCGGCTCGTGGTCACCGACTCCGCTGGACTCATCCAGTGCGGTTCGTTCGACGACCTCGGCGGTACCGACACGAGCTACTCGTTCGGACCGATCGAGAACGGTTCCCCCGACGGCATCTACCCGGCCGGCACGATCGCGATGGCGCGAGCCGGCGATAACGCGTACAGCCAGGGCCGCCAGTTCTTCATCACGTTCGCGGACTCGCAGCTGCCGGATGACTCGGTCGGCGGTTACACGATCATCGGTCACGTCACGAGCGGGCTCGACCAGCTGCTCACGCTCGCCGCTGGTGGCATCACCGACACCGGGCGCGGCCCGCAGGACGGCGCACCGACCACTCCCGTGTCGATCACAGGGCTCACGATCCAGTAACAGCCTTCAGCGTCCAATTGGCTCCAGCGCGGGGTGCAGTAGGTTTGGTGAGGCAATCCGCGGTGCGCAGAGGCGCACCCGAACGAAGGCGAAGCTGTGGCAGACGAGGTAGCCCCCTGGGGACGCGTTGACGAGACCGGAACGGTGTTCGTACGCGAGGAGTCCGGCGAGCGAGCGGTCGGGCAGTTCCCCGACGGCACGCCAGAGGAGGCGCTCGGCTACTTCGAACGCAAGTTCACCGAGCTCGCCGGCCAGGTGACGCTGCTCGAGCAGCGCGCGAAGGGCGGCGCTCCGGCCGCCGACATCGCGAAGACGGTCAAGCACCTCACCGAGACGATCGCGACCGCCAACGCCGTGGGCGACCTCGCGCTGCTGCGCACGCGACTCGAAGCGCTCGGGGTCAAGGTCACCGAACTGACCGAGAAGCAGTCAGAGGAGACCAAGGCGCTCGTCGCCGCCGCACTCGTCGAGCGCACGGCGCTCGTCGAGGAGGCCGAGAAGCTCGCTGCGCAAGATCCCGCGAAGGCGCAGTGGAAGCAGGTGTCCGCAACGCTCGACGGCTTGTTCGCGCGCTGGCAGGAGCACCAGACCTCAGGGCCCCGACTGCCGAAGAACGAGGCGAACGAGCTCTGGAAGCGGTTCCGCGCCGCTCGCTCCACGATCGACGGGCACCGCAAGGCGTTCTTCGCCGAGCTGGACTCGACGCACAAGGAGGCTCGCGCCGCGAAGCAGGCCCTCGTCGAGAAAGCTGAGGCGCTCATCTCGAAGGGCACCGACGGCATCCCGGCCTACCGCGCCCTGCTCAACGACTGGAAGGCCGCCGGCCGCGCCGGCAAGAAGCTCGACGACACCCTGTGGGCCAAGTTCAAGGCCGCGGGCGACGCCCTGTACCAGGCCAAGGCCGAGCTCGACGCGAAGGATGACGAGGAGTTCAAGGCCAACCTCGTCGTGAAGCTCGAGCTGCTCACCGAAGCCGAGAAACTGCTCACCGAGGCGGACCGTGGCAAGGCGAAGTCGGCCCTGCGCTCGATCCAGGACCGCTGGGACAAGGCAGGCAAGGTGCCTCGCGACCAGGTCAAGGTGGTCGAGGAGCGCATGCGCAAGGTCGAGACGCACGTTCGCAAGCTCGACGACGACCACTGGCAGAAGAACAACCCGGAGCGCCAGGAGCGCGCTGAGGGCTTCCTCGGCAAGCTGCAGGAGTCGATCGCGAAGCTCGAGAAGGAACTCGAGGCGGCGAAGGCCAACGGCGACAAGAAGGCCATCGCCGACGCGCAGGCCGCGCTCGACGCCCAGACCGCGTGGCTCGGGGCGGTCAAGCAGTAGCTCAGCTCCCCGGAGCTCACTCCCGCTCGCGCAGTTCTCCACAGGCGGCGCTCTCCACCGATCGTCCATGATCAGCACACCGAGCTGAGCTCGACTCCACGATGGGTGGATGACGCACCGCCTGAGTTCCGTGCTCTCCGCGCTCGACCTCCCGCCCGCCGAACTTCGCGCCGCCGAACTCGACGGCGAACTCTTCGCGATCGACGGATGCTGGGCGCCCATCGACGAGCCGGACCGCACCCGCAGCGCGCACTCGCGCTCGCGGTGCAACTGCCCGATCGCGTCATCCTCGAGCGGCGCTCCGCCGCCTGGGTGTGGGGACTGCTCGACGCTCCCCCGCAGCCGCACGAACTCTGCACCGCGATCGGCGCGCGAGTGCGAACCGGTGAGGGCTGGCCGGCGGCACGCGAGGTGGTGATCGACGACGACGAGACGGTGGTGGTCAGCGGCATCCGGGTGACGACGCCGCTGCGCACCGCGATCGACCTCGCGCGGTTCGACGCGAACTTCGACGAGCAACTCGTGCTGCGGCTGCTCGCCTACGGAGGCGTCAGCGTCGCGGACTGCAAGGACGCGATGGACCGTCGGCGCAACCTGCCGGGCAAGCGCCTCGCAGTGGAGCGCCTCGACGGCCTTGAACCGCTCGCCGCGATGGAACCGGCCGGCGCGCTACCCCGAGTTGACGCGGTACACGTCGTAGACGGCGTCGATGCGCCGCACGGCGTTCAGCAGGCGGTCGAGATGGGTCGTGTCACCCATCTCGAAGACGAACCGGCTGAGCGCGAGGCGCTCGCTCGACGTCGACACGGTCGCCGACAGGATGTTGACGTGGTTCTCGCTGAGCACCCGGGTCACGTCGGAGAGCAGTCCGGCGCGGTCGAGCGCCTCGATCTGGATCTGCACGAGGAACACGCCCTTCGATGACGAGGCCCACTCCACCTCGATCAGGCGCTCCGGCTCCATCATGAGTGTCTTGACGTTGTTGCAGTCCCCTCGGTGCACCGAGACGCCCTGGCCGCGAGTCACGAAGCCCATGATCTCGTCGCCGGGCACCGGTGTGCAGCACTTCGCGAGCTTCACGAGGATGTCGGGCGCTCCGCGCACGAGCACCCCGGAGTCGCTGTTCTTGAGCGGGCGCGTCTTGCCCTTCGGTGCGACGAAGACCTCTGCGTCTTCGTTCTCGGCCTCGGTGTGCAGTGAGGCGAGCACCTTCTCGAGCACGGACTGCGGCGAGACGTGGCCCTCGCCGACGGCGGCGTAGAGCGCAGAGACATCCTCGTAGCGCAGCAGGGCCGCGATCTCGGTCAGGGTGTCCTGGCTCATGAGCTTCTGCAGTGGCAGGTTCTGCTTGCGCATGGCGCGAGCGATCGCATCCTTGCCCTGCTCGATTGCCTCTTCGCGGCGCTCCTTGGTGAACCACGCCTTGATCTTGTTGCGGGCCCGGGTGCTCGCGACGAAGTTGATCCAGTCCTGGCTGGGGCCAGCGTCGGGATTCTTCGAGGTGAACACCTCGACCGAGTCACCGCTCGAGAGCTGGCTGTCGAGCGGCACGAGCCGACCGTTGACCTTCGCGCCCATCGTGCGGTGGCCGACCTCGGTGTGCACGGCGTACGCGAAGTCCACCGGCGTGGCGCCCGTGGGCAGCCCGATCACCTTGCCCTGCGGCGTGAAGACGTAGACCTCCTTCGCACCGATCTCGAAGCGCAGGTTGTCGAGGAACTCCCCAGGGTCGCTCGTCTCGGTCTGCCAGTCGGTGATGTGGGCGAGCCACGCGAGGTCAGCGTCATCCCGTCCCGGCTCCGTCGCGCCCTTGGTGCCGTTCACGCGGTTCTTGTACTTCCAGTGCGCCGCAACACCGAACTCGGCGCGCTGGTGCATGTCGTGCGTGCGGATCTGGATCTCGACGGCCTTGCCCTGCGGGCCGATCACGGTCGTGTGCAGCGACTGGTACAGGTTGAACTTCGGGGTGGCGATGTAGTCCTTGAACCGGCCGGGAATCGGCGTCCAGCGGGCGTGGATCGACCCGAGCACCGCGTAGCAGTCGCGCACCGAGTTGACGAGCACCCGGATGCCGACGAGGTCGTAGATCTCGTCGAAGTCGCGGCCGCGCACGATCATCTTCTGGTAGATCGAGTAGTACTGCTTCGGGCGACCCGCGACGTTGCCCTTGATCTTCGAGGACTTGAGGTCGTCGTTGACCGCATCGATCACGGCCTGCATGAACTCCTCACGCTGCGGCGTCCGCTTGGTGACGAGACTCTCGATCTCGACGTAGAGCTTGGGATGCAGCACCGCGAACGACAGGTCCTCGAGCTCGAGCTTGATCGCCTGGATGCCGAGCCGGTGCGCGAGCGGCGCATAGATCTCGAGCGTCTCCTGCGCCTTGCGCGTGGCCGACGACTCCTCGACGAACCCCCACGTCCGCGCATTGTGCAACCGGTCGGCGAGCTTGATCACGAGCACGCGGATGTCCTTGGACATCGCGACGACCATCTTGCGCACCGTCTCTGCCTGCGCGCTGTCGCCGTACTTGAGCTTGTCGAGCTTCGTCACGCCGTCGACGAGCATTGCGATCTCGTCGCCGAAGTCGGCGCGGAGCAGTTCGAGCCGGTAGTCGGTGTCTTCGACGGTGTCGTGCAGCAGCGCGGCCGCGATCGTCTTCGCTCCGATGCCGAGGTCCGCGAGAATCTGCGCAACTGCGACGGGGTGGGTGATGTAGGGCTCGCCGCTCTTGCGCAACTGGCCGGTGTGCGCCTTCTCGGCGGCGACGTACGCGCGCTCGATGAGGGCGACATCCGCCTTGGGATGGTGCGTGCGCACGGTCTTGATGAGCCGATCGACGGCTCCGGCCGGCTGCGCGCGGGAGAAGATGCGCGGCAGGAGTGTGCGCAGCGAGGACGTCGGTGTTGTCGTCTCAGTCACATCCGCACCTCCCGCCACAAGTGTAGATGGCGGCGAGAGCCCTCTGCCCAGGTTCGCCCCGGGCGAGCAGGCTCCCTTCGCGGCCTTGACCTTCTTCACCGTGCCGCCCTCACGCAGGGTGAGGGTGCGCTTGTCCGCCGTCACGATCTCCGGCTCGCCCTGCCGCAGCTGGGCGTAGAGCGGCGCGGCGATGAAGATCGTCGAGTATGTACCGACGAGGATGCCGACGAAGAGTGCGAGCGCGATGTCGCGCAGGGTGCCGGCTCCGAGCAGGTACGCGCCGACGAACAGGATGGCCGCGACCGGCAGCGCTGCGATCACACCCGTGTTGATGGATCGCACGAGCGTCTGGTTGACCGCGAGGTTGACGGATTCCGCGAAGGTGCGGCGGGACTCCGTGCCGTCCTCCGACGTGTTCTCCCGCACCTTGTCGAACACGACGACCGTGTCGTACAGCGCGTAGCCGAGGATCGTGAGGAAGCCGACGACTGCCGACGGTGTGATCTCGAACCCGAAGATGCCGTACACACCGGTCGTCAGGATCATCGTGTGCAGCAGCGAGGCGTTCGCGGCAACGGCCATCTTCCACGTGCGGAAGTAGATCCACATGAAGATCGCCGAGAGCACGACGAACACGATGAGTGCCCGGATGGCGGCGCCCGTGATGTCCTGGCCCCACGATGGGCCGACGAACGACGACGTCACCTCCTCGAGCGGCACGTCGTACGCGGTCGCAAGCGCGGATCGCACCTCGTTGGAGACCTCGGCGCCGACCTGCTCGGTCTGCACCCGCAGCGAGCGATTGGCGTCGTCACCGACGAGCGTGACGTGCGGCTGGGCATCAGGCACGATGTCAACGACCGTGTCGATCGCGAGCTGCTGATCAGGCTGGCTCTCAACCCCGGCGATCTGGAACTCGGAACCGCCGCGGAACTCGATGCCGAAGACGAACCCCCCGCGCAGGATTGGGACGACGACCGACACGACTACGAACACCACGGCGACCAGATACCAGATGCGGCGGTTGCCGACGAAGTTGTAGGAACGGGCGCCGGTGTAGAGGTCGTTACCGAACTTGACGAGGCTGGCCATCAGGAGTCCTTCCGATCGTTGCCGGCTGACTCGAGCGCCTTGCGCTCGGCGATGGTCTGGCGTTTCTGGGCTTCACGGGCGGAACCGGACCTACCGTCGAGCACCGGCGCGCGGAACTGCGCCCGACCTCGGTAGACCGCGCCGAGTGCGGTCGGATCCAGGCCGCTCGCGGGATGTCCGCTCGAGAAGAACCGCGTCGTCGCGAGCAGCTGCATCATCGGGTGGGTGAAGAGCACGACAACCGCGACGTCGATCACGACCGTGATTCCGAGCGTGAACGCGAATCCACGCACGTTGCCGATCGCGAGCACGTACAGCACGATCGCCGAGATCAGGTTGATGGACTTCGCCGCGAGCACCGTGCGCAACGCACGCTTCCAGCCCGCCTCGACCGCGCCGGTGAGACCGCGGCCGTCTCGGAGCTCATCCCTGATGCGTTCGAAGTACACGATGAACGAGTCCACGGTCAAACCGATCGCCACGATGAGACCTGCGACGCCCGCGAGCGACAGGCGGTAGCCGATGCGCCACGAGAAGATCGCGATCACGAGGTAGGTGAGCACGGCGGCGACTACGAGCGATGCGATCGTGACGCTCGCAAGCAGTCGGTACTGGAACAGCGAGTAGCCAATGACCAGGATGAGGCCGATGAGGCCCGCGATGAGCCCACTGTTGAGCTGGGCACCACCGAGCGTCGCGGAAATGGTCTCGTTGCTGAGCACCTCGAACGCGATCGGCAGTGCGCCGAACTTGAGCTGGTCGGCGAGCACCTTCGAGGAGTCCTGGGTGAAGTTTCCCGAGATCTGCGGCTTGCCGTCCGAGATGATCGCGTTCGTGGTCGGCGCCGAGATGACGCGGCCGTCGAGCACGATCGCGAAGCGGTTGCGCGGGTCAGTGTCTGGGAAGCCGAACAGGCGCTCGGTCACCGCGGCGAACTGCTCGGTGCCCTCGCCGTTGAAAACGATGTTGACGGCCCACGCGCCCGTGCTCTGCCCCTGCGAGTTGGTGACCAGGCCGTTCGACGCATCCGCGATCTTGTCGCCCGAGACCTCGACCGGTCCGAGGATGTACTTGGCGCTGCCGTCGTCCTCGCACGTGATGAGCGGCTCATCGGTCGGCGCGAGGTTCGCGTCGGTCGTCTCGAGCGACGCGCAGTCGAACTCGAGGAACTCGGCGTACAGCGCCTCGGTCACCCAGTTCGGGTCGCTCGCGTCGGTGGGCGCGGCGGTCGGCGTCGTCGCGTACGTCGGTTCGGGCACCGGCGTCATGGTGCCGTCGGGGCCGGGCGTCTCAGTCGGGGTCGGTGCCGCACTCTGCGGGGTCGGAGCCCCCGTGAAGATCACCGGGCGGAACTCGAGCTTCGCCGTGGACTGGATACGGTCCAGGGTCGCCTGGTCGGGCTCGCCTGGAATCGCGACCACGACATTGCGGTCGCCCTGCGTGGTCACTTCGGCCTCAGCGACACCTGCCGCGTCAATGCGGTCACGAATGATCGTGACGGCCTGGCTGAGCTGCTCAGCCGAGAGCGTCTGGCCCGACGACAACTGCGCGCCGAGCGTGATCTGCGTGCCGCCCTCGAGGTCGAGCGCGAGCTTCGGCGTCCAGGTCGCGGTGCTCCAGAACACACCAGCCGCAAGAATCGCCGCGAGCACCGCGATGATCACACCGAGTCCAGTGAGCGAACGCCACGCCTGGCGTGCTGGGGTAGTTCGTGCCACTGGGTGTGCTCAGCTTTCTATCGGCCGGGGAGGCTGGTGGTGACCCGGTGCGGGTCGGACGCACGCCATTGACGGTGCCGACCGGAGAGGTCAGCAACCAAGGCTAGTGCTACTCGCTCGACTTCTTGGGACGCTTCTTGGGGTCGACGCGCTCGCCGAACTCCGGGTCATCCAGCGGGATGGCGTTGTCGACGTTGAGCTCGGGAGCAGCGGCGGCCTGCTCGGCAGCCTCGATCTCGGCGAGCTCGGCCTCGGCGCGAGCCTGAGCCTCTTCGACCGAGCGCGGAGCGTCGGGGTCGACGACCTTCGCGAGCGTCTGGCTGTGCACCTTGATGACGGTGCCGGGGCTGACCTCGATCTCGGCGATCTTCGACGCTTCGTCGATCGCGGTGAGCTTGCCGTAGAGACCGAAGTTGGTCATGACCTCTGAGCCCGGAACCATGAGCGACTGGAGCTCCGCCTGCTGAGCCTTGCGCTTCCGGCTGTTGCGGAACATGAAGAAGATGAGCACGGCTGCGACAACGAGCAGGCCGATGGTGGTGATGTCGATGGGGAACCTCCGTTGGGGGACTGCGGGATTGGCGTGTCGTGTTCAACCGCCTGAAAATGGTCGATGGCGGGAAAGCGAACGACCAGCAGCCTTCGGAATTATAGGTCATCTCCGAAGAGGTCGGGCTGAGCGTGCCGCACACCGAAGTGACGGAAGGCCGTTCGGGTGGCGACGCGGCCCCTCGGCGTGCGCGTGAGCAGGCCGACCCGCACGAGGAACGGCTCGACGACGGACTCGATGGTCTCGGCATCCTCACCGACTGAGACGGCGAGGGTGTTGAGCCCGACGGGTCCACCGTCGAAGCGGGTGAAGATCACCTGCATGACCGCACGGTCGAGGCGGTCGAGACCAAGCGCATCCACGTCGTAGAGCTCGAGCGCGGCGTGCACGGCTTCGAGGCTGGAGCCGCCGGGGTGGACGAGCATGTAGTCGCGCACGCGCCGCAGGAGGCGGTTCGCGATGCGGGGTGTGCCTCGGCAGCGTCCCGCGATCTCGGCGAGAGCCTCGCGATCGATGTCGAGCTCGAGCAGCGCCGCTGCGCGCACGAGCACCTGCTCGAGCTCGGCCTCGTCGTAGAACTCGAGGTGCGCCGTGAAGCCGAACCGGTCGCGCAGCGGATTCGGCAGCAGGCCAGACCGAGTCGTCGCGCCGACGAGCGTGAACGGCGACAGGTCGAGCGGGATGGATGTCGCGCCCGCCCCCTTGCCGACCATGATGTCGATGCGGAAGTCCTCCATCGCGAGGTACAGCATCTCCTCGGCGGAGCGCGCCATGCGGTGGATCTCGTCGATGAACAGGATCTCCCCGGGCACGAGCGACGAGAGCACCGCGGCCAGGTCGCCGGCGTGCTGGATGGCGGGGCCGCTCGTCATCCGCAGTGGTCGCCCACTCTCGTGCGCCACGATCATCGCGAGCGTCGTCTTGCCGAGCCCTGGGGGACCCGCGAGCAGGATGTGGTCGGGCGTGCGGTGCTGGATCGCGGCGGCCTGCAGCAGCAGCTGCAGCTGCCCGCGCACCTTGGACTGGCCGACGAACTCGGCGAGCGACTTCGGGCGCAGCGCACCCTCGAACGCGAGTTCGGCCTCAGATTCGGGCGTGAGGCGGATGATCGGGTCGACCTCGTCGTTCGCGATCTCCGGCGGGAAGCTCGGCTCGCTCATGGGCTCTGAGCTCCCGGCGAGTCTGCTGCGGCCCGAGGTTCGCGAGGGCCAGGCGCAGGAGCGTGGGCACCGCCTGCCGCTCGTCGTCGGAGGCGGTGGCCATGGCGTCCTCGACCGCCTGCATCGCGACGCGTTCGGGCCAGCCAAGGCCGACGAGGGCGACCGTCACGTTGTCAGCAACACTCGACTTCGCGTGCGCAGGTGCGCGGGATGTCGTCGCCATCGCGAGCTTGCCGGCGAGCGAGACCACGATGAGCTTCGCGGTCTTCGGCCCGATGCCCGACACCTTGCGGAACGCAGCGTCGTCTTCGAGCGCGACCGCCTGTGCGAGGTCGGCCGGGCTCATGGCGGCGAGCACACCCATTGCGCTCTTGGGTCCGACGCCCGAGACGCCGCGCAGCAGGTCGAAGACCTGCAACTCGTCGGCCTCGGCGAAGCCGTAGAGCGACAGGTCGTCCTCACGCACGATCAGCGCGGTGTGCAGCCTCGCTTCCGAACCGACGCGCAACGCCAGGGCATGCTGCGGGGTCACCTGCACGGCGAGGCCAACTCCGCCCGACCTCGATCACGACCGAGGTGCCCATCGCGGCGAGCACTGTGCCGCGCACCGAGGCGATCACGGTCGGGCTCCGTGCTGCGTACCACTCGAAGTCATGTTCGAATCGTAGCCTCGTGTGTGCGTTGCTTGGCCACGCCACGCCCGGAGCCCGTAGCGTGGGCGCATGCCCGCAGAAGACCCGTCCCAGACCGCGGTCGAGTGGGCCTCAACCGTGTCGGCTCGCGACTACCAGCACCACAGGGATGACCTCGACCGACTCGTCCTCGCAGTCGAACCGACCTACGAGGCGGCAGTGCACGGCCGCCTGGAGGAGTTCGAGTCCCTGGTGACCGCGGCGCGGGAACGCTACGACGAGCGTCACTCCGGCGCGCAGTTCGTACGGCCCTGGCGGCTGCGGTGGGCGCAGTACGCCTTGTTCTGGGCGTTCTTTCTTGGAATCACCGGCTCATTCGCGTTCATGTATCCGGCGGGGCGAGCAGGCGGGGCAGACTTCTCACGGGTCGACTGGGCACAGTGGGTCATGTTCTCGTCGATCTGCTTCGCGGTGGGCGTGGTTGCACAACTCCTTCGTCGGCTGCCCGTGCGCCGGGGCATCCCGCCCCGCAGGGATCTCTCGTGGTTCCCCACCGCACTCGGGGTTCCGACGATCGGCATGATGATCTGGCACCTCAACTTCACGCCCGGTACGGAGCCCGGCTGGATCGTGCTCACCGGAGCCAGCCTGGCCGTCAGCATCGCCTATTCCATCACCCGCATCACGCAGCGCCGCAGCGATCCGGAACTCACCCGCGAGGTCGACCTCAGCGAGAAGAAGCGGATGCGCATCTGGGCGAACAACCTCGAGGCCCAGGCCGAACAGTGCGCCGATCGCATCGAACGGGACTTCGCGGAGCTCCCTGAAGCCCAGCGCCAACGCGTGCTCGCCGAACTCACCGCGGCAAGAACGGTCTTGCAGCAGCGCGGCCTCATCCGAACATGGGACAAGCAGAAGCGAAGCGAGATCGCTCGCCGCCGATTCAAGCGACTGGGTCGGCCGATGGTCCCGGGTTTCCTGCTGCTGGAGCGTCGGTCGCAGGAACTCTGGAAGCCGTATGGGTCCGAGCCGGGAATGGTACTTCCGGCGAGGTGGCGCGTCGTGGAGTATCTTCCGGCGCAGCGCTGACGGTCAGCGCCTTGAGCGCGTCGCTCAGCGAACTCGCGCCGCCGCGCTCTCGGCGGCTCGCCACGCTCGCTGCGCTGGCGTGAGCACGCCCGCCGCCGGGCGATTGGCGACACCCTTCCATGCGTGGCAGATCGCGATCGCGAGGGCGTCGGCCGCATCCGCCGGCTTCGGCACGTCGGCCAGACCGAGTACCCTCGCGACCATGGCGCCCACCTGGCGCTTGTCGGCCGCGCCGTAGCCCGGTGATCGCCGCCTTGACCTCGCTCGGCGTGTGCAGGCCGACCGTGAGCCCGCGTGCTGCCGCGAGCTGCAGCGCGACGCCGCTCGCCTGCGCCGTGCCCATGACGGTGCGGAGGTTGTGCTGCGCGAACATTCGCTCGATGCCGACGGCGACCGGCTCGAACTCGTCGAGTGCGGCTCGATGCCCATCGCGATCGCGAGCAGGCGCTGCTCGAGCGGCAGGTCGGGCGGCGTGCGGATGACGCTGACGTGCACGAGCGTCGCGGCGCGGGTGGCCGCGACATCCACGATGCCGATGCCGCAACGGGTGAGACCTGGGTCGATGCCCAGCACCCGCTGATTCATGGACCCTAGTCTTCGTCCAATTCGGCCTGGACCTCGGGCGACACGTCGTAGTTCGAATAGATGTTCTGCACGTCGTCGGACTCGTCGAGCGCGTCGATGAGCCGGAACACCTTGCGTGCGGTGTCGGCGTCGACCTCGACCGTGAGGTTCGGCACGAACTCGGCTTCTGACGAGTCGTAGTCGATGCCCGCTGCCTGGAGCGCCTCACGCGACGCCACGAGGTGCGCGGTGTCGGTGATGACCTCGAAGCCCGCGCCGCGGTCGGTGACCTCTTCGGCACCCGCGTCGAGCACGGCGAGCAGGATGTCGTCTTCGGTGACCGCGTCGGTCTTCGTGATCGAGATCACGCCCTTGCGGGTGAAGTTGTAGGCGACGCTGCCGGGGTCGGCGAGGTTGCCGCCGTTGCGGCTCATGAGCGTGCGCACGTCGGCGGCCGCGCGGTTCTTGTTGTCGGTGAGGCACTCGACGAGCAGGGCGACGCCGCCGGGGCCGTAGCCCTCGTACATGATCGTCTGGTAGTCGACGGCCTCACCGAGCTGCCCAGAACCGCGCTTGACCGCGCGGTCGATGTTGTCGTTGGGCACCGAGGTCTTCTTCGCCTTCTGGATGGCGTCGACGAGCGTCGGGTTTCCGGAGAGGTCAGCGCCGCCGATCTTGGCTGCGACCTCGATGTTCTTGATGAGCTTGGCGAACGACTTGGCACGGCGAGAGTCTTTGATCGCCTTCTGGTGCTTCGTGGTCGCCCACTTTGAGTGGCCTGACATGCAGTTGATTCTAAACGACCCGATTCTAACGACGGCTCGCGTAGCGTGGATCGCATGACGTGGTTCCGCATCCTGTACGCGAAGAACGCGTTCGTGCGATCGCTCGGCGGCGTGAAGCCCGCGTCGCTCTCCCCCGCCGACGGGCTCGAAGCGATGGTCGCCTTCTACCGCGACTACCGCGCGCAGCACACCGAGGCAGGCGACGACGCGCTCGAGTTCGCCTGGAAGACCGACGGCGACGGGTTCGAACTCGCGATCAGCCGCAGGATGCAGCGGCACGGCAGCGACGATCCGGTGCGCACCCTCGAACTCGCCTTCCGGTTCGCGTCGACGGAACTCGAGGATGCCGTGGCCGGCGGCCAGCTCGGCTGCCAGGAGCCCGACGACCTCGAGCGATTCCGCCGCGAGGTGCTCGGAACGGCCGCCTGGAAGGTCGCGTCCGGCGCCGCCGTGCAATCGCAGACGCTCGAAGAGCGATAGGTCTGAGACCGCTAGGCCTGCGAACCCGCGAGTCGCACCCCGGACGCCCGCAGCTCGAGCTGAGCGAGCTGCCGCACGACCACCTCGTCGCCGCGTCGCCACGCGCCGAGCGCGTCGGCGTCGATCTTCGTGATGGCTGGGAGCTTCTGGGTGGCGAGCGCGCGCAGCGCAAGCAGATCGAGACCGGCTGTGGTGTTGACGACCGCCTTCGCGCGGCCAGCACGACGGATGAACCGGATGCGCGGCACGAGCCACACCAGCAGGATCATCGCGATCGGCAGCACCGCGATGCCGATGCCGAGCACGAGCGCGAGCTGGAACACGGCATCCTGCTGGCTCTGGCCGGCATCCTCGAGGGCTTGTCCGGCCTGGCTCGCGCCGTCGAACGGCACGCGGATACCTCCGCCGATCAGCGGGATGCCGCCGAGGGTTTCGCCGACCTCGGTCATGGTCTCGCGGAATCCAGCTGCCCGCTTCTTCCATCTGCTGACCGAACAGGCTGAGTCCGTTCACGAGCTGGAACACCGTGATGCCGAGCCAGATCCACGCCGCGATCAGCGCGAGCGCGACGATGTCGCCGATAATCTGGCGTGTTCTGCGGCTGCCGAAGTCGGAATACAGTTTCATGCCCGAAGGCTACTGCGCGCGGGCTACTGGGCGAGCAGCGCGTCGAGCTTGGCGTAGCCCTCCACGACGCCCGACTCCATGCCGCTCGCCACGAACGCGTCGCGATCCTCGAAGGAGTCGACGAGCGACGTCGCGGTCAGGCGCGTGCGACCGTCACCGAGGTCTTCGAAGCGCAGCTTCTCGAGCGCGACGCCGTCGGGCATCCCCTCGAATGAGAACGTCTGCACGATGAGCTCGTTCTCGCGAAGTTCGTGGAACGACGCCGTTGAATCCGGCCTCGAAGCCGTCGCTCTCGATGACGTACCGGTACGAGCCGCCGGTGCGGGCATCCCAGTGATTCGATCTGCGCGCCGCGCGCTTCCGGGACCGACCCACTTCGCGTAGATCTCGGGGTCGACGTGCGCGCGATAGACCTTCGCGACGGGAGCGTCGAACTCGCGGATAATGCGCACGAGCGGCACCTTCTCGTCGACGCTGATGTCGGTCTCGTACTTCGTAGTCGTGGTCATGATGCTGCTCCATTCGTGGGTGTCGTGCCGGTGGGTTGTGGTTCGTCGTCGAGCTCCTCGAGCAGCGCGTCGAGACGGCGGTACCGCTCCTCGGCCTGCCGGCGGTAGCGCTCGATCCATTTGGTCATCAAGTCGAAGACCTCCGCTTCGAGATGCACGGGGCGCCGCTGGGCGTCCTTGCTGCGGCTCACCAGGCCAGCGTCCTCGAGCACCTTGAGGTGCTTGGACACGGCCTGGATGCTCACGTCGTACGGCTCAGCGAGCTCGTTGACGGTCGCGTCGGCGAGCGTGAGCCGCGCGACCATGTCGCGCCGCGTCGGATCGGCCAGCGCGGAGAACACCCTGGACAGTGCATCGGCCATGAGCGTTCTCCTCGTGTTCAACCATTCGGTTGATTAGAAGCTACGCCGTGGATGCCGCGTTGTCAACTAATGGGTTGAATACGACCCGCGCGGCTCATTCCCGCCCGCCGCCGGGTTCGAACCCAGCATCCCAGCCCGGCGGCACCTCGAGCGGGTCGGACGTGCGCAGCGGCAGCCACGCATCCCAGTCGGCCGAGAACGGCCATTCGCCGGCGGCGTGGGCCGCGGTCGCCGCATCCGCTGCCGCTTCGATGGTGGCGACCTCGTCGGGGGTCACCGCCCCGCGCTCGAGCGCATCCGCGAGTTCGTCCTCGTCTTTTCGCGTCACCACGCCGTCGCCGTCGACGAGCAGGTCGAGGATCCAGTCGCCGCTGTCGAAGCCCAGTTCCGTGCGCCGCCACGGGCGCTTCCAGGTTGACGTAGCACCCGGGATACCAGCGGTCGTCGTTCTCCCACCGCCATACCGACCAAGAGTCGCCGACCCGATGTGCCCGGATCACCCCTGAACCCGTCCAGATCGCGGATTCGTGTCCGCCGTCCCACGCGACGAGGTTGCGCCCGCGAGGTCCGCCCTTCTTCCCCGTGTGGCGCATCATCGAGCTGCCACCGGGCTGCCAGGTCACGATCCGCTCGCCGTCGTCGACGAGGGTCACGGTGGGCATAACCCAGCTGAAGTGGTCACGGGTCACGAAGCGCAGCAGCGGCATCCACCCACTCTGCCCTTCGCGGCTGAGGGTCCAACTACGCCGCGCGCACCACCTCGAGGAAGTACTCGTGGAAGCGCAGCTCCCCGTTGATCTCGGGGTGGAACGACGTGCCCAGCAGGTTGTCCTGCTGCACGGCGACGACGCGTCCGTCGTCGAGTTGGGCGAGCGCGGTGGCCTTCGGGCCGAGCGTTTCGACGATCGGGGCGCGGATGAAGACGGCGTGCACGGGCGGGTCGCCGAGTGCCGCGACATCCAGGTCGGTCTCGAAGGAGTCGAGCTGGGAGCCGAACGCATTGCGGCGCACCGCGACATCCAGTCCGCCAAGCGACTGCTGGCCGTCGATGGAGTCGAGCACGGTGTCGGCGAGCATGATGAGGCCCGCGCACGTGCCGTAGACGGGCAGCCCGGATGCGATCCGCGCCTTGAGCGGCTCCGCGAGCCCGAACAGGCGGCTGAGCTTGTCCATCACGCTCGACTCGCCGCCGGGGATGATCAGCCCGTGGATGCCGTCGAGCTCTTCTGGGCGACGCACCGAAACGCCGGTCGCGCCAAGGGTCGCGAGCACGGCGAGATGCTCACGGAAGTCGCCCTGGAGGGCGAGCACGCCGATCTTCACCGGGTTGCTCCTTTCGAGCCCTTCGAGGGCCTCAGGGACCGCCTCAGGGACCGGCTACTACCAGCCGCGCGTCGCGAGGCGGTGCGGCTCAGCGATGTCGGCGACGTTGATGCCGACCATGGCCTCGCCGAGGCCGCGCGACACGTCGGCGATCACCTGGGCGTCGTCGAAGAACGTGGTCGCCTTCACGATCGCCGCGGCGCGCTGCGCCGGGTTGCCCGCCTTGAAGATGCCCGAGCCGACGAAGACACCGTCGGCACCGAGCTGCATCATGAGCGCGGCATCCGCGGGCGTCGCGACGCCGCCGGCCGTGAACAGCACGACCGGGCAGCTTGCCCGATGCCGCGACCTCGGCGACGAGTTCGTAGGGCGCCTGAAGCTCCTTGGCCGCGACGTACAGCTCGTCCTTCGATCTTGGACTTCAGCGCGTTGATCTCGCCGAGGATCGTGCGGATGTGCTTGGTCGCCTCAGAGACGTCGCCGGTGCCGGCCTCGCCCTTGCTGCGGATCATCGCCGCACCCTCGGTGATGCGACGCAGCGCCTCGCCGAGGTTGGTCGCGCCACACACGAACGGCACGTTGAACTGCCACTTGTCGATGTGGTTCACGTAGTCGGCGGGGCTCAGCACCTCGGACTCGTCGATGTAGTCCACCTTGAGCGCCTGCAGCACCTGCGCCTCGACGAAGTGGCCGATGCGGGCCTTCGCCATGACGGGGATGGACACGGCCTCGATGATGCCGTCGATCAGGTCGGGGTCACTCATGCGCGCGACGCCGCCCTGGGCACGGATGTCTGCCGGGACTCGCTCGAGGGCCATGACGGCGACCGCACCGGCATCCTCGGCGATCTTCGCCTGGTCGGCGGTGACGACGTCCATGATGACGCCGCCCTTGAGCATCTCGGCCAGGCCGCGCTTGACTCGGCTGGTGCCGTGGGTGTCGTTCGTTTCGGTGCTCATGATGTCCAATTCTACGTTCGCTGTGAAGGTCGCTTCTCCGGCCAATCAACTACCTGTGGTTCGCACTCAGGCGTGCAGAAGCCACGAGTTTGCGATCTCCTCGCGCACCTCGCCGAGCAGGCGCGGCAGCGCCTTCGTGCCCGCGATGATCGGGAAGAAGTTCGCGTCGTGCGCCCAGCGCGGCACGATGTGCTGGTGCAGGTGGTCGGCCACGCCCGCGCCCGCGACCTGGCCCTGGTTGATGCCGATGTTGTAGCCGTGCGCCCCGGATGTCGCGGTGAGCACGCGCATCGCAGCCTGCGTGAGCGTGGCGATCTCGCTCACCTCTTCGGGAGTCGCGTCCGGGTACCCGGCAACGTGGCGGTACGGGCACACCAGCAGGTGACCGCTGTTGTACGGATACAGGTTGAGCAGCACGTAGGCATGCTCGCCGCGGTGCACGATGAGCGACTCCTCGTCGCTCAGCGACGGGGCGACGCAGAACGGGCAGCCGCGCTCCACCTTCTGCTGCGCATCCGATTGCACGTATGCGATGCGGTAGGGCGTCCAGAGCCGCTGGAACGCGTCGGGCACGGCGGCGAACGCCGCGGCATCCTCGACGGTCTCGAACTCGGTTCCGTCGTAGTCCTTGGGCATCGTCAGACCTGGGCGTGGGTGTCGATCGCCTCGCGGATGCGCGCGATCGCGTCATCCACTGGGATGCCGTTCTCCTGCGTGCCGTCGCGGAAGCGGAAGCTCACCGAGCCTGCCTCGGAGTCCTCGCCGCCCGCGATGAGCACGAACGGCACCTTCTCCTTCGCGTGGGTGCGGATCTTCTTCTGCATCCGCTCGCTCGAGTCGTCGAGCTCTGCCCGCACGCCGGCATCCTTGAGTTGCTGGATGACGCCACCCAGGTACTCCTCGTGCGCCTCCGCCACCGGGATGCCGACCACCTGCACCGGCGAAAGCCAGGGCGGGAACGCGCCGGCGTAGTGCTCGAGCAGGATCGCGAAGAACCGTTCGATCGATCCCATGAGGGCGCGGTGGATCATGACCGGGCGCTGGCGACTGCCATCGCTCGCCGTGTATTCGAGCTCGAAGCGCTCCGGCAGGTTGAAGTCGACCTGCACGGTGGAGAGCTGCCAGGTGCGGCCGATCGCATCCTTGACCTTGAGGTCGATCTTGGGGCCGTAGAACGCGGCCTCGCCCGGAGCCTCGGTCAGCGACAAACCGCTCGCGAGTGCGACCCGACGCAGCGCGTCGGTGGCCTGCTCCCAGTGCTCCTCGTCGCCGATCCACTTGTCCTTCTCGTCGTCGCGCAACGAGAGCTCGAGCTGGAAGTCGGTGAGTCCGAAGTCCCGCAGCAGTGAGAGCACGAAGTCGAGCACCTTGGAGGTCTCCGCCTCGAGCTGCTCGCGTGTGACGAAGAGGTGCGCGTCATCCTGAGTGAAGCCGCGCACACGAGTGAGGCCGTGCAGCGCGCCCGACAGCTCGTAGCGATAGACGGTGCCGTTCTCCGCCATGCGCATAGGCAGGTCGCGGTAGCTGCGCCCGCGCTCCTTGTAGATCAGGATGTGCATCGGGCAGTTCATGGGCTTCAGGTAGTAGTCGACGCCCTGCTTCGTGATCTCGCCGTGCTCGTCCACGACCTCGTCGAGCCGGATGGGCGGGAACATGCCCTCCTTGTAGGTGACGAGGTGGTTCGACTGCACGAAGAGGTCCTTCTTCGTGATGTGCGGGGTGTAGACGTAGGTGTAGCCGTCTTCGACGTGCCTCCGGCGGGCGTGCTGCTCCATCTCCTGGCGGATGATGCCGCCGCGGGGGTGGAACACCGCGAGTCCCGATCCGATCTCCTCGGGGAACGAGAACAGATCGAGTTCGGCGCCGAGTTTGCGGTGGTCGCGCTTCGCGGCCTCCTCCTGCAGGGTCTGGAACGCGCGCAGCTCATCCTTGCTCGGCCACGCGGTGCCGTAGATGCGCTGCAGCTGCTTGTTCTTCTCCGACCCGCGCCAGTACGCGGCGGCGTTGCGCACGAGCGACCAGCCGTTGCCGATCATGCGGGTGTTCGGCAGGTGCGGACCGCGGCAGAGGTCCTTCCAGTAGACCTCGCCGGTCTTGCCGTCGACGTTGTCGTAGATCGTGAGCTCTGCACCGCCGACCTCGACGTTCTCGCCGTCCTCGGACGCGTCCGAGACGGAGCCCTTCAGTCCGATGAGTTCGAGTTTGTAGGGCTCGTTCGCGAGCTCGGTGCGCGCGTCATCCTCGGTCACGACCCTGCGTTGAAAACGCTGGCCCTGGCGGATGATGCGGTCCATCGCCTTCTCGATCGCCTTGAGATCCTCGGGCTGGAACGCCTCGGCCACATCGAAGTCGTAGTAGAAGCCGTCCTGCACCGGAGGCCCGATGCCGAGCTTCGCGTCGGGGTTGATGGACTGCACGGCCTGCGCCATCACGTGCGCCGCCGAGTGCCGCAGGATGTTGAGTCCGTCGGGCGAATCGATCGTGATGGGCTCGACGGTGTCGGTGTCCGTCGTCGACGCTGCGAGGTCCTTCAGCTCGCCATTGACGCGCATGGCGACGATGTTGCGGTCGGTGAACAGCTCGAATCCGGTCTTGCCCATCCGAGAAGTTTAGTGTCGGGGCGAGGGCTCCCCGTCCGCGGTGGCCACCCACGCGGCGATCTCCGCGCGGCGTGCGACGCCGAGTTTCGCGAGGATGTGCTCGACGTGCGCCGATGCGGTCTTCGGTGCGATCACGAGGCGTTCGGCGATCTCGCGATTGGTTGCGCCACTGGCAACGAGGCGCGCGACTTCGAGTTCTCGCGCGGACAGTGGGCTCGCGTCATCCACAGTGCTCGGGGTCGCCAGTGCAACGAGCAGCGCTGCGCCCGACGCGAGGTCGATCGCCCGAGTCGTGAGCCGGGCTGCGTCTGCCGCCCGCTTCGTTCGTCGGGCACAGCGGGCGAGGTCGACGAGGCCCTGCACGGCCTCCCAGCGGCGGTCGATCGCGATCCAGCCTTCGGTGGCAGCCTCGAGTTGCGCCCGCGCGTCGTTCGGGTGACCCTCCGCGAGTTCGACGAGTCCGAGAGCGTGCACGATCGCGTGAGCGGTGCCGGGGATGGCGCGGCCCTCGATGAGCCGTCGGCAGCGGGTGATCCACTCGCGAGCGGCCCTCGCGTCGTGCTGAGCCAGGTGTGCGCGGGTCGCGGTGATGACGAACGGGAACAGGTATGCGGCATCCATCACGCGTTCGGAGTCTGCGTAGCCCTCCTCACTCAACGCGATCGCCTCCGCCGGAAGGTCCTCCCGCAGCGCAAGTTCCGCCAGCCCCCAGACGGCGGGCGACACGCGCTGCAACTCGTGCATGCGCTCCCCCAGTTGCCTTGCCTGATCGAGGAAATCACGCGCCTCGCCACGCCGGTCGTGCGCCATCGCGGCAAAGCCGAGCACATGCTGCGCGGTGATCTGCGTCGTGATGCCGACGCCATCGGCCAGGGCTCGGCGGGCGGACTCCTCGGCGCCGGACCAGTCGCCGGTTGCCCAGCGCACGTGGCCGCGATGGGCGAGCAGGTAGTGGTGATCGTTCCAGCGTTCAACGTCGGCCGTGTACGCGAGACCCTCGGTGATCCAGGCCGTGGCGCGCTCGTACTGGAGCAGCACCGAGGCACAGCTGCCGAGCATCCTGAAGCCCCTGGATGCGACGGCCTCCAGTCCCGCCGCCTGCGCTGCCCTGATCGCACCCTCGAGCATCGGCCAGCCCTCATCGCCGCGTCCGGCGAAGACGAGGGAGGCTCCCATCGACAGTCGTACGTCGATTGCCAGCGGTTCCGAACCGTGCAGGAGGGCGATCGCTCGCTCTCCGTAATCGAGCGACTCGGTGAGCCTGCGGTCGAGCATGTGTGCGGCGCACAGGGCGCCGAGCAGCGCTGCTCGCGCGGTTTGGGTCGACGCGGCGGGGTGCCGGGCGAGGCGCTCGAGCGCGTCGAGCGCTCGCGCCGCCCTCGCGTCCAGGTCGTCACCGAGAAGATGTCTCATGGCCATGAACTCCGGCATCAGATGCGCGGCAGCGATGTCGTCTCCGAGCTGGTGGTAGAGCTCGATCGCGGCCTCGAAGCGGGTGGCCGCGGCATCCACGTCGTCGATCGCCGCCAGCTCGACCGCCAGGCGCGCGAGCATCCCGGCTCGCGCGGCGGGCGGTGCGTCGGCTGGCATTGTGCGCTCCACCCGTGCGAACAACTGAGCGGCCTCGCGATGGGCCGACACCCGAACGGCGTCTTCCCCGGCCGCGAGTGCGTGCTGGTGTGCCAGAGCGAGCTCCCCCGCTCGCTCGTAGTGCTCCGAGGTGAACGCATGCCCGAGGCCGAGGCGCGCGGCCGCGCTCGCGACCGCCGCGTGGAGGCCAGCGCGTTGCGCGGTCGGGATCTCCTCATAGGTCACGTCGCACAGGATCGAGTGACGGAAGCCGAACTGTTCGTCGGGTTGGGAAACCACGATGTGCAGGTCGGATGCGGCGCGGAGTGCGTTTGCGACCGACTCCGCCGATCCTGCGGTGATCTCCTCGAGCAGCCGCACATCGAACGAGCGGCCGATCACCGAGGCCGCCGAGACAATCTCTCGTTGGGTGGGATCGAGCAGGCCGAGCCGCGCCACCACGGCGTCGCCGACGGTCTCGAGCACGGCGGACTCGGCGTCTGCGGCGACGAGTTCCTCGAGGTGCAGCGGGATGCCGTCGCTGCGGCGCTGCAGCGAGTCGACCATCGCGGAGGACGGTCGCTGCGAGGTGATCGCCTCGACCATCGCAGCGATCTCCGGCCGGTCGAGTCGCGTCAGACGCACCTCCTCGGCCAGGCGCTGCTCGAGCAGGCGTGCGCGCCACGTGCGCAATCGGCTGCCGGCGAACAGTTCGTCGGTGCGGTAGGTGCCGACGACGAGGCCGTGCGACGTATCCAGGTTCTGGGCGACGCGCTCGAGCACGTCGAGGCTGAGCTCGTCCGCCCAGTGGAGGTCGTCGAATCGCAGCACCATCGGCTCGGCGTCGAGCAGTTCGAGGATGATCTGCGCGAGATCTCCGAGGAGCAGGCGGCGGCGCCGCGCCGCGTCTCCGGCCCCGAGGCCCTCGTCGAGCAGGCGGTCGCGGAGCCGAGCGGCCGGCTCGGTGCGACCAAGGCGGCGCAATTCGTCGGCGAGGCCGTGAACCAGTTCGCCCGGGGCATCCATCTCCCTCGGTCGCCCATTGGCTCGCGGCGATGACACGCCGATGCGGGCGACGACCTCAGCGAGCAGCCGGGTCTTGCCGATGCCCGACTCGCCGGCGACGAGCAGCAGTTCGCCGCGTCCGTCGACGGCTTCGCGCCAGCGACGCAGTGCGAGATTCGAGCGCGTCGCGGCGACCGACCAGCACTGGACTCACGCGGTCCCGCATGCGGCTCAGTATAGGTCGGCACTCGTCCCCAGGATCGGTCGTCCGACCGATGGGCGAGAGGGCGCACATCGCGAGGCTGGAGGCACAAGAGAAAGGGGTGCCAAGATGGCACAGTTCATGGATATCCACACTGGATTCGTCGGCGCAACACAGCAGGACCTCGAGGCGGCCCACGCCAAGGACCTCGAGAACGAGGTCGCCGAGGGCGTCCACTTCCAGAAGGCGTGGCTCGACCCCGAGTCGGGCAAGGCGTTCTGCCTCTCCACCGGTCCCTCGAAGGAGGCGATCATGCGAGTGCACGAGAAGTCGGGCATCCCGACGAGCGAGGTGTACGAGCTGCTGTCGGAGGTGTGATGACGGGAAGGATGCCCCGGGCTCCACGGCCCGGGGCATCCTCACGCCGCGTCAGATCGCCGCGACGAACTCCCGGATGTCATCCACCAGCAACTTGGGCTCCTCCATCGCCGCGAAGTGCCCGCCGCGGTCTTCGACATCGGTCCAGCGCACGATGTCGAACTGCTGCTCCGCGTTGCGTCGGATGCCGATGTCGTGCGCGAACATGACCGCCCCGACCGGTGCTACTGGACGGCTCGGCTGCTGGCCCCACGCGTTCGCGTCGGCCGCGTACACCGTGTAGGCCGCGGATCCCGCGCTGCGCGTGAGCCAGTAGAGCGACACGTGCCCCAGGATGCGGTCCCAGCCAAGCCCGTCGGCCGGCGACGCGTCGAACGGGAAGGTCCACGCTCGGAACTTGTCGAGCATCCACGCCAACTGCCCCGCCGGAGTGTCGCTCAGCGCGACCCCGATCAGCTGCGGACGCGTCGACTGGATCGAGATGTACCCGAACTCGCGCTGCATGAACTCGGCGACGCGTCGCATGCGATCCTTTTCAAGATCGGTGGATGCCGCGAGCTCGTCCTCGCTCGGCTCGCCGAACGGGCGCCCGATCGAGCCGTTCACGTGCACGCCCACGCAGTGCTCGGGATCCACCCGCGCAACCTCGGGCGCAACCCCAGCGCCGAAGTCGCCGCCCTGCACGACGTAGCGCTCGTAACCGAGCCGCGCCATGAGTTCCGCAACGCTCCCGCCGACGCGGTTGGTCGTCCAGTTCGCGTCGGCGAGCGGCGTCGACCAGCCGAAGCCCGGCAGGCTCGGCACCACGACGTTGAACGCCGGAGCGTCGGGTGCGCCGTTCGCCGCGGGCTCCGTGAGCGGAGACGGGCATCACGTCGAGGAACTCGAGGAACGACCCCGGCCAGCCGTGCAGCAGCACGATGGGCGTCGCATCGGCCTGCGACGACTCGACGTGCAGGAAGTGGAACCGCTGCCCGTCGACCTCTGTGATGAACTGCGGCAGCTCGTTGACGCGCTGCTCGAGCGCGCGCCAGTCGAAGGTGCTCGACCAGTAGTAGAGCCCATCCTGCAGGACACCGAGCGGCACGCCGGTCGACCAGTCGTCGGCGCCGATGGGCGCGGGCAGTCGCGCCGCTTCGATGCGAGTGCGGAGGTCGTCAAGGTCGGCCTGCGGTACATCGAGCGTACGCGGTGATCGTGTCCGCCTCGCGGGCGGTGATTGTGGTGGTCATCTCGGTCTCCTTCTCGTGATTCGCTTCAGGGCTCTTGCTCGAGCGCTGTCCTCGCTTTCGCTCAGTGTGCTCGGAATGCCGCTCCGGCGGATCGGTGATTCGGTGTATTTGCGTGTCCGGCGAAGGTGCATCCGC
>CAWBNZ010000013.1:0-60980 GCA_963790235.1 uncultured Actinomycetota bacterium
CGTCGAGCACCTCACGAACCTTGGCGCGCTGCCGCCGAGCGGCGCGCGGTTCACGGCTGGGCGCCGCCGAAGGTTGCGGGGTTCGGTACGTTCCCGGTGCGGGCGTTCGCTGTCGTAGAGCCCCAGCCCGCTGGTCGAGGAGATCATCGCGGATCCCGCTGGTAGGGAGCGCGAGGCGTAGCCGCACGCGTCCGCGTACTGGAGCTAGGAGCGAAGGCCGTTTCTGGCCTTCGCCGCGACTGGGCCCGGGCCCGAAGGGTGGGGACAGCGCCGAGGCCCGTCTCGGGCTCGGGTCTCACTGACGCGGGGGCGTTGGTCGCGATTTCCGGGCCAATCCGGCACGAGGGACGCTCGTGGAGCTCGAATCCGGGCCGAAACGTCAGGTTCTTGGCGCTCTTCGGGCGGTTTCCGGGCTGGAACGTCAGATCCGGGCCGGCGCGCAAGCCCGGATTTGACGCGACGGCCCGCATTTGTTCGGAGCGCGTGGGCACGCGCTCGTTTGGGCGGCCCGCGCCCGGCGTGAGCCGCGCGCCGCCGTGAAAGCGCCCACACCGCCCGGCGCGCGGCGCTGCAGGTGCCGCGCAGGCCGAACCGCAGGGGCTTCGCGCAAACTTGACAAAAACCCCTAGTCTGATCGACCTGCCACTAGCGGATTTTGTCAGTTCTGACGCCCGCCCGACCGTGTGACCGGTCACAATGGACCCGTGAGCGACGCCGACCGAACCCCCAACATCCGGGATGTCGCGCGCCTCGCCGGCGTCTCGCACCAGACCGTCTCGCGGGCGCTCAACGACTCGCCCAACCTGCGCGCCGGCACCCGGGACCGCGTGCTCAGCGCCATCGAACAGCTCGGCTACCGCCCGAACCAGGCGGCGCGCGCGCTGTCGTCGAAGCGCTCGCGACTGATCGGCGTGCTGTCGACGCAGACCGGGCACTACGGACCATCCAAGAGTGTGCAGGCGATCGAGACTGCTGGCCGCGACGCGGGCTATCAGCTCACCGTCTCGAACATCGCCGCTGAGGATGGCGACGCGATCCGGGCGGGGCTCGACGCGCTCGTCGTGCAGCGGGTCGAGGCGATCGTCGTCGTTGCGCCCCAGGTGCGCACGGTCGAGGCGATCCGCGAGCTGTCGATCGACGTGCCGTTCGTCACGCTCGAGGCCACCGGGCTCGACCAGGTGCACGGGCTGTCGGTCGACCAGGTCGGCGGCGCGCGGCTCGCGGTGCGGCACCTCGTGGGGCTCGGGCACGCGCGCATCGCGCACGTGTCCGGTCCGCTGGACTGGGTCGAGGCGCGGGCTCGCGTGGCGGGGTACGAGGCCGAGCTTGCGGCATCCGGCCTCGAAGCGCTGCAGGTGCTCGAAGCGGACTGGACGGCGGAGGCGGGGTTCCGGCTCGGCCTCGAGCTGCTGGGCGGCGTGGCGGGCGACGCGGACCGTCGGCCGACCGCGGTGTTCGCCGCGAACGACCAGCTCGCGCTCGGGCTGCTGCACGCGGCATCCACCCTCGGTCTTGTCGTGCCGCGCGACCTGAGCGTCGTCGGGTTCGACGACATGCCAGAAGCCGCGCACTTCCAGCCGCCACTCACCACGGTGCGGCAGGACTTCACCGAGATCGGACGGCGCGCGATGGCAAGAATCGTCGCGGCGCTCACGGGTCAGGATGCCGCGGCTGACGACCTGATCCACCCCGAGCTCATCGTGCGGGAGTCGACCGCAGCGCCGCGAGCGGGTAGCATGGGGCCGGAAATGTGACCGGTCACATCCACGATCTTCACCCCGCAACGACACCGACCACGACGACGGAGTCCCGTGAGCACGCCACCCACCTTCTCGCTTGAGGACCAGGCGGCCATCGGCCGCATTCGCGAGGAGGTCGCCGCCCTGCACGCGGAACTCGTGCGCTACCAGCTCATCATCTGGACTGGCGGCAACGTGTCCGGCCGCGTTCCCGGTGCCGACCTGTTCGTGATCAAGCCGTCGGGCGTGAGCTATGACGACCTCACGCCGGACAACATGATCCTGTGCGACCTCGACGGCAACGTCATCCCCGGCTCGCCTGGTTCCGAACGGTCGCCGTCGAGCGACACCGCGGCGCACGCCTACGTCTACCGCAACCTGCCAGACGTCGGCGGCGTCGTGCACACCCACTCGACCTACGCGACCGCGTGGGCCGCGCGCGGCGAGGAGATCCCGTGCGTGATCACGGGCATGGCCGACGAGTTCGGCGGGCCGATCCCGGTCGGCCCGTTCGCGATCATCGGTGACGAGTCGATCGGCCGCGGCATCGTCGAGACCCTGCGCGGCCACCGGTCGCGCGCGGTGCTCATGCAGAACCACGGCCCGTTCACGATCGGGGTCACCGCCAAGGACGCGGTCAAGGCCGCCGTCATGGTCGAGGATGTCGCGCGAACCGTGCACATCGCCCGCGAGGCCGGCCCCCTCATCCCGATCCCGCAGGAGGCGATCGACAGCCTCTTCGCGCGCTACCAGAACGTCTACGGACAGAGCGAGGACGACCGCCGATGACCATCGACTCCGCAGCCGCGATCCGTGACGGCCGCGCCGCCCTCGGCATCGAGCTGGGCTCGACGCGCATCAAGGCCTGCCTCGTGTCGGCCGACGACCCGTCCGTCGTGCTCGCGGTCGGGGACCACGAATGGGAGAACCAGCTGGTCGACGACCACTGGACCTATTCGCTGGATGCCGTCTGGTCCGGCCTGCAATCCGCCTACGCCGGCCTCGTCGCCGACGCCGAATCGCGGCACGGCGTGCGCCCCGACACCTTCGCCGCGATCGGCGTCTCCGCGATGATGCACGGCTACCTCGCGTTCGACGGAGACGGTGAGTTGCTCGTGCCGTTCCGCACGTGGCGTGACACGACGACGGGCGCCGCGGCGGCGGAGCTCAGCCGCGAGTTCGGCGTGAACATCCCGCTGCGCTGGTCGATCGCGCACCTGCACCAGGCCGTGCTCGACGCCGAAGCCCACGTCGGCGACGTTCGTTTTCTCACGACGCTCGCGGGCTATGTGCACTGGAAGCTCACGGGCGAGTTCGTGCTCGGCATCGGCGACGCCTCTGGCATGTTTCCGATCGACGATGACACGCGCGGCTACCGCACCGATCTCCTCGAGCGCTTCGATGCACTGGCTACCGGGCGGGTGCAGGCGCTCGCCTCCGTGCTCCCCGGCGTGCTGCCGGCCGGCACCCTCGCCGGTGCGCTCACCGCCGACGGGGCCGCGCTGCTCGATCCGACCGGTGCACTGGAGCCGGGCATCCCGTTCGCCCCACCAGAGGGCGACGCCGGCACGGGCATGGTCGCGACCAACTCGGTCGCGCCGCGGGCCGGCAACGTGAGCGCGGGCACGAGCATCTTCGCGATGGTCGTGCTCGAGCGCGCACTGAATGAGGTGCACGACGAGCTCGATGTCGTCACGACGCCCGCGGGCGATCCGGTCGCGATGGTGCACTGCAACAACGGCGCGAGCGAGCTCGCAGCGTGGGTGTCGGTGTTCCGGCGCTTCGCCGAGGCGGCTGGCACGCCCGTCGCCGCGGATGCCGCGTACGCCGCCCTGTTCGCGGAGGCGCTCGAGGGCGAAGCGGATGCCGGCGGCATCCTCGCTTACAACCAGCTCGCGGGAGAGCCGATCGCCGGACTCACCGAGGGACGCCCGCTGGTCGTGCGCACCGACGACAGCCGGTTCTCGCTCGGCAACCTCATGCGCGCGCAGCTCTACGGCGTCTTCGCGACCCTGAGCCTCGGCATGGGCGTGCTCGACGACGAGGGCGTCGCGCTCGACCGGATGTTCGCGCACGGCGGCGTGTTCCGCACCGCCGGGGTCGCCCAGCGCTTCCTCGCCGCGGCGCTGAAGACGCCGGTCTCGGTCGCCGCGACCGCGTCAGAGGGCGGACCGTGGGGGATGGCCGTGCTCGCATCGTTCACCGCATCCGGAGCCGAGCAGAGCCTCGCCGACTACCTCGACGACCGCGTGTTCCGGGGTGCAGAGTTCAGCGTGGCCGAACCGAACCCCGACGACGTCGCAGGCTTCGCGTCCTACCTCGACCGCTACCGTGCGGGGCTCGCCATCGAGCGCGCCGCCGCGTCATCCATCTGACTTCCCGAACCCCTCAACCGAAAGCGCACACCATGACCCGCAGCATCATCCCCGACCTCGCCACGCGTACCGTCTGGTTCGTCACCGGCAGCCAGGACCTCTACGGCCCCGAGACGCTCAAGCAGGTCGCCGAGCAGTCCCAGGCGATCGCCGACCAGCTCGGCGAGTCCGTGCCGGTGACGATCAAGTGGATGCCGGTGCTCAAGTCCACCGACGCGATCCGCCGCATGGCGATCGACGCCAACGCCGACGACTCGGTCGTCGGAGTCATCGCCTGGATGCACACCTTCAGCCCCGCGAAGATGTGGATCACCGGGCTCGACCTGCTGCGCAAGCCGCTGCTGCACCTGCACACGCAGGCGAACGTCGAGCTGCCGTGGAGCGAGATCGACTTCGACTTCATGAACCTCAACCAGGCCGCCCACGGGGATCGTGAGTTCGGCTACATCCAGACCCGTCTCGGTGTCGCCCGCAAGACCGTCGTCGGTCACGTGTCGAACCCCGTGGTCTCGGCGCAGGTCGCCGCGTGGTCGCGCGCGGCCGCCGGCTGGGACGCCGTACGCAACCTCAAGCTTGCCCGCTTCGGCGACAACATGCGCTACGTCGCCGTCACCGAGGGCGACAAGACCGAGGCAGAGCTGCGCTTCGGCGTGAGCGTCAACACCTGGGGCGTCAACGAACTGGTCGAAGCCGTGGATGCCGCGACCGAAGCCGACGTCGACGCGCTGGTGGCCGAGTACCTCGACGCCTACGACGTCGCTGAGGAGCTGCACCCCGGAGCCGAGCGCGCGGACTCCCTGCGCTACGGAGCCCGCATCGAACTCGGCCTCGCGCTCCTTCCTCGAGGCCGGCGGCTTCGGCGCGTTCACGACCACGTTCGAGGATCTCGGCGGCCTGCGACAGCTGCCCGGACTCGCCGTGCAGCGCCTGATGGCCGACGGCTACGGCTTCGGCGCCGAGGGCGACTGGAAGACCGCGGTGCTTGTGCGCGCGGCCAAGGTGATGGGCTCCGGTCTGCCGGGTGGCGCGTCGCTCATGGAGGATTACACCTACGACCTGACGCCGGGCGACGAGCTCATCCTCGGCGCCCACATGCTCGAGATCTGCCCGAGCCTCACCACGATCGAAGCCGCGCCTCGAGGTGCACCCGCTCGGCATCGGCGGCAAGGAGGACCCGGTGCGCCTGGTCTTCGACACCGACCCCGGCACGGGCATCGTTGCCGCGCTCAGCGACGTGCGCGATCGCTTCCGCCTGGTCGCGAACGTCGTCGACATCGTGCCGCTGCCGCAGCCGCTGCCCAAGCTGCCGGTCGCGCGCGCAGTCTGGAAGCCGCGCCCCGACTTCGCGACGAGCGCGACCGCCTGGCTCACCGCCGGAGCGGCGCACCACACGGTGCTGTCGACCCAGGTGGGGGCCGAGGTGTTCGAGGACTTCGCCGAGATCGCGAAGGTGGAGCTGCTGCTCATCGACGAGGACACGACGGTGCGCGGGTTCGAGCGCGAGGTGCGCTGGAACAACGCGTACTACCGTCTCGCGCAGGGCTTCTAAGCTCAACGCATGGCCTTCATCGACCTGCCCCTCGCCGAGCTCATCGAGTACCGCCCGGAGGTGGCCGAGCCGGCCGACTTCGACGCGTTCTGGTCGCTGACGCTGACCGAGGCGCGCGAGTTCGATCTCGACGTGCAGGTGACGCGGGTCGACAACGGGCTCGCGGTCGTCGACACCTACGACGTGACCTTCGCCGGCTACGGCGGCCACCGGATCAGCGCCTGGCTGCACCTGCCGCACGGTCTTGACGGTCCGCTGCCGACGGTCGTCGAGTTCCACGGCTACTCCGGCGGCCGCGGCCTGGCGCACCAGAACAACCTCTACGCGCTCGCGGGCTACGCGCACCTCACGGTCGACACCCGCGGCCAGGGCTGGACCGCGGTCGGGGCGACCGCCGACCCCGCGCCCGAGTCCGGGCTGAGCACCGTTCCGGGGCTGATGACCAAGGGCATCCTCGATCCGGCCACCTACTACTACCGCCGGGTCTACACCGACGCGGTCAGGGCCGTGGATGCCGCCCGCGTACTGCCGCACGTCGACCCCGAGCGCATCGTGGTGACCGGTGGCAGCCAGGGCGGCGGTATCACGATCGCCGCGGCATCCCTCGCCGACGGTGTGATCGGGGCGATGCCGGACGTGCCGTTCCTGTGCCACTTCCGCCGCGCGATCACGTTCAACAACTCGATGCCGTACCACGAGATCGTCACCTACCTCGTGCGCTACCGCGACCACGAGGCGGCAGTGCTCGAGACGCTCAGCTACTTCGATGGCGTCACCCTCGCGAAGCGCGCGACACGATGCCGGCGCTGTTCTCGGTCGCCCTGATGGATGAGACGTGCATCCCGTCCACCGTCTTCGCCGCCCACAACGCGTGGGGCGGTGCCGCGAGCATCGAGGTGTACCCGTACAACGGCCACGAGGGCGGCGGGGAGCACCACCAGCTCGCGAAGCTCGCGTGGCTCAAGCGTCTGTTCGCCTGACGCTGGTTGAGGAGGGCGCGCCGCAGGGGCTCGCGGCTCGAACCCTTAGGCGCGGCGTGCCGCGTACTGCTGCCTGATCACCGGGCGCGTGTCGACCGCGGGCTCGGCGACCGTCGGCCGGTGCCACTCCGGGCGCGTTCCGGTGAGCGCCCACGCCGCCTGCACGGCGGCGCCGAGCGCGACGTACTCGCCCGGCTCCGGCACGACGACCGGCACGTCGAACACCTGCGCCGCGACCGCTGACACCGCGGGGTTCTGCGCGGCACCGCCGACGAGCAGGATTCGCCGCGCGTCGACGCCGTTCGCGCGCAGGGCGTCGAGTCCGTCGGCGAGGCCGCACAGCATCCCCTCGAGCGCGGCCCGGGCCAGGGCGGGGCGAGTCGTGGAGGCGAGGGTCATGCCGAAGAGGGTGGCGGTGGCATCCGGCAGGTTGGGGGTGCGCTCGCCCTCGAAGTACGGCTGCAGCACGAGGCCGCCCGCGCCCGGCTCGGCCTCGAGCGCGAGTCGTCCGAGTTCGTCGTGGTCGACGCCGAGCAGCGCCGCGATCGAGTCGAGCACGCGCGCGGCGTTGAGCGTCGCGACGAGCGGCAGCCAGTGCCCGCTCGCATCGGCGAAGCCCGCGACCGTGCCGCTCTCGTCATGCGTCGGTGCATCCGTGACGGCGAACACCGTGCCGCTCGTGCCGATCGACACCACGACGTCGCCGCTCACCGCGCCGAGTCCGAGGGCCGCGCCCGCGTTGTCGCCGGCACCCGGGCCGACGAGCACGCCCGCGGGCAACGTTGGAAACTCAGGAGTTGCTGAGGTGACACCCGCGGAATCCGCTGGTCCGAGCACCCGGGGGAGCACAACTCCTGAATTTCCGTTGCCTCCGGCGGCGCCGGAGGTGCGGCGCAGCGCCGCCAGCAAGAGCTCCTGGTCGTAGCCGTCGGCGCCCCAGTAGCTCGTGCCGCTCGCGTCGGAGCGATCCGTGGTGAGCTCGCTCAGGTCCGGGTTGCCGGGGCCGAACCCTCGCAGCCGCCAGGTGAGCCAGTCGTGGGGAAGCGCGACGGCTGCGACGCGGGCCGCGGCATCCGGCTCGGCGTCGGCAAGCCAGCGCAGCTTCGTTGCGGTGAAGGATGCCACGGGGCGCGAGCCCGTGCGCTGCACGATGTCCGGGAACTCCTCGGCCAACTGCGTGGCGGCGTCGGCGGAGCGGGTGTCGTTCCAGAGCAGTGCATCGCGGATGACGTTGCCCGCGGCATCCAGCACCACCATGCCGTGCTGCTGGCCGCCGACCGAGATCGCCGCGACATCCTCGAGGCCGCCGGCGTCCGCGATCGCGGACTGCAGCGCGTCCCACCATGCGGCGGGGGGCACCTCGGTGCCGTCGGGGTGGGAGGCGCGACCGGAGCGCACGATGGCGCCGGTCGCGGCATCCACGATGACGACCTTGCAGCTCTGGGTCGACGAGTCGACCCCAGCGACGAGCACCACTAGCCGCGCGCGCCCATCAGGTGCTCGAGCATGAGCTGCTGCAGCCGCACGAAGCCGAAGCCCTTGCCGTCGAAGTAGACGCTCGGGTCGAAGTCCTCGTATGCGGATCGGTCGGCCTTGATCGCGTCCGCCGTCTCGCCCTCGTTCAGGGTCGGTACCAGGATCTCGGGCACACGGGCGGCGGCGAGCGCCTCCTGCACCTCAGGGTCGGCGCGGAACGCCTGCGCGCGCTCCTTGAGCAGCAGGTACATGCGCATGTTGGCCTTGACCGATTCCCACACGCCGTCGTAGTCCTCGGTGCGCGACGGCTTGTAGTCGAAGTGACGCGGGCCGTCGTACGCGGGGATGCCGCCGGGCCCGCCGTGCTCGAGCAGGTCGACGAGCGAGAACGCGTTCTGCAGGTCGCCGTGACCGAACACGAGGTCCTGGTCGTACTTGATGCCGCGCTGGCCGTTGAGGTCGATGTGGAACAGCTTGCCGGCGTCGAGCGCCTGGGCGATGCCGTGCGTGAAGTTGAGCCCGGCCATCTGCTCGTGCCCGACCTCCGGGTTGAGGCCGACGAGCTCTGGGCGATCGAGCGTCGCGATGAACGCCATCGCGTGACCGAGGGTCGGCAGCAGGATGTCGCCACGCGGCTCATTGGGCTTCGGCTCGATCGCGAACCGAATGTCGTACCCCTGGTCGGTCACGTAGTCACCGAGGAAGTTCACGGTCTCGCGGTACCGCTCGAGCGCGCCCTTGATGTCCTTCGCGGCGTCGTACTCGCTGCCCTCGCGCCCGCCCCACATGACGAACGTCGTGGCGCCGAGCTCGGCGGCGAGGTCGAGGTTGCGCAGCACCTTGCGCAGCGCGAACCGGCGAACGGCGCGGTCGTTCGACGTGAAGCCGCCGTCCTTGAAGACCGGGTGGCTGAACAGGTTGGTGGTGATCATCGGGATGACGAGTCCGGTGTCGGCGAGCGCCTTCTTGAGCACGTCGATCTGCGCCTGGCGCTCGGCGTCGGTGGACTCGAACGGGAAGAGGTCGTCGTCGTGGAACGTCATGCCGTACGCGCCATACTCGGCGAGCTTGTGCACGGCTTCGGTGGTGTCGACCTTCGAACGGGTGGGCGGACCGAACGGATCGTTGCCGGTCCAGCCGAAGGTCCAGAGGCCGAACGTGAACTTGTCGGCGGGGGTGGGTGTGGCGGCCATGATGCTCCTTCGCAGTGGCGGTGATGCTGTGCGGTAATTGTTGCGAGTCACAACGTATCGTGCGAACGGGGTCCGGGTCAATCCGGGATTGGATGCGAGACACGCGAGCCGGCCCGATCACGCTCGCGGCGGCGCGGTGGTGGCCCGCGGCACGAGCCGCGTCGGCAGCAGGACGTGCGTCGACTCGAGCGTTTCGCCCGCCATGAGCGCCAGCACCATCCTCGCTGCGGTTGCGCCGAGGGCTTTCATGGGCTGGCGCACGGTGGTCAGCGCAGGCGACATCTGCGATGCCTCTGGGATGTCGTCGAAGCCCACCACCGACAGGTCAAGCGGCACCGCGAGCCCGAGCTCGGCGGCGACCTCCAGGATCGCGATGCCCGAGAGGTCGTTGGCCGCAAACACGGCCGTCGGTCGCGTTGGAGAACTCAGCAGCGACATCGCCGGCTCGCGGGCGGTCTCCTGGCGGTAGCGCCCCTCTCGCACGAGCGCAGGGTCGAACTCGATGCCGGCGTCGGAGAGCGCGCGCCGGTACCCGGCCTCGCGCAGCTGGGCGGATCTGCAGGTCGGCATCGCCCGCCGAGGAAGCCGATGCGGGTGTGCCCGAGTTCGAGGAGGTACTGCGTCGCCTGTCGCGCGCCGCTGAAGCCGTCGGACTCGACCGTCGGCAGGTCGGCGCGGCCAGCGTGCGGATCGATCTGCGACGACCGGGATGTCGGCCGATGCGCTCACGACCGTGGGCGTCACCATGATTGCTGCGTCGATCAGCGTGCCGCTCAGCCGTTGCAGCGAGCGACGTTCCCAACCGGTTCCTCCGACCTGATGTGACCCCGCGTAGGCGAGGAGGTCGTAGTGCGATCCGCTGCAGTTCTGCGCCGACGCCCTTGAGCACCTCGGCGCTGAACGGCTCGAAGTCGGAGACGAGCACACCGATCACGCCGGTCGTGCGCGACCGCATGCTGCTCGCGACGAGACTGGATTCGTAGCCAAGCTCGTCGACCATCTTCATCACGCGGGCGACCGTCGACTCCGCCACGCCGTACCGCCCATTGACGGCCTTCGAGACGGTCGCGACCGAGACGCCGGCGGCAGCCGCTACGTCGTTGATCGTTGTCCGTCGTCCCATGAGGCCCAAATGATAGCGCGTCCGAAAGCGTTTTCGAAAACGTTTGACAGAATCTGCGAGCCGCTGCGACACTGGCGGAATCCGGACGGCTCCGGAAACCCTCCGCGGCAACGATGCGGTGCGCAAGCAACCCAACAGCTGCGTTCCCTGCGGAACGCATCCCCCATCGTCTCAGTGCCGAGACGTGACTCAACGAAGAGAAACAGGTGGAAATCACATGAAAGCCAAAACGTTCCTCAGCGCCACGGCCCTCGTTGCCGTCGGTGCACTCGCGCTCAGCGGTTGTGGTGGCGGTGGTGGCGGCACCGATGGCGGCGACGTCACGATGACCTTCTGGCACAACTCGACCACGGGCGACGGCAAGGCGTACTGGGAGGCGACCGTCGCGGCCTTCGAGGAAGCCAACCCCGGCGTCACCATCGAGATCCAGTCGATCCAGAACGAGGAGATGGATGGCAAGCTCCAGACCGCCCTCAACTCCGGTGACGCCCCAGACATCTTCATGTCGCGCGGTGGCGGCAAGCTCGCCGACGTCGTGACCGCCGGTCAGGTGATGGATGTCACCGATGGCCTCACCGACGCGACGAGAACCGCACTCGGCGGCGTGATCGACGCGTTCGCGATCGACGGCAAGGTCTACGGACTGCCCACCGCGGTGCTGCCCGAGGGCATCTTCTACAGCCAGGATCTGTTCACGGCCGCCGGGATCACCGAGACGCCGACCACGATCGAGGAGCTCGAGGCGGCGAACGACCTGCTGCAGGGAGTCCGGCGTGCAGCCCATCGCCCTCGGGGCGAAGGACGCGTGGCCTGCGGCGCACTGGTACTACAACTTCGCGCTGCGCGCCTGCACACAGGACGTCGTGAACGAGGCGGCCGCGAGCCGCAGCTTCGACGACCCGTGCTGGGAGCAGGCGGGTGAGGACCTCGCTGACTTCGCGGCGACGAACCCGTTCAACGACGGCTTCCTCACCACCGCCGCGCAGCAGGGTGCCGGATCATCCGCTGGTCTGCTCGCGAACCACCAGGCGGCGATGGAACTCATGGGCGCCTGGGACCCTGGAGTCATCGGCTCGCTGACCCCCGACGCTGAGCCGCTGCCCGACCTCGGCTGGTTCCCGTTCCCGTCGGTGCCCGGTGGTGCCGGCGGCGAGGGCGCGATGATGGGTGGTGTCGACGGGTACTCGTGCTTCGTTGAGGCCCCGCCCGCGTGCGTCGACTTCCTGAACTTCATCGCGGAGAAGGCGAACCAGGAGGCCTACGCCGACGCGTTCGACACCCTGCCCGCGAGCCAGGAAGCCCAGAGCGTGGTGACCGACCCGGCACTGCTCATGCTGCTCGATGCGTACAACGAGGCGCCGTACGTCACGGTGTGGCTCGACACGCTGTTCGGCCAGAACATCGGCAACGCGCTCAACGTCGCGGTCGTCAACCTGCTTGCGGGCCAGGGCAGTGCGGCCGATATTGTCACCGCAGTGAACGACGCCGCGGCAAAGTCCTAGGAACGAACAGCATGTCATCCATGAGCGAGACGGTGCGCTCTGCGCGGGTCCCGTCCGTGGATGCCGAGAGGAACGGGGATGTCGCTGCCGCGGCATCCCCGCCCCTCCGGCGCAAGCCCAAGGGCGTCGGCTGGCGGATGCGCGCGGAGATCGCGCTGCTGGCCGGCCCGGCACTCATCGTCTTCGTCGGCTTCGTGATCCTGCCGGTTGGGCTCGCCGCGTACTACGGCTTCTTCAGCTGGGCGGGCTACGGCGTTCCGACCAACTTCGTCGGCCTGCGCAACTACATCACGATCCTGCAGGACGAGACGTTCCAGGATGCGCTGCGGCACAACGGCATGATCGCGGTGCTCTCGCTCATCTTCCAGGGCCCGATCGCGATCGCGCTCGCCCTGCTGCTCAACCGCAAACTGCGCGGGCAGTCGGTGATCCGGGTGCTCATCTTCGTGCCTTACGTGCTCTCCGAGGTGGTCGTGGGTCTCGGCTGGAGCCTCATGCTCCAGTCCCGCGGCGGGCTCAACGGCCTGCTCGAGAAGCTCGGCCTCGGCGCGGCGCAGCAGGACTGGCTGTCTGATCCGAACGTGGCGATCTGGACCCTGATGGCCATCATCACGTGGAAGTACGTCGGCTTCGCCGTGATTCTCTTCCTGGCCGGCCTGCAGGGCATCCCCGACGAGCTGTCGGAGGCCGCGGCGATCGACGGTGCTTCGTACTGGCAGATCCAACGCACGATCGTGCTGCCGCTGCTCGGGCCGACCATCCGGATCTGGGCGTTCCTGTCGATCATCGGATCGTTCCAGCTGTTCGACCTCGTCTACATCATCTGGGGTCAGTACGTGGCATCCACGGCGGGCACCTCGACCATGGCGACCTACATGGTCGTCAACGGCCGCAACGCCGCGAGCTATGGCTACGGCAACGCGGTTGCGGTCGTGATGTTCATCATCTCCCTGGCGATCGCGCTGCTGTACCAGCGCTTCCTGCTGCGGCGGGATGCCCAGAACTCCTACACGGGAAGCAAGCTCTGATGGCCGCCGTCATGACGACCGCGATGCGCGAAGCGCGCAGCGGACACCGCCGCCGCAGGCTCAACTCGGCCGTGGTGTACTTCGTCGCGCTCGTGCTGATCGGGCTCATGCTCGCGCCGGTCGCGTACATCATCCTGAGCGGATTCCGCACGAACTCCGAGATCACGGTCGATCCGTCGGGTCTTCCGATCGTGTGGCAGTTCGGCAACTACGCCGAGGTGCTCTCGAGCGAGGTGTTCTGGCGCGAGTTCGGCAACTCCACGATCACGTCGGTGGCGACGACCGTGCTCGTGGTCGCGCTCGGGCTCATGGCGAGCTACGTGCTCGCGCGGTACGAGTTCCGCGGTCGCGGTCTCATTTACGCGCTGTTCGCCGCGGGCCTCATGTTCCCGATGACGGTCGCGATCACGCCGCTGTACATCCTCGTGCGCTCGCTCGGGCTGATGAACTCGCTGCCGGGCGTGATCGCACCCCAGGTGGCCTTCGCGCTGCCGATCACGATCATCATCCTCGTGCCGTTCCTGCAGGCGATCCCGCGCGAGCTGCAGGAGGCTGCGGCGATCGACGGCGCGAGCCGACTCGGCTTCTTCTGGCGCATGGTGGTGCCGCTGTCGATGCCCGGGGTCGTCACCGTGGGCATCCTCGCGTTCATCGGCAGCTGGAACAGCTATCTGCTGCCGCTGTTCATCCTCAACAACGAAGCGAGCTTCACGTTGCCCCTCGGTGTGCAGGCGTTCGCGTCGCAGTATTCTGTCGACACCGCGCGCGTGTTCGCTTTCACGTCGCTGTCGATGATCCCCGCACTCGTCTTCTTCAGCCTGTTCGAACGCCGAATCGTCGGCGGTCTCACGGGCGCGGTCAAAGGTTGAACCAGGAGTAACTACATGACATCCACATCGAACTCGGCGACTCGGCGCGCCCTGATCGTCCGCGGCGGCTGGGACGGCCATCAGCCCGTCGAGGCGACCGAGTTGTTCATCCCATTCCTCGAAGCGAACGGGTTCACGGTGCGCGTCGAGGAGTCACCGGCGGTCTATGCGGATGCCGCGGCGCTCGCCGAGACCGACCTCATCGTGCAGGCCACGACCATGTCCACGATCGAGTCCGAGCAGTCCGCCGGGACTGCGCGCCGCGGTCGAGGCCGGCACCGGGACTCGCAGGCTGGCACGGCGGGATCGCGGACTCGTTCCGCAACGACTCGGACTATCTGCAGTTCATCGGCGCGCAGTTCGCCGCGCATCCCGGCAAGCATCCCGATGAGCGCATCGGTGAGCAGTCCGACAACTACGTTCCGCACCGCATCTCGATGACCGCGGCGGGTGCCGCGCATCCGATCACGCAGGGCATCGGCGACTTCGACCTCATCACCGAGCAGTACTGGGTGTTGCACGACGACTACCTCGACGTGCTCGCCACCACGACCCAAGCCGTGCGCGAGTGGGATCCGTGGCGCCGCGAGGTCGCCTCGCCCGCGATCTGGACGCGTCAGTGGGGCGCCGGCCGCATGTTCGCGTGCACGCCCGGCCACCGCGTCGAAGTGCTCGAGAACCCGACCGTACGAACGATCATCGAGCGGGGGATGCTGTGGGCGGCCCGCTGAGCACCAATCAGCTGAGGGTCGGCATGATCGGTGCCGGCGTCATCAGTGCGCAGTACATCGACACGCTGCCGCGGTATCCCGCGGTGCGGCTGTCCGCGATCGCCGACCTGGACCCGAACCGGGCGGCGGCGGTCGCGGCGACCGCAGCCGCGACGAGCCCTGGCGTGCGCGCGCTCGGCGTGGATGAGCTGCTGCAGGCCGACGACATCGACCTCGTGCTCAACCTGACCATCCCATCCGCGCACGTCGACATCGCCCTTCGCGCGCTCGCCGCCGGCAAGCACGTGTACGGCGAGAAGCCGCTCGCGCTCGACGTGGCGGGTGGTCGACGCGTGCTCGAGGCGGCGGATGCGGCCGGGCTCCTGGTCGGCAGCGCTCCCGACACCGTGCTCGGCACCGGCATCCAGACCTCCCGCGCACTGCTGGACTCGGGCGTGATCGGCGACCCGGTCGGTGCGAGTGTGCACTGGGGTTCCGCGGGGCATGAGCTGTGGCATCCAGCCCCGCAGTTCTACTACCAGGCGGGTGCCGGGCCGATGTTCGACATGGGCCCGTACTACCTCACGTCGCTCGTCACGCTGTTCGGACCCGTCGTGCGCGTCTCGGGCAGCGCAACGCGGTCGGATCGCCGCCGCACGATCGCGCGGGGCCCGAGGCGGGCGCGACCTTCCCGGTGGATGTCGACACCCACGTCACCGCGGTCGTCGAGCACGCGAACGGCGTGGTCTCGACCGTGTTCGTGAGTTTCGAGCAGTGGGCGAGCGCGTGCCGGAGTTCGAGGTGTACGGCACGCTCGGCACGATCGCGGTGCCCGACCCGAACGAGTTCTCGGGCACGCCAGAGGTGTGGACCACCGAGGACCAGCAGTGGCGGCCGGTCGACCCGATCGCGGGCTACCCGGATGCCGGACGCGGCGTCGGCATCGCCGACCTGGCCACCGCGCTCACGCGCCGGCACCACGCCCGCGGGCCTCGGGTGTGCTCGGACTGCACGTGCTCGAGGTCATGGAGGCGATCCTGCTCGCCGGCGCGCCGAGCACCGCTCGGTGGAGATCACGAGCACGGTCGAGCGTCCGGAGGCGGTGCAGCGGTGCCCTCCGACTGAGCGCAACCACCGCGCTAGCGCCTTCGCCCTCGCGCGCGAACCGCTGCTGCAGCAGCACGGCGATCACGATGATCGCGCCCTTCGTCACGTTCTGGGTCGAGGTGTCGAGGTTGTTCAGGGTGAAGATGTTCGTGAGCGTCTGGAAGATCAGCACACCGAACACCGTGCCGACGATGGAGCCTCGCCCACCAGCCAGCAGCGTGCCGCCGACGACGACCGCAGCGATCACATCGAGTTCGTAGAGCGTGCCGTGGGTCGACGTTCCGACGCCGGTGCGACCCATCATCATGACGCCCGCGATGCCGGCGGTCAGGCCGACGAGGGCGTAGAGGTACATCGTGTGGCGCTTGACCTTGAGCCCCGCGAGGCGCGCCGCCTCGCGGTTGCCGCCGATGGCCACCGTGCGCCGGCCGAACGTCGTGCGGTTCAGCAGGAGCCAGCCGAGCACCGCGACGACGACGAAGATCCAGATCAGGATCGGGATGCCGAGGATGTTCGACCGCGTGAAGTCGAGGTATCCCTGCACGCCGATGATCAGGGTTCGCCGCGCAGACAGGATCTCGGCGAAGCCTCGAGCGGCGACGAGCATCGCGAGGGTCGCCATGAAGGCGACGACGTTGCCGTACGCGATCACGACGCCGTTGACCAGTCCGGCGAGGGTGCCGACAGCGAGCGCGACGAGCACCATGACGATCCAGGAGGTCTGGGTCGCGAACGCCTGCACCGCGGCAAGCGTCGCGACGACCGACGACAGTCCCAGGACCGAGCCCACCGACAGGTCGATGCCGCCACCAATGATGACGAACGTCATGCCGATGCTGATCACGCCGACGATCGAGGCGGCGCGCACGATCGTGATGATGTTGTCGACGTTCGTGAAGCGACCGCCCGCCGTGATAGGCACCGATCGCGAAGATCACGAGCAGCGCGATCACGAGACCGAGGTTGCGGCCGGCGCCGCTGCCGAGGACCCGCGCCAACCACGATCGACCGTCGCCGCCGTCGTGCACGATCGCGGGAGCGTCGGGCGAGGTGGTCAGTGGCTCACTCATGCTGCAGTTCCTTCCATGACGAGATCGAGCACGCCGTGCTCGTCGATCTCGGTCGCGTCGACGGTCGACAGGACTCGTCCGTCGGCGATCACGAGCACGCGATCGGCGAGGCCGAGCACCTCGACGATCTCGCTCGAGACGACGACGATTGCGGTGCCGGCGGCGGACAGCCGGCGGATCAGGGCGTAGATCTCGGCGCGCGCGCCGACGTCGACGCCGCGGGTGGGCTCGTCGAGCAGCAGCACTTTCGTGCCGTGCACGAGCCAGCGCGCGAGCATGATCTTCTGCTGGTTGCCACCCGAGAGCGTGCCAGCGGCCCGGTCCGGGTCTCCCGGACGCAGGTCGAGCGCGTCGATCTGCTCGCGGGCGGCGGCCCGCTCGCCGCGGGGGTTGAGGAACGAGAGTCTCGCGAACCGGGCGAACGTCGAGAGCGTGATGTTCTGGAAGATCGGCTCGTCGAGCAGCAGCCCCTGGCTCTTGCGCTCCTCGGGCGAGAGGCCAATGCCGCGGTTGACCGCGTCGCGCACCGAGCCCGGCTTGAGCGCCGCGCCATCGACCGAGACGCTGCCGGTCGTGGGGCGGCGCGCACCGTAGATGGCCTCGAGCACCTCGGAGCGCCCCGATCCGACCAGCCCGGCGAGCCCGACGATCTCGCCCGCGCGCACCGAGAAGCTCAGCGGCTCGAACACGCCGCGCACGCTGAGGTTCTCGACTTCGAGCACGACGGGCGCGTCCGCCGGCACGGGCACCCGCGCCGGGAACACGTTCTCGACGTCCCGGCCGGTCATGAGTCGGATGAGCTCGGGGGTCGGCGTGTCCTTCACGAGCAGGCCGCTCGCGGTGCTGCGGCCGTCCTTGATGACGGAGATGCGATCGCCGATCTGGCGGATCTCCTCCAGGCGATGCGAGATGTAGACGACGGCGATGCCCTGGGCGGTGAGCTCCTTCACCACCCGGAACAGGTTCTTGACCTCTTCCGAGTCGAGCACGGCGCTCGGCTCGTCCATGATGATGAGCTGGATGTCGTGCGACAGTGCGCGGGCCATCGAGACGATCTGCTTGTTCGCCGCCGAGAGCGTGGCGACCTCGCGCCGCGGGTCGAGATCGCCGTGACCGAGCCGAGCGAGCAGTGCGCGGGCTTCTGCGGTGGTCCTGCCCGAGCGGGTCACGCCGAGGGTCGCGAACTCGTGGCCGAGGAAGATGTTCTCGGCGATGCTCAGTCCGTCGACGACGTCGAGCTCCTGGTACATCGTCGCGATGCCGAGTCGAGAGCGCGGCGACCGGGTTCGCGATCGTGACCGGCTCGCCCTGCCAGAGGATCTCACCCTCATCCGGGCGGTAGACACCCGCGAGCAGCTTGATCAGCGTGGACTTGCCCGCGCCGTTCTGGCCGAGCACGCAGTGCACCTCGCCGGCGCGGATGTCGAGATCGACGCCCTTGAGCGCGCGCACACCGCCGAACTGCTTGGTGACTCCGCGCGCTTCCAGCAGCGGCGACCCATGGTCGTCATCGATCATGTCGGCAACATAACAGTCCGAACGATCCGAGGAAACAGTTCAGACGCAATACGTCGCTGCGAAGCCCGGGATTCCGGCCCGATTCAGGCCCAATTGGCAACGTTTCCCGCCCGCGCATTCGGTCGATTGTCGAAAAAAGTGCAGCGGAACCACCCTCCGACGTATTATGTTGTGGCAAACGTCAATGAGGACCGAGCGTTCCATCCCGCGGCGAAGGTGCCGTGCCCGGAGCGGAGCACTTGCCTCGTCTGGCGGCACTTGCATCCATCCTGAGAGGAACTCCATGCACACATCCCGACGGAAGTTGCTGGCTACGGCCGGCGCCTCCTTGGCGGCCATCGCGCTGCTCGCCGGCTGTACGGCCGGAACTGACACCGGCACCGACGCCGGCACCGGCGGTGGTACGACCGAGGAGAACGAGGCCACGGGCGACACCATCACGATCGGCTTCTCCGGCCCCGCGGCCGACCACGGCTGGCTCGGCGCCATCAACTCGGCAGCAATCGCCGAGGCGGCGAAGTACCCCGACATCGAGCTCATCGTCGCCGAGGGCACGAACGACGCCAACCTGCAGATCAGCCAGGTCGAGACCTTCATCAACGACGGTGTCGACGCGATCGTGCTGCTGCCCACCGACGGTGCGGCGCTGACCGAGGTCGCGATCCAGGCGATGGAGGCCGGCATCCCGGTCATCAACGTCGACCGCGAGTTCTCGAGCACGTTCGCCGCACGCGTCACCATCCTCGGTGACAACTACGGCATGGGCGTGAGCGCTGGAACGTACATCTGCGAGCGTCTGGGTGACAACCCCGACGCCGTGATCGCGGAGATCGCCGGCATCGACTCGCTGCCGCTCACGCAGGACCGCAGCGCGGGCTTCGCTGACGCACTGAGCGACTGTGGGCTCGAGGTCTCGAACCGCGTCGCTGCGGACTTCACCGTGCAGGGCGGCGAGGCTGTGACCTCGCAGCTGCTCTCGGCGGCACCGCAGATCGACGCGATCTGGAACCACGACGACGACCAGGGCCTCGGTGTGCTCGCAGCCATCCAGGCTGCAGGGCGCGACGAGTTCTTCATGGTCGGTGGCGCGGGCTCGGCGAACGCGATGCGTGAGATCGAGGCCGGCACCGGCGTGCTCGAGGCGACGGTCATCTACCCGTCGACCCAGGCCGCTGACGGCATCCGTCTCGCTCGCCTGATCGCGCAGGGCAAGTCCCTGAGCGACCTGGTCGAGGTCGAGGTGCCGACCCGGATCGTGCTGAACGCACCGGTCGTCACCAAGGAGAACGTCGCCAAGTACCTGCCGACCGCCTTCGAGTCCTGATACATTCGCGATGCCCCGGCCGGGCCATGAACGGTCCGGCCGGGGCATTGCACCCACCACAGAACCCCACGGAAAGAGACACTCAGCATGGCCAAGCCCCGCCTCGGCGTCGCGATGATCGGATACGGCTTCATGGGAGCCGCGCACTCGCAGGGCTGGCGCGTTGCACCGCGCTTCTTCGACCTCGAGTCCGATCCCACGATGGATGTCGTCGTTGGCCGCAATGCCGAAGCCGTCGCCGAGGCTGCCGACAAGTGGGGCTGGGCAGAGTCCGCGACCGACTGGCGTGAGGTGATCGCGCGCGACGACATCCAGATCGTCGACATCGTCACGCCCGGCGACTCGCACGCGGAGATTGCGATCGCCGCCCTCGAGGCGGGCAAGCACGTGCTGTGCGAGAAGCCGCTCGCGAACACCGTCGAAGAGGCCGAGGCCATGGCCGCCGCGGCCGAGAAGGCTGCCGCCAAGGGCGTCAAGTCAATGCTCGGCCACACCTACCGCCGCGTGCCCGCCACCACGTTCGCCCGCGACCTCGTGCGCGACGGCAAGATCGGTGAGATCCACCAGGTGCGCGCCGTGTACCTGCAGGACTGGCTCGTCGATCCCACCGTGCCGCTCGCCTGGCGGCTGCAGAAAGAGCTCGCCGGTTCGGGCTCGCTCGGCGACATCGGCGCCCACATCATCGATCTCGCGCAGTACATCACGGGGCAGCGCCTGCAGACCGTCTCGGGAACGATCGAGACCATCATCAAGCAGCGCCCCATCCTCGAGTCCTCGTCCGGGCTCGGCGGCAAGGGCGGCGCGGAGCTCGGCGACGTCACCGTCGACGACGTCGCCATCTTCCACGGCCGATTCGAGTCGGGCGTGCTCGGCACGTTCGAGGCCACGCGCTTCGCCACCGGCCGCAAGAACGCGCTGCGCGTCGAGGTGTCCGGCTCGAAGGGCGCGATCGCGTTCGATCTCGAGCGGCTCAACGAACTCGAGTTCTTCGACTCGACCAAGCCGACGACCGAGCAGGGCTTCACCAAGATCTACGTGACCGAGCCCGAGCACCCGTACATCTCCGCCTGGTGGCCCGCCGGTCACATGCTCGGCTACGAGCACGGTTTCTCGCACCAGGCCAAGGATTTCGTCGACGCGATCACGTCGAACACCGACCCCGAGCCGTCCTTCGCCGACGGTGTGCAGGTCCAGCGCGCGCTCGCCGCGGTCGAGCACAGCTCGAACCACGGCTCGGCCTGGACCAGCGTCTAGCCCACCCCTCGAACCCCTCGAAAGGATCACCAGCATGCCTCGCCCCATCACCCTGTTCACCGGCCAGTGGGCCGACCTGCCGTTCGAGGAGATGGTCAAGCTCGCCGCGGGCTGGGGCTACGACGGCCTCGAGATCGCGTGCTGGGGTGACCACCTCGACCCCAACCGCTGGGACGACGATGCCTACGTGCAGGGCAAGCTCGACCTGCTCGAGGCGAACGGGCTCAAGGTCTGGGCGATCTCGAACCACCTCAAGGGCCAGGCGGTGTGCGACGATCCGATCGACCAGCGGCACCGCGACATCCTGCCCGACTCGGTCTGGGGCGACGGCGACCCGGAGGGTGTGCGCCAGCGCGCCGCCGAGGAGATGAAGAACACCGCGAGGATGGCCGCGAAGCTCGGCGTGAAGACCGTCGTCGGCTTCACGGGCTCAAGCATCTGGAAGTACATCGCGATGTTCCCACCCGTGTCGCAGGAGGCCATCGACGCCGGCTACCAGGACTTCGCCGATCGCTGGAACCCGATTCTCGACGTCTACGACGAGGTCGGCGTGAAGTTCGCGCACGAGGTGCACCCGAGCGAGATCGCGTTCGACTACTGGTCGACCGTGCGCACGATGGAGGCGATCGGCCACCGCGAGGCGTTCGGCCTCAACTGGGACCCGAGCCACTTCGTCTGGCAGGACCTCGACCCGGTGGGCTTCCTGTGGGACTTCAAGGACCGCATCTACCACGTGGACTGCAAAGACACGAAGAAGCGCATGAGCAACGGCAAGAACGGCCGTCTCGGCTCGCTGCTGCCGTGGGCCGACGGCCGTCGCGGCTGGGACTTCATCTCGACCGGCCACGGCGACGTGCCGTGGGAGGACAGCTTCCGCATGCTCAACCAGATCGGCTACGAGGGCCCGATCTCGGTCGAGTGGGAGGACGCCGGCATGGACCGCCTCATCGGCGCACCCGAGGCGCTCGAGTTCGTGCGCCGGCTGACCTTCGACCCGCCGACCGCGGCGTTCGACGCAGCCTTCAGCACCAAGTAGTCAGCACCAGGCGCGAGGTGTCCGAGTCGATCGATGGTCCGCGCGAGGCTGCCATTTCGCGGGAGTCTGGCGCCGGTCGCTCAGGGCACAACCTCGACGTGGTGCGTCGCAGCAACCTCTCGCTCGTGCTCGGTCGCGTGCACGAGTTGCGAGCGGTCTCGCGCGCCCAGCTGACGCGCGAGACCGGCCTCAACCGCTCGACCATCGCGGCGCTCGTCGCCGAGCTCGCGCAGCGCGGACTCGTCGTCGAGACCAGCCCAGATCCGACCAACCAGGTCGGTCGGCCAAGTCCGGTCATCGTGCCGAGCGAGCAGGTGGTCGCGATCACCGTGCACCCGGAACTCGACTCGGTGTCGGTGGCGGTCGTGCAGCTGGGCGGCACGGTCGTGCGGCAGGTGCGTTACGCGACCGACCGCATCCTGCGCGCCCAGGAGGTCGTGAACATCGCGGCCGCGATCATCGACGGGATGCGGGTCGAACTCGAGTCGTACCTCACGGTGGGCATCGGCCTCGCCGTGCCGGGCCTCGTGCGAGCATCCGACGGCATGGTGATCCTCGCGCCGCATCTCGAGTGGGAGAACGAGCCGGTGGGCGACATGCTCCGCGATGCCACGGGCTTCACGGTCGTCGCGGGCAACGACGCGAATCTCGGCGCGATCGCCGAGACGGTGCGGGGTGCGGGGCGCGGGGTCTCCCCGCTCGTGTACGTGAATGGCGGGGCGAGCGGCATCGGCGGCGGGATCGTGTCGGGTGGGGAGCTGCTTGGTGGGGCATCCGGATTCGCGGGTGAGCTCGGCCACACGCTCGTGAACTCGGCCGGCGTGACGTGCCACTGTGGTGCGATTGGATGCCTCGAGACCGAGGTCACCCGCGGCGAACTCCTCGCCGTGCTCGGCCTCGACGAGGGCGAGCTCGACCGTCTCGAGGAGCAGCTGCTCGCGCGACGTGACGAGCCCGCGGTTGCGGCGGTCATCGCCCGGCAGCTCAGCTACCTCGGCCGCGGGATCGCGAACGTGGTGAACCTGGTCAACCCGCAGCTCGTCGTGCTCGGCGGCTTCCTCGGTCCTCTGTACGACGCGGCACCTGCATCGCTCGAGGATGCGGTGCGCGAGACGGCGCTTGCTGGCACGCGCGACGACGTGCGCTTCATCCGCTCGGAGCTCGGCCCCGCGCTGCTGCCGGTCGGGGCGGCCGAGCTCGCGTTCGGTGCGCTCATCGCGGATCCCGCTGCGGCGCGGTGGCGCGCTGGAGCTAGTCCTCCTCAGTCAGCGTGACCGCCGACGTCGGCTCCTCCCGCGAGGCGAATCCTGTGGACTCGCGTCCGACCACGGAGTAGCCGGCGAGAAACTGGCGCGGCGGGCGCGGCTCGCCCTTCTCGTTGATCCGTTCCATGAGCAGCTTCACCGCGACTTCTGCGATCTCGTCGCGGCCGGGATCGACGCTCGTCATCGACGGAACGCTGAAGCGGGCTTCGTCGATGTTGTCGAACCCGATGAGCGAGATGTCCTCGGGCACGCGTACATGGGCCTCGCCCAGGGCGCGGAGCGCACCCAGCCCGAGCGTGTCGTTGAGGGTGAACACGGAATCGAACTCCACACCGTCGGCCATGAGCTGGCGCATGGCCGCAACTCCGTTCTCGCGGTGCCACGGAGCCGCAACGCGCACGAGTGCGGGATCGAACGGGATACCCGCGGCGTCGAGCGCCTCGCGATACCCCTTGATCCGCAGGTTGGCCGAGCCGATGTCGTCGGGCTTGATCGGGTGCGCGCCGATGACGGCGATTCGCCGCCGACCGATCCCAATGAGATGCTCGGTCGCCGCACGTGCGGCCCCGACGTTGTGCATGGTGACGTGATCAGTGGGCCCATCGAAGATGCGCTCGCCGAGCAGCACGAGAGGGATATGGCACATCGAGCAGCGCGACATCCTCCTGGCCGAGTCGCTGGGGGCTGAACAGCATGCCGTCGGTCAGACGCAATGGTCGACCGGAGAGCGCAGCCACCTCGCCCTCGCGGGTCGCTCCGGTTTGGTCGACGACGACCGCGACGTTGTACTGCTCGGCGGCGCGGATGATCGAGTCGGCCAGTTCCGCGAAGTAGTTCTGGCGGAGTTCGGGGATCGCGAGCCCGATGACGCCGGTCTTGCCCGAGCGCAGCCCGCGCGCCGAGAGGTTCGGACGGTAGTCGAGTTCCGCAATCGCGGAGAGCACCCGGTCGCGCGTCGACGGTCGTACGTGCGGGAAGTCGTTGACGACGTTCGAGACCGTCTTGATCGACACGCCCGCGATTCTGGCGACGTCGTGCATCGTCGAGGCCATGGCGCGGGGCACCTTCCTGCTCGGTTGTCAGTCGAGCCAGTGTAGCCACCTGTCGGGTCAGCGTGAGGCACCTGGGCTGACGGCGATGGCATCGACACTTGACACGATGCGACCGGGTAGTCATAGTCAATATACAACGTCGTATTACAACGTTGGAAGTCGCCCCGCGCGCGCGTTGTGAACTTCGAGCAGCGGGGTGCCGAATCGCCAAGCACCGACACAGAAGTCCAGCATCCGGAAGGAAACTCAATGAAGAGCAAGCAATTAGTCGCTGTCGCCTCCGCCCTCGTGCTCGCGGGCACGATGGCGGGCTGCGCGAGTGGCGAGACGCCCGATGAGGGCTCTGGTGGCAACGACGCCACCGCCTGCACCAACGTCATCCCCAAGCCGGACCTCCCGGTCGTGACGCTCTGGGCGTGGTACCCGAACAGCGAAACCGTCGCTGACAACTTCAACGCCCAGCACGACGACGTCCAGGTCTGCTGGACCAACGCCGGCGCCGGTGGAGACGAGTACGACAAGCTCCAGACGGCGATCACCGCCGGAACGGGTGCACCGGACGTGGTCATGGTCGAAGGCCGACCGCGTCGCGGTCTACCAGATCCAGGATGCGCTCGTCGACCTCACCGACTTCGGCTACGAGGACGTCAAGGGCAACTTCAGCGACGGTGTCTGGAAGGACTGGAGCATCGGCGACGGCGTCTACGGCGCTCCCGTCGACGGCGGCCCGATGGCGATGATCTACCGCAAGGACGTCTTCGAGCAGTACGGCATCACCCCGCCCACCACGTGGGCGGAGTACGAGGCCGCAGCGCAGACGGTCAAGGACGCCGGCGGGCCGCTCTTCGGCGACTTCGCGCGCGAACGTGCCCGCACGCTCATGGCGCTGCTGTACCAGAACGGCGCCGAACCCTTCACCTACGACCCGTCCGGCGAGGGCGAGATCGGCATCAACCTGATGACTCCGCGGAGGTCAAGGAGGTGCTCGAGTACTGGGGCGGCCTCGTCGACGAAGGGTCTCGTCGGCACGCAGGACCAGTTCACCCCGGAGTACATCTCCGGTGTGATCGCCGGCGACTACGCGACCTACATCTCGGCCGCCTGGGCGCCCGGCTACCTCCAGGGTGCCGGCGTCGGTGAAGGCGCCGACGCGGACGTGTGGGCTACCGCCCCGCTGCCGCAGTGGGACGCAGCCGAGAACGTGCAGGTCAACTGGGGTGGCTCCGGCTTCGCCGTGACCAGCCAGGCCAAGGACCCGGAGCTGGCCGCGAAGGTCGCGTTCGGCTTCTACGCCGACTGCGGAGTCGCTGACGGAGGGATGGCAGAACCAGATCATCTTCCCGCTCAACAACGAGCGTGCTGACCGATCCGGCGTTCATCGACGCTGAGGTGGCGTTCTTCGGTGGGCAGCAGGCCAACAAGGAGGTGTACGTGCCGGCGGCAGACGGCTACGAGGGCATGACGTACACCCCGATCGGCCAGTTCTTCTACACGGAGTTCACCACGCAGATCGCGGCGATCAACGACGGATCGGTCACTCCGTCGGAGGCCGCTGACGCACTGCAGGAGGCTCTCGTGGCCTACGCAACCGAGCAGGGATTCACGGTCAAGTAGCAGTGCCTGATCAGCGGCGGGCCGGTCCGACACCACGGGCCGGCCCGCGCTCACACCTCGCAACCTCGAGAGACCTCATGACCGCCACTACCATCCAGACCCGCGTTCTCGCGCAGGACGCCGCCGCTCGCACGTCGAGGCGGCAGAATCGTCGCCGGCTGGCTGTTCGTCGGTCCGTTCGGGATCATCTTCGTCACGATGCTCGTGCTGCCGCTCGGCTTCGCGCTCTACCTCAGCCTGTTCCAGAAGGCGATGATCGGCGGCACGAAGTTCGTGCTGTTCGGCAACTACGTCAAGGCGTTCACCGACCCAGCCTTCCTCGACGGCATCTGGTTCGTCATCCGCTTCTCGCTGGTGCTGATCCCGTGCAGATGGCGATCTCGCTCGGCATCGCGCTGATGCTCGACATGCTGACCACGAGGCTCTCGCGGTTCTCGCGGCTGATGATCTTCCTGCCGTACGCGATCCCGACCGTCATCGGCGCGCTGATGTGGGGCTTCCTCTACAGCAAGAACTTCGGCCCGATCGCCGACATCTTCGGCGTCGTTCGGAGCAACGGCACCACCGGACTTCCTCAGCACCGCAGCTGATCTTCTTCGGCCTGATCAACATCGTGACGTGGCAGTGGGCCGGCTACTACATGATCATCCTGTACGCCGCGCTGCAGGGCATCGATCCGACGCTCTACGAGGCCGCGCGCATCGACGGCGCCTCGCAGTGGCAGATCATCCTGCGCATCAAGATCCCGCTGATCGCGCCCGCGCTCGTGCTGATCCTGGTGTTCGCGCTCATCGGAACGCTGCAGTTCTTCAACGAGCCGCAGATCCTGCGTGCAGCTCGCTGCCGGGTCGATCCCTGCCGACTTCACCCCGAACATGTACGCGTACCAGCAGGCGTTCGCGCTCGCGAACTACAACTACGGCTCGGCGATCTCGTTCGCGCTCGGCGCGGTCGTGTTCGTGCTCGTCTACGTCTTCCTGTTCGCCACCCGCAAGCGAGGGAGCATCCTCTCATGAGCGCGATCCAGGCTCGCCTCCCACCACACGGGTCGCAAGCCCAGGCACATCACCGTGCACATCGTGCTCGCGGCGCTGATGATCTACTTCCTCGTGCCCGTTCTGGTGGGTCATCGTGAACAGCTCGAAGGACTCGGCGGGCCTGTTCGGCGGTTCGAACGCACTCTGGTTCGCGCCCAACATCAACTGGGTCGAGAACTTCCAGCAGCTCTTCACCTACAGCGGGGGAATCTACGGACGCTGGCTCCTGAACTCGGCGCTCTACGCGTTCGCCGGCGGGATCGGGGCGACGGTGCTGGCGGTGCTCGCGGGCTACGGCTTCGCGAAGTACCGGTTCGCCGGTCGCCGGTTCAGCTTCTCGATCCTGCTCGGCGCCGTCATGGTGCCGACCACCGCGCTCGTCATCCCGACGTTCATCCTGTTCTCCCAGGCGGGTCTCACGAACACGGTCTGGTCGGTGATCCTGCCGAGCGCTCCTCAATCCGTTCGGCGTGTACCTCCTCAACGTGTACGCGAGGGACGCGGTGCCCGACGAGCTGCTCGATGCCGCGCGTGTCGACGGCGCCGGAGAGTTCAGGACGTTCTTCACGGTCGCGCTGCCGTTGCTGCGCCCGGCGATCGTCACGGTGCTGCTGCTGTCAGTCGTGTCGTCGTGGAACAACTACTTCCTGCCGCTGGCCATGCTCTCCGACAACCGGCTCTTTCCGGTCACGGTCGGCATCGGGCTCTGGCAGTCCACCGCGTCGACGTACGGCGCAGCGAACGTCAACCTGTGGAGCCTCGTGATCCTCGGATCGCTCGTCTCGGTCATCCCGCTGATCATCGCGTTCCTCTCTCTCCAGCGATACTGGCGGGGCGGCCTCGCCATCGGCAGCCTCAAGTAGTCACACTCGTCCACCCGCCCTAGTTCATCACCACTTCGATTGAGGACCGTTGATCTCTGCACATCTCACCCTTGACCCCCACTTCGTCGTTGCGCCGGTCAACCGCCGCCTCTTCGGCTCGTTCGTCGAGCACCTCGGCCGCTGCGTGTACGACGGCATCTACGAGCCCGGGCACCCGACGGCGGACGACGACGGCTTCCGCACGCGACGTGATCGACCTCGTGCAAGGAACTCGGCGTCAGCGACGATCCGGTACCCGGGCGGCAACTTCGTGTCGGGCTACCGCTGGGAGGACGGCGTCGGCCCGCGCGACCGAGCGCCCGCGCCGACTCGATCTCGCCTGGCACTCGACCGAGACGAACGAGGTCGGGCTCGACGAGTTCGCGCGCTGGCTCGGCCAAGACGGGCAGCGAGCTCATGTACGCCGTCAACCTCGGCACCCGCGGCGTGCAGGAGGCCCTCGACGTGCTCGAGTACGCCAACATCCGGTCGGGCACGCGCCTCTCCGACTGGCGGGTCGCCAACGGGCGCACCGAGCCGTACGACATCCGGATGTGGTGCCTCGGCAACGAGATGGACGGCCCGTGGCAGCTCGGCCACGGCACCGCCGACGAGTACGGGCAGCTCGCGTCGAAGACCGCGAAGCGCGATGCGCCAGATCGACCCCGACCTCGAGCTCGTGGTGTGCGGCAGCTCGAGCGCGCAGATGCCCACCTTCGGCGAGTGGGAGCGCGTCGTGCTCGAGCACACCTACGACGACGTCGACTTCATCTCGTGCCACGCCTACTACGAGCGAGTCGGACGGCGACCTCGGCAGCTTCCTCGCCTCGGCCGTCGAACATGGACCACTTCATCGACTCGGTCGTCGCGACCGCCGACCACGTCAAGGCCGTGAAGCGGCAGCGACAAGACGCATCAACATCTCGTTCGACGAGTGGAACGTCTGGTACATCGTCGCGGTACATGAACGTCGACAAGATCACGGATGTCGACGCAGTGGCCGGTCGCGCCGCGCCTGCTCGAGGACTCCTACTCGGTGCTCGACGCCGTCGTGTTCGGCAACCTGCTGATCTCGCTGCTCAGGCACGCCGACCGCGTGACCGCGGCGAGCCTCGCCCAGCTCGTCAACGTGATCGCGCCGATCATGACCGAGCCCGGCGGCCCGGCCTGGCGCCAGACCACCTTCTTCCCGTTCGCCGTGACCTCGCGGCTCGCGCGCGGCGTGGCCCTCGAGCTGAAGCTCGACAGCTCCGCACCTACGACACCGAGCGCTACGGAGTCGGTCAACTCGTCGACGCGGTCGCGACCCACGACGACGAGACCGGCGAGACGACGGTCTTCCTCGTCAACCGCAGCATGGACGACGAGCGTCGAGTGTCGTCATCGACTCGCAGCCTGCTCGGCGCCGTCGCCATCGAGAGCGCGCACACTCTGCACGACGACGACATCCACGCGGCGAACACGCTCGCCGACCAGGAGCGCGTGGCACTGCGCGACGAACGACTCGTGCGACGCTCGCCGACGGCATCGATGCGATCGCGCTGCCGCCCGTGTCGTGGACGGCGCTGTCGCTGCCGCTCGAGAGCGAGTCAGGCGGTGCGCCCGTGCACCGGTTAGCGTGGATGGATGACGGAATCCACGCCGGAGCCGAAGTCGGACCGAGCCGCAACCGACCCCGACCACCCAGCAGACGAGGGCGTCACGCGCCTCTGGCCGTACTTCAGCGGGGCGATCGCGATCGCGCTCGTCGTGCTGCTCGGTCATCCTCGTGCCGCATCCGAACACGCCGTTCGAGTTCGACGGCGAGTGGATGGAGGACATCATCGAGCAGCCGCGATCCGTTCTGACCTCGGTGTCGCCCGTGATGGCGTGGCTCGGCGGTGGGATGGTTCGGCGTCTTCGTGGTGCCGGGGTCGCCGTCGCGCTGCTCCTGCTGCGCGCGCCCGTGGGCGGCCGCGTACTTCGGCGTCGCGTCCGCGCTGAGCGCGGTGCGTGCAGGTGCTCAAGAACCTCTTCGGCCGAGCCCGGCCCGGAGGAGATCCTCATTCCCGCCGACTTCGGCTCGTTCCCCTCGGGCCACACCGCGAATGCGGCGACGATGGCGGTCGTGCTCGGCCTGCTCCTGTTCCGCTGGTGGGCGTGGGCCGCGGGCGCGGCCTGGCGTGGCGCTGCTCATGGCGCTGAGCCGCACCTACCTCGGCGCGCACTGGGTGAGCGACACGATCGGCGGCGTGACTCCTCGGGGCGGCGGTGGCGCTGCTGCGTGTGGGCGCCGTTCGCAACGCGAAGCTGCTCGAGGAACGCGCGAAGCTGACGCCGATCGCGGCCAGGCGCTCTGACTTCGCCGAGTCAGCGCGCGATAGCGTCGCACCATGAGAATCCTCCTCGTCGGCGCCGGTGGCGTCGGCAACGCGATCGCCAAGATCGCCGCCCGCCGTGACTTCTTCGAGACTCATGGTCGTGAGCGACTACGACCTTGCCCGCGCCGAGGCGACGATCGCGTGGATCGAGAGCCAAGCACGGCAAGGATGCCGCGAGCCGATTCATCCCCGCGAAGATCGACGCCTCCAACCCCGACGACGTCGCCGCGGTCGCGAAGCAGCACGGCGCGACCCACGTGATGAACGCGGTCGAGCCGAAGTTCGTGCCCACGATCTTCGCGGGCGCGCTGGCGGCCGGCGCGGACTACCTCGACATGGCGATGAGCCTGAGCGAGCCGCATCCCACCGATCCTCACTCGGAGACCGGGATCAAGCTCGGCGACGACCAGTTCGCGCAGGCGCCCGACTGGGAGTCGGCCGGCCGGCTCGCCCTCGTCGGCATGGGCGTCGAGCCCGGCCTGAGCGACGTGTTCGCGCGCTACGCGGCCGACCACCTGTTCGGTGAGATCGACGAGCTCGGCACCCGGGACGGCGCCAACCTCGTGGTGCGGGATGAAGCGGGCAACGAGATCTTCGCGCCATCCTTCAGCATCTGGACCACGATCGAGGAGTGCCTGAACCCGCCGGTGATCTGGGAGAAGGACCGCGGCTGGTTCACGACGCCGCCGTTCAGCGAGCCCGAGGTGTTCACGTTCCCCGACGGGCATCGGCGACGTCGAGTGCGTCAACGTCGAGCACGAGGAGGTGCTGCTGATGCCGCGCTGGGTCGACGCGAAGCGCGTCACCTTCAAGTACGGGCTCGGCAACGAGTTCATCGGCATCCTCAAGACGCTGCACCAGCTCGGCCTCGACAAGACCGAGCCGCTGCGCGTGCGCTCGGCCGACGGCCCCGTGATGGTCGCGCCGCGCGACGTGGTCGCGGCGGGCCTGCCCGACCCGGCGACGCTCGGACCGCGGATGACCGGCAAGACCTGCGCGGGCCTCTGGGTCACCGGCACCGGCAAGGACGGCAAGCCGCGCGAGGTGTACCTGTATCACGTGAGCGACAACGAGTGGACGATGGCCGAGTACGAGAGCCAGTGCGTCGTGTGGCAGACCGCGCTCAACCCGGTGATCGCGCTCGAGCTGCTCGCGACCGGGGTCTGGGCGGGTGCGGGCGTGCTCGGCCCGGAGGCGTTCGACGCGAAGCCGTTCCTCGACCTGATGGCGAAGAGCCGAGGCGGATGGTGGGTACGGGCAGGCGTGGGGGCTCGAGGATCGGCTGGCGTAGCACCGGTCAGCCTTCCGCTCAGTAGAATCGCCGCATGGCCGGCAACACCCGCGACGACGACCACCGCTCGGTCGCCGAGAAGATCTTCGCGATCGCCGACGCGTTCGACGGCCCCGGCTCCGGCGAGCTCACGCTCACCGAGATCGCGGCGCGCGCCGACCTGCCGCTGAGCACCGCGCACCGCCTGGTCGACGAGTGGGTGCGCTGGGGCGGGCTGACCAGGGGCGACGACGGCAGGTACCGCGTCGGCATGCGGTTCTGGAAGCTCGGCGTGCGCGCGCCCACCGCTCGCCGGTTGCGCACGACCGCGTTCCCCTACCTCGAGGACCTCTACGAACTCACGCACGAGAACGTGCACCTCGCGATCCTCGACGGCGTCGGCGCCCTCTACCTCGAGCGCGTCTCGGGCCGCGGTGCCGTGAAGGTCATCTCCGACGTCGGCTCGCGGCTGCCCCTGCACGCGACGGGGGTCGGCCTCGTGCTGCTCGCGTTCTCACCGCCAGAGCTGCTGGATGCCGTGCTCACCTCGAACCCGAAGCGGTACCTCCCGAACACGATGACCACCGCAGCCGAGCTCACGCCGCGCCTCGCGGAGATCCGCGCGAGCGGCCTCGCGGTCTCCGTGAACGAGATGACCGCGGACTCCTTCTCCGCCGCGGCGCCGGTGCGGGATCGCTCGGGCACGGTGATCGCCGCGGTGTCGATCGTCGCGCACGCCGACAAGGCGGGCGACCCGCAGTACGGCGTCGCGGTGCGCGCGGCAGGCCTCGGCATCTCGCGGGCGCTCGGCTGGCGGGTACCGCTGGAGGCCGCGCGAATCGAGCGTCGAGCTGTCCACTGAGTCGGAAGCGTGCAATGCGACGCTCCGACCGCGACGCTCCGCGCGCGGACGACTCGGACACGCGCGCCCGACTGGCGACCGCCGAGCGAAGGAGCTGCCGTGCCCATGCCCGACACGAACGACCGTCGCGATCATCGGCGCCGGCCCGGCGGGCCTGCTGCTCGGCCACCTGCTGCACCAGTCGGGCATCGACTTCGTGATCCTCGAGGCGCGCTCGCGCGAGTACGTGCTCGAGCGCATCCGCGCCGGCGTGCTCGAGCAGGCCTCCGTCGACGTGCTCACCTCGCTCGGCCTCGACGACCACGTGCAGACGCGCGGCCTCGTGCACGACGGCATCTACCTGCAGTTCGAGCGCGAGCGGCACCGCGTCGAACTTCCACGAGCTCATCGGCCGCACCGTCACCGTCTACGGGCAGCAGGCCGTCGTGCACGACCTCGTCGAGGCGCACGAGCGCATCGGCTCGCCGCGTGCTCTTCGAGGCGACCGAGGTGCAGCCGCACGCCGTCGACGGTCCGCGCCCGCGCGTGACGTTCACCCACGAAGGCGCGGCGCACGAGCTCGAGGCCGACTTCGTGGTCGGCGCCGACGGATTCCACGGCGTGAGCCGCACGGTCGTGCCCGCGGCCGAGCTCAGCGGAGTACGAGCGGACGTACCCGGCGGCGTGGCTCGGCATCCTCGCGAACGTGGCGCCCTCGACCGACGAGCTCATCTACGCGCTGCACCGCGACGGCTTCGCGATGCACTCGATGCGGTCGGCCGACGGTGTCGCGGCTGTACGTGCAGGTGGACCCCGATGCATCCATCGACGACTGGTCCGACCGCAGGATCTGGGACACGCTGCAGGAGCGTCTCGGCGTCGACGGGTGGACGCTCGAGGAGGGCGAGATCACCGAGAAGTCGATCTCGCCGATGCGGAGCTTCGTGGCATCCACCCTCAGCTACGGCCGGCTGTTCCTCGTCGGCGATGCCGGCCACATCGTGCCGCCGACCGGCGCGAAGGGGCTCAACTCCGCGATCGCGGACGTCGCGATGCTCGGCCGCGCGCTCGCCGACCACACCGCGGGCGACTCGCAGCGGGCTCGCGACCTACAGCGAGCGGGCGCTCGCGCGGCAGTGGAAGATCCAGTACTTCTCGCAGTGGATGACCGACATGCTGCACATCGGCGACCGCCACACCCCGGCGGACGTCGCGGCCTTCCGCTACCGCAGCCAGGTCGGCCAGCTGCGGTACGTGACCGGATCGCGGCACGCGATGTCGGGCCTCGCCGAGCAGTACACCGGCCTGCCGATCGACTTCGGAGGGAGCGAGCTGATGGCCGAGCCGACGCCAGCTGAACTGAGCCAGGACGACATCTCCGCGCGAGATCGCGGAGGCGCACGGATAGTTCGGCGGCGCGGGACGCAACCACCCGCCGCGCGACTTCCTGCCGTACCGCAGCGCGACGCTGCGGCATCCAACGCACGAACTCGTGCGCGCCGATCCCGAGGAGATCGAGCTCGTCTCCCCGGCCTTCGGGCACAGCGACGTCGAGGTGTTCGAGAGCGACCTGACCATCCAGCACGCGGGGGAGCCGCTCGGCGAGCGCATCATCGTCACGGGCTTCGTGCGCGACGGCGACGGACGCCCGGTGGCGAACCAGCTCGTCGAGCTGTGGCAGGCGAACGCGTCCGGCCGCTACGTGCACAAGCGCGACCAGCACCCGGCGCCGCTCGACCCGAACTTCACGGGCGTCGGCCGCGCTGATCACCGGGGATGACGGGTCGTACCGCTTCACCACGATCAAGCCCGGCGCCTACCCGTGGAAGAACCACCGCAACGCGTGGCGGCCCGCGCACATCCACTTCTCGTTCTTCGGATCGCAGTTCACGCAGCGGCTCATCACGCAGATGTACTTTCCGGGCGACCCGCTGTTCCCGCTCGACCCGATCTACCAGTCGATCACCGACCAGTCGGCGCGGGACCGGCTCGTCGCGACCTACGACCACGAGATCTCCCAGCCCGAGTGGGCACTGGGCTACCGTTGGGATGTGGTGCTCACGGGCGCCACGGCGACGTGGATGGAGGCCGAGCATGGCGAGCACTGACTCCTCTCGCAGACCCCGTCGCAGACCGTCGGCCCGTTCTACGGCTACGCGCTGCCGTACGACGACGGGCCCAAGCTCGTGCCGCCGACCGCGCCCGGCGCGATCCGCCTGCACGGCACGGTGTACGACGGCGCGGGCGATCCGGTGCCCGACGCGATCCTCGAACTCTGGCAGCCCGACGCCGACGGCATGCCCGTGCAGGCCCGCGGCAGCCTCACCCGCGACGGCTTCACGTTCACCGGCTTCGGACGAGCCGCGGTGGATGCCGCCGGCCACTACTCCTTCACGACGCTCCGCCCCGGCGGCGAGCACCCGTACGCGCTCATCACCGTCTTCGCGCGCGGACTCATGCACCACCTGTTCACGCGGGCGTACTTCCCCGACCAGCGCAGCCCGTGAGGATGGCGCGGTCACCCCCGACGCCTTCCTCGACTCCGTGGCTGCCGACCGCCGCCCGACCCTCGTCGCCCTCGCCGACGGACCCGAACGCGTACCGCTTCGACATCCGCCTGCAGGGCGAGGGCGAGACCGTGTTCATCGACTATGGCGTCGACTGGTGACGCGCCGGCCGGGGGAACTCCGTGAGCGGCTCTCCGCCGGGCGCCCATGACTGGGGCCTGCTCGAACCGCTCGGCCACGCCGCAGTCACGAGCGACGACGCGCTGCTCGCCGCGATGGTGCGCGTCGAGGCGGCGCTGACCCGAGCGTGGGGCGACGACGCTCCCGCGTTCGACGTCGCCGCGATCGACCGCGGGGCACTCGTCGCCGGCGGCCGGCGGGACGGCAATCCGGTGATCGCGCTCGTCGAGGCGCTGCGGGCGCAGGCTGGCGACGCCGCCGGCGCGGTGCATCGCGGGGCGACCAGCCAGGACATCCTCGACTCCGCCCTCATGCTCGTCGCGGGCAACGCCGTCGCGGCGATGCGCGCGTCGCTCGCCTCGGCCGGCGCCGACGTCGCGGGTCTCGCCGACGCCCACCGCGCGACGCCGATGGCCGGGCGCACGCTCTCGCAGCATGCCGCGCCGACCACGTTCGGGTGCCGCGCGGCGAGCTGGCTCGATGCGATCACCGAGGCGATCGCCGGGCTCGACGCGCTCGTGCTGCCCGTGCAGCTCGGCGGTGCCGTCGGCACGGGGGCCGCGATCGAAGCGCTCGGCGGCGATCCGGTGTTCGTGCGTGCGGCGCTCGCGGCGGAACTCGGGCTCGCCGATCCCGGACGCTCGTGGCACACCGACCGCATCGCGGTCGCGCGCCTCGCGTCGGCCGTCGGCATCGTGGTCGGCGCACTCGGCCGGATCGGCGCGGATCTCGTCGCACTCGGCTCGACGGAGGTCGCCGAGGTCCACACGGCCGACGAGGGACGCAGCTCGGCCATGCCGCAGAAGCGCAACCCGGTGTCGGCGGTGCTGCTCGTCGCGGCATCCCGGCGGTCGCCGCAGCTCGTCGCGACGCTGTTCGGTGCGCTCGAATCCGTGGACGAGCGTCCGCCGGGTGCGTGGCACTCGGAGTGGGCGGCGCTGCGGTCGCTGCTCGATCTCGGGGTGGGGAGTGCGGCGGCCGCGGCATCCACGCTCGCTGGTGTCACGGTCGACGCGGACCGCATGCTCGCCAACCTCGCCCTCACCGGCGATGCGATCCACGCCGAGTCCGCGAAGCACGGGCGCGCCGACGGCACCGCGACCGCGATCGCCGTCGCGGGCCCGATCGTCGACGCCGCCATCCAACGATTCCGGAGCACCGAATGACCGTCCCCGTTCTCAGATGCTCGGTGGATGCCGCACCCCCCGCCGCCGTCACCACCGAGCTGCTCGTGCTCGGGCCGTCCCTCGGCACGTCCACCGGGGTGTGGCAGCCCGTGGTGGACGAGCTCGTGCGCACCGGGGCCAACGCGCGCCTCCGTATCCTGCGGTGGGATCTGCCGGGGCACGGTGCGAGTCCCGCCACCACCATCCCGTTCAGCGTCGAGGATCTCGCCGAGGCTGTCGTGCGACTCGTCGACGAGGTCGGGCGGTGGGCGGTTCCACTACGCGGGCATCTCGCTCGGTGGGGTGGTCGGCATCGAACTCGCGCTGCGGCACCCCGATCGCGTGCTCAGCCTCGCGCTGTTCGGCAGCGGTGCGAAGATCGGCACCGCCGAAGCCTGGGTCGAGCGCGCGGCGCAGGCTCGCGCGCAGGGCACGGCGTCGCTCGTGACCGGCAGCGCGGGTCGGTGGTTCACGCCGGGCACGATGGAGCGGCATTCGGGGATCGCCTCACGGTTGCTCGAGCAGTTGCCCGACGTCGATGACGAGTCGTACGCCCTGTGCGTCGAGGCGCTCTCCGCCTGGGACCGGCGGGCGCACGTCGGCGCGATCGGCGTGCCCACGGTCACCGTGAGCGGCGATGCCGACGTGACGACGACGACCGAGGCGATGTCGGCGCTGGCCGACGCGATCCCGAACGCCCATCACGTGGAGTTCGCCGACACCGGCCACCTCGTGCCGATCGAGCACGTCGCGCAGGCCGCGGCCCTCGCGGTCGAAGGTCACGCGGGAGCAGCGGGCGCCCCGACCGGTGGCGGCGCCTACGACCTCGGCATGGCCACGCGCCGCGCGGTGCTCGGCGATGCGCACGTGGATGTCGCGACCGCCCGCATCACCCCCGAGACGGCCGCGTGGCAGGACTTCATCACCCGCACCGCCTGGGGCGACGTGTGGAACCGCACCGACCTGACCCGCCGCGAGCGCAGCATCGCGACCCTCGCGTCGCTCGTCACCGGCGGTCATCACGCCGAGGTCGGGATGCACGTGCGAGCCGCCCTGCGCAACGGACTCACGCGCGAGGAGATCAGCGGCGTGATCCTGCACACGGCGATCTACGCCGGCGTGCCGGCATCCAACGAGGCGTTCGCGGTGCTGCGCGACACCCTCGCCAGCATCGACGACGAGGAGAGCTCCGAATGAGGACGGCGATGGAAAGGCACGGCGATGGATAAGCAGAGCACGAGCGCCGCCGAGGCGGTCGCCGACATCCCGAACGGCGCGACCATCGCGGTCGGCGGCTTCGGGCTGAGCGGCGTGCCGATCACGCTCGTGCGCGCGCTGCTCGCGAGTGGCGCGACCAACCTCGAGGTGGTGTCGAACAACTGCGGCGTCGACGGCTGGGGCCTCGGTCTGCTGCTCGCCGAGGGCCGCATCCGCCGCATCATCGCGTCGTACATCGGCGAGAACAAGGAGTTCGCGCGGCAGTACCTCGGCGGCGAGGTCGAGGTCGAGCTCACGCCGCAGGGCACGCTCGCCGAGCGACTGCGCGCGGGCGGCGTCGGCATCCCCGCGTTCTACACCGCGACCGGCGTCGGCACGGTCGTGAGCGAGGGCGGGATGCCGTGGCGCTACGCCGCCGACGGCAGCGTCGACGTGACCTCCCCGCCGAAGGAGACCCGACTGCTCGACTCGCTCGGCACCGAGCGCGAGTACGTGCTCGAGCGGGCGATCCGCGCGGACTTCGGACTCGTGCGCGCCGCGAAGGGCGACCGGCACGGCAACCTCGTGTTCGAGAAGTCGACCCGCAACTTCAACCCGCTCGTCGCGATGAGCGGTCGCATCACGATCGCCGAGGTGGATGAGCTGGTCGAGCCCGGGCGAGATCGCCCCGGACGAGATCCATCTGCCCGGCATCTACGTCGACCGGATCGTGCAGCTCACGCCGGAGCAGGCCAGCGAGCTGCCCATCGAGAAGACCACCGTGCGACCGCGGCCCGAGGGGAGCAACTGATGGCACTGACCAGCGACGAGATGGCCGCGCGCGCCGCGCACGAGCTCATCGACGGCACGTACGTCAACCTCGGCATCGGACTGCCGACCCTCATCCCGAACTACGTTCCGGACGGCGTGCACGTCGTGCTGCACTCGGAGAACGGCATCCTCGGCGTCGGTCCGTACCCGTGGGAGGGCGAGGAGGATCCCAAGCTCATCAACGCGGGCAAGGAGACCGTCACGGTGCTGCCCGGGCGCCTCGTTCTTCGACTCGGCGGCGAGCTTCGGCATGATCCGCGGCGGTCGCATCGCGACCGCGGTGCTCGGTGCGATGCAGGTCTCGAAGGACGGCGACATCGCGAACTGGGCCGTGCCCGGCAAGCTCATCAAGGGCATGGGCGGCGCGATGGACCTCGTCAACGGCGCCGAGCGGGTCATCGTGGTGATGGAGCACGTCGCGAAGGACGGCGGCGCGAAGATCGTCAACGAGTGCACGCTGCCGCTCACGGGCGTGCGCTGCGTGGACCGCATCATCACCGACCTCGCCGTGATCGACGTCACCGAAGACGGCCTCGTGCTGCGCGAGCTCGCCCCCGGCGTGACGGTCGATGAGGTCATCGACGCGACCGAGGCGCCGCTCACGGTCGACCTGCTCGACGCATGAGCGGGCCCGACTGAGCTGCGCACCGCGGTCGTCTGCGAACCGATCCGCACCCCGGTCGGCCGCTTCGGCGGCCAGTTCAGGGATGTGACCGCGCTCGAGCTCGCGACCACGGTCATCGAGCAGCTCGTCGCCCGCACCGCGCTGCCGGGTGCCGCGGTCGACGACGTGATCTTCGGCCAGGGCTATCCGATCGATGGAGGCCCCGCGATCGCGCGGGTCGCAGCGCTGGATGCCGGACTCCCGGTCACCGCGGCCGGCTACTCCGCTCGACCGCCGCTGCGGGTCGGGGCTGCAGGCCGTGCTCAACGCCGCGATGCAGGTGCAGACCGGCGTGAGCGACGTCGTGATCGCGGGCGGCGTGGACTCGATGAGCCAGGCTCCGTTCTACCGGACCGACGGGCGCTTCGACCCGGATGGCGACGGCGACCTCGGAGCGTCCGCTGCACGATGCGCTCGGCCGCGGCCGCGAGACGGTCGGCGGCAAGTTCCACCCCACGCCCGACGGCACGATCGAGACCGCCGAGAACCTGCGCCGCGAGTACGGCATCTCGCGGGAGGACCAGGACGCGTTCGCGCTGCGGTCCCACCAGCGCGCGGTCGCCGCGCAGGAGTCAGGGGTGTTCGCCGAGGAGATCGTCGCGATCCGCGGGATCGACGCGGGACGAGCATCCACGCGCCGACACCTCCCTCGAGGCGCTCGCCGGCTCAAGCCGATCCTGCTCGCGAAGGACGCCGAGTCGACCGTGACCGCGGGCAACGCCGCGGGCCAGAACGACGCGGCGGCCGCGTGCATCGTGACGACGCCCGAGCGCGCGGCGGAGCTCGGACTCACGCCGCTCGTGCGGCTCGTGTCGTGGGGCGTCGGCGGTGTCGAGCCCGAGCGGATGGGCGTCGGACCGGTGCCCGCCGACCGAGCGCGCGCTGTCGCGTGCGGGCCTGACCTTCGCCGACCTCGACCTCATCGAGCTCAACGAGGCGTTCGCCGCGCAGGTGCTCGCCGTGCTGCACGACTGGAACCTCGACCCTGAGGATGCCCGCGCTCAACCCCCACGGCGGCGGCATCTCGATCGGCCATCCCGATCGGTGCGACGGGTGTGCGCATCCTCGCCGGACTCGCCCGCGGGCTGCACCGCACCGGCGGCCGCTACGCCCTCGAGACGATGTGCATCGGCGGCGGGCAGGGGCTCGCGGCGGTGTTTGAACGCGCATAGCGCCTGGCTCCCACCACCAGCACCCCACCCAGCAGCATTGCCCCGGCGACCCATGCGACGCCGAGCTCTGGTGTGCCCGCACCAGTCTCGGCGAGCGGTTGCACCACCTCGAACGTCTCAGACCCGAGCCCGAACGTGTCACTCCAGGCGTAGCCGGCAGGCAGCACCGCCTCCGGTTGGCCCTCGGCCGAGATCGACCACACCCAGGTGTAGAAGCCGGGCCGCTCCACCACGAACTCGCCAGAGCTCGACGCTTCGCCCGGACCGGCGAGGGTCACCTGCTCGGTCCAGGCGAGCGGCGCGGACGGGTCGGGGGTGGCGCCCTCAACGGGCGGGATTGCGAACGGCCCGTACAGCACGCCGGTCGCGACGACCGGAACGTAGGCGCCATCCGGGCGCAGCCGCCACGGGGCGGGCGAGTCGGGTGCGAGCGCGACCGTGAGCCGATCGACCGGACGATCGCCGACGGCGATTCGCGGTGCCACGACCGCGGTGGTCAGGGTCGGAGCGAAGTCGAGGCGCACGTCGAGGTGGGCGGTGGCGGCGGACTCGAGCGGGCCCGGTCCGGCGAGGTGCTGCGCGGCTCCGCTGTCGTGCACGGTGATGGACGGCGGTGCGCTGCCGAACTCGACGCGTGCGGAGATCGAGTACGACGCGGCATCCTCGCCCGGAATTCCGACGATGTCGACCACCGATCCGTCGGTGACCTGCGCGGTCGCGGCGTCGCTGCCGGCGAGCACGGCGCCCTCGACCGTGAGCACGCCAGAGGCGCCTGCGGGGTCGGAGCTGACGATGACCCGTCCAGTGGTGGGGTCGTCGAGCTCGATGCTCACGGTGGCGTTGCCCGCGGGCTCGACGAGCTCCGCCTCGGCCCTGATCGTTGCGAGCATGAGCCGCACCGTGGATGCCGCATCCCCCGCCCGCCCGCTGTAGTAGTCGTCCCCGCTCATGCCGTGCGAGCCGTACTGTCCCGGATCGGCGACGGACCACACGTACAGGTTCACCGCTGCCGTGACCACCGGATCGGCCGACTGCCCGAACCGGTTGATCACGTAGTTGAGCCGAGCCAGCTCAGCCGGCCCGAGGGCGCCCCAGCCTCCGACCGAGCCGGCGTCGGTGGGCCCGAGCGGACGATCCTTCGCGATCTCGAGGCAGTACGCCTGGGTGCCGAGTGGCGTCAGATACGCGCCGATCCGTCCCTTGCCAACGTCGAAGCCGGGACCGTAGGCCGCGGCTGCGGCTGGCGTGGGCGCGGCGAGCAGCAGCAGAGCGCCGACCGCGATGGTCAGGGCCGTGCTGACGACGGCGAGTGATGAGCGCATGGGTTCCTTCCGCTGGAGGCACCAACGGTAGGGAGGCGCTGGCTGAGCCAGCCGGCATCCCGTGCCTCCAGTGGAGTGCGGCATCTCCGGGGCTCCTGTGGGGGAGCAGCCTGCTGAGGGCGCTCGGCTAGCCTGAACTCATGCCTCGCCAGATCATCGCCACCGCCTACACCGGACTCGAGTCGATCACCGAGCGCGAGGTTCCGCCCGCGGTCGCCGAGCCCGGCAAGGTCGTCATCGCCATGCGTGCCGCCGGCGTGAACCGGTCGGACCTGAAGTCCGCCCTCGGTTGGTTCGGCAGCGATGAGTCGAAGTTGCCCGCGCGCCTCGGTGCCGAGGTGTCCGGCGTCGTCACGTCGGTGGGGGAGGGCGTCGAGCACGTCGCGCCCGGCGATGATGTGGTCGCCTACCGGGTGAGCGGCGCGTTCGCCGACGAGGTCGTCGCGCCGGCCGCCGCGGTGTTCCACAAGCCCGCGTCGCTCGCGTGGGACGCAGCAGCGGGCCTGCTGCTCGCGGGCGCGACCGCCTGGCATCTGGTCGAGGCCGCCGGCGTGCGCGCGGGTGACGTCGTGATCGTGAACGGTGCTTCGGGCGGCGTCGGTTCGCTCGCCGCCCAGCTCAGCGTCGCGCGCGGAGCCACGGTGGTCGGCACCGCGTCCGCGAAGAACGCCGACGCCGTGCGCGAGTCGGGCGCCGAGCCCGTCGAGTACGGCGCGGGCATGCTCGAGCGACTGCGGGCGGCCCTGCCGAACGGAGCAACCGTCGCCCTCGACACGGTCGGCAACGACGACTTCCTGGATGCCGCGATCGAACTCGTGCCCGACCGCAACCGCATCGCGACCATCGAAGCGTTCGAGCGCGGTGCCGAGCTGGGCATCCTGCGACTCGGCGGCGGACCGGGCGCCGACCCCGGCAGCGACATCCGCAACGCATCGCGTCAGCCGCTGCTCGACCTCGCCGGGCGCGGCGAGCTCACGGTGCGCATCGGGCGCACCTTCCCGCTCGCCGAGGTGCGCGACGCGCTCGAAACCGTCTGGAGCATGCACTCCGGCGGCAAGGTCATGCTCGTTCCCTGAACGCCCGCGGCGCGCGCCTAGGCTGGCCGAATGCCGAGCATTCGCCCGTACCGTGACGACGACCGACGACGCACTGCGCGCGATCTGCCTGCGCACCGGACTTCGCGGCATGGATGCAACGGGCCACTGGTCGACGCGACGACCTCCTGCCCGACCTCTACCTGTCGCCCTACACGCGCTACGCGCCCGACCGCGTGCTCGTCGCCGCCGACGACGCGGACCTGCCCGATCGGCTACCTCCTCGTCGTGCCCGACACGCTCGCGTTCATCGAGTGGTGGCGCACGGAGGTCACGCCCGGGTTCGCGGGCGACGTACCCGCGAACGGCGCCGCCGTCAGCCGACGGACGCGACGAGCAGTGGTTCCACGACCTGGGCTACGAGCCCGAGCGGATGATCCCGGCCGACGTCGGTCTCGACCTCGAGCTGTTCCCCGCGCACCTGCACATCGACCTGCTGCCCGAGGCGCAGGGCCAGGGACTCGGGCGCGCTCTCATGCGGGATGCCGCGGCTCGGCTGGTCGCGGAGGGAGTGCCGGGCATCCACCTCGCGTACGACCCCGCGAACGTCGGCGCCGCCGCGTTCTACGACCGGCTCGGTTGGCGCCCGGTCTCGCCGGGGAACGAGCTGGGTGCGCGTGATCGAGCCGGAGCGTTTGCTGGGCTGAATCGCCGCGAATCGCGGCGACGATCTGGGCCGGCGCCCCTCGCTAGGCTGGCGCTCATGGCGGACGAAGCTGCGGAGATCGAGGCGCTCGAGCGTGAGCTCGCCGAGAAGAAGGCAGCACTCGCCGCCAAGCAGGACGGCGAAGGCCGAGCTCCGGCGATACGCCCGAGGCGCCCGGCTCCCGAGGGACCCCTCGACGCCGACCAGATCGCGACCATCAAGGCCGGTTACAGCTTCGACGCGCCCGCGCTCGAGATGGGCGCGCTCGTCAACGGCGAGCCGCTGCCCGACGTGCCGGTTCGCATCCCGATCGCGATGATGAACCGCCACGGCCTCGTCGCCGGGCGCGACCGGCACCGGCAAGACCAAGACGCTGCAGGTGCTCGCCGAGCAGCTGTCGGCTGCCGGGGTTCCGGTGTTCGCTGCGGATATCAAGGGCGATCTCTCCGGCATCGCGTCGCTGGGGCAGAGCAATGAGAAGTTGCTCGAGCGCACGGCATCCATCGGTCAGGACTGGAAGGCGACCGCGAGTCCGACCGAGTACTACACGCTGGGTGGCATGGGCATCGGCGTGCCGATCCGCGCGACGATCTCGAGCTTCGGACCGCTGCTGCTGTCGAAGGTGCTCGGGCTCAACGCCACGCAGGAGTCGAGCCTCGGCCTCGTCTTTCACTACGCGGATGCCGCGGGCCTCCCGCTCGTCGACCTGAGCGACCTGCGCACGGTGCTGCTGTGGCTCACGTCCGACGAGGGCAAGCCGGAGCTCAAGAGCCTCGGAGGGCTCTCCGCCGCGACCGCGGGCGTCATCCTGCGCGAGCTCATCGCGTTCTCCGACCAGGGCGCCGACGTGTTCTTCGGCGAGCCCGAGATCGACACCGCGAACTTCCTGCGAGTGGATGCCCAGGGCCGCGGCATCGTGAGCCTGCTCGAGATCCCCGGCGTGCAAGACAAACCGGCCGTCTTCTCCACCTTCCTCATGTGGCTGCTCGCCGACCTGTTCAACGACCTGCCAGAGGTCGGCGACATCGACAAGCCGAAGCTCGTGTTCTTCTTCGACGAGGCGCACCTGCTGTTCAACGGGGCATCCAAGGACTTCATCGCCTCGATCACCCAGACCGTGCGGCTGATCCGCTCGAAGGGCGTCGGCATCTTCTTCGTGACGCAGACGCCGAAGGATGTGCCGGGCGACGTGCTCGCCCAGCTCGGCTCGCGTGTGCAGCACCAGCTGCGGGCGCACACCCCGGATGACGCGAAGGCGCTGCGCGCCACCGTCTCCACGTACCCGACCTCGGGCTACGACCTCAAGGAGGTGCTGACGAGCCTCGCGACCGGTGAGGCGATCATCACCGTCATGAACGAGAAGGGCGCGCCGAGCCCCGTCGCGTGGACCCGCCTGCGCGCACCGCAGGGCTCGATGTCGCCGACGCCGGCCGAGCAGATGCAGCACACCGTCGACATCTCGCCGCTGCTCGCCCAATACGGCACCGCCGTGGACCGGGAGTCGGCGCGCGAGATCCTCGCCGTGAAGATGAACGCCGCCGCCGAGGCCGACGCGAAACTGCAGGCCGAGAAGGATGCCGCGAAGGCCGCCAAGGATGCCGCGAAAGTGCAGGCCGACTACGACAAGGCGCTGCGCGACATGCAGAAGGCCGAGAAGCCCAGGACGACGACCACGACCCGCACGACGCGGCAGCAGAAGAACCCGATCGAAGAGGTGCTCGGTTCGCGAACCGGTCAGACCGTCGTGCGCGAGGTGCTGCGCGGCATCTTCTCGACGCTCAAGCGCAAGTAGCGCCTCAGCGTGGGGAGCGCTGGAAGTTCAGTTCGTTCGGCGGAGGATGGGGGATTCGAACCCCCGAGGGCTTGCACCCAACACGCTTTCCAAGCGTGCGCCATAGGCCACTAGGCGAATCCTCCGGGCGGCTTCCACCGTCGCTGGAGGCCAAAGAGCATCCTACGGGACTCGACGGGGGACCCACTCAACCACCTCGAGAACGTGAAGCTACTTCCGCCGCCCGTAGGGGCGGCGATACCGCACCGCGCGCGCAGCGCGCTTGGCGCGGTAAAGTTACTACCGGCTCCTCGCGTGGCGCCATCCAGGCCAACTCCCCCAGGGCGGAAACGCAGCAAGGGTAACCGGGCTCTGGCGGGTGCGCGAGGGGTCATTCACGTTTCCGGGCCAATATCGCTGAGTCGCGAGTTTCGGCTGCTTAGCGGCTCCAGGAAGCGCCGAAAGTCGTGAGTGAATGCATTCAGGCCGCGGCGGGCCCATCCACTCGCGAGTTGATGCGGTTCCGAGCAGCACAAACTCGCGAGTCGCCGTACCCGCTCGCCGCGTGACGGAGGCTCAGGTCCAATGGGCTCCGCCAGGGGCCTGTTCCTTGCGGGACAGGTCGTGCCAGAACCCTGGCACGACTTGGTAGAGGGTCTCGCCCCAGAGTTCACAACCACCCCCGCCCTAGGCTGGCAACCATGGCGCGCTCCATCTACATCTCGTCCGCCGAAGGGCACTCCGGCAAGTCGACGATCGCGATGGGGGTGCTCGACACCCTGCTGCGCAGCATCGAGCGGGTGGGGGTGTTCCGCCCGGTCGCGCGGTCGACGCAGGAGCGCGACTACGTGCTCGAACTGCTGCTCGCGCACGACGGGGTGAACCTCGACTACGACGAGTGCGTCGGCGTCACCTATGAAGAGGTGCATGACGACGCGGATGCCGCGCTCTCACGCATCGTCGACCGCTTCAAGCAGGTCGAGCGCAAGTGCGACGCCGTGGTCATCATCGGCTCCGACTACACGGATGTCGCGACCCCCACCGAACTCGGATTCAACGCGAGGGTCGCGGCCAACCTGGGCGCGCCCGTCATCCTCGTACTCACCGGGCGGAGCGTCGACGAGTCGCGTCCGCGCACCCTCGACGAGCTGCGCCAGATCGCCGACCTGAGCCTGCCGGAGCTGCACAACGCGCACGCGAGCCTGCTCGCCGTGATCGCGAACCGCGCCGACCCCGACGCGATTGACGAGATCGCCGCTGCACTCGGCGAGCAGACCGGCGTGCCGGCGTGGGCGATCCCGGAGGATCCGCTGCTGGTCGCGCCCACGGTCGACGAGGTGAAGAGCCGCCGTCGATGGCGAGCTGCTGCTCGGCGACGAGGCCCTGCTCGGCCGCGAGGTCACGGGCGTGGTGATCGCCGCGATGTCGGTCGACAACGTGCTGCCGCGGCTGACCGAGGGGTGCCTCGTCGTCATCCCTGGGGATCGCAGCGAGGTGCTGCTCGCGGTGCTCACGGCGAACGCGAGCGAGACGTTCCCGTCCATCGCGGGTGTGGTGCTCAACGGCGGGTTCGAGCTTGCCGCCCCCGTCACGGAGCTGATCGAGGGGCTCGACGATCCGGCTCGTGGCGGCGGCATCCCGATCATCACGACCACGCTCGACACGTATCCGACCGCGCAGCGCATCGCCGCGACCCGGGGCAGGGTCAGCGCGCGCTCGCAGCGCAAGATCGACACCGCCCTCGCCCTGTTCGAGACGCACGTGGATGCCACGGTGCTCACCGACGCCGTCAGCGAGGGTGCCGCGACCGCCGTGACCCCACTCATGTTCGAGTACACGCTGCTGGAGCGGGCGCGCGCGGACAAGCAGCACATCGTGCTGCCAGAGGGCGGCGACGACCGCATCCTGCAGGCCGCGAGCACGCTGCTCGCGCGCGGGGTGGTCGAGCTCACGATCCTGGGGGACGAGGGCGACATCCGTGCGCGGGCGTCGGCGCTCGGGGTGGACATCGCGGCAGCTCGCATCCTGTCGCCGGAACGACCCCGAGTATGTGGAGCAGTTCGCGCAGGAGTACGCGAAGGTGCGCGCCCACAAGGGCATGACCGTCGAGGAGGCTCGCGGCATCGTCACCGACCTGAGCTACTTCGGCACGATGATGGTGCACCTCGGCATGGCCGACGGCATGGTGTCGGGCGCGCAGCACACGACGGCGCACACGATCAAGCCGAGCTTCGAGATCATCAAGACGGTCGAGGGTGTCTCGATCGTCTCGAGCGTGTTCTTCATGGCGCTCGAAGATCGCGTGCTCGTCTACGGCGACTGCGCGATCGTGCCCGACCCGACGAGCGACCAGCTCGCCGACATCGCGATCTCGTCGGCCGAGACGTCGCAGAAGTTCGGCATCGAGCCGCGCGTGGCGATGCTCTCGTACTCGACGGGGGAGTCGGGCTCCGGCGCAGACGTCGACAAGGTGCGCGCCGCGACCGAACTCGTGAAGCAGAGGATGCCGCAGCTGCCCGTCGAGGGCCCGATCCAGTACGACGCCGCAGCCGACGCCGCCGTCGCCAAGACGAAGATGCCGGAGTCCACGGTCGCCGGACGCGCAACCGTCTTCATCTTCCCCGACCTCAACACGGGCAACAACACGTATAAAGCAGTGCAGCGCAGCTCTGGCGCGGTCGCGATCGGCCCGGTGCTGCAGGGCCTGCGCAAGCCCGTGAACGACCTCTCGCGCGGCGCGCTCGTGCGCGACATCGTGAACACGGTGGCGATCACGGCGATCCAGGCGCAGGCGGTGACCGGAGTGACGCAACCGGATCTTCGTCATCAACTCCGGCTCGTCGTCGGTCAAGTACCAGGTGATCGACGCCGTGACCGGCGAATCCAGCGTGGATGGCACGATCGAACGCATCGGCGAGCCCGGCTCCGACGTTCCGGATCACCACGCCGCCTTGGCGCTCGCGCTGGATTCCCTCGGTGGCGACACGGACTTCGCGGGCGTCGGGCATCGCGTCGTGCACGGCGGCGCCCGCTTCCGGGATGCGACGCTCATCACCCCTGAGGTCGAGGCCGCGATCGACGAGCTCAGCGAGCTCGCACCGCTGCACAACCCCGCGAACCTCGCCGGAATCCGGGCCGCCCGCGCGGCCCTGCCCGACGTGCCGCAGGTCGCGGTGTTCGACACCGCGTTCCACCAGACGCTCGGCCCGGAGGCGTACACCTACGCGGTGCCGCCAGAGCTCGGCATCCGGCGGTACGGATTCCACGGCACGTCGTTCGCGTACGTGTCGCGGGAGGCGATCCGCATCCTCGGGGCGGCGGGCAAGCCCGCTGCGCGCATGGTGATCCTGCACCTCGGCAACGGCGCCTCGGCGTGTGCGGTGCGCGATGGGGTGTCGGTCGAGACATCCATGGGTCTCACTCCGCTCGAAGGACTCGTCATGGGCACGCGCTCCGGCGACATCGATGCGGGCGCGATCCTCTCCCTCGGACTCGACGTGGATGAGCTCGACGACCTGCTCAACAAGCGCAGCGGCCTGCTCGGCCTCGCGGGACGCTCCGACCTGCGCGAGGTTGAGCAAGCGGCCGATTCCGGGGATGCCGCGGCCCAACTGGCCCTCGAGGTGTACGCGCACCGCATCCGCGCGTACATCGGGGCCTACGCCGCGCAACTGGGTGGACTCGACGCCCTCGTCTTCACCGCGGGCGTCGGCGAGCGCGGGGCCGCGATGCGCGCGCGCGTGCTGCGCGGACTCGAGTTCCTCGGCCTCACCCTCGACGCGCACCGGAACGCGGAGTCGGCGACCTTCATCTCTCGGGGTGACAGCTCGACGGATGACTCGCGGGCGAGCATCCTCGTCGTTCCCACGAATGAGGAACTCGAAATCGCCCGCCAGACGTTCGCGACCAGAAATGACCAAGAAAAGTCGAGATGAATTTAAGACTTCCAACAGGGTAGACAAGCCCCGTATTTCCGGCGATGTCGCGCAACTGTACCCCCAAACGGGGTACAAGTCGAATACGACAGCCCTGTTCCCAGCGCATTGTCAGCCGTGTACAGTCCACCTAGGTCCACCATCGGGGGTGGGTCGATCAGGAACAGCGCGGGGACTGTACCAGGCAGCCTCCGCGCCGATTGGGAGGCGCTCATGCGCAATTTCAGTTCAACGAAGCGCGCCAAGATCATGGCGATCGCAGCGGCCGGCCTCGTCGCTCGGCGTCGGCGGTACAGTCACGCTCGCGGCTTGGGTCGACAACGAGTGGGTCTACGGCGGCAACGGCGCGGCGGCCCGGGTGTCGGCACGTCGACGTTCATCGTCGAGCAGAACCGCGCCGCAGGCGCGACGAACGCCGTCGGCACTTGGGAGAGCTAGCCCGACAACCCAGGTGGCTCGCTGACGTTCACGGGTGACCGCCGCTCGCGCTCACGCCGGGAGACGTCGGTCTCGCGCCGGTCGCGCTGCGCACGACGCGACCTCGGTCGCTGGCCGGTCGGACTCGCTGGCACCGATCCCGACCAACGGTCCCGCACCACCGATGGCGACCTTGCTTCCGGCGAACCGAGACTCCTGTGGACACCCTCGACCTGCGGATCGGGCGTCAGATCGTCCGCGTCAGGCCGGCCCGGTCAGCTACGTGGACGCGTCATCGTCCGGGGTACACGAGTCATCGCCGACGGGTACTCGGTCTCGGACGCTGCCGATTCACCGGACCGTCAGCAGGTCATCTCGGCGCGGGAGCCACCTACCTGCACTACTGCTTCGAGATCTCACCTGCCGACGGGGAGGAGCTCGAGAGGATCGCGACGACCGCGACCCATGGGTCGCACGGTCGCTCCGGCGTGGCAGTTCATCTCCACGTCGCGACTAGTCGACGACACGACCTCGTTGTCATGACCGTGAAGCGCGTCGTCAAGGACGTAGTGCTGGGAGTCGCCGCTGTGGCGGGCCTGGCCTGCATCCTCTGGCTCGTCGCGTCCACGTTCTTCGGATTGCAGATGCTCATCTTCCAGACAGGATCCATGGCTCCCACCATGCCCACCGGTACCGCGGCGATCGCCCAGCCCATCACGGCTGAGCAGATCAACGTGGGCGACGTGGTCATGGTGGAGCGCCCAGGGAAAGCTCCCGGTCACGCACCGCGTGATGGAGGTCTCCCCGGATCCTGCAGTCGATGGCGGAGTGATCCTCGTCCTCAAGGGCGATGACAACGAGATCAATGATCCATCCCCGTATCACGTGACCGAGGCCGTGAGGGTGGTATTGCCCATCCCCGGCCTCGGCACGGTGATCGGGTGAGCCGGGAGCCGGTGTTCCTGGGCCTGACCACGATGTTCGTGGCCGGCCTGGTGCTCTGGGCTTTCTGGCCGAAGCCGAAGGAAGCTGCAGCACGCCGCCGAAGAACGGACGACGAGCAGCCACGACCACGATGACGATCCGCACGAGGACTCGAACATGACCATGACGACAGTCCTCGCGTTCTGGCCGACCTTTTACTCAGGAGTGAAGAAATGACCACCACAGCCCCAGCGCGGGTCTGGACCTTCGGAAGGACTGGAGCACTCGTGCTCGCGAGTGCTCACGTTGATCGCAGGCTTCGCGCTCATCTCGAATCGCGCAATGGCCGCGTTCGAGTCCGTCGCCGAGAACGGCCTGCCCGGCCACCTCTCGCTCATGGCGGACCCGAACCCCAACACCGATCGGGCCAGCTTCCTCTCCATGAGCCCGGGGTCGGTCGAGCATTGGCAGATCAGCGCGCACCTCGTCGATGCCAGCTCGCCGCTGACGATGCAGTTCAAGCGGGATGGCGCGCTCGTCACTCACCCGGACGGCCTCCAGGTGCAGGCGCAACTCTGCTCGCAGGCGTGGACCGACTACCCGGCCTCGCCCACCTGTGGCGGCACCACGTCGAACATCTTCGGGCCGGCCGCCGCAAGCAGCGTGCCCACGTTCGGCGCACTCGACCGCGAACAACGCCCCGCTGCCCGGGCAACGCGCCGGTGTACAACCTCGGCACGCTGACGAACGCTGCGAACAAGTTCGTGCTCGTGACGTTCAGCATCCCGGCGCAGGCCGACCCGGAGGCAGCAGTCCGACCAGATCGCTCATGGGCCTCGACGGCGAGCTTCGGCTTCGGCTTCACCGCGATGGGCGATGACCCGGGCAAGCTGCCGAACACCGGCCTCGACATCACGGCGCTGCTCGTGATCGGCGTCGGCGTCCTCGGACTCGGCCTCGTACTCGCAAGCGCTCGTCGTGCACGAATCGGCTTCGACGAAGGGAGCCGCTCATGAGCCGCAAGATGTTCACCAAGGCCCAAGTCAAGGGCGCTGCCGGCGTCGCCGGACTTGTCGGCCAGCGGGCCTCGTCATCGCGACCCTGCCCGGGCTTGCGCGCTGACCAGCGCGAGCTGGAACGACTACGAGTGGGTCTCGGCGACGCAGGGCAGGCGAGCCCGGAGTCGGCACCGCGACTGCGACGGCGCCGGGATATCTTTGAGACGCGAGGCGGCGGCCAGTTCCTCGAACTCGACGCTCGTGCCTCAACATGTGCTGGAGTCGGACGCTGACTGCCAACGAACAATGGAACCGTGAGCACAGCCGTGCCTGCCGTTTCGTCATCCCGACGCCGCCGCGCCGACAATGCCAACCGCTACTACGACGCTCTCAATGTCGGCGTGCTAACGGCGCGATCGAGCCTACCTGCCCGCGGCCACCGACCTGCTGAATCTCGATACGAACAGATCCGGTTGGAGCGCTCGGCACCTACGCGCGAGGCTCAGAGCACCGGCATTCTCGGCTGGGTCGTCGGGTCTCATCACGAACAGGGTGCGCTCGTGAACCTCGCGGGTCCGCCGCCGGCGACCCGGCACTCCGGGCACGCAGTCACCTTGAGGATCTCCTCACCGCGATCATCCCGTCGACAGCGCCGCTCGCCGGAGAGCTGGTGGACTTGGACCTCGAGATTGGAGCGGTTGGTTCATATCGCGACATTCGACGCGTGCGATGCCGACTGGATGAACGACGTCTACGGGAACCTGATCCGCGACTACCTGATCGCGGGACTCGACCTTGATGTGTCATCTCCGCTCGTCGCGACCGTCACGGAGCTAATCCAGGATCTGATCGACAGCCTCAACGCGTTCATCCTCGCTCCAGGCCGCACTGATCTCGGCGCAGCTCGACGCCCAGCTGGCTCTCCTCGGACTGACGGACGTGACCATCTCTGGTGCCGTGACGGCGAACCTCACGCTGACTGCGCTGACAGACCTGCTCGATGACACCATCGCGGATGACTCGGGCATCGTCTCGATCAATCTGGCATCCGGTTCCGTCGAGGTAGATATCGCGGCTTTGTTCAACGGGGCGAACGGCTTGAACGGCTTGGCGCCGAACACGGAGTTGCTCATCAACCCCACCGTGATCAACAACCTCAAGACGGCACTACTCGACGCGATCGACAATCTCATCGATGACGTCGATGCTGCGATCACGACCGTGCTCGGTACCCTTTCAGTCGCGGGTTCACGGTTCCTGTCGACGTTGATGTCATCGGATTGGATCTGGTGACGATCACGGTTCCCGCGGCGGGGAACGCGACTGTCAACATCCTGCGACAACGCCCTGCAGCCTCGTTCCGGCGGTGGGCCTCGTCTGCACCGTCCTCAATGACCTGCCGCTCGCGACGCGAATGTTACGACGCTCGCGACGAACGTCGTCGGTGGACTATTCGATGTGCTGACCGACGTGCTCGCTCTGGTGACATGTCATCACCACGACCCTTGATCGAGCTCGTCGGCGAGGTCGTAGGTGATCTCTTCGGGGTGAACGGTCTGCGTCGGTGATCGTTAACGCTCAGAACCGACCGCAGCCGCCCGTGGCGAACCCCATCCCGCCGGGGTGGGCAGGACACCGGCCGATATCGCAAGTGGGCGCTACGACATCGCCGCGATCGAGGTCACGGTGCTTGGTCTGCTCAGTCCGCTGGACGTCTCGCTGACGCTGGCTCGCTCCAGCTTGGTGTGAACTGTCCGACTGCGGCGAATATGGCAGCCTGCGCCGGCTACTAACCACAACGCTCTACCCAGACGCGGGTGGCCGGTTCGCCGGTCACCCGCGTTTCTGCGTGCGCTGAGAGGGGCAGGCGGGTGATGCTCGCCTTGTCGGTGCAGGCCTACGGGCAGGTGAAGTTGCCCGACAGCAGGCCGCCGCTGTACGTGACGGTGATGGGCGTCGTGGGCATCCCCGTCGACCGCCACACCGTCACCGACGGCACCGCGTCAGAGCCCACCGCCGTGAACACCTGCACGCGCAGCGATGCCGATCCGCTGAGAATCCCACCGAGCAGTCCACCGCCGAGCAGTCCATCCTCAAGCGTGTACGTCAGGCCGGTCAGGTAGATCGAGTTGACGAGGTTGGGCGTCACGGACACGTTGGTCACTCTGCAACTCGTACTTCGCTCCGAGGGGCAGTCCTCCGGCCGGCGCCAACCAACTCACTCTTGCGCCCTTGCGGAGCACAGGCAAGTCGACGGTGGTGCATGACGCCGACGCCGGAGGCGGCACGAGGATGGCGCCGAATAGCTTTGAGCTCGACTCCGAGTCCGACCAGCTCGCCAGGGTCTCGCTCGGCGGTGAGGCCACCACGCCGGCGACGAGTGCAAGCGCACCCACGGCGACGAGCAACCGCCGCACACGTGCTGGTCATGAGACGCCCGATCGAGCGAACTGAGGATGCAACGTCGACAACCTCAGCGGCAGGTGCGACCTGGCGCGGCTCCCGCGGCCAGAACGACCAGGTGACGAGCACTGCGACCGCGATCGACGATCGGCGCCGAGCACGAGCGGGTTCGAGAACCACACGATGACGTACGCGAGCCCGGGCAGCGAGCCCATGACGATGCGCACGCTCGAGACGGTGTACGGCGCAGGGTCGTCCGCGGCGTTCGCGTCGCCGCGCATCGTGATGGTGCGCTCGTCGCGAGGTGGGCCCGTCGGCGACGGAGGTGACGCGGTGCGTCACGGGCAGGGCGTCCGGTCGAGCGACGGTGACGACATCCCCGACCTGGATCTCGGATGCCGGGATCTCGCGCACGAGCGCGACCGACCCCGCCGGAATGGTCGGGCTCATCGAGCCGGTCTTGAACATCATGAGCGTGACGTTGAAGAAGAAGCGCGAGCCCGACCAGCGCGATGCAGACGACGCCACCGAGTCGCGAGCGCGGTCAGCAGCCAGTTGCCGAGCATCGAGCCGATGCGTCGCGCGTGGAGCGGTCTGGTCGGTCATCGGGCTAGCTCGATGAGGTCGCGGTGAAGGTCCAGGTGAGCGTGCCGGTCGCGCCCTGGTACGTGTTCGCGGCGCCTGCTCGCGATGCGCACGTCGATGCAGTAGCGCAGCTCGCCGCCGGCGGCGGCGATCGCGGACGACGACCGGGGCTGCCGGGCAGCGCGGCCGTCGCGGCGACCCAGGTGGATGCCCCGCCGATGATGAATGTGCCGGCGGCGATGTTCGTCGCGTTGCACGACGGTCGTGGCGAGTGGCCAGGCGCGCGATCCGGTACTCGAGCACGTCCGGTGAGACTGCCCGACCGTCGTGCGAGTCGCAGCGAGCAGACGTGAGTCCGCCGCACGGAGGTGGCGACGGTCGTGCGGATGTTGAACGGCGCGAAGGTCGACGACCGTGGGCGACATGCCCGTCGACGCGGTGAAGGTCGCGCACGGGCGGCGTCGTGTTGTGCGCCCAGGTCAGCGCGGTCGACGCTCGATTCGGTGTTGAACATGCTCGCGGTGAACGACCCGGACCCGTTCTCCTGGTCGGTCCACGCCGCGAGCGTCACGGCAGCACCGACCCCCAGTACGAGTCCTCCGGCGAGGACGGCGCGCAGGCGACGCGAGAGCGTGCCTGCGCGCGGCATCCTCGCCGGAGAGTGGCGACCCATGATCAAGTCCTGGTTCGGCGGTGCCTAGTCGGAGACTCGGCCTCGAGCTCCCACGTCGTCGACGCGCCGCCACCCTGGATGAGCGTGTCCTCGGCGGTGACGACGAAGCACAGGTTGAGCGCTGCGCCGGGGTCGGTGGTGGGCGAGCCGATGGTGAGCGGTCGACGGCGCGACGGCGGTGAACGCCGACAGCGTGGCGCCTGAGCCGATGAGCGTGCCCGCGGAGCACTCCGGTCGCGTCGCACACGGTGTCGACCGCAGCGAGACGGTAGATCTCGTACGAGAGGTTCGCGTTGTTCGTGCCGGCACCGCGGCGATGCCCGCGAGGTTGAGCTCGGCGCCCGAGGTGGTGTTCGCTGCGAGCCGTACCCAGAACGGCTCGTAGAGCACCTCATCCGGCGAGACGTTGCCGTAGCGTGGCGAGGTCGAACACGACGGCGGCCGCGCCGGCTGTGGCGTGGTCGCTGAAGCCGTCGGTGCCGTTGGTCGTGCTGCCCTGCAAGTCGAAGGTACCGGCGCCGAACTGCCCCGAGGCGAACTCGGAGTCGTTCCATGCCGCGAGCGTGACCGCGGCGCCGATGCCGAGCACGAGGCCGCCCGCGAGGATGGCCTTGACCTTGCGGCTCGGTTGCGGGCGCGCGAGTATGAGTTTCGGTGGATGTCATGATGTTCCCCCAGCGGCCTGCCGCGCTGACTCCACGGCTGCGTCCCCCGCAGCGCCGGACCGTCGGGCGCTGCGCACGCAGACTGATGCCGCGTAGCCACCGACGGTAGGGGCGGGCCGCGGGCATCCGCAATGATGTTGCCCTGTACTGGGGGTACGCGCGCGTGTCCCCAGAAGCGGGGACGCGCGGCCGCGGAACCCGCGGACGCCGCCTCCGGCCGTCACCCGTCACGACTACTCTGGACACGTGGTTGCTGCCCTCTACCGCCGGTACCGGCCGGAGACGTTCGCCGAGTTGATCGGCCAGTCGCAGGTGACCGATCCGCTGCGCACCGCACTGCGCACCGACCGGGTGAACCACGCCTACCTCTTCAGTGGACCTCGTGGATGCGGCAAGACCACGTCGGCCCGCATCCTGGCCCGCTGCCTCAACTGCGCCGAGGGACCGACCGACACCCCGTGCGGCGACGTGCCCGTCGTGCATCGAGCTGAGCCGCGACGGCGGCGGATCGCTCGATGTCGTCGAGATCGACGCCGCGAGCCACGGTGGCGTCGAGGATGCCCGCGACCTGCGCGAGCGCGCCGTGTACGCCCCGGCGCGCGACCGCTACAAGATCTTCATCGTCGACGAGGCGCACATGGTCACCTCTGGCGGCTTCAACGCGCTGCTCAAGATCGTCGAGGAGCCGCCGGAGCACGTGAAGTTCATCTTCGCGACCACCGAGCCCGAGAAGGTCATCGGCACGATCCGATCGCGCACGCACCACTACCCGTTCCGGCTCGTGCCTCCCGCGCAGCTGCTCGACTACGTGCAGACCCTCAGCGAGAGCGAGGGTGTCACGGTCGAGCCGGGCGTGCTCTCGCTCGTCGTGCGCGCCGGCGGCGGCTCGGTGCGCGACACGCTCTCGCTGCTCGACCAGCTCATCGCGGGATCCGAGGGCACCACGATCGAGTACGAACGCGCGGTCTCCCTGCTCGGCTACACGCACGGCGCCCTGCTGGATGAGGCCGTGGATGCGATGGGGGCACGGGATGCCGCGGCGGTGTTCGCCGCGGTCGACCGCGTCATCCAGACCGGGCAGGATCCGCGGCGCTTCGTCGAGGACCTGCTCGAGCGGCTCCGCGACCTCATCGTGGTGGCGGCGACCTCGGACAATGCGGCGAGCGTGATGCGCGGCATCCCGCAGGACCAGCTCGATCGCATGGCGACGCAGGCCGCGGCGTTCGGCCAGGCCGAGCTCTCGCGCTCGGCCGACGTCATCAACACCGCGCTCACCGAGATGACCGGCGCGACCTCGCCGCGGCTGCACCTCGAGCTCATGATGGCGCGCGTGCTCGTGCCGTCGAGCGACGACTCAGAGCGCGGCGCCCTCGCGCGCGTCGAGCGCCTCGAGCGCCGGGTCGGCGTGGAGGCCGGCGATGCCGCCGCGCGCGCCCGCAGCCGCCCCGCCCAGCGCATCGAGCGCGCAGGCGCCGACTCGCGCCGCGAACCGCCGGCGCACCGCGCCGACTCCCGCTCGTAGCCGCCGCACCCGCGGCCGAGCCCGCGGCAGCGAAGCCCGAGCGCCAAGGTCGCGGAGCCCGGCTCCGTGTCGCTGCAGCAGGTGCGCGACGCGTGGCCCGAGATCCTCGAGGTCGTGCAGGACGGCCAAGCGCAGCGCGTGGACGGTCGTCTACACGTCGCAGGCCCGAGCGCTCACCGACGACGTGCTCACCGTGAGCTTCGTGAGCCAGAACGACGTGGATGCCTTCAAGCAGGGCGGCCCCACCGGCGTCAGCGAGGTGCTGCGCAACGCGATCATCGAGGTGCTCGGCCTGCGCGTGAAGTTCATCGCCCGAGCCGAGGGTCCGGCCGCGCCGCGCCGTCACGGACGGGCCGGAGCCCGTCGAGCCGATTCGCGACGAGCCCGAGCCGCCGGAGCTCGTGGAGCCCGCGCCGGCCACTCGCCGCGGTCGTGCCGCAGCGACCGGCCCGCGCAGAGCTCCTCGAGAGCAGCGGCGAAGCCGGCCGTCGATGCGCAGGGCTGGGCCGTGGCCGAGATCCCCCAGGATGAGGCGCCGACGAAGAAGCACGTGCCGAAGCCGAAGGCTGAGCCCGTGGCATCCACCGAGCCTGCTCGGTACGGCGAGTCGGTCGTGCGCGAGCTGCTCGGCGCGAACTTCATCGAGGAGCAGGCCATCGCCCCCAAGGTCGTGCCCCGCCCGGCTGAGGGCGAGTAGCCGTGTACGACGGCATCGTGCAGGAGCTGATCGACGAGCTCGGCCGGCTGCCCGGCATCGGGCCGAAGTCGGCGCAGCGCATCGCGTTCCACATCCTGCAGACCGAGAGCTTCGACGTCACGCGCCTGAGCGAGGTGCTGCGTGACGTGAAGGACAAGGTGCGGTTCTGCAACATCTGCGGCAACGTCACCGAGGAGGAGACCTGCAGCATCTGCCGCGACCCTCGCCGCTCGCCCGCGACCATCTGCGTCGTCGAGGAGGCCAAGGACGTCGTGGCGATCGAGCGCACGCGCGAGTTCCGCGGGCTGTACCACGTGCTCGGCGGCGCGATCAGCCCGATCGACGGCATCGGCCCCGACGACCTGCGCATGCGCGAACTGCTGCTTCGACTGCAGGATGGCGTGGTCACCGAGGTCATCATCGCCACCGACCCGAACCTCGAGGGCGAGGCCACCGCGACCTACCTCACCCGCCTGCTCACCCAGCCCGGACTCCGCGTCACGCGGCTCGCGTCGGGCCTGCCGGTGGGCGGCGACCTCGAGTACGCCGACGAGGTGACCCTCGGGAGCGCGTTCGAGGGGCGCCGCGTCGTCGAGCACTGATTCATCGCGACACGAGGGAGCGCGGGCACGTGAAGCTGGTTCGCTGCTCTCCTTCACTGCGTATAGATTAGGAAATGTCACGAGTGGACAGGCCACCGAGACGCACCGAAAGGCGACCCGATGCCGTCGAGTACACTCTCTCTCCCGCCGAATCGCCTCCTCTCGAACCGCGTGCTGGCTATTCTGCTGGGTGCGCTGCTGGCCGTGACCGCCGTGGTCGTCGGACCGGCGTCACCAGCCGCGGCGGCGACCACAGTCTCTGGTCGGATCACGGCCAAGACCACCGGCGCTGGCATCGCCAGCGTGCAGTTGAACCTGCACACCTCCGACTTCTCGCCGCAGTACCAGGTGTACACCGACGCGAACGGGTTCTTCACCTTCACCGGTGTCGCGCCCGAGACCTACAGCTTGCGCATCAGCTACTTCGAAGATGGCCACTACGGCGACTACGTCACGGAGTGGTGGAGCGCGAGCACCACGGTCGACTGGTTCAAGGAGTTCCAGGCGAGCCAGATCGTCGTCGGCAGTTCACCAATCGCGAACCTGAATGAGGACCTCTGGGTCGGCGGCACGCTGACCGGCGTGATCTCGGGCGCCGACGCGACTGGTTCGGGGTCGGTGCCGCTGTCGAACATCCGGGCGAACGCGACCGGTGTCGGGGTGGACGCCTTCCAGTACGCCCAGCCCAACACCAATGCGTCGGGCGTCTACACGATCTACAACATCCCGCCGGGCAACTACGAGCTCGCGTATGTGCCGGAATATGGCACCCCCAACGCCGACACCTACGCGTCGCGAACCTACAACGCGCAGCCGTACTCGACGTCGACGCCGAACCTCGTGACGTTCGCTGAGGGTCAAGACATCGTGATCAACCAAACCCTGCCGCGGTTCGCCGAGGTCTCCGGAACGGTGACTGGCGGGCCTGACAACGTGCCGCTGGCGAACGTCGGCGTGCAGTTCTACACGGGCTACGACGGCCCAGGCTCGCCCGCCTCGGTGAAGGTCTACACCAATGCGAGCGGCCAATACTCGGTTGGGCACATCGAACCCGGCACGCTCAACATGTACATCGACACATCGGCGGTCACTACGCCGGGCCTGTGGGCTGAGGGTGGCTGGTACCCGAACTTCACCTCCTCGCAGGGCACTGCGGGCGATGTGGAGATCGGTGGCGGAGTTCAGGCCGGCCCCAACGTTGTCGTACCGCAGGTCTCGGGCATCCAGGGAACGATCACCGACGCGATGGCCCCGACGACCAAGTTGGCTGGGATCAATGTCGTCGCCTACCAGCACAACTACGTGCAGGCGGGGTGGGCAACCACCGACGCCAATGGTCACTACGTGATCAAGGGCCTCGCGCCCGGCGAGTACACCCTGCAGTTCTCCGGCGCGCCGTGGGCCACCGAGTGGTGGAACGACGTGACGCAGGAGTATCTGGCCACATACTTCGAGGTGGAAGAGCAGCAACTGCTCACCTTCGACGAGTCCCTCATCGGCCTCGGCACGATCTCGGGAACGGTGCGCGGTGGCAGCGAGTCGTCCTCCGAGCCGCTGGGTGCCTACGTGACCGCATACGACGCTGCGGGCAATTGGCTCGCCTCCGCAAGTAGCGATCCAGTCACCGGAGCGTACGTGATGACCGGTGTTCCCGAAGGTGAGCGGTACGTCTCGTTCTCGGCGAGCAGCGGCTACTACACCTACGAGTTCTACGACAACGCGCCGTCGCAGGCCACCGCTGATGCTGTCACCGTGGAACGGTCGGCGACGACCTCCTCGATCGATGCGATTCTGGCGCCGTACACGCCCGCGGTGCACGGTACGAAACCGACGATCATCGGTACAGCGATTCCCGGAAGCCAACTGTCAGTGGCGCTCGGATCGTGGTATCCGCAGCCGATAACCTACGCCTACCAATGGTACGCGGACGGGGTTGCCATCGCCGGCGCGAGGTCGGCCACTTACACGCCGATCGCCAGTCAGGTCGGAAAGATGCTCACGGTCACCGTGAAGGGCTCCAAGACCGACCACACCTCGGCGTGGCAGACGTCATGGGGGGTCACCGTTGGACAGGGGCTCACCGGTCCGGCCCCCGTGCTGAGCACAACCGATCCGCAAATCGGTGTGGCGGTGACGGTCAACGTCGGCACCTGGACCCACCCCCGATGCCTTCGCCTACCAGTGGTACGCAGACGGCGTGGCTATCGGTGGTGCGCGGTCAACCACGTACACCCCGACGGCGGCCACCGTCGGCAAGGTACTTGACGTCATTGTGAAGGCGAGCAAGGCCGGATACGCGTCGAAGGTCCAGCGCTCGGCGGCAACCAGTCCGGTCGGCGCGGGCATCACGGCGGGCAGTCCAGTCGTCGTAGGAACCCCGGAGGTCGGTGAGGTGCTCACTGTGGATGTCGGCACGTGGAGCCCCGCCACCGTGATGTTCGTGTACCAGTGGTACGCAAACGGAGTGGCAATCTCAGGAGCGAGAAGCGCCACGTATGTGCCGAAGGCGGGGGATGCTGGCAAGGAACTCAGCGTCGTCGTCAAGGGGGAGAAGCCTGGTTACGTGAGCGTGAAGAAGACCACCCCGAAGACGGCGGTGGTGCTGCCGTAGTGCCACGCGCTGCGGGATCCGCTCAGCCGACCAGCGCTAGGATGCTCTTCGTGTCGCCCGAACTCTCGGCGAACAGTGTCACCCCCAGGAGCAGTCGTGCCGTTGATCGTGCAGAAGTACGGCGGGTCATCAGTTGCTGACGCCGACGGCATCAGGCGGGTAGCAAAGCGCATCGTCGAGACCCGTCAGGCAGGCAACGAGGTCGTTGTCGTGGTCTCGGCCATGGGCGACACGACGGATGAG